>NZ_BAAALH010000001.1:0-264 GCF_039528175.1 Citricoccus alkalitolerans
GAGGGCCAGATGCGTAGCGTCCACTATGCGGTTGCGGAACAACAACCAACCGAACCACCACCCCGACAACACTCAGGGGTGGAACAACTGAACAGTGCAACAAGGTAAGTTGTAACCCCCTGGGTCGATCCCACACCACCCCAAACGGTGTGGACACGACAGGGACACTGAGACTACCCCCGACCGAACACCAACCCCTTCCGGGTTGCAGATGTCAACAGAGGTGGTAACAGGGTTACGGCGGTCATAGCGTGGGGGAAACGC
>NZ_BAAALH010000001.1:287-1864 GCF_039528175.1 Citricoccus alkalitolerans
CTCACGGTCCAGGGCTTCTGTGTTTAACAGACCATGCTGGGTCAGATCATGGACAGCAGCTCCCCGTACGCGCCTTCAGGGCCTGGCCGGCATGGTTTGATGAGGGCATGTCTGAGAGCCCGTTCCTTGACCCGTTCGCCGTCCCCACCAGTGGCGAGCATGGTCCTCCAGGCCCGGATGCGGGAGACTCGACGGGGGACGTGGTGCCCGGAACGGTGGTGAACAGTGGCCCGGCCTCTGCGGAGGCCACACATGCCTTGAACGCCTCCATCCCGCTGGACCTGGATCAGGCGGTCGGGGCGTTCGTGGATGACACCCATCTCTGGTGGCCGCGGGGGCTTCGTGCCACCGGGGAGGCGGGGCACGTGTACTTCGGTGACGGAGCGCTGCTGGAGGAGGATGCGGACGGCCCGGCCGGTGATCAGAATCCCCCCTACGAGTGGGCGGTCTTGGCGGGGGCGGCGGAGGGTGCCCTTGAGCTGGATTGGTGGGGTGGTCATCGGGAGGCGGCTGATTCGCCCGTCCGGCTCTATCTGTCCTGGTCCGGCGGTCCCCGTGGTGGAGCGGAGCTGAGCGTCCGGGGGAGTGAGCCGACGTCGTGGCTGGAAGAGTGGACCGCGGTCCTGGGGGCGTTCACTCGCTACGCCGGAGGCAGTCTCGCCGAACCGGGGGAGGGCCGAGAGGGGGCCTAGAGGCCGTTCTCCCGGAACATCTTGAGGTCCCCGTCCTCGAACTTCTGCTCGAGCACCCGTCCGTTGTTGCGCATGGACTCGAGGTCATGCTTCAGGACGGTGTCCCGGCTGCGGGAGACCTCGGTCGCGAGTAGTTGCAGTTGCTGGGTCCATTCCATGGCAGCAGCCGGCTTGGCCGAGTCGGGCAGCCGGAGGAACACGTCCAGCGTGCTCGGCAGGTACTGGTACACGAGGGACTCGATGGACAGGCGTTGCTCCGGAGCCTGTTGGACGAGATCCCAGCGGTCGATCATCTCGCCGAGGTGGACGGCAATCATGGACAGGTCGTGCTGGGAGGCCGGGGGAAGTTGGGCGCGATGGTTCCGGACCCGGTGGCGGAACTCGGCGAGCTGCCGGTCCATCTCCTCCTGGGTTGCGCCGTGCACGGGGATGCCGGACGAATAGGTCTGGCGGTGATCCGGTGTCAGGATCAGGCCCGCACCGTATCCCAGCGCCGCCGCGAGGAAGGCCGCGAGGATTGAATCGGACAGGAGGCCCACTCCGATGAAGACGATGAGGAAGGCAGCCAGGCCGATCAGGTTCGGGCGTGACGCCAGGAAGTCCCTGAAAGCGCCGAACCCCTCCGCCTCGGTGGCCACATCTCTCCGTCTCGCCTGAGTTGATCTGCTGACGTGACCAGTCTAGTGTCCGTGCCGCTCACCTCCACGGATCGTTTTGGTGAATCCGGGAACGGACGGCTAGGATAGACCACTGTGGTTCCCCGCCGGACTCGGCATGGAACCACTCTCCACGGGGTGTGGCGCAGCTTGGTAGCGCGCGTCGTTCGGGACGACGAGGCCGCAGGTTCAAATCCTGTCACCCCGACCACGAGACGCCGGCCGGGAG
>NZ_BAAALH010000001.1:1902-17978 GCF_039528175.1 Citricoccus alkalitolerans
CCGGCCGGCATTTTTCGTCTGTCTGTGTCTACCGACGCTCGAGCGCCTGCAGGTGCTCCGGCTTGGTGGCGTCCACATGCTCCTGGTACTCAGGGTGCTTCTCGATCCACCCCTTCACATACGGGCAGACGGCGACGATCCGGTACCCCTCGGCGATGGACTGGTCCAACGCGCCGCGGACCAGGGCCGAGGCGAGTCCATGGCCGCCGTATTCCTCGGACACCTCGGTATGGGGGAAAATCCGCTGACGGGTCCCACCGGCCCCCGCGTGCTCGGTGAAGTAGGTCTTGCCGGCCGGCTCGCCTGAGGCGTCCACATGGATCTCGTAGCGAGGTTTGCCGCCCTGGACGACCTGCGGGTGGTCCAGGGATGGTGTCTGCTCACTCATGGGCTCTCGTGTCTCCTTGATGGTCGGTGATGGACGTGGTCATCTGGTCTACTTCGTCGGCGGATTGGCGCGGGGCCGCATGCGGGTGGTGGGCAGCGCCGGGGCCGGTAGTGGCGCGGGGGCGCCTGCCGGGAAGTCGCCGAACTGCGGGAACGTCCGGCCATCGCGGTAGCTGGTGCCGATCGTGGCGTCCAGGAGGTCTGCGGACACGGGTGCTCCCAGGGGAGCTCCGGTCAGCGGGGAATCCTCCGACGGCGCCTCGAATCCCATCTCGGCTTGGTAGGCGGCGCGCCAGGCCACGATCTCCTCGTGGGTGCGGCCCACGAAGTTCCACCACATGACGATCTGTTCGCCGAGGGGTTCGCCGCCGATCAGCAGCGCGATGACGGGGCCCGAACCGGAGGTGATCCTCAGGCGGGTCCGGCCGGGGCCGACGAAGCCGAGGTGGTCCTCGGGAATCTCGACGCCGTCCAGGGTGATGGCCCCGGTGACCTGGAGCAGGCCGTGCTCGTGGCCGGCGGGGACGTCCACCTCCAGTGTGGTGCCGGGGTCCATTCGCAACTCCACGCCCGTCAGGGGCAGGTGCGTCTTCACCGGAGAGGTGGAGCCCAGCAGGGAGCCGAGGAAGACGCGAGCGGTGTAGCCAGACCCGGTGACCGGATCCGGTCGGTGAGCCTCGAGGGACGGAGCGGTGGCACGGGCGTGCTCCGGGAAGGCATACCAGAGCTGGGCACCGTGGAGGACCGTGGTGTCCGCCGTGGAGTACTCCGAATGGGTGATCCCGGAACCGGCGTTCATGAGGTTGACCTCACCGGGGCGGACGGTGGCCCAATGACCGGCGGAGTCGATGTGGTCCACCCGCCCGGTGAACAGCCAGGAGACGGTCGCCAGCCCCGTGTGCGGGTGGCGGGGGACCGCCATGCCGCCGGTGGCGGAGACGTCATCCGGTCCGTAGAAGTCCAAGAAGCACCAGGCGCCGATCAGGGAGCGGGCCCGTTGCGGCAGGGTGCGTTTGACGGTCATGGCCCGGGGTCCGCCGAGCGGCACCGCGCGGGGCTCAAGGAGCTCGACCGTACCAGTGCCACCGGCGTGCGGGTCCACTCCGTCCGAGAGGCCCTCGGTGAAGTGCAGCCCAGTGGTCGGCTTGTTCCTGCAGACAGTCTCCTGCGGGTCAGTCTCGGTGTTGCTCATGGCGCTTGCCTCGCTTCCAGCTGTTCAACGGCGCCTGACCGGGTGGTGGGACAGGATGGAGATGCGGTTGGTGACGTTCATGGTGATGGCCAGCCACTGGACGGCGGAGTACTGCTCGTCCGTCAGCACATGGTGGCTCATCAGCTGGCTGACGTGCTGGTCCTCCTCCGCCTCACGCCAGGCAGCCAACAGACCGAGGCGCTGGGAGTCCAGTCCGGCGTCGATTCCCTGGCGGGTGTGGACCTCGAGGCAGTAGGCGCAGCCATTGATCTGCGAGATGCGCAGGTTCACCAGCTCCACGAGCTGATCGTCGAGGCCGGCCTTCCGGGCGGCGTTCTTCGCGGCGAGGGCCAGTCCGCCCACGGCCTTCCACGCGGCGGGGTCGGACTTATCCAGGTAGAAGGCCAAGGGATCCTGGCGCACGTCGGTGCTCATGTCCATGCCAACCCCGGGCCCGTCAGCAACATTCCTTGCACCAATCACCTCAGAAGCTGGAGGAGGAGCCGGCGCCGGAGAAGCTGCCGCCGGAGCTGCCGTATCCGGTCGATGAGTTTGAGGAGGAGGCCTCCGCCTGTTCCCGCGCCGTCACCACGTGGGACTGGCCCGAGGAGTATCCGAGGTGGAAGGCGGTCGCGGTCCAGAACCATCCGGGCTGGTGCACCGTGTCCAGGATCGAGCCTGGACGGCGGGAGGCGCGGTGGCGTTCGCGTTCCAGTTCCTGCTGCAGGGTCTGGCGTTCCGCATCGGACGTGGCGAAGGCATCGATCTGGGCCTTGGCGTAGTCATCCAGCAGTCCGGTCAGGCGGACCCGCAGGGCGTCCAGGCCGTCAAGGGCCTCGTCCGGGGAGATCTGGCCGGTCTCCAGGCCGGCACCCAACCGCTCCAGCTCCCGTTCCGCCTCGGGGCGGAAGGAGCGCAATGGCGAGAGCTGGTCGGCCTTGAGCTTGTGCTGTCCGGTCACCAGCTCGTCGATCTGCCCCAGGTCCTCGCGCATCGGCGCGGTCTGGATGTCCCAGGCCTCGGGCCAGCCCGGGTACTTGTTCAACAGCGTGTTGGTACTTCCGACGGTGTCGTCCAGCTGGTCGAGTTCCTCCGCCTGTTTCATGTAGGCCGTGACGGCCTGGCGGTGTTCCTTGCGGTGCAGCTTCGTCACCGGGATGCCGGACAGCCGGTCGTTCTCCCGGGCCGCCTGCAGATAGCGTTCGTGGAAGGTGCGGTACCGCTCCAGCACCATGGCCCCGTACCTGGAGTCCTCCGGCACGGTATGGGCGTTCAGTTCGGTGGCCTCGAGATCCGTGCTGACGTTGGTGAAGGCCCGATTCCCGCGGTCCAGTTCCGCCTGGGCCTTCTGCTGCTGGCTCTTCCTGCTGGCGACGCTCACCCCTCCGACGATGCCGCCGATGACCACCAGGACCCCGCCGCCGACCCACAGTCCGGGGTGCCGGTACCAGGGACGGTTCATCACGGCCGCGGCGGACTCGGTGGCATCGAGGGCGGCCTGCGTCCAGTCGGCCTCCCGCAGGGAGTCGACCGCATCCTCCCGGATGTCCTCCTGGAGATCGAGGCCGACCTTGCGGTCCTCACCGAAGTAGACGCCTTGCAGGCGGCCCTCCGGGTCAATCGCGTAGATGAACAGACCATCCGTCCACTTCTGACCGTCGTCGCTGATCCACTCCGGATGGTTCTCACGGGCATCGGCCAGAAGTCGCTCGTTGAGGTTGGACTCGGCCTCACCGCGCTGGGTCCAGACCACCACGGTGGTCGGTTCATAGAAGGAGATTCCGTCCAGCCCCTCGAGCAGGGTCGGCTCGTGGATGACCCCGGCGCCGTCCTCGAGGATGACTTCCTCGGCCTGGTCGGCCTGGGCCGGGGAGGCCCCCGTGACGAGAGTTGCCGGCACCGCGGCCAGCAACCCGAGCGCCAGGCCGAACGCCGCCACCCAGCCGGTCGCCCTGGCAGTCGTTCTGGTGAGAGGTGTGGCACGCGGACCGGTTCGGACATGGGCGGTGTCGGTGGGCATCGGGCGTCCCCTGTTCTCGGTTGCCGGTACCGGCTTGTCGTGGTTCGGATGGGATCGCTGTGGGGGAGCCGGAGCCGTTCCCTCAGTCCTGCACCACAGTACCGCCGGTGAGGCGGGCGAGTTCGGGTGCGGACATCGGCCGATTGAAGACCGGTCCGTCCGGCTCCAGGGCCCGGCCGGCGGCCAGCCCGGGCAGCAGTACCGGGGCGAACCCCAGGTCAGCAGCCAAATGCCCGACGGCGGCCGCGGCATCCTCGCTGTCCGAGGCCACTCCCAGCGCTCGCCGCTCGGGGCCCGGGGAACGGCCCGCGGTGTCCAGGTCCCAGTGGCTGACGTGGTTCAGGGCCTTCACCACCGTGGCGCCGGAGAACCGGGCAGCCACGGCCTGGGAACTGGACCGGCCGGCGTCGAGCGCCGATTGGAGCCAGCCCGGGAGCGGCTCCTCGGCCCAGCGGTTGGTGGCGTCCACGAGGAGGCAGCCCTCCAGCCAGTCCGGGTCCACGGACTCGAGGTCCTCCTGCGGAACCATCAGGACGACGATCGGCTGTGCCGTCCCGTCCTGCGCGATCTCCGCCGCTGCCACCGCGGTGGTCCGGGGAGCGTACTGGGCCAGGTGCAGGCGCATCGAGGTGGGTGGCCGGCTGGACGCGATCCGCACGGGGAAGCCGGCCGAGGTGGCGGCCCGGGCGAGCGAGGTCCCCGCCCGGCCGGCCCCGAGGATGTTGAGGGGGCGGGAAGTGCCCGGCAGCCCTGTCACGGCGTGACCAGGATGCCGTCCTCATCCGCCCAGAGGGTGGCACCCGGGGTGAACGTCACCCCGCCGAACTCGACGGGGACGTCCGCCTCGCCGGCCCCGTCCTTGGCGGACTTGCGGGGATTGGACCCCAGGGCCTTGACGCCCAGGTCCAGGGTGCGGACCACGGCGCGGTCCCGGATGGCCCCGTGGACGATGACTCCGGCCCAGCCGTTCCGCACGGCTGCCGCGGCGATGAGGTCGCCCATGAGGGCGGACTCCAGGGAACCGCCGCCGTCCACCACAAGGACCGCGCCGTGTCCGGGGGAACTCAGGACCTGTTTGACCAACCCGTTGTCCCGGTGGCAGCGGAGGGTCCGCACGGGGCCGGTGAACAGCGTCCGGGCGCCGAGGTCCTGGAACTGCAGCGAACAGGACTGCAGCGTCTCGTCCGCGTCATAGAGGTCACACGTCGTGAACCCGGCGGTCATCGGATCTCGTTCCGCTGCAGGCCCAGGCCCTCGATCTCCGTCTCCAGGACGTCCCCGGCCTTCAGCCAGGGGCGCCGGCCGGCGTCGTTCTTCCGGGCCAGGGCGACCCCGGCGGGGGTTCCGGTGAGGATGAGGTCCCCGGGCAGCAGGGTGACCAGGTCGGAGAGGTAGGAGACGAGCTTCTCGGCGCCGAACACGAGGTCTCCGGTGGAGTCCTGCTGCATGACCTCACCGTTGACACGGGTGGTGATCGTGGCGCCGGGCACGTATTCGTCCGGCGTGACCAGCCACGGGCCGATCGGCGTGGTCTCCTCCCAGACCTTTCCCTGCGTCCATTCCGTAGTCCGGCCCTGGTAGCCGCGGACGGAGACGTCGTTGGAGATGGCGTAGCCGGCAATGTGTGCGGCAGCCTGGTCCTCGGGGATGCGGCGGCCGGGCTCGCCGATGATGATGCACAGCTCGCCCTCCCAGTCCATTCGGTGGTCCTCGGCCGGGACCTCGATGGCATCCGTGGCCCCGGTGAGCGTCTGGGCGAACTTGGTGAAGACCGAGGGGTGCTCCGGCAGCTCCAGCCCGGTCTCCAGGATGTGGTTGCGATAGTTCAGCCCGATGCAGAACACCTTGGTGGGGAACGGGATGAGCGTGGCGGGCTCCAGTGCCGAGGCGTCCAGCACCCGGGAGGGCTCCTCCGCGGCCGCGGCCAGGGCGGCCTCCACCAGCTCGGTGCGGCTCGGTTCCGGCAGGGACAGGAAGTCCCCGACGTCGACCACGCCTTCCAGCTCGACGGCGGCCGTGGCGCGGGGGCCATCGGTCTCCGTGACGAGTGCGGCGAACGTGGCGCCCGGGGTGTCTGGGTCCGAGCCCGGCAATCGATAGGTAGAGAGCTTCATGGGGATATCCCACCACACCGCCCACCCGGTCCGCTCGGCCGATGAGCGGTTGTGGGCCCCGTCACCCCGTGGAAACCTGGTTCGGTTATCATGCTCGCGGCAGAGCGGAGGGAAACGCCCTGCCCATCACTCCACCCACGAAGGGCGACACCGTGTCCCGTCAGCCTCAGTCTGCCCCGCGGCGCCGCCGCGCGGGCCTCCTCGCCACCGCCCTCAGCCTGGGTCTGCTGCTGCCGGGACTGGCTGTTGCCGCTCCGGCCGCGGCCGACTCCGAGCACTTGACCCCGCTGGACCAGACGACCGAGTTCGACGAGTCGCTCCCGGTCCTCGACGATTCCGTCCTGGACGCCGTGCAGGGCAAGAACGCCGGGCCGGACGCCGCCCGCGGCCACGCCGATGTGACGACCGCGCATTCGGGCCCCTGCAAGCAAGACTTCACGGACGTCGCGCCGAACACCACGTTCTACACCCATGTCACGTGGATGGCCTGCGCGGGCCTGTCCGAGGGGTACGCGGACCACAGCTTCGGTGTCTACCGGGAGATCACCCGCAAGGAGGCCGCCTTGATGATCTACCGGATGTCCGGGGATACCCATGAGCCGGGCACCGCCGCAGACTTCGAGGACGTGCAACCGAGAGCCGGCGACGAGGGCTTCACCGCCATCTCCTGGATGCACGAGCAGGAGATCGTGACCGGCTATACGGACGGCACCTTCCGTCCGAACCGGTCGATCTCCCGCGTGGAGCTCGCCCGCTACCTGTTCCGCTATGGCGGGGAATCCGACTACACGGCCCCGTCCGATGCGGTGTTCTCCGACGTCCCGACGACTGCACCCGCCTACCGGGACATCTCCTGGCTCTCCGAGAACGAGATGGTCGCGGGCTACGCGGACGGTACCTTCCGCCCCTCGCGGCAGGTCGGACGCGGCGAGACCGCCAAGTTCCTCTACGGCCTCGAGACGCATCTGAACGGCCAGCCGAAACCACCGGCCTCGCCGCCGAAGCCGGCCCCGAAGCCAGAGCCGGCACCCGAGCCGGAACCCGAACCCGAGATCCCGCTGGCGTACCGGTACGTGGTCATCGCCGACGACGGCCTCAACGTGAGAGCCGGAGCGGGCACGGGCCACGCGGCGCTCGCATCGCTGGCCCGCAACACGCGAGTGGTCATCACCGGTCGCAGTCAGTCCGTCGGCGGGGCCACCTGGCGGGAGATCACCGTCGGCACGGTCAGAGGCTGGGTCCACGGCGGCTATCTCATCCGGGACTTCGAGGCGGGCAACGCCAAGTCGGATGTGTCCCGACTGGGCAAGCGCTACCTCCCGGAGCGCCCGAAGCAGGGTGTCGCCATCCTGCGCGCCGACTACGAGGCGCAGCCCAACGGCTATTGGTGCGGACCGGCCTCCATGGCGATCACCCTGTCCGCGTTCCGCCTCGACTTCTCGCAGAAGTCCCTGGCCACGGCAGCCCAGACCGACCGGGAGGGGACCTGGCTGCACCAGGTGGCCCGCGTGCTGGATTATCACGCGCCGTTCGATGTCCGGTACACGGTGAAGACCATCCCCGGCGCGGACGCGAACCTGGCCCAGACCCGCGAGTTCCGCACCGGCGCGCGACGGTCCATCGACGGCGGTGCCCCCGTGGTCATCAACATCGCGGCGACCCCGGACGAGCAGCCACCACTCCATCTGGCGAAGACCGGCGGCCGGTTCACCCTGCGGCATCACATGGCCGTGGTCGGCTACAACACCGTGAACGACACGTTCCTGGTCTACGACCCGTGGACCGAGCCGTTCTGGGTGGACACGAGCCAGTTGGCCGATATGGCCGGGACACGTGGCTACACGCTGCGCAAGTAGCCGGACTCCACCCGAGTGACCATCCGGGAGACAATGGAAGCATGTACACACCGATCGACCTCCAGACCCCGCTCGTCGCCCAATGGATCGGCATCCTCTTGGCCGTGGCGGGCCTGGCCGTCGTCGCCCACGGCCTGTGGCGGCGCAAGCGCTACCGGGCCCACCTCGACGACGAGGATGCCCGCTATGCAGGGCCGGACCGGCTCAGGGATGCCGGCCGGGAGATCGTCGCCGGAGCCGGTGTGCTGGTGATCGGCGTGGCCGCCATCGTCTACTCGGTCTTCGGCAACCAGGCCTGGCAGGACGCCGTCCAGGACAACGTGGCCGCCAAGTACGGGGTCGAATCCGTGCAGGGCAAGGAATGGCGGGGCAACGCCCTCAATGCGGACCTCACCATGCCGGACGGCACGGTCCACCAGGACGTGCTGATCACCTTCGAGGACTCGGGCGAACCGCAGATTACGAGGGACCTGACCCAGCCGCCCGAGCAGTAAGAGCAGTAAGAGCGGCCGGGTTTGCTACCGTGCACCACGTGACCATCCCGCAGAACGTCCCCGCATCCACCTACCGCCTGCAGCTCACCGCGGACTTCACGCTCGACAGCGCCCGCGAGGTCCTGCCCTATCTGTGGGACCTGGGCGTCGACTGGCTCTACCTGTCTCCGATGCTCGGCGCAGAGGAGGGCTCCACCCACGGCTACGACGTGGTGGACCCCACCCAGGTGGACGACGCCCGCGGTGGGGAGACCGGTCTGCGTGAGCTGGCCGAGGCCGTGCACGCGGCCGGCGGCGGGATCCTCGCGGACATCGTGCCGAATCACGTGGGCGTGGCCACTCCCAAGGACAACGCCTGGTGGTGGGACCTGCTCAAGCACGGCCAATCCTCCAAGTACGCGATGGCCTTCGACATCGACTGGGCCGCCGGGGATTCGCGCATCTGGCTGCCCGTCCTCGGGGACGGCACCGACGAGGACCCGGAGGCCGAACTCGCGAGGCTGCGCGTGGTGGACGGGGAACTGCACTACTACGAGAATGTCTTCCCCCTGGCGCCGGGCACCGAGGAGGCGGCGCACGCCGCCGTCGGGGACGCGGCCGGAGACGAGGCTGTGGCCCGCGCCGCGCACGAGAGGCAGAACTACCGGCTGATGCCGTGGCGAGAGGCGGACGAGAACCTCAACTACCGCCGGTTCTTCGCGGTCAATTCCCTCGCCGGGGTGCGGGTGGAGATCCCGCGGGTCTTCGCCGAGACCCACCGCGAGATCCTGTCCTGGGTCCGTGACGGACTCGTGGACGGTCTTCGCGTGGACCACCCGGACGGGTTGGCGGATCCGGGTGGATACTTCGAGAACCTGCGGCAGGCCACCGGGGGGATCTACCTGCTCGGGGAGAAGATCCTGGAGGCTGGCGAACGACTGCCCGCCGCCTGGCACATGGACGGCACCACCGGTTACGACGCCCTCGGGGAGGTGGACCGCATCCTCACGGACCCGGCCGGGGCCCCTGAACTCGACGAGGTGGCCGGGCGGCTCGGCGGGTGGGGCCGCACCGAGGACCCCACCGGGGAGACGGCCGCAGCCGCCGAGGTGGTGTGGGCGGAAATGATCCACGGGACCAAGCGTGCCGTGGTGGACGGCATGCTCCGGTCCGAGGTCGAACGCCTGGGGCGGCTCGTCCCCGGACTGATCCCGGATGACGAGGAGTCCGGTGACCACCTCGTCCACGACGCCCTGGCGGAACTACTCGCCTGCTTTCCCGTCTACCGTTCCTACCTGCCGACCGGGCGCCATCACCTGGACGACGCGGCCGCGGAGGCAGTGCGCCGCCGTTCCGATCTGGCGGACGCGGTCGAGGCGCTGCTGCCGCTGCTGGCCGATCCCGACCACCCCGTGGGCGAACGATTCCAGCAGACCTCCGGGATGGTCATGGCCAAGGGCGTGGAGGACACCGCCTTCTACCGGTACACGCGGCTGGCGTCGCTGAACGAGGTCGGTGGGGACCCGTCGTCGTTCGCGCTGGAGTTGGAACGATTCCACGAGTTGCAGGGTGACCGCCAAGCGCGCATGCCCCGCACCATGACCACGCTCTCCACGCATGACACCAAGCGCAGCGAGGACGTCCGGGCCCGGATCGACGTGCTGTCCGAGATCCCGGGGGAGTGGGTCCGCACCCTGGACCGGCTCAGGGAGCTGGCCCCGTTGGGAGACGGACCGTTCGAGAAGCTGTTGTGGGAGACCATCGTGGGTGCCTGGCCGGTGGACGGCTCCCCGCTGGACCCCCAGCGGCTGGCCGACTATGCACTCAAGGCCGCCCGTGAGGCCGCGACCCGTACGACGTGGACCGAACAGGATGCGGAGTTCGAGGCCGCGCTCGCGGACCTCGCCGAGCGGGCCACCGGGATGGGCGAGCTGCGGGACGAGATCCAGCGCATCGCCGACCGGATCGCCGTTCCCGGCGTGACCAACCAGGTGGCCATGAAGCTCATCCAGCTCACCATGCCCGGCATCCCGGACGTCTACCAGGGCACCGAGATCCCGTTCCCCACCCTCGTGGACCCGGACAATCGCCGGGCCGTGGACTTCCAGGAGCGGACGGCCCTGCTGGCGCGGCTCGACGCCGGGTGGGAGCCCGAGTTCCCAGCCCCGGCAGAGCCGGAGGACGGCTCGACCCGGCCCGACGGCGCCGCGCTCGCCGAGTACGCCGCCGGACTGAAGATGCTCGTGACCTCCCGCGCCCTGCGCGCCCGCCGGGAGCACCCCGAGTGGTTCATCCGCTACCAGGAACTCGATGTCCTCGGCGAGGCATCGGACCACGTGGTCGCCTTCACCCGGGGCGGGTGCATCACCGTGGCCACCCGGTGGCCGCTGGGACTGGAGGATGAAGGAGGATGGGGCGACGCCGCCGTCGTACTGCCCCGCCAGACGATGGTGGACCTGCTGACGGGGCGCCGCTTCGGCGGGGCCTTCACGGACGGCACCACACGTCTGGCCGAGGTCTTGGAACGCCACCCGGTGGCGCTGCTGGTGCCGGAGGACGGGAACACGCTGCGATGAACGGAACAGGACACACGACAATGAGCGAAGACCTCAGCACCGAGGCGGCCGAAAGCAGCCGCTACGCGGTGTGGGCACCACAGGCGCGTGGCGTGGAACTCGTGTTCACCGACGAGGAGCCCGGGGCCGTGCACGACGCGGAGCACCGCTGGGGCGTCGTCGCCTCGGTGGGGATGGAGCCTGCCGGGGACGGCTGGTGGGTTCCGGAGCCGACGGTGGACGGCCGAGTGCCGACCGAGACCGACCACGGATACGGCTACCGGGTGGACGGCGAGGGGCCGTTCCCGGACCCGCGCTCGCGGTGCCAGCCGGACACCGTGCACGGGCCGTCCCGGCTGTTCGACAGCTCCGCGCATCCATGGCAGGACTCCGGCTGGGCCGGCCGGGACCTGCGCGGGGCCGTGTTCTATGAACTCCACCTCGGCACCTTCACGGACGAGGGCACCCTGGACGCCGCCGCGGAGAGGCTGGACCACCTGGTCTCGCTCGGGGTGACCCATGTGGAGCTGCTGCCCGTGAACTCCTTCGCCGGGACGCACAACTGGGGTTATGACGGCGTCGGCTGGTACGCCGTGGACGCCTCCTACGGTGGGCCGGCGGCCTATCAGCGCTTCGTGGACGCTTGCCACGGGGTGGGCCTGGCCGTGATCCAGGACGTGGTCTACAACCACCTCGGTCCCTCCGGGAACTACCTTCCGCAGTTCGGCCCGTACCTGACCGAGCACTCCACCGGCTGGGGCAGCGGGCTCAACCTGGACGGGCCGGACTCGGACGAGGTGCGCCGGTACATTCTGGACAACGCCCGGATGTGGTTCGAGGACTACCACGTGGACGGACTCCGGTTGGATGCCGTCCACGCGCTGCGGGACAGCCGTGCCGTGCACCTGCTCGAGGAGCTGGCCGCGGAGACGGACGCCCTGTCAGAGTATCTGGGCCGGCCGCTGGTGCTCGTGGCCGAATCGGACCAGAACGATCCGCGGCTCATCACGGCCCGGCCCGGGCCCGGGGCCGATGGGGCGGGCGGCTATGGCCTGACGGGGCAGTGGTCGGACGACTTCCACCACGCCGTCCACGTGGCCCTGACCGGGGAGACAGACGGCTACTACGCGGACTTCGCACCCCTGTCCGCACTGGCCAAAGTGCTCAACGGCGGGTTCTTCCACGATGGCAGCTGGTCTTCCTTCCGTCAGCGCCACCATGGCCGGCCCCTGGGGGAGCACCTCCCCTCCGAAGCCCTGGTGGTGTGCGTCCAGAACCACGACCAGGTCGGCAACCGTGCCGCCGGTGACCGCCTGGCGGCGAGTCTCGACGAGGGGCAGCTGGCGATCGGCGCCGCGCTGCTGCTGACCGGGCCCTTCACACCGATGCTGTTCATGGGGGAGGAGTGGGCGGCCTCCACCCCATGGCAGTTCTTCACCGCGCACCGTGAACCGGAGCTGGCGCAGGCGGTGACGGAGGGGCGGCGCCGGGAGTTCGCACGCATGGCCTGGAGCCACGACGCGGTGCCCGACCCTCAGTCCCCGGAGACCTTCGCCGCCTCGACGCTGCGGTGGAACGAGGCCGAGACCGGTCGGCACGCCCGAATGCTGGCGCTCTACCGGTCGCTGGGACGGCTGCGCGCCGAGCGCCGCGAACTCACCGACCGCGACCGCTCCACCACTCGCGCCGTGGTGGACGACGAGCGCCGCTGGGTGCGGATGGACCGGGGCGTCGAGCGCGGAGATGCGGGGGCCGACGTCGGGCCCGGTGCTGTGGTCCTGCTGGCGGCGCTGGGCGCGGAGCCGATGCCGATCCCGGACGAGGTGCGCGGATACAGTCTGCTCGCCGGCCACGGTGCCGACGGCCCCTGCACCGCGGTTCCCGTTGACGCCCGCGTTCCGTCCCACGGCTTCCTGCTCCTCGGGCGCGAGGGTCAGTCGTAGTTCTCTGAGGGAAGCTCGACTGCCTTGAGCATGGTGGTCGTCGGATGCAGCACCACGGCGTCCTCGTCCCGACGGAGGGGCAGGACGGTCTGGAGGTAGGAATCCAGGGCCTCGTCCAGTGGGACCGATCGGGACTGGTTCTCGGAGAGGTACCAGCGGTGTTCGAGCAACTGGTGCATCACCTCGGCGGGCTCGAGCTTGCCGGAGAGGTTCTGCGGAATGGACCGGGCCACGGGCTCGAAGACCTCGGTCAGCCAACGGTTCGCGGCCTCGTGCTCGTCCATCTCAGGGTGCTTGACGGCCCGGTACTCGTCGATCTCCCGCAGCAGCCGTCGGGCCTGGTTCTCCTGCACGTCCAGGCCGGTCAGCCCCAACAGTCGGCGCTGATGGTGCCCCGGGTCCACGACCTTGGGCTGCAGCACCAGTTCGGAGCCACCCCGGGTGGTGCGGATGGCGTACTCCTCCACATCGAAGCCGAGGGAGTTCAATCGGCGGATCCGCTCCTCGACCCGCCAGCGCTCGCCGGGCCGGAAGGACATGTCCGCGGTGAGCTCCTCCCACAACCGGCGGTAGGCGTCGATGATCAGCTGCGAGGTGGCCACAGGGTCCACGTCCCCCTCCACCAGGCCGCCGGACATCAGGTCCATCAGCTCACCGGCCACGTTGACCCTGGCCAGCTCCAGGTCATGCTCGCGCTGACCGCGGGACAGGGAGGGGTGCAGTTCACCGGTCTCGGCATCCACCAGGTAGGCGGCGAAGGCGCCGGCGTCACGGCGGAACAAGGTGTTGGACAGGGAGACATCACCCCAGTAGAAGCCGGCCAGGTGCAGCTCCACGAGCAATAGGGCGAGCGCGTCGATCAGCCGGGTCAGGGTGTCCCGGTGCAGCCGCCGGGAGAAGACAGCGCGGTAGGGCAGCGAGAACCGCAGGTGCCGGGTCACGAGAACCGTCGGCAGCGGCTCGCCGTCCGGATCGATGCGTCCGGCGACCACGGCCACCGGCTCCACGCAGGGAACATCCAGGCGTTCGAGCCGGCGCAGCAACTGGTACTCACGGCGGGCTGAGAATTCCGTGGTCTCCTTCACCGCGACCACGGCATCCTCAAGGTGGGCGAACCGCACCACGTGCCGGGACAGCCCGCGCGGGAGGGCGGCGAGGGCGGACTCGGGCCATTCGGCCAGGGGTACGTCCCAGGGCAGGGCGATCAACGCGGCGGTGTCCACGGCAGTACCCGAGGTGGTGATGTCCAGACCGGAACGCGGTGTCATGACACGGCAGTGTCCTCCCTCAGCTGGCCCGAGTCCAGCCGCAGCAGGCGGTCCGCCACGGACGCCACCGGCCCGGGTTCGGCGGTGGCGTACAGCGTGGTGACGTTCAGGGTGCGGGCCAGGCTACGGATCAGCCCGGCCGTGTGGTCCTTCAGGGCCGGGGGCAGGGCGGTGAGCGGATCGTCCATGAGCAGCACGGCGGGCCGGCGGACCACGGCCCGTGCGAGCGCCACCTGCTGCCGTTGTGGGCCGGTCAGTCGCTCGGGCGTCCAGCCGAGCTGCTCCTCCAGGTCCAGGAGCCGAGCGGCCTCCCGGACCCGGTCCAGCCGTTCGGCCGGCGGGACTCCGGCCACCCGCAGGGCGAAGCTCATGTTCTCCTGCACGTCCATGTGCGGGTAGAGGGCGTAGTTCTGGAACACGATCACCGCGTCACGGTCGTGCGCCGGCACCTCTGTCACGTCCACGCCGCCGATCAGCACCCGCCCGGCATCCGGCGGCTCCTGCCCGGCCACCACCCGCAACAGCGTGGACTTGCCGCTGCGCAGGTCACCGGCGATCACCGTGAACCGGCCGTCCTGGGCGCAGAGGTCCAGCCCGTACAGGGCGGGGGTCCGTGCTGAGGGGTACTGGACCGTGATGCCGCGCAGTTCTACGGACGCCATGACCGCACCGCCTCCAGCACGGTGGCCACGTCGGCCGGCCCCTCGATCCTGAACTGGGCCCCTGTCTCGCCGGGGCCGACCTTGATGGACACGTCCCGGGCCGGATCCAGCCGGGCGAATCCCCTCTCGTCCGTCACGTCGTCCCCGGCGAACAACACGGCGTCCGCCCCGGTGACGGACCTCAGCAGGTCCAGCCCCTGGCCCTTGTCCGCCCGCACCACGGCGACCTCCAGCACGTCCTTGCCGTGCCCGACGAAGAACGGGGCCAGCTCAGACCGCCCAGGCTGCCCGGCCAGGCTGCTCAAGGCCTCCTCGGCCTCGGACACGGCCCGGCGCCTCGCCTCGCCCGACCGGGCCAGCCTCACCTGCAACACCCGGGCCGCCGGCTTGGACTCCACCCACGAGTCCGGATACCGGGCTGCCACGGTCTCCAGCACCTGCCCGACGGCGGCCAGTGCCCGCGCCTGTTCCGCGTCCAGTTCCAGCGGGGGCGCCTCCGGTCCGAGGCGCCGCTCGGCTCCGTGCGACCCGATGAGCAGCGTCGGTTCAGGGGGCGAGGCGACGGCCAACAGCGAGTCCAGGGCGCGGCCGGAGACCAGCGCCGTGTGAACGCCCGGGAGCCCGGCCAGGGCGGTCATCGCGGTGGCGTTCGCCGGCAGGGGCCTGGCGTTCTCGGCCCGGTCCACGAGTTCGGCCATCACCCCGTCGAAGTCCAGCGCCACGAGGATCGTCTCCCGTGCGGCGAACTCCTGCAGGGCGGTGGCCAGCCCCGGACCGGTCATCGTCCGTCCCCCGGCGTGGAACCGTCAGTGGGACCGCTCTCGTCGAAGGGTTCGTCGACTTCGTGGTCGCGGCGCTCGCGGTCGTCGTCAGTGTCCATGAAGGCCGACTGCTGGCCGCCGTCCTCCGGCCCGGAGCGTTCTGCCGGGACCGCGCCGCCGAGGCGGTCGAGGAAGTCGCGGGACCACTTGTTCACGTCATGGGTGATGAGCTGCCGGTGCATCGACTTCATGCGCTTGGTGGCCTCACCGGGGGACATCTCGGTGGCCTCCATGATGGCTTCCTTCAGCCCGTCGATGTCATGGGGGTTGACCAGCAGGGCCTTGCGCAATTGGTCCGCGGCGCCGGCGAACTCGGAGAGCACCAGCACCCCGCCCCAGCCGCCGCGGGCCGCCACATACTCCTTGGCCACGAGGTTCATCCCGTCCCGCAGGGCGGTCACCAGCATGACGTCGGCGGCCAGATAGAGCGCCACCATCTCCTCGACCGGATAGGAGTGGTGCAGGTAGCGGATGGCGGTGTGGCCCATCGTGTCGAAGGTGCCGTTGACTCGGCCGACGGACAGCTCGATCTCGTCCCGCAGCTCCTTGTAGGAGTCCACGCTTTCCCGGGACGGGCTGGCCACCTGTACCAGACAGGCGTCCTCCACGCTCAGCCGGCCGTCCTCGAGCAGCTCGGAGAAGGCCTTGATGCGGTGCCGGATGCCCTTGGTGTAGTCCAGCCGGTCAACGCCCAGGAGGATGGTGCTCGGGTTGCCGAGCTCCTCGCGGATCTGCCGGGCGCGTGCCTGGATGTCCGGGTCCTGGGCCAGGTCCGTGATGGTGTC
>NZ_BAAALH010000001.1:18028-39340 GCF_039528175.1 Citricoccus alkalitolerans
CGCATTGGATCGGAAGGGCGAGCCCAGGATGCGCCGTACCGCACCCTGGAAGTTGGAGACGTCCGAACGGCGCTGGAATCCGATCAGGTCCGCCCCGAGCAGGCCCTCGAGCACGGGTCGGCGCCAGGGCAGCTGCGCGTAGATCTCGACCGGCGGGAACGGGATGTGGTGGAAGTAGCCGATCCGCAGGTCCGGGCGGAGCCGCCGCAGGATGCGGGGCACGAGCTGCAGTTGGTAGTCCTGCACCCAGACCGTGGCCCCCTCGGCGGCCGTGGCGGCCGCTGCATGCGCGAAGCGAGCGTTGACCTGCTGATACGTGTCCCACCATTGCCGGTGGAACTCCGGACGGGCGATGACGTCGTGATACAGGGGCCAGAGGGTGGAGTTGGAGAACCCCTCGTAGTACTCGACCAGTTCCCGCTTGGTCAGGGCCACCGGGATCAGGTTCATGCCTTCATGGGAGAAGGGCTCCAGCGGCTCGTCGAGCTCCTCCTCCGGGGAACCACCCCAGCCGACCCACGCGCCCTCCTGCCGGGTCATGATGGGCGCCAGCGCGGTGACCAGGCCGCCGGGGGACCGGCGCCACGAGGTGGTGCCGTCCTCCTCGACCACGCGGTCCACGGCCAGACGGTTGGCCACGACCACCAGGTCGGAGTCGCCGGGCGCCGGCGGGTCCCCGGCCAGCTTCTCGACGAACGGCACGGTGCCGGTGGGGATGTCTACGGCGGTGTTGTTCACTGCGGACCTCCTTGTCCTCTTCCGTTCCCGAGCCTATCGCCAGAGACCGCCCAGAAGGGTTGCCACTGTGTGAACAGGTTTCTCAGGTTGGCCCGGTAGTCTGGCCCACGGCCCGCCGAAGAATGGTATGAGGGGATACTGGCCGGCCACATGACACCGCAGCGACCCGAGAGTCAGGACGACAGGCAGGACCATGGCGACTAGTAAGAATCAGACCAAGGCCGAACGGCAGCAGACCGCCCGTGAGAAGGCCCGCCAGATGCAGGAGGAGCAGCGCCGTCAGGAGAAGAGGCGCTCCCTCATGGTGCGCTGGGGTGTGGTCATCGGCGTCGTGGTGGTCATCGCGGTGGTGATCGGTGTCATCTTCATGAACTCGTCCCGCTCCATTCCCGACGCCGGCCCCTCGCCGAGCGCGGGCAACGACCAGGGCGGTATCACCCTCACCTCCACCACCGAACTGGCCCCGGGCGACGAAGGCCTCGAAGAGGTCGACGCCACGACCGTCGAGATCCCGGAGTCCACCGGCGAGCAGCCCGAGACCGTCCCCGGTGCTGAGGCACGCCCGGCCGGTGAGCCAGCCCAGATCATCGTCTACGCCGACGCCAACTGCGTGCACTGCGCCAGCTTCGAGACGGAGAACGCCGAGCAGCTGGACCAGTGGCTGGACGCAGGCGAGGTCACCGTGGAGTACCGCATGCTGGACTTCCTGGACAACCCCGCGACCGCCAACTACTCCTCCCGCGCCGCCAACGCGGCTGCCTGCGTGGCGGAGAACTCCCCGGAGAACTACAACTCCTTCCTCAGCGGGGTCTTCGGCGCCTACACCGGCCACGGCGGCCAGGGCCTGAGCGACGACGAGCTCAAGGACATGGCCTCCGGCCTGGGAGCGGACATCGACTCCTGCGTGGACGGCAACACCTACCGTCCCTACGTGAAGTACTCCGGCGCCCAGGCCCGTGCCGCGGGTGTGGCGGGCACCCCGTCCGTGTGGGTCCAGGGCGAGAATTGGGCCACCGCGGAGCAGGGCCAGGCCTTCACCGACTGGGCCCAGGGCATCATGGACGCCTCCTGATCGCCTGATCCGCTACTCTTGAAGGGCCGGTTTCCGTCCACGTCAGCAGGCTCGCTGACACGGCTCGGTGCCGGCCCTTCCCGCCTCCTTAGCTCAGTTGGCCAGAGCACCTGTCTTGTAAACAGGGGGTCACCGGTTCGAATCCGGTAGGGGGCTCCACTGCCGGCCGGGCGCCGGGCGCATACTAGTACCTGGGGACGCGGAAGCTGCCGAGGCAGTGACCTAGACGTCTCCGACGACTTCCCCGGAGGACCACCGTGCCCATCTTCATCGCGCCCGCCACCGTTCCGGGCCTGAGCGGGCCGCGTCCGGCCCGTTCGAGCGGGCTGTCTCGCCGGCTCCTGACCGTGCTTTTGGCCGCCGTCCTGGTGCTGGCCGCCGGCCCGTTGGCGGGCCCGGCCGCGCCGGCTCGGGCGGCCACCCCCTCCACTTTCCCGGATGTCCCGGCAACCCACACCTTCCACGCGGCTGTCACGTGGATGATCCAGCAGGAGATCACCAAGGGCGGGTCGGACGGGACCTTCGGGGTGAACGAGGACATCAGCCGCGCTGAGGCTTCCGCGTTCCTGTTCCGTCTCGTCGATCCGGATGTCACGCCGCCAGCAGTGAGCCCGTTCAAGGACGTTCCCGCCAAGCAGGGGTGGTACGCCTATACGCCGATCGCCTGGATGGCCACCGAGGGCATCATCAACGGCTACGCGGACGAGACATTCCGGCCGTACCGGTCCATCACCCGCGGCGAGATGGCCAAGATCCTCTACGGGGTGGCGGACGCCGGCGCCGCGGAGCCGTCCGGTGCGCCGTTCAAGGACGTCCCCGAAGATTCGTCCTACGCCCAGTACATCGCCTGGATGAAGACCGAGGGCATCAGCCGAGGCTATGCCGACGGCAACTTCCGGCCCGGGCGGCCGATCTCACGCGGGGAGGCCGCCCAGCTCATCTGGAAGGTCGCCGGGGAGATGGGCCATGACACCACCGTGTTCCCCGTGTCCTTCGCGGTGAGTGGCTCCGGCTGGGGCCACGGGGTGGGCATGAGCCAGTACGGGGCCCGGGCGATGGCTGAGGCGGGGAATACCTCTGGTCAGATCCTGAACCACTACTACCGCCCCGCCGTGGTGCAGAACGGCCCCAACCGGGTCAACGAGAACATCCGCGTACACCTCGTCACCACGCCGAGGATCGTCGTGGACGGCACGCGAGAGGTCCGAGTCCGGGCCTCCGGCTCGTCGCAGGCGCCCGCCACCGCCGGTGCCGTGACGTTCACGGCGGACGGTGACCAGGTGGTCGCCACGCTTCCGAACGGGACACAGCAGAGGAGCGGTTCCATGGCCCTCGAGTGGACCGGAACGCGGTTCTGGAAGGGCACCGCCTCCACCGTCACAGTTCCCGACGCCAACGGCGCCAGCACGGATCTCGTCCTGCGCCACGGCCGCGTCCAGGTCACCGCGAACGGCGATGGAGGCCTCAACGTGGTCAACGAGCTGCGCATGAACGACGAGTACCTCTACGGGGTGGACGAGATGCCCTCGTTGTGGCCGCCCGCCGCGCTGGAGGCACAGACGGTGGCCGGTCGTTCCTACGCGCTGCGGAACATGGGCTCCCTGAAGCCCGATTGTGACTGCCATGTCTACGACGACGTCCGATCGCAGAAGTTCACGGGCTGGGCCAAAGAGAACGAGGGGCCTGGCAGTGTGTATGGCGCGCGCTGGAAGGCCGCCGTGGACGCGACCTCACAGAGGGTCCTCTACTACAACGGCTCCGTGGCCGAGGCCACCTACTACTCCTCCAGTGGCGGCCAGACCCGTGGCGCCGAAGAACAGTGGGGCAAGACGGTGCCCTATCTGACCAGCCGCCCCGATCCCTACAGCCTCCAGGCTGCGGCCAACAACCCCAACCGGAGCTGGACCTCGAGCCCCACCCAGGCGCAGATGGCCCGGGCCTTCGGCCTGCCCAACGTGGTCACGGTGGCGGAGACAGCGGAGAACCAGAACTCCGGCTACACGGACTGGATCACGGCCACGGCCTCGGACGGCACCACCTCCCGGATCACCGGCAACCAGTTCCGCTCCCGGCTGGGCCTGAAGAGCGCCTTCATCATCGCCGTGACGCCGCGTTAGGACGGGCTCCGGCGCGAGCTGCGGCCATCCGGGCTGGCTAGCCTAGGGGCATGATCTCGTTCCTGGACCCTCTGGCTCCGTATATCCCGTTGTTCGGGGCGGACCACCTGATGGCTCTGGGGACAGTACTGGCGGCCTTGGCCCTGCTGCTGGCGTTCCGTCGACAGGTGAGGAACGTCGCCCCGGTGCTGCGCTGGGGCTTCCTGTTGCTGGCCCTCGTGCAACAGGTGGCCCTGTACAGCTACCAGGCGTTCGTGGCCGGTTGGGATTGGGGCGACGCCCTACCACTGCACATCTCCCGAGTGACCACGCTGATCCTGATGGCATACCTCATCACGGGGCGGCGCACGGTGTTGGAGGTGGGCTTCTACTTCGGTCTCTACGCGTACGCGACGTTCGTCTACCCGCAGCGGATCCAGCCGATGGACCACCTCATGGGGTGGAGCTTCCTGGTCAGCCATGCCGTGACCATCCTGGTGCCGGTCTTCGCCGGGATCGTCGACGACTGGCGGCCCACCGTCCGCGGGCTCTGGCGTTCCTACGCCTGGTTCCTCGCCTATTTCGGGGTGGCCCTGGCGGTCAACGCGCTGACGGACGGCAACTACTTCTACCTGAAGTTCCGGCCGTTCCTGCAGGCCCTGCCGGGGCCGCTCTACTGGCTGGCCGCCTGTGCGGCCACGCTGGCCCTGATGTGGATCGGCTACGCGGTGGCCCGGCGCATTCCCGTGCAGCGCGGAGTGCAGGGCGCCGACGTCACTGCCCGGGGCGGTCTGTCAGCCACGTCTTGAGGTCGCCGTGCTGCTCGGGGTTGTACGGCGTCGAATCGGCGGTCGAGTAGACCGAGGGGACGCCGCGGAGCCCCAAGTCGGAAAAGTCTGACATGGCGGCCGTGATCTGCGGGGCCCCACCATCCTCGGTGACGCACTGCTCGACCGACGCGGCGCGTCCGCCGATCTCATCGGCCTGGGCCACCAGGGTGGCATCGTCCGGCTGGGTTGTCGCCTGCTCGAAGAGCCAGGACTGGAAGGCGTGCAGCTTGTTGGCGGCCGCCTCGTCGTGGCCCGGGCCCGATCCCAGGGAGTCCTCCAGGCAGTAGTAGGCGTTGGCAGCCCGCGTGGACCAGGACTCCGGGTCACCTTGGCCCAGGAAGTCCACGATGCGGTAGTCGGCCTCCAGCTTGCCGCCGGACACCAGGCCGTGGATCAAGCCCCCGTTCTGCTCGTGGAACGCCGCGCAATGCGGGCAGGCGAAGTCCTCGAAGATCTGCACCCCGGGGGCCTCGGTCCCGGCAGTCTGCTCCGGTGCGGAGGACGAGGAGCCGCCGTGTTCGGCATTGCGAATGGCCTCGGCGCAACCCGTCAGGGCCACCACAGTTGCTGCCGCCAAGGCCAGGCTGACACCGAGCCGTACCGGCCGGTGGGTGGAGGTGGGGGAGGACGCAGCGGGGTCAGTGTTCTCGGCCGGTTTGGTACGCATGACGTCCATCCTAGGGGCGGTCCCGGTCGGCGGCGGCGCCGTTTTCTGGTTCACCGCCTGTTCTGGTAGGCTTTCATAGCTGTTGGCCCCTCGTCAGAGCGCAGGCCCGGCATGATGGATCTTTAGCTCAGTTGGTTAGAGCGTTCGCTTCACACGCGAGAGGTCGCTGGTTCGAGTCCAGTAAGATCCACCACATCCTGAAGGGCCCGGACCGGGCCCTTCAGTCGTTAACAGGGCGGTCTCTCACAGGGCAGTACAGTGTTGTCCGGTGCCCGCCGGATCAGGATGTAGTGGCGGCTCGGCAGGGAAGGGAGCGGCAGTGGAGAAGACCCCCGAAACCCGGTCAGGTCATGGGCATGCGCAGGAACCACCCGCCGACCTCGCCCAGATCCCGATCATCAAGCCCACCCGGCGTTCGCCGGAGGACTACTTCGACGCGACCTCCGGAGACGGGGACGGCCACCTGGACGTTGATTCCGGCACCGGTACGGGATCCGAGACTGGACCGGAGACCGCGCCCGCGCCGACGTCGGCCATCGACTTCGCACTCGGCCCGGCGGCCGAGGCCGCTGGGCTCCCCCCGACGGGTGGACATCCCACGGCGCCGACTCCCACCCCGCCGGTCGAGGCCGCCGACCCGGTGCGCACGGATTCCGGCACCACCGTGGTGGGTGGCCCGACCGACCCGGACCGGGACACCGGCGTCGGGCCGACCGATGATCGGCCGACCGACGTACTGCCGAGCGATGCCCCCCTGACCGACACCCCGCTGACGGAACCGCCGGCCTCTGACCCGGTGCCGCAATCCGTGCTGGCGCCCTCCGAACCGATCACGGGGGAGACCCCGGAGACGGCACCGATCGGCACCACCGGCACGGTCGGCGTCCCAGACCGGGAGAAGAAGCCGTCGAAGGGCCGTCTGCGGTTCTCGGGCGGCTCCGCCTTCAAGCGGATGATGTACTCGGAGCCGTTGCCCACCCAGACGCTGTCCATCGTGGACCGGATCGCCACCAGTCCCTATGCCAATCCGTATCTGCGCACCACCCGCAACGCGGACGCTGATTCCCGCACCACCCTGGACTTCGCGCTGAAACTCGGTGAGACCATGTTCCGCTTCGGGGCCGGCGCCCTGGAGGTGGAGACCTCGATCATCGTGGTGACCCAGGCCTTCGGTGTCCACGAGACCGAGGTGGACATCACCAACCAGTCCATCGCCCTGAACTACGCGCCCAGCGGGAAGACTCCGTACTCCCTGCACCGCGTGGTGCGGTCCTGGTCGCAGAACTACGCTGGGCTGGCCCTGCTGCACCGCCTGGTCGCCGCGGTGGCCGCCGGGGAGATGGACCGGGATGAGGCCCAGCAGACTCTGGCTGACATCCGGCACAAGCCCAAGCCGTTCCCGGGGTGGCTGACCACCGTGGCCGCGGGGCTGTTCTCCGCCACCTTCGTGGTGTTCATCGGCGGCGGAGTGGTGGGCGCCGGGGTGGCCTTCCTGTCCATGATGCTGATGATGACCGTGGTGGACCTGCTGGGCCGGGCCCGGATCCCGGAGTTCTTCTCCATCATGGCCGGCGGGTTCATCGCCACGATGATCGCCCTGGTGCTGTACACGCTGGATGTGGATCTCGCGCCGTCCCTCGTGGTGGCCGGCGGGATCATGCTGCTGTTGCCCTCGGGCCGCTTCGTCTCCGCCGTGCAGGACGCCATCAACGGCTTCCCGGTCACGGCGGCCGGCCGTTTCGTCTCGGCGTTCCTCGTGTTCGCAGCACTGATCGCCGGGATCGTGGCCGCCGCCGTGTTCTCCTCCATGCTCGGGGTCCGCGAGCTCGACCTGGCCCAGGAGCCCTTCGCCGCCTACCCGGTGTGGATGTTGGGCATCCTGGTGTTCGCCGCCGCCATCTGGAACTCCGTCTTCGAACAGTCCGAATGGCGACTGCTGCTGCCCACCGCCGTGGTGTCCCTGGCCGGCTATGCGGTGTACGTGGGTGCCGAGTTCATCGGCGTCGGGTCCCGATTGACCCCGGCCATCGCCGCAGTGGCGATCGGTGCCCTGGGGCGCTACGTGGCCCTGCGCATGGGCGCCCCCCAGCTCGTGGTCGCCGTCCCCGGCATCCTCTTCCTGCTGCCGGGTCTGACCATCTTCCGCTCCATGTACAAGATCGCCATGGACACGGGGGAGATGATGGAAGGCGTCATCGGGCTGTTCAACGCGGCCACCATCATCATGGCCATCGCGGCGGGAGTGGTCCTCGGCGACACCATCGCCCGTCCGTTCACCACGGCCTTCCAGGCCAACGAACGGCGCCGCATCGGCCGCCGCTGACCGCTGCACTCAGTCGACGCGCCAGTCGATCGGGGCGGCACCGGACTGCTGGAGCAACTCGTTCGTCCGGCTGAAGGGCTTCGAGCCGAAGAACCCGCGGCGTGCGGACAGCGGCGAGGGATGCGCGGACTCGACGATCCCCACTGGACTGGCCTTCGGCGCACTGGCCTGCAGAACGGGAGCCATCTTCCGCGCATCGGCGCCCCAGAGGATCGCCACGAGCGGTGTGCCGCGAGAGGCCAGGGCCTGGACTGCGGCCTGCGTGATGTCCTCCCAACCGAGCCTGCGGTGGCTGGCCGCCTCCCCGGCGGCCACCGTCAGCACGCGGTTGAGCAGCAGGACGCCCTGGTCCGCCCACGCGGTCAGGTCCCCGTGTGCGGCCGGCGATACGCCCACGTCGTCGGAGAGCTCTCGGTAGATGTTCACCAGTGAGCGCGGCAGCGGGGACACGTGCCGGTCCACCGCGAAGCTCATCCCGATCGGGTGCCCTGGCGTCGGGTATGGGTCCTGCCCCAGGATGAGCACCTTCACCTGTTCGAAGGGCTGCCGGAAGGCACGCAGCACGTTCTCCGGCGCGGGTAGGATCTGCTCGCCGGCCGCGCGTCGGGCCTGGATGTTCTGCCCGACGGCGGACAGGGCCTCGCGCTGCGAGGCCAGGGCGCGTTCCCAACCGGGATCCAAGGGGGCGATGAGGTCCACGTCGGCAGACTACCGCTCTGTCCGGCATCCTGCGAGACGAATGACAACCGTGTAGTTTCGGCCGGTAGACTGTGGAGTACCCCGTTGGAAGGACCCCTGATGACTGCAGCGAACGCCGCCGAGCCGGACGGTGCGCAAACCCCGTCCGAGGGCGCCGTGGACGCCCTGTCCGAGCGCGACCGGGACATCCTGGACTTCGAGGACCAATGGTGGAAGTACGGCGGAGCGAAGGACCAGGCCATTCGCGAACGGTTCTCCTTCTCGGCGACCACGTACTACCAGGTGCTCAACGGTCTGCTGGACCGTCAGGAAGCCCTGGCGCACAAGCCCATGCTCGTCAAGAGATTGCGTAGACTACGGACCACGCGCCACCGTGCACGCAGTGCCCGGCGGCAGGAGGCCTGAGCACCGCCCCGGCGGTGGGGCCGTGTCCATCTCCATGACGTTCCCGGCTGACCCGGGAAACACGCCGTGGAGCCGAGAATCTGGTGATGGTGGCCAATGACTCTGTACCCGCACGATCAATTCGACGATGTCCCCGCCTACCGGGACCGCAAGGGAACCCACCGGGCCGACCCCACCCTGACGACCGGTTCCTCGGGCCTGGTGGGAATCTCCGTCGCGGCCGCCCTGGCCCTGGCTGTGGGAGCCTTCTCCTTCCTGGTCCTGCCCTCGCTGCTGCCCTCCGATCCGGCCAACGCGGGCTCCTCCGCCAGCGCCTCCGCCACGGTGGAGGCCCCCGCGGAGTCCACCGGACCCGAGGTCAGTCCCACCGGCGAGATGACGTCCTCACCGGAGGACCCCGAACCCTCTGAGCCCTCCGAA
This sequence comes from Citricoccus alkalitolerans, assembly GCF_039528175.1. Lineage (NCBI taxonomy): Bacteria > Bacillati > Actinomycetota > Actinomycetes > Micrococcales > Micrococcaceae > Citricoccus > Citricoccus alkalitolerans. The sequence goes on from NZ_BAAALH010000001.1 coordinate 27,279, forward strand.
TCGGCCGAGACCGCAGCATCCGGCGAGGCGTCCGGCGCCGTGTCTGATCCGGCCGAGTCCGAACCGGCCGAGTCCGAAGCGGCCACGGACACCGGGGACACCTCCGCGCCCGTCGAGGTCTACAACGCTTCCTCGATCGGCGGCCTGGCCGGCCGGGTCTCCGGCGCCCTCTCCTCGGGTGGTTTCACCGTGGCCGGTTCCGGGAACTGGCAGGGGTTCTCCGTGTCCGGCTCGGCCGTGTACTACTCGCAGAATGAGACCACCGCCCAGGCCGTGGCTGCCGAGCTGGGCCTTCCCCTGGTCTACGAGGCGCGCGTACCCAGCGTCGCCGTGGTGCTCAGCTCCGACTACGCCGGCTGAAAAGCCGTCCCACAAACCGGCTGCTGTTTGCACTCGGAGGGTGCGAGTGCTAAATATGGACTAGCACTCTGAGGTTGCGACTGCCAAAACCCGCAGGCATGCGGGTGGTCGTGGCCTGGGAGTAGACCTGAACGTGGTGAGGCCCGGCTCCGGGCCGTCCGTCGCGGGCACTGCACAGGTCAGTTGAACACTGCCAAGCAACGCCAAGGTCCAGAAAGGACAGTGCACACATGGCCAAGACCATTGCATTCGACGAAGAGGCGCGCCGCGGCCTGGAACGGGGTCTGAACACCCTGGCCGACGCGGTCAAGGTCACCCTCGGCCCCCGCGGCCGCAACGTGGTGCTGGAGAAGAAGTGGGGCGCTCCCACGATCACCAATGACGGTGTCTCCATCGCCAAGGAGATCGAGCTCGACGATCCGTACGAGAAGATCGGTGCCGAGCTCGTCAAGGAAGTTGCCAAGAAGACTGACGACGTCGCCGGTGACGGCACCACCACCGCCACCGTGCTGGCCCAGGCCCTCGTCAAGGAAGGCCTGCGCAACGTCGCGGCCGGAGCTGACCCGCTCTCCCTGAAGCGCGGCATCGAGAAGGCCGTCGCCGCCGTCATCGAGGAGCTCGTGGCCTCCGCGAAGCCGATCGAGACCAAGGAACAGATCGCCGCCACCGCGTCCATCTCCGCCGCTGACACCCAGATCGGCTCGCTCATCGCCGAGGCGCTGGACAAGGTCGGCAAGGAGGGCGTCGTCACCGTCGAGGAGTCCCAGACCTTCGGCCTGGAACTCGAACTGACCGAGGGCATGCGCTTCGACAAGGGCTACCTCTCCGGCTACTTCGTCACCGACGCCGAGCGCCAGGAGACGGTGCTGGAGGACCCCTACATCCTCATCGTCAACTCCAAGATCTCCACCGTGAAGGACATGGTCGCCCTTCTCGAGAAGATCATGCAGTCCGGCAAGTCCCTGCTCATCATCGCCGAGGACGTCGAGGGCGAGGCCCTGGCCACCCTCGTGGTCAACAAGCTCAAGGGCACCTTCAAGTCCGTGGCCGTCAAGGCTCCGGGCTTCGGTGACCGCCGCAAGGCCATGCTGGCTGACATCGCCATCCTGACCGGTGGCCAGGTCATCTCCGAAGAGGTCGGCCTGACCCTGGAGAACGCCGGCATCGAGACCCTGGGCACCGCCCGCAAGGTCGTCATCACCAAGGACGAGACCACCATCGTCGAGGGTGCCGGCGATGCCGAGCAGATCGCCGGCCGAGTGGCCCAGATCCGCGCCGAGATGGAGAACACCGACTCGGACTACGATCGCGAGAAGCTGCAGGAACGCCTGGCCAAGCTGGCCGGCGGCGTGGCCGTCATCAAGGCCGGTGCCGCCACCGAGGTCGAGCTCAAGGAGCGTAAGCACCGCATCGAGGATGCAGTGCGCAACGCCAAGGCAGCAGTCGAGGAGGGCATCGTCGCCGGCGGCGGCGTGGCCCTGACCCAGGCCGGGGCCAAGGCCTTCGGCAAGCTCTCCCTGGAGGGCGACGAGGCCACCGGTGCCAACATCGTCAAGGTCGCCATCGAGGCCCCGATGAAGCAGATCGCCTTCAACGCCGGCCTGGAGCCGGGCGTCGTGGCTGCCAAGGTCCGCTCCCTGCCCGACGGCCAGGGCCTCAACGCCGCCACCGGCGAGTACGAGGACCTGCTGGCCGCCGGCGTCAACGATCCGGTCAAGGTGACCCGCTCTGCCCTGCAGAACGCCGCCTCGATCGCCGGTCTGTTCCTCACCACCGAGGCCGTCGTGGCCGACAAGCCCGAGCCGGCTCCGGCCATGCCGGGCGGCGACGACATGGGCGGCATGGGTGGCATGGGCGGCATGATGTGATTCAGTGACTCCCTGAGGTTCACTGAGCGCCCAGCTCTCACGGAACCCCCACCTTCTCGCTACCAGCCGAGTCGGTGGGGGTTTCGGCGTTTAACCCCCACGCAAACTCGACTGAAAATGAGGGCGCGGTGGGTCAGCGGGTCCAGTGCCGCGAGGTGGGATGCAGCTCGGCGGAAAGGTTCCGACGGGCATGGCGCTCCCAGAGCCTCTCACCGGTGGTGGTCCGGTACAGGGGGTCCAGGGCCAGCAGTGACTGGACGACGCCGGCCCGGCCGCTGGCGAAGTCAGCGTCCGGCACGTGCGCGAAGTCCTGGCGCACGGCCGACAGGTAGCGGGCATAGTCCCCGCGGGAACGGCCCAGCACCTCCAGATCGGCGTCACTGAACACCGCCCCCGTCCGGTCACCGGGATCCGGGTCATGGGTGGCGGTCATCCGCACGAGACGCGCCGTCTCCTCGATCTCCGGATCGGGCAGGCCCAACTCGGACAGGGTCTGCTCGGCCAGCACGGCGGAGTCCTCCTCGTCCTGGCCCGCCGGCAGGGCCGGGTCACCACGGTAGACGGCATCGTGGAACCAGGCGGCCAGCTTCACGCTGCGCGTCCACCGGCCGCAGTCCTCGCCGTGTCTGACCAGCACGTCGATGGCCCTGAGTACGGCCAGCAGATGCGAGCGATCGTGGTAGTGCCGGTGGGGTTCGGACCACCGGGCCAACAGATCTGCCACCACCGGTTCCCGCTCCAGGGGAGAGGCTCCGGGGAACAGCCTGTTGAACCGCTGGGTGAGGATCTTGTCCAGCTTGCCTGCCCGCTGGGCGGCCGGGATGCGCAGCCCGGAGGACACGAGCCGGCGGACCAGGTCCGCGCCGCTGACCTCCTCGGCACCACGTGCCACCAGCTCCGCGTAGCGCTCCACGGGGACGTCATAGTGGTCGCCGTCGAAGGCACGCCGGGAGATGCTGGCCGCCTCCGCGAAGGCGTGGAGTTCCTCGAGGGAGTGATCCGAGACCAGGTGGGAGAACACGGTGCCGTGGGCCGGCCACCGCGCCGGATCGATCAGCACCGTCATGCGGCCCATCCTAGTTTTCCGTCGACGCGGTGTGGGCATCTCATCGAAACACCCACACCAACTCGGCTGAAGACGTCGGACCTCGACTGAACGCGGGGCCGTTGGCGGAAGGGTCAGCCGCGGAACATCGAGGCGTTGGCCGTCTCGGCGTCCAGGTACTGCTGGGCCGCATGGGTCATGGCGCCGCGGATGGACACCAGGGACTCTTCCACGCGGGACTGGGTGGCCCGCCATTCCGTGAGGATGGCCTGAAAGTTGTTGGCGGCCTGGCCGCGCCACGTGTCCTGGAGTTGGCGGAGATTCGCCTCCATGGCGTTCACCTCTGTCTGGAGGCGGCCGATGGAGGACTCCACAGCCTGGCTCTTGGCTATGAGGTCTTCGGTGTCGATCTGGACGAGTGCCATGTTCTCTCCTGCGGGGCTGGGGGCCTGCGCGGAACGGTCTTGTCCCGGCTGGTCCCACGCTAGGCAGGTGCCCGCCCCGGTGGTGTCCGTGGTTACTCGGATGTGGAGGAGTGGCCGGAGCCGGGCGCCTGTGGAGGACGCGGCGGAATGACCGGGGGCACGGCCGAGGGGTCTTCCTGAGCACCCTGGACCTCGGTTCCGGACGGGTCTGGCGTCTCGGTCTCGTCCGGCGTCTGGTCATCCTCGTCCGTCGTGGGGGCCACCCAGGGCATCCGCACCGACATGGTGGCTCCGCCACCAGGCGTCTGTTCCAGCCGCACGGTGCCGTCGTGCTGGGCCACGATGGCGGCGACGATGGCCAGCCCCAGGCCGGTGCCGCCGGTCTCGCGCTGCCGGGAGGAATCGGCCCGGTAGAAGCGTTCGAAGACACGGGAGGCATCCTGCTCGTCGATGCCAGGACCGTGGTCCCGGATCTCGATGACGGAATCACGGGATCCGTGGACTTGCCGCCCGTCGGCGTGGACTGATCCGGGGAGCACGTCCACGGTCCCCACGGCGATCTCCAGCGGGGTTCCCGCCGGGGAGTACCGCAACGCGTTGGTCACCAGGTTGGTGACCACCTGGCGGATCTTGCCCTCGTCACCGAGCGTGGGCGCCGAGCCGGCGCGGCCGCCGTCGAGCCCCTCGAGGCTGATCTCGCGGTCCGGGGCGTTCACGCGGGCGTCCAGGACGGCGTCGTGGGCCAGGAGCATGAGGTCCACCGGCCGATGCTCGAGCGGGCGCTGCTCGTCCAGGCGGGCGAGGGTGAGGAGGTCCTCCACCAGCTGGCCCATGCGTTTGGCCTCTCCTTCGATCCGCCCCATGGCCGCACCCACGTCGTCCGGGTCGCTGATCCCACCGTGGCGGTACAGCTCGGAGAAGCCACGGATCGTCACCAGCGGCGTGCGCAGTTCGTGCGAGGCGTCCTGGATGAATCGGCGCATGCGCTCCTCGGACTGCTCCTTGGACCGGAAGGCCGTCTCGATGTGGGCGAGCATGGCGTTGAGGGACCGGGACAGCCGGCCGACCTCGGTGTCCGGGGCGCCCATCTCCACACGGCGGGACAGGTCCCCGGCGGCGATTTGGGCGGCGGTCCGCTCCACCCGTAACAGAGGCTTGAAAGCGCGCGTGGTCACGGCGTAGGCGATGACCGAGGCGCCGGCGGTGGCCAGCAGGCCGATGGTGACCACGAGGGAGGTCACCCGGTCCACGGAGTCGTGGACCGGTTCCAGCGGCAGGGCGATGGCCAGCGAGCCCTCACCGGAAGCCAGACGGTACATGGTCACCCGCCAGCCCCGGGAGGTCTCCGTGGTCCCGGGGACGTCGAAGGCCTCGTTGCCGCGTTCCAGCACCTCGTCGGCGGTCAGCGACGGGACAACCGGGCGGTCCTCGTTGGCCCCGGTGAAGGAGGAGTTGGTGGTGGTGTTGCCGTCGTTGTCCTGCAGCTCCCCGTAAAAGCGCAGGATGGACTGAGGCGAGGAGAAGTACCCCGTGTCCGTCCCCAGGCTCGTCAGGTAGACCGAGACGTTGTTGCGGTTGGCGTGGAGGTCATCATCGATCTGCCGGACGAGTTCCTGCCGGAACAGGGAGGCGGTCAGGGCAGCGGTGACGATCACGGCCAGCAGCATCAGGCCGGTGGTCATGACCACCAGCTGCGTCCGCAGGGAGGAGGTCTTCCAGAGCCGGGCGAGCTCGTGGAACGGCCGGAAGCGCCCGGCGCGGTTCACGGTTGCAGGCATGCGCTCAAGGATACGGATCCGCGGGAACGAGCAAGGACCTAGGTCGGGACCGCTGGATCAGCGCTTGTCCGCGGACCGCAGCAGGTACCCGACACCGCGCTTGGTCTGGATCATGTCCGGCAGGTCGGCGCGGTCGATCTTGCGGCGCAGGTAGGAGATGTAGGACTCCACGATGGATGCGTCGCCGTTGAAGTCGTACTCCCAGACGTGGTCCAGGATCTGCGACTTGGACAGCACCCGGTTGGGGTTCATCATCAGGTAGCGCAGGAGCTTGAACTCGGTGGGGGAGAGCTCCACGACCTCGCCGGCGCGGCGGACCTCATGGGCGTCGTCGTCGAGTTCCAGGTCGTCCACGCGGAGGATGGCCTCGTCGCCCTCGGCCGGTGCGGTGCGGCGCAGCACGGCGCGGATGCGGGCCACCACCTCGTCCAGGGAGAACGGCTTGGTGACGTAGTCGTCGCCGCCGACGGTCAGGCCGGTGACCTTGTCCTCCGTGTCGTCACGGGCGGTGAGGAACAGCACGGGGAAGTGGCGGCCGGCGGCGCGGAGCTTGCGGGTCACGGTGAAACCGTCCATGTCCGGCAGCATGACGTCCAGCACGGCCAGGTCCGGTTGCTCCTTCTCGACGGCGGCCAGGGCATCGCGTCCGTTGGCGGCCGCGACCACCTCGAATCCGGCGAACCGCAGGGATGTGGAGAGGAGCTCGCGGATGTTCGGCTCGTCATCCACGACCAGGAGCTTGGCTTCGGGTTCCTTAGACTTCATGTCTCCATCGTCCACCCGTCCGCTGGACGTTTCCTGAATGCCTGCTGGATGCAATGACGCGGCGGGCGGCTCAACTCGGTGTCAGGTCCCCGGCATCCAGGATCGTGTAGGCATAGCCCTGCTCGGCCAGGAACCGCTGGCGCTTCTGTGCGTACTCCTGATCCAGGGTGTCCCGCGAGACCACGGTGTAGAAGTGTGCTGACTTGCCGTCCTCCTTGGGCCGCAGCAGCCGTCCCAGCCGCTGGGCCTCCTCCTGCCGGGACCCGTAGGACCCGGAGACCTGGATCGCCACCGAGGCCTCGGGCAGATCAATGGAGAAGTTGGCGACCTTGGACACCACCAGTACGTCGATCTGGCCCTCGCGGAACTCGCCGAACAGCCGCTGCCGCTCGGCCACGGAGGTGGCCCCCGTCAATACCGGCGCCTCCAGCAGTTCGCCCAGCTCGGCCAGCTGGTTCAGATACTGCCCGATCACCAGCACCTGCTCACCGGGGTGCCGGGCCACCAATGACCTCACCACCGGCAGTTTGACGTCCGAAGAGGAACACAGACGGTACTTGTCCGCGTCCTCGGCCATCGCGTAGGCGATCCGCTCGTCCCGCGGCAGCTCCACGCGGACCTCGATGCACTCGGCGGGCGCGATGTGGCCCTGGGCCTCGATGTCCTTCCACGGGGCGTCGTAGCGCTTCGGGCCGATCAGGGAGAACACCTCGGACTCCCGCCCGTCCTCCCGGACCAGGGTGGCGGTGAGCCCGAGCCGGCGCCGGGCCTGCAGGTCTGCCGTCATCCGGAAGATGGGTGCCGGCAGCAAGTGCACCTCGTCGTAGATGATCAGTCCCCAGTCGTGGCCGTTCACCAGTTCGAGATGCGGGTAGAGGCCGCCTCGCTTCAGGGTCAGCACCTGATAGGTCGCAATGGTCACGGGGCGCACCTCCTTGACGGAGCCCGAGTACTCGCCGATCTCCGCCTCCGTCAGCGTGGTTCGCTTCAGCAGTTCCGCCTTCCACTGCCGAGCCGAGACGGTGTTGGTCACCAGGATCAGCGTGGTCGAGTTCGCCGTGGCCATGGCACCCGCGCCCACCAGGGTCTTGCCCGCTCCGCACGGCAGGACCACGACTCCGGACCCGCCGGCCCAGAAGTTCTCCACCGCCAGGCGCTGGTAGGGACGCAATCGCCAGGGTTCCGCGGGCCGGGCGTCGACCGGGCCGGAATCGGGCACCTCCCCGGTGTCCGGCACCTCGGTGAGGCCGATGGGATAGGGGGTGCCGTCCACGTAGCCGGCGAGGTCCTCGGCGGGCCAACCGAGCTTGAGCAGCTGCTGCTTGAGCTGGCCGCGGCTGGCGGTGTGCACCACCACGGTCTGCCCGTTGATGCGTGGACCGAACATCTCCGCGGTCTTCCGGGCATGCAACACCTCCTCGAGCACGGGGTAGTCGTCCGTGCGCATCACGAGGCCGTGTACCGGGTCGTTCTCCAGGCGCAGCCGTCCGTAGCGGGACATGGTGTCGTCGATGTCCAGCAGCAGGGCATGCGGGACCGGGTACCGGGAGTGGGTCAGCAGCACGTCCAGCACTCGCTCCGCATCCACCCCGGCGGCCCGGGCGTTCCACAGGCCCAGGTTCGTGATCCGGTAGGTGTGCACGTGCTCCGGCGCGCGCTCCAGCTCGGCGAAGGACGCGAGGGCGTGCCGGGCCTCGGTGGCCTGGGGGTGGTCCACCTCCAGCAGCACGGTCTTGTCCGACTGGACTATCAACGGGCCATCTGCCACGGGTGCTCCTTCGGTGAGGCGGGGATACTGACGTTCAGGTGCGGCATCGACTGCGCCAGTGAATCACACGGTGGTGGCCGACACGATCCGGTGCAGCGGCACCACCGTCTCGGCCTCGCGGTCCGGAACAAGGCAGCGGACGCGTCCGCCGGCGACGGCCAGGGGCACCACGCGGCGGGACTGGCGTTGACCCCGTTGGTCCACGGTGACGAGATCGACCTCGGACCGCTGGCGCGCGGCCTGGTGCAGCACGGCCACCGCCTCTTCGGGCCCCGCACCCCTCGGGGCCGGCTGCGGGGCCGAGCGCAGCCGGGCGATCTGCGCGGCCAGATCCTCCTCGCTCGGCGACCAGCGCACGGCACGGACCGGCTCTGGAAAAGTGGCGTCCCTGGCGTCCCTGCCCTCCCTGGCGTTCGTGCGCCGTGCGGGTCCGGACAGGCCATCGACGTTCGAGGCGCTGCCTCGGACGGACGCGGCTCGGTGCCCGGCCTCCGCCAGCATCCGGTGCAGGACCGCCGGCCCGACGCCGGCCACCACCACGGTCGGTGCCAGCCGTTCCAGGCGGGCCGCGGCGAGGGCCGGATCGGCGACGATGACGTCCAGCAGATCCTCGTCGTCGGAACGCAGCCAGGCATCCGCGGCCCCGACGGTGAGCATGCCATGGCGCCGCGCCACATCCCGGATCAGGTAGCGCAGCGATGGGGGGATGGCGTCCTCGGAATGGCCCTCGAGGAAGGCCTCGATCTCCTCGGCACTCGATCCGGCCTCCAGTGCCCGGTGCAGCGAGGCATCGGAGAACCGGTAGACCCGGGCGGTGCCATCGCCCTCCACCTCGGCCATCGCCGCCAGCCGTCCGGCCACGTCAGGGTCCAGGTAGCCCGGGGCCACAGCGGTCAGGTCGCCCTGCAGGCGCACCCGGGTGAGCGGGGCCGGAAGGGCGGTCCCGACGGCGGCGGTGGCCTCATCGAGCCGTCCCGCCGCCACGAGTGCTCCGGCCGCGGTGAGGGCCCCGGCACCTGTCAGGCCCAGCCGGTCGGCCTCCGCCAGCAGGGCGAAGGTGAAGGCGGCGCTGCGGGCGTGCTGCCGGGGTCCGCGCCATTGCTGGCGGTCCGGGACGGCCTCCTCCAACCGTGCGCCCGGCTTCTCGTCCGAGACCTCCAGGGCCGCCTCGAGGAGGGCCGCGCGCAGACGGGGCGCGTCTGCGCGGTTGCGGTCTGGAGCCAGGGCCCGCCGCGCAGCGTTGCCGGCCGCAGTGGTCGGGGTGCCCGGCCCGAGACCAGAGGCCCCGGGCGGCACGGGACCGAGCATCGGTGCGCGGCCGCTGGACAGCCACCCGACGACGAGGGCCTCCCACTGCACCTGGCGTTCGCTGCGCCGCCAGGCCGGGACCGTGGCGGCGGGGACCCAGGTGGAGGTGTCCGGGTCCAGGACCACGAGACCAGCGGACGCCAGCAACTCCAGCAGCCAGGAGACGTCCTCGGCAGTGCCTCCCGCCGCGTCGGCCAGCCGCTTCAGGTCCCGCACGCCCACACCACCAGAGCGCAGGGTCGGCAGCCCCCCGCCCAGCGCCTCCAAGAGGTCGGAGGCGCCGCGCAACAGGTCGCTCACGGCGGCCAGGGAGGCGTTGCGGGACAGGGCCGGATTGACGGCTCGGCCGGACGGAACCGGCGGCTCCGGGTCAACGGTGCGGCCGGCGGTCCCGTGACGCCAGGCCAGTCCCGCCTCCAGCGGGTGTTCGGCCACAGATCCCGCGGAGCCGGACCGGTCCGCGCCCAGCGCCACCAGCAGGCCGGAGCGCAGGAGCACCTCGTGGACGGGGTCCGGCGGTTCCGGGATCCGGGCGACGGGCGAGCTCTGCAGTGCATCCAGTGCCGCGGTGGCACGGGCCAGGAGATCGCCCTGGCCGGCCTCGCTGCCGAGCAGGGCCAGCACCCCCTCGCGGTCCGCGGGCAGGACGACCTCGGAACCGAGGGCGGCGGCGGTCCGTCCGAAGGACAACGGGTGGGGGCCCAATGCGGCGGCGACCGGCACGGGGACACGCCAGCCGCCGGAATGCTCCACCACGAGGGCGGCCCCGGCGAGATCGTGCACCAGGGCGCTGACCGCCGCGAGGTGCGCTTCATCAGAGGCTGCGCCGGAGAGTGAAGGCGCCGTGCCGTCCGTGAGGAACCGGGCGAGCCGGGAGAGGGTGACGGTGGGGCCGGCGTCGGGCCCGGTGGGTGGCAGCCGGCCCAGGACTGCCAAGACGGCCATTCCTTCGAGGACGTCCAGATGGGCGCGATCCAGACCGTCCAGCGCCCGCAAGACGGACATCTGCGTGCTGGCTCGGGCCGCGAGTGCGGCGAAATCGGGGACCGGAGGGTGGCACAGGTCCGGGCGCAGCGAGAACAGCCGTTCCAGGCGATGGTCCGGCCACCCGGAGAGGTGGTCCGTCAGCATGGCGGCCCTCCTGCGCACCGGGGCCGGGTCAGGCGCGGCGTCTCAGGACGGCCTTGGCCACCACGTAGGTGAGCATCAGGACGAAACCGAGGGGAAGGCCGTAGAGACCGAACCAGTAGAAGAGGGGCCAGGCCGTGACGCTGAGGAAGTAGGAGACCAGCAGCAGCACCGTGGCCGCACAGGAGACCGCGGTCAGGGTGGCGCCCACGATCAGCAGAGCCCTCAGCCAGAGCGAGGTCTCCGTGGTGGACGGGGCCGCGGTTTCGGTGCCACCGTGGGCACGGGCCTCGGGGGAGGCGAAGGGACGAACGGACATGGCCCCCAGTCTACGCCGCGTGCTCGCCGGGGCCCTCGAGGGAAAGCCGCAGGAGGAATCCGGGGGTGAGAGGGTATCCTGAGGACGTTACAGACTTTCCCTTCCGACCGGCACGGGCCGCGGCACAGTGGAGTAGGGCCGCCCGGACCATGACGTCCGAGGACAGGACCACCCCGCGAGCCGGCAGCGCAGCCAGGGCCCGGGAGCCTGCCGGACCACGAGGGTCCGCGGCCAACCGGCGGCCCGGTGCGATGATCCGACCGGGTGCCCATGGCACGCCGACAGGGCCGGAAGGGGTACCGAGGAGAGATAAGGACATCAAGAATGCCGACCGGCAAAGTAAAATTCTACGATTCGACCAAGGGCTTCGGCTTCATCCACACGGATGAGGGACACGAGGTCCACCTGCCCGCCTCCGCACTGCCCGAAGGTGTGACCGAGGTCCGGGCCGGCACCCGTATGGAGTTCGGGGTGGCCGAGGGGCGTCGCGGCCCGCAGGCCCTGAGCGCGCGCATCCTCACCGACGGTCCCTCCGTGGTGCGGGCGACCCGTCGCAAGCCGCAGGACATGGCCGTGGTGGTCGAGGACCTCATCAAGTGGATGGATGTGGCCTCCAACAGCCTGCGCAAGGGCAAGTACCCGCAGAGGGCTCAGGCCGAGAAGATCGCCATGGCCCTGCGCAAGGTGGCCGATGAACTTGAAGCCTGAGACCTCCGCCCCTGAGGACGCCTGGGCAGACCCAACGGCGGAGTCGCCCGCGGCCGGCGAGACCGTGCAGTCCGAAGGCCGCTCCGTGCGGATTCCGCCAAAGCCGACGCGGGCGCCGCGCAGGCGTACCCCGAAACTGGACGACCTGCTGGCCGCAGCCGTGCCCGAGGCGCGGGCGGCGCTGGAAGGTCTGGCCGAGGACGGTGACATCGGTGAGCACGTGGGCACGGTGGCGGACGACGACCGCCTGGTCACACACCGCTTTGCCGCGTCCCTGTCCGGCTACGGCGGCTGGGAGTGGTTCGCCACCCTGTCCCGGGCACCCCGCAGCAAGGTCGTCACCGTGTGCGAGACCGGGTTGCTGCCCGGGGCGACGGCGATCCTGGCCCCCGACTGGCTGCCGTGGTCCGAGCGCGTGAGCCAGGAGGAGAAGATCCGCCTGGACGCGATCGCCGCCGGGGAGGACCCGGAGAAGGCCGTGGCCCGTGCCCGCGGTGAACAGCAGGACCAGGAGGCGGAGCCCGAGGACGAGGGCTCCGCGCCGCAGGGCTGAGGGCCTGAGAACGGAACCGGAGGACAACGACGGCGGC
>NZ_BAAALH010000001.1:39370-54591 GCF_039528175.1 Citricoccus alkalitolerans
GGGTGCGCCGCCGTCGTTCTCTGTCAGGTGCGGCTCAGGCCCAGTGCGCTCAGGAAAGGCGCTCGACGACGTGGTCGATGCAGGCCAGCAAGGCCGTGACGTCATCCGGGTCGATGGCGGCGAACGTCGCGATGCGCAGCTGGTTGCGGCCGAGCTTGCGGTACGGCTCCACGTCCACCACGCCGTTGGCGCGCAGGATGGTGGCCACGGCGGCGGCATCGACGCGGCCGTCGAAGTCGACCGTGGTGATCACGGCGGACCGGTCTTCGGGGCGGGTGACGAACGGGGTGGCGAAACTCGCGTTCTCGGCCCAGGTGTAGACCCGGTTGGAGGAGTCGGCGGTGCGCGCCGTTGCGAAGTCCAGACCGCCGTTGGAGTTCATCCATTGGACCTGGTTGTCCAGCATCACCAGGGTGGCCAGTGCCGGGGTGTTGTAGGTCTGGTTCTTGACCGAGTTGTCCACGGCGGTCTTCAGGTCCAGGAAATCCGGGATCCAGCGACCGGACGCCTTGATCTCCTCCACCCGGGCCAACGCTGCGGGGGAGAAGAGGGCCAGCCAGAGGCCACCGTCCGAGGCGAAGTTCTTCTGCGGGGCGAAGTAGTAGGCATCGGTTTGGGACACGTCCACGGGCAGGCCTCCGGCGGCGGACGTCGCGTCCACGAGCACCAGGGCATCATCCGCGGCACCGGACACACTCTGGACGGGAGCGGCCACGCCGGTCGAGGTCTCGTTCTGCGGCCAAGCGTAGACGTCCACGCCGTCCTCGGCCTGCGGCTCGGGGCGGGTGCCGGGCTCGGAGGCGCGGATGGAGGAGGCCTCCAGGAACGGGGCCTGGTCCGTGGCCTTGGCGAACTTGGAGCCGAACTCGCCGAAGGACAGGTGCTGGGCCCTACGGCGCACCAGGCCGAAACTGGCGGCATCCCAGAAGGCAGTGGAGCCGCCCACGCCGAGGACGACCTCGTAGCCTTCCGGGGCGGAGAAGAGCTGCATCAGCCCCTGACGGACGCTGCCGACCAGATTCTTGACCGGCGCCTGGCGGTGGGAGGTTCCGAGCAGCTTCGGGCCGGCGGTCACCAGAGCCTGGACCTGGTCCGCGCGCACCTTGGACGGGCCGGCACCGAACCGTCCATCCTGCGGCAGCAGGTTCTGGGGAATGGTCACCTCGGGTGTGCTCATGGGATCTCCTGACGTGTCGGTAGGTCTCGGCCGGGCCGCGAAAGGCCATTCTCCCGCACCGCGGGGCGCGGGAACGCCACGTGTCGACCGGCCCTGCTTGGCCCGTGGCGGAACTCGCACCGCGGGGCCGGCCGCGCGACTAGGATGGATAGTGGACTTCCCGTGTCCGCACCCTGCATGGTCGGGGGGCAGTGACGGACACGACGCAACGTTGGGGACCTGGAGAGGAACATCAGCCGTGACGGACCTGATCGATACCACCGAGATGTATCTGCGCACCATCCTCGAACTCGAGGAGGAGGGCATCGTCCCGCTACGCGCCCGCATCGCCGAGCGCCTGGACCATTCCGGTCCCACGGTGTCCCAGACCGTCGCCCGCATGGAACGTGACGGCCTGGTGCACGTCCGCAACGACCGGCACCTGGAACTGACCGAGGACGGCCGAGAGAAGGCCGTGGGCGTGATGCGCAAGCACCGCCTCGCCGAACGCCTACTGGCCGACGTCATCGGTTTGGACTGGGCCTATGTGCATGAGGAGGCCTGCCGCTGGGAGCACGTGATGAGCGAACAGGTTGAACTGCGCCTGCTCGAGCTGCTCCACAACCCGGCGGAGTCACCCTACGGGAACCCGATCCCGGGCCTGGGCCACCTCCACGCCCCGGTGCCGGGCCATGGATCTCCGTTCGACCGGGGCGAGCGGCTCTCGGTCGTGTCCAGCCAGCCCGGCCGTTACACCGTGGTGCGTCTGACCGAGGCCATCCAGACAGACCCGGAACTGTTGGGCGAGCTGGCGCTGGCCGGCGTCCGCCCCAGCCAGGACATCGACATCGTGGCCGGTGACGGATATGTCACGGTCCGGCCCTCGGAGGCCGTCGAGGGCGGGGTGGCGCTTGAGGTGAACGGGGAGACCGCCTCGCACATCATCGTGGAGCGTCGCCAGCTCTGAACCGTGTTGGCCGAGGGGTCAAATGCAGATGACCAGCGGCGTTGTGGCATGATGTGATGCGGTGCAGGCCGCGCCGGGACTCAGCCGGCGGTGCAGCACAGAAGACTCCGCCTGGTGGACGGGTGTGGCAACCATGCCGACGGACCTCGGAACTCGTTGAAGAAGTCACTGGCGTTACCGGTTCTGCACCGATTTGTGATCTGGCATTGATCCAAGAACCCCGGGAATACGCGGCCTTCGGCCCGGTCTGACACGTTTTCCCCCACCTCGTGACCTCAGCGTGACATTTATAAACTTTTGATATACCTTGGATCCAGCGCTCCGGACAGTCCTGATCGGAGCGACATACCGGTGGTTTGCCATTCCCCCCGCGACCACGGTGCACACAGCAGTCGTCAATCATGGCGGGGGCGGGCTCTGTCCGGAGGCACGTGAGAGAGGTATTTACGTGTCGAAGCGCAGCTCCGCAGCACGCCACCGCGCCGTTCCGGCGAACGCCAACCCGCTGGAGGCCATCTCCAAGGCCGTCTCATCGAACGCCGGGACCGTGGGTCGCCAGGCCGCCGTCGTGGCCGCCGCCTCCGGGCTGGTGCTGTCGATCGGTATGCCGGCCCAGGGCGCTGCCCCGGCCGTCCGCGAGACCACCAGCATTCCGGCCCCGGGCCTGGACATCGAGCGCGCCGCGGTGACCACCGTCAACGTCGCCGCCGCTAAGGATGCGAAGGTCGAGCTCGACCGCGCCTCGGTCACGTCCAAGCCGGCCCCTGAGCCCGAACCGGCCCCGGAGCCGGCCCCGGAGCCCGAGTACACCGCCGCCTCGCAGAGCGAGTCCACTGAGCGAGCCGAGCGGTCCGCCCCCTCGGAGTCCTCGTCTACTACTTCGTCCTCCTCTTCCTCGGATGAGTCCGAGGAGTCCTCCCGGGAGTCCTCCGCGCCCCAGGAGGCCGCTGCAGAACCGGCTCCGGCCGCGCAGAGCTCCAGCGTGGGCGGCGTCGTGGGTGCTGCCTACGCCGGCGTGGGCGTGCCGTACGTCTACGGCGGCAAGACCACCTCCGGTTGGGACTGCTCGGGCTTCGTGGCCTGGGCCTACCGCCAGGCCGGGATCAACATCCCCTCCTCCACGTCCGCCATCCGTGGCTCCGGGCTCTTCGTCCAGACCTCCAACCCGAAGCCGGGCGACCTGGTGTTCCAGAACGGTGGCGGCCACGTCGGCATCTACGTCGGCAACGGCCAGATGATCGGCGCCCAGAACCCCTCCGTCGGAACCTTCCAGCACTCCGTGACCCGGAACCCGCTGATGGGGTACTACACCTACGTCGGCTGACCACCGACTGCATGACCCGGCCGTGACCGCCGGTGAATGACGACTGCTACGAGGGCCTCTCCATGTGGAGGGGCCCTCGGTCGTTTCCCCGGTGAAGGGGACGTGAAGGACCCGTGAACACTCTCGGCGACACGCCCGGCAGCGGGGGTGCCTGACCCGCGGGGTACCTCGGTGGCGCGTATCCTGAGTCTGATCGTCAACCCGATTCATCCCCGCAGACGCCGGATGGCCGGGTCGGTACCCGGCGGACGATCCGGCGCCCGCGGCACAGACGAAGCCGCGAGGTACGTCCCATGCGCACTCTGGTCCTGAACGCCGGCTACGAGCCGCTGTCCGTCGTCAGCTACCGGCGCGCCATCCTGCTGGTGGGCACCGGCAAGGCGAGCGTGCTCGCCGACGGCGGGGATCCGGTCGTCGGGCCCTCCACCACCGTGCGCCGGCCCGCCGTCATCCTGCTCACGCGGTACGTCCGCATCCCACACTCCGATTCGACGCCCGTGTCCCGCCGCGGGGTACTGCGCCGCGACGGTCATCTCTGCGCCTATTGCGGGCGGAGCGCCACCACGGTGGACCACGTCCACCCGCGGTCCCGCGGCGGCGAGGACTCCTGGGAGAACCTGGTGGCCTGCTGCCTCGCCTGCAACAACGCGAAGGGGGACCGCACCCTGGCCCAGATCGGCTGGGCCCTGCGCATCACCCCGGCCCGCCCGCGCGGCGCCCAATGGAGGATCCGCGAGTTGGAGAAGCCGGCCGAGCTGTGGACGGACTTCCTCGCCGCCGTGGCCTGATCCGGCTGCGGTGGGAGCTTTGGTAAGGATGTCCACACCGGATGCCCGAGGCGCCCGGACCTAGACTGGTGCGGTGTCCGAGACCCAGCCTGCCGCGCCACAGCCAGCCACCGTGCCCTCAGCCACCGGGTGGCCAGCCGAGTTGATGACCGCACTCGAGCTGGACGGCGTCCACCCCGAGTTCGCCTGGCTGGAGCGCCTCGCCCGGAACGCCGCGGACGCCTCGGGGGACGACGGCGACGCTGCGGCCACCGCTTTCATCGCCGGCTACGCCGCAGGACTGGCCGAGGGATCGAACCAGGCCAGCTTCGACCGGGCTCACAGGGCGTCACTCCGGAGGATCGAGCGGCTGCTGGACCGGCCCACCCCATGAGCATGGAACGCGCGGCCATGCAGGCCATGCGCCGGGCCAGCCACGGTGACCCCTCCGGCGGGCGGCGGCTCCAACCGGGCACCATCCGGCGCAGCCTGGACTTCGTCCGCAGGTACAAGGGCAAGCTGGTCTTCTACCTGATGCTCTCCGTGGTCGGGGCGGTCCTGGGCGTGGCCTCGCCGATCCTGGCCGGTGACGTGGTGGACGCGATCGTGGGCGGCGGGAACGCCGACCGCATCGTCCAACTGGCCCTGCTGATCGCCACCGTGGCCGTCCTGGACGCAGTCCTGGCGGTGGTGACCCGCTGGCTGTCCTCAGACCTGGGTGAGCGGATCATCTACGACCTGCGCACAGCGGTGTTCGACCACGTGCAGAAGATGCCGATCGCGTTCTTCATGCGGACCCGGACCGGCGCGCTGGTCTCCCGACTCAACAATGACGTGATCGGGGCGCAGACGGCGATCTCGAGGACCCTGTCCGGCGTGGTGATGAATTTCGTCTCCGTGGTGCTCACCCTGATCGTCATGCTGACCACCTCGTGGCAGATCACTCTCGTCTCGCTGGTGCTGCTGCCGCTGTTCTTCATCCCCGCTCGCGTGATGGGCGGCAAGATCGCCGAGCTCAGCCGCAGCCAGGCGCACCGCAACGCCGCGATGGGCGATCAGATGACCGAGCGCTTCTCCGCCCCCGGTGCCACGCTGGTCAAGCTCTTCGGCCAGCCGCGGCGTGAATCGGCCGAGTTCGCGGCACGGGCGGACCGGGTCCGGGCCACCGGCGTGGGGATCTCCGTGCGCCAGTCCGTGTTCATGACGGCCCTGACGCTGGTCTCGGCGCTGGCCCTGGCCGCCGTGTACGGCGTCGGCGGGCTGCAGGCCCTGGCGGGCCAGCTCAACGCCGGCGACGTGGTCACCCTCGCACTGCTGCTGACCCGACTGTACGGTCCGTTGACCGGCCTGGCCAGTGCGCGAGTGGAGATCATGGGTGCCCTGGTCTCCTTTGACCGGATCTTCGAGGTCCTCGACCTGGAACCACTCATCCGGGAGAGGCCCGAGGCGCGGACCATCCCGGCCGGACCCGTCACCCTTGAGGTGCAGGACGTCCGCTTCGCCTACCCGGGCGCGGACCAGGTCTCCCTGGCCTCCCTCGAGGACGTCGCGGTCCTGGACCGCCGCGGCGGCTCCGAGGTCCTGCACGGTATCTCCTTCACCGTGCAGCCCGGCCAGACCTACGCGCTGGTCGGCACCTCCGGTGCGGGCAAATCCACCATCGCGTCCCTGCTCGCCCGACTGTACGACGTCGGCTCCGGCACCATCCGCTACAACGGCACCGACCTCAGGGACACCACGTTCACGTCCCTGAAGGAGACGGTCGGGATGGTCACCCAGGACGGGCACCTCTTCCATGACTCGATCCGCGGGAACCTGACCCTGGCCCGGCCCGAGGTCGGCGATGCCGAGATCTGGGATGCCATCGACCGGGCCCGGTTGCGCGGGGTGGTGGAGGGATTGCCGGACGGCCTGGACACCGTGGTGGGGGAGCGCGGGTACCGGCTCTCCGGCGGTGAGCGCCAACGCATGACCATCGCCCGCCTGCTGCTGGCGGCCCCGCGCGTCGTGCTGCTGGACGAGGCCACCGCCGCCCTGGACTCCACCTCGGAGAAGGCCGTGCAGGCCGCCCTCGCGGAGGCGCTGCAGGGACGCACCGCCGTGGTGATCGCCCACCGGCTCTCCACCATCCGCTCGGCCGACCGCATCCTGGTGGTGGAGGGCGGGCGCGTGGTGGAGGAGGGCCCGCACGAGGCCCTGCTGGCCGCGGGCGGGAGGTATGCCGAGCTGTACCGGACGCAGTTCGACGATCCGGGACCGGACTCGGACCGCTGAGACGGCCTCCTTGCCGCCGTGACGCAGGTCGCCTAGCATCTGCACAGATCCCCGTGTTCGGAAGGCGGATCACCAGACCGGACGAGGCGGCGGTGTCCGCGAACCGGGCAGCTCCGAGAACAAGGAGTACCACTCATGCGCACACCGGTCCCGGAGTACCTCCAAGAAGTCCTGGACGACTGCGTCGGTCTGGGCGAGGGCGCTGTTGCCGACTACATCCCGGAGCTCGCCGTGGCTGATCCGGACGTCTTCGGCATCGCGCTGTCGACGGTCGACGGCCGCACGTACTCTGTCGGTGACGACGAACGAGAGTTCTCCATCCAGTCCGTATCCAAGCCGTTCGCGTACGCGGCGGCCTTGACCGATCGCGGTCTGCAACGGGTGGCACAGACGGTGGCGGTCGAACCCTCGGGGGAGGCCTTCGACGAACTGTCCCTCGAGACGGACTCGCACCGGCCCAAGAACCCGATGATCAATGCCGGAGCCATCGCCACCCACCAGTTGCTCGGCGGAGAAGGTGCTTCGCCCACGGATCGGACGGACCGCATCCTGGAGTTCTGCTCCCGGCTTGCCGGTCGGCAGCTGTCCATCGACCGGTCCGTGGCGGCATCCGAGTTGGCCACTGCCGATCGAAACCTGGCCTTGGCCCACCTGCTGCGCAACTACGGCGTCATCGACGGAGACGCACATGAGGCGGTGTCCGGGTACATCGACCAATGCTCGATTCTCGTGACTGTCCGTGATCTCGGCATCATGGGCGCCACCCTGGCCAACGCCGGTGCGCACCCGGTCACCGGGGAGCAGATCGTCTCGCCCGCCGTTGCGCGGCAGACCCTCTCGGCCATGGCGGCGGCCGGAATGTACGACGGTGCCGGCACCTGGTTCTCCGAGGTGGGCATACCGGCCAAGAGCGGGGTCTCCGGCGGATTGCTCGGCAGCCTCCCCGGGCAAGTGGGAATCGGGGTGTTCTCGCCCCGACTGGACGCCAAGGGCAACAGCGTCAGGGCAGTGGAGGTCTGCCGACGCCTGTCGGCGGACATGGGCCTGCACCTCATGGAGGCCGAAACCTACGGGTCCACCGTCCTCAGACGGGTTGTCGCCGGAGAGGACGAGACGGTCATCTCCCTCCAGGGTGTGGTGCAGTTCACCGGTGCCGAGGCGGTGCTCGACCACATCCAGGACATCACCATAGATGCCCCCACAGTCGTGTTCGATCTGCAGCGGGTCGATCGCTTCGCTGATGTGGGCCGGCGCATGATCCTTGAGGGGATGCGACGCCTGGTCCTGGATGGTTACCGCGTTGTCCTGGAGGATCCGGAAGGGACCCTGCCTGATCCCGACCTGGGCGATGGCACCTACCCTGAGCTGCGCTCCATGACATTCGCGGCACGAGAACCCTGAGTCTGGTCCCCGCGCGTGACCCTTTGAGGGTGGTGTGCCCCCGACTGGATTCGAACCAGCGACCTGCCCTTTAGGAGAGGGCCGCTCTATCCTGCTGAGCTACGGGGGCCAGGGACCGTGGACGCCGGGCCTTCGGCTCGGAGCGTCGGTCCACCAGAACATCCTACGCAACGATCACGCTAGTGCGGTTTCGACGACGCCGCGGCGATCTGCGCCCTGCGTTCGGCGACCGAACGGCGGACCTTGCCCAGGACCATCAGCACCACCCAGAGGGCGACCGCCACCAGCAGCACCCACCGTGTCGAGGTGAAGGCCGATGCCAGCGCGGCCCCCTTTCCACCGGCGTTCAGAGCGGACTCGATGAGCATGTTCTCCGCGATGTCCACCACGGCGAAGACGGCGCCGGCGGCGTACGAGAGCCAGCGGCCCCAGCCTCGCGGCAGGCACCAGGCGGCCACGGCGGACACACAGAGGAAGAGGAACAGCGGGAAGATCACCCCGGCGGTCTTGTGCACCCAGTTCAGCTGGCCGTGCGCATCCTCGTTCATCGCCGCGTCGAGCTCCGCGAGAGCCGCCATGTCATAGGTGAAGCGATGGTCCGGCATGGGCAGCCCGCCGGACAGCGCGGACATCTGCGGCAACACCATGATGTGCAGGTAGAAGAACATGAACAGCGTGGCGCCGATCAGCGCGATGACGAGCATGCCCGGGCTGCCCTGCTGTTGGCCCGAGGCTCGCAGGTCCTGCTTCGCCTGGCCCACGGACACCTTGGGATGCCGGACGGGTGCGACGCCGGCCGGGCGGTCGTCCTTGCCCTCGACCTTGGTCTTGCGCTGGGCGCCGGCCCGGGCCGGATGGCCGACGGGGCCCTTCTTCTGGTTCTTCTTCTGCGACACGTGGAACCTCCAGCCTCGATTATCCCAGTTGTCCGGGCTGTTCGCGTCCAGCATCGGTCGCCCCCCTCGGTGGCACGGTCTCCGGCTCCGCCCCGGGTCTCTTCTCCTGCTCCAGAATGTTCTTCCACAGGCCATGATCGAGTTGGACGGCAACGAAGCCACCGTCACGGTCAAGGTCTCCGGGGCCGCAGAGACCTTCATGGACGGCCCCTTCCCACATGCCCAGCACATCCACATTGGCGCCCAGGGCGTCTGCCCACCTGCGCAGGCCGACACCGATGGGGACGGTGCCATCAGTGTCCCGGAAGGCCATCCCTTCTATGGAGACATCGGCACCTCGCTGACCACCGAGGGCGACACCAGCGCCGATTCCGCCCTTGCGGTCGAGCGGTTCCCGGGCGGTTCCGCCTACAACTACGAGCGCACGTTCGAGCTCAACGACGCCACCGCCGCCTCCCTGGCGGACGGCACCGCCGTGGTGGTGGTCCACGGCGTGGACCCGACCAAGCTGAGCGCGGAGGCTCAGGAGAAGCCGAGCGAACTGGATCCGGCCCTTCCCCTGGCAGCCACCCTCCCGGCGGCCTGCGGAACGGTGAGCGTCTCGCAGATGGGCCAGATGCCGGAGGGCGGCGCTGACACCGGCTCGCCAGTCCAGCAGTCCGACACCTCGGGGATCTTCCTGGGCGTGGGGGCCCTCGCCGTGGCGGCCCTCGGTGGCGGCGCATGGGCAGTCAGCCGCCGGTCGAGCCGGGCCTGAGCGACCGGAGGCAGCCCACACCATGACGTTCCCTTCGACCGGTCGCCGCGCAGTCCTGACGGGCTGCGCGGCGGCCGCCCTCCTGCTCATCGCCTCCTGCTCGGTGCCGCCGGATCCGTCCGGTGCTGATTCTGCCGGGCGGGGGGAATCCTCGGCTTCGGCGAGCGCATCCGAGAGCGACTCGGCCGCGGCCACCCGTGGCGCGCTGGATCCCGGGCCAGAGGCCCTGCCCGCCTCAGAACCGACCACGATCTCGCTGCCGGGGATCGATGTCGAGTCCGAGGTGATGCAGCTCGGCCTGCAGGACGACGGGGTGATCGAGGTTCCTCCCTACAACCTGGGCTCCCCGGCCGGCTGGTTCGTCCACTCGCCGACCCCGGGGGAGGTCGGGCCCTCGGTCATCCTGGGACACCGCAACGGCATTGAAGGCGGTCCGGGGATCTTCGCCGACCTTCCGCAGACCGAGGTGGGGGACTCCATCGCGATCACCCGGCAGGACGGATCGGTCGCCAGCTTCACCGTCTACCGAACTGAACTGTTCCGCAAGGACGAGGGTTTCCCCACCCTGGAGGTCTACGGCAATACCGTGGGACCGGAGATCAGGCTGATCACCTGTGATGGGCTGAATCAGGAGACGGGGATGCTGGAGGACAACTTCATCGTCTACGCGACCTTGGACACCTGAGACGCCGCCTGACCTTCGGCCTGAGACCCCGACTGGGTGCCAGCGGAGGAGGCTCGGCGTCAGCCGGCGTTGTGGACGGCACCTTCGGGTGTCCGGCCCGCTCGGTAGACTGGACGCCACCATGCCCCAGAATTTCCAGACCTCCCTGCCCGGCCTGTTCACCTCCCGCACCACCCAGCCAGTCGGCGCGGACCCGGAGGCCTTCATCTCCGCTGCCCCGGCG
This sequence comes from Citricoccus alkalitolerans, assembly GCF_039528175.1. Lineage (NCBI taxonomy): Bacteria > Bacillati > Actinomycetota > Actinomycetes > Micrococcales > Micrococcaceae > Citricoccus > Citricoccus alkalitolerans. Next base: position 49,821 of record NZ_BAAALH010000001.1, read on the forward strand.
CACCGCGCCCCGACGGCCGATGACCTGCTGGAGGGGCTGAACGAGCAGCAGAAGCAGGCCGTGGTCCATACCGGCGGCCCGCTGCTGATCGTGGCGGGCGCCGGCTCGGGCAAGACTCGCGTACTGACCCACCGCATCGCCTACGCCCTGGCCACGGGCCGGGCCCGGCCGCACGAGGTCCTGGCGATCACCTTCACCAACAAGGCCGCCGCGGAGATGCGCGAACGCATCTCCGCCCTGATTGGTCCGGCGGCCGAGAAGATGTGGATCTCCACCTTCCACTCCTCGAGCGTACGTATCCTGCGCCGAGAGGCCGCCTCGGTGGGCCTGAAGTCCAACTTCTCGATCTACGACTCCGCGGACTCCCTGCGCCTGGTCACCTCGATCGTCAAGGCCCACGACCTGGACCCCAAGAAGTTCACGCCCAAGTCGCTGCTCAACAAGATCAGTGCGCTGAAGAACGAGCTCGTGGATGCCGAGGACCACTCCTCGACGGTCTCCGAGTCGGATCCGTTCGCCCAGGCGGTGGCCACCGTGTACCTGGAGTACACCCAACGGCTGCGCCAGGCCAACGCCATGGACTTCGACGACCTCATCGGCATGACGGTCAACATCTTCGAGGCGTTCCCCGCCGTGCTGGACAACTACCGCCGCCGCTTCCGGCACGTGCTGGTAGACGAGTACCAGGACACCAACCACGCCCAGTACCGCCTCGTCCGCCTCCTGACGGGTCCGGCCCACGAGCCGGAAGGAGTCGAGACGGCCGGCGGTGAGCTGACCGTGGTTGGCGATTCGGACCAGTCCATCTACGCGTTCCGCGGCGCGGACATCCGCAACATCGTGGAGTTCGAGCAGGACTACACCCAGGCGACCACCATCAAGCTCGAGCAGAACTACCGCTCCTCACAGACCATCCTGGACGCCGCCAACGCGGTGATCTCCAAGAACCCGAAGCGCCGGCCCAAGAACCTGTGGACCGCGGAAGGGGCGGGGGAGAAGATCATCGGCTATGCGGCCGAGAACGAGTCCGCCGAGGCCGAGTGGATCGCCACCACCATCGACCGGCTGCAGGACGAGGACGGGATCCGGCCGGCCGACGTCGCCGTGTTCTACCGGACCAACGCGCAGTCCCGTTCGCTGGAGGAACGCCTCGTCACCAAGGGCATCCCGTACCGGGTCATCGGCGGCACGCGGTTCTACGACCGCAAGGAGATCAAGGACGCGCTCGCCTACCTGCGTGTCCTGGAGAATCCCGACGACGACGTGAACCTGCGCCGCATCCTCAACGAACCCAAGCGCGGGATCGGGGATCGCGCCGAAGGGGCCGTGGCGGCCCTGCAGACGCGCAACCGGTCGACCTTCTTCGAGGCCCTCCGGCAGGCGGACCAGGCGCCCGCGATGGCCAGCCGGTCGGTGAAGGCGGTCAACGGATTCGTCCAGATGATGGACGACTTGGCCCAGGTGGCCGCCACCTCGGGTGCCGCCACCGTCCTGGAAGCTGTGCTGGAGCAGACCGGCATGCTCACCGCCCTGCGCTCCTCCGAGGACCTGCAGGACGAGTCCCGGGCAGACAATCTCGGCGAACTGGTCGCCGTGGTCCGGGAATTCGAGAAGAACAACCCCGGTGGGACGCTGGGAGACTTTCTGGAGCAGGTGGCCCTGGTGGCCGATGCCGACCAGTTGCCGGACGCCTCGGACGAGGAAGGGGCGGAGCTGGCCGAACAGCTCGGCCAGGTCACGCTCATGACCCTGCACACGGCCAAGGGCCTGGAATTCCCGGTGGTGTTCCTGACCGGCATGGAGCACGGGGTGTTCCCGCACTCTCGGTCCATGACGGACGAGAAGGAGCTGGCCGAGGAGCGGCGGCTGGCCTATGTGGGGCTGACCAGGGCGCGGAAACGCCTGTTCGTCTCGCGTGCGGAGGCCCGGTCCCTGTGGGGGCAGCACCAGTTCAACCCGCCCAGCCAATTCCTGGGAGAGATCCCCGAGGCGTTGCTGGACTGGGAACGGGAGGGCTCGGCGCGCCCCGCCGGTTTCGCCGGAGGGCCGTTGGGTGGATGGGGCAGTGGCTCCATCGGCGGCCACGGTGGGCAGAACGGCCAGGAAGGCTCTCAGTCCCGCTATCCTCAGCGGTTCTCCGGCTCCCACTGGGGAGCCGGTGGGCCGACATCCAACCGGCCTGCCCGCGCGTCGGGCAGCTATGCGGAGGACGCGGAGCTGAAGGTTCCCCAGCGTGGGGCCGCCCGCACGCGCGTGCAGCCGCAGAAGGAGATGGTCTCATTGAGCCCCGGCGACCACGTGGAGCACGGGACCTTCGGCCGCGGCACCGTCCTGAGCCTCGAGGGCCAGGGGGACAAGATCGTGGCCAAGGTGAGCTTCGACGGCACCGAGAAACGGTTGCTGCTGCGGTACGCCCCGCTGAGCAAGGTCGAGTGACCGCCCGGTGGAATAACCGACCGGTCCCGCCGTGGACTAAGGTATGGGATGGAACGCCCGGGGAACCCCTGGGCTTCCGGCCGGCTTCCGCCGTGCCGGACATGCTCCGGTCAATGTCAGGGGTGGAAACGCCCTTCGTCACTGCACTGTGGTGTGCCTGATGCCGCTCGCGGAATCCGACCGTCCCCGTTTTCGACGTAGAAGGACTGCAACCCGTGGACCTGTATGAATACCAGGCGCGCGATCTGTTCGAGGCACACGGTGTTCCCGTGCTGGCTGGCATCGTGGCGCAGACTCCGGAAGAGGCCAAGGCGGCCGCTGAGAAGATTGGCGGCGTGACCGTCGTCAAGGCCCAGGTAAAGGTCGGTGGCCGTGGTAAGGCCGGCGGCGTGAAGGTCGCCAAGACCGCCGATGAGGCCTTTCAGTACGCCAAGGACATCCTGGGCATGGACATCAAGGGCCACACGGTCCACCAGGTCATGATCGCCCAGGGCGCCGACATCGCCGAGGAGTACTACTTCTCCGTGCTGCTGGACCGCTCCAACCGCACCTACCTGGCCATGTGCTCGGTCGAGGGCGGCATGGAGATCGAGCAGCTCGCCGTCGAGCGCCCCGAGGCCCTGGCCAAGGTTCCCGTCTCCGCGCTGACCGGCATCGATGCCGAGACCGCTGCCAAGATCGTGGCCGAGGCCAACTTCCCCGAAGAGCTGCGCGGCAAGGTCGCGGACGTTCTGGTCAAGCTGTGGGATGTCTTCGAGAAGGAAGACGCCACGCTCGTGGAGGTCAACCCGCTGGTCAAGACCGGTGCCGGTGACATCATCGCCCTTGATGGCAAGGTCACCCTGGACGAGAACGCCGAGTTCCGCCAGGACGGCCACGCGGCACTGGTGGACAAGCGCACCGAGGACCCGTTGGAGGCCAAGGCCAAGGCCAATGACCTCAACTACGTCAAGCTCGATGGCCAGGTCGGCATCATCGGCAACGGCGCCGGCCTCGTGATGTCCACGCTGGACGTGGTCGCCTACGCCGGTGAGAGCCACGGCAACGTCAAGCCCGCCAACTTCCTGGACATCGGTGGTGGCGCCTCGGCCGAGGTCATGGCCAACGGCCTGGACGTCATCCTGAATGATGAGCAGGTTCAGTCCGTGTTCGTGAACGTCTTCGGTGGCATCACCTCGTGTGACGCGGTGGCCCACGGCATCGTCAAGGCCCTCGAGATCCTGGGCGACGCCGCCACCAAGCCCCTCGTGGTCCGCCTGGACGGCAACAACGTCGAGGAAGGTCGCCGGATCCTCTCCGAGGCCCACCACCCGCTGGTGACCCTCGCCACCACCATGGACGAAGGCGCCGACAAGGCCGCTGAACTCGCCAACACCGCGTCGGCTGACAAGTAAGGACCCCTCAACTCATGTCGATCTACCTGAACAAGGATTCCAAGGTCATCGTCCAGGGCATCACCGGCGGCGAAGGCACCAAGCACACCGCCCTGATGCTCAAGGCCGGCACCAACATCGTCGGCGGCGTGAACGCCCGCAAGGCCGACACCACCGTGACGCACAGCCGTGCGGACGGCTCCGAGGTTGAACTGCCCGTCTTCGGTTCCGTGGCCGAGGCCATGGAGAAGACCGGCGCCGATGTGTCCGTGGCCTTCGTGCCACCGAAGTTCGCCAAGGATGCGGCCATCGAGGCCGTCGAGGCCAAGATGCCGCTGCTCGTGGTCATCACTGAGGGCATTCCGGTGCAGGACACCGCTGAGTTCTACGCACTGGCCGAGTCCCGCACCGACGCCGACGGCAAGCCGACCACCACGATCATCGGCCCGAACTGCCCCGGCGTCATCACCCCCGGCGAGGCGCTGGCCGGCATCACCCCGGCCAACATCACCTCCAAGGGCCCGATCGGACTGGTCTCCAAGTCCGGCACGCTGACCTACCAGATGATGTACGAGCTGCGTGATCTCGGCTTCTCCACCGCCATCGGCATCGGCGGCGACCCGGTCATCGGGACCACCCACATCGATGCCCTCGCGGCGTTCGAGGCGGACCCGGAGACCAAGGCCATCGTGATGATCGGCGAGATCGGCGGCGACGCCGAGGAGCGTGCGGCCGACTTCATCAAGGCCAACGTCACCAAGCCGGTCGTCGGCTACGTGGCCGGCTTCACGGCTCCGGAGGGCAAGACCATGGGCCACGCCGGCGCCATCGTCTCCGGATCCTCCGGCACCGCCCAGGCCAAGAAGGAGGCCCTCGAGGCCGCCGGCGTCAAGGTGGGCAAGACTCCGTCCGAGACGGCCGACCTGATGCGGCAGCTCCTGAACGGCTGAGCCGCCACCTCT
>NZ_BAAALH010000001.1:54636-150694 GCF_039528175.1 Citricoccus alkalitolerans
GAAGGAGGGGGCCGGCGCCGTTCTACTGAAACGGCCTGGCGCTCAGAGAGCCGAGACGATCCAGATGATCAGGGCGATCGCGACCAGGATGCCCACGATGGTCCAGACAAGGTTGCTTCCACGCATGTTGCTACCTCCATTTCTTGTAGATCCTTCTCGTTCATCCTTGCACGGGAAGCGCCCACGTCAAACATCGGAGCGCCAGTGCGGCGGCAGAAGACGTTGACCACGGGTCTACGCGAGGTTGGCACCGAACAGTAGGCCCAGCAGGTAGGTGACGGCGGCGGCGCCGAAGCCGATGAACAGCTGACGCAGGCCGCGCTTGAAGGGAGAGGCTCCGGAGAGCAGCCCCACCACGGCGCCGGTGCACAACAAGGCCAGGCCGACGAGAATCGCGGACAAGGCCACGGCGGGGAGCCCGCCCATCCCGAACAGGTACGGGATGACCGGGATGATGGCGCCGGAGGCGAAGAAGCAGAAGCTGGAGAAGGCGGCACTCCAGGGGCTGCCGATGGCCTCATGGTCGTCCGAGTAGTCCAGGGGGCCCTGGGAGCCGTCCGGGTGGGCGGAGAAGGACGGATTGCAGTCGCAGCTGATGTATCCGAGCCGTTCCTGGGCGCGGTGGACGGCTTCCTCCTCGTCCATGCCGCGGGCCCGGTAGACGAGGACCAGCTCGTTCTGGTCCAGGTCCAGGTGTTCGGCGGCCTCGAGTGTCACCTGGGTGGGGGAGGAGGCCTCGAGCAGTTCACGCTGGGACCGCACGGACACAAACTCGCCGGCGGCCATGGACAGGGCCCCGGCCAGGAGGCCCGCGATGCCGGTGAACAGCACCACCGAGTTCGCCACCCCGGTGGCCCCGATGCCCATCACCAGCGCGAGGTTGGACACCAGGCCGTCATTGGCGCCAAAGACGGCAGCCCGGAAGTTCCCCGCGAGCTGCTCCCGTCCGCGGGACGCCAGCCCGCGGACGACCTCCTCGTGGATCGCCTCGTCCGCGACCATGGCGGGGGTGGCGTGCTGGTCCTTGGCATAGGGCGAATCGGATTCGGCCCGCTGGGCCAGGGCGAGGATGAACACCGAGCCGAAGACCTTGGCCAGCCACCGCAGCAGGACCCTGTGGGGTGACGGGCGGGGCGGGTTCTGGGCGTGCTCGCCGAGCAGCAGCCGCCAGTGATCCTCATGGCGCTTCTCCGCCGTGGCCAACCCGAGGAGGATCTCCCGCTCCGGGCTCTCCTTGCGCTGGGCGATGACCCGGTAGATCTCCGCCTCGGCGATCTCATCCGCCAGATAGCGGCGCCAACGCCGGATCTGGTCCCGGCTGGGCTCGGCAATGACGGGTGTGTTGTGGTGTTGCGAGTCGTGCATCGAGTTCCTCGGAGCAAGGCACCAACCGGATTGACCCTGGTAGGGGTATTTCGGCCAGCGCGGAGTCTGGCCGAAGGTCTCGCTCGCCCGGACACCGTTCGCATCTGGGTGGGGCGCCGGGCCTCCCATAGGAGGAAGCCAGTATGTCGACGCACCGCTGCATTCGCCCTGAGGGCGGGTGGGAACTACTCCCCTTCGACGTGCCCAGTCTACTGGCTCGGCACGTCCGCGCCAAAGAGGAGAGCGGGAGGCCTAGCTCGGGAGACGGGGCGACTGACTGGGTTCGATGCGAGGCTCACGTGTTCCGATTCGGACCGGAAGCGTCGGGCACGATTACGCTGGGGGGCATGACGACACCAGATCCGGAGGGCCCGCCGGCCCGCAATCGGTTCGCCACCACCGTGCTCGACGGCGGCCGGGAACCCGACCCCCGGTTCACCCTCGCGAACGAGCGCACCTTCCTGGCGTGGATCCGCACCTCCCTGGCGCTACTGGCCGGCGGCATCGCGGTGGAGGCGTTCACCGGCTCCGTCTTCGATCCGCTGACGCGAACGGTGCTCGGTACGGTGTTGCTGGGGCTGGCCGCCCTCCTGGCTCTGACCGCCGGGTTCCGCTGGGTCCGTGTGGAGCGGGCCATGAGACACGGCCGGCCGCTGCCCCTGCCGGTCATCGTGCCGGTGTTGGCCACCGGGGGTGCGGCGGCCGCCGTCGTGCTGCTGGTGTTCCTGCTCATCCGGCCGGTCTGAGCCGTGCGCCGGCCTCCCGCCCGGCCGTCTGCTGCGGCCCTGCACCAGGATCCCGGGCTGCAGCCCGAACGGACCGTGATGAGCTGGGACCGCACCCTGCTCGCCCTGTTCGTGGCGGCGGCGATGTTCCTGCGCTGGTACGCAACGGTCGGGCTCGCAGCGCTGGCGCCCGCCGGGCTGTGCGGGCTGGCGGCGATGGCCATCCATCTCACCCAGCGTCGGCGGTACGGGCACCAGTCCCTCGGCGTCGCCCGGGAGCGGGTTGAGGCGGATGTCTTCTCCATCCTGTGGATGGTGGGGCTGGTGGTGACCCTCGCCGTGCTCGGTGCCCTGGCGATCTGGGTGATCTGATCGCTCAGCGGTGGTCTGCCACGCGGTGGCCGGGCACGAACTCGTCCGAGGCTCCTTCCGCGGTGCGATGGCGCCAGGCCTCCAGCACGGAGGGGTGCGTGGGCTTGGTCAGCAGGCTGACCATGGCGTACACCAGGACCGAGGCGGTCAGGCCCACATAGATCGGTTCATTGGCGTAGACACCCGCGAACCGCTCATCCGCCTGGACCTCCAAGGTGATCATCGTGGCGAGTGTGCCCACGGTGCCGGCAGCCATGGACCACGCCGCCCCCGCCCCCGTGCCGCGTGACCACAGCAGCCCTCCGAGGATGGCCACCAGTAGGCCGCCGACGAGGATGTCGTAGGCGATGGTCAGCGCGGCCACCACATCCGGGACCGCGATGGCCAGGGCAATCACGAACAGGCCGAGCCCCAGCACCCACCAACGGTTGGAGTCCACGTCCTCCTCGAAGCTCCTCGCCTTGGCGGCATCGGACTCGGCCTGGGACTGCGCCGCGGCGGCGTCCAGGCGACCGGTCCGCCGGCCGGCGAGCAGTCCACGGACCAGGGGCACGACGTCGGCCCGGGCCACCGTGGCGGCGGCGATGAGTGCGCCGGATGCGGTGGACATCATCGCTGCCACGGCTGCGGCCAGGGCCAGGCCACCCAGGCCGATGGGCAGCAGTTGTGAGGCCACCGTGGCGAAGACGTCGTCACGGACCTCGATCTGGGGGAGCGTGACCGCGGCGGCCATGCCGACGACAGCACCGGCCACGCCGTAGAGGATGCAGTAGACGCCGGCCGTGCTTCCGCCCCACCGGGCGACCTGCGGAGAGCGGGCGGTGAACACCCGCTGCCAGATGTCCTGGCCGATCAGCAGCCCCAGGGTGTAGACGACGAAGTAGGTGAGGATCGACTGCAGGCCCATGCCGCCGAGGTTGAAGAACTCGGCATCAAGTCGCTGCCCGAGTCCACTCCAGCCGCCCACCTGCGCCAAGGACAGGGGAAGCATCAGAGCGAACAGGCCCACCGTCATGATGATGAACTGGGCCATGTCTGCCAGCGTGATGGACCACATGCCCCCGACCGCGGCGTAGACGAGGACGATGCCGCCACCCACCACGATGGACAGCCAGCGGTCCCATCCGAAGAGCACCACGAAGATGGAGGCGTAGGCACCGGTGGAGGTGGCCGCCAGCATGAGGGTGTAGGCCAACATGACGATCGAGGACGCCTGCGTGGCCTCAGACCCATACCGCAGGGTGAGCATCTGCGAGACCGTGAAGATCTTCAGGCGCTGCAGGGTCGGGGCGAACAGGAGGCTCAGCAGCAGTACTCCGACGCCGATGGCTGTCACCAGCCACAGCCCGGAGATCCCGTACTCGTAGCCGAGGCCGACACCGCCGACCGTGGAGGCTCCCCCGAGGACGAGCGCGCTCATGGTCCCCGTGTACAGAAAGGGGCCCAGGCGCCGCCCGGCCACCAGGTAATCGGACGTGCCGCTGGTCCGGCTCCGTCCCCACCAGCCGAACAGGAGCATGCTGGCGAGGTAGAGGGCGATGATCACGATGTTCAACGTCTGCATGACGGGAGTCCTCTGTAGCGACGCCGGGTCCGGCAGGGCCACGGGCGCCGGGGGAAGGGGGAGGCGGGGATCGGGGTCCCGGACTCGCGGCGGGACCGTTGCCGAGGAGGTGTTGTTGGTCACATTCGATGCGGTATACGGTAAACCCATGTTTACCGACAGACAACCTTGGCGTCCCTGACCGGCATCAGGAGACCGAAGCGTGAAATCTCTGCCCATCCGCCCCGCCACCGCTGATCCGGCGATCGGCCGGCGCCTGCGGGCCCTGCGCCAGCAGCGACGGCTGACCATGGACCAGGTGGCCGGGTTCGCCGGCCTCACCAAGGGATTCCTGTCCCGGGTGGAACGGGATCTGACCAGTCCGTCCGTCTCGAGCCTGGTGGACATCTGCCAGGTGCTGGGGGTGGCGCCCGGGGACGTCCTCGATGCCCCCCAGACGGGGGTCGTCCGCCTGGCCGCGGCGCCGCACGTGAACCTTGGCGGTGACGGAATCACCGAACAACTGCTCACCCCGCCCGGACGGCGCTCGCTGCAGATCATCCGTGCCGTGATCGCACCCGGCGGACGCGGCGAGGCGGAGTTGTACACCATGGACTGCGCCGTGGAGGCGCTGCACGTGGTCACAGGATCCTTTGTGCTGGTCACCTCGGACGGTGAGCTGCCGCTGGAGGCCGGAGACACCGTCACGTTCCCGGGCGCAGAGCCGCACAGCTGGATCAATCCGGGCCACCAGGAGGCCGTGGTCCTCTGGACGCTGGTCGGGAGGGAAGCGCGCTGACCCCTCCCTCACCCGTACACCGTGCCATGGTGCACAGCCATCGATACGAAAGGACCTGACATGCTCCACATTCCCCGCGTGACGGAGAACGGCCGTCTCGGACCGGTGAACTCGGCCGTGGTGCCCCGCTACAGTGGCGCCCCGACCTTCGCCCTGCTGCCGCGACTCGACGAGGTCGAAGGGGCAGGCCAGCGGGCCGGTATCAAAGTCGTCGGGGTGCCTTTCGACTCCGGCGTCTCCTACCGGCCCGGCGCCCGGTTCGGACCGGGGCACGTTCGGCAGTCCTCCCGTCTGCTCCGCCCCTACAACCCCGCCACCGACACCTCGCCCTTCGCGCAGGTGCAAGTGGCTGACACGGGGGACCTGGCGGTCAACCCCTTCAATATCCATGAGGCGATCGAGGCCATCCAGGCCGACGCGCTGGAACTGACCGAGGATGGGGCCTCGTTGATGACGATCGGCGGGGACCACACGATCGCCCTGCCGTTGCTGCGCGCCGCATCGCAGCGGGCGGGGGTGCCGTTGGCCCTGCTGCACTTCGACGCGCACCTGGATACCTGGGACACGTACTTCGGGGCCGCGTACACCCACGGAACGCCCTTCCGGCGTGCTGTGGAGGAGGGGATCCTCGACACCGATGCCATCAGCCACGTGGGCACCCGCGGCCCCCTGTACGGGAGGAAGGACCTGGAAGACGATCGGCGCTTCGGCTTCGGCGTCATGACCAGTTCGGACGTGTACCGCCTCGGCGTGGACGAGATCGTCGCGCGGCTGCGAGACCGCGTGGAGGGCCGGCCCCTGTACATCTCCGTGGACATCGACGTCCTGGACCCGGCCCACGCGCCGGGCACCGGCACCCCGGAGGCCGGGGGCATGGCCAGCCGGGAGCTGCTGGAGATCCTGCGCGGCCTGCGTGGCCTCGACCTGGTGGGCGCCGACGTCGTGGAGGTGTCTCCGGCCTACGACCACGCCGAGTTGACCGGGATCGCCGCCGCCCACGTGGCCTATGACCTGATCGGCCTGCTCGGAGAGCGCTCATGACGCCTGCCGAACAACCCCGCCGCAACGGTGGCGACCTCGTGATCGAGACCCTGCAGGCGCTCGGCGCACGCACTGTCTTCGGGATCCCCGGCCAGCACGCGCTCGGACTCTTCGACGCGCTCTCCCGCTCGGAGTTGCGCTACATCTCCTCCCGGGTGGAGAACAACGCCGCCTTCGCCGCGGACGGGTATGCCCGGGCCACCGGCGAGGTCGGGGTGTTGTTCCTCTCGACGGGACCCGGAGCCCTCACCTCCCTGTCTGGACTGCAGGAGGCGTACGCGACCGCGGTGCCGATGGTCGTCGTCGCCTCCCAGATCCCGCTCTCCGGGCTGGGCGCCCGCCGCAAGGGCATGCTGCACCAGCTCGATGACCAGAAGGCCTCGGCGCAGAACGTGACCAAGACGCAGTCCAGCGTGCACCACGCCTCCGGGATCCCGTCGGCCATCCAGGATGCCTGGGCCGCCGCCATCACGGTGCCGCAGGGGCCCGTGTGGGTGGAGATCCCGCAGGACGTGCTGCTCGGCGAGGTCATGGTCCCGCCCGTGGAGGACGCCCTGGCCGTGCCCTACGACCATCCGCCCCGGCAGGAGCTGATCGAGGAGTCCGTGCGATGGCTGGCCACCTCCCGACGGACCGCGATCGTCGCCGGGGGAGGCGTGCGCCGCTCCACCGGAGACGCCCGACACCACCTGCTGACCGTGGCCGAGCTGCTGGACGCCCCTGTGGTCTGCACCCCCGGTGGCAATTCAGCCTTTCCCCATGACCACCGGCTGTCACTCGGCTCCTGGGTGGAGGACCGCCACGTCACCGACCTGCTCGAGGACGCCGAGGTGCTGCTCGTGGTCGGCTCCTCGCTGGGGGAAGTCACGTCCAACTACTTCACCCTCGAACCTCGTGGCCGTCTCATCCAGATCGACGCCGAACCCCGGGTGCTCGAATCCAACTTCCCCACGCTCGGCGTGAGGGCCGACGCCGGTCAGGCTTTGGCCAGCATCGGTGCCGCCCTCTCAGTCCCGCGCGCCGGGGTGGAGGGCTCGGTGTGCGCCGACTGGCACGGCCGCAGTGCCGCCGAGGTGGTGGTCGAGACCAACCGCAGGGTCGCGGTGCGGCTGGAGGCGCAGGAGCTGTCCCGCGAGCGGAGGTTCCTGGCGGACATCAGAGCCGCCGTCCCCGCGGAGATGCAGACGTACTGGGACATGACCATCGCCGCGTACTGGGGATGGAATTGCTGGGACGCGCAGTCGGGCGAATTCCACTCCGCCCAGGGGGCCGGCGGGCTGGGCTACGCCTTCCCGGCCGCGATCGGCGGTGCGGTGGGGCTGGCCGACCTGGTCGACTCCCCGGAGATCGGGTCCGAGGACGTGGTGCCCCGGGTGCTGGCCGTCGCCGGGGACGGCTCAGCCATGTACTCCATCGCCGAGCTGGCCTCGGCGCAACAGCACGGGGCGAACGTGACCTGGCTGATCGTGGACGATGGCGGCTACGGGATCCTGCGCGACTATATGGAGGGAGCCTTCGGCCAGGCCACGGCCACGGAACTGTACCGGCCGGACTTCGTGGCACTGGCCCGGTCCTTCGGGGTCCCGGCCGAAGAAGTGCCCGTGGAGGAGGTCGGCCCGGCACTCACCCGGGCATTCGAGCGGACCGGGCCGGCCGTCGTCGTGGTCAAGACACTGCTGAAGATGTGGGCTCCGAGTCACCTGGAATAGCCCGCCGCGGACGCAACTGATCCCCGGCGATGCGTCAGCTGCCGGGGATCAGTTGATGCGGTGCGCATCCTGCTGCTAGTCGAAGCGCTCGGGATGCTCACCGAAGATGAAGTGCCGACCGGTGACCCGGTTGACCGTGACCTCTACGAAGAAATCCTTATACGTGGGAACCCAGGGGTCAATAGCCAGTGACTCGGCAAACTCGATCTCTTCCTCCAGTTCCAGCACGCGGGCGGTGCCGCGGGCCAGGACGGACCACGCCTGGTCCGAGAGGATGCCGTCCGCCTCGAAGATGACCTTGGGGTTGATGGTCAACTCGGCCAGTTTGTTGCCCGGCGCCGTGCGGAAGTAGATCTTGCGGTCCGCGGCCATGAAGTTCACCGGCACCAGGTCCAGCTCGTCGTTCACCCGCAAGCCCAACCGACCGTGGCGGGTGTTCTCCAGCAACTGCCAGCACTGGTCCTCGTCCAGGACGAGGATCGCCTCGTCATCCGGGTGTTCGAACATCATGGCCCGTCCTCCTTCATCCCCTGCGGGGTGCCGTGCCCGAACCGGGACCGTGGGGCGGAACGTGGAGATCCCGGTCAGCGGGCACTTTCATTGTCCCGTGCCGAGAGGGTTCCTGCTAGGGGCGGCACCGCGCCGCACGGGCAGGAAGGGCATTATCGCCGGTAGCCGGCGGATCGCCGCGCGGCCACCGTCTCCTCCAGCATGCGGACCGCCGTCGGCGCCACCCGGCCCGGGGCCACGGCCACGTAACAGGGTGCCAGGTGGGCAGGGCGGCGCTCAGGGCCGTCCGTGTCATAGAAGAGGGCCAGGTAGTGGCCGCCGGCCCGGCGCACCAGCAACTGCCCGACGCCCACGTCCCACGGGTTGGTGTCCACCCCGAGGGTCACGTCCGCCCACCCGATCGCCGTGAAGGCCAGCTCCAACGCACCGGAAACGGTCCGGCGGACGGTGGCATAGGAGTCGACCAGGCGGCCGAAGCGTTCCAGCGCCACGGGGCCGTCCAGCTCCAAAGCCTCCGCGGAGGGATAGGAGGTCACGAGGTTCAGGGCGGCTTCAGCGGGTGCCTCGGCGGCGTGCACGGCCACGGAACCGAAGCGCACGCCGTTGAGGTACGCACCGGCCTCATCGGCGGAGAACTCGAGCCCGTTCACCGGGTCCAGCACCACGCCGGCCACCACCTCGCCGTCCACCGCCGCGGCAATGGAGATGGAGAACATGGCGAAGCCCTGGGCGAAGTTGGCGGTGCCGTCGATCGGGTCCACGATCCACTCGAGACGGTGCGCACCGGCAGGGGCGCAGGAGGCGTGGCCTGAGCCAGCCGGCCCGGCAGAGCTGGCAGCCGGGCCGGCGTCGGGCCCGGTCTCGGAGCCCCGGGCGCCCCCCTCCTCGCCGATGAAGCGGCTACCCGGCACGGCATCGCCGAGCAGCCGGACCAGTTCGTCCTCGGTGGCGCGGTCGTGCACCGTGACCAGATCATGCGTGGAGCGCTTGGTGGTCAGGTAGAGGTCCCCGGGGGAGGAACGAAAGGCGCGGATCAGGCGGGGGGCGCAGGCGGCCGCCGCGGTGACGGCGATGCGGCGCAGATCACTGGGTGCTGGAAGGGCGCTCGACATGAGGCCAGCCTATCCGCCGGGTCTGGCCACCAGGGCCTTCCACTGAGTCTCTCCGCTGGCCAAGCCCTGCGCCGGGAGCGGACACTGCGGGACCCGGTGTGAACTCCGCCCGTGACGTGGTGAATACTGGGAGTATGGCCGACCGGATTCCCGCACCGCACGCTGCTGCCGTGGACGCATCGCCGTCCCCCCTGGTGGAAGAACGGGAACCCCTCATCACCGAGCATGTGGCCACCATGCTTCAGGACCGGTGGCACGCCTTCCGCCGCAAGTCCGCCGTCCGGCGGGGCCTGACGCCCACCGTCATGTCCTTCACCGGCTACGGCACCACCGGTTGGATCCGGGTCCTCTCCCGCGTGGTGATGGCCCCGGACGAGGCGTTCGAGAACGGGCGCCGCCTGGCCAAGATGGTCGAGGACGGCATGCGGGGCTGGCACAACTTCACCTCACCTCCCGTGCCCTATGCCCTCGTGCAGATCACCGCCGGCGGCCAGAGCTTCACTGTCCGCGCGGACCGCGGCGGCCTGGTGGACGCCGTCGTCGAGGCTGAGCTGGAGCCCGGCTGGCAGACCGTCACGCTGCAGTCCAACGGCAGTGAACCAGCCACCAGCGACGTGTACATCGTGGACGACCACGTGGTCACCGGTGTGGTCTCGGACGTGGATGACACCGTGGTGGTCACCTACCTGCCGCGGCCCTTCCTGGCCGCCTGGAACTCCTTCGTCCTGGACGAGCACGCCCGCACGCCCACCCCCGGGATGGCCGTGATGCTGCACCGACTGCTGGACCAGCAGCCCGCGTCCCCGGTGATCTATCTGTCCACCGGCGCGTGGAACGTGGCCCAGACCCTGTCCCGGTTCCTCTCCCGCAACCTCTACCCCTTCGGGCCGCTGTTGCTGACCAGCTGGGGGCCCACGGAGGACCGCTGGTTCCGATCCGGGTTGGAGCACAAGGTCTCCCAGCTGGACCGCTTGGCGCGGGACTACCCCGGCGTGCGGTGGCTGCTCATCGGCGACGACGGCCAGCATGACCCGGAGATCTATGCCGACTTCGCCCGCCGGCACCCGGACAAGGTGCGGGCCATCGTGATCCGGCAGCTCACGCCCTCGCAGGCGGTCCTGGCCGGTGGCCGGGCCAACGATCCCCGTGACACCACCCCGGGCGTGCCGTGGTGCTACGGGCCGGACGGCGCCACGCTGTCCCGCCAGCTCGAGGCCCTCGGCATCCTGGACGCCGGCCGGACCGAGGCCCAGCCGCAGACCTGGCCGATGACCGCCCAGCTGTCCGTGGTGGCACCGGAAGCCCGTCATGGACGCTGAGCCCCTGACCGGCACTGTCGAACCACGGCCCGACGGCGGCGGCCCCGGCATCCGGGTGGACATCGCCCTGCGCTGGGGAGACATGGACGCCTACGGCCACGTGAACAATGTGCGGATCGCCTCCCTCCTCGAGGAGGCCCGCATCCACGCCTTCGGCGTGCCGGCGGGCACGGGCGCTGCCGGGCTCGGAGCGCCGGTATCCCTGCTGGACGGGATGCCGGACACCGTGCAGGCACTGATCTCCGAGCACCGGATCCGCTACCGGCGGCCCCTGGAGTACCGCACCGTCCCGGCCCGCGTGTGGGTGTGGGTGGCGGCCGCGAAGGGTGCCTCGATCGAGGTGGCCTACTCCATCCATGACGGCGTGGACGGCACCGAGTGTGTCACCGCCGGGACGACCATGGTGTTCGTGGACTCCGCCACGGGCCACCCCGTGCGGCTGAGCCAGGAGCAACGGGAGGCGTTGACCGGCCTCAGATGACGCCCTGGGCCAGCATGGCGTCGGCGACCTTGACGAAGCCGGCGATGTTGGCGCCCACCACATAGTTGCCGGGGGAGCCGTACTGCTCGGCGGTCTCGAGGCAGCGGTCATGCAAGTCGAACATGATCTTCTCGAGCTTGTCGTGCGTGTCCTCGAAGCTCCAGGTGTCCCGGCTGGCGTTCTGCTGCATCTCCAAGGCGGAGGTGGCCACGCCGCCGGCGTTGGCGGCCTTGCCCGGTCCGAACAGCACGCCGGCCTCGATGAACAGCTCGGTGGCCTTCTGGGTGGAGGGCATGTTGGCGCCCTCCGCCACGGCGGCCAGGCCGTTCTTGATGAGGGTCTTCGCGGCCTTGTCATCCAGCTCGTTCTGGGTGGCCGAGGGCAGGGCAACAGTGCCGGGGACGTCCCACACGCTGCCGCTGGCGACGAATCGGGTGTTGCCGCCGCGCTGCTCGACGTACTCGGAGATCCGGCCGCGCTGGACCTCTTTGATCTCGCGGAGCAGCTCCAGGTCGATGCCGTCCTCATCCACCACGTAGCCGGATGAGTCCGAGGCGGTGATGGCCGTGGCCCCGAGCTGCTGGGACTTGGCGATGGCGTTGAGGGCCACGTTGCCGGAGCCGGAAACCAGGACAGTCTGGCCGTCCATGGACTGGCCCTGGGTGCGCAGCATCTGGTCCGCGAACATCACGGCACCGTAGCCGGTGGCCTCCGGACGGACGAGCGAACCGCCCCAGGACATGCCCTTGCCGGTGAGTACACCGGACTCGAAGCGATTGGTGATGCGCTTGTACTGGCCGAAAAGGTAGCCGATCTCCCGGGATCCCACGCCGATGTCACCGGCGGGCACATCCGTGTACTCGCCGATGTGGCGGTAGAGCTCGGTCATGAAGGACTGGCAGAAGCGCATGACCTCGGCATCGGAGCGGCCGGCCGGGTTGAAGTCCGAGCCGCCCTTGCCGCCGCCGATCGGCATGCCGGTCAGGGCGTTCTTGAAGATCTGCTCGAAGCCCAGGAACTTGATGATGCCCAGGTACACGGAGGGGTGGAACCGCAGTCCGCCCTTGAACGGGCCGAGGGCGGAGTTGAATTCCACGCGGAAACCCCGGTTGATCTGCACGGAGCCGTTGTCGTCCACCCAGGGGACACGGAAGATGATCTGGCGCTCGGGCTCGCACATGCGGCGCAGGATGCCCGATTCGACGTACTCGGGATGGCGGTTGACCACGGGACCGAGGGCTTCGAACACCTCGGTCACAGCTTGGTGGAACTCACTTTCGCCGGGGTTGCGGCGGAACACTTCGTTCCGCAGGTTTTCCAGACCCTGTTCCATGTCCGTCCTCGCTTTCCTCGGTGGCGTCCCTGTGATGGGAAGGCATCCCTTGGCAGGGAGCGGCCGGGACTACTGTACCGGCAGGTACGCGGCCTGCGGAAAGCGTGACGGCGCCCGACGCCGGCCGGGCGGCCTCGGGCGCTGGCCGGCGGTTTCCCCGGGGCCGTGCTCCGATCAGGTCGGCGGGGCGGCGGGTTCGTCTTCCGTGTCGATCGTGGCCCGCTGCTGGACGGCATAGCGGTGCCCGTGCACGGTGTCATGGTTGATGATCGCGTCGATCCGGACCACGTCCTCGGCGGTCAGGACCACCTGCTCGGCGGATTGGTCCTCCGCGAGGTGCGCGGCCGACGTCGTGCCCGGGATGGCGAGGACGTCCGGCCCCTGGGCGAGCACCCAGGCGATGGACAGAGCCGCGAGGGTGGTGCCCAGGCGCTCGGCCTCGGCGCGGAGGGGCTCCAGCAGGGCGAGGTTGGCCGGGAAGTGCTGCGCTGAGAACCGCGGCATCCGGTGCCGCATGTCCCCCTGGGGGAGGGACATGGGGTCCTGCACCCCACCGGTGAGGAAACCGCGCCCCACGGGGGAGAAGGCCACGAGGACGGCACCGGTGCGGCGGCAGGCGTCCAGCAGTCCCCACTCCGGATTGCGCGTCCACAGGGAGTACTCGTTCTGCACCGCGGCCACCGGGTGCACGGCGTGGGCCCGTTCCAGGGTGGCCCCGGAGACCTCGGAGAGGCCGTAGGCGCCGATCAACCCGGCCCGGACCATCTCGGCCAGGGCGCCGGCGCTCTCCTCCACCGGCACGTCCGGATCGAGGCGGTGCAGGTAGTAGAGGTCGATGAACTCGGTGCCCAGTCGGCGCAGGGACGCCTCGACCTGGCGGCGGAGGGTCTCAGGGCGACCGTCGACCCCGCCGTCCGGCCCGCCGGTCAACCCGCCCTTGGAGGCCAGGAAGACGTCCTGGCGGCGCGTTCCCAGGGCGCGCCCCACCACCTCCTCGTTGTGGCCGGCACCGTAGAGCGTGGCCGTGTCGAAGTGGTCCACCCCGGCGTCCAGCGCGGTGCGGACCATCGAGACGGCGTCCTCGTCCGTGAGGAACCCGGAGTACCCGTGATTGAGGTTCATGCAACCCAGGCCGACGGGACGGACGGTGCGCCCGGCCAGGGCACGCGGGGAGGACAGATCAGTGGTGAGGGCGGGAGCAAGGCTCATAGGGTCAGCCTAAAGTGTCCGGCCGGCTCAGCGCGGCAGCAGCCACCCGTCCCACCCGGAGCTCTGCTCGAGGTAGGTGCGCACGTAGACGTCGTTCTGCCGGCGCCGGACGCGGATGGCGCGCTCGTAGTAGCCGACGAGCTGTTCGCAGAGCACCGGCCAGGTCCGTCCCTGCACCGACTGGAAGGCGGTCTCGGCGAAGGCGCCGCGCTTGACGTCGTCGTAGGTCAGATCGCGGACCCGCTCGCGGAGCTCGCCCAGGTCCCCGGGCCGGTACAGCCAGCCGGTGCGGGACGCGTCCACGAGGTCGAGCGGTCCGCCGCGGCCCACCGCGACCACGGGCACGCCGGAGGCCATGGCCTCCTGGATGGTCTGGCAGAAGGTCTCGGACTCCCCGGGATGCACGAACAGGTCGAAGCAGGCCACGTGGCGGGCCAGGTCCTCGCCACCCTGGAAGCCAGCGAAGTGCGCGCCGGGCAGCTTCTTCCGCAGCGAGTCCTTGAGGGGGCCGGAGCCCACGATCACCAGGCGGGTGCCCGGCAGGTCGTTCAGGACGGCGAGGTCCTCGACCTGCTTCTCGGCGGCCAGGCGGCCGACGAAGCCGATGAGCCGCTCGCCGTTCGGGGCGAGCTCGGCGCGCAGCCCCTCATCCCGCTTGGCGGGATGGAACCGGCTGGTGTCCACGCCACGGCGCCACAGGTGTACTCGCTGGATGCCACGGCCGTGCAGCTGGTCCAGGCAGAAGCTGGAGGGGGCCACGGTGAGCGTGGCCAGATCGTGGATGCGCTCCACCTGTTGCCAGAGGACCTCCTCGAGCCAGGGGAAGCCGTAGCGGGCCGCATAGTTGGGCACCTCCGTCTGGTAGACGCACACACTGGGCAGGCCCAGCGCGTGGGCGGCCTGGACGGCGCGCCAGCCGAGGACGAAGGGGGAGGCGATGTGGACGACGTCGGGGGCGAAGTCCGCGAGGATGCGGCGGACCCGGTTGACGGTCCCGGCGGCCACCCGGACGTTGGTGTACCCCTGCAGCGGGATGGAGGGCAGCAGGTGCACCGGGTACCCCTCCACCGCGGTCGGTGCCTCATCCTCCATCCACGAACTGGACGGGGCGATCACCAGGACATCGTCACCCCGTTCCCGCAGGTGGCGGAGCACCTGGAGGATGGAGTGGGTGACACCGTTCATGTGCGGCAGGAAGGATTCTGCGACCACAGCGACTCTCACGGTCCCATGATGACCGTCCGCCGCCAACGGGCGGCCCGCGGCGCGGTGGATCCGAAGTGGCGGTCCGATGAACTCTGGGTAAGCCGCGCCGACCCGGTCCTGATTCCGGTACCGGCCGTCAGACGGGTGGCACCATGGACGATGACATGAACGCTCGAACCACTCGCGCCCTGAAGCCCCTGCCGTTGCCCCTGTGGATCCAGGGGGCGATCGAGGCACTCATCGCTGCCGTGATCTCCGCGATGCTGGTGCTGATCCCGCTCGTGGTCATCTGGTCCGGTGGCGGATTCGCCGCCACGGGCATCGACTTCATCGCCCGGTTGGGCGGTCAGGGCTGGCTGGCCATCCACGGGGTGCCCTTGCATCTGAGCCTGGAATCAGGGACGGACGCCGATGCCCTCCTGACCGGAACCTTCTGGTTCCTGCCCTGGGGGTTGGTGCTGCTGCCGTTCTTCCTGGGGTGGCGGGCCGGGCGTCGACTGGCCCGGGCTTCCTACCGGGACCAGATCTGGCAGGCGCTCGCCGGTGGCGCGGTGGCCTACGCCGCCGTCGGCCTGGCCACCTCCCTGCTGGTGCCCACCGCCGCCGTGGCCATCAACGTCACCTGGGGGACGCTGATTCCCACGGCCGTCATGGTGCTCTCCCTGCTCGCGGGCGCGCGCCGGGAAGCCGGGACCTGGGCGCGGCTGATCGGCGTGGACC
Source organism: Citricoccus alkalitolerans (assembly GCF_039528175.1). Lineage (NCBI taxonomy): Bacteria > Bacillati > Actinomycetota > Actinomycetes > Micrococcales > Micrococcaceae > Citricoccus > Citricoccus alkalitolerans. Next base: position 70,081 of record NZ_BAAALH010000001.1, read on the forward strand.
TGGCCGACCGAATCGAGCGGCTGTCCCAGCACTCGCGGTGGGCCGGCTCCTACGTGTTGTCTGTGGTCCGCGCCGGAGCCGTGGGCCTGATCGCCTCCTTCGGGCTCGCCGCGGCCCTGATGGCCGTCCAGATCGGACTGCACTGGGCGGACATCGCTCAGGTCTACCAGGAGCTGAACGCCGGTGTCTGGGGCGGTGCCGTCGTCACCGTGGCCCAGCTCGGCATCATGCCGAACCTGGCGATGTGGACGTTGGCGTGGACCACCGGGGCTGGATTCAGCCTCGGGACCGGATCCGTGGTGGCACCCCTGCAGACGCTGGTCGGGCCGCAGCCGGCTGTCCCCGTGCTCACCGCGCTACCCGTTGGGCTGGAGCCCGCGTGGTCCTGGCTGTTCCTGTTCCTGCCCGTGGCCGGCGGCTTCCTGGGCGGCTGGTGGCTCCTGCGGGAGGGTGAGAACCACTTTGACGAGTGGCTCTCCCTGAAGATCCCCCGGCGCTGGGCCTCACTGACCCTGTCCACCCTCGCCCTCGGGGTGTTCGTGGCGCTGGCGACGGCGGTGCTCGCCCTTCTGCCCTTCTGGCTGTCCACCGGTTCGCTGGGTGTGGGCCGGCTGACCGACCTGGGTCCCACGGCCTGGCTCGCCGCGGTGATGCTCGGTGGCCTGGTGGGCCTGGGCGCCATGTTCGGCTACCTCGCCTCACCGGCGTGGGAGAAGTATCAGTACGTGGTGCCGGAGGACTGGGACGACGAGGCTGGCGAAGATGATGCACGTGACGAGGACGGCGAGGAGCAGAACGCCGGCGGGGACTCCGGCAGGCGGTAAGCAGGGCGTCGATACATCGAAATGTGTATCGTTGAGGTCATGACAGTGGTGAGCAGTACCCATGCCATGGCGTTGGCCCAATTGGGGCATGCACTCTCGGACGGGACCCGCACCCGTATCCTCCTCGCCCTCCGCGAGAGCCCCGCGCGGCCGTCGGATCTGGCGGAGCAACTCGGGGTGTCCAGGCAGTCCATGTCCAATCAGCTGGCCTGCCTGCGTGGCTGCGGACTGGTCGAGACCACTCCGCAGGGCCGTAGCACCTGGTACCGGCTCGCCGATCCCCGCATCGGTTCGGCTCTGGGCGACCTGCTCGACCTGGTGGTGCAGGTCGATCCGAACTGCTGCTCACCGGAAGGGTGCACGTGCCGATGAACTCGGAGAGCGGAAAGTCCGCGCCACGGCCTGCGCCTTGGCCCGGGACACTGTCCAGGCACCGGCCCGAACCCCTGCCGGCCGTGCGGCGGACGGTGCTGCAGCGCCGCATCCGCGGGATCGTGGCGGTGACCATCGCCTACAACGTGCTCGAGGCCGTCATCGCGCTGTCTGCGGGCACCGTGGCCTCCTCCTCGGCTCTCATCGGATTCGGACTCGACTCGATCGTTGAGGTCCTCTCCGCTGCTGCCGTTGCCTGGCAGTTCTCCACTCCTGATCCGCATCGCCGCGAGAAGACGGCCCTGCGGGTGATCGCCGTGTCCTTCTTCGGGCTCGCCGCCTTCGTGTCCTTCGACGCCGTCCGCTCGCTCGTCGGCGTGGTCGAGCCGGACCATTCGCCGGTGGGCATCGTGCTCGCGGCCGTCAGCCTGGCCATCATGCCGGCACTGTCCTGGTTCGAGCGCCGTACAGGGCGGGAGCTCGGCTCCGCCTCGGCCGTGGCGGACTCGAAGCAGACGCTGATCTGCTCCTACCTCTCCGCGGTCCTCCTGGCCGGCTTGCTCTTGAACAGCCTGTTCGGATGGAGCTGGGCCGATCCACTGGCGGCCCTCGTCATCGCCGGATTCGCGCTCAAGGAGGGCCTGGAGGCGTGGCGCGGTGACGCCTGCTGTACCCCAGCCTCTGTCCTGGCAGGGGCCACCAACGTCGGCGACGATGCCGACGGCGGCAACGGAGCCTGTTCCTGCTGTGCCCCGGAGCGCCGGACCTAGGCGCCGGACGGACCCTCGGTCGTCAAGGCCCGGACGTCCGCGGATGCCGCGCGGTGACCCTCTCTCAGGCGTTGCCCGGCTGGTCCTACTTCTCCTGGTTGTGGAGGGTGATCCCCGTGCCCGGCAAAGCGGTCCCGCCCAGCTGATCCGTGTAGGTGCTGCTGCAGTTCTCCAGGGCGCGGTCCGTCAGGGCCGAGGAGGTGCACTCCTCGAACTGTTCGGTGGCATCCCAGAAGATGATCTGCGCCGAGGCCACGAATCCGAACATCGCGCAGCCGGCCATCGCTGCCGCTGTGGCGAAGCGCAGAACCCAAGGGGACTTCACGTGGGCGGTGCGCACGAGCGCCACCACACCCCAGACGAGTCCTGCCAGGGCGAAGGCCAAGGAGACGGCCTTCCACGGCAACGTCAACACGGAGGACAGGTAGGTGAGCAGCAGCATCCCCGCCACCCAGAGCAACGCATCCCGGAGGGAGCGGTACTTCTTCAGTTCTGGGTCAATGCTGGCGGATTCGGTCTGGCTCACCATCCCACCCTACTGGGGTTCAGACCAGTTCCTGCTCCGCCAACCAGGCGGTGGCCAGCTCGGCGCTCGAGGCCTGGTCCTCCACGGACTGGCGGTTGAGGTCGATGAGCTCCTCGGCGGAGAGCCGGGCGTTGACCTCCTCGATCACGGCGGCCACGTCCTCACCCACAGCCTCGGAAACGATCGGCGTGACGTTCTGCGGCAGGATCAGGTTCTCCGGATCCTTGAGGGTCACCAGGTCCTGGGTCTGGATCGACGGGTCGGCCGAGTAGATGTCGGCCAGCTGGACGTCTCCGTCCACCAGGGCCTTCACCGTCAGCGGGCCGCCCGAGTCCTCCACCGGCACCACGCTGACCTCCACCCCGTAGACCTCCTGAAGGCCCTCCGGGCCATAGGGTCGGGTTTCGAACTCGGAGTTCGCCGCCACGGTCAGCGGCTCGTCCACGTTCTGCAGGTCAGCGAGGGTGGTGAGCGAATGCTCCTCGGCGAACTCACGGGTGACGTTGTAGGAGTCCTGGTCCGTGGCCTCGGCAGGCTCGAGGGCACGCAGATTCTCGGGCAGGACTTCGGCCAGCGCGGCGTGGATGTCCTCGGGCGTGCTGGCCGTCGACTCCGCGTCGTAGTACTGGAGCAGGTTGCCGGAGTACTCGGGCAGGACGTCGATCGCCCCCGACTCGAGCTCGGGCAGGTACACCTCACGCTGGCCGATCTGGTACTCGCGTTCCACGGTGAACCCCTCGGCCTCCAGGGCCTGGGCATAGAGTTCGGCGATGATCTCGTTCGAGTAGTACTGCTGGGACCCGATGACGATCGCGTTTCCCGCCGCGCCGCCGTCGCCGGAGTCCCTGCCGGCCGAACCGGAGGCCCCGCCGCCGAGCGGGTCCGAACTGCCGCAGCCCGTCAGGGCCAAAGCGGAAACGGCGGCCAGGGCGATCAGGGGCCGGCGAGCGCGGGGGGAACGGCGAGGCTGCGGAGTCATGGACATGAACCTACTGCGCCTGTACCTGCCGCGCCACCCGGACTCCGCGGGGCACGGCGGCCCGGCCGGCGGCGGCGAACAGCAGATCCAGCACGATCGCGAGCAGTACGACGATGAGCGACCCGCCGAGCATCATCGCGTAGTCCTGGGTCTTGAGCCCGAGGAAGAGGTAGCGGCCCAATCCACCCGCCCCCACGTAGGCAGCCAGGGTGGCGGTGGCGATGACCTGAAGGGCGGCCGAGCGCAATCCGCCGATCAGTAGGGGCAGTCCTAGAGGCACCTCGACCCGCCACAGCACCTGGGCCTCGGTGAGACCCTGGGCGCGGGCCGCGTCGATGACCTGCCGGTCCACGGCTTCGAAACCGGCATAGGCGGCAGCCAGGATCGAGGGCACGGCGAGCACCACGAAGGCGGTCATAGGCGCGGCGAGCCCGATGCCCAGCGTCAGCCCCATCAGCGTCACGACGCCGAGGGTCGGCAGGGCGCGTGCGGCTCCCGAGACGGCCACGGCGATCCCACGGCCCCGGCCAGTGTGTCCTACCCACCAGCCGACAGGGACGGCGATCGCCGAGGCGATGACGAGGGCCAGCACCGTGTAGCCGAGGTGTTCGAGCGAGCGGGCGCCGATGCCGGACGAGCCCTGCCAGTTCGACGGCTCCAGGCACCAGAGGAGGGCGTCCCTGAGTTGGTTCATGAGGGGGTCAACGCCCCGTCGGCTCGATCGGCTCGGAGCGACCGGCCGCTGACCCGGTTCGACCGGTCGCTGGCCCGGCGGGAGGGGGTGCGAGCCCAGGGCATGATCAGCCGGCCCGCCAGGACGAGGAGGCGGTCCAGGGCCAAGGCCAGGGCCACTGTGAGCACGATGCCAGTGAGGATCTGCGCGAGGATGCCGCGTTGGAAGCCGTCCGTGAAGAGCATGCCGAGCGAGGGGATGCCGAGCACGGCCCCCACCGTGCACAGGGACACGGTGGAGACGGTCACCACGCGCAGTCCCGAGAGGATCACCGGCCCGGCCAGAGGCAGGTCCACCGTCAGGAAGCGCCGCAGGGGGCGATAGCCCAGGGCTGTGGCGGCGCTGCGGGCCTCGGCTGGGATCCCGTCCAGACCGTCGGCCACGCTGCGCACCATCAGGGCCACCCCGTAGAGCGTCAGGGCCACCACCACGTTGACCGTGTCCCGCACGCCCGTGCCGATCAGCACCGGCAGCACGATGAACAGGGGCAGGGAGGGCAGGGCGTACATCAGCCCTGCACCGGTGAGCACGGGGCCGTTGAGGGGCCGGTAGCGGTGGGCGAGCCACCCCAACGGCAGGGAGATGAGCAGGGCCAGCAGTATCGCCGGCAGGGAGGTGGCCACGTGGGCCCACAACCGATCGAGGATCAGCGGCAGGTTGTCCAGGATCCAGCTCACTCGGCGAGCACCCCGGCGGGCCGGCCGTGCGGGTCCACCAGCAGCACCGAGCCGTCCGCGGCGGTCTCACGGCGCAGGGTGCGCTGGCCGCGGTCCAGACCCAGGAAGTCCCGGACGAAATCGCTGGCGGGGGCGGACACGAAGTCTTTGGGGGTGCCCTGTTGGGCGATCCGGGCACCGGTCTGCAGCAGGACGATGTGATCGCCGAGGGTCAGGGCCTCGTCCATGTCATGGGTGACGAAGAGGATGGTGGTGCCGAGCTGGTGGTGCAGGTCCACCAGTTGGCGCTGCAGGTCGGCGCGCACCAGGGGGTCCACCGCCCCGAAGGGCTCGTCCATCAGCAGGATCTCCGGATCGGCGGCCAGTCCGCGGGCCACGCCCACGCGTTGTTGCTGCCCACCGGAGAGCTGGGCGGGGTAGCGGCTCGCGAGCTCCGGGGCCAGCCCGACGAGGTCCATCATCTCGGCGGCCTTCCTCCGGGCGGCGGATCGGTCCATGCCGGTCAGACGGGGGACGGTGGCGATATTCTGGCCCACCGTGCGGTGGGGGAGCAGCCCGGAGTTCTGCATGACGTAGCCGATCCGCCGGCGCAGGGCCACCGGGTCCTGGCTGGCCACGTCCTGCCCGTCCACGGTGATCCGTCCCTCACTGGGATCGACCATCCGGTTGACCATCCGCATCAGCGTCGTCTTGCCGCAACCCGAGGAACCGGCCAGGACGGTCAGCGATCCGCGGGGGACGGAGAGGCTGAAATCGTCGACGGCCACTGTGCCGTCACGGAAGCGTTTGGTGACGGATCCGTAGGAGATCATGCGCCAACCCTACTGGGACTGGGACCGGGGCCGGCCGATGCCGCCCTAGGATGGATTCCATGCGCATTGTGGCCCTTGCCTCCGGTTCCGGTTCCAACCTTCAGACGGTCATCGACGCCGTGGTGGCGGGCACCCTGGATGTCGAGATCGCCGCGGTCGGCGCGGATCATCCCGGGGCCAGCGCGCTCGCCCGCGCCGCGGCGGCGGGAATCGAGACCTTCGTGGTGGACTTCTCGGAGTTCGGAGACCGGGCCGACTGGAACCACGCGCTGACCGTCGCCACCGCGTCCTATGCGCCGGACTACGTCCTGTCCAGTGGTTTCATGCGGATCGCGGGGGAGGAGTTCACCGCCGCGTTCGAGGGCCGGTACCTCAACACGCACCCAGCACTGCTGCCTGCCTTCCCCGGCGCCCACGGGGTGCGGGACGCGCTGCGCTACGGCGTCAAGGTCACCGGCTGCACCGTGCACATCGCCGACGCCGGCGTGGACACCGGACCGATCCTCGCCCAGGCTGCCGTGCCCGTCCTCGACACGGACACCGAGGAGGCCCTGCACGAGCGGATCAAGGTCCAGGAGCGCCATCTGCTGCTCACGGTGCTCGGCGAGCTGGCCGCCGGGCGGACCCCACAGGACTACGTCTCCCGGGCCTGAAGCGAGGCGCCGTTGGCATGTGCCCGCGATCACGGATAGCGTGTGCTGCGAGACACACTCACTATGAGCATAGGTATGGGACCAGGCATGGCACAGCAACCGACTCCATCGACTCCACCGGCGGCGCCCGGTACCGGCAATGACCTGAGGGAGCGCATCGAACACGCGCCCATGAGCCGGTATCAGTGGCTCATCATCGGCATCTGTACATTCCTCAATGCCCTGGATGGCTATGACGTTCTGGCCATGGCCTTCACCGCCACGCCGGTGACCGAGGAGTTCGGTCTGAGCGGGTCCGAGCTGGGGTTCCTGCTCAGCGCCGGGTTGCTCGGCATGGCTGTGGGTTCCCTGACCCTGGGCCCTGTGGCCGACCGCATCGGCCGGCGCAACATGACGATCGTGGCCGTCGTGGTCAACGCGGCTGGCCTGTTCCTTTCGGCCACCGCCAACAGTGCCTGGGAACTGGGGATCTGGCGAGTGGTCACCGGCCTGGGCATCGGCGGGATCCTGGTGGGGACGAACGTCATCTCCTCGGAGTACGCCAACCGGGCCCGGCGCGGCCTGGCCGTCAGCATCTACGCGGCCGGATACGGCGTCGGCGCGTCCCTGGGCGGGACCACTGCGGTGTGGATGATGGACCAGTTCGGGTGGCGATCGGTCTTCACGCTCGGCGGCGCCCTGACCGTGGTGGCCCTCATCCTGGTGCTGGCCCTCATGCCCGAGTCGGCCGCCTACCTCTACAACCGGCGCCCGGTCCGGACGCTGGAGAAGGTCAACGCTATCGCGCGCAAGGTCGGCCAGCCGCCGGTCCAGGCACTGCCGGAGGTGACGGGCCACGGCAACGGGCCGGCGTCGGGAACGGAGGGTGACGCCGCGGCCGAGACGGGCGTCGGCGCCCTGTTCAACCGGCGCAACCGGAACGTCACGATCCTGGTGTGGATCGCCTTCTTCGCCGTCATGTTCGGCTTCTACTTCGTGAACTCCTGGACTCCGCGGTTGCTGAACGAGTCCGGGCTGACGCTGAACCAGGGCGTGATCGCCGGCATCATGCTGACCATCGGCGGGACCATCGGCTCGCTGCTCTTCGGTGTGCTGACGGCCCGTTGGTCCACCCGGGCGACCCTGTTCTGGTTCACCATCGGCGCGGCCGTGGCGATCGTCCTGTTCATCTCCTCGGCCTCGATCGTCTGGGCCGTGTTCGCGCTCGGGATCGTGGTCGGCATGCTGATCAACGGCTGCATCGCCGGGCTCTACGTCCTCACGCCGCAGTCCTACTCGGCGTCGGTCCGCAGCACCGGTGCCGGCTGGGCGATCGGCATCGGCCGCGCCGGCGCCATCCTGGCGCCGATGGCCACCGGTGGCCTGCTTGATTTCGGGTGGACGCCGCAGGCGATCTACATCGGGGTGGCGGGCGTGGTGCTGATCGCCACCGTCGCACTGGGCTTCCTGCGCTCCGCCGACATCGAGGCCAACCGGGCGCCCCAGCGGTAGTCCGGGGGGTCCGGGGGCTTCGGGGTATCGCGGCTCACCGCTCCGTCACCTCCAGCCCCCGGCCCTTGGTCTCCGGAGCCATGAACACCATGAGCGCGCAGGCTGCCACCACGAACGCCGCCGTGACCACGAAGGACCAGGCCAGCCCGATGGCCGGCACCATCCACGCCACGAATACCAGTGGGCCCACGCCGGCGGCGATGCGGGAGACGGCTGAGGCCCAGCCGAAGCCGGACCCCCGCAACTCCGTGGGATACATCTCGGACACGTAGGTGTAGAGCACCGGGATCGCGACCTGCACCACGAAGCCGAACGCGAGCACCAGGGGGAGCACCGCCGTCGGGACGTCCAGGAGGGCGGCCAGCACGACCAGCAGGAGCGAGGACACCACGGCCGTGAGCGCCAGCAGCCACTTGCGTCCGGTCTTCTCCACGAGCCAGGCGGCCACCACCACGCCCAGGAGCCCGACGGCGGCCATGGCGCCGGTCATGATGAAGGCGCGGGACTGCTCGTACCCGGCCTCGATCAAGAAGGTGGGCAGCCACTGCAGGGCGATGTAGTAGACGAGCATGAGGGTGAAGAACAGGGCCCACGCGACCGTGGTGATGCGCCACGAGTACCGCCATAACTGAGCCAGCTGCTGGCCCATCGAGGCGAAGGTCAGCCGCCGCGGCTCCGGGACGGGCGGCAATACGTACGCCCGCTCCTCGGCACCGGTGCGGCGCACCATCTCGTCGATCACGGCGCGCGCCTCCTTCTCCCGGCCCTGCTGGATCAGGAACAACGGGGATTCCGGCACGTGCAGGCGCACGAAGAACACCAAGAGGGCGGGCAGGACCATCGCCAGCATCGGCAGCCGCCAGTCGCCCCACTGGGCCACCATCCAGGCAGAGAGGAAGCCGCAGGCGGCGGCCCCGATGGGCCACCAGCCGTCCATGGCGGTGAGCACGGTGCCCCGTTGCTTCCGTGGGGTGAACTCGCCCACCAGGGCGTAGTCCACCGGGATGCAGCCGCCGAGCCCGAAGCCGGCCAGGAAGCGGAACAGCACGAACCAGCCGATGTCCCCGGTCAGGGCGCCCGCCAGGGTGAAGAATGAGAACATCAGCAGGGTGGCCGTGAAGGCCTTCTTGCGGCCGATCCTGTCCGCCACCGTGCCCCAGACGAAGGCGCCCAGGGCCATACCGATGAGGTTGGCGGTCCCGATCCAGGCCGCTTGGCCGGCGGACAGCCCCCATTCCTCCCGCAGCAGGGGGATGAGCACGCCGTTGAGGGAGACATCCCAGGCATCGAACATGAAGCCGAGGCCGCCGATGATGAAGACCCGCCCCTGGGTATTCCACCGCCAGGGCAGGCTCTGGACGATCTCCTCGCCCGTGGGCAGTGCCGAGGGCCGTTCGGGGCGGGCATCTGGTCTGGTCTCTGGACTCACCCGGCCATTGTTCCACCGTGGCTCTGGGATCATGGATCCATGGGTGAAACAGTGCAGGTGGAGATCGAACGGAAGTATGACGTGGACGGGCAGGCCTCTCTGCCCCGGCTCAACGGCGTGGGCGGAGTGGCCCAGGTGCGGTACCGCCCGCCCATGGCCCTCGAGGCCATCTACTTCGACACGGCCGCCCGGGACCTCTCCGCCAACAACGTCACCCTGCGTCGGCGCACCGGCGGCACGGATGCCGGCTGGCATGTGAAGATCGGCAAGGGCGAGCGCCGGCTCGAACTGCACTCCTCGCTCGGCAAGGATGACGCGGCGGACGTCCCCGCCAGCCCGGTCACGGTCTCCGTGCCCGCCCGCATCCTGGACCTCGTCCAGGTCCACGTTCGTGGCAAGCAGCTCGTGCCGATCGCCCGGCTGAACACCCTGCGCTCCGTGGTGGACCTCCTGGACGGTCAGGGCCGCCAGCTGGCCGAGGTCAGCGATGACCAGGTGGCGGCCATGGCCGTGGGCTTCCGCACCGAATCCCGGGTCCAGCACTGGCGCGAATGGGAGGTCGAGGTGGTCGACGCCGGCCTGATCGCCGCCTCGGCGGGCGGCACGGACGCCTTCCTGGACGCTATCGGGCAGGTCCTCCAGCCGGCCGGGGCACGGCCGTCCGCGGTGGGATCCAAGGTGGAGAAGGTGGTCGGCAAGGCCGTGGACCCGCTGGATCCCCGGGCCCCGCTGGTCAGGACCGGCACCCCCGAGGACCACGACGGCGGGGCCCCGGCAGTCCATGCGGTCCTGGCCGCCACGGTGCGCACCCAGGTGAAGGTCCTCAAGGGCTGGGATCCACTGGTCCGCCGCGACGTGGAGGATTCCGTGCATCAGTACCGGGTGGCCTGCCGTACCCTGCGGTCCCTGCTCCAGACCTACGCCCCGCTCCTGGAGGCGGACGCCACCGGCGCCGTCATCAGGGATTTGAAGAAACTCGGCAAGCTCTTGTCCGTGGCCCGTGACGCCGAGGTGGTGCGGGATCAGGTCCGGGAGAAGGTCGCCGCGCTGCCCGGCGGCCCTCAGGGGGCGATCGCCGGGACGATCCCGGGCAAGACCGTCCGGCGACTGCACGAAGCGAAGGCCCAAGCCTACGAGGCGGCGCATGCCCGGCAGGTCAAGCGCATGCGCACCGGCTGGTACTTCGAGGTCCTGGACCGGCTCGACGCCTTCGCGCTCACCCTGCCCTTGAACCCGGGGTTGCCCGAAGGGGACACCGCTGCCGCCGCCATGGTGCCGCTGGCCACGAACCAGGTGGATGCTGTGCTGGCGCTCGCCGCCGCCGTCGGGGGCGAACAGGATCAGGCCCGGCGGCTCGACCACATGCACGAGGTGCGCAAGGAGGCCAAGCGGCTGCGCTACGCCGTCAAGGCGGTCCAGGACGCCGCCGGCCTGGATTTCGGAGACGAACTCGTGGCCCGGATGAAGACCGCCAAGAAGCTCCAGGAGGCACTCGGTGACCACCGGGACTCGGTGATGTTCCAGGAGCATGTGCTGGCAACCTCGAAGGTCGCGGCCCGGAAAGATGAGGACACCTTCGGCTACGGGGTGCTGTTCGCGGCCGAGTTCGCCCTGCAGGCCCGCACCGAGGCCGCGGCCGAGCGCCTGGTGGCGAAGCTGGCGGCGCACTGACCGTCATCCCCGACCGGTCGGGCCGGCGCGGCTCTACACTGGACGCGCACGACCGCACGTACTGCCGACCAGCCACAGGAGCACACCCGTGACCATCCAGCTCGACCGTGTCCCGCTCAAGCGGGCCCTGATCTCCGTCTACGACAAGACCGGGCTGGAGGAGCTGGCCGCCGGGCTGCACGCCGCCGGCGTCCAGATCGTCTCCACGGGTTCCACGGCTCAGCGGATCGCGGGCGCAGGCGTGCCCGTCACCGAGGTGTCCGAGGTGACCGGTTTCCAGGAGTGCCTGGACGGCCGCGTCAAGACCCTCCACCCGATGGTCCACGCGGGCATCCTCGCCGACCGTCGCCGCGAGGACCACGTGGCCCAGCTCGCACAGATGGACGTCCAGCCTTTTGACCTGGTCGTGGTGAACCTGTACCCCTTCGTGGACACGGTCCGCTCCGGTGCCGGCCAGGACGAGGTCGTCGAGCAGATCGACATCGGCGGACCCTCCATGGTGCGGGCCGCGGCCAAGAACCACCCGTCTGTGGCCGTCGTCGTGGACCCGGCGAAGTACGGTGACGTGGTCTCCGCCGCCCAGCAGGGCGGCTTCGACCTCCCGGCCCGGCGCCGGCTCGCGGCTCTGGCGTTCGCGCACACCGCCGCGTATGACAACGCGGTGGCGGCCTGGACGGCGGCCCAGTTCGAGGCTGACGAGGACACCGCTGAGGCCAGCCTCTTCCCGCCCTACGCCGGGGTGACCCTGCAGCGGGCACAGACCCTGCGCTATGGCGAGAACCCTCATCAGCAGGCCGCTCTCTACGTCGAGGACGGGGCCACTCCGGGCATCGCCCAGGCTGAGCTGCTGCACGGCAAGGCCATGAGCTACAACAACTACGCGGACGCGGACGCGGCCCTCCGGGCGGCCTACGACTTCAACCAGGCGGCCGTGGCGATCGTCAAGCACGCCAATCCCTGCGGCGTCGGCGTCGCCGTCGAGTCCGGGGACGATCCGATCGCCGAAGCCCACCGCAAGGCCCACGAATGCGACCCGGTCTCCGCCTTCGGTGGCGTGATCGCCGCCAACCGCGAGGTCACCGCCGGCATGGCGAACACCGTCCAGGGCATCTTCACCGAGGTCGTCATCGCGCCGTCCTTCTCCGCCGAGGCCCTGGAAATCCTCTCGGCGAAGAAGAACATCCGCCTGCTGCGCCTGCCGGAGGGCTTCGCCCGGGACTCCGTGGAGTACAAGCAGGTCTCGGGCGGCATGCTGTTGCAGGCCCGTGACGCGGTGGATGCCGCCGGTGACGATCCCGAGACCTGGACCCTGGCGGCCGGCCCGGCCGCCGATCCGGAGACCCTGGCAGACCTCGCCTTCGCGTGGCGCGCTGTGCGCGCGCCGAAGTCCAACGCCGTGCTGCTGGCCAGCGGCGGGGCGACGGTCGGCATCGGCATGGGCCAGGTCAACCGCCTGGACTCGTGTCGTCTCGCCGTGGAGCGGGCGAACACCCTGGGGGCGGCCTCCACGGGCGCCCAGGAGACCGCCACCGAGATCACGACGGCGGGTGGTGCGGAGAACGTGAGCGGCACCGGCGCACCGGAGCGGGCCCGTGGAGCCGTGGCGGCCTCTGACGCCTTCTTCCCGTTCGCCGACGGCCTGCAGATCCTCATCGACGCCGGCGTGCGCGCCGTCGTGCAGCCGGGTGGCTCCGTCCGGGACGAGGACGTCATCGCTGCGGCCGAGGCCGCCGGCGTCACCATGTACTTCACCGGTGCCCGCCACTTCTTCCATGGTTGAGCCGGTGAGATGATGACGCCGAAGGGTCAGCCTGGTCCGGAGACACGGATCAGCGGCGACCTGCGCCAAGGTGACGTCGAGGCCGCCACGGACAGGTTGCGGCAGATGCCCCCGGCCCAGGTGCGGCGTGTCCTCGGCCGCTCCGGGCCCGGGGACGTTGCGGTGATCTTCCGGCTCCTGGAGAAGGATGTCGCCGTGGAGGTCTTTGCCTCCCTCGAACCACGTCAGCAGTCTCAGCTCATCAGAGCTATGCAGGACGAGGACGTCCAGGTCATGTTTGCGCATCTGCAGGCCACTGGTCAGGCACGGCTACTCGATGAGGTTCCCGCCGAGGTGGCCCAACGGCTTCTCGGCACCCTCAACAGCGGGCAACGTGAGGACGCGGGCAGGGTTCTGGGATATCCGCCCGGATCCGTCGGCCGCAGGATGGGCCCCGTCCTCATCGAGATGCGTCCTGGCATGACTGCCGGCGAGGCATTGCAGTCTCTCCGCGAATCCGCTGTGCCCGAGCAGCGGCTGCGCCGCCTGGTGAGCCTGCCGGTGGTCGGCAGGGCGCACCGGCTGTTGGGGATGGTGGAGTTGACAGTCCTGGTCAGTGCCCCCGAGCAGGCACGCGTCGCCGATCTGATGACCACGGACGTCGACTCCGTCATGGCGACAGACGATGATGAGACTGCGGCCCGCAGGCTCGCCGCTGAGGACCTGCTGGCACTGCCCGTGATCGACGTGGCCTCGAGGCTCGTCGGCGTCCTCACCCTGGCGGACGCGAGCCGGATCCTGGCTGAGGAGGAGACGGAGGACGCCGCCCGGTCGGGTGGATCGGAACCGTTGGCCCAGCCCTATCTGAGTACGTCCGTCGGCCGGCTGGTCCGTTCGCGGATGGTCTGGCTCCTGGTCCTGGCCGTGGGTGCGGCCCTGACCGTGCAGGTGCTGGAGGTCTTCGAGTCGACGCTCGAGGAGATGGTGGTCCTCTCCGTTTTCGTCCCCCTGCTCATCGGCACCGGGGGCAATACCGGTAACCAGGCTGCGACCACCGTCACGCGTGCCCTGGCCCTGGGAGACGTCCGGCCCGGAGACTCACTGCGGGTGGTGTGCCGAGAGTTCGCGGTGGGACTGGGCCTGGGCGCCATGCTGGGCACCATCGGTCTGGTGGTCGCCGGCCTCGTGTATGCCTGGCCCATCGGGGTCGTCATCGGGCTGACGCTGCTGTCCATCTGCACGTTGGCCGCCTCAGTGGGATCGCTGATGCCGATCATCGCGCGGCAGATCGGGGTGGACCCGGCCGTCTTCTCCAATCCGTTCATCTCCACGGTGGTGGATGCCCTGGGTCTGATCGTCTACTTCCTGATCGCCCGGTCCGTCCTGGGGATCTGAGCGGGACCCGGTCACGATGGGAGTCGGGGCTGGCACCTCCGGTAGATTGGGGGCCGATTCACCCATCACGACGACTCGGGCCGTGCCCACCGGCGCGCCCTGCGAGGAGACCCACGCTTCATGTCGAAGATCATCTACACCTATACCGACGAGGCTCCCATGCTGGCCACCGGCTCACTCCTGCCGCTCGTCGAGGCCTTCGCCTCGACCGCGGGTGTGGGTATGGAGACCCGGGACATCTCCCTGGCCGCGCGCGTCCTGGCCGTCTTCAACGACCTGTTGCCCGAGGACCAGAAGGTCAACGACGCCCTCGCCGAACTGGGTGAGCTGGTCAAGACCGATGACGCCAACGTCATCAAGCTGCCGAACATCTCCGCCTCCGTGCCGCAGCTGAAGGCTGCGATCGCCGAGCTGCAGGCCGGCGGCTACGCGCTGCCGGCCTACCCGGATGAGCCGAAGACGGCCGAGGAGAAAGACGCCCGGAGCCGCTACGACAAGGTCAAGGGCTCCGCCGTGAACCCGGTCCTGCGCGAGGGCAACTCGGACCGCCGCGCCCCGAAGGCCGTGAAGAACTTCGCCCAGAAGCACCCCCACTCGATGGGCGCCTGGTCGGCCGACTCGAAGACCAACGTGGCCACCATGGCCGCCAACGCGTTCTTCCACAACGAGAAGTCCGTGGTCATCGGCGAGGACAGCACGATCCGGATCCAGTTCGTGGAGGACTCCGGCGAGGCCGGTCAGCCGACGGTGCTCAAGGACGACTTCCCGGTGCTCGCCGGTGAGATCATCGACGGCACCTTCATGTCCGCCGCAGCCCTGGACGAGTTCCTCGCCGCCCAGGTCGCGCGCGCCAAGGACGAGGGCGTCCTGTTCTCCACCCACCTCAAAGCCACCATGATGAAGGTCTCCGACCCGATCATCTTCGGTCACGTGGTCAAGAGCTACTTTTCGTCGCTGTTCGAGAAGTACGGTGCCGAGCTCGCCGCTGCCGGCCTGTCCGCCAACAACGGGCTGGCGGCAATCCTCTCCGGTCTGGACTCCCTGGACCCGAAGGTCGCCGAGGGTGTCCAGGCCGAGATCGAGGTCGGCTACGCCAACGGCCCGGACCTGGCCATGGTCAACTCGGACAAGGGCATCACCAATCTGCACGTCCCCTCGGACGTGATCGTGGATGCCTCCATGCCGGCCATGATCCGTACCTCCGGCCACATGTGGAACAAGGACAACCAGGAGCAAGACACCCTCGCAGTGCTCCCGGACCCGTCGTACGCCGGTGTGTACCAGGTCGTCATCGACGACTGCCGTGCGAACGGCGCCTTCGACCCGACCACCATGGGCACCGTCCCCAACGTCGGCCTGATGGCGCAGAAGGCGGAGGAGTACGGCTCGCATGACAAGACGTTCGTCCTCGAGACCGCCGGCACTGTCCAGATCGTGGATGGCTCCGGCGCCGTGCTGATCGAGCACGCCGTCCAGGCCGGGGACATCTGGCGTGCCTGCCAGACCAAGGACGTCCCAGTCCGCGACTGGGTCAAGCTGGCCGTCACCCGCGCGCGCGCCTCCCAGACCCCGGCCGTTTTCTGGCTGGACGAGAACCGCGCGCACGACGCCAACCTGATCGCCAAGGTCAACGAGTACCTGCAGGACCACGACACCGAGGGCCTGCAGCTCGAGATCATGGCCCCGGAGCAGGCCACCGCCTTCACGCTGGAACGCATCCGCCGCGGCGAGGACACCATCTCGGTCTCCGGCAACGTGCTGCGTGACTACCTCACCGACCTGTTCCCGATCCTGGAGCTGGGCACCTCGGCCAAGATGCTCTCGATTGTCCCGCTGATCAACGGTGGCGGCCTGTTCGAGACCGGCGCCGGTGGCTCCGCACCGAAGCACGTCCAGCAGTTCATCGAGGAGAACCACCTGCGCTGGGACTCGCTCGGTGAGTTCCTGGCCCTGGCCGTCTCCTTCGAGCATGAGGCCGTCTCCCACGGCAACGCCCGCGCCCAGGTGTTGGCCGACACCCTGGACCGCGCCACCGGCACCTTCCTGGAGGAGGGCCGCAACCCCTCCCGCAAGGTCGGGGAGATCGACAACCGCGGTTCGCACTTCTACCTGGCCATGTATTGGGCCCAGGAGCTGGCGAAGCAGACCGAGGACGCGGAGCTCGCGTCGAAGTTCAGGGAGATCGCCACGGACCTGACCGAGAACGAGCAGAAGATCCTGGATGAGCTCAACGCGGTCCAGGGGGCCCCAGTGGAGATCGCCGGCTACTACCACCCGTCCAAGGAGAAGGTCTTCGAGGCCATGCGCCCGTCGGCCACCCTCAACGCGATCGTGGCCAAGCTGACCAGCTGACCCGTCGCAGCCGGGCAGGCGACGGGACCGTCACCTGCCCGGCGGCCGCGGCGGCAAGTCTTCATCCCGGCCGATCAGGACGTCCCCGACCGGGGCCCCCCGCTTCCGGTTGCTGGCCCTGTTGAGGAAGTACGTGAGCACCCACAGCACGATCCCGAGGACCATCAGCCCACCGGCGATCTGGTAGACGATGGGATCCCGCTCCACCCAGGGCCCCGCCAGGAACAGGGAGAAGAGTCCCGCGAGGTAGGGCAGCACGGTGGGGGAGTTGAAGGCTCTCTTCGAAGACGGGCCCGAGTCCGGGTCCACGCCCCTCCGGCGCCGCAGCACGATGCAGGCCACGTTCACCACGGTGAAGACGCAGAGCAGCAACAGGGCGGTGGTGCTGGAGAGGTTGGTGACGATGTTGCTCTCGGGGTCACTGGTGACGTACCAGATGAGGAACAGGGCCAGGACGGTGGTGAAGATGATCGCGACCCAGGGAGTGCGGCGGACGCGCAGCACTTTGCCCAGTGGCCGCGGCAACACGTTCTGCTTGGCCATGCCGTAGACCAGCCGGCTGGCCATCAGCATGTTGATCAGGGCGGTGTTGGCCACGGCGAACACCGCCAGGAAGGGGAAGACCCGGTCCACAGGGAAATCAGGGGAACCCTGCTTCACCACTTCGAGCAGAGCCTCTCCCTCGGCCTCACCGATCCTGGACAGCTCGGTGGGTGAGAGCACGGCCACGGCGGAGATGGCCACCAGCATGTAGAAGAGCACCGCGATGCCCAGGCCGGTCAACATGGTCCGTGGGAAGATGCGGACGGGGTCCTTGGTCTCCTCGACCATGTTCACGGAGTCCTCGAAGCCCACCATGGCGAAGAACGCGATGGAGGTGGCTGCCGTGACGGCGAGGAAGAGCCCCTTGTCGTTGTTGTCCTGGAACACGAAGATCTGGCCCAGGTCCGAGCCGCCCTGGGCCATGGCGAAGAAGCCCACTCCGATCACGATGCACAGGGCCGTCATCTCCACCAGTGTCAGGACGACGTTGAACTTGATGCTCTCGCCCACCCCGCGCAGGTTGATCAACGCCAGCAGCACCATGAAGCCCAGGGCCACGCCCATCACCGCGCCGGGATTGGCCTCGCCCATCCAGCCGTTGACCTCCAGTCCACCGAAGAAGTTCTGCGCGAGCACGTTGGCCGAGGTGGATGCGCTGGTGATGCCGGAGCACACCACGGCGAAGGCCACCAGGAACGTGACGAAGTGGATGCCGAAGGCCTTGTGCGTGTAGAGCGCGGCCCCGGCCGCCTGTGGATAGTGGGTGACCAACTCCAGGTAGGAGAAGGCGGTCATCGTGGCTACGGCGAAGGCCAGCAGGAAGGGCAGCCACAGGATGCCGCCGACCATCCCGGCCATCTCACCGGTGACCGCGTAGATCCCGGCCCCCAGCACGTCGCCCACGATGAACAGCAGCAACAGTTTGGGGCCGAGGACCCGTTTGAGTTCGCCTTCGCCCGACTCAGGAGGGGCGCTGGGGACGTCCGGCGTGGTGGTGCTCATGGCTGCCTCCGACATCTGCACAGGTCACACAGGTGTTCGCAGTGTGGCCCGCCCAGGAAGCGACGGTCAATGACTCGGTCACTCGAAGCGCGCGCCCGACTCCCTGCTCATCTGCTCCACGGAGGTGTAGGCGTCCCGTGCCAGGGCGGACCACAGCTTGATGGCCAGCTGCGGATCGGACTCCTCCAGGGCGGAGATCACCTGGGCCGTGAGGACCCGGGTGGTCACCGGACCCATGGCGCGCACTGTGGTGAGCTGCCGGCCGGCCTGACCGAGGGCGATCTCGCCGAAGATCATGCCGGGGGAGAGGTAGGCCTGCCGGTAGCGCCTGCCGCCGGAGCCCTGGCTGGTGAGCTCGACCTGCCCCGCGGTGATGAAGTAGATCCCGCCGAACGGTTGTCCGGCCCGGCGGATGACCTGCCCGGCCCGGTAATTGCGGGTCTCCATGAACGCGGACAGGGTGAGGGCGTCCTCCTCGTTGAGCATCTCCAGCAGCGGGGACCGCGTCGGCTCCTGGTCGCCGGTGGGCACGAGGTCCGGCGCATGGCGGGCCAGCATCCGCTGTTCGATCCACTCCAGGGCGAGGGGCCGGGAGAGGAACAACCGAAATTCGGGCTCGACGGCGGCCTCCACCGTGCCGTCCGCGTCAAGGTCGGCGGGGGCCAGGTCAGAGACGGCGGCATCCGAGGTGAAGCTGTCGACCGCACTTCCGCCGGCATTCCCGCCGGCGGTCGCGGCTGCGCCGGCCGTGGACGCGGCAGGCGTGGACCAGGTGGTGGTCTCCGGCATCGGGTCCGGCAGGGCCCCGTCCTCCGTGTCCGCCGCGTAGTCCAGCAGGGACTGGGTGAGTGCGGTGTCGTCGTCCACGAGGATCAGGTCGCGGCGGTCATCCAGGAAGTTGCGCACCACATGGGTAAGCATCCGGGCCGCTGCCTTACCGAAGTCGTCCACCTTGCGCACGTCCACCACGAGGGTCCGGACGGAGGCGGGCAGGCCGACGGCGGCACGGGCCAGCGTCTCGGCCTCCGCGAAGCCGATGTCACCGCCGATCTCGATGATGCGGCATTCCGGTCCGTGCACCTCGAGGGCCTGCAGAGCCTCGACGCTGCGGGGGACGCTGGAGGGTGCCTCGGACAGGTCGTACCGGGCCCGGATGGTGGAGCGGCCCAGGGGTGGGACGTCACCGTAGTGCAGGCCGAAATCGGTGGCCATCTGCTTGATGGCCACGCCGCCGCGCACCGACATCCCGTGTTCGTCCAGGGGCGGGGAGAAGACTCCGACGCCCATCTGTCCGGGCACCACCACGAGCAGCCCGCCTCCGACCCCGGACTTGGCCGGCAGACCGACCTCGATGGCCCAGGTGCCGGCGTCGTCATACATCCCGCACGTGGACATGACAGAGAGCACCCAGCGGACCACCTGCGGGGAGAAGACGCGTTCGCCCGTGGCCGGGTTCACGCCCTGGTTCGCCAGGGTCGCGGCCATCATGGACAGGTCCTTGGCCGTGACCAGGATGGAACACTGGCGGAAGTAGTCCTGCAAGGACGGCTCAGGGTCGGATTCGAGAATTCCGAATGAGCGCAGCAGCCAGGCCAGGGCCCGGTTGCGGTGGCCGGTCTTGTCCTCCGCCTTGAAGACGGGCTCCGAGACCTTCAGGTCCCGGCCGGCGGCGTCCGAGAAGGTGTTCACGATCCGCCCGATGCGGTCGCGCCCGCCACGGCCCTTGATGAGCGAGGTGGTGGTGATCGCCCCGGCATTGATCATGGGGTTGTCCGGGCGCCCGGTGCCGGCCTGCAGGGAGATCTCGTTGAACGGGTCGCCGGAGGGCTCCACGTCGATCTTCTCGTGCACCTTGTCCGGGCCGAGGTCTTCCAGGGCCATGCCGTAGGTGAAGGCCTTGGAGATCGATTGGAGGGAGAACGCGTGCTCGGCGTCCCCGGAGGCGTAACAGTGGCCCTCGACGGTGGTCAGGGCCAGCCCGAACAGGTTCCGGTCCATGGAGGCGGCCGAGGGCACGGCCTGGTAGGTGGTGCCCTCGTCCACGGGGCGGATCTGGTCGACCAGCCGGTCAAGGTAGTCCTGCACGGGGGATCTCATGACCCCAGCCTAAGGGGCCTGGAGGTCAGTACCCCGCGTCCGCGTCCACCCGTCCCTCCAGTGCGGACCCCTCGGCACGGGCGGCGAGGTTCCGCTCGCTGCGCGCGTTGATCAAGGGGATGCACATCTGCGGGGTGTCCGCCGTGTGCGGGGTGATCAGGCAGCGCGGCTCAGCCCACAACGGGTGCCCGTCCGGGAGCGGCTCCGGGTCGGTGACGTCCAGTCCGGCACCGCGGATGGATCCGGAGGCCAGCGCCGCCACCAGGGCATCGGTGTCCACGAGCGTTCCGCGGGCGATGTTGATCAGGATTGCGGTAGGGTCCATGAGCTCCAGCTGCTGGGCCCCGATCATGCCCCGGGTCTCATCCGTGGCGGCGGCGGCGATCATCACGACGTCGGCGTCCGGCAGGACCTCGTCCAACCGTTCCTGGGTGACAGTCCGGTCCGCCCCGGGCACCTCGTCCCCCGTCCTCCGGACCATGGTGACGGTGGTGTCCCAGGTCTTGAGCAGGCGCAGGTACTCGCGAGCGATACCGCCGCCGCCCACCACCACGCAGTTCAGTCCGTTCAGGGTGGTGCCACTGCCGGGGGCCCACCCGGTGGCGCGGACCCGTTCGGGCAGGTCCCGCAGCAGAGCAAGTGTGAGGGCGAGGGCGTGCTCGGCCACGGGCGGCGCGTAGACGCCCTTCGCGGAGGTCCACTGGATGTCCGTCCGCTGCCGGATCAGCGGTACGTACCGTTCGATGCCGGCGAACGGCAGCTGGATCCATCCGAGCGACGGGTTGGCGGCCAGGATGGCCTCGACGTCCTCGACCGGCACCGGGTACACCATCACCAGGGCGGTCGCGGACCCGTCACCGTAGGGTGCGTCGGCGTCGCTCGGCACCACCGAGCCACCGACGTCGGTTGCGGCCTGCGCCGGTCCGGCGTGGGCTTCGCGGTAGGGGCCGTCCTGGCGGACCTCGGTCGGTGGGTAGAACAGGACCCTGTCTGGTCCGGTGGCGGCGGGGTTCTCGGATGCTGACTCGGTCATGCCGCCATGCTGTCACAACCGAGGTCAGCCGGTGCGCAGGTGATGACTTGATGCCGTCGGGGCAGGTCCTTAGGGTCGGGATCATGAACGGATCCGCGAACCACCCAGATAACCAGACCGACCTCAACACCGGCGGCGGGGGTGCGGGGGCCGGCCAGCTCGCCGCCGATGACCCCACGGCCCGGCACCCGAAGATCTCGCCACCGGAACAGGACCAGCCGGAGCCCGGTCTGGACGTGAAGACCGAGCCGGTGCCGGATATCGGCCTGGAGTCCTACCGGGGCCAGGGGCGTCTGGTCGGTCGCAAGGCTTTGGTGACCGGCGGCGACTCCGGGATCGGCGCCGCCGTCGCCATCGCCTTCGCCCGAGAGGGTGCGGACGTGGCGATCGCCTACCTGCCGGCCGAGGAGGAGGACGCCCGGCGCGTGGTCGAGGCCATCGAGGAGGCCGGCCGGACCGCGGCCGCGCTCCCCGGTGACCTGATGGACCGGCAGTACCGGGCTGGCGTTGTGGATGCCGCTGCCGAGAAGCTCGGCGGACTGGACATCCTGGTCAACAATGCCGGCAAGCAGGTGATCTCCGAGTCCCTGGAGGACCTGAGTGACGAACAGGTCGAGGAGACCTTCCAGATCAACATCATGTCCATGTTCACGCTGTGCCGTGCCGCCCTGAAGCACATGGGCCCGGGATCGACCATCGTGAACACCACCTCCGTCCAGGCCTATGAGCCGAACCCGATGATCATGGACTATGCGGCCACGAAAGCGGCGATCAACAACTTCACCAAGGGCCTGGCCCAACAGGTGGCGGAGCGGGGCATCCGCGTGAACGCCGTGGCGCCGGGTCCGGTCTGGACCGTCCTGCAGGTCTCGGACGGCCAGCCCAAGGAGAAGCTGCCGAAATTCGGGCACAACACCCCGTTGGGCCGTGCCGGTCAGCCGGTGGAGATGGCCCCGGCGTTCGTGTTCCTGGCCTCCGGGGAGTCCAGCTACGTCACCGGGGACACCCTCAACGCCAACGGCGGCACTCCCACGCCCTGATCCACGGCAAGCGGTCCACAATGGGAGGATGAGTTCCCGCACCCGGCCCGGCCCCTTCGACCTCGATCGACTGGGCGCCGGACTGGTCTTCAGCGATTCCCTGCCAGACCTGCGCCGGTCTCTGGTCTCGGAGCGCCTCGCCGTGGTGCAGGCCCCTCCGGGCACCGGCAAGACCACGCTCGTGCCGCCGGCCGCGGCGAACGTGCTGGCCGAGCAGTCCGGGCAGGCCAGGCAGGCCGGCCGGACCCCGCAGAAGGTCATCGTCACGCAGCCGCGCCGGGTGGCGGCCCGCGCCGCCGCCCGCCGTCTCGCGGCCCTGGACGGGACCGGCGTCGGGACCCGGTCCGGTTATGTGGTCCGCGGGGAACGCCTGACGGGTGCGGGGACCGTGGTGGAGTTCGTGACACCCGGCGTACTCGTCAACCGTCTGCTCAGCGATCCCGAGCTGGCCGGAGTCGGTGCCGTGATCCTGGACGAGGTCCATGAACGCGATCTGGAGACGGATCTGCTCTTCGGCATGCTCGGGGAAGTGGCTCAGCTCCGCCCCGAACTGCTCCTCGTGGCGATGTCCGCGACGTTGGATGCGGCGCATTTCGCCGTCCGTCTGGGGGAGGGCACCGGCCGGCCCGGTCCCGCTCCCGTGGTCGACTGCCCCGCCGCCCTGTTCCCCGTGGACATCCGCTACCGAGCGCATCCCGGGCGCCGCCAGGACCTGCGCGGGGTGAGCCGGGACTTTCTCGACCACGTCGCCCGCTGCGCCGCGGAGGCACACGCCGAGGTCCGCGAGACCGAGCCCGGAACCGACGCACTCGTCTTCGTTCCCGGGGCCCGCGAGGTCGCAGCGACGGTGTCCCGGTTACAGGAACTGGCCCCCGGCACCGAGATCCTGCCCCTGCACGGTCGGTTGCCGGCGGCGGAGCAGGACCGGGCCGTCGGCGGGCGTGAACCGTCGGCTGCAGACCGGCCCCGCATCATCGTGTCCACCTCACTGGCCGAGTCGTCGCTCACGGTACCGGGGGTGCGGCTCGTGGTGGATGCCGGGCTGGCCCGCGAACCCCGCCGGGACGCCGCCCGCGGTATGACAGGGTTGGTGACGGTGGCCGCCGCGCAGTCCTCCGCCGACCAGCGGGCCGGCCGTGCCGGACGTCTTGGCCCGGGCACCGTGGTCCGCTGCTATGACCGCAGCACCTACGGGGCCGCGCCCGCTCAGCCGACGCCCGCCGCCGCCGTCGCCGACCTCACCGGTGCAGCCCTCGTGCTGGCCTGCTGGGGCGCGCCCGCCGGGGAGGGCCTCGTGCTGCCGGAACCGTTGCCGGAGGCCTCCCTGGCCGAGGCATTGGAGACACTGACCGCGCTGGACGCCATAGATCCCTCCGGCCGCGCTACCGACCACGGCCGCCGCCTCGCCGCGATCCCCGCCG
Source organism: Citricoccus alkalitolerans (assembly GCF_039528175.1). Classification (NCBI taxonomy): domain Bacteria; kingdom Bacillati; phylum Actinomycetota; class Actinomycetes; order Micrococcales; family Micrococcaceae; genus Citricoccus; species Citricoccus alkalitolerans. The sequence continues at coordinate 93,660 of NZ_BAAALH010000001.1, forward strand.
AGCCACGGCTGGCCCGCGCCCTGCTCGACGGCGGCCGGTTGGTGGGTGCCCGCGCCGCCGCTGAGGTGGTCGCCCTGGTCTCGTCCGATGTGCGGCCCGAGGGGGCCGATCTGACGGTGTCCCTGCATCGACTGCGTGCGGCGGGGCGCGGCGATGCCGAGGCCGGCCGGTGGCGCCGCGAGACCGATCGCTTCGAACGGTTGGCCGGTCGGGATGGCACGGAGGAGTCGGGGAGTACCCGGGTGTCTCGGGAGTCGGGGGTGGGGGCCGTCGTCGGGCTGGCCTGGCCCGAACGCCTGGCGCGGCGGGTCCAGGACGCAGCCGGGAACGGCGGCCGGGGAGCCAGTGATGGCCGGTCCGGTGGGGTCTACCTGCTGGCCTCCGGGACTCGGGCCGCGCTGCCGCCAGGCAGCCCGCTGGCCGGGGCGGACTGGCTGGCCGTGGCCGAGGTCTCGCGCGCCGAGGGCGGGGCCGCCGCCGGCACGGGAGCCGTGATCCGGGCCGCGGCCCCCGTGGACGCCGCCGTGGCGGAACAGCTTGCCGGACCTTTCTATCGGGATGATCTGACCGCCACGTGGCAGGACGGCAGGGTGGTCGGCCGGGCCGTGAAGGCAGTGGGGGCGATCATCCTGTCCGAGACACCGGTGGCACCCGACCGCGCGTCTGGCCGCGCCGCCGTCGTGCGCCTCCTGGCCGAGCGGGGTCCCGAGGCCTTCGGACTGACCGCTGAGGCCGGCCCCGGGGCCGACGCGCTGCGCCGCCGCCTGAACCTGCTGCACCGGACGCTGGGGGAGCCGTGGCCGGACCTGTCCTCGGCGGCACTCGCGGTGGGCTGGGAGGACTGGCTCGCGCCTGAAGTCGAGATGCTGGCCGGCGGAGCCAGGACGAGTTCCCTGGACCTGGCCTCGGCCCTGCGGCGGCTGCTGCCGTGGCCGGAGGCGGTGCGGTTGGACGAGCTGGTGCCCGAGCGCCTGCCCGTCCCCAGCGGCCGCACCGCACGGATCGACTACCCGGCCGTGGAATCGGCGGCAGTCGGTGTCGGTGCTGCTGAACCTGGTGCCACGGGTCCCGGTGCTGGAGACCCCGGTGCAACGCTTCCCGACGCCGGCACCCCGGTCGTGGCGGTCAAGCTCCAGGAGTGTTTCGGGCTGGCCGAGACCCCGCGGTTGGTGGACGGCCGGGTGCCGGTGGTCTTCCACCTGCTCTCCCCGGCAGGCCGGCCCCTGGCGGTCACCGGGGATCTCGCCTCGTTCTGGTCCGGACCGTACGCCCAGGTCCGGGCGGAGATGCGCGGGCGCTATCCCAAGCACCCGTGGCCCGAGGACCCCTGGACCGCGCCGGCGACGGCTAAGACCAAGAAACGGGCGGGACAGGGGCACCGGTGAGGGGAACCGTCGGTGAGGGCAGACATGCCCCTACCCAGCGCTCATTCCCCTGGCCGTGGTGGATGCCAAGGCACCGCCCACGGCCACCGCACCAGTCGGCGCGTTCGTCAGTGGGGGGATTCGTCGCTTTCCCGCACCCTTCTTGGGTGACACATTCCCCAACTGACGTGAAGCCGAGTGAAGCCGAGCGGAGCCGAGTGAAGCCGAGCGAAGCGCACTGAGATGCCTACCGGCGTACACCGACCTGCCTGCTGACTCAGGTCCGGAGTTCCAACCCGGTGACCGGCCGGCCGTGCGGATCGGCCGTGGCGCGGAGGATGCCGTCGACGGCGATCACGAACTCTCCTCGGGGAACGGACTCTGGCACCGGGCGGAGCTGCGGGAGGACGCCTGGCCCCTCGTTGCTGATCCAGTGCCCGGGCAGGCCGCTGACGAGATCGGCGAAACCGCCCCGGGCGGCCTCGTCGAGGTAGGCCAGCACGGCGGTGTGGAAGACGACCATCGTGGCATCGGCGGGTGCCTCGGCGGCCAGAGCCGGGAGTGCCTCGTTGAGGTCGCCGGCGATGACCCGGGGTGGCTCACGGCGGGCGATGGCGAGCGCGGATCGGAGCCGGTCCCGGCGGCCTTCGTGTCCGGGCCAGATGAGGGTCTCCAGCCAGGTGCAGTCCTCCGCATTCGCGACGTCCACGGGGGAGAGGTCGATACCCGTCCGCCACACGACCTCCGGAAGGACCTGCGGCGGCTCGATTCCCGGGCCGAGGCGGCAGTCGATGACCACCTCGGACGGGCCGCCGGCGGAGTCGAGGCGGGTGCCGTCGCTGTACCGGTAGGAGTAGCGGTCCGGCAGAAGGCAGAGACCGGCCGCGGTTCCCACCTCGATCAAGGCCAGTGGCTGGGGCAGCTCGGCGAGGAACGGCAACAGCACGGCGCATCGGGCCGCCTCGTTCGTCTGCGTGGATCGCGCCAGGATGGTCTCCCGGATGACATCCCAGCGGTCCAGGAGGGTGGACCGGAACGATGCGTAGGTGCCCTCGGCGCCGTGGAGCCGGGCGGCCGCGAACACGAGGTTGGGCTGACGCTTGGGGCGGGGCAGTCCTGCCACCAACTCGAGCACCTCGGGATCTTCCGCGACGTTCTCGGCCCAGTCCTCGTAGACCTCGGAGCTGCCGTGGGCCTCGATCCGGGCGAAGCGTCGGTAGACCTCTGACGGCGGAAGCTCCCCGCGGTGGATGGCGGTGTCCATCACGGCAGGGGCCATGTGTGCACGGGATTGCCGCCGCGCATGTGCGTCCCGTACTCCGCCACCATGCTCGCCAGCGCCGTGCCGCGGTCCAGGCCTGATTCTTCGTACCGGCCCAGGGCGCGCGTCATCCATGCCGCCCCGTTCTGGCCGGTCCGGGTGCGGCCGGTGAGCACCGCCAGATAGTGATCCGCCACGTCCTCCTCCACCTCGAGCAGCTCCAGCCCCTGCCGTGCGGCCGGCAGCAGGTGCCGGTCCAGCAGCTCTGTGACGGGGACGTCCCCGTAACCGGGCCAGTACACCGAGGCGTTCAGTCCGTGCCGGGCGCATTCGTAGAAGTTGGTCCTCGCGACTGCGAAGGACATCCGCTGCCAGGGGTTCTCCTCTGTGGTCACCAAGTACTTGACCAGGCCGAAGAAGAAGGCGGCGTTGGCCACCATGTCCACGACCGTGGGACCGGCCGGGAGCAACCGGTTTTCTACCCGAAGGTTGGCGGGAAGCGCCGGCGAGGTGCCGGCGTCGTCCGTCTTCTCGTCTTTGCCGGGGTCGTAGATGGGGCGGTTCCAGCGGTAGACCGTGCCGTTGTGCAACAACAGCTCGGCCAGCTTCGGCGCGCCGGCCTCCGTGGTGCCCGTTTCACCGGACATCTCCGGAAGCAGCGCCGGGAAGAAGGCGATGTTCTCCTCGAACAGGTCCTCGATGCCGTCGATCCAGCGCTCACCGAACCAGACGCGGGGCCGTACCCCCTGGCGGGCCAGCTCCGGGCCCCGGGTGTCCGCGGCCTGCTGGAACACGGGGATGCGGGACTCGTCCCACAGCAGTCTGCCCAAGAACAGCGGGGAGTTCGCGGCCAGGGCCACCTGAGGCCCGGCGATCGCCTGCGCCGCGTTCCACACCGGGCCGAACTGCTCCCGGGTCACCTCGAGGTGTAGCTGCATGGAGGTGCACGTGGACTCCGGGGCGATGTCCCGGGCGTAGTAGGACAGGTGCTCGGGCCCGTCGATGTCGATGAGGATGTCCTCACCGCGGGCCTCGAGGATCGCCGCGTTCAGGGCCGCATAGCGGTTGCCCTCGCTGATCCAGCCCTCGCCGGCCAGGTCCTCCCCGTCCAGGGTGGGCAGGATCCCGATCGCATACAGCTGGGCCCCGGCGCGGATGGCCCGCTCGTCCGCGCGATTCAGCTCCGCCTTCAAGGACTCCTCGAGATCGCGCAATCCGCGCTCCCGGATGGTCAGAGAGGGGTGATTGAGCTCGATGTTGTACCGGCCCAGTTCCGTCTGGAACGCCGGATCGTCGATGGCGTTCAGGACCTCGCGATTCAGCGGCGCCGGCTGGGACGCCTCGTCCACCAGGTTCAGTTCCAGCTCCAGGCCGATCCGCCCGGCTCCGGAGAAGTCGCGGCCGGCGAGATAGTCCTTCAGCTCCCGCAGTGATCCTTCCAGCCGCTCGCGGTACCGCGTCCGCTCGGACCGGGAATAGGTGCTCGATTCGACCTCGGTGCCCATGGGATGAAGCGTAAGGCACCGGAACCCTTGGGAAACACCCGCCACAGGCATATGCTCACGTCACAGTGACCTGCATCACTGGCGTGGGACTGGTTTTCGCGCCGGGACGCAGGTCACGGTGGGACACGGATCATCGGCCCTGGCCGCAGCACCGTGGTACGGAACCGGACCGGAGGTACGCGACTGATGAGGCAATCCCGACCGAGTGGCAGGCACGCCCGCGGGGTGGCGAGAGCCGCAGTGGTAGCCACGGCAGCCCTAGTGCTGGCGGGCTGTGGGCCGGCGGAGGACACTCCGGTCCTCACCTGGTACACCAACCCGGACGACGGCGGCCAGGCCACCATCGCGCAGCAGTGCACCGAGGAGGCCGGAGGGGCCTACCGGATCGAGACGTCCATCCTCCCCAATGACGCCGCCTCCCAGCGTGAACAGCTCACCCGGCGGCTGGCCGCCGGGGACACCTCCATGGACATCATGTCCCTGGACCCGCCTTTCATCCCGGAGCTGGCCGAGCCCGGATTCCTCGCACCGGTCCCCGAGGACGTGGCCTCCGTGACCACCGAGGACACCCTCGATGGGGCGCTGGCCGGTGCGACCTGGAAGGACAACCTCGTCACCGTGCCGTTCTGGGCCAACACCCAGCTGCTCTGGTACCGCGAGTCCGTGGTGGACGAGGCCGGCCTGAACATGGACGAACCGGTCACTTGGGATCAGTTGATCGAGGTCGCGCGGGACCAGGACAAGGAACTCGGAGTCCAGGGGGCACGGGCGGAGTCCATGACCGTGTGGCTCAACGCGCTGGTCGAGTCTGCTGGCGGACACATCCTCGAGAACCCGGAGGCCTCTGCCACGGACGTCCAGACGGGACTCGACACGGAGGCGGGTCACCAGGCGGCGCAGATCCTCTCCACCATCGGCCAGGAGGGCCTCGGGGGGCCGGGCCTGGCCACCCAGCAGGAGAACGAGGCGATGCTGGTCTTCCAGGGGGACAGTGGCTCCTTCATGGTGAACTGGCCGTTCGTCTGGCCCGCCACCAATGCGGCCGTGGAGGATGGGGCACTCCCGGAGGACCTGCCCGAGGACATCGGCTGGGCCCTGTACCCCCGGGTGGTGGACGACGAGGAGCCGGCCCCGCCGCTGGGCGGCATCAACCTCGGAGTGGGGGCCGACTCCGAGCACCCGGAACTGGCATGGGAGGCGATCGAGTGCATCGTCACCCCGGAACACCAGACCGAGTACTTCATCACCAACGGCAACCCGCCCTCCAGCGCGAGCGCGTTCGACGACCCGGCCGTGGAGGAGGCGTTCCCGATGGCCCCGACCATCCGTGAATCCCTGGAACTGGCGGCGCCCCGCCCGCAGACGCCGTACTACAACGAGGTGTCCACGGCCATCCAGCAGCGGTTCGCCCCGCCAGGAGCCGTCGAACCGGAGACCACCCCGGCCGAGACCGGCCAGTTCATCATGGAAGTCCTGCGAGGGGAGTCCCTGCTGTGAGTGCCGTTCCCACGAATGTCCCCGCGGTCGACCCGGCGGATGCAGAGGGTCCCGACCGAGGCTCCGAGCCGCCGGGCGGCTCCCGTGGCCGCCGGAAGGCGCCGACCTCCGAACGCGCGAGAGCCGAGGCCCGCCTGGGCTGGTGGCTCGCCGGGCCCGCCTTCGTCATCATGGTGGCCGTCATCTTCTATCCCGTGGCACAGGCCGTCTGGGACTCCCTGTTCAACTACCGCCTGACCGCCCCAGCGGACCGGGAGTTCATCGGCCTGAGGAACTACGCCACGATCCTCTCGGACGGAGTGTTCTGGAGTGCTCTGGGGGTCACTGCCTTGATCACGGTGGTCACCGTCTTCGTGGAGCTCATCCTCGGATTCATCCTCGCGATGATCATGCACAAGGCCATCAAATCCACGCGCGGCCTGGTCCGGACCGTGATCCTGGTGCCCTACGGCATCATCACCGTGGTCTCGGCCTATGCCTGGTACTACATGTTCAGCATCGATTCCGGGTACGTGAACAACTGGCTCAGTTGGCTGCCCGGGTTCAACGACGAACTGAATTGGTTCGCACAGGGCGGCACCTCGCTCGTGGTGATCATGTTCTCCGAGATCTGGAAGACCACGCCCTTTATCTCCCTGCTCCTGCTCGCGGGACTGGCCCAGGTCCCGGACGATCTCTCCGAGGCGGCCGCAGTGGACGGGGCCAACTGGTGGCAGCGGCTGAGCCGAGTGGTGCTGCCGAACATGAAGGCGGCCATCATGGTGGCCGTGCTGTTCCGGGCCCTGGACGCGTTCCGGGTATTCGACTCGATCTTCATCATGACCAACGGCGCGTACGGCACCGAGGTGCTCTCCCTCCTCGCCTATCGCACCTCGATCGGCCGCCTGGAGATCGGGCTCGGCTCGGCCATCTCCGTGGTGCTGTTCCTCTGCGTGGCCCTGATCGCCTTCGTTGCCATCAAGATCTTCAATGTTGACCTGGCCGGATCCAAGGGAGGCCGCAAATGAGCGTCGAAGCAACCCGAGTCCCGGCTGGCCGCACCGCCCGCGAGCCGGACCCGACCACTGCGGAGCTGGCGGGTCAGAAGACGGCCGGCCGTGCCAAGCGGAACACGGCCATCGGCTGGTGGGTGCTGACCGTCATCGTCGCCGTGTGGTGCCTGTTCCCCGTGGCGTCCATCCTGGCCACGAGCTTCAAGACGCCGGGAGACCTGTCCAACGGGCAGTTCCTGCCCACCGAGTGGTCCGGGGTGAACTACTCCGAGATCCTGGTGGGGGATTCGCGTGAACTGTTCCTGACGGCACTGTGGAACTCGATCGGCATCTCGGTGATCGCCACAGCGATCGCCGTGGTGCTCGCCACCCTGTGTGCCTACGCGATCGCGCGGTTGGACTTCCCAGGCAAGAAGGTGGTGCTGACCGTCTCCCTGATGGTCTCCATGTTCCCGGTGATCTCGCTGGTCACGCCGTTGTTCAACATGTGGCGCACGCTGGGCCTGTATGACACGTGGCCCGGTCTGATCATTCCGTACCTGTCACTGACACTGCCGATCTCCATCTGGACGCTCACCGCGTTCTTCCAGCAGATTCCCTGGGAGCTCGAACAGGCAGCACAGGTGGACGGCGCCACCCCGCTGCAGGCATTCCGCAAGGCGATCGTCCCGCTGGCCCTGCCCGGCGTCTTCACCACCGCCATCATTGCCTTCTTCATCGCCTGGAACGACTTCGTCTACGGCATCTCACTGACCTCCACGGAAGCGGCCAGACCCGTGCCGGCCGCCTTGGCGTTCTTCACCGGCGCCTCCCAGTTCGAATCGCCCACCGGCGCGATCTCCGCCGCGGCGATCATCGTCACCATCCCTGTGGTGCTGCTGGTCATGCTCTTCCAGAAGCAGATCGTCGCCGGCCTGACCTCGGGTGCGGTGAAGGGCTGATCAGCGGGGCCTACACCTGCCGCGGGCAACCGGCGAGAGTGAGCACCAGCCACCCATCATGTCGGAACGCAAGGCAAGCGAACCAAGCGAAGCAAGCAGAGAAAGGGAGCACCGATGGCCTCCATCACCCTGAACAACATCGTCAAGAAGTACGACGACGGCTTCCCGGCCGTGAACAATGTGTCCCTGGACATCGCCGACGGTGAGTTCGTCATCCTGGTGGGACCCTCGGGCTGTGGCAAGTCCACCCTGTTGCGGATGATCGTGGGGCTGGAGGACATCACGTCCGGGGAACTGCAGATCGACGGGACGCGGATGAACGAGGCCGCGCCGAAGGACCGGAACCTGGCCATGGTGTTCCAGAACTACGCCCTCTACCCGCACCTGACGGTGTACGAGAACATCGCCTTCCCGCTGCGTCTGGCGAAGAGGTCCGGTGGCTCCAATGGCTCCAATGGCGACTCTACTGGGGGAGCGAACGGCGGGGCCGGCGGGGGATCGGTGGACGACCGCGTGCGCAAGGCGGCGGAGATGCTCGAACTGACCGAGCATCTGGAGCGCAAGCCCGCGAACCTCTCCGGCGGTCAGCGGCAACGCGTGGCGATGGGGCGCGCGATCGTCCGCCAGGCGGACGCCTTCCTGTTCGACGAACCGCTGTCCAACCTGGACGCCAAGCTGCGTGGGCAGATGCGCGCCGAGATCGCGCAACTGCAGCGCCGGCTCGGCGTCACCAGCGTGTACGTCACGCACGACCAGACTGAGGCCATGACCCTGGGGGACCGGGTGGCCGTGCTGAAGAAGGGGGAACTCCAGCAGGTGGCCAGCCCTCGCGAACTCTACGAGCAGCCCGTGAACCTGTTCGTGGCCGGCTTCATCGGCTCGCCGTCCATGAATTTCCTGCCCGCCACGCTCAAGGAGGGCGCTGCGGGCTTCGAGGGCTCCGAGCGTGCCGGCGGGGCCATCCTCTCCTCGCCCATCGGTGACATCCCCATTTCCGCGGAGAAGGCCGCTGTGGCGACAGGCCATGAACTGCTCATGATCGGTCTGCGGCCCGAGTTCTTCGAGGATGCTCAACTCGTGGACGAGGCCAAGAAGGGCAAGGGCGCCGTCTTCACGGCGGAACTGTCCCACCTGGAATGGCTGGGGCACGAGCAGTACGGCTACATCGAGTTCGAGCCGGACGAGAAGGTCCGGCGCCTGCTGTCCGACCTCGCGGCGGAGATGGACGCCGACGAGCTGCGCCCGCAGGTGGTCACCACGCTGTCCGCGGAGTCCCGGGTGCGCCCCGGTCAGCCCACCGACCTCTGGGTGGACACCTCCCGCATCCACATCTTCGACCCGGAGACCGGGGAGAACCTGACGAGGGACGCGGAGGCCGGCGCCGAGCTGACGCGGATGGCCGCCGAGGAGCGGGAGCGAGAGATCGAGTTGGCCGCCACCAAGGACGGATAGCCAGGGACTACGCGGAAGTGGCCGCGCGGTGCGCCGCGGCCAGGCGCACGTAGGTGGCCGAGTTCCTGCCGAGGGAGGCGAGCTCGTCCTCGGTGAGTTCTCGGCGGACCTTGGCGGGGACCCCGGCCACGAGTGACCGCGGCGGGACCACCGTGCCCTCGAGGACCAGGGCGCCAGCGGCCACGAGGGACTGGGCTCCGATCACGGCTCCGTTCATGACCGTGGCGGACATGCCGATCAGGCAGCCGTCCTCCACGGTGGCGCCGTGGACCACGGCGGCGTGGCCCACCGAGATGTCCTGGCCGAGGGTGCAGGGGAAGCCCGCATCCGCGTGGAGGACCACGTTGTCCTGCAGGTTCGTTCGCTCGCCCACCCGGATGGGGGCACTGTCCCCGCGTGCCGAGACGCCATAGAAGGCGGAGGACTCGGCGGCGAGGGCCACGTCACCGGACAGGGTGGCGGTGGGGGCGAGGAAGCAGGACTCGTGGGCGACCGGCGTCGAACCGGAAACGGAGATCAGGTGTGCCATGGCAACAGAGTACGTGCCATGGCACACCTGACCACCGTCAATCGAAGACGACGGTGCGTTTGCCGTCGAGGAGGACTCGGTGCTCCGCGTGCCATTTGACGGCGCGGGAGAGAGTGGAACCCTCGACCTCGCGGCCGCGGATGACGAACTCCCGGGCGGACTGGGCGTGGGTGACGCGCTGGACCTGCTGCTCGATGATCGGGCCCTCGTCCAGGTCGGCGGTCACGTAGTGGGCGGTAGCCCCAATGAGCTTGACGCCCCGGTCGTGTGCCTGGTGATAGGGGCGGGCGCCCTTGAAGGACGGCAGGAAGGAGTGGTGGATGTTGATGGCCTTGCCCTCGAGCTTGCGGCAGAGGTCGTCCGAGAGGATCTGCATGTAGCGGGCCAGGACCACGAGCTCGATGTCGTACTCGGCGACCAGATCCAGGAGTTTGGCCTCGGCTTCGGCCTTGTTGGAGTTGCCTTGGGCATCCTTGGCCACGGGGATGTGGATGAAGGGGATGCCGTAGAAGAAGGCCATGGGCTGGAGCTCGAGGTGGTTGGAGACGATCACCGGGATCTCGACGGAGAGGGTGCCTGCGCGTTGCTGGAAGAGCAGGTCGTTGAGGGTTCGGCCGTCCTTGGAGCACATCACCAGGGTGCGGGTCTTGCGGGAGGCATCCCAGAGGCCGAGCTCCATGTCGAACTCCTCGCGGACCGGTTCCAGGGCGGCCTCGACCGCCTCGCGGCTCTCGGGCGTGCTGAACTCCACGCGCATGAAGAAGGTACCGGTGTCCGGGGAGTCGAACTGCTTGGAGTCGGTGATGTCTCCCTGGACCGAGAGCAGGGCACCGGAGACGGCGTGCACGATGCCGCGGCTGTTCTGGCAGGACAGGGACAGCACCATGGGGTGGCCCGTGATCTCGGCCGAACCGGCCAGGGTGGCGTTGGACGCGGTGGCAGGGGTAGAAGCGTTCATGGGGAAAGCATACCTATCTCCATAGTGATTTGTATCACCGGGCGCGAAATTGTTGTCCGGGGAGGCTCGGTGCCCCCAGCAGGTCTGGAGGGCGGGCGCGGGTGACGGCGGCCCAGGCCTCGGCTCCCAGGTCACCCTATGGCACAGTGGTCGGCACCAGCCGGACGGCTTCGGAGCCGGTCGACTGGTGCACCGTCAGCGAGAGCAAAGGACAGGTCATGGACAACCAGCAGATGCTGTGGTTGGTCATCGGCGTGGTGGTGGTCATCATCATTGTCGTCGTTGCCATCGTGTGGGCGAAGCGCAGCCGGGATCGGCGGCAGGAGGCTGCCCACCGGGCGGCGGAAGACCTCCGCGGTGAGGCGGACCGGCATCGGGGGCGCACCCTGGCCGAGGAGGAGCAGGCGGCTGCCGTTCGTCATGAGGCCGATGCGGCGGAGGAGGAGGCCCGGCAATTGCGGGTCGAGGCCGAGGAGCGTGAGCGGACCGCCGACTCATCGCGTGGCACTCTGGACGCGCAACTGCGGGAGGCCGACCGGCTGGACCCACAGGTCAGGACCGACCGAGAGGGACGCCGGATCGACGGTGTCGATCCAGTCGATCAGGTCGGGCCGGCCGACGCAGCCGAGTCCGGAAAGCACGCTGCGGACACATCCCCCGACGGTGACGCGCGAGGGCCCCGCTCCTGACGTCGGAACGGGGCCCTCGAGGCCGGACGGGGACTAGCGGATATCAGCGGCCGCGGTCGACGCCCATGCCCGGGACATCGGAGCCGTCGGCGTTGGCCTTGACGGCGTCCTCGATGCGCTGACCGATGGTGGCGTCCACGTTCTTCCAGTACTGGAAGGCGTTGGACAGCACCGGCTCCTGCACGCCGTCCAGGGCGCCGGAGACCGTCTCCACGAACTGGTCACGCTGGGCGTCGGAGAACACCTCGCGAACCAGGATGCCCGGCTGGACGAAGTCGCCGTCATCGCTGCGGAGGGTGTAGGCCTCGCGTGTCAGGGCGCCGTCAGCCTCCCAGCCGTTGTCCACCGGGCCGGTCTCGTCCGACCAGGAGTCACCGAAGGAGTTCGGGGCGTACATGGAGCGGGCACCGGAGTGCTCGTACCACATGTTGCCCTCGAAGTTGTAGGTGTTCACCGCGTTGATCGGCTTGTTGACCGGCAGCTGCTGGAAGTTGGTGCCGATGCGGTAGCGCTGGGCGTCCGCGTAGGCGAAATTGCGGCCCAGCAGCATCTTGTCCGGGGAGTTGCCCGTGCCCGGCACCATGTTGGCGGGCGAGAAGGCGGACTGCTCGATCTCGGCGAAGAAGTTCTCCGGATTGCGGTTCAGGGTCATGGTGCCGACCTTGTGCCGCGGGTAGTCCTTCTTGGACCAGACCTTGGTCAGGTCGAAGGGGTTGAACCGGTAGGTCTTGGCCTCCTCATACGGCATGATCTGGAAGTACAGGTCCCACTTCGGGAACTCGCCGTTGGAGATCGCCTCGCGCAGGTCGCGGCGGTGGAACTCGGCGTCTGCACCGGCCAGGCGCTCGGCCTCCGCGTTGGACAGGCCTTCCACGCCCTGCTGTGACTCGAAGTGCCACTTGACCCAGAAACGCTCGCCCGCTGCGTTGACCAGCATGTAGGTGTGCGAACCGTAGCCGTTCATGTGACGCCAGGTCTTCGGCAGACCGCGTTCACCCATGAGGTAGGTGACCTGGTGCGCGGACTCCGGGTTCTGCGTCCAGAAGTCCCACTGCATGGTGCCGTCACGCAGGCCGGAGTCCGGCAGGCGCTTCTGGGAGCGGATGAAGTGGGGGAACTTCATGGGGTCGCGGACGAAGAAGACCGGCGTGTTGTTGCCGACCATGTCGAAGTTGCCCTCTTCGGTGTAGAACTTCAGGGCAAAGCCGCGCACATCGCGCCAGGTGTCCGGGGAACCGAGCTCGCCGGCCACGGTGGAGAAGCGCAGGAGCAGGTCGGTCTGCTTGCCGGGCTGCAGGAAATCGGCCTTGGTCCACTTCGAGACATCCTCGGTGATCTCCAGAGTGCCGTAGGCGCCGGCGCCCTTGGCGTGCGGACGGCGCTCCGGGACGTTCATCCGGTTGAAGTGCGCCAGGGTCTCCACCAGGTGGTGGTCGTGCAGGACGATGGGGCCGTTGGCACCCACGGTCAGCGAGTTGCGGTCGCTGACGGCGGGGATGCCGGCCTGAGTGGTGGAACCGGTACCGTGCGGGGTGGTTTCCGTCATCACGTTCTCCTTGGTCGGTTGGGTGTGGTGGGTGGATGGGATACCGGTCAGCCCTGGCGGGCTTCCCGGGGCATGGTGGGGACCTCAAGCGTCCCGGAGGACGCGGGTTGCGCCGGTTGGGCGGATGCGCAGTCCGCGCACAGGCCCTGGTAGACGACGTCGGCGATCAAGATGGTCATCCCGTGCGTCTCGGAGGGGTGCAGGCAGGGCGCATGGCCGACGGCGCAGGCGACGTCCTCGATGCGCCCGCACTTGGTGCAGACGGCGTGGTGGTGGTTGTCCGCCACGCGGGTCTCATACCGTGCCGGCGAGTTGGCCAGGTCCAGCTGGCGAAGCAGGCCGGCGCCGGTCAGGGAGTGCAGCACGGTGTAGATGGACTGCACTGTGATCCCCGGCAGGCTCTGGCGGACGTGTTCCAGCACCGTGTCCGCCGTGGCGTGCGGGTACTCCTGCAAGGCGTCCAGGACTGCGAGCCGCTGCTTGGTGACCCGTAGCCCCGCCGACCGCATGCGGGCGGCCCAGGCCAGAGGGGCAGCTCCGGTGAGGGCTCGCCCTTCCTGGTCAGGGGTACCGGCGGGGGTGCTCTGGGTCATGCTCCCAGTATTGCATATTCTGAGTTACTCATAATTACTTGGTGGAGGCCGGGGCCCCCGCTGCCGCGTCCACGGTCCTCACGGCCTCCACGGCGGCCCGCCGCCCCGCCCGGGTTGCCCCGATCGTCGAGGCGGAGGCGCCGTAGCCCACCAGGAAGAGTCCGGGGCTCTTCGCCACGGACACCCCGTCCGCCGCCATCACCACGCCGCCTCCTCGTTCGCGGATGTGCACAGGGGCCAGGTGGTCCAGGGAGGCGCGGAACCCGGTCGCCCAGAGTATGACGTCGACCGGGGTCTCCCAGGTGGTCAACGGGTCCTCGGTCGAGAGGGCGGTGCAGGCCCGGCCCGGCAAGACGGGCACGTGACCCAGCCCGCCGGCCGCCGCGCCGCCGGAGGCGAGCAGTCGATCGGCGACGGGTCCCTGGGAGGGGATCGCGCCGCCGTCGGGCCCAGGGCCGTCCAGGACCACGCCGGTGGGGGTGATCCGGCGCAGCGGGCCCCGGCTGATGAGCACTCCGGAGGCGAGGCCGGCGAGGTACTGATCCGTGACGGGCAGACCCGTGGCGGCCACCACGGACAGCGGCGGCAGTCCCATGGTGGTGCGGGCCGAGACGGAGGCCTCCACGTTCACGCCCCACGAGGAGTCGAAGAAGCGGTCCGTCCAGTCCGGGGCGCGGCGGGTGCTCCACATGGGGTGGGCCCCGGCCGCGTCCAGCTGGAGGAGGAACTGCAGTGCGGAGGTGCCGCCGCCGACCACGAGGACCCGCTGGCCCGTGAAGTCCTCAGCCGCCGTGAACCCCTGCGTGTGCAGCTGACGGCCGGTGAACTCGGCGATCCCCGGGTGGTAGGGGATATAGGGGCTGTCCCAGGTGCCGGTGGCGTTGATGACCGTGCGAGCCCGCCACATCCGCCCGTCCGTGGCGGTGACGGTGAAGGTGCCGTGTTCACTCGCGGCCGCGTTCGGAACCGCCTCTGGAGCCGGGGCGCCTTGCTCCATGTGGTGCACCACCGACTCGACCTTGGCGGGGCGGACCACCGGCAGGCCGTGTTCCCGCTCGTAGATGCCGTAGTACCGCGAGACGACCCGGCTGGCCGGCTCGGTTGGGTCCGGGGTCCCCAGGGGCAGGCCGGGCAGGTCGTGGATCCCGTGCGCGGCGTCGAAGGTCAGGGAGTCCCAGCGGTGGCGCCAGGCGCCACCAGGGCCATCGTTGGCGTCGAGGACCACAAAGTCCTCCCAGGGCTCCAGGCCTTTGCGCAGAAGTTGCCCGGCGGCACTCAGCCCCGCCTGCCCGGCCCCGATCACGACGACGGCCAGCAGCTCGGTCGCGGAGGACCTCTCAGATGTGCTCACCTCCAACGCAGCGCCACGGCCGCTGCGCGTATTCCGCCGGAGTGTTTCGCCACGGTGCCGACACGTGCAGACGCCCGCGCTACGATGGGGCGCAGGCCGCGACTGGCGAAGGTGGACCACCACCGGGAAGCGGCGAACACGGACACCGGCGGTCGTCAGATGCGGCCGGACCGTGCAGGCCTCCGGACCGCCCGCCTGGGTCCGGCGGCGGCCAACGAACGTGACTACGCCAGCAGGAGCCTTCCGTGACAGAGCCCAACACCGCGTCCTCTCAGTCCGCCACCACCACCCGAGGTGCCGGGCTGAACACCCAGCCCCTGGCCGAGGTCGATCCGGAGATCGCCGCCGTCCTGGGCCAGGAACTCGGCCGCCAGAGGGACACCCTGGAGATGATCGCCTCCGAGAACTTCGTCCCGCGGGCGATCCTCGAGACCCAAGGGTCGGTCCTGACCAACAAGTACGCCGAGGGCTACCCCGGCCGCCGCTACTACGGTGGCTGCGAGTATGTGGACGTGGCGGAGAACCTGGCGATCGAGCGGGCCAAGTCGCTGTTCGGCGCCGAGCACGTCAACGTCCAACCACATGCCGGTGCGCAGGCCAACGTGGCACTGATGACTGCGCTGATGCAGCCCGGTGACACCCTGATGGGTCTGTCCCTGGCGCACGGTGGTCACCTGACCCACGGCATGAAGCTCAACTTCTCCGGCAAGACCTATGACATCGCGGCCTACGAGGTGGATCCGGACACCTACCGGATCGACATGGACAAGGTGCGCGAGAAGGCGCTGGAGGCCAAGCCCGCCATGATCGTGGCAGGCTGGTCCGCCTACCCCCGCCAGCTCGACTTCGCGGCCTTCCGCTCCATCGCGGATGAGGTCGGAGCCAAGCTCTGGGTGGACATGGCCCACTTCGCCGGACTGGTCGCGGCCGGACTGCATCCGAACCCGGTGCCGCACGCAGACGTCGTGACCTCGACCGCGCACAAGACGCTGGCCGGCCCGCGCTCGGGATTCATCCTCTCCAAAGAGGAGTACAAGAAGAAGATTGACTCGGCCGTCTTCCCGGGGCAGCAGGGCGGGCCACTGATGCACGCGATCGCCGGCAAGGCCGTGGCCTTCAAGATCGCGGCCTCAGACGAATTCGCCGAGCGCCAGCGCCGCACCATCGAGGGCGCCCAGATCCTCGCCGAGCGGCTGACCGCCGGCGACGTGACCGAGCACGGCATCTCCATCCTGACCGGGGGTACCGATGTGCACCTGATCCTCGTGGACCTGCGCCACGCAGAACTGGACGGTCGCCAGGCCGAGGACCTGCTGCACGAGGTCGGCATCACCGTGAACCGCAACTCGGTCCCGTTCGATCCGCGTCCGCCGATGACCACCTCCGGGCTGCGCATCGGCACGCCGGCGCTGGCCACCCGCGGCTTCGGCGCCACGGAGTTCACCGAGGTCGCGGACGTCATCGCCCAGACCCTCAAGCCGTCCCCGGATGTGCCGGCCCTGCGCTCCCGCGTGCAGAAGCTGGCCGAGGACTTCCCGCTGTACGAGGGACTCGAGGGCTGGTGATCGCCGCGGCTCCCGAGAGGGAGTCGTAGCAACCCGTAGTGATGGGCAGTGGTGCCGTCCTGGTGACAGACGCCACTCCAATCACTATGGTGATAGGTATTCATTTTGGTCGACCCCCGCAAGGAAGCGTGAACCGCCATGACCGCACAGAAGCTTGATGGCCGCGCCACTGCCGCCGCCATCAAGAAGGAACTCACCGAACGCGTCGAAGTACTCCGTGGCCAGGGTGTGGTGCCCGGGTTGGGAACCGTCCTGGTGGGGGAGGATCCCGGTTCCCAGTCCTACGTGGCCGGCAAACACCGAGACTGCGCCGAGGTGGGGATCAACTCCATCCGCCGTGATCTGCCCGACTCCACCACGGAGGAGGAGCTCCTCGCGGTGGTGGAGGAGCTGAACGCCAATGACGAGTGCACCGGGTACATCGTGCAGTTGCCCCTGCCGAAGCACATCGACACGGACCGGATCCTGGAGGCCATGGATCCGGACAAGGATGCCGATGGTCTGCACCCGATGAACCTGGGCCGGCTGGTCGCCTCCGTGGGAGGCGAACTCACCTCCCCGTTGCCGTGCACGCCGAAGGGCTGCGTGGAACTGCTGAAGCACTACGGGATCGAACTGGCCGGCAAGCTCGTGCTGGTCATCGGCCGTGGCGTGACGATCGGCCGTCCGGCCGGACTGGTGCTGACCCGCCGGGATGTCAACGCCACCGTGGTCCTGGCCCACACCGGGACGAAGGACCTCAAGGCGGAGCTGGCCCGGGCGGATGTCATCATCGCTGCCGCGGGCGTGGCCCACATGGTCAAGCCCGAGGACGTCAAGGAGGGCGTCGTCGTGCTGGACGTGGGCGTCTCCCGCGTCACCGGTGAGGACGGCAAGGCGCGGATCACCGGTGACGTGGATCCGGCCGTGGCCGAGAAGGCGTCCTGGATGGCCCCCAATCCCGGCGGTGTGGGGCCGATGACCCGGGTGGAGCTGCTGGCCAACGTGGTCGAGGCGGCCGAGCGTGCCGTCGCCGCAGGAAACTGAGCCCAGCCGAGCCTGGGTCAGCCTCCGAGCACAGTCCTTGAGTTCGGCTCCCGGGCTCAGTCCTCGAGGACCAGGGTGCCGCCGCGATACCGGCGGATGTAGTCGAGCACGCCCGCGGCCAGGGTCACTGCCAGGAGCCCCATGACCACCAGCAGGGCCGTGTCAGCGGCCTCTCCATAGGAGACGGCCACGGCGGCCGCATCGGCGGCCGTGGCATCAGCACCTCCCTGGGCGGCACCGGTGCCGGACGCTGCCAGGGAGGCGTAGAACGCTCCGGTGACGGCGGCCAGCCCCGTGGCGGTCAGCACCCGCTGGGCCGTCTGCGAGACGCCACCGGCGGCGCCGGCGGCACGGGGCGGGACCTCGTGCATGGTCAGGACCTGGGAGCTGGTCATCAGCAGGGCCTGAGCCGGCCCGAAGGGGAAGAGGCAGAGGGCGAGGGTCCAAAAGGGCCAGGCCCCGAGGGCGATCTGGTGGAATGCGACCATGCCCAGTCCCACCGCACCGAGGGCCAGGACGGCGCCGGCCACCACGAAGAGCGGCCCGCGGCGGTGGACATGGCTGCCGATCCACGGTGAGAGGACCATGACCGCCAGCGCCGTGGGCAGCGAGGTCATCCCGGCGGCCAGGGCCGAGTATCCGAGCCCCTGCTGCGTCACGATGGCCTGGACGGCCCACAGCCCGGGCATGGCCCCCAGCAGGAAGGCGGTGGCCACGGTGCTGTAGCTGAATGAGGGAATGCGGAACAGCGCAGGGTCCACCATGGGCGCGCGTCCGGTGGCCGGGAACCGTCTCTTCATGCGCTGCTCCCACAGCCACCAGGCCGTGAGCAGCACCGCCGCCGCGGCCAGCAGGAGCCACGTGCCGGGCATGATGAACGGGACCATCAGGCAGACGACGGCGGCAGCCAGGAGCACAGCGCCGGTGGGGTCCAGGGCTCCCAGGCTGCGCCGGGCCTCCTCGGAGCGGATCCGCGCCGGTGGGCGGAGCCAGGCGGCGGCGAGGACGGCGGACAGTACGCCGAAGGGGACATTGATCAGGAAGGTGGTGCGCCATCCCCACTCGGGGCCGAGGGCTCCGAGGATCACTCCGCCCAGGGTCGGTCCGATGGCCACGCCCAGCCCCACCACGGTGCCGAACAGCCCGTAGGCGCGCCCGCGGGCCCGGCCGTGGAAGACGTTCTGGATGATGCCGATGATCTGGGGATTGAGCAGGCCGGACCCCAGGCCTGTCACCACGCGGGAGAGATTGAGCATGAGGGGGTCCACGGACAGGCCGGAGGCCAGCGATCCCACGGTGAACAGCAGGATGCCGGCAATGAAGATCGGCTTCCGCCCCCAGAGGTCGCCTGCGCGGCCCGCGGCCACGAGCACCACGCCGAAGGACAGGGCGTAGCCGGCCAGGACCCATTGGAGATCGGCGGAGCTGGCGTTCAGGCCGCCCTCGATCGCAGGCAGGGCAACGTTGACCACGCTGACGCTCATGAGGGACATGAACAGGGGCACCAGGAGCACCACGAGGATCTTGTTCCCGCCGGGCGGCTGGGCGGGCCGCGGCGCGGGGTGCTGCGCCGTCAAGACCGCCCCCGTTGAAGGTGGCGCCCCTGGACCAGCCAGTAGACAGGGACCAGCGCCACCAGGAACCCGGCCAGGACCCAGTACAGGCCGGTGGTGCCCCACCACTGGACCAACGCGCCGGCGAGCAGAGGGCCGATGCCCATGCCGGCGTCGATCCCCAGGAAGTACGTGGAGGCGCCCATGCCGGCCCGATCGCGGGGCACCTGGGTCACACAGATGACCTGACCGGCGGACTGCAGCTGACCGTAGCCGAGGCCCACCAGGACCGCCGCGGCCATGAGGGCCATCACGGTGTCTGCCAAGGCGATGGTCGCCAATCCGGCCGCGAAGAGCAGGAACGCCGGGAGCATCACGATGTTGGCGCCCCTGCGGTCCATCAGCCGTCCCGTGAAGATCCGGGAGACCAGGACGGTGGCGGCGTAGACGGCGAAGAACAGGCTCGCCACGGTGCCGAAGTCGCGTTCCGAGACCAAGGTGGCCAGGAAGGTCACGATGCCCGCGTAGCCCAGCGAGTAGAGGGCCCCGATGGCGGCGGTGGGGGCCGCGCCGGGTTCCACGTAGCGGGCCCACCACGGGCGCGCGGCCTCGGGAGGTGCGCTGGGGTTCTGGGCGGCAGCAGTGGTGGCACCATCGGTTTCCACCACAGCTGGAACCTCGGGAACGTCAGGAGTCTCCAGGGCAGGCTCCGACTCGCGGGGGCGCACGTCCATGAACAGGGCGATGACGAGGCCGGCCAGGGAGACGGCCGAGGCGATGACGGCCACGGTGCCGAAGCCCGTGCCGCCCAGGGCCAGGCCGACCATCGGTCCGGCGGCCACGCCGATCAGTGTGGACGACGAGTAGTGGCTGGTGCCCTCGGACATCCGCGTCCCAGGCACACGGTTGACGGCGGCCGCGGCGATGACGGACGAGGAGAAGCCGAAGGTCAACCCGTGCACCGCGCGCACCAGCAACAGTGCCCAGACCTCACCGGAGGCCCAGTAGAGCAAAGGGGCCACGATGAAGGCGATGAACCCCACCAACAACAGGGGGCGGGAGCCGAAGCGCTCGATCAGGGGGCCGGCCAGCAGCCGGGAGATGAGGGTGCCCACGATGAAGACGGAGGCCACCGCGCCCCCGACGGTGTCGCCCACGGCGAACCGTGCCACCGTGTAGGCCGCCACGGTGGACAGCAGGAAGTGCACGTTGAAGAACATCATGATGTTCGCCAGGCAGGCGAGCACGAAACCCTGATTCCAGAGCCCGGCGGGGACGGCTGACCTGCCCGGAGGCGAGAGGGGACCCCCGTTGGTGGTGCGGCGCGGCGACTGGGACATGAGATCCAGACTAAGCCGGTGGCGATCAGAACCCGGCCGGGACACCTCGCGCCGTCACATGCGGGATAATCGACCCCATGGATGCAGTGGAGAGTGGAACCGACCGTCAGCCCGGCCGTCCCGGTGCTGCCAAAGGCAGAGGATGGGGAGCGAAAGGCAGTGGCATCACGTTCGCCGTCATGGTGGTCGTGCTGCTCGTGGCGTTGCTCTTCGCGGCCAATCAGAATGACGTGATCGGCTGGCTGCTGGTGGCCATCTCGGCTGGTTGGCTCGCGCTGGCCGCCCTGGTGGTCCTCGGCGTGCGCCGCGGTGCGCGATCGGTGGACCGTCGGATGAAGGACCTCTCCGCCTCTCTCGCACCGCGTGTCGGTTCGGCGGAGGCTCCGGCCGCCCCGTCTGCCCCCTCATCCGCTTCGTCCTCCCGCACCTCGGGCCAGGCGCGAGCGACTGAGGGCGGCGCGCCCGACCCGATGCGGGACACCAAGCTGGACCACTCCTTCAAGATTGTTCAAGTCCAGACCCGCGTGGTCACCGAAGAGCTGTCCAAGGGCGCCGACTCGGACACGGACATGATCGCGCGCGCCTTGGAGACCATCCACATCACCTCCGCCAACGCCCGGGAGATGATCAAGGAGTCCTCCGTGCCCTCAGGCAGCGAAGGCAAGCCCGGCCAGTCCGGTACTGCGAGGCCCGCGGGGACCGAGGGCCCGATCACCGGGGAAGTCATCAACTGATCCTTTTGATCTCTTCCTGACCTCCGGACTCTTGCAACTCGTCCTATCTGCCGCGGAAACCATGGTGGGACGGATCGGCGATAGGCTGGAACGCGTGACTTCTGCCGATACCGCATCCCAGCCCGACAGCCAGCCCGCACCCGTGGTCCACGCGAACGCGAACGCCCCCAAGGCGGAGGGCGCCCTTCGCCTGGCCACCGTGAACGTCAACGGCATCCGAGCCGCCCACCGCAAGGGCATGGGCGCCTGGTTCGCCGGCCGCGGCATCGACATTCTGACCCTGCAGGAGGTCCGCGCGCCGAAGGAGATCGTGGAGAGTCTCCTCGAGGAGATCACCGGTCAGGACTGGCACGTGGTGGAGACCGAGGCCGCCGCCAAGGGCCGGGCCGGCGTCGCCATCGCCACGACCTTGGAGCCGCTTCAGACGCGGGTGGGCATCGGTGATTCGTACTTCGACGACTCCGGCCGGTGGATCGAGACCGACCTGACCGCACCGGACGGGAAGACCCTCACCGTGGTCTCGGCCTACGTCCACTCGGGGGACGTCGGCACGCCCAAGCAGGACGACAAGTACCGCTTCCTCGACGAGATGATCCGTCACCTGCCCGAGCTGAGGGCCACCAAGGACTACGCCGTGCTCACCGGTGACCTCAACGTCGGCCACACCACGCGGGACATCAAGAACTGGAAGGGCAACACCAAGAAGGCCGGCTTCCTGCCGGAGGAGCGCGCCTACTTCGACCGGTTCTTCGGCGAGGAGATCGGCTACGTGGACGTGGCCCGTCAGCTTGCCGGAGACGTGGAGGGGCCCTACACGTGGTGGTCCATGCGCGGCCAGGCCTTCGACAACGACACGGGCTGGCGGATCGACTACCAGGCCGCCACCCCGGAGCTCGCCGCCAAGGCCACCGGCGCCGTGGTGGACCGAGCCCCCAGCTGGAACACCCGCTTCTCCGACCACGCGCCCCTCGTGGTCGACTACCAGTTCTGAGGATCGCCCGATGACCGCAATTCCCACTCCGGCTGACGTCCTGGCCCAGGACACCGCGAAGACGGCCCACCTGGCCGGAGCCGGCACCCGTCACCGCGTGCTGTCCGGCATGCAACCCTCCGCGGACTCGCTGCACCTGGGCAACTACCTCGGGGCGCTGGTGAACTGGGTGCAGGTCCAGGAGGACTTCGACGCCTACTTCTTCATCCCCGACCTGCACGCGATCACCACCCCGCAGGACCCGGAGGCCGTGCGACTGCGGACGCGGAACACCGCGGCCCAGTACATCGCGGCGGGGATCGATCCCGAGCGCTCCACCCTGTTCGTGCAGTCCCAGGTGCCCGAGCATGCGCAACTGGCCTGGATCCTGATGTGCATGACCGGGATGGGCGAAGCCCAGCGGATGACCCAGTTCAAGGACAAGGCGGCGCGGCAGGGGGCGGAGGCGGCCGGCGTCGGGCTCCTGGCCTATCCCATGCTGATGGCCGCGGACATCCTGCTGTACCAGCCGCACGGCGTCCCCGTGGGCGATGACCAGCGCCAGCACGTGGAGCTCACGCGTGACCTGGCCCAGCGGTTCAACGCCCGGCATGGTGAGACGTTCATCGTCCCCTCGGGGTTCTACCCGGAGAACGGCGCCCGGATCTACGACCTGCAGAACCCCTTGGCCAAGATGTCCAAGTCGGCCGAGTCGCCCAACGGGCTGATCAACATCCTCGATGATCCGAAGGTCATCGCCAAGCGGATCAAGTCCGCCGTGACCGATGACGGCACCGAGGTCCGCTTCGATCGGGAGGCCAAGCCCGGGGTGTCCAACCTGCTGTCCATCTTCGCCGCGTTCACCGGCCGGACGACCCCGGAGCTCGAGGAGGCCTACGTCGGCAGGATGTACGGTCACCTCAAGGTGGACCTGGCCGAGGCCGTCGTCGAGCGGCTGGCTCCGATCCGCACGCGGGCCCTGGAGCTGATGGACGATCCGGCCGAGTTGGATCGCCTGCTGTCCCAGGGGGCCCTCAAGGCTCGGGAGGTGGCCGGGCCGGTGCTGGCCGACGTGTACGAGAAGGTGGGCTTCCAGCCGCCCAGCCGTTGAGACGCGTGCCGGTCGAGCGCTGAGACGTGTCACGGGCACCCGTGACACGTGTCATCAGTTCGGTCGATTGCTCGTTGTAGCACCGCCGCAGCGGGACGGACCTGACATACTGGCGTGGAAACCCACCACGACGGCAGTCACCACGAAAGGTCCCCCATGTCAGCACCCGTTCTCGAGACCGAGAACCTGGTCAAGGTCTATGGGCGAGGAGAATCCCGCTTCGACGCCCTCAAAGGCCTGACCTTCGAAATCCACGAAGGCGAATCGGTGGCGATCGTCGGCAAGTCGGGCTCCGGCAAGTCCACCCTGATGCACCTGCTGGCCCTGCTCGATGAGCCGACCTCCGGCGTGGTGGCCATGCACGGCCGCCCCGTCAGCCAGTTGAAGCCAGCCCAGGTCTCCGCCCTGCGCAATGACACCTTCGGCTTCGTGTTCCAGCAGTTCTTCCTCAATGCCAACCAGACGGTGCTGGAGAACGTCATCCTGCCGTTGAAGATCGCCGGTGTCTCCGCCTCCGAGCGCAAGCGCCGCGGCATGGAGGTCCTGGAGCAGCTGGAGATGGCGGACAAGGCCAAGAACAAGGCCAATGACCTCTCGGGTGGGCAGAAACAGCGCGTCTGCATCGCTCGCGCCCTCATCAACCAGCCGACCGTGCTCTTCGCCGACGAGCCGACCGGCAATCTGGACACCGCCACCGGCGAGGTCGTGGAGGACATCCTCTTCGGGCTGCACCGGGACCGGGGCATCACCCTGGTCGTCGTCACGCACGACGACGACCTGGCCTCCCGCTGCGACCGCCGCCTGCTGATGCAGGACGGCCTCATCGTCGCCGACGACCGGGGCGAGGCGGCCAAGGCCGCCGGGGCCGGCGTCGGGCAGGCCTCCCGCGAGGGTTCCCACCAGGTGGGCGGACACGGCAAACATGCCGCGCCCGCGCCGGTGGACGAGCAGCCGGCCTCCGGACAGGACGCCAAGACGGGCATCGAGACCGGGGAGGGGCAGGCATGAGGAATGTAGACGTCGTCCGGACGGCGCTGGGCAACACCATGCGGTCCAAGACCAGGACCTTCCTGACGGTCATCGCGATCGTCATCGGTGCCTTCACCCTGACCCTCACCTCGGGTCTGGGTGCTGGCATCAACAAGTACGTCGACTCCATGGTGGCCGGATTCGGACAGACCAACCAGATCTACGTCATGCCGGCTATGGACCCGTCCCAGCAGATGCCGACCAACGGTGAACCTCAGGAGTACGACCCGGAGGAGGCCAACGCCACCGGCGAGTTCGGCATGCCGATGCTGACCGAGGACGACATCGCCACGATCGAGGGCATCGACGGGATCACCGACGTGGAACCCATCGTCTTCGTCACCGCTGACTACCTGCAGACCGCGGAAGGGGACCAGTTCGTGCTCCAGTCCCTGGGCTTCCCCTCGGACGCGGCCGGCATGGAGATGGAGGCCGGGACCACGCCGGACCCGCAGGCCATGGAACTGACGGTTCCGGAGACCTGGCTCTCGGCCTTCGGCACCGAGGACCCGAACGAGGTCCTCGGCCAGACCGTCACGATCGGGCTCCAGGACATGGCCCAGCAGGAGCAGACGGTCGAGGCGGAGATCGTCGGCGTCTCCCAGCAGGCCATCTCCGGAGTCGGCGGCAGCCCCATGCCCTCCAGCGCCCTCAACCAGGAGCTGAACGACGTGCAGACCTCCGGCCTGGACGTGGAGCAGCCGAAGAACTACGTGCAGGCCGTGGCCACCGTGGGGAACCTCGAGGCGAATGAGACAGCCATCAAGCAGTCCCTGAGCGACGAGGGACTGATGGGCCTGACCCTCGAAGACCAGCTGGGGGTCATCACCGGGATTATCGACACGGTGACCTGGGTCCTCAACGGCTTCGCGCTGATCGCCCTGCTGGCCGCCAGCTTCGGCATCGTCAACACCCTGCTGATGTCAGTCCAGGAGCGGACGCGGGAGATCGGCCTCATGAAGGCCCTGGGCATGGGCCGTGGGAAGGTCTTCGGGCTCTTCTCCACCGAGGCCGTTATGCTCGGCGTGATGGGTTCCGTGATCGGCGTGGGTCTCGGCGTCCTGTTGGGCGTGATCGGCAATGCCGCCCTGGTCAACGGTCCTCTGAGCGGTGTGGCAGGACTGAGCCTGTATGCCGTGGACCCGGTGTCCATCCTGCTGATCGTCGCCCTGATCCTGGCGATCGCGTTCCTGGCCGGCACCATGCCGGCCGCCCGTGCCGCGAAGAAGGACCCGATCGAGGCACTGCGGTACGAGTAGTGCACCGACCGGAGAGATCCTCCGGCTGCCTACCCCAACCTATCCAACCGTTCGAATAACAGCGTGGCCGCTCCGACGGTCACCGCAACGAGAGGGGACATCTCATGACCGACAACCCGCAACAGCCCCAGGGCGACCCGGCACCCCGGCAGCCGGGGCAGCAGCCCGGTCAGCAGCCGCCGGCCGCTCCAGGCCCGCTGCCCTATGGGACCCCGGCCCAGCAGCCCTACGCCGCTCCGGAGCAGCAGGGTTCCAAGTACGGCACCGGGACCTACAACCCCGGTGAGGCCGGCCAGCCCATGGCCGAGCCCAAGAGCTGGGGCCGGCTGAAGACGCTGACGCTGGTGTCCTTGGCGATCTACATCATCTCCTCCATCGTCAGCTTCCTCTCCGTCGGGAACGAGGCCTACCTCGAGGAGCAGATGGGCGCCCAGGCGGGCATGGGCATCCCGCAGGAGGACCTCGAGGAGATCGTCGAGATGAGCATGGCATTCGTCATGATCACGGCCGTGGTCGCCCTGGTCATCGCGGTCGTCGTCTACCTGCTCGTGTACTTCGGCCTGCGCAAGGGCAAGAACTGGGCCCGCATCCTCGGCACGGTGTTTGCTGCCGTGGGCACCCTGTTCATGCTCTACAACCTGGTCAGCATCGGCGCCTTGATGTCCGCGGCCCCGGGCCTGGGCATCGCCACCCTGGTGATCACCGTGGTCTTCGTGCTCGTGAACATCTGGTGGCTCGTCACCGCGTTCTCCAAGGACAGCAACGCCTACGTGAACTCACGCCGCTGAACCGCCACTGAATCGCCGCTGACCGGCGGTTCGAACGGCTTTGCGGGCAATCCCCACCGGTGGGGGTTGCCCGCAAAGTCGTTTAAGGGCCCTGCGCACGTGCGGGTTTCACCGCCCGATCGAAGGACGGGCCCTACGCGAGGTACGCGAAAGCCCCCGGGAATCATCCCGGGGGCTTCGGCGTGGGTGGGGGGTGGCTACCCCCGGTGTGGCACGGCGGGCCGGATCAGAAGGCTCCGGCCAGCACGGCCTGCTTGACCTCGGCGATGGCCTTGGTCACCTGGATGCCGCGCGGGCACGCCTCGCTGCAGTTGAAGGTGGTGCGGCAGCGCCACACGCCTTCCTTGTCATTGAGGATCTCCAGACGCATGTCACCGGCATCGTCGCGCGAGTCGAAGATGAAGCGGTGGGCGTTGACGATCGCGGCCGGACCGAAGTACTGGCCATCGGTCCAGAACACCGGGCAGGACGAGGTGCAGGCGGCGCAGAGGATGCACTTGGTGGTGTCATCGAACCGCTCACGCTCCTCGGCGGACTGCAGGCGCTCCTTGGTGGGCTCCGGGCCCTTGTTGACCAGGAACGGCATGATCTCGCGGTAGGACTGGAAGAACGGGTCCATGTCCACGATCAGGTCCTTCTCCACCGGCAGGCCCTTGATGGGCTCCACCAGGATGGGCTTGGACAGGTCGAGGTCCTTCAGCAGGGTCTTGCAGGCCAGGCGGTTGCGGCCGTTGATGCGCATCGCATCCGAGCCGCACACGCCGTGCGCGCAGGATCGACGGAAGGACAGGGTGCCGTCGATGTCCCACTTGACCTTGTGCAGGGCGTCCAGCACGCGGTCGGTGCCGTACATGGTGACGGTCCATTCGTCCCAGTAGGCGTCCTCGAAGGTCTCGGGCAGGAAGCGGCGGACCTTGAGGGTGACGTCGAAGCTCGGGATCTCACCGGCTCCGCCGCCCTGGGCGCCGAGATCGACCTTCGAGGGTCCTTCTGCGGGTTCGTTGATCGTGGTGCTCATCAGTACTTACGCTCCATCGGCTGGTAACGGGTGACAACAACCGGCTTGGTCTCGGAACGGATGCCCTTGACGCCCTCCATCTCGGAGTCGGGGTCGCGGTAGAGCATGGAATGCGCCATCCAGTTCGCGTCATCACGGTCGGGGTAGTCCTCGCGGTAGTGGCCGCCGCGGGATTCCTTGCGGTGCAGGGCGGCCACCGTCATGGCCTCGGCCATGTCCAGCAGGTAGCCCAGCTCCAGGCCCTCCAAGAGGTCCAGGTTGAACCGCTTGCCCTTGTCCTGCACGGAGACGTTCTCGTAGCGCTCGCGCAGGGATTCGATCTCGGCCAGGGCCCGGCGGATGGACTCGTCCGTGCGGAAGACCTGCATGTCCGCGTCCATGACGTCCTGAAGACGGGTCCGAAGCTCGGCCACACGCTCGGTGCCGGTGGCGGAGCGCAGGTTTTCGATGTGCTCGACCGTCGGTGCCTCGCCGTTCTCCGGCAGCTCCACGAAATCGGCGGTGGCGGCGTACTCGGCGGCGTAGATGCCGGCACGGCGGCCGAAGACGTTGATGTCCAGCAGGGAGTTGGTGCCCAGACGGTTGGACCCGTGCACGGACACGCAGGCGACCTCGCCGGCGGCGTACAGGCCCGGGACCACGGTGTCGTTGTCCTGGAGGACCTCGGCCTTGATGTTGGTCGGGATGCCGCCCATCACGTAGTGGCAGGTCGGGAAGACCGGCACCGGCTCGGTGTAGGGCTCCACCCCGAGGTAGGTGCGGGCGAACTCGGTGATGTCCGGGAGCTTGGCGTCGATGTGAGCCGGCTCCAGGTGGGTCAGGTCGAGCAGGACGTAGTCCTTGTTCGGGCCACAGCCGCGGCCCTGGCGGACTTCCTCGGCCATGGAACGGGCCACGATGTCACGCGGCGCGAGGTCCTTGATGGTCGGGGCGTAGCGCTCCATGAAGCGCTCACCGTCCGCGTTGCGGAGGATGCCGCCCTCGCCGCGCGCTGCCTCGGACAGTAGGATGCCCAGGCCGGCCAGGCCGGTCGGGTGGAACTGGATGAACTCCATGTCCTCCAGCGGCAGGCCGTTGCGGTAGGCGATGGCCATGCCGTCACCGGTCAGGGTGTGGGCGTTGGAGGTGGTCTTGAAGACCTTGCCCGCGCCGCCGGTGGCGAAGACCACGGACTTGGCCTGGAAGACATGCAGTTCGCCGGTGGCCAGTTCGTAGGACACGACGCCGGCCACGCGCTTCTGCGTGAAAGGCGTCCCGTCCGGGCGGGTGCCCGGCTCGTCCACCATCAACACGTCCAGGACGTAGAACTCGTTGTAGAACTCGACGTCATGCTTGACGCAGTTCTGGTAGAGCGTCTGGAGGATCATGTGGCCGGTGCGGTCGGCGGCATAGCAGGCGCGGCGGACCGGGGCCTTGCCGTGGTCGCGCGTGTGCCCGCCGAAGCGACGCTGATCGATCCGGCCCTCCGGGGTGCGGTTGAAGGGCAGGCCCATCTTCTCCAGGTCGAGCACCGCGTCGATGGCCTCCTTGGCCATGACCTCGGCGGCGTCCTGGTCCACCAGGTAGTCGCCGCCCTTGACGGTGTCAAAGGTGTGCCACTCCCAGTTGTCCTCTTCGACATTGGCCAGGGCAGCACACATGCCGCCCTGGGCCGCACCCGTGTGCGAACGGGTGGGGTAGAGCTTGGTCAGCACCGCTGTGCGGGCGCGCTGACCGGATTCGATCGCCGCGCGCATGCCGGCGCCGCCGGCACCGACAATCACGACGTCGTACTTGTGTACCTGCATTCGTTGAGTTCCTTCTGCTCGAGAAATCTCGGGGGTTCAGTGGGGTGCGTCAGGGCGTCAGAGGGTCTCGCAGAACGCGGGAGTGGACTCCAGGAGCATTCCGTCGGCGCCGACGAGGCACGGTTCGAAGGTGAAGATCACCAGGGTGCCGAGCACGATGATGACGGTGGTCGCCGAGTAGAGGACCATCTTCAGCCAGAACCGCACGCCGTCACGCTCGGCGTAGTCGTTGATGATGGTCCGGACGCCATTGGTGCCGTGCAGCATGGCCAGCCACAACAGGGCCAGGTCCCAGAACTGCCAGAACGGATCGGCCCACTTTCCGGCGACGAAGCCGAAGTCCAGGCCGTTGATGCCGTCCCCGACCATGAGGTTGGAGAAGAGGTGGACGAAGATCAGCACGACCAGGACCACGCCGGACAGGCGCATGAACAGCCAGGCGAGCATCTCGAAGTTGCCGCTCTTGGTCTTGTCCCGGGTGTACTTCGGGTCGATGCGCCCCGTGCGGGGGGCTGCGATCGTGGGTTCAGCGGTGGCGCTCATGGCTCAGTGACCTCCGAGGGCAAGCATCAGGTGGCGGATGGCGAACGCGCCAACGGTGACGACAGAGAGGACGACCACGGCCCACAGCATCTTCTTGTGGTGCTTGGTCCCGCCCTTCCAGAAGTCGACCAGGATGATCCGCAGGCCGTTGAAGGCGTGGAAGACGATGGCCGCCACGAGGCCGACCTCTCCGACGGCCATCAGCGGGTTCTTGTAGGTGCCGAGCACCGCGTTGTAGGCCTCCGGTGAGACCCTCACCAGTGAGGTGTCCAGCACGTGGACCAGCAGGAAGAAGAAGATGGCCACGCCGGTGATCCGGTGGATCACCCACGACCACTGACCTTCGTTGCCGCGATAGAGGGTCCCACGGCCGGACTTCGCCGGGGCCTGCGCTGATGTCGCAGTAGACACTGTTATACCTCCCAGGGATTGCAAGGGCGCCTGTGCCACGTCCGATGGGCACAAAGGGAACGCCGGTGCGAGTGCATTCCTCCACGACAGACTAGTACTTATTGACGTTATGTTCCCTATTGTTGACCGCCCTGGTTCCCGGTGTGGCACGGGTCACGAGGGCGGGGCGGACCCGGGCTGCGGTACGGGGGTCACCTATGCTGTCCGGTGTGACGACTGACCCTGAACTGGATGGCCTTGCCGCCGTGGACCTCTCTGACACCCCGGGACTGGACCGCTTCTATGGAGTGATTCCCGCCGGTGGTGTGGGGACACGGCTGTGGCCGCTCTCGCGGGCGGCCGCGCCGAAGTTCCTGCACGACCTGACCGGCTCGGGGCAGACCCTGATCCGGGCGACCTATGATCGCCTGGCGGCGCTGGCCGGGGACCGGGTCATGGTGGTCACCGGCGAGGCCCATGAGGGCGCCGTGCGGGAGCAGCTGCCGGACCTGGCCTCCGAGGACACTGTGCTCGAGCCCGAGCCGAAGGACTCGGCGGCGGCCATCGGGCTGGCCGCGGCCATTCTGTTCGAGCGGGATCCGGAGACCATCATGGGCTCCTTCGCCGCTGACCAGGTGATCGGCCCAGTGGAGGAGTTCCAGGAGGCGGTGGCGGAAGCGGTCGCCACCGCGGCCACCGGCAAGATCGTGACCATCGGCATCAGGCCGACGCATCCGGCCACGGGGTTCGGTTACATCCGGCAGGGCGAGGCTCTGACCGTGAAGGGCGCGCCCCACGCCAAGGACGTGGCCGCGTTCGTGGAGAAGCCGGCCGAGGCTGTGGCCCAGGAGTACGTCGCCTCGGGCGAGTACCTGTGGAACGCGGGCATGTTCGTGGCCCCGGTGTCCTTGATGCTGCATCACCTGGCTGCCCATGAGCCGGAGCTGCATGCCGGCGTGGTGGAGATCGCGAAGGCTTGGGGCACGCCGGCCCAGGCGGAGACGATGGCCCGGGTCTGGCCCGGGCTGAAGAAGACCGCGGTGGACTATGCGGTGGCGGAGCCCGCTGCCGCGGCGGGGGACGTGGCTGTGATCCCGGGTGGGTTCACGTGGGACGATGTGGGCGATTTCGCCGCGATCGCCCGGCTGAACCCGGCCAAGCGTGCCTCTGGTATCACCGTGATCGGTGAGACGCCGCGGGTGTACTCGTCCAAGGCCTCCGGTGTGGTGGTCACGGACACGGCGCGGGTGATCGCCCTGATCGGTGTCGAGGACATCGTGGTCGTGGACACCCCGGACGCACTGTTGGTCACGACGACGGAGCATGCCCAGTCCGTCAAGCAGGCCGTCGAGTCCCTCAAGGCCCACGGCGACGACGACGTCCTCTGAGCCTGTGGAGCCCCGGTAGCATCACTGGGATGAACGACAGCCAGCGTTCCACCGGCGCCCGTCCCGTCCTCGACGATCCCGGACTGCCGCGGGTGACCCCGCTGGTCCAAGAACTCGAGCCCTCGGTCGTGGCGTTCCGCCGAGACCTCCACGCGCATCCGGAACTGTCCTATGACGAGCACCGGACCACGGAACGGATCCTGCACACCCTGACCAAGGCCGGGCTCTCACCGGTCAAGCTCGACGACACCGGCGCCTACGTGGACATCGGTGAGGGGCCGATCGTGCTGGGCCTGCGTGCGGACATCGATGCGCTTCCCCTCTCCGAGCAGACCGGCCTGGACTACGCTTCCCGCAATCCGGGCGTCGCACATGCGTGCGGGCATGACGTCCATACGTCCGTCATGGTCGGCACCGCGCTCGCCCTGCACCGCGTGGTCACGCGCACGGCCGCGGACCTCGGCCAGCCGGAGCTCGACGCACTGGGAGGTTCCCAGGGCCTGACCGGCCGCATCCGCATCATCTTCCAGCCTGCCGAGGAGCGGTTGCCCGGTGGCTCCCTGTCCGTGATCCGACAGGGCACGCTGGAGGGGATCCCGCGGATCCTGGCGGCCCACTGCGAACCCCGGTTCGACGTCGGCACGATCGGCACGCGGATCGGCGCCATCACCTCGGCGGCCGACACCATCAAGATCAGCCTGTCCGGCCGCGGCGGTCACACCTCCCGGCCGCACCTGACCGAGGACCTCGTCTACGCGTTGTCCACGATCGCCGTCCAGGTCCCGGCGGTGCTGAACCGGCGGATCGACGTCCGCTCGGCCGTCTCTGTGGTGTGGGGCCAGATCAATGCGGGGGCGGCGCCCAACGCCATCCCTGGGTCCGGGTACCTCGCCGGCACCATGCGCTGCCTCGATGCCGAGGTGTGGGAATCGGCCGGGGACCTGCTGGACGACGTGGTCCAGCAGATCGCCCAGCCCTTCGGAGTGAAGGTCCACCTCGAACACATTCGCGGGGTTCCCCCGGTGGTCAACACGGAGGCCGAGACCGACCTCATCGAGGACGCGGCCCGCTATGAGCTCGGGTCCCGGGCCATCCAGCTGACCCCTCAGTCCATGGGCGGGGAGGACTTCGCCTGGATGACCCAGTTGGTCCCGGGGGCCATGCTGCGTCTGGGAACGCGGACCCCGGGCGGCCCGGTCTACGACCTGCACATGGGCGACTTCGCGCCGGACGAGCGCGCCATCGGTATCGGAATGCGCATCTTCACGGCCGCGGCACTGCGGGCCCTGTCCGGCGTCCAGTAGGACCCGAAGGCTGGACTGACCAGGTGATGCAGTCGTTGCGAAAACGTAGCGCACCTCTGAAGCGGTTCTTGCCAACTTTGGGTAAACTCCCGGGTAACTGTCCGTCTGAAGGGCGCGGACACCCGTGGAACGGATCGATCTTGACCCGTCCGGACCTGGGCCGAGATCACCGGCTCGCGGCCGGAGTCCCACGCTCCAGCCCCACACTCTCGCACCTAAGGATCACCATGGGCATTGCATCCCCCCTGTCTCGTAAGGCACTCCTGCCGGTCGCCATGCTCGGCATGTCCGGACTTCTACTGGCCGGCTGCGGCGCCGCACCCGAGGAGGCCGCCGAGGGGACTGCCTCGGCATCTGACGCCCCAGCCGTGGGCACAGACAACTCCGACTACACCGGCTGCATCGTCTCGGATGCCGGCGGGTTCGACGACCGCTCCTTCAACCAGTCCTCCCACGAGGGCCTGATGGCTGCGGCCGAGTCCTTCGGCATCGAAACACAGCAGGCGGAATCCAACAGCCCCTCCGAGTACACGCCCAATGTCAACTCCATGCTCCAGAATTGCGACATGATCGTCGGCGTCGGCTTCCTGCTCGGTGATGCGATGAAGCCCATCGCCGAGGAGAACCCCGAGACCCACTTCATCGGTGTGGACGTCACGGACCCGGACTTCTCCGAGAACGTCAAGCGCCTGATCTATGACACGGCGCAGGGCTCCTTCATGGCCGGCTATCTCGCCGCCGGCACCAGCGAGACGGGTAAGGTCGCCACCTACGGCGGCGCGGAGATCCCGACCGTGACCATCTTCATGGACGGCTTCGCCGCCGGCGTGGAGTACTACAACGAGCAGAAGGACGCCGAGGTCGAGGTGCTGGGCTGGAACCGCGAGGCCAAGACCGGTTCCTTCACCGGCGACTTCGAGAACCAGGCCGCCGGCAAGACCAATACCACCAACTTCATCAACGAGGGCGCGGACATCATCATGCCCGTGGCCGGGCCGGTGGGCCTGGGCACCCTGGATGCTGTGACCGAGGCGAATGCCGGCGGCAAGGAGGCGAAGGTCATCTGGGTCGACTCCGACGGCTACGAGACCACCGATCAGGGCGAGATCATCCTCACCTCCGTGGTGAAGCTGATGGGCCAGGCCGTGAAGGACGTCATCGAGACCGACCTGGCGGACGAGTTCGACGGTGAGCCCTACGTGGGCACGCTGGAGAACGGCGGCGTGGATCTGGCCCCGTTCCATGACTTCGACGCCGAGGTCTCCGATGAGTTGAAGGCCGAGCTCGAGGAAATCAAGGCCGGCATCATCGACGGCTCCGTCGAGGTCGACTCGGACTACTCGCCGGAGGTCTGATCACCACGGTGGCCCATGCGGTGGGGCGGCCTGCGGGCCGCCCCACCGTCATGTCCGCCGGAAAATACCCTGGATGATGTCCTGTGAGACTCCCTGGGAGCGAAGCATCATGGATGGAATGACAACTTTCCGAAGCGATGGCCTGTCCCGGGCCAGAATGGCTGGAGCACGGTGAAACTCGAATTACGCGGCATCACCAAGAAATTCGGGGCCTTCACGGCCAATGACTCGATCGACCTGACGGTGGAGTCCGGCCAGGTCCACTCCCTGTTGGGGGAGAACGGGGCGGGCAAGTCCACCCTGATGAACGTCCTGTTCGGCCTCTATGAGCCGACCGCCGGCGAGATCCTGGTGGACGGCCGGCCCGTGCGGTTCAGCGGTCCCGGTGAGGCCATGAGGGCTGGCATCGGCATGGTGCACCAGCACTTCATGCTGATCCCCGTGTTCACGGTGGCGGAGAACGTGGCACTGGGCGATGAGCATACGCGGGCCGCCGGAATCCTGGATCTCGAGTCGACCCGCCGGAAGATCCGGGAGATCTCCGATGAGTATGGCTTCCACGTGGACCCGGACGCCCGCATCGAGGACCTTCCCGTGGGCGTCCAGCAGCGGGTGGAGATCATCAAGGCGCTCGTACGCGAGGCCCGCGTGCTGATTCTGGACGAGCCCACCGCCGTGCTCACGCCCCAGGAGACCGACGAGCTGCTGGACATCATCCGCCGTCTGCGGGACAACGGCACCGCCGTGGTGTTCATCTCCCACAAGCTGCGCGAGGTCAAGGCGATCTCCACCGTGATCAGCGTGCTGCGCCGCGGCAGGATGGTCGGCACCGCGGACCCGGACGCGGACCAGTCCGAACTGGCCGCCCTCATGGTCGGCCGCGCCGTGGGGTTGAACACCACGAAGTCCGCCCCGCAGCTGGGTGAGGAGGCTTTCACGGTGTCCGACCTGACCGTCCTGAGCCCGGAGGGCGTCCGGTTGGTGGACCGCGTGTCCTTCGGCATCCGTCAGGGCGAGATCCTGGCCGTGGCCGGAGTGCAGGGCAACGGGCAGACCGAGCTCACCGAGGCCATCATGGGCTTGCAGAAGGCGCAGGGGTCCATCCGCCTGGACGGCGAAGAGATCCTCGGCCGCACCACCAAGCAGGTCATCCGGGCCGGAGTCGGGTATGTGCCGGAGGACCGCTCCACCGACGGCCTGGTGGGATCCTTCTCCGTGGCGGAGAACCTCGTCCTGAACCGTTTCGACCGGGCCCCCGTCGGCAATCGCTTCCAGCTGAGCCTGGCGGCCATCCGGTCCCTGGCGGAGCAGCGCATCGCGGAATTCGATGTCCGCACCCAGGGCGTGGACCTCCCCGTCGGCACCCTGTCCGGCGGCAACCAGCAGAAGGTCGTCATGGCCCGGGAACTGGTGGGG
The DNA here is from genome assembly GCF_039528175.1 of Citricoccus alkalitolerans. Classification (NCBI taxonomy): domain Bacteria; kingdom Bacillati; phylum Actinomycetota; class Actinomycetes; order Micrococcales; family Micrococcaceae; genus Citricoccus; species Citricoccus alkalitolerans. The sequence goes on from NZ_BAAALH010000001.1 coordinate 128,914, forward strand.
GACCTCAAGCTCTTCATCGCCTCCCAGCCCACCCGCGGGGTCGACGTCGGCTCCATCGAGTTCCTGCACGACCGCATCATCCGTGAACGGGACTCGGGCACCCCGGTGATGATCGTCTCCACGGAGCTCGACGAGGTCCTCGACCTGGCCGACCGCATCGCCGTGATGTACCACGGCCGGATCATCGGAATCGTCCCAGGGGACACCTCGCGGGACGATCTGGGTCTCATGATGGCCGGCATCACCCCTGGTACCGCACCGGAAACCACCCCGAAGGGAGCAACGGCATGAGCGCCGTGACCAGCGAGAGCACCCCGGCGTCCACGCCCGGCCCCGGGACCGCCGGATCGGGCCGCAAGGGCGGTACCCCGAACGGGTTCTCGTTGCGGGACGTCCTGTCCGGCAACGGCACCGTCACCGTCCTGGCGATCATCCTGTCCCTGGTCATCAGCGGCTTGCTGATCATCCTGACGGACGAGGACGTCCTCGAGGCGGCAGGCTACTTCTTCAGCCGCCCCCTGGACACCCTTGCCGCCGCCTGGTCGGCCGTGGCCTCCGCCTACGCCGCCCTGTTCCGCGGCGCGATCTTCAACTACCGCGGGGACACCTTCAGCGAGGGCATCTACCCTCTGATGGAATCGCTGACCGTGGCCACGCCGCTGATCATCATCTCGCTCGGCATCGCCATCTCGTTCCGCTCCGGACTGTTCAACATCGGCGGCCAGGGCCAGATGATCTTCGGTGCCATGTTCGCCACCTGGTTCGGCGTCCATCTGCAGCTGCCGGCGGGCCTGCACCTGTTGCTGGTCCTGATCATGGGCGTCCTCGGCGGTGCCCTGTGGGGTGCCGTGGTCGGCTTCCTCAAGGCCCTCACCGGTGCCCACGAGGTCATCCTGACCATCATGCTCAACTACGTGGCCATCCATCTGGTCACGTACTTCCTGTACACACCCGTCCTCCAGCGGGAGGGCTCCACCAACCCAGTCTCCGATTTCCTGCCGTCGACGGCGGTCTTCCCGCTGCTGTTCGGTGACAGCTTCCGCCTGAACTGGGGCTTCGTCGTGGCCGTCGTGGCCACCGTGTTCGCCTGGTGGCTCATGAAGCGTTCGTCCGTCGGCTTCCAGCTGCGTGCCGTGGGTGCCAATCCCGACGCCGCCCGGACCGCAGGCGTGTCCGTGAAGCGCATGTACGTGGTCGCCATGGCGATCTCGGGCGGTCTGGCCGGCCTGGCCGGCATGAGCCAGGTGGCCGGCACGGAGAAGATGCTCAACACGGATGTCGCCGGATCCTTCGGCTTCGACGCCATCACCGTCGCCCTGCTCGGCCGTTCCAACCCGTGGGGGGTGTTCGCGGCCGGGCTGCTGTTCGGCGCGCTGCGTGCCGGTGGCGTGACGATGCAGACCGAGACCGGGGTGCCGATCGACATCGTGCTCATCATCCAGTCGCTGATCGTGCTGTTCATCGCCGCGCCGCCGCTGGTGCGGATGATCTTCCGGCTGCCGGCACCCGGTGCCCTGCAGGCCCGCGCGACGGCGGACCCGGTCACCCAGCCGGCCCTCGCCGGCGCCGTCGCGGCGACCACCGCGTCCGCGGACGGCCACGCCGCCCCGGCCGACTCCGCTACCATCGGCGATGCCGTGGGGGTGGCAGCCGGAGACGCGGGATGCCCTGAACCGGCCGCAACAGATCCCAGTACCCCCACCCCGGCGGAAGGCGACCAGCGATGAGCACCACCGCGACCGTTCCCAGCGGCCCGGCCGGCCCCGGCGGTTCCACTGCCTCCGTTCCGACGGCGGAGAAGCCCACCACGGACATCGTCCGGCACTGGACCACGCCGATCGCGCTCGCGGTGCTGGCGGCGGTCTCCCTGGCAATCTTCGCGCTGACCGCCTCGGGAAAGTCGGCCACGTTCCGCATCTCCACCGATGCCGATGCCATCCACATCCCGGACATCGTGGTCCCGACCATTGCCGCCGGCTGGACGATCACCTTCCTGCTCGCCGCCCTCGCCGTGTGGGGCTTCCTGCAGGTCCGCCGCTCCGGCACGGTCAGCGGCTGGGTCTCCGCCGTCTTCGCGGCCCTGTTCGTGGCCGGATTCCTGGTGTGGGTGGTCGGCGCGGCCAACACCACCACGGTGTTCCTCACGGGCCTCATCGCCGGCTCTGTGACCCTGGCGATCCCGCTGATCTTCGGTTCCATGGCCGGTGTGCTCTCCGAACGGGCCGGCGTCGTGAACATCGCCATCGAGGGCCAGCTGCTGGCGGGTGCCTTCACGGCCGCCGTGACCGGCTCGGTGACCGGGTCGGTCTGGGCGGGTCTCGTGGCCGCCGTCGTGGCCGGTGTGCTGGTCTCCGTGCTGCTGGCGGTGTTCGCCATCCGTTACCTGGTCAACCAGATCATCGTCGGCGTGGTGCTCAACGTCCTGGTGGCCGGCCTGACCAGCTTCCTGTTCAGTACCGTGCTGTCCTCGAACTCCTCGGCGTTGAACTCCCCGCCGCATTTCCCGAGCATCCGGATCCCGTTGTTGGCGGACATCCCGATCATCGGCCCCATCCTCTTCGACCAGACGATCCTGGGCTACGGCATGTACCTGATCGTCATCGCCCTGTACATCGGCCTGTTCCACACCAAGTGGGGCCTGCGCGTGCGGGCCGTCGGCGAACACCCCAAGGCCGCGGACACCGTGGGCATCAACGTGATCCGCACCCGGTACATCAATGTGCTGCTCGGCGGTGCTGTCGCCGGCATGGGCGGCGCCTTCTTCACGCTCGTGTCCTCCTCATCGTTCTCGAAGGAGATGACCGCTGGCCAGGGGTTCATCGCCCTCGCCGCCGTGATCTTCGGCCGCTGGAACCCGATCGGGGCCTTCTTCGCGGCGCTCCTGTTCGGGTTCACCACCAACATGCAGTACGTTTTGGCCATCCTGGGCACACCGGTCCCCAGCCAGTTCATGGCGATGCTGCCCTACCTCGTCACCGTCTTGGTGGTGGCCGGCCTGGTCGGCAGATCCCGCGGCCCTGCGGCCGCCGGGTCGCCCTATGTGAAGGAGTGAAGGACTGACCGGGTGCAGACAGGAACTGCCCGGCACGGCCAGGAACGACGAGCAACGACCAGGACCAGCCTGGAACAGCCAAGGAAGAGTGAAGGAGTGCGCGTGGAACACCACGACCACGGATCCAGCGGTGCGTCCAGCGACCCGTTTGAGGACGACATCCCGCTGACCGCATCCCTGCCGCGCATCACCGGCATCGGATCCGGTATCGACTGGAAGCGCCTGGAATCAGCCGCCCGCGCCGCGATGACCCGCGCCTACGTGCCGTACTCACGTTTCCCCGTGGGTGCCGCCGCCCTGGTGGAGGACGGCCGCGTGGTGGCCGGCTGCAACATCGAGAACGCCTCCCTGGGCCTCACGCTCTGCGCCGAGTGCTCCCTGGTGTCCAATCTGCAGATGAGCGGGGGCGGCAGGATCGTGGCGTTCTACTGCGTGGACGGCAACGGTGAGGTCCTCATGCCGTGCGGCCGTTGCCGCCAGCTGCTCTATGAGTTCCACGCCCCGGGCATGCGCCTCATGGGGCCGGACGGCGAACTGACCATGGAAGAGGTCCTGCCGCTGGCCTTCGGCCCGGCCGACATGAGGCACCTCAGTGACAACACGGCTTCGACCGACAACCCTGGAGTGACTCGATGACCCCGCAGCACACCTCCACCTCGGCCTCCGCGTCCTCATCCGGCCTCCAGACCGGCCACCGCGCCGAGCCGTTCGACGCGATCGAGGTGATCCGGGCCAAGCGGGATCGCCAACAGCTCTCGGACGGGCAGATCGACTGGATCGTGGATGCCTACACCCGCGGTGTGGTGGCGGACGAGCAGATGTCCGCGCTGGCCATGGCCATCCTGCTCAATGGCATGGACCGGCCGGAGATTGCCCGCTGGACGAACGCGATGATCGCCTCGGGGGAGCGAATGGACTTCTCACAGCTGCGCGGGCCCGACGGCGGCGTCAAGCCGACCGCGGACAAACACAGCACCGGTGGCGTGGGGGACAAGATCACCCTTCCGCTGGCACCGCTTGTCGCGGTGTACGGAGTGGCCGTACCCCAGTTGTCCGGCCGTGGTCTCGGCCACACCGGCGGCACCCTGGACAAGCTCGAGGCCATCCCCGGCTGGCAGGCCAACCTGTCCAACGAGGCCATGCTGGACCAGCTCTCCTCCCTGGGTGCCGTTATCTGCGCCGCCGGCTCGGGGCTGGCACCCGCGGACAAGAAGCTCTACGCGTTGCGTGACGTCACCGGCACCGTGGAGGCCATCCCGTTGATCGCCTCCTCGATCATGTCCAAGAAGATCGCCGAGGGTACGGGCACCCTGGTGCTGGACGTTAAGTGCGGCTCCGGTGCCTTCATGAAGACCGAATCCGACGCCCTCGAACTCGCCCGGACCATGGTGGACCTGGGCCGGGATGCCGGTGTGAACACCTCCGCCCTGCTGACGGACATGGACACCCCGCTCGGCCTGACCGCCGGCAACGCCATCGAGGTCGCTGAGTCGGTGGAGGTCCTCGCCGGCGGGGGACCGGCCGACGTCGTGGAACTGACCGTGGAGCTGGCCCGGCGCATGCTGGCCGGTGCCGGGGTCACCGGGGTGGACCCGGCCGAGGCCTTGGCCGACGGGCGGGCCATGGACGTGTGGCGCCGGATGATCGCCTCCCAGGGCGGGGACCCCGACGCCCCGATGGCGAGCGCACGGGAATCCCACGTGGTCACTGCCGGCGAGTCGGGCGTGCTGACCCGCCTGGACGCCATGTCCGTGGGCCTGGCGGCCTGGCGCCTCGGCGCCGGCCGGGCCCGCAAGGAGGACCCGGTCCAGGACGCGGCCGGAGTGCGACTGCACGCCAAGCCGGGGGACACCGTGCAGGCCGGACAGCCCCTCTTCACCCTGCTGACGGACACACCGGAGCAATTCGACCGGGCCCTGTCTGCGCTCGAGGGTTGCCACTCCATCGCCCCGGCGGGATCGGCGGAGGCCGGTTCGTTCGTGCCGCGCCCGCTCATCATCGACCGGATCGACTGACAGCGCCGCTTCGGCTGCCTCCCTTGCGTTCCCTTCATCCTCGTCGTCCCCGTGGCTGCCCCAGCCCAGACTGAAGCCGTTCCCGGACCGCCCTGCAGACGACCCTGAAGACAACCCTGAACCAGCCCTGAGAAGGCCCGGATCCGCCGCGAAAAGTGCGGTCCCGGGCCTTCCGGTCGCCTAGGCTGAACGGGTGCTCCAGATGATCGAAGACGTGGTCCTCCATGCCGCCGGGCAGTGGTGGATCCTGCTCGCGGTCTACCTGCTGTGCACGATCGACGGCTTCTTCCCCGTGGTGCCCTCGGAGTCCGTGCTGGTGGCACTGGCCTCCATCTCCGGAACCGGGGACACCGTCTCCCTGTGGTGGGTCTGGTTGATCGGTGCCCTCGGGGCGATCACCGGGGACCAGATCGCCTATGCCCTCGGCCGGGGGATCGGGATCACCCGGTTCCGCTGGATGCGCAGCCGCAGCGTGGTCCGTGCCGTCGCCACAGCCCGTGCCGCCCTGGACGGACACGGCGCGCTGGTGATCTGCACGGCCCGGTACATCCCGGGCGGACGGGTGGCGGTGAACTACACCGCCGGGGCCACCGGGTACCCGCGGCTGAGGTTCACCCTGCTGGACATCTTCGCCGCGTTCCTCTGGTCGGCGTACTCGATCGGGATCGCCCGGGCCACAGCGGGGTGGCTGGACAACACGCTGCTGCAGATCATCGTGGCGCTGGTCGCGGCGGCCGCCGTCGGCTGGCTGGTGGACCTCATCCTGAAGAGGATCCTGCTCCGGCTGGCGGAACGGAAGCAGGCGGCTGGCGGGGGACTGCGGGCCGAGACCGCTACCGTAGACTCGCCATGTGACTGACGCGATCGAATTCTCCGCCCCCTCGCCCCTCGACGTCGATCTGGCAGCGTTGCCCAAGATCAGCCTCCACGACCACCTCGATGGGGGCCTGCGACCGGCCACCATCCTCGACCTCGCCAGCCAGATCGGCCACGAACTGCCCGTAGACACCGCCGATGCGTTGGCGGAGTGGTTCGCCGAGTCTGCGAACTCAGGCACCCTCGAGCGCTACCTCGAGACCTTCGACCACACGATCGCTGTCATGCAGACGGCCGAGGGGCTTCGGCGGGTGGCTCGCGAGTTCGTGGAAGACCTCGTGGAGGACGGCATCGTCTATGCCGAGGTCCGCTGGGCCCCCGAACAGCACACGGCCGGGGGACTGACCCTGGACCAGGCCGTCGAGGCGGTCCAGGCCGGACTCGACGAGGGTGTGGAGAACGCCGAGGACGCGGGAGCCCCGATCCGCGTCGGCCAGCTCATCACGGCCATGCGCCAGAACGACCGCTCCCAGGAGATCGCCGAGCTGGCCGTGCGCCACCGCGGTGTCGGCGGATCCGGAGGCTCCGCCGGCGCCGGAGCGGTCGGATTCGACATCGCCGGACCGGAGGCCGGATTCCCGCCGTCACGCTTCACCGAGGCCTTCACCTGGCTGGCCGGCCAGCGTTTCCCGGCCACCGTCCACGCCGGTGAGTCGGACGGCCTCGAGTCCATCAACGACGCCCTGGTCAACGGCCGCGCGCTGCGTCTCGGCCACGGCGTGCGGATCGCTGACGACATCACGGTGGAGTTCAACGCCGTGGACGAGAACGGAGAGCAGGTCGGCGAGGACAACGCCCTCGTGGACCTCGGCTCCACGGCCGCCTGGGTCCGTGACCGCGGCATCGCGCTGGAGATCTGCCCGTCCTCGAATCTGCAGACCGGCGCCGTGGCCGCCTACGGCGGCACGGTCTCCACGCATCCGATCGACATGCTGGCCCAACTGGGGTTCCGTGTGACCATCAACCCGGACAACCGCCTGATGAGCGGGGTCTCCCTCACCGACGAGCTGTACCTGATCGCTGAGGTGTTCAGCTACTCGCTGGAGGAATTGCTGGACTTCCAGCTCAACGCCGCCGAGGCCGCCTTCCTGCCCCTTGAGGACCGCGAGGCCCTGGCCGAGCTGCTGGTCGAGGCCTGGGGCGAGGTCATCTCCAGCGGCGGGACCGGGGACGGCCCGGTGCGTCTGGAGGCCCTCGACGACGAGGACGCGTGAGCGACGCGGTCGACCGGCTCGTCTGGGTGGTCGCCCAGTTGCGGGAGCACTGCCCGTGGACGCGGCGGCTGACCCATGCCGTGCTGACCGAGTACCTGATCGAGGAGGCATACGAGGCCGTCGAGGTGATCGAGTCCGCGCCACCGGACAGCTGGCCTGTGGGGGCACTGGCCGACGGTACCTACGAGAAGCTTCGGTTGGAGATGGGGGACGTGCTCTTCCAGGTCGTCCTGCACGCGGCGATCGCCGAGGGAGCCGGTGGCTTCACCTTCGACGGCACGGCCCAGGCCATCACGGACAAGATGATCCGCCGAAATCCCCACGTCTTCCATGCCGACGGGTCCCTGCGCGAGCCGAAGGACCTGGCGGCCGCGAGACTGGAGGACATCGAGAAGAACTGGGAGCGCATCAAGAAGGCGGAGCGCGCAACCAGGACAGTTGAGACGATTGCCGGGCTCCCGGGGCAGGAGCCCGGCGCCGACCCGCCGACCGGTGCCGTCGTCTCGCCTGCCACCTCACCGGCGGCCTTCGCCGAGGTCCCCGCCCACCTGCCCGCCCTGGCAGCCGCCGCGAAGGTCGTGGACCGGGCCGCCCGGCAACCGGTGGACCCGCTGCCGGATCCAGGTCCGCCGCCGTCGGGCCTGGATCCGCTGGTGCTGCAGGACGAGGCGGAGCTGGGCGCCGAGCTGTTCCGGCTGGTCCAGCGCTCCCGTGCCGCGGGGCTCGATCCCGAGCGAGCGCTGAGGCAACACCTGGCCGTGCTCCGTCACGACCTCTCGGGGACGGACCCGACGGGCTAGGCTGAACCCGCATCGCCCCCGCGGTACCGCAACCTGCGCCACGGCGCCCGCCCGGACCGTCAAGCCACACCGGTTCTGACGCTCTACCACCGACAGTCTTCAAAGGAGACCGCACATGGCCCTGATCGACGCCATCCATGCCCGTGAAATCCTCGATTCCCGCGGTAACCCCACCGTTGAGGTGGAGGTGCTGCTGACCGATGGCTCCCTCGGCCGCGCCGCCGTTCCCTCGGGCGCCTCCACGGGAGAGTTCGAAGCGGTCGAACGCCGCGATGGTGACCAGGGCCGCTATCTCGGCAAGGGTGTGCTGGGTGCCGTCAACGCCGTCATCGAGAACATCGCGGACGAGCTGGAGGGGGAGGACGCCACGGACCAGCGTCTCATCGACACCCTGATGATCGACCTGGACGGCACTGAGAACAAGGGCACCCTGGGCGCCAACGCCATCCTCGGCGTCTCGCTGGCCGTGGCCAACGCGGCCGCCGCCTCCTCGGACCTCTCCCTGTTCAAGTACCTGGGCGGCCCGAACGCCCACGTGCTTCCCGTGCCGATGATGAACATCCTCAACGGCGGCGCCCACGCCGACTCGAACGTGGACATCCAGGAGTTCATGGTCGCCCCGATCGGTGCACCGAGCTTCTCTGAGGCCCTGCGCTGGGGCGCCGAGGTCTATCACACGCTCAAGAAGGTGCTGCAGGAGCGCGGGCTCGGCACCGGTCTGGGAGACGAGGGCGGTTTCGCCCCGTCCCTGCCGTCCAACCGCGCCGCCCTGGACCTGATCACCGAGGCCATCACCCAGGCCGGCTACACCCCGGGCACGGACATCGCCCTCGCCCTGGACGTGGCGTCCTCAGAGTTCTGCTCGAACGCCACCTACACCTTCGAGGGTGAGCAGAAGAGTGCGGCGGACATGATCGCGTACTACGAGGAGCTGGCCGCGAACTACCCGCTGATCTCCATCGAGGACCCGCTGGACGAGAACGACTGGGAGGGCTGGCAGCAGCTCACCGCCTCGCTGGGAGACGCGGTCCAGCTCGTAGGCGACGACCTGTTCGTCACCAACCCGGAGCGCCTGCAGCGGGGCATCGACGAGAAGTCGGGCAACGCTCTGCTGGTCAAGGTCAACCAGATCGGCTCCCTGACCGAGACCTTTGACGCGATCTCCCTGGCCCAGCGCCACCAGTTCCACTGCATGATCTCCCACCGCTCCGGCGAGACCGAGGACACCTTCATCGCCGACCTGTCCGTGGCCACCAACGCCGGCCAGATCAAGACCGGTGCCCCGGCGCGCTCGGACCGGGTGGCGAAGTACAACCAGCTGCTGCGCATCGAGGAGGAACTGGGCGACTCCGCGATCTACGCGGGCACCTCGGCCTTCCCGCGATTCACCGCCCGCGCCTGACCGGCTGACCCGCAACCTCCCACGACCCCGTTCCCGGGCCTCCGGGAGCGGGGTTGCGGTGTTTAACGGCGAAAGCCCGGCAAACGCCCGGGTAACCGCTCGGCGCGCTGTCCCGACGCCGGCCGGATCAGCCGTTATCGTCAGAGGGACCCGGGGGAGACGGCCGGGCTTCACGTCAGAAATTCTGTTCAGGATGGGCACGGAGGTACAGGTGGCAACTCGTCGTCCGCGCGTCCCCAAAACGTCCCAACGGCAGCTGGCCGAGGTGGGGTCCGGGGCCGCCCAGCGCACTGGCACCCCCGGGCCCGGCTCGACGCCACACCTGGTGGGCGGCCACTCCGCGAAGGTCATCCCCCTCGACGCGGCGCCGTCGCGCCAATCCCCTGAACCCGTCACATCTCTCGCACCCCGTGAGCCGGTGGACCCGGCGTCTGCCGACCGGCGGCCCGCCGCCCGGGTGCTGAACGGTTCCCCGGCGTCCCCCGACGCGGAGGCCTCGGACGGATCCGGGCCCATCCTGGACGACGCCGCGGATCCGGCAGACACCGTGGCCGGCCCGTCTCCGGAACCGACTCCCGGGCAGCGCCGGGCCGATGAACGCCGCAACCTGTTGCGCCGCTCCGTGCCCCGTGGCCATGGGCGGAGCTCCGCCAGGACTCCGGCCTGGACTCCAGACCGCGCTCCGGGCCGTTCCAGCGGGGCCGCGACGGCGCCGTCGTCGACCCGGTCTCCAGGTGCCTCATCGACTCCGGCTTTCTCTGCTGCCACAGCGGTGTCCACGCCGGGCCTGGCCCTGGTCCCGGTCGAACCCGTCCCAGCCCGCAACCTCACCGGCCGCTCCGTGGCCTTCCTGGTGGTGCTCTTCGTGGCCGCGGTGCTCCTGGCACCGACCCTGCGGGTCTTCCTGGACCAGCAGGCCGAGCTCCGTGCCGTCCAGGAGGAGATCGCCGCCGAGCAGCAGCTGCAGCAGGACCTCACGAGCGAGATCGCCCGCTGGGAGGACCCGGCCTACATCCAGCAGCAGGCGCGCGAACGTTTCAACCTCGTCATGCCCGGGGAGCAGACCTACATGGTCATCGGCGGCGACGAGACCGTGGAGGACCCCGTGCCGCCGCCGGCCAGCCCGAGCGAGGTCAACCAGGACATGCCGTGGGCGGATGCCTTGCTGGACTCCGTGGTGCGTGCCGGGACCGACTAGGCTGGAGCACTTGTCACCAGCATCAACGCATCGACTGAGGCAAGATCATCACCATGACGCAGAATCAGGACCGCACCCCCACGCAGCAGGACTTGGACACCATCAGCCTGCAACTGAACCGGCCTGCCCGTGATGTGGTCGAGATCGGCGCCCGGTGCGTGTGCGGCAATCCGCTGGTGGCCACCACCGCTCCCCGCCTGTCCAACGGGATCCCCTTTCCCACCACGTTCTACCTGACCCACCCGGTCTTGACGGCCGCCGTCTCCCGGCTCGAGGCGTCCGGTGCGATGACCGAGATGTCCGAACGGCTGCAGCAGGATGACGAGCTGTCCGCCCGCTACCGGAGTGCGCACGAGGCCTACCTGTCCGAGCGTGACCGGGTGGGCCGGGTGGCCGGCACGGACGAGGTTCCCGAGATCTCGGGCATCTCCGCCGGCGGCATGCCCGAACGGGTCAAGTGCCTGCACGTCCTGGTGGGGCATTCGCTCGCCGCAGGGCCCGGTGTGAACCCCCTCGGGGACGAGGCGCTCGAACGCATGCGGGATGACTGGACCGCGGAGACCTGCTGGTGTGCCGGCGCTTGGGATCCCGGGGCACCCGTGCCGAGCAGGGACCTCAGCCGCCACGTGAAGCGGCTCGCGGGGGAGCGGAATCCCGTGCAGACCCCCCTGCAGGGTACGGCCCCACGTTCGCCAGGCAGCAAGGACAACGAAGCCAACACCCGGAAGGGCGACGACGGCGGCCCCGGCCCGGACAGGACCGTCGCCGCGATCGATTGCGGGACCAACTCCATCCGCCTGCTCGTGGCACGCCTCGAATCTCCGACAGACCAGACGGAAGATCAGGCCGGGACCGGCAGCACGGCTGCCCCCCGGCTCGTGGACCTGCATCGCGAGATGCGCGTGGTCCGGCTGGGCGAAGGAGTGGACGCCACCGGCCGGTTGTCCGAGTCTGCCATGCAGCGCACCTTCGCCGCCACGGAGGACTACGCCGCCATCATCCGCGACCTCGGGGCCACCTCCGTCCGGTTCGTCGCCACCTCGGCCAGCCGCGACGCCGCCAATGCCGCCGACTTCACCGCCGGAATCCGCGAACGCCTGGGCGTGGACCCTGAGATCGTCACGGGGGACGAGGAGGCGGCGCTGTCCTTCGCCGGCGCGGCCTCCAGCCACGCGGCCGCCGGGCCGGTGCTCGTGGTGGACCTGGGCGGCGGATCCACCGAGTTCGTCCTCGGAACGCTGTCCGGCCCCGGAGGGACAGGGCCGCAGGTCACCCACGCCCTCAGCGTCAAGATGGGCTGCGTCCGGTTCACCGAGCGCCATCTGCGGACCGACCCTCCGACCGAGGCCGAGATCCAGGCAGCGGTGCAGGACATCGAGGACGCCCTGGACGAGGCCGAGGCGAGCATCCCTCTGGGGGAGGTGGCCGCCGTCGTCGGTGTGGCCGGGACCGTGACCACGGTGACCGCCGCCGCACTGGGCCTGGAGGCCTATGACCCCGGCGTCATCCACGGCACCGAGCTGGACGTGGACATCATCGGTGACACCGCCGGGCGACTGCTGGCGGCGACCCGTGACGAACGAGCCGCACTGCCCTACATGCACCCGGGCCGCGTGGACGTGATCGGCGCGGGCGCCCTCATCTGGTCGATGATCCTGCGCCGGGTGGCGCGGGCCGGCCATGGTGCGGTCACCACGGCCATCGCGTCCGAGCACGACATCCTGGACGGGATCGCCCTGTCCCAGACAGCATGAGCGGCTGCCGGTCCGGACAGTGGGGGAGGGGCCCACTCCTCGGCGGCCGACCGTCCCGCCCCTCCCGCCTGACTGCAGTGCCCCTGGCCACCGTGCTGGCGGTCCCCGTGCTCACCGCCGCCCTCGTCGCCGGACCAGTGCTCTTGCCGCCTCCGGCCGCCGGCTGGACCGACCCCGGAGCATCCGGCGCGCCCGGTGCAGCGGGCTGGCTGGCCTTGCCCGCCGCCTCCGCGGATGAATGGCGGGACCGGCAGTACTGGCTCGAGGAGTACGGCTTCCGCGACGCGTGGGGGACCAGCCAGGGCGAGGGCGTCACGGTCGCGGTGATCGACACCGGCATCGACGCGGAGCATCCCGACCTGAGCGGCCAGGTGGCCGGGGGCATCGACGTCTCCGGAGCGGGCAACGAGTCCGGCACCGAACCGGTCGGGGAGATGGCCGAACACGGCACCCTGGTGGCCTCGGTCCTGGCCGGACGAGGCAACAACGAGGCCGCGTTGCGCCGGGCCGAGGAGGAACGCCGATCAGCGAAGGCCACACCGACGCCCTCGACGTTGCCCTCCGGAGAGACCGGACCCACCCCGAGCCCCTCCGCCACGCCGACTCCGGACGGGGCCACCGGTGCCTGGCCGGACGGGATCGTGGGGGTGGCTCCCCGAGCCGAACTGCTGTCCATCTCGGTTCACCTCGGTGCCAGTAACCCCGGCGGCCCGTCCCCGGAGGATCAGATCGCCGAGGCCGTCACCTGGGCCGTGGACAACGGGGCGGACGTCATCAACATGTCCCTCGGCTCCACCCGTCAGGACTGGCCGGAGAGCTGGGACCGGGCTTTCCTGCACGCGGAGCAGAACGATGTGGTGGTGGTGGCCGCCGCCGGCAACCGCGCCTCCGGAACCCTGACCGCGGGCGCCCCGGCCACCATTCCCGGTGTGCTGACCGTGGCGGGTCTCAATCCGGATGGCACGGCCAGCTGGGACTCCTCCACAGAGGGGATCTCCATCGGGGTGGCCGCACCGGCTGACCCGCTGGTCGGCGCCGTGCCGGGCGGTGAGCGGAAGGAGTGGGCGGGAACCTCGGGAGCAGCCCCGCTCGTGGCCGGCCTGGCCGCCCTGATCCGGTCTGAGTACCCGGAGATGCCCGCCCACCAGGTCATCCACCGCATCCTGGCCACGGCCGAGGACGCCGGCGTCCCCGGCGAGGATCCGGTCTACGGCCACGGCATCATTGACGCCGCCGCGGCCGTGACGGCGGACGTCGGCGCCGTGGACCGCAATCCCCTGGACACCATCGCCGACTGGATCCGCGTGCACCGTCGCGCCGAGTCCTCCGGTGCCCCGACGCCCACCGCGAACCCGAACGGGGAGCCGGCTGAGCCGACGTCGACCCCGGACCCGCTGTCCACGGAGTTGCCGCAGGCGGCCGCCCCGGCCGATCCTGCCCCGGGTCTCCAGCCGGCGCTCGTGATCGGCACGGGCCTCGTGGTCGCGGGGCTGGCGGCCACCGCTGTGGTGCTGTACGTCCGGCAACGAGGATCACGGGAGCGTTGACCCACATCGGCAGCCTCGTCAGTCTCCATCAGGATCACTCCGGCACGTCCGTCGGGGAGCGAGACTTTGTGACTTTGTGAAAAGTTTCACGAAGTGCGGTGAGCGGGTCTAGGCTGTATCTCATGGCAATCACTCCGCAGCTGTCCCCGAAGCCCCGTGTCCTCATCGTCGGCGGCGGTTACGCCGGCCTGTACGTCGCCAAGAACCTGGAGAAGAAGGTCAAGGAGCGTGGCGGCGTCGTCACCCTCGTGGACCCGAACCCGTACATGACCTACCAGCCGTTCCTGCCGGAGGTCGTCGGCGGGAACATCGAGCCCCGGCACATCGTGGTGGACCACCGCACCCACCTGAAGAACTCCGAGATCGTCCAGGGCAAGGTCATCAAGGTCGAGCACTCCCGTAAGACGGCCACCGTTCAGACGCAGGACGGCTCTGAGTTCGAGATCCCGTACCAGGACGTCGTCATGACCGCCGGTGCCACCACCCGCGTGTTCCCGATTCCGGGCCTGGGCGAGGCCGGCATCGGCATGAAGACCGTGCAGGAGGCCGTGCAGCTGCGGAACCAGATCCTGGACCGCCTCGAGGCCGCCTCCACCATGACCGACGCCGTGGCCCGCAGCCGTGCCCTGACCTTCGCCGTCGTCGGCGGCGGCTTCAACGGCGTCGAGACCATCTCCGAGATGGAGGACCTGATCCGGTCCGTCATCAAGAAGAACCCCCGCCTGGCCCAGTCCGATGCCCGCATCGTCCTGATCGAGGCCATGGGCAAGATCATGCCGGAGGTCGGCGAGGACCAGGCCGTCGAGGTCGTCGAGCACCTGAAGTCACGCGGCATCGAGGTCCTGCTCAACACCTCGCTGGCCGGTGCCGAGGGCGGCGTCCTCAAGCTCATCAACATGCAGGACAAGTCCGACGCCGGCTCTTTCGAGACCGACACCCTCGTCTGGACCGCCGGGGTGGCCGCCAACGCCGTGGCCAAGCAGACCGATTTCCCGGTTGAACAGCGTGGCCGCATCGAGGTCACCCCGACCCTGCAGATCTCCGACGGTGACGGCGGGGTTCTCGAGGGTGCCTGGGGTGCCGGCGACGTGTGCGCCGTGCCGGACCTGACCGGCGACGGCCCCGGCGGCCACTGTGTTCCCAACGCCCAGCACGCCGTGCGCCAGGCCAAACGCCTCGCCGCCAACCTGCTGGCCGTGCGCTTCGGTGAGGGCGCCGTGGAGGAGTACGTCCACAAGTCCCTCGGTGCCGTGGCCGGCCTCGGCTTCGGCAAGGGCGTCGGCAACCCGATGGGCCTTAAGCTCAGCGGCGTCCCGGCGTGGCTGGCGCACCGCGGCTACCACGGCCTGGCCATGCCCACGTACGAGCGCAAGGCCCGCGTGGTCTCTGACTGGCTGCTGTCCGTGGTGTTCGGCCGCGACACCACGCCGATCGAGGGACTCGAGAACCCGCACAATCCCTTCCTCGAGGCAGCCGGCGGCGAGCTGAAGCCGGGTCGCTTCGACAATCCGAAGGTGTTGGAGTCCGCGAAGTCCTCGAAGTAGGTCTCGACGGGCTCGAAGTACGCTTCGGCTCTGCGGCGGCCCGGTACCCTTGAGGGGTTCCGGGCCGCCGTCGGATCCAGCCCCCATAGCCCAATTGGCAGAGGCAGGAGACTTAAAATCTCTGTGTTGTGGGTTCGAGTCCCACTGGGGGTACTGTCTTGACCTCCACTCCCGCCGCCCGGCACGGTTGTTCGCCCCCCACGGCCCGTTAAGCTGTCAGCGGAGGGAAGAGCTCCTCGTCCGTTGTCAGGTTGCTTTTCAGGTTCGGCAGATAGACTGAGAGCAGTCCCCATCACGTCCATGCCGCGCCACCCGGGCCGGAGAGTACGACCGTGGATTGCACGCGACCAGCAGAGGAGATGGCCAGTGGCCAACCCCGTCTTCAACAGCAAGAACTTCCAGGAACAGATGCACTCCGGCGACGGTCGGGGTGGCGCCGCCACGCAGCAGGCACCGGGCTGGTACCAGGGCGGCTCCCGGGGCCAGGCTCCGCAGGGCCAGGCCCAGCAGGGCTATTTCGGCCAGCAGGGCCAGAAGGCTCCGCAGGGACAGCAGTACACCCCGGAGCAGCTGGAGCAGATGTATGCCCAGCCAGCCGCCGGGCCCGCTGACACGGGCCGGATGAGCTACAACGACGTCATCGCCAAGACCGTCATCACGCTGCTGCTCGTCGTGGCCGGTGCGGCCGTGGGTTGGAACATGCCGGCCCTCATGCTGCCCGGCGCCATCGTCGGCCTGGTCCTGGGACTCGTCAATGCGTTCAAGCGCGAGCCCTCGCCCGTGCTCATCCTGCTCTATGCCGCCGCGCAGGGGTTGTTCCTCGGTGGGATCTCCGGTGTCTTCGAGCAGATGTGGCCGGGCATCGCCGTCCAGGCCGTGCTGGCCACGCTCTGCGTGTTCGCCGTGACCCTGGCGCTCTTCGCCTCCGGCAAGTGGCGCGTCTCCAAGAAGTCCGTGAAGATCTTCATGGTCGCGATGATCGGCTACGCGCTGTTCTCCGTGGTCAACCTGTTCCTGATGCTCTTCGGTGTCACCGACGCCATGTTCGGCCTCCGTGGCGAGTTCCCGCTGTTGGGTCTGGGCATCGGTCTCCTCGCCGTGTTCCTGGCCGCGTTCTCGCTGATCATGGACTTCACCGCGATCACCCAGGGTGTCCAGGCCGGGGCCCCGCAGAAGTACTCCTGGTCTGCCGCCTTCGGACTCACCGTGACATTGGTTTGGCTCTACGTCGAGATCCTGCGCATCCTGGCGATCCTGCGCGGCAGCGACTGACCACGCACGGAGCCGCCCACAGCCATCGGCTGGCCCCGCCCGGGAGGAACAATCCGGACGAGGCCAGCCGATTCTGGGTTAATGGAGCTATGAACGAGCCCGTGAACCGTCCCGCTGGTAGGTCTTCCGACCTGTCCTCCGAGCCCTCCGGTCAGTCGTCCCGCGAGCTCTCCGACAAGCCTGTCGATTCGCCTGCCGACCAGCGCGCCGGGCTGCACTTCGGGGGGTCCGCGGTGACGGGCACCCAGTACGTGCTGCGCCATGGCGGAGCCGAGGCCACCATCGCCTCACTGGCCGGTGCCCTGCGCCGCTATGAGGTGGGCGGAACGGCGTTGGTGGAGACCTACGGCCCGGATGAGATTCCGCCCTCGGCCTGTGGTATCCAGTTGTCCCCGTGGCCCAACCGGGTGCGGGACGGGCGCTGGACATTGGACGGTGCCACCCAGCAGCTCGACCTCACAGAACCCTCCCGCTCCAACGCCAGCCACGGGCTCCTGCGCAACACGGCGTTCGTCCCGGCCGAACAGTCGGACCGCCAGGTGATCCTCCGCGGCGAGATCCACCCCCAGCACGGTTACCCGTTCCGGCTCACCCACCAGGTCACCTACACCCTGGACGACGACGGCGCCCTCACGGTCCACCAGCAGCTCACCAACCATTCCGGCCGGCCGGCACCGGTCGCCTTCGGCGCCCACCCCTTCCTGCGGATCGGAGATGTTCCCAGTGAGGAACTGGTTCTGACCCTGCAGGCGGCCACCCGGGTGCTGTCCGATGATCGGCTCATCCCCACGGGGACGTTGCCGGTCCAGGGCACGTCTGAGGACTTCCGCGAGGGGCGGCAGGTGGGCGCCGGCCTGCTCGACGCGGCCTTCACCGATCTGGAGCCCGGCGAGGACGGCCTCCACCACCACACGCTGTCCGCGCCGGATGGGCGTAACGTGGAGCTCTGGACGGACCCGGCCTTCGGCTATGTCCACGTGTTCTTCACGGACCGTTTCCCCGGCCGGCACCGGGCGGTGGCGGTGGAACCGATGACTGCTCCGGCCAACGCCCTGAACAGCGGCGACGGATTGGTGTGGATCGGCCTGGGGGAGCACCTGGGCGCTGCCTGGGGCATCTCCCACCACCGCCCACTGCACAGTCCCTCTCATCTCTCACACGACCGTCCATACCCTGAGGAGGCAGTCCGTTGAGCACTCGCCCAGAGTCCGGGATTCCGGACGCTCCGGTTCCCGGGCTGCCCGAAGTCCCGGGCCCCCAGCCTGAGGCCCGGGTGCCGGACCCCCTCCTGACCGCTCCCGACCAGGCCAACCGGGTGGCTGCGGACGTTCCCTACGGACTGACGGTGGCTGCCGCCTGGTCCTGGCGAGTGCTGCTGGTCCTGGCGATGGCCGGAGCCGGCATCTGGCTCCTAAGCCACATCTCGCTCCTGGTCATCCCCCTGATCGTGGCGGCCCTGTTGTCCACCCTCCTCTCGCCGATCCACCAGCGGCTCGTGGCCTGGGGCATCCCGCGCGGACTGTCTGTGACCGGCATCATCCTCGGATTCATCGTCCTCGTCCTGGGCCTTCTCACCCTCGTCGGCCAGCAGCTCGCCGTGGGATTCACGGACATGCGGGACCAGATTGTGGTGGGCGTCCAGGGCATCGTCGCCTGGCTGGAGTCCTTCGGCGTCACCACGGACCAGTGGAACGACATCTTCTCGGACCTTGGTGAGGCGGTCCGGGCCAACAGCCAGACCATCCTCTCGGGTGCCCTGGGCTTCGGTTCCACCGCCGGAAACATCGCCGCCGGCACAGTGCTGGCCGTCTTCGCGCTGATCTTCTTCCTCTACGACGGCAAGAGGATCTGGCGGTTCTGCCTGAACTTCGTCCCCGCCCGCCATCGCAACGCCATCGACGGAGCCGGAGATGCCGGCTGGACCTCCCTCGGCAGCTACGTGCGGGTCCAGATCTTCGTGGCGTTCGTCGATGCCCTGGGCATCGGGCTGGGTGCCCTGATCCTCGGCGTGCCGCTGGCCCTGCCCCTCGGTGTTCTGGTGTTCTTCGGCTCGTTCATTCCCCTCGTGGGTGCCTTCCTGACCGGCGCGGTGGCCGTGACGCTGGCCCTGGTGGCCAACGGCGGGGTGAACGCCCTGATCATGCTCGGCGTGGTGCTCCTGGTCCAGCAGATCGAGGGCAACGTCCTGCAGCCGTTGGTCATGGGACGTGCGGTCAGCCTGCACCCGCTGGCCGTTTTCCTGGCCGTGGCCGGGGGCACCGCGGTGATGGGACTCGTCGGGGCAATCTTCGCTGTACCGCTGATGGCCTTCCTGAACGCCACCATCAAGTACTTCCACGCCAAGCCCTGGCTTGAGGACGGACCTGAACCCGCGGCCGCCTCGGACTACCGCGATATCCGACTCAAGGAACGCGCTGCTGGGCTGAAGGACCGGGCCGCCGGTCTCGAGGGGCCGTGGGGCCGAGCCTACGTGACCATCGACGGTGTGGTCCGCCGGGCCACGAGTGGTGTTGGCGGATCCGGCAGATCCGGTGACGCCGGTGACGGTGGCGACGGCGGAGCACCCGATAGCACCGGTGCTCCCAGCGCTGCCGAGAGTGCACTGTCAGCCAGGCGGCGACGTCAGGCGCGCCGCCAGCTCAAGCAGTCACAGTCCCGCTCGCGCTTCCTGCCCCACCGTTTCCGCAAGGATCGCGCCGCGAGTGCTGACACCGACCCTGACGCAGACCTTGATGCCAGAGCTGGAGCCAGCGCGGGTGGCGGACACGGTGTCGGCCCAGAGACCGATGCCGGTGCCAATGCTGACCCTGGGACCGGCACCTCGGGCAATCTTCGCGGCAGAGGGTCCGCAGGGGAGGACAATACGGGGATGGACCACTCCG
Source organism: Citricoccus alkalitolerans (assembly GCF_039528175.1). Classification (NCBI taxonomy): domain Bacteria; kingdom Bacillati; phylum Actinomycetota; class Actinomycetes; order Micrococcales; family Micrococcaceae; genus Citricoccus; species Citricoccus alkalitolerans. The sequence goes on from NZ_BAAALH010000001.1 coordinate 148,470, forward strand.
GCCGCCGGCCGGACCAGAACGGAGGACCACAGTGATCACCACCCCCCAGAGCAGTGCGGATACCGCAACGGGTACGGCTGCCGACCGCGCGGAACTCCCGGGACTTCCCGTCACCCTGGCGGACATCGAGGAGGCCCGGAAACTGCTGGACGGGGTCATCGTCCCCACGCCGCTGGACCACTCCAGGGCCCTGGGCCGGCTCACCGGCTCCGTGGTGCACCTCAAATGCGAGAACCTGCAGCGTGCCGGCTCCTTCAAGGTGCGCGGCGCCTACGTCCGGATGGCAAAGCTCTCCGAGGACCAGCGCGCCCGCGGGGTGGTGGCGGCCTCTGCCGGCAACCACGCCCAGGGAGTGGCCCTGGCGGCCTCCAAGCTGGGAATCAAGGCGACCATCTTCATGCCCCGCGGCGTCGCGCTACCGAAATTGCAGGCCACGAAGGACCACGGCGCCGAGGTGATGCTGCACGGCAACAACGTGGATGAGGCCCTGTCTGAGGCGCAGCGGTATGCGGACGAGTCCGGCTCGGTCTTCATCCACCCCTTCGACAACGCCGACGTGGTGGCCGGCCAGGGCACGATCGGCCTGGAGATCCTCGAACAGGATCCGGAGATCGACACGCTGGTGTTGGGCATCGGTGGTGGCGGCCTGCTCGCCGGCGTGGCCGTGGCCGTCAAGGAGATGGCCCGCCGTCAGGGTCGGCACATCAACATCATCGGCGTCCAGGCGGAGAACGCCGCGGCCTACCCGCCGTCGCTGGCCGCAGACGCTGTGGTGCCGCTCTCCCATGTCTCGACCATCGCCGACGGCATCGCCGTGGGCAAGCCCGGCCAGATCCCCTTCCAGATCATCAAGGAACTCGTGGACGGGGTGGTCACGGTGTCAGAGGATGCGATCGCCAACGCCCTGGTGTTCCTGCTGGAGCGGTCCAAGATGGTGGTCGAGCCCGCCGGCGTGGTGGGCGTGGCCGCGTTGCTGGAGGGCAAGCTGGCCGAGCTCGGGATCGAGTCCAAGCACACCGTGGCCGTGCTCTCCGGCGGCAACGTGGACCCGATGCTGATGCTCAAGGTCATCCAGTCCGGCCTGGCCGCAGGCGGTCGCTACCTGACCGTCAAGATCTCTCTGCGCGACCGTCCCGGCGAACTGTCCAACATCTCCCGGATCATCTCCGAGACAGAGGCCAACGTCACCCGCGTGGACCACAGCCGCATCGGCGGCTCACTCAGCATGGGAGACGTGACCATCACGATCGACATGGAGACCCGTGGGCCGGAGCACTCCGAGCAGGTCCTGGGCCGGTTGCGCTCCTCCGGCTACCAGCCGATCGTGCAGCACTAGCCGGGTTCCTCTGAGTGGCTCGGGCATCCTGACTCCTGGGCATCACGTCACAGCCGCCAGGCCGGGACGAACCACGGGATGCCCGATGGTCCACCCTGGCCTATGCGCTCGGAACCAGTGTGGCGGGTGGCGTGGAGGACGAGGCGGACCAGGAGATGCGTACTCGGTTGGACCTTCAGCCAGCGCTGGTGGCCACCGTGGCCAGGGTGGACGCGGTGAAGGGATCCACCCGGCGCTTGACGGCCTCCACGGCCGGAATCCCGTGGGCGATCTCCTCGATGCGCCGGGTCAACTCGCGCCGGTCCAGCTGGCCACGGGCCGGGCCCAGCAGGCCGTGGGCTACGTTGAGGGCTTTGAGGAGGCCGAGTTCCGTCGCCTCGGCGAGGGTGGCCTGGCGGTCTCCGGCCAGCACCTGGCCCAGGCGCTCACGCAGGGCGATCTCCGCGGCGGGGCTGGTGATCATGAAGCGAGGCCCGCGAAGGAGACGGGACTCCTCGGTGACGACGCCCTGCTGGGCCAGGCTCCGGCCCACGGCCGTGTCCGGGTCGAGCTGGGAACGGCCGACCAGGGTGGAGATCTTCTGTCCCGACATCGAGTCCAGGGCCGGCAGGACGGCATCCAGCGGTTCGTGGCCGGTCATCCCGGCCCGCACCACGGTGACCTGCGGGTCCTTGCCCTCTCGGGCGATCTCGATCATCCCGAGCTCGGCGAGGTCGGCGACGGCGGCCGCCGCGAGCCCGTAGCGGCGGTACTTCCGCGCTCGGCCAGCCGTGCCGTGGTCCTTGGTCAGCAGCAGGTACATCTCTTCGACGATGAGCATGCCACCAACCTAACAAGGTGCCGGGCTGGCCGTCGCGTCCTGTCGGACATCCGTCCCACCCGGCGCGGG
>NZ_BAAALH010000001.1:150719-208228 GCF_039528175.1 Citricoccus alkalitolerans
AACCGGTGCGCCGCCGTCGGGAATGCGGGGTGTAGGGAATGTGCCCTGCCGGGCGGGCCGGGCTGTCAGCGCCAGGTCCGCCCGCGTGAGGATCAGGGCTTGTATGGCTTGGCGGAGACGATCTCCACCGCGATGTCCTTGCCGTTCGGAGCGGCATAGGTCAGCTTGTCGCCGACCTTGGAGCCCTGGATGGCGGCACCCAAGGGGGAGCGCTCGGAGTAGACGGTGATGGAGTCCTTGTCATCGGCGATCTCGCGGTTGCCGAAGAGGAAGGCCTCCAGGTCGCCGGCGATCTTCGCCTCGACGACCATACCGGGCTCCACCACGCCGTTGTCCGCCGGGGAAGCGCCCACCTGGGCGGTCTCGAGCAGTCGCTTGAGCTCGATGATGCGGCCCTCGTTCTTGGACTGCTCCTCGCGAGCGGCGTGGTAACCGCCGTTCTCCTTGAGGTCACCCTCTTCGCGCGCCTGCTCGATGCGGTCGATGATCTCCTGACGGCCCGGTCCGGAGATCTGATCCAGTTCCTGCTTCAGGCGGTCGTAGGCCTCCTGGGTCAGCCAGGGAGCGCTATCAGTGTTGCTCATGGACGCGTGTCTCCTTCGAATTGCTCGTCAGCGGCCATCCGGTATGCCGATGAGGGCTGCCGGTGCTGCCGCACATGATGCTGAGCCGCCTAGTGCGGCCCGGGGCGCGATCATGCAAGAACCCCGCCGGCGGAGCCAACCGGTGTTCCACGGGAGGCCCCCGACAGGCGGGGTTGAAACGTACTGCCCCTGATTCTAACGGATGTGCTTCAGAAACGTCATATTCGAGGTGATGTGCGTCTCACGATTCCTCGGGGAGCCAGCACTCGTTCACGCCGCCGTTGACGCCGAGCGCATCGGTGCGCAGACCGACGTCGTAGTATGCCGACATGTCCGCAGGACCCGAGTCCTCGGACGCCGCCTCCGGACCGATGGTGACGGTACGCCAGCCGACCACGGCCTTCTCGTCCGAGAGCACCTGGATGGCGCACTGGACCGTGTCCTCGGGATCCTTGGTGAGCTGGAACCGCACCGAGGCCTGCGTGGGGGACTCGATGGTGAAACCGACGTCCTTCCAGCCCAGCGTCTGGGCGCTGCCTGAGGCCGTGAACCACACGGTGACCCCCACGGCCAGGGCAAGGGCAGCGGCGGCGATCCACTTTCCCCAGCGCTGAGCGAACGAGGGGCGAATCCGTTGGGCGCGCCCATACCGGTTCGCTAGGCTGTCCACCGGAGCAGGCTCCGCCGAGGTCTGGGGTTTAGAAGTCATATCACTCCATGGTATCCCGGAGCGTCACCGTCCACCGCAGTTCATTCCCCGGACCGACCGGTCCCCGAATATGCCGTCCCGAACCCCCGCAGACACCAGCGGGCGGCCTCCGGGATGGGAAAGCAGCCGAGGCCACGTGAGCAGTACGAACCCGACCAACCTGGACGACCTGGAGCACCGGGACGGCATCGCCGCGCCGGAATTCGGAGTGTCCGTGGGGCAGACGTCGTACGGCTCAGTCGAACCGGAAGAGCACCATGCCGCCCCCGAGGCCGGGGGAGTGCCGGCGTCCCGGGGACTGCGGCTGATGGCCGTCCACGCCCACCCGGACGACGAGTCCTCGAAAGGCGCCGCCATGATGGCCGCCTACGAGGCCGCTGGGGCCGAGGTCATGGTCGTGACCTGTACCGGGGGTGAGCGGGGGGACCTGCTCAATCCGGGCTACGGGGACACCGTGCGCCTGGACCGGGACATCACCGGCGTGCGCCGGACCGAGATGCAGGAGGCCGGGGCCGCTCTCGGCATCGAGCATCGCTGGCTCGGCTTCATGGACTCCGGGCTGCCCGAGGGGGACCCGATGCCTCCTCTGCCCTTCGGCAGCTTCGGCACACTCCCCCTGGAACAGGCGGCGGCCCCCTTGGTCAGGGTCATCCGTGAGTTCCGCCCGCACGTGCTGATCAGCTATGACGAGATCGGTGGCTACCCACACCCGGACCACATCAAGTCCCACGAGGTCACGGTGGAGGCCTATCGGGCCGCCGGGGACCCGGAGCGGTATGCCGGCACGGGCGAGGCCTGGACCCCGTCCAAGCTCTACTACGACCGAGCCTTCAATCCGGACAAATACCGGGCCCTGCACGAGGCCTACCTGGAGGCAGGCGAGGAGTCTCCGTACACCGAGCGGCTGGAGTGGTTCCGCAAGCTCTTGGAAGAGCAGGAGCGGGCCGAGGCCCAGGCAGCCGAGCTGGACGTGCCATCCGCCACAGCCCCGGCCCGATTCCGGCTGACGCGCCATCAGGTCACCACCCAGATCCACGTGGCGGACTACTTCGAGCAGCGGGACAACGCCCTGCGTGCCCACCGCACCCAGATCGATCCGGAGGGTCAGTTCTTCGTCACGCCGAACGCCCTGCTGCGGCGGACCTGGCCGTGGGAGGACTACGTGCTGATCGATTCGCGCGTGGAGACCACGCTGCCGGAGACGGACCTGTTCACCGGACTGCGCTGACCCGACGCCGGCCGCGGGCCGGTCCGTTGTGTGGGGACGGTAGACTGGGTGACCGTGATCGCCTTACTCCCCCGTGCCGTATCCCCTTCTGCCACCCCCGCGTCCAGCAGTGGTGGCGAGGCCTCGGAACAGCCGCTGCCCGGGGTGCAGGAGCCGACGCTTCGACCCGGACTCGACCAGACCGAGGTCACGCCCGGCATTGAGGGATTCCTGTTCACGGCGCTGATGGTGGCCATGGCCATCGTGGTCATCCGCCTGATGGTCCGGTCGGTCCGGCGGGTGCAGTACCGCTCCTCGCAGGCCGAGGACATGCTCGTCGAGCGCTACCAGGGGCACCTGCCGGAAGATGTGCGCCACCCCCACGACGAGGTGGACCCGGACTCGCGAGCCGCCTCCGATGTCGATCTCCAGCGAGCCCGGCTCCAGAAGAAGTACCCGGGCTACCTCGACAGCCCCGTCCCGGAGCCGAAGGCCCCCGACTCCGGCCGCGACTGATCACCCGCTGCCCACCGCGGAGCCGCACCACTCAGCGCTGGGTCAGAAGAGGCCCGTTCTTACGCGGAAACACGCGGGAACGGGCCTCTCTGACGTCGGATCGCCGGGGGTCAGCCGGTCTGCATGTTGTCGAAGAAGTGCAGCACCTTGGCTACCTCCGCACGAGTGATCCGGTCCTGGGGGCGGTAGTCGCCGTCCCGGTAGCCGTTCACGATCCCCTGGGACGAGGCCCAGGCGATGGCCTCATAGTGGGAGCCAGTTCCGTTCACGTCCGGGAAGGGTGAGACGGAGGGTGCCTCGAAGTCCTCGCCGGAGGCCCGGTAGAGGAAGGTGACGAACTCGGCGCGGGTGACGTCCTGACCGGAGCGGAACGTGCCGTCGGCGTAGCCGGTGGTCACCCCCGCCGTGTCAGCCCAGGCGATCGCCTCGAAGAATGACGAGTCCTCGTTCACGTCGGAGAGGTCCTCCTGCGTGCCGGCGTCCTCTGGCTTGAGGTACCGGTAGAGGAAGGCCACCGATTCGCCGCGGGTGATCTTGTCGTACTTGCGGAAGGTGCCGTCCGTGTGGCCGGTGGTGATGCCCTCCAGTTGCAGCCAGCGCACCGGTGTGTAGTACACGGTGCCGGGGACGTTGTCCGAGAAGTCCTCAGGCACCTCAGGCTGCTGTGGGTCAGTCGGGTCAGTCGGGTCGGTCGGGTCGGTCGGGTCGGTCGGAGTGGGCTCCGGCTCCGTCGGCACCTCGCCGGCCTCGCGGTAGGTAACCCACAGCTCCGGGGCCATATCCTCCTCACCATCATGCGACTCGGCAGACCGCTGTCCCTCTCCGGTCAGCACCAGGGACAGCGCGTTGCCCTCGGTCCAGCCTTCGCGGTCCACCACTTCCTGCAGCACCGGCGTGAGGTCGGCGGTGCGCTGGGCGGTGCCGGACTCGTGCTCGATGTCCCACGCAGGGATGTCGGACCACTCGGCGGTGGCCTCGGTCAGGGAGCGTGAGGTCAGGTCGTGTGCCTCATCGGAGAAGGCGGCCGAGTCGTCAGCGGCCTCGGCGGCGATCGAGACGTTGAACGGGTCGACGTTCTTGTCCGTCTCGTCGGTGGTGAACTGTACCCGGGCGGAGACGATCTCTGACCCCGCAGGGATCTGAAGGCCGGCGTAGCGCAACCCGACGGCCTGCTTCTGGTCGGCCGTCTCGTCCACGATCTCCAGATCGGAGGAGCCGTGGTCCATCTTCCCGGCGTCATCACCGCCCACGTACTGTTCGACGTCGTCTCGGTTCTCGGTGATCTCGCCCTTGACCTCGGTCATCCCGTCCTCCAGGACGTAGGTGACCATCAGTTTCGGCGCCTCCTCGCTGCCGCCGCCCTCGTAGGCCTCGGCGGTGCGCGTGCCTGTTCCGGAGAGCTTGAAATTCAGTGCGCCGCCCCGGGCCCAGTCCTGACGGTCGACGACGGCCTGGACCAGGGTGGTCAGGTCAGGGGTGCGCTGGGCCTCGCCCTGCTCGCCGTTCACCGTCCAGACGGGGGCGTCCTTCCACGCGACGGTCTCCTCGAGGTAAGAGCGTGAGGACACGGCGAAGTCGTCATCCGTGTACTTCGCGGCGGATGCGCTGTCCTCGACGTGAATCTGTACGTCGAAGGGGTCGCCGGTCTTGTCATGCTCGTCCGTGGTGAACTGCAGGTGGGCGCCGGTCACGGTGGCGCCGGCCGGGATGCCGACCTGGTCGAACCGGAGTCCGGCGAACTGGTCGTCCGGATCCTGCTCACCCGGGGATTCCTGGACGATCTCGATATCCGAGGAGGAGATGTCCATGGCGCCGTCGCCGACGCTCTCCTCGACATCGTCGTTCGGGGAGAGGGTGCGCGCCTCGACGGTGACCTCGCCGGTCTCCTCGTCGACCACGTTCTCGATCGGGGTGTCGACGACTCCGGGCCCCTCGAACTCGGTCTGGCCGATGCCCTCGGGCGGGTCCACCGGGTTCGGCTCGCCCTGCCGGGTCATGGAGACCTGGTCCAGGATCGTGCCGTCGACCTGGTGCTCGGTGATGCTCAAGGTCTCCCCGTCCACCTCGAGGTGGGCGTAGGCCGGCGTGCGCAGTTGGGACTGGACGGCGTTGAAGGGGAATTCGATCCCGTCCTGGATGCCGTAGTACTTGGAGCCGGTGGAGGAATGCATGGTCATGTACAGCACCTCGCCCTCGTACTTGGCGAGCTCGGAGGGTGCCTCCGGGTTGGCCTCGGTGACGGGGTTGTTGACCGGGTGGCCGTTGTAGATCAGGTTCGAGCGGTTATACACGTGGTCGTGACCGGAGAACACCACATCGAAGTCGAGCTCGGTCATCAGTGAGGGCATCCACTCGCGGCGTTCCTCGACGTCTCCGTCGGTGGCGTGGGAGGCAGTGGAGTACAGGGAATGATGCCAGGTGGCAATCTTCCACTGCGCGTCCCGGCCATGCTCGGCCACCACGTCACGGACGTACTCCTCGTGGTCGGCGGCGACCCGGTGGTTGGAGTTCAGGGAGACGAACAGGGTGTCGTTCTGGATGTACCAGTAGTTGCCCATCTCGTTGTTCCACCCGGGGTTGGCGGTCCGGTTGGGCATGTTGAAGTGCTCGGAGTAGGAGTGCTGCTCGTCGTCCCGGCTGCCGTCATCATGGTTGCCGATGTTGGTGGCCAGGGCGTGCTCGCGTACACCGTCCGGGGCCAGGTAGTCGGAGTACTCGCCGCGATCGTCGTGGATGTTCACCTGATCGCCCACCGACAGCAGGAAGTCCGGGTTCTGCACGCCCTCCAGGGCGGTGTCCAAAGTGCTCTGCCAAGCGGCGCCATCAGTGGGGATGCCCCCGCCTGAGCCGATCTGGGTGTCGCCGAAGACGAGGACGTCGAGACGCTCATCGGATTGCGTGGTGAACTCGTAGGAGTCGGACCACCCCTCGGCCTCGGAGCCCGCCTGCCAGACATAGGTGGTTCCCGGCTTGAGCCCGGTCACCCCAGCGTGGTGCCACGTCAGCTCCGGGAAGTCGTTCGACGTCCCGGCGTCCGTGATGTCCAGCAACTGGACGGTGTCCTCCGCGTCCTTCTCCGTCAGCCGTACCTGCTGATCGGCCGAATCCGAGGAGGAGTACCAGACGAAGTTGCGGTCTGCCTCCGTGGAGCCGATGTTCATGACCATGTTCGAATAAGAGACGGACGTCGGTTCTGCGGTCGGGGCGGCCATGGCCGGCAGGGTGCCGAAGGCCAAGGACAGTCCGATGGCGCTGGCGGCCACGGGGGCGAGCAGGCGGCGTTGATGCATGTGAGATGTTCCTTCACTCAGTTGACCCCGCCGACCGCCTTCAGGGCAGGGACAGGCAGGGTCGGTGGGGGTGGCTGAATCTGATGCCTCAGCATCAGATCCGACTACATCAACTCGATCGAGCCGCAGGTCAGACCTCGAGTGAATCCCCGGTGAACGTTCAGCTTCTTGTCAGTCACGCACCAGGCAGCCCGATGCTCACGCCCGCGCCCCCAGGCAGGCCTCGGCCAGCAGGCCGCGCAACTGTGAGGCGGAATGGCTGCCGTTGAAGACCTCCGTGCCCGGCTGAAGGAGACGCCCGGCGGCGAGCGGGCCGGCGTCGACGGGGTCGAAGCCGATCCGGTCGACGAACGAGGCCACCAGGGCTCGTGATCGCTCATGGTCGCTGGCGACGGCAAGGGCACGGCGGTCCGCAGCGCCGGGGACTCGGTGATCGGCCTCCAGATCGTGATAGCCGATGTGGTTCAGCGACTTGACCAGGAGGGTGCCGTGCAGATGGTCCTGGATGACCTCACTGGTGGAGCGGGCGTCCCGCTCGAAATCCGGCTGCTCGCCGTCCGTGGGGGCCCAGTAATTCATGACGTCGACGACGGTCCGGCCGGCGAAGTGCGCCGGGTTCAGATCCCGGTATCTCCGCAACGGGATCGCGATGACGGTCAGATCGGTGTCCGCCAGCCCTGCCGCGTCGACAGCGACGGCCCCCGGTGTGACGATCTCGGCCAGCAGCGCGATCTCCCCGGCGGGTTTGGCGGTGGCGATGCGGACCTCGTAGCCCGATTCGACCGCTCGGCGGGCCACTGCTGCCCCAACTCGGCCTGCGCCGAGGATGCCGATGCTGCCGGGAGTGACTGCCGTGGTCGTCATGGATTCCTTCGCCGTGGTGGGTTGACTGCGGTGACTCACGCCACGCCAGAACGCAGCACGCGAGACCGACGGTCCTCGAGTCGATTCTCGAGTCAGATCTCACTGAGGGAAACACAGGCGGGCGGCGTAGGTATTCCTGCCGTGGCTGAGGTCACCCCCGCAGCCGGTCGGCGTCCTCCTCGTCCGTGAACTGGCCGTCGACGTTGTCCGCGCCCCTCGTTCGGGCCCGGTGTAGTTCCAGGCGCCGCTGCAGGATGGTCCGCCACCGCTCCGGCACATCGGGGGAAGCCAGGATGCGCTCAATGGCCGGAATATCGCCCTTGTCCACGTTCATCACGCGCGACAGCTCGGCCAGGTCCACCGCGCCCGGATGACGCTCGATCAGCCTCATCGCCTGCCCGGCCTGGAGCGTCCCCGGTGTCAGCACCCGGAGGTACCAGCCGGTGCGGCCGGTGGACTGGACGCGGCGGGCCAGGTCGGGGACGCCCCATCGGGAGGACAGCTTCCAGCAGGGGCGCCGCGACTGCGTCACCTGCAGCCTGACTCCCGCCACGTCCCAGATGTCCCCCAGGCAGACCTCGGACTCCGTCAGACCCTCCACGGTGAGGTTCTCGAAGAGGGCGCCCTCAGGCAGGTCGAGCCCCTCGGCCCGCCATGCGGCGTAGTGGGCTCGTCCATAGCACAGCAGGGCCTTCTCGGGGCCGCCGTGGTGGACCACATCACCCTGTTCGTCACCCGCCAGGCCGGTGGGCCCCAGGTCTACGGGCCCCTCCACCGATTCCTTGAAGGAGCCCGTGCGAACCTCCTCATCCCGCCACTGCACTGTGCGGACACGTCCCACGCGCACGGCGATGATCGTTCCGCTGGAAGCAGGGGATCCCGTGCCGGTGGGGGTGGTGGAGAGAGTGGGGGTGCCGCCCGGGCTGGATGGCCGGGGTGATGGGGGCTCGGTGGGCATGTCCCCATCCAACCACCACCGCCCCTCTCGTGGTGGAACAGACCGATGGCTGGTGACCGATGGATGCGGCTGCCCGCGCGTGAACCTGTGTGGGGGTGAAGACGTCAGGTCCGCAGGACCGCCAGCACGATCGCGATGTAGTGGCAGACGAAGCCGCCGATGGTGAACGCGTGGAAGAGTTCGTGGAAGCCGAACCACTCGCGGTGGAAGTTGGGCTTCTTCAGCGCATAGAACACGGCGCCGATGATGTAGCACGCGCCGCCCACGCAGACCAGGACAGCCGCTGCCGGGCTCACGGCGAAGAAGTCGCCGATGTACAGCAGGGCCGCCAGCCCCAGCAGGATGTAGACGGGGGTGTACAGCCAGCGCGGAGCCGAGGTCCAGAAGACACGGAAGGCGACGCCGGCCAGCGCGCCGATCCAGACGCCGGCCAGCAGGAGCGTGGCCTTGTCCTCCGGCAACAGGGCCAGGGCCAAGGGCGTGTAGGTGCCGGCGATGACCAGCATGATGTTCGTGTGGTCGATGCGCTTCAGTACGAGGGCGACGTGCGGTGACCACTGCACGAGGTGGTAGACGGCCGAGACGGAGAACAGCAGCAGACCGGTCAGGGCGTAGATCGCGCTGGCCCACTTCAAGCTTGCCGTGGGGGCGAGAATCACCAGGACGACCCCGGCGACCAGCGTGAGAGGCGCCATGACGGCGTGACTCATGCCTCGGAGCCGGGGTTTGAACTCGGGATGCCCGGGATCCCGGATCCGATCGAGCCTCCACGTCCGTGGGGGTCTGGCGTGATGCTGGGGCGCGGCGGCCGCGCGGCCTGCGGACGGATTGTCCGAGGGGGAGTGAACCATGGCTTCAGACTACTCCCGGAAACAGTGGATTACCCGTGGGTAGGTTTGCTCGGCTCGCCGGGCGGAAGCGCCGCTGGTGCGCCTCAGGCCTGGCAGTTCGCTACCGTAGGAACGGACGAATCACCCACACCACGACGTTTCAGGTGCTGCTCGGCTCTGCGGCACGTCCATCGGCCAGACAGGGGACGCCCATGAACCTCCCGAACGTCCTCTACAGCTTCTACGAGCGCCGCCTGGCCTCCAGCCTCGACCGAGAGAAGCTGCCCCAGCACATCGGGGTGGTGCTGGACGGCAACCGCCGCTGGGCCAAGGCCTCCGGGGCGACGACGGCGGACGGGCACCAGGCCGGCGCGGAGAAGATCCATGAATTCCTCGGCTGGTGCGACGAGTTCGGCATCAAGGTCGTCACCCTCTACATGCTGTCCACGGACAACATGGGCCGTCCCCCGGAAGAGCTGTCCCAGCTGGTGGGGATCATCGGCAACACCCTGAAGCGGCTCGGGGACGGGCTGGCCAACGGGCACCGGGTCCGGGTCCAGGCCGTCGGCGCCCCGGATCTGCTGCCGGCCGGGCTGGCCGAGACACTGGCCGATCTCCAGGCGCAGACCGCCGATGCCGAGGGCGTCCACGTGAACGTGGCCGTGGGCTATGGAGGGCGCCGGGAGATCGTGGACGCCGTCAAGGAACTCCTGCTGGAGGCGGACGCCGCGGGCCGTTCCGCTGCTGCCGTTGCGGGTGAGCTCAGTGACGAGCAGATCTCCGGCCGCCTCTACACCCGCGGCCAACCGGACCCCGACCTGGTGATCCGCACCTCCGGAGAGCAGCGGTTGTCCGGTTTCCTGATGTGGCAGTCCGCGTACTCCGAGTTCTACTTCTGCGAGGCCCTCTGGCCGGACTTCCGCCGCGTGGACTTCGTCCGGGCCCTGCGGGACTTCGCCTCCCGCCAACGGCGCTTCGGCTCCTGACACGCGACGCCGAGGGGGGTGCCGTCTCCGTGGTCCCTTCAGGTTCACCGAAACTTCACCGCGTCACACGGGCCGCTTGCACGGAAACCACGGCACCTCGTCCTACGGTGGTGGTATCAGTCACCGGCGGGAGCGAACGGGCCACCTGGTTCCGCATCCGCATCCCGTGGATTGATCGGAAAGGCCAGGCCGTATGCCGTCACTCCAGACAGCACGCAGCGGGGGCCGTTCCGGCCCCGGGCCGGACCGTCCCATCCCACCCTCGATCATCGGGGCGTGCGCCCCGGTCTGGAGTCCACCGTGGAGAATCTGATCGCCGCCCCGGCCACCGTCACCCCGGCCACCATGCAGCCTGCCGAGCGGATGAGCGTGGGTGAGAAGACCTACTTGCTGGACACGTCCGTGCTGTTGTCCGATCCACGGGCGGTCCTGCGCTTCGCCGAACACGAGGTCATCCTGCCGATCGTGGTCATCTCCGAGTTGGAGAAGAAGAGGGACGACCCGGACCTGGGGTACTACGCCCGCAAAGCGCTGCGGCTGCTGGACGAACTGCGGATCGAGCACGGCTCCCTGAACACGCCGATCCCCCTCGGCACGGAAGGCGGCTCCCTCCGGGTGGAACTCAACCACATCTCCGTGGACGTGCTGCCCCACGGTTTCCGGAGCGCGGACAACGATTCCCGGATCCTCGCCGTCGCCAAGAACTTCGCGGACGAGGGCAGGGACGTCACGGTGGTCTCCAAGGACCTGCCGATGCGCGTGAAGGCCTCCGCCATGGGTCTGCAAGCCGATGAGTACCGCAATGAGCTGGTGAAGGACTCAGGCTGGTCCGGCACGGCGGAGGTCATGGCCACCGAGCAGGAGATCAGCGCCCTGTATGACAACGAGCCGGTGGCCCTGAAGGGGACCGACGGCCTGCCCGTCAACACCGGCCTGGTGATCACCTCCCCCCGGGGGTCGGCGCTGGGCCGCGTGGACCGGCACGGCAACACCCAGGTGGTGCGCGGAGATCGGGACGTCTTCGGCCTGCACGGCCGCTCGGCCGAACAGCGGCTGGCCATCGATATGCTGTTGGACCCCTCCGTGGGGATCGTCTCGCTCGGCGGACGGGCCGGCACCGGCAAGTCGGCCCTGGCCCTGTGCGCCGGGTTGGAGGCCGTGATGGAACGCAGGGAGCACCGCAAGGTCGTGGTGTTCCGTCCGCTGTACGCCGTCGGTGGGCAAGAGCTCGGCTACCTGCCCGGCTCCGAGAACGAGAAGATGAATCCCTGGGGCCAGGCCGTGTATGACACCCTCGGCGCGCTCGTGTCCACGGAGGTCCTGGATGAGGTCGTGGACCGCGGCATGCTCGAGGTCCTGCCGCTGACGCATATCCGGGGCCGTTCCCTGCACGATTCCTGGGTGATCGTGGATGAGGCCCAGTCCCTGGAGAAGAACGTCTTGCTGACGGTGATGAGCCGTATGGGGCAGAACTCCAAGATCATCCTCACCCATGACGTCGCCCAGCGGGACAACCTCCGGGTGGGCCGTCACGACGGGATCGCCGCCGTGGTCGAGACCCTGAAGGGACAACCGCTGTTCGGTCATGTGACGCTGAACCGCTCGGAGCGCTCACCGATCGCCGCGTTGGTGACGGAGTTGCTGGAGGACGCCAGTATCTGAGCCGGGTGGCGACTGAGCCACGGTCCGGTGAAGCCGGGCCGTGGCAACTCCAGATCATCGGAGGCAGTTAAAGGAACAGGGGCCGCTGCACGGGTGCAGCGGCCCCTGAGGGTGAATCCGTCCGGGTCCCCGCGGAGGGGGGATGAGGGGACCGGGGATGATCCACCGCAGCCATGGCCCCTTGAAACGGGATGGAGGCCATGGAGTTTAGAGCGCTTCCACGACGGTTCACGAGTGATGAGTCGGTGTCGCACGGATGGAAGCAATTCCAGCATACCGATGTTTGGCGTGGTTGCCTACCACCTTCGCGAAAGTCACACCATCGACTTCTGGCCAGTCTTGACCCGGACTATCGGACAGTGTTCTGGCCGCCTCCATCATCGCCCTGGCCAAGGCGCCGGCTATGACACCAGCGCATCATTGCGGCGATCGCGCAGGTCACGGCGGGCTTGCCGAGTGTCGGCGAACGCCACCACCACACCTGCCGCAGCACCGGCGAGGTGCCCCTGCCAGGAGACACGCGGGTTGGTCGGGAGGAAGCCCCAGACGATCCCGCCGTAGAGCAGGACGACCACGACGGCGGCCGCGATCGCCGTGAACCGCCGGGACAGGATCCCGTAGGTCACCAGGAAGGCAGCATAGCCGTACACGATGACGGACGCGCCGATGTGGTTGGTCCCCATGCCGCCGATCAACCACGTGGCGAAACCGCCCAGGAGCCAGATGCCGGCGGTGATCAACCACCACTTGCGGGTCAGCCAGGAGATCATGGCACCCATGACCAGGAACGGCAGGGTGTTGGAGAGGAGGTGGCCGAAACCGGAGTGCAGCAGCGGCGCGAACAGGATGCCGGGCAGTCCGCCTGGATCGAGGGGCCGGATCCCGAACTGGTTGAGCCGACCGCCGAGGAACAGGTCGATGATCTCCAGGACCCACATCACCACCACGAGCCCGAGTACGGGCAGGGCGCGCTGGATCCACAGGGGGTAGGACCGCAGACGGTCGATGACGTGGTGGCGTGACGAGGGACGCTGCACGGGATGGGACATGTCCACAGCCTAGTGAGCCGTACCCCCGGGTGGGTGCAGGTCGTTCTAGTCTGGGACGATGTCGACGATCCTTGCCGAGGCGGTCCGTGACGGGAATTGGCTGCTTCTGGCAGCCGTCCTGGCGTCCCTGGCCGTGTTCGGCGTGTGCGCGATCGTGCTGACCGGTACTGATCTGCGTGAACATCGTCTGCCCAATCGGTGGACCGGTGCCCTGGCCTCAGGGGGTGCCGTCACGCTCGGACTGGCCTGCCTCGCGGACGACGTCGGCTGGTCGCGCTTCTGGTCCATGCTCGGCGGCGGCGTGGCATACCTGGGGCTGATCCTGCTTCTGCACCTGATCAGCCGCACCGGTATGGGCATGGGGGACGTCAAGCTGGCCGGCGGTCTGGGTCTGTATGCCGGATGGCTCGGCTGGGACCAGCTCTTCGCGGCCGTCGTCCTGGGCTTCGTTGCCGGGGGAATGGTCGCCTTGGCGCTGGTGCTGACCCGCCGGGCCACAGGTTCCACGCACCTGCCCTTCGGTCCGGCCATGCTGCTGGGCACATTCGTTGCCCTGCTCTTCTGACCGGGCCCCGTTGGGCGCCCCTCTGGACTGAGACCGGGTCCCCAAGGACACCCCACGGTCGCTCGTCCCTCCGATGCATGTCCTCAGGCGCCGTGCGTCTTAAAGCGCTTTGCGGGCAAAAACACGCAGTGTTTTTGCCCGCAAAGCGAGAGGCGCCCAGCTCGCGGGCACGTGCCCTCTGGTTCCGGATCAGGCGGGGTGCGTCATGGACATGGTGTCCAGGGCCGCGTCCAGCTGCTCCTCGGTGACCTCGCCGCGCTCCACATAGCCGAGATCGATGACGGCCTCGCGGACGGTCATCTTTTGGGCCACGGAGTGCTTGGCGATCTTGGCGGCCGCCTCGTAGCCGATGACCTTGTTCAGCGGGGTCACGATCGAGGGGGAGGCGCCGGCGAGGAAGGAGCAGCGCTCCACGTTGGCCTCGATGCCGTCGATCATCTTGTCCGCCATGACGCGAGCGGTGTTGGCCAGCAGACGGATGGACTCGAGCAGGTTCGCGGCCATCACCGGGATGCCCACATTCAGCTCGAAGGCGCCGTTGGTGGATGACAGTGAAATGGTGGTGTCGTTGCCGATGACCTGGGCCGAGACCATGATGGCGGCCTCGCAGATCACGGGGTTGACCTTGCCCGGCATGATCGAGGAGCCCGGCTGCAGGTCCGGGATGGCGATCTCGCCGAGGCCGGTGTTCGGACCGGAGCCCATCCAGCGCAGGTCGTTGTTGATCTTCATGAACGAGTACGCGATGTTGCGCAACTGGCCGGAGGCCTCCACCAGACCGTCGCGGTTGGCCTGGGCCTCGAAGTGGTTGCGGGCCTCGGTCAGCGGCAGGCCCGTCTCCTGAGCGAGAAGCTCGATGACGCGGGCGGAGAATCCCTTCGGGGTGTTGATGCCGGTTCCCACGGCGGTGCCGCCCAGGGGCACCTCGGCTACGCGTGGCAGGGAGGCGTCGATGCGCTCGATGCCGTAGCGGACCTGTGCGGCGTAGCCTCCGAACTCCTGGCCCAGGGTCACCGGAGTGGCGTCCATGAGGTGGGTGCGGCCGGACTTGACGACGTTCTCGAAGGCCTTGGCCTTCTTCTCCAGGGAGATGGCGAGGTGGTCCAGGGCCGGCTTCAGGTCGTTGATCAGTCCCGCCGTCACGGCGACGTGCACCGAGGTCGGGAACACGTCGTTGGAGGACTGCGAGGCATTGACGTGGTCGTTCGGGTGGACCTCCGCCTCCGAGCCGGCGGCCTTCAGGGACTGGGTGGCCAGGTTGGCGAGGACCTCGTTGGTGTTCATGTTCGAGGAGGTGCCGGAACCGGTCTGGAACACGTCAATGGGGTACTGGTCGTCATGCTGGCCGGAGATGACCTCGTCCGCGGCGGCGACGATCGCGTCGCGGCGCTCCTCGTCGATCACGCCGAGCTCGGCATTGGCCTGTGCCGCGGCCTTCTTGACCTGGGCCAGGGCGTGGACGTGGGCCGGTTCCAGGGTCTTGCCGGAGATCGGGAAGTTCTCCACGGCACGCTGGGTCTGGGCGCGGTACAGGGCGTCAACCGGGACCTTGACCTCACCCATGGTGTCGTGCTCGATGCGGAACTGCTGTTCGAAAGATTGCTGCGAAGAAGTCAGATCGGTCATGGTTCCCCACTTTAGACCGTCGCGTGCTCGGTCAGCCGCCCATCACGCAGGGTGACCGCCCGATCAGCCACCGCCACGAATTCCAGATCATGGGTGACCACCACCGTCGCGGTGCCCCGGTCCCTCGTCAGGGTGGCCAGCAGTTCCATGACCTCAGCGGAACGGTGCTGGTCCAGGGCCGAGGTCGGCTCATCGACCAGCAGTATTGAGGGCTCGCCCATGAGCGCCCGGGCGATGTTGACTCGCTGCCGCTGGGGGCCACCCGGAGCTTCCCGTGCTCGTCGTCTCCACCTACGGCGCGGTCTCCGATGTCCAGGCGGCACTGGCCGCCGGGGCGCTGGGCCGGACGAACCAGCAGATCGCCGCGGGCTTGTTCATCTCACAGACCACCGTCAAGACCCACCTGAATCACATCTTCGGCAAGCTCGGCGTGGCCAACCGCACCGAGGCCGTGACCGTCGCACGCTCCCGGCACCTGATCCGGGGGTGAGGCGCGTCCGACCTGCTAGCCGACCTCGTCCGGGTCCAGGTCGCCGATGATCTTGACCGGATTGCCTGTGCCGTTGTCCAGGGAGTACGTCACGCCGATGATGGCCGTGCGGCCCTCGTTGACGGCCTTGGCCACGGACATCGAGGATTCCATCAGGCGGGAGCTGATTTGTCGCACGTTCTCCGCCACGGTGCCGTTGACGTCCTTGACCCCGGCACGCCGGGCGGAGATCACGGAGGGGATGATGCGTTCCACGAGGGAGCGGATGAACCCGGGCGGCATCTCCCCGGACACGTAGGACTCCACGGCGGCGGTCACCGCGCCACAGCTGTCATGGCCGAGGACGACGATCAGCGGGATGTCGAGGACATCCACGGAGTACTCGAGGGAACCGAGGACGGCGTCATCGATCACCTGGCCGGCGGTGCGGACCACGAAGACATCGCCCAGCCCCACGTCGAAGATGATCTCCGCCGCAAGCCGGGAGTCCGAGCACCCGAAGATCACGGCCACCGGATGCTGCGCGTGCGTCAGGGAGGCTCGGCGCGCGGCATCCTGGTTGGGGTGGTTGGAGGCATCCGTCACAAAGCGTTCGTTGCCGGCTCGCAGCAGGTCCCACGCGGCCGAGGGGGTCAGGCGGGAGGAGGACGGAGAGGTGGCGTTCTTCAGGTCGGCACTGTCGGTCATCGGCTCTGCTTCCTAGTCATTGAGCTGTTGAGTGGACGTCAGTTGTCCTCGGCGGAATCGTTGATGGAATCATGGACGGCGGCAGCCAGGGTGTCCATCGCGGCCAGATCACCGGAGCCAGTGATGAGGATGGTGGTCCCGTCCAGTTCTGTCACCATATGCCGGTCACCGTCGGCCGGCTCGTACAAGTTCCACGTGGTCCCGTCCACGGAGCGCGTCCCGGTCAGGGGCGCGTTGCCCATCTGCTGGGACAGCCACGTCGGATTGGCCTGGAGGGTCTGCTTGAACCCGGCGAAGTCGTCACCGGCGGTGACGTACCCGGCTTCCCAGAACTCCACCTGGTCCACGCCGGCGCCGTTCCACCGGGCAAAGGTGGCATTCCAGTCCGCGGGGACGCGCGGGGCGACGGCGGAGAAGCCCGCGGTGGCCGAGGCCTGCTCGGCGGTGGCCGCCACGTCCACGGTGCGCTCGTAGGTCTGCTCGGTGCTGGTGGGATTCATGAACACCACCAGCAGGGCGATGGCCAGGGTGGCCAGCACGGAGATCACCATGGCCCGCGCGGACTGTCCGGCCCGCTTCGCCTGCTTCTGCGTCAGCCGCGGCTTGGGAGCCGGGCTGGGAGCCGAACTGTCGGCCGAGCCGGCGGTCGGATCGGTCTCGGGCTGAGGGGAAGTCACCGGTCCATTCTGCCATCAGCCGGGACACTAGGATGGATTTGGAGACGTTCCCCCACAGACGGAGTATTTCGGTGACCACTGACCAGCCCGAGAACAATGACGTTCGGACCGACACGGCACGGTCGCGCACCGCGGAGCCGCATCACACGGATCGAAGCATCCTCAGCCCGAGCCTGGCCGTGTCCGGGACCAAGCCGGACCGCAACCTGGCCATGGAGCTGGTTCGAGTGACTGAGGCCGCCGCCATCGCTGCTGGCCACTGGGTGGGTTACGGGGACAAGAACACGGCGGACGCCGCCGCCGTGGACGCAATGCGCGCCTTCATGGACACCGTGGCGATGAACGGTGTGGTGGTCATCGGCGAGGGTGAGAAGGACGAGGCACCCATGCTCTTCAACGGCGAGAACGTCGGTGACGGCACCGGGCCCGAGGTGGATGTTGCCGTGGACCCGATCGACGGCACCCGCCTGACCGCCATGGGCTACCCCAACGCCCTGTCCGTGTTCGCCGTGGCCGAGCGCGGTGCCATGTTCGATCCTTCGGCGGTGTTCTACATGGACAAGCTCGTGGTGGGGCCGGAGGCGGCTGATTTCGTCGATCTTCGCCTGCCCATCAAGCAGAATATCCACCTCGTGGCCAAGGCCCTGGGCAAGCCCATCAGCCAGCTGAACGTGTGCGTGCTGGACCGGCCGCGCCACGAGAAGCTGGTCGCCGAGATCCGCGCCGCCGGTGCCCGCGTGAAGTTCATCATGGACGGTGATGTGGCCGGGGGCATCGCCGCGGCCCGCCATGACACGGATGTGGACATGCTGCTCGGGATCGGTGGCACGCCGGAGGGCATCATCACCGCCTGCGCCATCAAAGCCATCGGCGGTGTGATCCAGGGCCGGCTGGCCCCGATTGACGACGCCGAGCGCCAGCGGGCCATCGACGCCGGCCATGACCTGGACGCGGTCCTCACCACCGACGACCTGGTCAAGACCGACAACGCCTACTTCGCCGCCACCGGCATCACCGACGGTGACCTGCTGCGCGGCGTGCGCTACTACAACGACCGCGTGACCACGCAGTCCATGGTCATGCGTTCCAAGTCCGGCACCGTGCGCGTGATCGAGGCCGAGCACCAGGCCCGCAAGTGGGAGCCCTGGATCGGCCCAGACGCCCTGCCCGTGCGCTGAGCTGCCACCACTCCTTCACCACTGGCGGTCGAGATCGCACCATTCGCTGGCGGGTAACCGGCCGGAATGGGGCGAGATCGACCGCTAGTTCTCTGTGGTCAGGGGAGGGTGACGGAGAAGAGGGTGGCCGGCTCCTCGCCGGTGCCATGAACGATCGCGGCGGCATCGGCCGCCGTCAGGAACACCGACTCCCCGGGGGTCAGTACGGCCGCCTCGGTGCCGGCCTCGACCCGGACCCGTCCGGCGGTACACACGGCCAGGACCGGACCGCGGGCGGTCAGGTTGGTGCCGTCGGCGGCGGGTAGGTCCAGCCTTTCGACCTGGAACTCATCGAACGGCGGACGGAACACCAGATGGCCGTCCCCCTTCGAGAGGGGGGCGCAGTACGGCACCGGCACGGACTCGAAGGCGACGATCCGGCGCAGCTCCGGGACGTCCACGTGCTTGGGTGTCAGCCCGCCGCGCAGCACGTTGTCCGAGGCGGCCATGACCTCCACCCCCAGGCCGTGCAGGTAGGCGTGGACATTGCCGGCCGGCAGGTGGATCGCCTGGCCCGAGGCCAGGTCCACACGGTTGAGCAGGATCGAGACCAGCACACCCGGGTCCACCGGATAGTGCTCGGCGATCCCTACCGCCGTGGACAGGTTCAGATCCTCGTCCAGGGCCCGCGGAGCCTTCTTCAAGGCGGCGACGACGGCCGCCACCCAGGTGCCTGAGGACCAGTCCCCGGCGGGGTCGAGCAGGTCCGCGAAGACGCGCTCGAGCGCCGGCCCGCCGCCACCGTCCAGGCCATCACGGTCGGGTTCTCCTCCGCCGTGTAAGAGGAGGTCGGCGTAGCCGGCCACCGTCTGGGTCACCGAGACGTCGGAGGTAGACGCGGGGGACGCGCAGGCCGCGCCGGATACGCCGGGTGCGCCGGGTGCGGCGTCTGCGAGACCGACCGAGCCGGCGTCGTGGTCCTCCATGTTCTCGCCCAGCACCTGGGCCAACCGGGAGAACGAGGTGCCGGCATCCTGGGCCGAGCGGAATCCGCACAGGGCGGCGAACGGGGTCAGGGCCACGAGCATCTCGGGCTTGTGGTTGTCATCCCGGTAGTTACGGTGGGGCGCCGAGACCGGGACATCCGCCGCCTCCTCGGCGGCGAATCCGGCACGAGCCTGTTCGAGGGCCGGATGGGCCTGGATCGACAGCGGGCGCCCCGCGGCCAGCAGCTTCACGAGGAAGGGCAGGCGGCCGTAGCGCGCGGCCTCGCCCAGCAGCGTCTCTGGGTCAGAGGCCAGCAGCTCGTCGAGGGGCACCGGAGCGGACCCGGGATCGCTCGCCGGGACCGCTCCAGCGGGAGCGCCGGGGTGTGCGCCCATCCACATTTCCGCCTCCGGACGGCCGGTGGGAGTCCGGCCCTGGAGCTCGGCCAGCAGGGTGGCGGAACCCCACGCATAGTCACGGATGGCGGTGTGCAGCAGGTACATGCTCCCAGCCTATCGACCCGCCTGAGACAACCCGGCGCAACGTTCTTGCATGTTGCATGCAACTAACTATGCTGATTGTTGTCCACACCACATTCGTTGCCCTTGTCGGTCGTTCCGGCCAGTCGCATCCGGCACGAGGGAGCTGCTAGTGCACCAGCCAATCGATGGCCTCGGTGCTCCGAGCATCCGCGAACTCGGGCCGGTCTCGAGTCTCCTGGGTGATCAGCATGGTGGCCGTGTGGCTGATGTGCCGTGCCAGGGCCGAGCCCACCTCAGCATCCAGACCCTCCCGGAACGCCTCCATGATGTCCCGGTGATCCTCGAAGCACTCCTGCGCGGTGCGCGAGGTGGGCACGGTCCCCACGCCGGTCTGCAACACGAAGTCACGCTGTTCGCTGAGCAACTGGTTGGCCTTGTCGTTGCCCGCCCCCGCCAGCAGGGTGCGGTGGAAGTCCCGGTCTGCCCGGAGCACCAGTTCCGGGTCGCCGCCCTCTGCCGCGCGTCGGAAGGCCTCGTAGGACTGCTCTACGGCGGCCGCCGTGGCCGCCGTCTTCAGCTGCGTGGCGCGGCGAGCCAAGGGAGCCTCCAGCATGAGCCTGATCTGGAACACCTCGATCAGGCTCTGGAGCGAGGTGCTGAGGATGCGTACCCCGCGGTTCCGCTCGATCTGAACGAGTCCGCGGCGGGCGAGCTCCTGCAGGGCCTCTCGGATCGGGGTGCGGGAGACGTTGAGCTGGTTGCCCAGCTCGGTCGCCGTGTACAGCTCGCCTGGAACCAGATCACCGCTGATGATCGATGCCCGAATCGATTCCACGGCCTGGTCGGTCAGGCTCGCAGGCCGATGGACAGACTTCATCCCTCCAGTATGCCAACCCACAGACCCCATAGATCCCACGGGACAGTAGGGCCGCCCTGGTGCGCTGCGTCCCCACCAACCCACAGAAAGCGACGGTCCAGTCATGACCTCATTCGCCGTCATCGGTGCTGGAATCATCGGTGCCGCGATCGCCCGGGAGCTGACCCAACGGTTCCCTGACGACCACCTCACCGTGTATGACAAGGCGGACAGCGTGGCCTCCCACCAGACCGGCCACAACTCCGGAGTGGTCCACGCCGGACTCTATTATCAGCCGGGGAGTTTGAAAGCCCGGTTATGCCGCCGTGGGGTCAACCTGCTGCGGGACTTCGCCCGCGACCGCGGTGTGCCCTATGAGGAGTGCGGCAAGTTGGTCGTGGCCCTGGAGCAGGTCGAGGAGGACCGGCTGCGGACCATCCACGAGAAGGCCATCGCCAACGGCGTGCCGGGCGTCGAACTGGTCGGCCCGGAACGGATCCTCGAGATCGAGCCCAACGCTACCGGGCGCCTCGCGCTGCACTCCCTGCACACGGCGATCATCGACTACGCGGCGGTGACCCGGGCCCTGATCGACGACGTCCGGTCGGCCGGCGGGACCGTTCGCCTCGGTGCCGAGGTCACCGGAATCACCAACACCGCGGACGGATGCAGTATCAGCACCCCGGAGGGCACCGAGTCCTTCGACTTCGTCATCGCCTGCGCCGGACTCCAATCAGACCGCATCGCGCGGAAGGCCGGGGGAGATGCCTATCCGAAGATCGTGCCGTTCTTCGGTCAGTACTCGAAGCTGGCCCCGGAGCACCGCACCGTGCTCAACGGACTGGTCTACCCCGTGCCGGACCCCGCCTACCCCTTCCTCGGCGTCCACCTGACCAAGCGCGTCGACGGGGAGATGCTCGTGGGCCCCAACGCCTTCCTCTCCTTCGGCCGGGAGAACTACTCGGGGCGGCACATCGGCCTCAAGGACAGTCTAGACGTGGCGGCCAACCCGGGGTTCTGGAAGTTTGCCAGCCGGAACATGTCGGCGGCCGTCCAGGAGTTCGGTGCCGTGGTCTCCCGCCAGAAGTTCCTGGCCGGAGCCGCGCGCTACGTGCCCTCCCTGGAAGGAGCCGAATCCACGCCCATCACCCGTGGCATCCGAGCCCAGTCCATGGATGCCAATGGCGACCTCGTGGACGACTTCGTCATCGAGGACATCGGGCGCGCCACGCTCCTGCGCAACGCACCGTCCCCGGGGGCCACCTCATCCCTGGCCATTGCTGAACACATCGTCTCCGAGATGGCCGCGAAGCATCGGTTGGCTTCGGTCTAGGCGCCACTCCGCCCCCTCTGAGTCCGTCTGGAAGATCGGCACGGCCGCGGCGGGGGGTCTGGCTCCGCTGGGTGCCCTGTCCCTCGTGGTGGCCTCACCCACCAACTCGACCGTGGGAGTCAGCGTGGTCCCGGCGGCGGCCGGTCTCCTCGTGATCCTGGTGGCCGTCTTCGATCAGGCCAAGAGGCACACGTCTGACAAGAACTGAACCCGCTGACAAGACCCGAGCCGCTGCGTTCTTGGTGACAGCCCAGCGGCGGACTAGCCGGCCGCGCAGAGGTGGTTGGTGGAGGCGGCCTCCTCCAGCAGGCCGGTCTGGCCCGTGTCCTCGAGGTGCTGCAGATACTCGTGCGTGATCTCGGATCCGTCCGGCTGGGTCGGCGGTGCGGGCCAGTCGGCGGGGTCCTCACTGGTGCCGGACTCCTGGGGGGCGGAGGCCAGCAGGGAGGCGGTGGCGTTCACGAACAGCAGCGGGGCGGGGGACGTGCCAGCGGCGTTCGGGGTGCCGTCCTCGGCGAGCATGCCGTCCACCCGGGTGTGGATCTCGTCGAAGTCAGGGTAGGTGGTGAACCGGCCGCCCTCGCCCTCGAAGTCCGGCGGACCGATGGTCAGTCGCTCCAGGCCCTGCGACTGCCCCTTGGTGGCCAGGGAGACGAACGTGCCCAGCTGCTGCCCCGGCAGGTCCGTCTCGACGATCTGTTCGCCGGCGTCCAGAATGTCCTGGAACCGGGTCACCAGGGTCTGGGGATTGAACTGGTCCAGCATGGCGGACTGGATGCACTGCTGGCGGCGGATGCGGGAGTAGTCCGTGGAGAAGTGGCGGGAGCGGGCGAAGGCCAGAGCCTCCTCGCCGGTGAAGTCGTACGTTCCGGGACCCCACCAGGCGTTGCCCCATTCCCCGTCCGGCCGGGACCCACGGTAGGTCGTCCAGCCGCCGGAGGTGACCGTGACGCCGCCCATGGAGTCGATGAGCTGAGAGAACCCGCCCATGTCCACCATCGCGTAGGACTGGACGTCCAGCCCGAGGATCCCACCAGTGGCGTCCATCATGGCCTCCACCCCGGGGTCCTCGGCACCGGGATAGAGGTCCTGGTGGCTCTCCATCACGTCCGTGTAGAGGGCGTTGATGATGCAATCGTCGCCGCAGTTGAAGCCCTGCGGGTAGACGTCCCACAGGGGGGATCCTTCGGAGAAGGGGGCGTTCTGGAAGTTGCGGGGGATCGAGAACAGGATCGTGCTGCCGGTCGCGGCGTTCACGGAGGCCACATGGATGGAGTCCGGCCGCAGTCCAGTGCGGCCCTCACCGGCGTCGTTGCCGAGGAGGAGGAAGTTGTACCGTCCGGCCACCGGCTCGATGGCGGGGCCGGGCGGGAAGATCTCGTTGAGGGCATTGCGTCCGGCGTTCAGGGCGAAGGAACCGTAGCCGAGTGCGCCGGAGGTGGCCACGAGCAGCAGCACCGTGGAGAAGGCCAGCAGCGGCTTCATCCCGGGGGCCACGAGCTTGAGCCGCAGCAGCCGGAAGGTGTCGATCCAGAGCACCACCCAGCCGATGGCCAGGGCCGCCAGGACCACGATCGCGGCCAGCTGGACCCACGAGTTGGCGAACGTCTGCACCAGAAGGTCCCGATTGACCACCAGGAGCACGAGCGCGACGACGACCAGGAGCCAGACGGTCAGGGTCACCCGCAGCGCGGCGCGGCCGAGGGAGCGATTCCCGGCCACCACCTGCGCGCCGCCGGGAACGAACAGGGTGAGCAGCAGCAGGATCCAGGCCCGCTTGGTGCGTTGGGGTGCCGCGGCGCTCTGCGGGTCGCGGACCGGGTCGGGCCCTGCTGCGCCCGAGCCCTGCGGGCCGTGCAGGAGGGACAGGCCTCTCTGGGGAGCCTGGCCTGCCATCACGGGCGGTATCCGGGCCGGCCGGCCAGCGTCTCCTGCAACCGTTCACCCTTGGCGCTGGCCGTGTCCTGTAGTTCGGCAGCGAACTCCACCAGCTTCTCGCGCAGCTCCGCCGACTCCGGGCCGGTTCCCGCCGCGAGGATCCGCACCGCAAGCAGCCCGGCGTTGCGAGCGCCACCGATGGACACGGTGGCCACCGGCACGCCGGCGGGCATCTGCACGATGGACAGCAGGGAGTCCATGCCGTCGAGGGTCTTGAGGGGTACGGGCACACCGATCACCGGCAGGGGAGTGGTGGAGGCGATCATGCCCGGCAGGTGCGCGGCGCCACCGGCGCCGGCGATGATCACCCGGATCCCGCGTTCGTGCGCCTCGGTGCCGAAGGCCACCATCTCGTGCGGCATGCGGTGAGCGGACACGACGCCGGCCTCGTAGGAGATCCCGAACTCCTCCAGGGCCGTTGCCGCGGCCTCCATCACGGGCCAGTCGGAGTCGGAGCCCATGATCACCGCCACCCGGGCGGGGGCCACGCCTGCCTGGGTGGTGGTCGCGGGCGCTTCGCTGGGGGTCATGACTGCTCCTGCTGATCGGCGGCCCGCGGTCCGGCCTGGGTGCCGGCCTCTGGGCCGGCCTGCGGTCCCTCGCTGATGATCGCGGCGGCTCCCTCGGCGGCCGCGCGGGCCGAGGCCAGGTCCTCGGGGGTGGCCGCGGTGACATTGACGTGACCGATCTTGCGGCCGGGGCGCACGGACTTTCCGTAGGTGTGGATCTTGGCCACGGGGAACGTGGCCATGGCGGTGGGGAAGGCCGCGTAGAGGTCCTCGTTGGCTCCGCCGAGGTAGTTCTTCATCACGGTGTAGGCGCCGAGAGGGTCCGTGGACCCCAGAGGCAGGTCGAGCACCGCGCGGACGTGCTGTTCGAACTGGCCGGTGACAGCGCCGTCCATGGACCAGTGGCCCGAGTTATGGGGGCGCATGGCCAGTTCGTTGACCATGAATCCCGGGCCGACGCCGGGGGTCTCGAACAGTTCCACGGCGAGCATGCCGGTCACACCGAGCCCCTTGGCCAAGGCCACGGCAGCCTCCTCTGCCGCGTGGGCGGTCTGAGGGTCCAGGCCGGGTGCCGGGGCGGTGACCACGTCACACACGCCGTCTGTCTGGATCGACTCGACCACAGGGTAGGAGGCGGTCGCTCCCGAAGGGTTGCGTGCCACCTGGGCGGAGAGCTCGCGGGAGAAGTCCACCATCTCCTCGGCCAGCAACGCCTCGAAGCCCAGCTCAAACCAGTCGCCGCAGGACTCGGCGGCCTCGGCCGAGCGCAGGACCCGCACGCCCTTGCCGTCGTAGCCGCCACGCGGGGTCTTGAGGACCACGGGCCAGCCGGTCCGGTCACCGAAATCGACCAGCTCGGCCACGGAGGACACCGCGGCCCACGCCGGGTTCGGCAAGCCGAGGCGGTCACAGGCCTGGCGCATGAGCAGCTTGTCCTGGGCGTATTGCAGGGCCTCCGGCCCGGGCTGCAGATTCACGCCGGCCGCCTCCAGCGCCCGTAGATGCTCTGCGGGCACGTGCTCATGGTCGAACGTCACCACGTCCACCTCGGCCACGAAGGCCATCAGCACCTCGAGGTCACGGTAGTCGCCCACCGTGGAGGGGGCGGCCGTGGTGGCCGAGACGTCCGGGCCCTCGGCCAGGACTCTCAGCCGCACACCCAGGGCTGTTGCTGCCGGGGCCATCATGCGCGCCAACTGGCCGCCGCCCACTACTCCGATCACAGGAAAACTCACGGACCAAGGGTAACCAGCGGATCAGTCCCTGTCCGGCAGAACCGCCCGGCGGCCTCCAGTTGTCAGGAAACGGAAAGAAATCCGGTCTAGGGTATGCAAAGACATTTGCCGGTTCTCGGCCGTATTCTGCACGCAACAAGGAGTCCACCCACCCCCATGTTCAGCAACCTGTGGCAACGTTTCGTGGCCCTGGTCGCCATGCTCTGGCGCGAGGTCGCCAAGTTCGGGGCGGTCGGTGCGGCCGCCTTCGTGGTCGACTCGGCGATCTTCCTGTGGCTCATGAACGGCCCGATGGAGGGCAGCAACGTCAAGTCCAAGATCGTGGCCAGCGTGGTCGCCACGATCTTCTCCTACGTGGCCAACCGCCTCTGGACCTTCCGCCACCGCCGGCAGAACAACCTCATGCGCGAGTTCGTGTTGTTCGCGGTGATGAATGTCATCGGCATGGGCATCCAAGCTGGTTGCGTGTTCGTGGCGCAGTACGGTCTGGGCGTCACATCGACCGCCGGCATCTTCATTGCCGGTAGCGTGGTC
The DNA here is from genome assembly GCF_039528175.1 of Citricoccus alkalitolerans. Taxonomy (NCBI): domain Bacteria; kingdom Bacillati; phylum Actinomycetota; class Actinomycetes; order Micrococcales; family Micrococcaceae; genus Citricoccus; species Citricoccus alkalitolerans. The sequence continues at coordinate 176,451 of NZ_BAAALH010000001.1, forward strand.
GGGCTGGTCCTGGGCACCATCTTCCGCTTCTTCGCCTACCGGTTCTGGGTGTTCACCGAGGAACTGGACGCAGACCCCAAGTTCAAGGACGATCGCGAACGGCTCACGGGTGAGCTGCCGGTCATCCGCACTGCCGACACTCCGCGCCGGCACCGCAGGCGGGACTCCTCGCCGGCCTCCGGGCCGGTGGCGCCACCGGCCCGGACGGCGCTGCAGGGTCCGTCCGCGCCGTCGGCACGCACTCCCGCCGAACCTCGATAGCCGCTCACCGGGGAGGTCATTGGCGTGGGTTGCCCAGCCTCTCGGCCTCCACGAGCTTGGCTGAGGCCCCGCTGAGGTCCGTGTCGCTTTCTGGCACCAGCACCACCGGGAGTCCCCGGTCCCAGGTCCCGACGACGGCGCGCGCGGCCCCGTAATCCAGCCTCCCGCCTGCGGCCGCCACCACCAGCCCGCGCTCTCGGTGGGACCACCGCGACAGGCGCGCGCCGTCGTGGTCTGTGGGCTGCTCTGTGGACTGCGGGGACGGCAGGTCCTCCCATGCCTCGACGAGCGACGGCAGGCTGGTCCCCGGCAGTGGGAGGTGGCACTGGTCCGCCTGCATCTGCACCTCGGCGGCATAGTCCAGGGCGTGGGACGGCAACCCCGCCTCCGGTGACGGCAGCGGCCCCGAGGCTCCCGAGGCCTCAGAGAACTCCGACGCCCCGGACGACGTCAGGGTCCTGGGGGACACCGCCCAGAGGTCGGCGGGATGTTCCGACCAGGCCCCGGGCGTCCCGGATACCACCAGGTCCACCGATTCGGGCTTCGCCGGGGCGGACGACGAGAGGGGGGCGAACCGCACCTGCACGCCGGCGCGCGCGGCCCCCAGCAGCAGGGCCAGTGACTTCCAACCCAGGGGTAGGTCCACCAGGATCGTGGAGCCAGGGCCGTGGCCCTCGATGTCCAACAGGTTGGCGGTCTTGGCGGCCCAGTTGGCCAGGACCCGGCCGGAGAGCTCGATGCGGTCGCCGTCGGCGGCATGGTCCACCACGGCCGGACGGGGCGATGCTGCGATGGCTTCGAACCAAGTCAGGCGTCGGCCGGACGGATGAGTGCCGCCTCCGGCCGCTCCACCGGGTAGATTCGTTCCGAGGTTGACCATGGATGTCCTTTCACCGTGGGCAACACGCCCACATCCGCGCATCAGCGCGGCGGCGTGTCGGCAGGTCCGGGGCCGTTCCCCGCCTCACATTGTGCCGCCTCCGCTTGACGAACAGCGAGTTACACGGGTGTAATTCAGTCTGGAACGGTCATGGTGACCACGGCGCTTCCCACCGCCCACCACTGGTTCCCCGCTGCCGTCGGTAGAGACGGAATCGGTCCGGGCGCGCCCGGCGCCGCGGGGAACGTGGTCGGAAGGCGTGTCAGAAGCCCTGCCCGATCCGCAGACACCGGAACCTCCGGTGACGGGATGATTCAGCGTGAGAACGGGGAGGAATCACATGGAGAACGCCCAGCGCCTCGACGAGATCCACGAGACCGAAGCCAACCAGACGGGACTGTCCGGCCAGCCCTTGACCGACGGCCCCTACCCGGGCCGCAGCGTCCCTGCCGACTGGTTCATCGACCCGGCCGACCCGGACGCGGCCCGCCGTCTCGAGACCGGCACCTCCCTGGGATCCCTCGAGGACCAGGCCACCGCATTCCTGGCGGATCACGACGTGGACGAAGCCGATTCCCCGGCCGCTTCCGACACCGATGTCACCGCCACCGTCACCGCCCTGCACCCCGGCACGGTCACGCCCCTGGTGGCCCCCGGCGAGACCCCGGGCGCCGGCACCAGCAATGTTGCCCAGCCCTCCGTGTGGCTGGGACTGCCCGGACTGGCCGACCCCCTCGACGTGGACGGCGAGCTCGCCTGGCAGGTCGACGCCCTATGCGCCCAGACGGACCCAGAGGCCTTCTTCCCCGAGAAGGGCGGGTCCACCCGCGATGCCAAGAAGGTCTGCTCCGCCTGCACCGTTCGCAGTGAATGCCTCGAGTACGCCCTCGGCAACGACGAGCGCTTCGGCATCTGGGGCGGTCTGTCCGAGCGTGAGCGGCGCCGCCTGCGGAAACGGTCAGTCTGATTTCAGCTCCGGCCACCCTGCCTGCGTCTGCCGTCACCGGCGGCCCCGCGGCGCAGCACGTCACCGCCGTCGTGGTCGTCGACCGGCGGCCCGACCTGACCGCTGACGCCGTCCAGGCAGTACTCGACCAGGATCGGCACCCCGACCGCATCGTCGCCGTCTTCACCGGAGCGATCGAGAATCACACCGGCACCGAGGCCGGCGAGGACCAATCCGGTGCCGGCACGGCCGGCGAACTGCGGCAGCACCTCGCGGGCCTCGTGGACGACGCCGGCCTCCCGTTTGCCTCATTCGACTCGTTGCCCTCGTTCGACGGCGCCGCCGATTCAGACGTCACGGGCGGCATGGAGGACGCAGGCTGGCTGTGGTGGATCCACGACGATTCGCGTCCCGCCCCGGACACGCTCCAGCGGTTGATGACGGTCGTGGAGACCTCTCCCTCCGTGACCATCGCCGGCTGCAAGCAGATCGAGCTGGGCCGCCCCCGGCACCTGCTGGACGTGGGGCTGACCGTCACCGCCGCCGCCGAGCCCATCAGCCTCGTCGAGCCCGGCGAACTGGATCAGGGCCAGTACAACGCCCGCACGGACACCTTCGCGGTCTCCGCTCCAGGCCTGCTCATCCGCCAGGACGTCTGGACCGAGCTGGGCGGATTCGATCCCTTCGGGCCGCCCACGGCCGCCGTCGTGGACCTGTGCTGGCGCAACCGGCTGGCCGGGCACCGCGTGGTCGTGGTTCCCGAGGCGGTCATCGGCCACGACGGCCGCGGTGAGGGCCTGCACGCCGGTACCTCGGCGCTCCGCCAGGCCTCCCTGTGGCTGCGTCTCAAGCACGCCCGGCCGTGGGCGGTTCCCCTGCTGTGGATCTGGGGGCTGATCACGGGGCTGGGCGGATTCGCCGCCTCGCTGCTGGCCAAGGAGCCGGGCCGCGGCGCCTCCCACCTGGCCGGCACCGCGCGGGCCCTCGTGCGGATCCTGCCCCTGGCGGCCGCCCGACGCCACGCCCGCAAGACCCGGCGGGCGCCCCGGTCGATCGTGGGCCCGCTCAAGGCCTCCGGAGCCGAGGTGCGCACCTACCGGCGCAGCGTCCTGGACCTCGAGTCGCCGGAGGAGATCATCGGCGACGGCACCGGATCCACGATGATCGCCAGCGAGGCGACCGGCGGTCACGACGACTTCGCGGCCCTGGCCACGCCGGCACGCAACTGGGTGGGCACCGGCCTGGTCCTGGCCCTGCTGCTGCTCGGCGGCCTTTCCCTGGTGGGTCTGCGAGACCTGCTGGCCGCGCCGGCCCTGACCGGTGGCTCGCTGCTGCCGCTGTCTGGTTCGGCCGCCGAGCTCTGGCACCACGCCACCGGCAGTTGGGCCCCCGCCGGAGCCGGCGCCCCCGTCCAGCCCGGTCCCTTCGGGCTGGCGCTGACGGTCCTCGGCGTCACCGGCCAGGGATCCCTCGCGCTGGTGTGGCTGACCATCCTGGCCATGCCCCTCGCGGCCATCGGCGCGTGGACGGCCGCCGGTGCCGTGGCCCGCGGCCGTGGTGTGCGCCTGTTGGCGGCCCTGCTCTGGGGGCTGTCCCCGGCTCTGTTGACCGCCGCTGGCGAGGGGCGAACCGGAGCCCTTCTGGTGCACCTCGGCTTGCCATGGTTGGCCCTGGCCGTCATCCGCGCCACCGGGTCGGCCGCCTTGCGGCGGCCCGACCCCGAAGGCGTCACCGAGGACACCCTGGGCGTCCTGCAACGCCCGGGCCACCGTGGAGTGATCTCCTGGACTGCCTCGGGGTGGACCGCCCTGCTCCTCGCCGCACTGGGGACCGCCGCACCCCTGCTGCTGCCGTTCCTCGTGGTGGGCGTGCTGGGCCTCGCCGTGCTGATGGGCCAGCGCGGGCGCGCCCTGTGGTGGACGCCCCTGCCGGGCCTGGCCCTGTTCCTCCCCACCGTCCTGACGCATTGGACGGACCTGCGCGCGGTCCTCGGCGATCCCGGTGTGCCGCAGGCCTACGATCCGGCTCCGCTGTGGCAGCAGATCCTCGGCTTCCCGGAGGCCTTCGCCGCGGACTCCGGCCTGCTGGCCCTGCCGTGGCTGGACACGGCCGTGCCGGGCGGGGCCGGTTACCCCTGGGCCCTGGTCGCGGCGCTCGTCATCGGGATCCCCGTTCTGGCTGCCGCTGCCGTCGGCGCCTTCATGACCGGACGGATCGGTACGCAGGCCCGCATCGGCCTGGGTGCCTCGGTGCTGGGACTGGCCGGCGCCGCCGTCGCGCCCCTGCTCGCCACCTCGGTGGATGCCAACGGTGATCTGGTCACGGTGTTCACCGGCCCCTTCACCTCCACTGCGCTGCTGGGCGTGCTGATCGCCGCCGTCGCCGGGTTCAACGGCGTCCTGGGCCCGCGCCGGGTTCCCGGGGCGTCGCGTCTGGGACTGCGCGCCGGAATCGGCCCGGCGCGGCGGACCGCCGTGGTGGTGCTGGCGGTCCTGGCGAGCAGTTCTGTGGTCTTGACCGCGACCCTCTGGGTGGTGCCTCGCACCGTCCCGGGTTCGACCCTGGACCCCGCTGCCGGCGAGGCCCTGGCCTCCCGAACCGCGGACGGTGAGACTGACGCCTTGCTGTCCACGCTGGGTACCGGCAGCGTCATCGAGTCCAGTCCCGTCCGGCTGCTCCCGGCCACCGCAGCCGACCAGGGTGCCAGCGCGCTGGCGACCCGGACCGTGGTCCTGGAACGCCGTGCCGACGAACTGCAGGTCAGCCTCGCCAGCGGTGCCGGCCCCGCCCTGGACCGGCTCAGCGCGGGGTGGACCGCCCGCTCCCTGACCGGCCCCTTGTCCAGCCCGGCGGCGGCCGCCCCGGACCGTGCCGATGAACAGTTGCGCAGTTTGGGCGCCCAGCTGATCTCCGGGGCCAACGCGGACCCGCGGCCGGCCCTCGAGGACTTCGGAGCCGCCTTCGTGGTGCTGCGGGACCGGGACGGGGGAGAACTCGGCACCGCTGCCTCCATCGACGCCGTCCCGGGCCTGGCACCGGTCGGTCTCACCGATTCGGGTTGGCTGTGGCGCGTGCTGCCCGAGGAGGCCGGCGGCATCCCCGTGGCCGGAACCCATGATCTCGAGGACCGGATGGGCTTCTCGACGGCCCGCGCCCGGATCCTCGACGGTGCCGGTGAGACCACCCACCTGGTGTCCCGGCCTGGCACCACGGTGGACACCCCCATTCCGGCCGCCGAAGACGCGGCGGAGGAGGGTGAGCGCCAGCTAGTCCTGGCCGAACGGGCCGACGCCGGATGGCACGCCACCCTCGATGGTGAGCCGCTCGACGCTCACACCGATGAGGGCACCGGTTGGGCCCAAGCCTTTGCCTTGCCCGCCGATGGTGGTCAGCTCCGGGTCTGGCACTCCTCCGCGGCTGCGGCCTGGGCCTGGTGGGTCCCCGGACTCCTGCTCGTGCTCGCCGCGCTGCTGGCCATCCCCTCGCCCACCCGGCGCACGGACGGCCGGCCGCGGGCCGGCGATGCCGGCCTCGCTGACGGAGTCGACGTGGGCACCAGCGGAGACCCCGTTGACGACCACAGGCGGACGGAGCAACGATGAGCGGCCAGGAACACGATCAGCAGCCGGACGACTCCAGCACCCCGGACGCGTCCGGGACCCCGAGCCAGGACTCGCTGCAGGACCCGCCCGTCTCGCGGGGGCAGCTCAAGGGCCAACGGGCCGCCAAGGCGCGTGACCTCAAGCGTCAAGCCGCCCTTGAGGCGCACCAACGGGGCGTCGTCCGCAGGGCGCCAATGACCGCGGGACTGGCCGGGACCGGCGTCGTGGTCCTGGTGGCGGCCGCGGTCACGGCCGGGACGCTCGTCCCGCCCGCCACGCCGGCGGTGAACGGGAGCGCCGCGCCCGCCGCGCTGAATGCCGTACCGGTCCGGTCGGTCTGCGCCGGACCGCCGCGACTGCCTGCCGGCGCCCAGGAGGGGACGGACACGCAGTTCAGTCCCGTCTCCACCTCCGCCGTCTCCCGGGTCACCTCGGTGCTGCTCTCCGATCTGGCGGGTCGGTTCCCCGGCAGCTCCATCAGCACCCTGGAATCGGCCGAGAACGGCGACTCCGGCGGAGGGGACGAACCGGTGGACCTGACCGAGTCCCAGCCTGAAGAGGTCCAACAGGGAGACCCGGCCACCGCCGGAGCGGATGGCGTACCGGTCCGCGAGTCCGGCGTGGACCACCTGCAGTCCCCGGGAGGCGAAGCGGGCGAGGCGACGGCCGTCACGGTCGAGCCGATCGGCGGGCAGGCGATGCCCTCAGACGCCGTGTCCCTGTATTCCGCAACGGACGGAGACCTCGCCGGCACTGACGCCGGCTCCTGCCTCGCCCCGGCCCACGAACACTGGCTCACCGGCATGACCACCACGGTGGGTTCGACCTCGATCCTGGTGCTCTCGAACCCCTCGGCGTCAGCCAGCACCGTGGACCTGACCCTCTACGGGGCCGACGGGCCGGTCGAGGCACCGGGCACCGCCGGAATCGTCCTGGCGCCCGGACAGACCCGGTCGATCGTGCTGGGCGGCATGGCCCCGGACGAGGAGCATCTGGCCGTCCAGGTCCGTGCCCAGGGTGGCGCGGTCGGTGCCACGGCCCAGCAGCACCGGCTCTTCGGCATCACGCCGGGCGGCGTGGAGATCATTCAACCGACCTCGACCCCGTCCCAAGGGGCGGTCATGCCCGGACTCGTGGTGCCGAACAGGGCGGTCACCGAGGAGATCGTCGGCCAGGACGGATACGAACAGGCCGGCCCCTCTCTCTCGCTCGCGGCGCCGACCAGCGCGGCCACCGCCGAGGTCACCGTGAGCGGCCCGGACGGCACCGTGGATCTGCCGGGGGGTGGCCTGGTGGAGATCGGTGCCGGTTCCACCGTGCGCTTCCCCCTCGACGGGCTGGACCACGGCGTCTACACCGTCACCGTGAGCGCCGACGCTCCCGTCGCGGCCAGCGCCCGGGGCCTCTCTGGGCAGGCCGGCGAACCGGTCGACTTCTCCAGCGTGACCGCCGTGGACCCGTTGGGGCTGGAACGGTTGGTGGCTCGGCCCGAGAACACCACCGCGAACCTGGTGCTGTATTCGACGGAGGGCGGGGCTGTGGAGATCACGCCCGTCTCGGAGGACGGCAGCCTGGGGGAGTCCAGGGTGCAGGAACTGGGCCCGAAATCCACCAGGGCCCTCTCCTTCGCGGACCTCGCAGGCGGCGAAGGTGCCGTTCCTGCGGGGGCGTTGCTGGAGACCGTGGAGGGGCAGGTGCACGCCGCCGTGGACGTGCGCGGCGAGCGGGGGATCTCCGCCTACTCGATTGCGCCGCTACAGCAACAGGTCTCCGGTGTACCCGTGCGCGTAGGGTATTGACCCAGTACTGAGCCGACCACCGGACAGGCCGGTCGGAGCCGGGCCGAACGGAGCCGGCGACCGGCTGTTGACGCCGTCTACCAGTGGAAGTCGGGGTCCACGGCCTCGGGTGCCAGGCCGGTCAGCTCGGCCCACTGCTCCACGACCGCCCCGTAGACGAGATCGGGCAGCAGGGACGGAGCCGGACACCGGGCCTCGAGCGGGCGCCGGTGGATGGTGATGACGGCCGTGCCTTGGGCATCACGGCGAGTGGAGCCGGTGGGATCGTCCACCAGTTCCGTACCCCAGGCCCGCACCAGCTCCAGGCGGTTCTCCAGGTCCTCGGGAACCATCGTCATGCGGAAGCGGGCTTGTTCCACGGCGGGACCGCAGACCTCGGCCAACCGGGCCACGGCGGCGGCCAGGTGATCGGAGAAGGCCTCATTGCGGCTGCGGGCACCGGGCAGTCCCGGCGGCATCAACGGTCCGCGCAGGCCCCGTCCACGGCGGTCCCGGCGGGGCGAGCGGGACACGGTTTCCGAGGCAGACCCTGACGTGCCGGGTGTGCGGGCGTCACCCGAATTCCGACCCATGCCCCGTGCCACGCCGTATTCCACGGCAACGGGTTCGAAGGAAGTCATGACTCGATGCTAGACCCCACGGGGGCGCGCCGGTACCGGGCACCGAGAGGCCGGCGTCGGACCCGGATGTTCTACGGTCGGACGCCGTCGGAAGAGGATGGGAATGCTGCCGGACACGCGTCCCGGCGGGGCAGTGCAGCGCTTCCGGGACCCAGCGCGGTAGGGTGGTCTGCCGTGGGATCGATGCGACAGTGCTCCAAGACCAGCTGCCAATCTGCGGCTCTGGCAACGCTGACGTACAACTATGCCGATTCCACCGTGGTCCTGGGCCCCATGTCCCGGTTGGCCGAACCACACACCTATGACCTGTGCGAGAAGCACGCCCGTAGCATGACCGCCCCGAAGGGCTGGGAGCTGCTGCGCATCCAGCCGCCGGAGGGTGCCGACCGCTCCGTTCCGGAGGAGCCGGACGACCTGTTGGCCTTGGCCCACGCGGTGCGTGAGCCATCGGCCCGCAGTGAGTCGGCCCGTCCAGACTTGTCCTCGCCGCCCTCGGTGGGGCGCCGAGGCACCTCGCCCGACGCCGGCGCCCGCTCGGAGTCGACCGGTTCCGTCAATGGTGATGCCCCCGCACGCCCGGGCCGACCCACGCTCCGCCTGCTAAGCGAGGTGCGCGACAGCTGAACCTGCCGTCAGGGTGCCCGCTCCAAGCCTCGGCTGGCCCTGTTCAGGCGCCGCCGGTCCGGCGTCGGTGCCACAGTGACCAGAAGGCCAGCGTGGCCACGCCGGCGAATCCGGCGGCCAGGGTGTTGGCGCCAAGGTAGGCGTTGTAGTCCCAGGCGCTGTCCGGCCGGGCGAAGTCCTCGCCTTGGGCGAAACCGGCCCCCCACAGAAACCGCCGAGTGCCAAGGCGGCCGCGGCGGAGAGCGCGATGAAGACGACGAGCACCACGCGACCGGGATAGGCCCGTCCCGTGTGCCGCGCCAGCTGACCGCGGCGGGCCAGCCACCAGGAGGCCACGCAGGCGCAGAGCAGGGCCACGGCCATGGCCTCGCGTCCGGCCAGTTGCGGATCACCGACGTGGAGACGTGTCGATCAGGGTCGGTGATGGACCCGTCTGCTGGGGGCCGGAGCGGTCTCCGCGGACCCGCCCAGGGGGATGCACGGCGCCAGCTGCCTTAGGCTGAGGTCCATGACTGAACAGCACGCCGCCCGAGACATGCCCCAGGCCGGTACCCCGGCCGCTGATCCCGCCTACGCCAACCCCGTCACCGTCCCCGGGGCCACCTTCGACTTCGCCGTTCGGGACCTGTCCCTGGCCGAGGCCGGCCGCCACCAGATCCGCCTGGCCGAGCACGAGATGCCGGGGTTGATGTCCCTGCGCCGTGAGTTCGGCGAGGCCCAGCCCCTCAAGGGTGCCCGGATCGCCGGCTCCCTGCACATGACGGTGCAGACCGCCGTGCTGATCGAGACCCTCACCGCCCTCGGTGCCGAGGTCCGCTGGGCTTCCTGCAACATCTTCTCCACCCAGGACGAGGCGGCCGCCGCCATCGTGGTCGGCACCGGAACTCCGGAAGAGCCCCAGGGCGTCCCTGTCTTCGCCTGGAAGAACGAGACACTCTCCGACTACTGGTGGACCGCCTCCCAGATCCTCCTCTGGCCCGGGGCCGACCAGGACCCGGAACTGGGCCCGAACATGATTCTCGACGACGGCGGGGACGCCACGATGCTGCTGCACAAGGGCGTCGAGTTCGAGGCCGCTGGTGCCGTGCCGAGTCCCACGGCGGACGATCCCGAGGAGTACCAGGTCATCCTCGAGACCCTGCGTGCTTCGCTCGCCACGGACGGCCAGCGCTTCACGCGGATCGCCCAGGGCATCCGCGGGGTCACCGAGGAGACCACCACCGGCGTGCTCCGCCTCTACCAGCTGGCCGAGACGGGTCAGCTGATGTTCCCGGCCATCAACGTGAACGATGCGGTCACCAAGTCGAAGTTCGACAACAAGTACGGCATCCGCCACTCACTGCCGGACGGCATCATGCGCGGCACGGACGTTCTGATCGGCGGCAAGACGGCGGTCGTCTGCGGCTACGGTGACGTCGGCAAGGGCGCTGCCGATGCCTTCCGCGGCCAGGGGGCCCGCGTGGTCGTCACCGAGGTGGACCCGATCAACGCCCTCCAGGCCGCCATGGACGGGTTCCAGGTGGTCCGCCTGGACGAGGTGGTCTCGTCCGGGGACATCTTCATCACCACCACGGGTGGCAAGGACATCATCATGGCTGAGGACATGGCCCAGATGAAGGACAAGGCGATCATCGGCAACGTCGGCCACTTCGACAACGAACTGGATATGGCCGGCCTGGCCAGGACTCCCGGCATCATCAAGACCGAGATCAAGCCGCAGGTCCACGAGTGGACGTTCGACTCCGGCACCGCGGACGAGCGCTCGATCATCGTGCTGTCCGAGGGGCGCCTGCTGAACCTGGGCAACGCCACCGGCCACCCGTCCTTCGTGATGAGTGCCTCCTTCACCAATCAGGTGATGGCCCAGATGGAGCTCTTCGCCCGCCATGGGTCCATCACCGGCCTGGAGTACGAGAAGCAGGTGTACGTGTTGCCGAAGGTCCTGGACGAGAAGGTCGCCCGCCTCCATCTGGACGCCCTCGGCGCCCACCTGACCGAGCTGAGCAAGAGCCAGGCCGAGTACCTCGGTGTGGACGTGGCCGGCCCGTACAAGGCGGACCACTACCGCTACTGAACCGCTACGGTCAGGAGAACGGCAGGGAGTGCAGGCGTTCGGCGGCGGCGTCTGCCCTCTCCTGCTGGCGGCTCAGCAGCCGGAAGTCACGGTTGCGCCGTTCGGCCACCACGGCCAGCAGGAAGTCTTCCAGCGGGGCACCGGCCGGCGGGCCCGGAGCCACGAACGGGGCCACCTGCGCCGCCAGTCGGCTCGCGGTCTGGTGACGGGCCGCGGGCGGGACGGAGCGGGAGTTGCGCAGGAACTGCGTCACGGAGGCGACCAGGGCGTCCGGGAGGCGGCCGACGTCGGCCACCTCGGCCCACGGCCGCATGGACTCGGGAACGCCGGGCAGGGGCGGGGGGACGGGTCGCTGGCGCTCGACGACCACCTGGCTGCCGGCAATCATGTCCGCCAGGCGCTTGCCGCGTTCGTTCAGCATGGACGCGATGAGTGCCACGGAACCGAAGGTCATCCACAACTCCATGATCCCGACCAGGACGCGGACCAGACTGTGCCGCAGACGGATGGAGCCGCCGTCATCCCGCACCACCCGGGTGCCGAAGACGAGTTTGCCCAGTGAACGGCCCCGGCTGAGGGTCTCGACGGCCAGCGGGACGCCCACGAGCATGCCGACGACGAGGGCCAGCACCGTGGCCTGGGCCGCAGCCGGGTCCAGTTCCTCCAGGATCGTCACCGCCAGGACCCAGACCACCGCGAGGAACACCAGCATGAGGGCGATCGCGTCGATGAGGGCGCCGGCGGCCCGGACCACGAAGGAGGCGGGCCGCAACTGCAGCACCACCGCTTCGCCGGTGACCACCGTCGTGCTCATGAACTACCCCCTGATCCGGTTCCGCAGCTGTGCACGACGGGCCATGCGGCCCGTCGTGTGCCCCGCCCAGCGTAGCGGCCGGTAGCCTGAAGTCGTGGATCTGGACGCCTACGCCTCAGTACATCGCCCCACGTGGGAGCGGCTGGACTCGTTGGCGCGCACCCGCCGCCTCGATGCCGGGCAGGCCGACGAGCTGCTCGAGCTCTACGGCCGGTCCTCCACCCACCTGTCCGTGGTGCAAGCCCATGACCCGGACGGGCCCCAGGCCGCCGGGCTGTCCATGGTGCTGGCCCGGGCCCGCAGCCGGATCACGGGGGCGCCCTCCAATGCCTCCGCCGGGTTCTCCCGCTTCTTCCTCGAGCAGCTGCCCGCCGCGTTCTACCGGATCCGCTGGCTCACGGTGCTCCTCGGGGCGGCCTTCTGTCTCGTGGCGGTCTGGTTCGGATTCTGGGTGAACGGCGAACCCGAGGTGCTCGCCTCCCTGGGCACCGAGGAGCAGATGCGCGAGTACGCCGAGGAGCAATTCACCGGCTACTACTCCGAGAACCCGGCCGCGTCCTTCGCCGGGCAGGTGTGGACCAACAACGCCTGGATCGCCGCGCAGGAGGTGGCCTTCGGCATCACCGGCTACTTCGTGCCCTACGTACTCTTCGCCAACGCGCAGGGCGTCGGGATCTCTGGCGGGGTCATGGCGGCCCACGGCGAGCTGGACACCTTCTTCCTGTACATCCTCCCGCACGGGTTCATGGAGCTCACGGCGATCTTCATCGCCGGCGCCGCGGGGCTGAGGATCTTCTGGGCCTGGGTGGCCCCGGGGCAGCGGACCCGGCTCGACTCCCTGGCCTCGGAGGGCCGCTCGCTGTTCACAGTGGCTGCCGGGCTGGTCCTCGTGCTGGCCGTGTCCGGTGTGGTGGAGGGCTTCGTCACCCCGTCCGGGCTGCCGCATTGGCTGCGCCTGGGCATCGGCCTGCTCGTGCTGGCCGGCTACTGGGCCTACACGCTGATCCTCGGCCGCAGGGCCGTCGCTGCCGGCGCCACCGGGGACCTCCAGGCGCACGACGCCGGCGCCCGCCAGCTCACTGCGTGAGGTCGCCCTGAGCGCCAGCCTTCACATCCGCGCGGTGTGCCCCCGCCTTCCCCGCCTCCGGCGGCACTACGCTCGGATACGGAGACGTCTCATCACGCGCGAACAGAAGGCAGGACGATGGCTGGCAAGGACAGGTCACAGGACGGCACGAACGCCTCCTCCGGTATGGCCGGAGAGAGGGACGGGCGTACGGCGGAGCACGCGGATACCCCTGAGTTCGAGAGCGGCCTGGACTACGCCGCGTTCATGGAGGACGAGGAGGGGGACACCTCTGATCCCGATTCGAACGCCGGGGCGAATCCCGCTAGCGCACCGGTGACCTCAGATGCCCTGGACTCCGGTCATGGCGGCTCACACCGTGCGGATCCGGGCACCCAGCCGACCGAGTCCATCGACCGGGCCGAGCACCGTGCGGATCCGGGCACCCAGTCGACCCAATCGATCGACCGGGCCGAGCTGGACGCCTGGGCCGCCGGCGATACCTCGGCCCGGGACCGCCCGGCCGCCAGGGCGCGCGGCGAACGGGGCGGACTCCCGCCGGAGACCGTGACCGCCACCGCGACGCCGGAGCCTGATCCCGAGTCCGCCCGCGCCGGAACGGGCACCCTGTGGGACGACGGTGCCGTGGCCGGCTCCAGCGCCGCGGGCGTAGGAGCGGCTGTGGGGGATCCCGTCACGGCACCGCAGACCTCCCAAGACGACTACCGGGGCTTCGCCACCGGTGCACACTCAGCGGACGCTGAGGACCGACGTCGGGACCTGCGTGGTGCCGAGGCGCGTGCCGCGGCCCGGGACGAGGCCTTGGAAGGCCCGTCGACCGGGCCCAAGGTGCTGCAGGTGCTGTTGGCGATCCTCTTCCCGGTCGTCGTGCTGATCGCAGCCGTCCGCGCCGTGGCCTCCCCGCTCTTCCTGTGGATCGAGTACCACCGTCCCGGTTTCCCGGCCGATGAGCTGGGCTTCACCACCGAGGACCGGCTGACCTACGGCTCCGCCGGCATGGATTTCCTCTTCAACGCCGCACCGACCCGGTACCTGTCCGATCTGGCTCACCAGGGCAACCAACTGTTCACGGACACCGAGGTCTCCCACATGGCGGACGTCAAGCTCGTCATGCTCATCACCATGGCCGCCGGCGCCGTCCTGGGCCTGCTGTGCATCATCTTCATGATTGTGCTGGCCCGCACCGCCAAGGGAGGCATCCGCCGTTCGCTGTTCGCTGGATCCCTCTGGATGCTGGTGGTCCTGATCGCCCTGGCCGTACTGGCCGTGCTCGGCTGGGAGCAGTTCTTCGCCACCTTCCACAGCCTGTTCTTCGCGGACGGCACCTGGACCTTCCAGGCCACTGATGCCTTGATCCGGCTCTACCCGAACCAGTTCTGGATGGACGCCGGTATCGGCATCGCCGCCCTGGTGCTGGTGACCCTCATCGTGATGCTGATCTGCACCTGGCCCACCCGCCGCCGCCGGCACGAGTCCCGATTGGCGCAGATGGACCTGATCCAGCGCCGCAATGACTGGTACGACGCCCAGGAGGTCTGAGCCTCCCTCGGCCCGGGAAGCAGCCCCAGGTGGATCACAAGGCCCCGGGAATCACCACGTGGTGGTTCCCGGGGCCTTGCCGGTCTGGTGGCTAGGTTCCGGGCGGCCGTCCAGGCCTACTTCCGGTACAACTCCTCGATGGCGCCCGCGTAGTCCGCGATGACCACGTTGCGCTGCAACTTCAGGGATGGGGTGAGGTGACCGGTCTCCTCGGTCAGCTCGGTATCCAGGATGGTGAACTTCCGGATGGACTCGGCCCGGGAGACCGCTTCGTTGGCCAGGTCCACGGCCGTCTGCACCTCGGCCCGCAGACCCTCGTGGGTGCTGGCCTCGGCCAGGGAGAGAGGCCCCAGGCCCTGGGCCTTGGCCCATTGGGCCAGTCCGTCCGGGTCCAGCGTGACGAGGGCTCCCACGTAGGGACGGCCGTCGCCCACCACGACCACCTGGGAGACCACGCCGGCGGAGCGGATGGTCTCCTCGAGAGGCGTCGGGTAGACGTTCTTGCCGCCCGCGGTGACGATGATCTCCTTCTTGCGGCCGGTGACATAGAGGTAGCCGTCCGCGTCTAAACGGCCGATGTCCCCGGTGCGGAAGAAGTCGTCCTCGTCCAGCGCCGCGGCGGACGCTTCGGGCTGACCGTGATAGCCGTCGAACACGATGCTGCCGCGGATGAGGATCTCCTGGTCCTCCGCGATGCGGACGGTGGTCCCCGGCACCGGGAGCCCCACGGAGCCGATGCGCGTGTGGCCCGGGATGTTGAGCGTGGCGGGGGCGGTGGTCTCGGTCAGGCCGTATCCCTCCTGCATCCCCAGCCCGGCGCCGCGGAAGAAGTGGGCCAGCTCCGGGTTCAGGGCGCTGGCACCGGAGACGGTGTACTTCGCCGAGCCGCCGAGGATCCGGCGGATCTTCGGGTAGACCAGTCGGTCGAACAGCGCATGGCGGGCCCGCAGCAGGGCACCGGGCCCGTTGCCCTCACCCCGGGCCTGTGCGTCCTGGGCCTCGGAGTACTCGATCGCGGTGGAGCGCGCGGCGGCGAAGATCTTCGCGGTGCCGCCCTCGTGCGCGGCGGCGGCAGCGCCGGCGTCGAGCTTCTCGAACACGCGCGGCACGGCCAGCAGCCACGTGGGGTGGAAGGAGGAGAGGTCCGCGGTCAAGGTCTTCAGGTCCGAGGCGTGGGCGATCTGGATCCCGCCGACCAGGCAGATGTACTGCACGGCGTGGGCCAGCACATGCGCCAGTGGCAGGAACATCAGGGTGCGCTGCTCGCTGCCGCCCACGATTCCGTGGGCGAAGGGAAGGATATTGGCCGCACCCACGGCGAAGTTCGCGTGCGTGATCCGGGCGCCCTTGGGCTTGCCGGTGGTGCCGGAGGTGTAGACGAGGGAGGCGACGTCAGACAGGCCGTTCGCGGACCGGGCCGCCTCGAGCGCCTCGTCCGTCACGTCCCGACCCGCGCGGCCCAGCTCGGCCAGCCCGGCGGCGTCGAGCGGAACCACGGAGACCTCGAAGCCACCCTGCTCGGCGGCACGCTCCACCGCGGTGCGGTGCCTCGCGGCGGCCGTGAAGACCAGCCGGGCGCCGGAATCCGCGAGGATGTGCTCCACCTGCATCGGCGAGGACGTCTCGTAGACGGGTACGGACA
Source organism: Citricoccus alkalitolerans (assembly GCF_039528175.1). Taxonomy (NCBI): domain Bacteria; kingdom Bacillati; phylum Actinomycetota; class Actinomycetes; order Micrococcales; family Micrococcaceae; genus Citricoccus; species Citricoccus alkalitolerans. The sequence continues at coordinate 192,339 of NZ_BAAALH010000001.1, forward strand.
CTGCACCGGCGAACCAGATGGCCTGGTCGATCACGGCCCACTCGTAGGAGGTGGGCGCCATGATGCCCACCATTGACCGCGGTTCCACGCCGAGGGCTATCAGGCCCTTCGCGGCGGAGCGCACCTGGTCGAGGAAGGAGGCGTAGGAGACGTCCAGCCAGCCCCCGGCCCCATTGCGCACGGCGTAGGCCGGGGCGTGGGGCCGTTCGGCCGCCACCGCCAGGAACCGGTCCGTCACGTTGGTCTCGGCGGGGAGGTAGGCGACCTGATCCGTCTGGGCTTCCTGCGTCATGCGCCTCATGCTAGCGCGGCATCAGATCCAGCTGCTCATCCACATCCGCAGCCGCCACTGGTCATAGGGGATCACCTCACCGGTCCAGACCGGCATGAAGAACGCGCTGGCGGCCACGGACAACACCACGAATGCCAGGACGAGGACCGTGTTACGGCGGCGGTTGGCGGGGCCACCGAAGCGCATCAGAGCCCCGAGGCACAACGTGAGCGCGAGGATGAGGAAAGGGGTGTAGGCGATGGTGTAGAAGAAGAACATGGTCCGCTCCGGCCAGAGGAACCAGACGAGCTGACCGGCGGCGTAGACCCCGAGGAAGGCCCCGGCCCGCCAGTCGCGGCGGCCCAACCACAGGAACACCAGGGCCAGCACGGCCAGGGTTCCCGCCCACCAGATGACGGGATTCGCCAGATCGGTGATGGCAGCGGAACAGGTGTCCACCGGGCAGCCGTTCGCGCCGTCGTCGTGACCCTCGTAGAAGAAAGAGGTGGGCCGGCCCATGAACGGCCAGGTCCACGGGTTCGAGGCGTAGTCGTGGCCGGAGGACAGGCCCCCGTGGAACTGGGTGGACTGCCGGTGGTAGTCGGCCAGCGAGCGCAGCGGACCAGGGACGGGATGCTCCCACCAGGACTGCGGGGGATGGGTGGCGTGCCACTGCCGGTTGTAGCCGTGGCCGGTGAGGAGCCAGCCGGTCCAGGTGGCCAGGTAGGTCGCCGCGCCCACGCCGACGACGGCGACGAAGGCATAGAGCCCGTCATGCGTGACGCCGGCGCGGACCCAGTGCCGGATTCCGGCCACGCGCCGGGCGTTCATGTCCCACAGCACGGTCATCAGCCCGAAGACTGCCACGAAGGCCAGTCCGGAGAGCTTCACCCCGCAGGCCGCGCCCAGCAGGATTCCGGCCACCAGGCGCCAGGGGCGCCACCCCAGCCACGGCCCATACCTCAGCAGGGTCGACGGCGGTGACCCACCGTGGCGTGCGGCCGCGGCGGCCAGCCGATCGGCCAGACGGCGCCTCCCGTCGGCGCGGTCCAGCAGCAGTGCACCGAAGGCGGCCAGCACGAAGAACGAGAGGAAGATGTCCAGCAGCCCGGTACGGGACATCACGAGGTGGTGTCCCTCCACGGCCAGCAGCAGGCCGGCGATGCCGCCGAGGAAGACCGAACGGAAGAGCCGTTGGGCGATCAGGGCGGTGAGCAGCACGGAGAGGGTGCCGGCCACGGCCGCGGAGAACCGCCAGCCGGTGCCGTTGTCAGCACCGAACACGGCCATGCCGAGGGCGATCAGCCACTTGCCCAGCGGGGGGTGGACCACGTATTCGGGAGTGTTCTCCGGTTGCGGGTTTCCGGCCGCGAACTGCTCGTTGTGGTCCTCCGGCCAGTTCATCTCCACGCCGGACTGCAGCAGGGTGAAGGCATCCTTGACGTAGTAGGTCTCGTCGAAGATCAGCTGGTGCGGGTGGTCCAGCCGGATCAACCGCAGGACGCCGGCCAGGATGGTGACCGCCAGCGGGACGATCCAACCCCAGTGGCCCGGGTGGAAGCGCTCGCCGAGCAGACGGAGCCGCAGCGCGGCGTCCGTGTAGGCGGCTGCGGGGGTGCTCAACCACCGGTGTGTGGATGTGGCGGGCGCCGGCTGCCTCGGCTGCACCGGCTGCGCTGTGGGGGTGGACTGAAGCACCCTGCCATCGTACGTGCAGGCGAGGGCCGGATCAGGTGGGCTGGGGCGGGCGCACCTCTCTTCTCTCTCCTACGCCGTTCCGCCTGTTTGCGCTGGGACCCTCATGCTGGCATGATTCTGTCAATCTGCGGCCGCCGGCCGTGGATTTTTCTGATTTCCTGAGAGGAAACCGATGTCTACTCCCGGTGACAGTCCGGGGCACAGTCCGTGCCTCCCGCTGACACGAGCGAATGCGCTCACAACGTGCGGTGGGGGGTGTAGTCATTGGAAATAGTCTCGATTCTGATCGGCCTCGTGCTGATCATCGCCTGCGGTCTCTTCGTGGCTGCGGAGTTCGCCTTGATCACGGTCAACAAGAACGAGGTCCGTGAGGCCGTCGCCCGAGGGGACCAGAGGGCCGCGGGTGTGCTGAAGGGCATGAATACCCTGTCCACTCAGCTCTCCGGCGCTCAGCTGGGCATCACCTTGACCAACCTGGGCATCGGCTTCCTGGCCGAACCGGCCATCGCCGCCCTCGTGGTCGGCCCCCTGACCGACGCCGGCCTCGCCGAGCCGATGGCACGCTCGGTTTCCGTGGCCCTCGCCCTGGTCCTGGCCACCGTCCTGACCATGGTGTTCGGCGAGCTGGTGCCCAAGAACCTCGCCATCGCCCGGCCGCTGGCGACCGCACGGGCCGTCGTCGGCTTCCAGCGGGGTTTCAGTACGGTGACCAAGCCCCTGCTGATGTTCTTCAACGGCACGGCCAACCGGATCGTGCGACTGTTCGGCATCGAGCCCCAGGAGGAACTCGCCTCGGCCCGTTCGCCGGAGGAACTCACGGTCCTGGTGCGGCACTCCGCCCGTCAGGGTGTGCTTCCGGCGGACACCGCCGAACTCATCCAGCGGTCCTTCGCCTTCGGGACCCGCCGCGCCCATGACTCGATGACCCCGAGTACCCGGATGACCACCCTGGCGCCGGGCTGCACCGTCCAGGACCTGCTGCAGGTGGCCGCCACGACCGGCCATTCGCGGTTCCCCGTGATGGAGCCGGGCTCGTCGACCGTCGAGGGCCTGGTCCACATTCGCCGTGGCCTGGCCGTCCCCTTCGAGGACCGCGCCTCCACGCCCGTCTCAGAGGTGATGGAGACGCCCACCCTGATGCCGGACACGATCGAGCTGGACCATCTGATGGACACCCTGCGGGCCGGAGGCCTGCAGATGGCCGTCCTGATGGACGAGACCGGGGATGTGGCCGGCCTGATCACCCTGGAGGACCTCGTGGAGGAACTCGTGGGGGAGGTGGTGGACGAACATGATCCGGACGACCGGACCAGTGAGCGGCTACCCCATGGGGCGTGGGCCTTCGACGGTGCACTGCGCCCGGATGAGGTCACGGAGCTGCTGGGGCACCAGATTGCGGAGGATGCCGAGTACGACACGATCGCCGGCCTGCTCACCCTGCACCTCGGCCGCATTGCCACCGTGGGTGACAGCGTCGAACTGGAGACCGAACCAGCCCACGGCCACCCGGCCGCCCGGGTCACCTTCACGGTAGAGGTCATGGACGGGGCGCGCATCGCCCGCGTTCATGCCACCGCAACACCCCTCGAGTCCCAGGAGGACGATCGCTAGTGGATACCGTCGGTATTGTCTTGACCGTCGTGCTGCTCGCGGCGAACTTCTTCTTCGTGGGTGCCGAGTTCTCCCTCATCGCGGCCCGCCGTAGCATCGTGGAGCCGAAGGCCGAGGAGGGCGGGCGTGGAGCCAAGATGACCCTGTGGGCCATCGAGAACGTCTCGCTGATGATGGCCGGGGCACAGTTGGGGATCACGGTGTGCTCCCTGGCCCTGGGTTACGTCACCAAGCCCATGATCGTCTACGCCCTGCAGGGGCCGTTCGAGGCTTGGGGGATCCCGGCGACGATGATCGACACCATCGCATACATCATCGCGTACGCCCTGGTGACCTACCTCCACGTGGTGCTGGGCGAGATGGTGCCCAAGAACATCGCCCTGGCCGGGCCCGAGCGCATGGCCTTCATCCTGGGCCCGGCCCTGGTCGTCGTCGTGCGTGCCCTGCAGCCGCTGCTGTGGACCATGAACGCGATGGGCAACGGAATCCTGCGCCTGTTCAGGGTGGAGCCCAAGAACGAGGTGGCCAGCACCTTCACCCGGGACGAGGTGGCCGGACTCGTCGGTGAGTCCCGTGAGGGAGGGTTGCTGGATCACCAGGACGAGCGGCTGCTGCTCGGTGCCCTCACCTTCGAGGAGCGCTCCGTCCAGAGCATCGTGATCCCGTTGCACGAGGTCGTCACCCTGCCGGCCGGCTGCACGCCGGAGCAGATCGAGAAGGTCGCGGCGAACGGCTACTCACGGTTCCCCGTCCAGGCAGAGCACGGGAGCCTGAACGGTTACATCCACGTCAAGGACCTGCTGGGCCTGGACCCGGCGGCACGGGACCTGCCGATTCCGGACCGTCTGGTGCGGCAGCTGCCGCGACTGCACGTGGAGGACCACCTGCAGTCGTCCCTGCGACGCATGCAGCGGGATGGGGCGCACCTCGCCCTGGCCGTGGACGAGGCAGGGCGCCCCTACGGCGTCGTGACCCTCGAGGACATGCTGGAGGAGCTCGTCGGCCAGATCCGTGATGACAGCCGTGCCGCCCGGTAGACCCCGGGTGGCCGGGGCTGCCGGAGTGGCACCGTGAACAGCCTCGAAGGAGCCGGCGTGGCGGGGGAGCTGATCTCCTGGATCGGGCTGATCATCGGACTGCCCGTGCTGCTTCTGGGGTTGCTGCTGCGCGCGGGTGAGAAGGGCCTGGTCCCCACCGAGGTTGTCCTGGTGGCGGACGGCGGAACGCTGTGGGCACGTTGGTTCTCCGCCGGCGAGTTCCACGAGCGTCCGCTGCGGGGCGCGGAACGCTCCCACTTCGCCTCCCGGGACTTCTGCCTCGGGTACCTCGATCGCCGGGACCCTTCGGTGATGAGGCTGGAGCGCCGCAGGCCGGTGGCCCGTGCCCTCCTGGCCCTGGGCTCCACCTTCGTGATTCTGGGGGCGTGCGGGTTTGCGCTGTCCCTCCTGCCGATGGTGTTCGGCTGACGGCAGTCTCAGGGCCCTGCCGGGGCGGGGACGAGGAGGATGGTGGCCCGGTGAAGATGGGGGACGTCTTGGCGTAGGCGCTCCTCGACAGCCTGGCCAAGGTGATGACCAATTTCGATGCTCAGGCTCCCCTGGACGCCGAGGCAGAGTTCTGCCTCCAGGCGGTGCCCGCTCCACCGAGCATGCGTCCGATCCACGGAGAGGACCCCCGGAGTGGCAGCTGCCGTGCTCTCGATCAGATCCGGAGTGCCAGCCTCGCTGATTCCCTGGTCCCGGGTGGGCGGAGGGGCGTAGGCCGTCACGACCTGAGCGAGGTAAGTGGCGCTGGTTAATACTATTGAGAATCATTCTCATGTAGTCTGTAGGGCATGCGCCTCACCGTCATCAGCTCCCTCGACGCCCTATGCCGTCACCAGGCCTGCGACATGCTGGCCGCCGCTTACCCCGATGCCGTATTGATGCTTCATGACCTGCTGGAGGACGGCCTGCTGGTGTGCCGATCCATTCAAGCGGGGACACCCCCGCGGTGGAGAGAGACTCGACTGGAGCACCCTTGTCCCAGTTGCGCCATTCGGCTGGACATCGTGCCCGCCGTGCAGCACGCACGGGATGCCGGAGTGGAGCACCTCATACTCGGCCTGCCTCCCGCACTGCCGGCGGCTGCCGTGGTGCGGGCACTGAGCGGCGGCGCGCGCCGGTCAGTGGTGCTTCATGCCGTGGTGCTGGCCTGTTCGCCGAGTGCGGTCGAGCACCAGATCTGGGACCGCCATACGCTCTTCGAGTCCGGCTACCTGGCCCTGCCCGATGATGAGAGGACCCCCGGGGAGTTCCTCATGGAGGAACTGGCCTCGATTGACACCGTGCTGCTGGCGGACCCCAACCTGGTCCCTGCTGACCCGCCTGCCAGTGCTCGCGGACTTCAACTGCTCCGGGAGCTGGCCCCCCATGCGCGGATCACCGACCTGGCCTCCGACCTCGACCCCCTCCAGGAGGACGTGGCGGCATCACCATCCCGGGCCGAGCCATACGAGTCGTCCTCCGCCGGCGTCGCCTCTGCGCCGCCGTTCACCACGGTCATCCACCAGCTCCACCGTCCGCTGCATCCGGAGCGCTTCCATCAAGCCTTACGTTCCCTCGCCCAGGGCTGCTGCCGCCTCCGTGGCCAGCTGTGGATGGCACCGGCGCCGGAATGCCGGATTCTGCTGCGGGGGGCCGGTCCGCGCGTATGGCTGGAGAACGCAGGCCCCTGGCCCGTCTATCTCGACTCCGCCGCGCCAGGGACATCAGTTGCCAAGGACGCCAACGTCTCTTTCCATGCCATCGCGGACGCAGGCCATCCGAGCACCGTGATCTCCGCGACCGGCGAAGACCTCGACGCTGTCGACATCGCACGACTTCTCACCGACTGTCAGCTGACAGAGGACGAGATGAAGAGCGGTTTCACCGCACTGGCCGACCCGTTCGGCCTGCACACCACCCATGACATCGACTCCCGGAGGGCATCATGAAAGTACGGAACTCATTGCGGGCACTGAAGAAGGTCCCCGGCGCACAGGTGGTTCGCCGGCGCGGGCGCACGTTCGTCATCAACAAGAGGAGCCCACGGATGAAGGCCCGCCAGGGATGACACGGTTCACTACCGGCATGGGGTCCCGGTTCCAGCCCGAAGGATGACCTCTAGCATGAGGGGATGGCGCCTACACAGACTCCCGAGGACCGGCTCGGCGAAACCACCGGTCAGATCGTGCTGGCGGCCACGCCGATCGGGAACCTGGCCGACGCCTCCCAACGGCTCAAGGACCTGTTGGCCACCGCGGACATCGTAGCCGCCGAGGACACCCGGCGGGCCCACCACCTAGCGCACGGCCTCGGCGTGAAGATCACCGGCAAGGTGGTCAGCCATCACGAGCACAACGAACGGGAATCCACCCCGGAACTGCTGGCGGCCGCCCGGGGAGGCGCCGTCGTCGCCGTCGTCACCGATGCCGGGATGCCGCTGGTGTCAGACCCCGGCTACCGGTTGGTCTCCACGGCGGCGGCCGAGGGCGTTGATGTCACCTGCGCCCCGGGGCCCAGCGCCGTCACCACGGCGCTCGCGTTGTCTGGGCTGCCGACGGACCGCTTCGCCTTCGAGGGGTTCCTGCCCCGCAAGGAGGGGGAGCGGGCCCGCCTGCTGACCGAGCTGGCACGGGACGCCCGCACTCTGGTGTTCTTTGAGTCACCGCACCGGCTGGCCGCCTCCCTGGCCTCACTGCGGGACGCCTTCGGCGCCGATCGGCCCGCCTGTGTGGCCCGGGAACTGAGCAAACTCCACGAGGAGGTGGCCCGGGGATCGCTGGCCCACCTGGTGCAGTGGGCGAACTCCAAGGAGATCCGCGGCGAGATCGTCATCGTCACCGGTGGGACTGAGGGGGAACCGGACACGGACACGGCCGGACAGGTGGCCGACGTCGAGGTCCTGGTGGCATCCGGAACCCGGTTGAAGGAAGCGGTGAACACCGTGGCCGCTGCCCGGGGCGTACCGAAACGGGATCTGTACGAGGCGGTGCTGGACGCCCGCGCCTGAGGTCTCGGCCAGCCGATTCCGGCGGAGTACGGTGGCGCACATGGCTATCGCACGCTTTCCCAGTTTCGTGATCGACTGCCCTGATCCGGCGGCCCTGGCGGGGTTCTACGGTGCCCTGCTGGGGTGGGACGTTCAGGACCAGGCCGACGGCGACGACCACTGGCTTGACCTCCGTCCCGCCGACGGCACCAATTGCATCTCCTTCCAGCGCGCCGAGGACTACCGCGCACCGGAGTGGCCGGGGCAGGACAGCCCGCAGCAGATGCACCTCGATGTGATGGTGGAGGATCTCGACGCCGGAGAGAAGGCCGTCCTCGAGCTGGGCGCCATCAAGACGGAGCACCAGCCGGGCGAGAGCTTCCGCGTCTTCCTCGACCCGGCTGGTCACCCGTTCTGCCTCTGCCGGTTGTAGCCTTCCGCGGCTGTGCCGGGTGGCAGAGCATCGGTGGCTCCGTCGCAAAATGACCCGCGCGCGTCACCGGGCGTGGCCGGCCAGTAGGCTGAGGCCGACGGTGCCCAGCCGCCCGGTGACCACAGGACGCCGCAGGCTGGCCCGACCGAGCCGACTGACCGGAAAAGAGGTTCCCCATGACTGTCACCACTGTCACTGCTGAACGCGAGCAGGAACTGCTGCAGTCCGTCCCCACCGGCCTGCTGATCGATGGGGCGTGGCGTGATGCCAGCTCCGGCAAGACCCTGGACGTCCACGATCCGGCGACCGGGAAGGTTCTGCTGTCTATCCAGGACGGCAACTCCGATGATGCAATGGCTGCCCTGGACGCCGCCGCGGCCGCCCAGCGTGACTGGGCGCTGACTGCCCCGCGGGAGCGGGCCGAGATCCTGCGCCGTGGTTTCGACCTGGTCACCGAGCGGGCCGAGGACTTCGCCCTGCTGATGACCCTGGAGATGGGCAAGCCGCTGGCCGAGGCCCGCGGGGAGGTGACCTACGGCGCGGAGTTCCTGCGCTGGTTCTCGGAGGAGACGGTGCGCCACTATGGGCGTTACTTCACCTCGCCCGAGGGCAAGAACAAGATGATCGTGACGCACAAGCCGGTGGGCCCGTCCCTGCTGATCACGCCGTGGAACTTCCCGCTGGCGATGGCCACCCGCAAGGTCGCCCCGGCCGTGGCAGCAGGTTGCACCATGGTGCTCAAGCCGGCCAAGCTCACCCCGCTGACGTCCATGCTCTTCGCGCAGGTCATGCAGGAGGCCGGGCTGCCGGCCGGTGTACTGAACGTGGTGGCCGGTTCCTCGGCCTCGGCGATCTCCGGCCCGCTGATGAAGGACTCGCGCCTGCGCAAGGTCTCCTTCACCGGTTCCACCCCGGTGGGCGTGAAGCTGATGCAGGACGCCGCCAACAACGTGCTGCGGACCTCCATGGAGCTCGGCGGCAATGCCCCGTTCCTGGTGTTCGCGGACGCGGACCTGGATGCCGCCGTCGAAGGTGCCATGGCCGCCAAGATGCGCAACATGGGTGAGGCCTGCACCGCGGCCAACCGGTTCCTGGTCCACGAGGACGTGGCCGTGGAGTTCAAGGCCAAGTTCGCTGCCGCACTCCAGGCACTGAACCCGGCTCGGGGCACCGAGCCGGAGTCCACCGTGGGACCGATCATCGACGGCGGTGCCCGTGATGATATCCATCAGTTGGTGCAGGACTCCGTGGCCGCTGGCGCCGAGGTCGTCACCGGCGGCCAGCCGAAGGACGGTGATGGTTATTTCTATATCCCGACGCTGCTGTCCGTGGGCAATGACAACCCGATCCTGTCCGAGGAGATCTTCGGTCCGGTGGCCCCGGTGACCACCTTCGCGACCGAGGAGGAGGCCATCGAGCTGGCGAACGCCTCGCAGTACGGGTTGGCCTCGTACATCTACACGAAGGACGTCAACACGATGTTCCGGGTCTCGGAGCAGATCGAGTTCGGCCTGGTCGGCTTCAACGCCGGTGTCATCTCCAACGCCTCCGCCCCATTCGGCGGCGTGAAGCAGTCCGGCCTGGGCCGCGAGGGCGGCGCCGAGGGCATCGAGGAATACACCACCGTGCAGTACATCGGCATGGCCGACCCGTACGCCGCCAAGAGGTAGCCCCTGACGTCAGGCGCCGCGCCGGTCACTCACTCTTGACCCGCTGATCGTGACGATTCCCGGTGATGATCACCGGGAATCGTCACGATCAGCGGGTCTTGTGATGTTGGTCCGTGAATCGCCGCGCTGGATCAGCGGCGGAGGGACTCCGGCACCAGGGACCGGGGGAACCACCGGGCACGACGCCGGCCGGCCGGATCCGAGGCCTCCTCCAGTCCGGTGATGATCGCCAGGGCGGCCGCAGCCACGTCCTCGGCGCCCTCCGGGGGTGGCGCGCCCTCCGGGGCGTAGCGGGCCCAGGTGATCGCCTCGACCAGGGTGTGCGCGGCGTCCTCGAGGCCCGGTGACCGTCCTGACATCCCGGTGGACTGGAGGTCCGGTGGCCGTCCCGCCACCCCAGCCACCTCAGTCATCACGGGCGCGTCCGCGCCACTCAGCTCAGCCGCGGCTGTCAGCCTCGCTGCGAACGCCTGTTCCGACTCATGCGGCTTCCGGCCCTGTCCCAGGTCCACGGCGGTGTCCTCCACCTCCGCCCAGGCCCGGCGCACCGAACCGGAGGCCAGGCGTGCCTGCCGCCGCCGATGCCGCAGCCCGCGGGGGAAGACCACCAGCAGCAATCCCACGAGGATCGTACCCACCAGGACGAGCAGCGCCCCGACCGGGACTCCGGGGGTACCCGGGGTCCCTGGCCCGGCCGTGGTTCCGGGGCCGGCGTCCTCACCGGGGGTCTCCGGTTCCTCGGAGGCGGACGGGGAGGGAGAAGCTCCCTGGTCCTCCACCGAGGGATCGGGCGAGGCGGTGGGCCCCGCGGTGTCCTCGGACTGGGCGTAGGCCGGCACGCGGCCGACGCTCTGGGTGGGTTCGAAGGGCACCCAGCCGACCTGGTCGATGTAGAGCTCCGGCCAGGCGTGAGCACGGTCCGCCGTCACCCGGTGGCGCCCGTCCACCGCTCCGACCGGGGCGTACCCCACCACCACACGGGCCGGGATGTCCACGGACTGCGCCATCATCACCATGGCCGAGGCGAAGTGGATGCAGTACCCGGCGCCGGCCTCCAGGAACTGCTCCGTCAGCTCGAGGCCGGAACCGTCATAGCCCTGCTCCACTGGAGCCGTCTCCGAATAGGTGAAGTCGTCGGAGAGCAGGTGGTCCTGGAGCGCCACTGCCTGCTCCACCGGATTGTCCGTGCCCGCGGTGAGGTCCTCGGCGAGCTCCTGGACGGCGGAGCCCTCCAGTGCCGGGTCCGCACCCCACCGGTTGTACACACCCTGCGGGGCGACCGCGCCGGCACGGTCGGCCAGCTCCTCGAACGTCAGGTCCAGGGGCAACACGGCCGTCTGGTACGAGATCTCCACCGGGCTGGCCTCCTGGCGGTAGGCGCTGAAGGTGGTGGGGTCGACCTCCCATCCCCACTCGCCGACGATCGGCTCGATCGCCACCGTCTGGTCCGGCAGCGGAGCCCAGTTCCCGGTCCACCCGTCGAGGGACAGGGACACCAGGTCCCGTCTCGGCGGGGCATCGGTGACCCCGGCATCCCCAGTGCCGCTTGCACCGCCTGCCGCACCGGCATCGCTTGCATCGCTTGCCGCCTCGGTCTCGTCGCCTTCGATCTCGGCGAGGTGGGCCGCGGCCGGGTAGAAGGAAGTGGTCGTCGGATCGCCGGCGTGTTGCGGCGGGTTCGCGTCCCAGGGGGAGGCCATCACGTCGTCCACCACGGCGGTGCGCAGATAGATGCCCAGGCCATCGTCCGTCTCATAGGTGATGCCCGCGTACCCTTGACCGCTGCGCAGCTCCTGGCTCAGGTCCGCCGCCGGGTTCACCGGCCCGGTGCCCTGACCGAGGATGAAGCGTTGACCCTCGGGTGCCAGCCCGGCGGACAGGAAGGGCAGGGTCAGCTGCGCCACGATCAAGGCCCCCACCGCGACGCCGGCCGCGGCCACCGTGCCCCAAACCGCCGTCCAGCCCCATCCCGCCGCCCAGCGCCCTCGCGCGTCCGCCGGCCCTCCTGCGTCCGCCGGCCCTCCACGGCTCACTGTCTCGACCCCGACCGCGCCGACCGATGGACTGCTCACACCTGAACGGGTATCCGCCGCCAGCAGTCCCAGCCAGGCCGTGGCGGCGAGTGCCAGGGCTGGCCAGGGGGTGGACCCCGCCGTGATCGCGGCGGATCCGGCGATCAGGGCCAGCGGGGGGAGGCCGGCGATGGCGGGGCAGCGCAGGCCCACGGCGATGGCATCGGTCACCAGGGCGGTCAGGGCCAGGACGGCGCCGACGCCGGCCAGCAGCGGCGCGCTGGTCTCCACCGGGATGGTGCCCGTCCAGATCGTCTCCCGCAGGTCGGCGGTGGAGGTGGTGATCGCGGCGAGGGTCTCCGGTTGTGGCGCCAGCCCGATCATCAGGGTCTCGGGCCACCACTGCCGGCACCAGAGCCACCCGGCGGCCAGTAGCCCTGCCAGCAACGGGCGCACCATCCGGGGCCCCAGGCTGCGCACCACGGCCGCGGCGCCCAGCCCCACCACGGCTGGTCCGGCTGCTGGCCCCAGCCATGCGGCCACCGGTGCCCGGAAAGCGGCATCCACGGCCATGGCGGCGGACAACACTAGCACCGCGACCAGCACCGCCGGCAGCCACACGGTCCCGAACAGCCGACGGCCCCCGGTCATGACCCGCCCTCCGCCACGAGCCAGCCGCCGGCCTCCAGCCGCTCGGCGGCATCCCGGCGGCCCTGCGTCCCGAACAGCACTGCCACGCGCTGCAGGTGGTGCGGCACCGTGGCCAGCACGGGGAGGTCCTGCCCCACGGCGGTCCCGAGCAGGGCGACGACGGCGGCGGCCTCGCCCGGCAGTGCAGCCGGCCACGTGGCCTCCCGGAAGGACGCTTCGAGGGCAGCCGGTGCCAGGGATGGGTCCAGGGCGTGGCCGTCCTGGTCCATGAGCAGCACTTGGTGGCCGGTGTCCTGCAGCCGCAGGATCAGGGCGGCGGCAGCCTGCACGGCCCGTTCGAAACCGGGGGAACTCTGCCAGTGGCGGCCGGCACCACCGTCCACGTCGTGCCGCTCGGCGGCGAAGGAGACAGCCCGGCAGTCCAGGACGAGCACCGCCCAGGGGTCGTGAGCCCACTCCTCCTGGCGCACCATGAGACGGCCGGTCCTGGCGGTCGCTCCCCAGTGAACGCGGGTCAGCGCGTCCCCGTCCCGGTGCTCGCGGACCAGGAGGTCGTCGGGGGCGGCCTGGCTGCCCAGCAGGTCGGCGGCATCGTGCTCACCGACGCCGGCCCGCAGGACCTGGTCGAGATCGTCGTCCTCCAGGGGGAGGGGCTCCACCTCGACCCGGCTCGTCCCGGCGACCTGGGCGTGGGCCAACCACAGGCCGAAGGGCCCGGACAGACGGGCCAGGGCCGGGCCGACGTCGTACACCCCGCGCTCGCGGGCCCGCCACCGGTAGCCCCCCTGCGGGACGGGAGCCCGCCGGCCGCCGGGGAGCGCATCTGCCAGGTTGGAGACCGCGGCATCGAAGGTGACATGCGCGCTGCCGCCCACCTGCAGTGCGCCGGGCACCACGGACCGCGTCAACCGGATGCGCCGGGCCAGCACGGTCCGGATGGCCAGCACGGCGCAGGAGATGCCCACGACGACGGCCAGGAAGAGTCCCAGCGCGACCGCCTCACGCCGGCCCAGAGTCAGCCCGGCCGCCACGAGGAGGGCCGCCGCCAGGGTCAGGGCCAGTCCGCGCGGCGTCGGCCGGGGCGCGGTCGGGGAAGAGACGTCAGCGGTGGTTAGACGGAAGGCACGTGGGGATGTGCGCCGGGTGGGGAGGGCGGAGGTCATGGCGGCGGGGGATCGTCTCTGAACGGATCAGGACATCACAGGCCGGCCGGAACCGGAACCGAGTGCAGGATCCGCTGCGTGGTCGCGTCGGCCTGAGCGGCCTCCTGCGTGGAGCGGCGACGGAGCATCAGCCGGTGCGGGAACACCACGGGGACGACGCCCGCCACGTCCTGCGGCGTGGTGAAGGACCGGCCGCTGATCGCGGCCTCGGCCTTGGCGGCGCGCAGCAGCTGCAGTAGGGACCGGGGGCTCGCACCGACGAGGACGTCCGGATGCTCACGGCTGGCACGCCCCAGGTCGATCACGTAGCGTGCGACGGCCTCGGAGACATGCACCCGGGACACGGCCTCGATCATCTGCAGGACCTCCTCCGTGGTGGTCACCGGAGCCAAGCGGTTCACGGGGGCGGAGGAGGGCAGCGGACCCTGGTGGGTGCGGAGCATCTGCAGCTCGGCCTCCGGGCCCGGATAGCCCATGGTGATGCGAGCCATGAACCGGTCACGCTGGGCCTCCGGCAGGGGATAGGTCCCCTCGGACTCCACGGGATTCTGGGTGGCCACCACCATGAACGGCTCCTCGAGCCGATGGGTGGTCCCGTCCACGGTGACCTGGTGCTCCTCCATGCACTCGAGCAGGGCTGACTGGGTCTTGGCCGAGGCGCGGTTGATCTCATCCCCGATGACGATGTTGGCGAACACCGCTCCCGGGCGGAACTCGAAGGTGTGACGGTCCTGGTTGAACACCGAGACGCCGGTCACGTCCCCGGGTAGCAGGTCGGGGGTGAATTGGATGCGATTGACCTTCCCGGCCACGGTCCGGGCGAGGGCCCGGGCCAGCAGGGTCTTGCCCACGCCGGGGACGTCCTCCACGAGCAGGTGCCCGCCGGCCAGCAGGACCAGCAGGGCGGTGCGGACCGCCTGATGCTTGCCGTCCACCACGGAGTCCATGGCGTCCAACATCGACCGGGTGGTGGTGGTGAGCCGCGCACCGCCCGGAGCCCAGGAGTCGTCCTGCTGGGGTCCGCTCCCGGGGCCGTCCTCCGGCCGTGGGCCTGCTCCGTCCTCGTGCTCCTGCCTGGCGGTTGACACGTCCACGGATCCTCCTGGAATGGTGCGGTCCCCTCGGGACCCAGCCTACTGGTATGCTGGTCCGCGTTGCCCAGGCGAGGGAGCTTTCAGCTCCGTGATCGACGAGGCTGCCGTACTGCACGGCCGTTTTCCTGCCTGGAAGGCCCGCCGCCACCACCGTGGCCGCGGATGAAGAAGTACAGGAGGAACACCATGAGCGACAACACCAAGATCCAGGTCACCCTGCGCGAGGACTTCGGCAAGGGAGCATCCCGCCAGGCGCGCCGCGACGGGCTGATCCCCGCGGTGGTCTACGGCCACGGCGGGGACCCCGTGCACCTGCTGATGCCGGCCCAGCAGACCTCCCTGGCCGTCCGTAACCCCAACGCCCTGCTGACCGTGGTCCGCGACGGCCAGGAGCACCTGGTGCTGCCGAAGGCCATCCAGCGCAACTTCATCAAGCAGACCATCGACCACCTGGACCTCATCGTCGTCCAGCGGGGCGAGAAGGTCGTCGTGGACGTGTGGGTGCACGTCGAGGGTGAAGCCGCCCCGGGCACCACCTTCAACCTCGAAGAGGCCTCCGTGCCGGTGCTGGCCGATGCCACGCAGCTGCCGGAGAGCGTCACCATCAACATCGAGGGCCGCACCGCGGGCGAGCACATCCACGGTGCTGACGTCCAGCTGCCCGCCGGCTCCACCCTGGAGCTGGCCGACGACTACGTCATCGCCACCATCTCCGAGCTCACCGTCCAGGACCTGGGCGAGACTGAGGGTGAAGGCGTAGAGACCGCGGCCGCCGAGTCCACCGAGGGCTGATTCCTCTCGTGACAACGCAGGGTACGGCGCGGGGGGCCGGTGCTCCGGCCTCCCCGCCATCCTCAGGTGCCTCCACCTGGCTGGTGGTCGGGCTCGGCAACCCCGGGCCCGACTACGCCCGTACCCGGCACAACGTCGGCCAGATGGTCATCGACGAACTGGCCGACCGCTTCGGGACGCGCCTGACCGCGCACAAGGCGGGCGCCGCCGTCGGGACGGCCCTTGCGGCGCCCGGCGGGCCCAAGCTCCTGCTCGCCAAGCCGGCCAGCTACATGAACGTGTCAGGGCGTCCCGTGGGCGCCCTGGCGCGGTTCTACTCCGTGGCCCCGGCGAACATCATCGTGGTGCACGACGAGATCGACATCCCCTTCGACGCGCTGAAGCTGAAGACCGGCGGGAGCGAGGGCGGCCACAACGGCCTGAAGTCCATCTCCCAGGTGCTCGGCACCAAGGACTACCTCCGCGTCCGCGTCGGCGTCGGGCG
>NZ_BAAALH010000001.1:208234-266233 GCF_039528175.1 Citricoccus alkalitolerans
CGACTTCGTTCTGCGGCCCTTCAGCGCCGCCGAGCGCGAGCTGCTGCCCCTCCACCTGGACCGGGCGGCCGATGCCGTGGTCGAACTGGCCACCGCGTCCCTGGAGCAGGCCCAGCAGAAGTTCCATCCCGCGCCGACCCGCTGAGCAGTGGTGCGGCATGGGTGCCGCCATCGGCTTCCTCAGTTCCGGCGGGCCACGTCTGCCAGGAGCCGCACCATGTGGTCCACGGCCGGCTCCAGGGCCTCGGCCATGGCCGGGTACGCCTCGTCCTCACGGCCATAGGGGTCCGGCAGGTCGATCGAGTCCAACGAGCCCCGGATGGCCGGGCGGTGCCGGGACAGGTGGCGGGCCAGTTCGCGGACCCGCTCCGGCAGGGTCGCGTCCGCGGAGGTGGGGCCAGTCCAGGCGGGCAGCGTCCCCGCCGCCAGCGCTGCGGCGGCCGCCCCGAACTCCAGCATGGTGAAGGACCGGTTGAGCGCCCCGGGCGTCTCCCGCAGGACGGCTGCCAGATGCTCGGAGGTCGCGCCAACGATCAGGTCCGCCTCCTTCACCTTTCGGCCGTTGACCTGGGACGGTGAGTGCTCCCGCAAGGCCCGCAGGCCGGCGGCACGCTCGAGCGCATGGATCTGGGGCGGGACCGTGAGCCGCGGATTGACCTGCGTGCCCGCTGAGACGACCGCGTAGCTGCCGGGGACAGCCTGATCCAGCTCCCGGGCCAGCAGGTGGTGGCCGTAGGCGGAGCGGCAGATATTGCCCGTGCAGACGAAGAGCACGGTGGCTTGCTGATCGGTCATGCTGAAGGGGGCCTTTCGAAGGTGGAGGGCGCCGTGAAGGGACGTGCCCCGACTGTCCATAGTAGTGAATGCCGCCGGCGATGGAGGTGCGAATGCCCGGCGGTCCATCCCGGCTTCCGGCCGGTAGATGAACCGATGGCATCAGGATGGTGCCGGCTCTGGCCCGGGCGAGGGGTAAGGACGTGAGCCGAGGTCGCCGCTTATGCTGAGCCGATGAAGAAGTGGGTGGTGCTGGCGTCGGGGGCATTGGGGTTCGCCGGCCTCGCAGCACTTCTGGCGTGGCGAGGGCCTCGACTGCCGCCCGGTACCGAGAGGACGATCGACCGCATCCGCGCCGGCCCCGTGGAGGGAGTCCTCAACGGCACATCGGGGTACGCCCAGTCTGGCGCGGCCCGGATCTGGTACGAGTCCATCCCCCCTGCCGGCGCGGAGAAGGGCGTTGTACTGCTCAACTCTTCCCTCGGAGTGGGTTCGTTGTTCTGGCCGCCTGTATTCCTGCGAACCCTGTCGGCCGCGGGATACCGCGTGGTCAGGTACGACCATCGGGGCACCGGCGCATCCAGCAGGATGACGGGCTGGAACCGGAAGCATCCGTACTCGCTCATCGACATGGCGAACGATGCGATCTCCGTCCTCGACGAGCTCCGCATCGATCGCGCCCACGTGCTCGGGCTCTCCCTCGGAGGGTTCGTCGCCCAGGAGATCGCGATCGCATATCCCGGGCGAGTTCTCTCCCTCACCCTGATGTCAACATCGGCAGACCCAACCGACACCTCGATGCCGGGACCTCAGACCTGGTCGCTGATCCAATCAGCACTAGCGGGCTTTCCACTGCTGCGATACCGCCTACTCGGCGGGGAAGCGAATCTCGTGAAGGGATTCCTGGCAGGGCTGATCGCGCAAGGCGGAGACGCATCCGTCGACGTGGAAGAGTGGACCAGGATCGTTCTCTACGACCTGCGCGAACGACACGGACTCAACCTCCGCGCACTGCTGCAGCACCAGGTTGCTGTCACCGTGACCCGATCCCGATCCCCACTTCTGGGGACGATCACGGCCCCTACCCTCGTGATTCACGGAGACGCTGATGCGTTCTTGCCGATCGAGCACGGCCATCGACTCGCCGCAGCCATCCCGTCGGCCTCCGGTCTTTGGTTGAAAGACGCAGGACACTCGTTCCCATACCCTGATATGCCCGTGGTGATGACGGCGGTCACGAGCCACCTCGACGCAACCGATGTCTGCGTTCCCGGACCTCGGGGCGGTCCGGTCCCGTCCCGTCAGCGGGAGCGCAGCATCGGCCCAGATCCCCCATGTGCCAGCATGGAGGACATGGCCTCAGAAACACCCGCACCGTCCGCCGTTCACGATCCCGCCGTCCCCGAGGCCTACCGGCCGGCGCCCTCCGTCGAGCAGCCTGCCGATCCGGCCACCGGCGCAGGAGGGCCGGATGGCTCGGCCGCCGGCCGGCGTCGGGAACCACACGAGGAGAAGTCCAAGCGCCAGCGCCGGCTGGAGTACCCGCCGGCGCCGGAACCGCTGGGCGTGCCCGTGGTGGACAACCACACCCACCTGGACTTCCGCGACGGCCTTGTCTCCGTGGACGTGCACCAGGCGATGGACGCCGCGGCCGCCGCCGGGGTCGCCGGAGCCATCCAGGTGGGCTGTGACGTGGAGTCGGCGCGCTTCACCATCGACGCCATCGAGGCCGAGCCCCGGCTGCTGGGGGCCGTGGCCATCCACCCCAACGATGCCGCCCGGCTGGCTTCCCGTGGCCATCTGGACGCGGCTCTGGCCGAAATCGAGACGCTCGCGACCCACCCCCGGGTGCGCGCCGTGGGGGAGACCGGGCTTGACTACTTCCGCACGGGTCCCGAGGGGGTGGAGGACCAGCAGGAGGCGTTCCGCTGGCACCTGGACCTGGCGCACCGCCTGGGCAAGGCCGTGCAGATCCACGATCGGGACGCCCATGCCGACGTGGTCCGGATCCTCCTGGACACCCCGCAGCGTCCGGACCGAGTGGTGTTCCACTGCTTCTCCGGTGATGCGGACCTCGCCCGGATCTGCAACGAGCACGGCTGGTACATGTCCTTCGCCGGTCCCGTGACCTTCAAGGCTAATGACGGCCTGCGTGCGGCGCTCGCCGAGGCCCGCGAGGACCTGCTCCTGGTGGAGACCGATGCCCCCTTCCTGACCCCCCATCCCTGGCGGGGCCGCCCCAACGCTCCCTACCTGGTGCCGTTGACCCTGCGCGGCATGGCCGAGACGCGCGGGCTGGAGGCGGACGTGCTGGCGTCGGCTGTGGCGAACAACACGAGGCGTGTCTACGGCGACTTCTGACCAGCGCTTTCGCCTCCCGAGCGTGCGCCGGGGGAGACCCTGGACACGCCAGCTCCCGTGATCAATTTGAGATCTTTGTTATCTTGCCGTTATTGTTGTCCCTCAATTGGCCGGATCGGGCCGTTCACTGTGCCTGTGCCATTGGCCGTGACGTCCCGTGACCGGAGATGACAACGTCTGGACATACATGGCACGAGTGATGAAGGGTCGCCTGGCCAAGGTGATCGCCCAAGTAGCAGCCCTGGCCCTGGTGGTCGGCGGCCTCGTGGCCTTCGTGGCCACCCAGCGCGGCGCCGAGGCCACCGCCTCGGCGCAGACCGCCAGCCAGGTCTCCGCCGGTCAGGACGGGACGGCACCGGGCGAAGGCCTCGGTGAGTCCGTCCTCCAGCTGGAGCGCGCATCCCAGGTGTCCGTGGAGCTGCCGAAGGTCGTCACCGTGACCGCCGGCGGGAAGACCACGACCTTCGCCACCCACGCCTCCACCATCGAAGAGGCGCTGCGGGAGAACGAGGTGTCCTTCGACGAGGACGACCAGGTCTCACCGGCTCTGGACACCGAGATCACCCAGGACGTGGACGTGACCGTCCAGCGGGTGGCCACCAGCACCGAGAGCACCTCCGAGGAGGTGCCGTTCGAGACCGTCGAGGTCGAGGACGAGGACCTGGCCGAGGGCGAGACCTCCGTCCTGGCTGCCGGCACCCCCGGCGAGAAGACCACCACCTGGAGCATCACCACCGTGGACGGCGAGGAGACCGACCGCGAGGTCGCGTCCACCGAGATCGTGCGCGAACCGGTCGAACGCCGCATCGCTGTCGGGACCAAGGAGCCGGAGCCGACCCGCTCCGCCGCCAGTTCCGCCGATTCGTCCGAGCCGTCCGAGCCGTCCGATTCGTCTGAGACGTCCGGCACCTCGTCCGCCTCGCAGGCCAGTGCGCCGACGTCCGGCGTGTGGCAGTCCCTGGCCGAGTGCGAGTCCGGCGGCAACTGGTCCATCAACACCGGCAACGGCTACTACGGCGGCCTGCAGTTCTCGGCCTCCTCCTGGGCCGGTGCCGGCGGCACCCAGTATGCGCCGCTGCCGCACCAGGCCACGCCGGCCGAGCAGATCGCCACCGCCGAGAAGCTGCGGGCCAACGGCGGCTGGGGCCACTGGCCGCACTGCTCCTCCCAGCTCGGCCTGCGCTGAGCCTCTGACGCGCACCGCTGCACCGGCGTCAGCAGGACGCCGTTATCCCCAAGGGCCCGCCCCGGCGGGCCCTTGGCGTCTCCTCCCCACGTAGGATGGACCGTGTGACCGTACCCGACGCCCCCCTGCTTTCCGCCGCCGACATCAGGCGCCTGGCCTCGGAACTGGACCTGCGGCCCACCAAGACCCTGGGGCAGAACTTCGTGATCGACCCCAACACCATCCGGCGGATCACGGCCGTCTCCGGCACGGGCTCCGGCGAGCACGCCCTCGAGATCGGCCCCGGCCTGGGGTCGCTGACCCTCGGGCTGCTGGACGCCGCCGAGGCCGTCACCGCCGTGGAGATCGACCCGGTGCCCGCCGGACGGCTGGCCCGCACCGCCGAGGAATTCCGGCCCGGGGCCGGTGGACGCCTGGCCGTGGTGCTGGCCGACGCCATGCACGTCTCCGCCGCTGAACTCGAGGCAACCCGCCCCGCATCCGCCTCCGGCCCTCCCACCGCCCTGGTGGCAAACCTGCCCTACAACGTGGCTGTGCCCGTGTTGCTGCACCTGCTGGCCGAACTGCCCTCGCTGGAGCACGGCCTCGTCATGGTGCAGGAGGAGGTCGCGGACCGGCTCGCTGCCGGCCCGGGGTCCAAGACGTACGGGGTGCCCTCGGCCAAGGCCGCCTGGTATGCCTCCGTCCGCAAGGCCGGCACCATCGGCAAGAACGTGTTCTGGCCGGCCCCCAAGATCCAGTCCGGGCTCGTGGCCTTCACCCGGCGCCAGCCACCGGAGACCACGGCCAGCCGTCAGGAGGTCTTCGCCGTGGTGGACGCCGCCTTCGCCCAACGCCGCAAGACGCTACGGGCTGCCCTGTCCGGCTGGGCCGGTTCGCCCGCCGCGGCCGAGGCCTCCCTGCGGGCTGCCGGAGTCGACCCCCGGGCCCGCGGTGAGGTGCTCGGCATCGAGGACTTCGCCCGCATCGCCGCCCACCGCGTGGACAGCTCCGCCACCGAGACCCCCACAGAAGGAGCCGGCCTGTGAGCCTTCCTGCCCCCTCGACCACCCGGCTCTTCAGTCACGCGACGGCGCAGGCCCCTGGCAAAGTCAACCTCTCCCTGCGCGTGGGCACCCCGCGGATGGACGGCTACCACCCGGTGGCGAGCGTCTATCTCGCTGTCTCGATGCTGGAGGAGGTGACGGCCACCCCCCGCCAGGACGGCGAGATCACGGTGTCCCTCTCCGACCAGTCCAGCGCGTTCGTGGACCCGGACGCCATTCCCGTGGACTCCTCGAACCTCGCCGCCCGGGCCGCGCTGCGCCTGCGGGAGCACTTGGCCCGGGACCCGCAGACCCATGGTGTGCACCTGGAGATCACCAAGCAGGTCCCCGTGGCGGGGGGCATGGGCGGCGGATCGGCGGACGCCGCCGCCGCACTGCTGGCCTGCGCCGCCCTGTGGGACGCCGGCCTGTCCCGGCAGTCCCTGGCGGAGATCGCAGCGCCGTTGGGCGCGGACGTGCCCTTCGCCGTGATGGGCGGGGCCGCCGTCGGGCTCGGGGTGGGCGACGAGCTCACGCCGCTGCTGGCCCGGCACCCGGTGCACCTGGTCCTGGTGCCCGCCACCACCGGACTCCCCACCCCACAGGTCTACGGGCTGCTGGACCAGCTGCGCGAGGAGGGCGGGCTGCCGATGCCCGAGGCAGACCCCGAGGTGGATCCCCAGCTCGTCCACGCGCTCACGTCCGGTGACGCCGAGGAGCTGGCCCTGCTGCTCGCCAATGACCTGCAGGTCCCCGCCTCCACCCTGGTGCCGGAGCTCTCCGAGATGCTGGACGTCGGGCTCGAGGAGGGGGCCCTGGCCGGCCAGGTCTCCGGCTCGGGGCCGACCGTGATGTTCCTGGCCCGCAACGCCGAGGAGAGTTTCCAGCTGGCCGCCCGCATCGAGGACCGCACCGGGGTGGCCGCCGTGGCCGTCCACGGGCCGGTCCACGGGGCTAGAGTGCTGTAAATGGCTCATCTGCTCGGCGCCGAGAACATCGGCATCTCCTTTGGCACGCGTACTGTCCTCGAATCCGTCTCGATCGGCGTGGACGAGGGGGACCGGATCGGCCTCGTCGGCCGCAACGGTGACGGCAAGTCCACCCTGATGCGTATCCTCGCCGGTCAGCAGGATCCTGACGACGGCCGAGTCACCCGCCGGGGCGGCACCACCCTGGGGGTCCTGGACCAGCGGGACGACCTGAACTCCGAGGACACGGTGCAGCACGCCGTGGTCGGTGACGTCCCGGATCATGTCTGGGCCTCCGACGCGAAGGTCCGCGATGTCATGGGCGGCCTGCTCGGGGGACTGGACTGGGGCCGCACCGTCGGCACACTCTCCGGCGGCCAGCGCCGTCGTACCGCACTGGCCCGGCTGCTGGCCGGCAGCGACGATCTGATCTTCCTGGACGAGCCCACCAACCATCTGGACGTGGAGGGCGTGGCCTGGCTGGCCGAACACCTCAAGACCCGCTGGCGCGCCACGGACGGTGGACTGCTCGTGGTCACCCACGACCGCTGGTTCCTCGACGAGGTCTGCACCCGCACGTGGGAGGTCCACGACGCCACGGTGGAACCCTTCGACGGCGGCTACGCGGCCTGGATGCTCGCCCGCGCCGAACGGGACCGCGCTGCCGCCGTGATCGAGGGCAAGCGCCAGCAACTGGTGAAGAAGGAGTTGGCGTGGCTGCGCCGAGGGGCCCCGGCCCGCACCTCCAAGCCCAAGTTCCGCATCGAGGCCGCCAACGCCGTGATCGCGGACGTCCCCGAGCCCCGGGACTCCGTCTCCCTGTCCAAGATGGCCACCGCGCGGTTGGGCAAGGACGTGTTGGACCTGGAGGACGTCACCTACTCCGTCCCGGTACCCGACGGCGGCGGGAGCCGCACGCTGTTCGACGACGTGACGCTGCGGCTGGCACCCGGCGAGCGCGTGGGGATCGTGGGCGTCAACGGCGCCGGCAAGTCCACGCTGATGAGGCTGCTCGACGGCCAGCTCACCCCGGACTCCGGCCGGATCCGCCGCGGGAAGACCGTGCAGACGGCCATCCTCACCCAGGACGTCACGGAACTCGACGAGGTGCGGCACCTGCGCGTGGCCGAGGTCATGGCCCAGGAGGGCAACTCCTTCCACGTGGGCGGTAAGGACCTGTCCCCGGGACAGCTGCTGGAGCAACTCGGTTTCGGCACCTCCCGCCAGTGGACGCCGGTGGCGGACCTCTCCGGAGGTGAGCGCCGCCGGCTGCAGTTGCTGCGCCTGATGGTCGGCTCCCCGAACGTGCTCATGCTGGACGAGCCCACCAACGACCTGGACACGGATACCCTGGCGGCCGTCGAAGACATGCTGGACGGCTGGCCCGGCACCCTGGTCGTGGTGTCCCACGACCGCTACCTGCTCGAACGCGTCACCGACCATCAGCTGGCCCTGCTCGGTGACGGGCGGATCCGTGACCTGCCCGGGGGTGTGGAGCAGTACCTGCAGTTGCGTGCGACCCAGGAAACCGGCGGGGCCGGTTTCGGCGGGACCGGCACCGGGGCACACGGTGCGGGGGCCGCCGGCTCCGGGGCCGGCGGCGGAAGGGCGGGGGAGGGATCCGCCGGATCGGGCGGCGTCAGCGAGGCCGAGAAGCGGGCCGCCCGCAAGGAGGCCGCCAAGCTCGAGAAGCAGCTGGCCCGGATGGCCCAGGAGGAGGCTGTGCTGCACGAGCGGATGGCCACCCTGTCCGCGGCCGGCGACTTCGGCGCCCTGGCCGAGGCCAACGCCCAGCTGCAGGACCTGCACGAGCGCAAGGACGAGGCCGAGATGGCCTGGCTCGAGGCCGGCGAGGTCGCCGAAGGCTAGGAGCCTATCCCTCCATCGTCATGGTGGTCCACGGCATCCGGTTGGTCATCGGCGTGGGCTCATCCTGACCCTGCCAGCGCGTGGTGTTGATGGTGGGGAAGGCGCCGTTGAACCAGGCCAGCGGCGCGTAGTACATCACCTCGGCGGCGCGGTCCTGCAGGGCCGTCAACGCCACACCGCGCTCGGCCTGGACGGAGGTCGCCAGGGCCTCGGCGGCGGCCGCGTCGATCTCGGGATCGCACAGGCCGGAGGGATTGGCCGCGGCTGCCTTCTGGTCATTGCACTCGTACCAGCGCACGATCCCGATGCTGGGGTCCGCGCCGACGGTCGAGCGCAGGAATGCCAGGTCGAACTCGCTCTCCGTGTAGACCTTCTCGGTGAAGACCGCACCCGAGGTGCCCTGCATCTCGATGCCGATGCCGACCTCCTCCAGCATGGACTGGGCCATCTCCACGGTGGCGGCCACGTCCGAGAGCTCGTTGATGTACCGGACGTTCAGCGTGAACCGCATCCCGTCCGCTCCGAGCTCGAATCCAGCCTCGTCTTGGGTCTCATTGATGGAGGCGCTCGCCAGTTCAAGGATCTTGCGGCTGAGGCAGTACCGACCCTCCTCGTCAAGGTCCAGCCCTCCCCATTCCCGGATCTCGTGGGTCAGGCGGTGGGTGGTGGTCAGGCTCAGGTCGGCACGGCGGGCGATCTAGGAGAGCGTCAGCGGCTCGCCCCGGTGGGCGAACGCGTCCAGCAGGGACGGGACGCGGGCGGCAGCCATGCGCTTCGGGTGTCCGGGCGCCGTATCGCGGAGGCGGTCTCGCACGCTTTGGATGTCGACGGGTGGGTTCTGGTTCATCTCGGTCAGTCCTCCGGTGCCACCCGGTTGTGGTGCGCCGCCATCGGACCGGATCGGCGGATGCCGGAGGCCGGGAGGATGGTGGCGAGCGCGAGGCAGGGTTCGCGGGACGCACCAGTGGTGGGTGGGCCACGGTTAGGAGCCGACGTCGTGCCTACCGGCGGGTTTCCGCCGGATGAAAGCCCGAAGCCAAAGCCGCGGCAGCGTACTGGAGCGGACCGTCAGGACGTGGATCCAGCCTGGCCTGCGCTCGGGGCCACCGTCCCGCCACCGTCCACGGGGAGGACCTGGCCGGTGATCCACCGGGCGGCGGGAGTGCACAGGAAGTGCGCGGCGGAGGCGATATCCCAGACGTTGCCTTCGGTGCGCAGGGCCACGCTGCCGGCCCTCAGCTCGCGGCGCTCCTGGGTCATGCCGCGGGCGGCGAAGGCACCCCAGATCATGCCGACCCGGATGCAGTTCACGCGGATGCCTCTCGGGGCCAGGGTGGCGGCCGCGCCGACGCAGAGCTTCTCAAGGGCCGTCTTGGCCAGCGTGTAGGGCAATCCGGGGCCGCGGCCCTCCACCGCTCCTGAGGACACGTGGACTATGGCCCCGCCGGATGCCATGTGGGGCTGCACGGCGCGCATCAGCAGCAGCGCGGTGCCCAGGTTGACGTCGAAGGCCCGCTGGTAGTCCTCCAGGGAGGTCTCGAAGATGCCGGTGATGCCGCCGCCGCCCACGGAGTTGCCCACCACGTCGATGGATCCGTACTCGGCCAGCACCTGGTCCACGGTGGTCAGGACATCGGGCTCATCAGTGAGGTCCACGGCGAAGCGGCTGGCCTGACCCCCGGCCTCCCGGATGGCGTCCACTGTCCGTTGTGCCGCTTCCTGGTCCCGGTCCAGCACCGCGATGCGTGCGCCGGCCCGGGAGAAGAGCCAGGCCATGGCGAAACCCACGCCCCCCTCAGGCCCGCTCAGGCCACCACCGGCGACGACGGCGGTCTTGCCGGCGAGCCAGGGGATCTGCTCCGTTTGCGCGATCTCGTCTTGGACGGCGGCGGACCAGGGTGTGGTTTGAGTGCCGGTGCCGGCGCTAGTGCTGGGTGCGGTGGTGGACACGGTGGGTGCTCCTGGGTTCGGGACGAGTGGGTGTGCGCGGGGCGCGAGCGAGATGAGTGGGATGAATAGGGCGAAGGAGACGGCTTGGGTCGGTGTGGGCCGTTCAGTGCACCGAGAAGGACCGTCCCGACCAGGTGCTGAACACCCGGACCACCATGGAGATCGCCGCGTTGGAGGATCCGGCCACCACGATTGGCAGTGCGGCCGTGGTGGCGTCGGTGACGGCCGGATGGAAGTGGTCCGGGGCGAAGGGGCCGAAGGAGCTGTCACTCAGGCCCTTGCCCGCGGCCGCCAGATCGGCCTCGGTATGGCCGGCCTGCTCGAGCAGCCTCTGGCGGACGTCCTGCTTCGACAGGCCCTCGTCGTGGAGGGCCCGGGCGTGCGCCGGGTTCAGGACGAGGACGGCCGAACTGCTGCGGAAGATCCAGGGCCCCATCCGTTGCAGGGTGTCCGCGAGGTCTCGTAAGAGCTCCCCGGCACTGCGGAACGACCGGTTGTCGATGAGCTCGCTGGTCCGGGCCTGGACCACGCTGACGGCATCCCGTCCGGCCGGCACTCCGGTCTCGGCGCTGTGCGGTGCCCAGGGACTGGACTCTTCATCCTCACCCACGCAGTGGAACCACCGGCCCGGGACACCCTGGGTCGCCTGTTCCAGTTGCTGCGGAATCACGCCGAAGCCGTTGCGCACAGTCAGGCCCAGGGCGCGCGGGATGGTCATGTTCGCCCCAAACCCCGGACCGAACACCCCGGCGTTCGAGTTGACCCCCAGATGGTGCGGATCGGACCGTAGTCGATCACCAGGGGGGCCAGCCCGCTGGTGGAGTGCCAGCCACCACCCCGGGCGGCCCGTTCATGGGACAGGGCCTCCCAGGCGGTCAGCACGACAGGCAGGTACTCCGGACGGCACCCGGCCATGGCGGCGTGCAGGGCGATGTCCCGGACGGTGGCGTGGTGGTCCAGGTGGGGCAGGCCGGCCAGGATCTCGTCCGGGTCCCGGTCGGTGTGGAGCAGGAACTCCTCGACCACGTCCTGCGTGGCCGGCAGCACGGGCGGGCCGTCCGACCACCCGCGGTCGAACAGGTACTCGGCCATGGCTCGGGAGGCGGTGGGATCCAGCCGAGGCTCCGGGGCTGTGGTGCCCGCCGGGGCCGTGTGGCCCTCCCACGTGACGTGACCTCGAAGGCCTCCGTGCACAGGACCGCCACGGGTATTCCCCGCTCCACCAACGCGATGCCGTCTGCCACTGCGGCGGCGCTGCATGCGTTTCGTATTCTCCAGCAGGCCCATGCGTACGCCGCGGAGCGAATCCACCTGAGGCACAGCGATCGGCTGCACGGCCGTGGTCGGCCCGCCGGACCGGCCTCTCCTCCTGATGCTGCTGATGGTGGGGTCAAAGATCCCGGCCGTCATGGCTTCCTCCATCCTCGCGGCAGTTGCCACAGTCTCGTCTGGCCACTATGACCGGGGCGGAGGCTCCCGGTGCGGTGGATTCCAAGCGATGGAAGACCTGCGTGTGCCACCGTCGTCTGCACAGGTCCGGACACTGTGGAAGAATATGTTGCTGGTCCTCGCGATGGGTCATCGTCGGCCGGTCCGCCCTGGTGTAACGGCAGCACGCCAGCCTTTGGAGCTGTGCAGTATAGGTTCGAATCCTATGGGCGGAACCACGCGTGCCCGTGCCTCCCACGGTGCGGACGCTTGCCGCTCGGCCAGGACGAGCCATGGAGAAAAGCCAGGAAGAAAAGCACGGAGAATTGGCTCCGGCATTGTTCCGGCCCGATGTCAAGGGTTAAATCCGAGGGTTGAATTCACCGCGGGAGACCGCATTGCAGTGGGCGAGCCTTCCCCTCCATGCCGGGGCTCCATAGGATGTGGTGGCTAGAGGCATCCCCGCCCCTGGACCGCCGTTCACCCTGCGGTTCGTCCGGATCCCCCTCCGGATGGACAGTACTGAAATGGAAGCTCACAACATGCAACCGTCTCCCTCCCCGTCCCCATCCATCGCGCCCGAACGACTCACGACCGGGCCGCATGCAGACCAGCAAGACGAGAGAGACCAGCACGACCCGCCCCGACGTACTGGCCCGGCACCGGAGACCCACCCCAGGGGACTGTCGGCACAGTCGGCGTCCGGTGCCGTGGCCATCCCCGATGTGGCGCCGCTCGACCTCTCCTGGCTGGACTCGGGGGCAGACGGCCGCTGGATGGAGTCCCCGGACGAAGCGACCCGGGCCCTCGGCAGGATCCTGGCCGGCCACGGTGCTGGCGGGGCCATTGTGACCGGCGAACTCGGTGATCGCCGCGAGACCATTGAATCGGCCCTCTCAGGGGTCAGTGCGAACCGGGCGGTCTTCCGGCTCCACGGCAGCCCCTTCGCGGCGGCCACCCCGTACGGAGCCCTGGCCATCTTGCTGTCGGGATTGAACGAGGCGCCGCCGGCGCAGATCCACGGCATGGTCTGGGCCCTGGCCGACTACCTGCGCTCGCCCGGAGAGCAGCCGGCCATCGTGATCGTGTCCCAGGCGGACCAGATCGATCCGGACACCATTACCGTCCTGGCCCAGCTGTCCCAGCTCAACCGCATCACCCTAGTGGTGCACTGCGACCGGCCGACGGAGGTCCCCGTCGATCTGGCGGCCCTCCGCCGCTTGGGGACCCTGGCTGGGATCATGGTCTGGCCGCTGACCCCCACGGCGAGCCACGGCCTGATCGAAGAGGTGCTCGGGGGAACCGTGTCTCGCTTTGCTTCGACCGTGCTGTGGCAGCACAGCACGGGATCCGTCCACCGGTTGCGGCAGCTGACCCGGGACTGCGTGGTGTCCGGGAAGTTGCGGCGCATCGATTCCAGCTGGGTCCTCACCCCGGGGCCACTGCCCCGCTCCACCTCGGGAGGGGCTTCGACTGCAGTGCTGCGTGACCTTCCGGTGCGCCAGCGAGCACTGCTGGAGATGTTGGCGATCTGCGGGCCCATGCGCGTCGGTGACCTCATCCACACGGGCTTCGCCGCCGAACTGGACGAGCTCGATGACAAGCGGGTGCTCGAGATCAGGAACGGCCACAGCGGCCGGCTGGCCCTGGTCACCTCCGTGCAGGCGGCCGAGATCTTGGCCGCCATCGAACCCGACCGCCACCGTGAGCTGGCCAGCACCCTTGAGTCACTCGACCCCGGGTACCTCAGCGTGCTCCGGGCGGCCCAGGATCTGGTGGCCATCGGTGATGCCGAAGGGGCCATCTCCCTGTTCACCGACGTCGATCGGGCCTCGGGCAGCCGCCCGCGGGCCTCCTTGGCCACTGGCCGGGTCCACCTGGCCTGGGCCGAGTCCCGGGCCCGGGCCGTGGTGGGAGACCTGGACGGTGCCGAGGCAGCGATCCGGCGTTCGCCGGAACAGTCCTCTGCCCTGCTCAGCGTGCAGGCCGCGGCCCTGGCCGTGGCCCGCGGAGACCTCCGCGAGGCCTTGGCCCGCCTGGAGGTGGTCCCCGCTGAACACCGTCCTGAACTGCTCGACGCCGGCGGGGTGTTCTTCACGAGTGAGGCCATCCATTTCCGCGCCAAGTCCATCCGCGCCGAGGCGCTGGCCCTGGCGGACGATCAGGCCGGCGCCCTAGACCTTCTGGTCTCGCTCGACCGGGAACTCACCGGATTCCGGACGCTGGGGATCATCAACGACGTGCTTAGTCCCTACGAGCGGGCCGTGATGGCCGAGTCCATGCTGACCGTCCTGCTGACCTGCGGGCAGACCCAGCCGTGCCGGGACCTGGCCGAGGCGATCCTGGCCGGGAGGCATGGAAACCCCCATGCGGTGTTGTATGCCGATCTCGTCATCGCCGCCCTGGACGCCACGACGGGGTACCGGGACCGTGCCGAGCAACGGGCCTCACGGGTGGCGGCCCAACTCGAGGTGGCAGGCCAACCACAGGACCTACAGCTGGCGCTCGCCATCCAAGCCTTCTGTGCCACCGATCGAAACGATCCGTCCGGAGCGGACCCCTCGCGGCTGCTGGACGCACGCGCGGAGGGACATCCGCGCGCGGCGGCGGCACTGTCCCTGGGGCGGCTGGGCTGGCTGGCCGAACTGTTCCTGGCCTGGTCCACGGGTGAGATGCACTCCACCCGGGCACGGACGGCGAGGATCCTGGCACTTGCGGACCGGGCTGCCGCCGACGGGCTCTACGCCGTGGAGTTCTTCGCGGTGGCCAGCGCCTTCCAGTTCGGCGAGATGTGGCTGGCACCGCGGCTGGCCGAGGCGGCGGCCGGCACCCAGACGCTCACCTCCGCACCGGTTCTGCTGATGGCCCGCTCGGTGCTCGAGGACGATCAGGAGCTGCTGTACCGGTCCCTGGAGCAGCTCGCGGCGGGGGGGTATGCGGCGCACTTCGAGCGCATTGGCTCACCCCTGCTGAAGGACTTGCCGCAGGCCCAGCTGCGGCGGATGGCCGAGACCGCGGCCGCCGCAGCGCGCAAGAGCGGTGCGGAGGTCGAGGACCTGGAGGGCGAGCCGGACTGGATGGCCGAGTTGACCCGCCGGGAGAAGGAGATTTCCCGGCTCGTGGTGGCGGGCAAGAGCAATGCCATGATCGCCCGGATCAGCGGGATCTCCATCCGGACGGTGGAGGGACACCTCTATCAGATCTACGCCAAGCTGCAGCTGAAGGGCCGTACCGAGCTGACCCGACTGGCTGCGGCGCATGCCCCGCAAGGGACCGCGTCATGACCGCACCCGCCACCGGCCGCGTTCCGCCGCGGACCTTGCCGCGCAGGACTCCGGAAGTCGACATCCTGGTGGACGTCCTGCAGGGAGAGCGCTTCGCCGGTGCCGTGATCTTGGGCGGTCCCGGCATGGGCAAGTCCTCGCTCGTCCAGACAGCCCTGGAGATCAGCGGGCGCACGGCTGACGTGCAGACCGTCCAGTGCAGCCCCACACTCCGCGAGGTGCCGTACGGGGCCCTGACGCCCCTGTTGGCCACACTGCCCAACCTGACCACCCCCGTGGCGGTGCTGCGTGCCCTGCAGCAGTTTGGGCCCAACCCCGTCATCGTGGTGGTGGACGTCCAGCACCTTGACGCGGCCAGCGCCTTCGTGCTGGCCCAGCTCGTGCAGAACCGGGCCGCCACGTTGCTGACGATCGGAACCGGATCACTCGGGCGGGAGTCCGGCATCGCGGCCCTGGCAGACACCGGTGTGCTGAGTACCATCCGTTTGGAGCCCGCAGACCTGCAGCAGGTCCGGCGGCAGTGCACCGGGGTCCTGGGCGGGCCGCTGACCGAGGCTGCCGTGCGGACCATTCGGGGGATGACCGGGGGCAATCCCCGGCTCATCAACGCCTACCTGGCGTCCGCGCATGACCAGGGGATCCTCGTGCGGTCTCCGAAGGGTGCGGCTCTGCCCGGACGGCCGGCGCCGTGGATGCTGTTGCGGGCCGCGCCGGATCCGGATGGGCGGCTCATCGACACGGTGGAGGCCATGCATGATTCCCTGTTGCCGGGCGAACGCGAGACACTCGACCTCGTGGCCCTGGCCGGGTGGGCTCCGCGGTCCCTTCTGAGGGCTGTGGCGGGCGAGCACGTCCATGACCTGCTCAACGCCGGCTTCCTGCGGGCGGGGGAGTCCACGGACACGGTCGGCCTGGCGGCGGCCATCCACGCCGAGGTGCTGCGGGCCCGCATCCCACCGGGGTGGAGTTTCGAGCTGTACAAGAGGTGGCACGCCGCGGGCGGCGATGCTTCGGAACACCGGACCGCCCGCAGCGTTCTCTGGGCGCTGGAATGCGGACAGCCTGTGCCGCTCAGCGAGATCATGGACGCCGGCTACCGCGCCCTGCAGGTCAAGGATTGGCCCACGGCCCGCGCCATGTTCCCCCTCCTGTCCGAGTCACAGGATCCACGGGCGGCCCTGCTCGTGTCCGAACTCATGCTCGTGGGTGGACGGACCTGGGCGGCCAGCACGGAGCTGGAGGAACTGACGGTCCGCACCACGGATCCGAACCTTAGGTTGGAGGCGCTCAGCCTGCTGGCCCTGAACCGGGTGCGGACCGGGGAGGCCCCCAACCCCTGGGCTGCTCTGCCCGCCTTGATGGCCGAGCTCCGGGAGCGGTTGCCCCAGCACACGGTCACGCCGGCGTCCCTGGCCACGATGGTGGACATGCTGGTCAACGACGCCGTCCACCTACACCGGCCCGAACTGCTGGAGCAGGCCCAGCTCCTGGTGGATGATCCGGAGACCCCGGACTTCACCCGGGCCATCATGCTGCTCATGCAGGCGGACGCCCTGGCCATGGCCGGACAAGCGGACGTGGCCATTTCGGCCGCGGAGCGGGCCTACGAACTCGCGTCCACCGTCCCGGGCTTCTCGGCCCGGTTCGGACTGGATGCCCTGGTGTACCTGGTGCTCGCCTACATCACGGCGGGGTACACGGACCGGGCCATGGCGGTCCTGTCGGACCAGTTGAGCCTGGAGCCACGCCAGTGGCATCAGCGGTCCGGCACCGTCCTCGTCCTGCAGCACCTGGCCGAGACGGCCGACGGGACGCCGCTGCAGGGCTCGACATGGCTGGAGGACGCCGTCGTGGAGCTGCGGAACCACGATCCCGCCCAGATGCTCCCGTTCGCCGAGGCCTTGCTGGCACCGCAACGGGCCGCCGTCACCGTGGGGTTGCCCAGCCCCACTGCCGAGGAGCGTGCGGTGAGGATTCCCTGCGGCCCGGAGAGCCGCTGGCTGTGGTCCCTGGCCCTGTTCAGCATCGCTGAGGACCGCAATCCGGATGCCGCGGAGTTGGGCCCACCCCTGTGGCGCCGGATTCTCGAGGACCCGCGGCTGGAGCAGGACCCCATCATCCGGCGAGAGATCCTGCTCAGTCTCATCCTGATGCGGGATCCCCTGGACCTGGACGAGGCCGTCGTCGAAGAGCTGCACGGCACCGCCACGGCCACGCAGGGACCACGCTCAGCAGGAATCGCGCGGGCACTGGACCCGTCCCTGGCGGGGGACCCAAGGGGACTGGCCGAGGCGGCCGAGGAGGCGGCCGCCTCTGGCGCAGTCCTGCCCGCGGCGTTGTGTTGGTCCCGGCTGATCCTGCTGCACCACCGCGCCGGCGACCTGCGCCGCCGTGGTGAGGCGCTCCGGCGGCTCAAACATCTGCAGGGCCGCGCCGGCGTCGCGTTCCCGCCGTACATCGCCGGAGCCCTGGCCTTGGGTGAGCTGACCGCGCGGGAGCAGGAGATCGTGGACCTGGCGGCGCAGGGGCTGAGCAACGCCGCCGTGGCGGAGAGGCTCTTCGTCTCCCAGCGGACCGTGGAAGGACACCTGTATCGGGTGTTCACGAAGCTGGGGATCACCGATCGGTCGGAACTGCGCGAACTCCAGTTCTGAAGCACAGCATGGGCGCGCCCGGATTCCGGACCTCCTGAGGCACCCGTTGAGGCACCCGTCCCCCATCTGGGGGGACGGGTGCCTCTCTCGTTGACGGACACACCAGTGTGGCCGGCGTCATTCCACGTGGCTGCCGGGTGTCCGTAGGGAGCGGGCAAGTGCCCTGCACTCGGTCCACGGAGGCAAGTCGAGTAGACGGATACGGGTGTGTGACGGGGGTCCCCAAACCTACGCTCAAGGTGTCCGAACGGCAGGCCATCCCCGGCCTTGCTGAACGGTCGTCTACCGTCCTTCGCCACGCTCATGGGTGGCTCCCGCACCAACCTCCGGTGGGAGATCCAATGCTGTATCCGTTCTCGCCGCGCGCCGGCATGGGCTCGGGACGTGATCATGTCACAGGCCACTGAACGCGTGATCGCACCACACCATCCCGCCGCCGACGCGGTGCCCCAGTCCTCTCGTCGCCACTCGCTGCGCAATCCCTTCCGCGCCTTCCGCACCACTGTGGGGATGGCGCCCGCTGGCGGACACCGCATCGCCCCTCCCGGCGGCACAGTGGACGGGCTGGTCACGCTCCGGCTGCCCGGCACCGACTCTGCGGCCTACTGGCGGGAACGCTACCGGCGCAGCGTGCTCATGACCGACGTGGTCCTGGTCGTCCTGGCCGCGGCCCTGGGCGGTCATGCCTCCGCGCTCGCCTTCACGGACCCGGACCGGCCCGCCGCCGTGGTGGCCGGCGTCGTCACCCTGCTGTGGGTGGGCATGCTGCAACTGTTCCGGACGCGCTCGGCACGGAGCATGGCCGTGGGGGCGACCGAATACAAGCGGGTCGTCGATGCCACGGCAGCCACCGCCGGGCTCTTCGCGATCCTGGCCCTGCTGGTGGGCGGGACCGGGGGCAGGTATTTCCTCCTCATCGCCTTCCCGGCCGGGCTGGCCGGACTGCTGGCGGGCCGATGGCTCTGGCGTGTGTGGCTGCACCGGCGGCGCATCCACGGCTGCGCGCTGTCCGACGTCGTGGTAGTCGGTCAACCGGCCGACGTGCAGTACGTGCTGCGCCAGATCGAGCGGAAGTCCGGTGCCGCCTACCGGGTGGTTGGGGTGGTCCTGGACGGGGAGGCAACGTCCGAGGACGAGGTGGAGACCTCCCTCGCCTCCCGTCACACCCCCAGTTTCCTCGGCACCCACCACGTCACTTCCGCCGTGGCACGCCTGCACGCCGACGCCGTGATCGTGGCCGGGACGCTGACCGGCGGGAACCGGGCCATCCGCGATCTCGGGTGGTCCCTGGAGGAATCCCGGGCCGAACTGATCCTGGTGTCCTCGCTGACTAATGTGGCCGGCCCCCGGATCAGCGTCCGCCCCGTGGAGGGTCTGCCGCTGATGCATGTGGCGCAGCCCACCTTCGACGGCGGACGCCATCTGGTCAAGCGCACCATGGACATCGCCGTCTCCGCCGTGGCGGTGCTGTTGATGCTGCCCCTCTTCGGGGTCCTGGCGTTGATGATCCACCGGGATTCGCCCGGCGGGGTGTTCTTCGCCCAGACCCGCACCGGACGCCGCGGTGCACCGTTCCGGATGTACAAGTTCCGCACCATGCGGGCGGACGCCGAGCAGCAGAAGGCCGCGCTCGTGCTCGCCAACGAGGGCGCGGGACCGCTGTTCAAGCTGAAGGACGACCCGAGGGTCACTCGCATCGGCACCTGGCTCCGGCACCATTCGCTGGACGAGCTGCCGCAGTTCTGGAATGTGCTCAAGGGGGACATGTCCCTCGTCGGCCCCCGGCCCCCGTTGCCGGACGAGGTGGCGGCGTATGCCGGCCACGAGGGTCGCCGGCTGTTCATCAAGCCCGGACTCACCGGTCTGTGGCAGATCAACGGCCGCTCCAACCTGGGGTGGGACGAAAGCGTCCGCCTCGATCTCTACTACGTCGAGAACTGGTCCGTCACGGGCGATCTTCAGATCATGTGGCGCACCTTCAAGGTCATGATCCAACCCGAAGGAGCGTACTGATGAGTATCGCCGCCGATTCCACCGTCAACCCCGCCCTCCGCGTCGCCGTCATCGGCGCCGGCTACTGGGGCCCCAACCTGGCCCGGAACTTCGCCATGAGCTCCGACTGGGAGCTGGTCGCCATCTGTGACATGGACCGCGAACGGGCCGAGGAGCTGGCCCGGAAGACCGGCGAGCCGGCTGTGGTCACCTCCGTGGACGAGCTGCTCGCCGAGCACGCGGTGGATGCCGTGGCCATCGCGACGCCGGCCCGCACCCACCACACGATCGCCATGCAGGCGATCGCCGCCGGCAAGCACGTGGTGGTGGAGAAGCCCCTGGCGGACACCACCGAGCGCGGCCGCGAGATGGTGGAGGCCGCCCGCGCCACCGGAACCGTCCTGATGGCCGACCACACCTACTGCTACACCCCGGCCGTGCTCAAGATCCGGGAGCTCATAGCCTCCGGCGAGCTGGGCGAGATCCTCTACGTGGACTCGGTCCGCATCAACCTTGGCCTGGTCCAGCCGGACGTGGACGTCTTCTGGGACCTGGCCCCGCACGACCTGTCCATCCTGGACTTCATCCTTCCGGGAGGCCTGGAACCGGTGGCCGTCTCGGCCCAGGGGGCCGACCCATTGCGCTCCGGGAAGTCCTGTGTGGGATACCTCGCCCTGCCGCTGACCAACGGCGCCCTGGCCCACGTCCACGTCAACTGGCTGTCCCCGACCAAGATCCGGCAGATGGTGGTCGGCGGCAGCAAGAAGACCCTCGTCTGGGACGATCTCAATCCGCAGCAGCGACTGAGCATCTTCGACCGTGGCGTGGACCTGGGGCGCCAGGAGCAGGTCTTCGGGGACGCCGCCTCCCGCAAGGGCGCAGCCATCTCCTACCGCCTGGGGGACACCTGGTCACCGGCGCTGTCCGAGTTCGAGCCCCTGGGTCTGATGGTCACCTCCTTCGCCGAGGCCATCCGCAAGGAACAGCCGGCGCCCACCGACGGCAGTTCCGCGCTGCGGGTTCTCGCCGTGCTGGAGGCCGCCAGCGCCTCCCTGGCCGCCGGTGGAGCGAAGGCCCTGCTGGGCGGGGGCAACTCCTCTGATGCCGCCAAGTACACAACGATGGAGCCTGCACTGTGAAAACTGTCCAATCCACTGACAGGAGCATCCTTGACGGTGCCCGGATTGTCGTCACTGGCGGAGCTGGCTTCATCGGAAGCCATCTCGTGGATGCGCTCCTGAGAGACCGGACCCCGGCCGCCGTCACGGTGGTTGACAATCTTGCCAATGGGTCAGAGAACAACGTGCAGCACTGGCATGGCGATGAAAGATTCGCGCTGAAGGTTGCCGATGTCCGGGACAGAGAGGCGATGGACGCCGTCTGCACTCATGCCGACATCGTTTTCCACCTCGCCTGCCTGGGCGTTCGGCACAGTCTTCATTCCCCTGAGGAAAACCATGCAGTCAATGCTGAGGGTTCCCTGACCGTAGGCTTGGCTGCCCGTGACGCCGGGGTTCGGCTACTCGTTCACGTCAGCAGCAGTGAGGTTTTCGGCACAGCACAGTACGCGCCCATGGATGAACGCCATCCGACCTGGCCGGAAACGGTGTATGGGGCAGGGAAGCTTGCAGGTGAGGCGTACTCGCGGGCCATGTATCGAACGTACGGCGTGCCGACTATTGTGGCCCGCCCCTTCAACACCTATGGACCACGGAGCCACCACGAGGGTGACAGTGGCGAGATCATCCCACGCACGATCGTCCGTCTCCTGGGAGGAACAGCTCCGGTGTTGTTCGGCAACGGGGAGCAGACCCGAGATTTCATGCATGTACTCGATACAGCTGCTGGCCTGATGGCCTTGGCAGAGTGCGAAAAGGCTGTGGGCGAGACCGTGAATCTTGGCACGGGGCGGGAGGTCAGTATGAGATCCCTGTGCGACCTCATCTCTGAGGCCGTGGGGCGCTCCGATCTCGTGCCAGAGGTGCTGCCGGATCGCCCTGGTGATGTTCGGCGGCTCATCGTGGACAACCGACGAATGACCGAGTTGACCGGGTGGAGCCCCACCCAGGACTTCTCGGCCGGCATCAGCGATCTGGTCGAGTGGTTTCGCACCTGCGGCAAAAGTCCGGACGAACTGCTGGACCAGGTCTCAGCAACGAACTGGTCTGAGGAGTCGGTGCCGACGTGAGCAATCGGATTGATGTAATGAAGCCCTGGCTGGGCCCGGAGGAGACCGAAGCAGTCTCCCGGGTCATCGCCTCGGGCTGGGTCGCCCAGGGGCCCCGGACCGTCGAGTTCGAACGGGCCTTCAGCACGGCCCACGGGGTGTCCCACGGCGTGGCCACCTCCTCCTGCACCACCGCCCTGCACCTGGCCCTGCTCGTGGCGGGAGTGCAGCCCGGTGACGATGTCATTATCCCCTCGTTCTCCTTCATCGCCACGGCGAACGTGGTGACCTACGTGGGGGCCAGGCCGGTGTTCGCGGACGTGGACCTGGTGACCGGCAACGTGACCGCCGAGACCCTTGACGCCGTGCTGACACCCCGGACCACGGCCGTGATCGCCGTGGACCAGGGCGGCGTCCCGGTGGACCTGGACCCGATCCGGACCTTGTGCGACCGGCATTCCCTGGCCCTGGTCGAGGATGCCGCCTGCGGGGCGGGGTCCACGTACCGCGGTTACCCCGTCGGTGCAGGGGCAGATGTGACCGCCTGGTCCTTCCACCCTCGCAAGGTGCTCACCACCGGCGAAGGCGGCATGCTCACCACGGACAACCCCGAGTGGGCCGCCCGCGCCCGGCGATTGCGGGAGCACTCCATGGACGTGTCCGCGGCTGAACGGCACACCTCCGTGCTGCCCGTCCAGGAGGGCTACCCCGAAGTGGGATTCAACTTCCGGATGACGGACCTGCAGGCGGCGATGGGCCTGGTCCAGCTGGGCAAGCTGCCGGAGATGGTCCGCCGCCGCCGTGCCCTGGCGGACGACTACCGGGCCGTGCTGTCCACCCTGGCCGGTCTGCGCTACGTCACGGACCCGGAGTACGGCACCTCCAACTTCCAGTCCTTCTGGATCGAGGTCCTGCCGGATTTCCCGCTAAACCGGGAGGAACTGCTCGAGTGGCTAGCGGCGGACGGGATCTCCGCCCGGCGGGGGATCATGGCGGCCCACCGCCAGGGCGCCTACGCCGGACACTCTGGCCTGGTCAGGCCCCTGCCCATGACCGAGAGGCTCACCGACAACACGATGATCCTGCCCGTGTTCCACTCCATGACCGAGGACGAGCATCGGAGGGTGACCGCGAGCCTCCGGGCTGCTGCGGAGTCACCGCGCAACACCCGCAACCACTCGACCATCAGGGGGAGCCGATAGCCATGGCACGGATCCTCCTGGTGGCCGCCAGCGGCCTGGCGCGCGAGACGCTGGCCTCCATCCGGTCCTCGGGCCGAGACACGGTGGTGGGCTTCCTCGATGACGATGAGGCACTGCACGGCACCGTGCTGGACGGTGTCCCGGTGCTCGGGGGCCTCCACGAGGCGCCCCGGCACCGGGAGAAGTTGCTCCTCTGCGCCGGCCAGGGCCGCAGCCGCGCCGCCATCGAGGCCCGGTTGGCCGGGCTGGGCGTGGAGGAGGCGCGCTATGCCATCCATGTACATCCTTCGGTGGTGATCGGCGGGGGCAGCCGGATCGGATCGGGGTCCATCCTCCTGGCCGGCTGCGTGTTGACCAGTGATGTCATCCTGGGCCGCCACGCGGTGCTGATGCCGCGCACCGTACTCACGCATGATGACGTCCTCGGGGACCACGTCACCTGTGCGGCCGGCACCACGCTGGCCGGCCGGGTGCACGTGGGCTCCCGGGCCTACCTCGGCATGCAGGTCTCCGTCCGGCAGGACGTCCGGGTGGGGCAGGACACCGTCATCGGGATGGGGGCTGTGGTGCTGCAGGACGTGCCGGACGCCCAGACCTGGGCGGGAAACCCAGCCGGCCCGCTCCGCAGAACGGAACCGGCCGGCGTCGTGGGCCAGAGCCCCGGCACCCACGCCAGGCTTCGCACCGTGAAAGGAACCGCATCATGAGGGTTCTGATCTGCCCCCACCAGCTTGGCATGGGGGGAAGCCAGCTGAGCGCGATCGAGATGGCCTCGGCCATGCGGCACTACGGTCACCAGCCGATGGTCTATTCCGCCCCCGGCATCCTCACGGAGCTCCTGCGGGACACCGGCCTCGAATGGGCCGAGGCCCCCGCCCCGGACGCTCCCGGACTGGGATGGTCCCGCCGGCTGGAGGAGACCGTCCGGCAGCACCGTATCGACCTGATCCACGCCTATGAGTGGCGGCCCTGCCTGCGGGCGGCCTTCGGCGCCGGACGGCAAGTCCCCCTGCTGATGTCCGTGATGTCCATGGACGTGCCGCGGTTCCTGCCCACGCACGTGCCCCTCGTCGTCGGGACGCCGGAACTCCAGCAGCGGATGCTGAACCAGGGCCGCCGGGCCCACCTGCTGGAACCGCCCGTGGACATGGACCGGTACCGGACCACGGACATCGCTGCAGCCCGCGCCCGGTTCGGTATCCCGGACGGCGCCCTGGTGATCTCGATCGTCTCGATGCTCACCACGGCCCTCGAGAAGCTCCAAGGCGTGCTGGAGGCTATCCGTGTGGTGGACCGGATGGCGGCAACCCGGCCCGTCCGGCTGCTGATCGCGGGTGACGGGGAAGGGCTGCAGGCCGTCCAGAGACGGGCAACCGCCGTCAACGCCCACCACGGCTGGACCGTGGTGCAGCCGGTGGGCTTCCAGCTGGACGCCGCCCCGGCCTATGAGGCAGCGGACATCGTGCTGGGCATGGGGTCCTCCGCCATCAAGGGACTGGCCCACGCCAAGCCGCTCGTGGTCCATGGCGAGGCCGGTTTCTGGCGGACCCTGGACGAGACCACCGCGGCAGGCTTTCTGCACAGCGGCTGGTACGGCCGGGGCGGGGCCGGCATCCGCGACCTGGCGGGGGCACTGGAGTCCCTGGCGGAGTCGTCCACGTTGCGCCGGCAGCTGGGCGCCTTCGGTCGGGACCTCGTGGCCACCCGCTATGACCTGGACCGATCTGCCGACCACCTGGCCGCCCTCTACGTGGACACGGCCCTGGGCCGGGCGCCCCGAGCGGCCGTGGCCCGGTCCCTCGCACGTTCCGCCGCCACCAGCGCGCGGTACTTCACCTCCATGCGCTTCGGGTCCGTGGTGGACCGAGAACAGTGGGCCCGGGAAGGAGCCATCGCATGACCATCTTCACACCGCCGACGGCGGCCACCCAGCAGACCTCCCAGGCTGCCCAGGTCACCCGAATGGAGGCCGATGCACCGGACTCGGTTCCCTTCGTGGACCTCGGCGCCCAGCAGCGTGAGATCGATGCCGAGGTCCAGGCCGGTCTGCGCCGCGTCTTCGACACGACCGCCTTCATCGGCGGGCCGGACGTTCAGGCCTTCGAAGCCGAATACGCCGCCTACATCGAGGTCTCCGACTGCGTGGGCGTCGGCAACGGCACGGACGCCCTCGAGCTGGCGCTGCGGGCCGCCGGGGTGCAGCCCGGAGGAGAGGTCATCCTCCCGGCGAACACCTTCATCGCCACCGCGGAGGCCGTCAGTCGGATCGGCGCCGTGCCCGTGCTGGTGGACGTGGACCCCCAGTACCTTCTGATCGACCCCGAGGCGGCGCTCGCCGCCATGACGGCTCACACCCAGGCCGTCATGCCGGTCCACCTCTACGGCCAGACGGCGTTCGTCGAACGGATCCGTCCGCAGGCCGAGCGGGCCGGCGTCGCGGTCATCGAGGACGCGGCCCAATCCCAGGGGGCGTTCCGGCACGGTCGGATGGCCGGCAGTCTGGGTCTAGCGGCCGGCACCAGCTTCTACCCGGGAAAGAACCTCGGTGCCGCGGGGGATGCCGGCGCCGTGATGACCAACGACCCCGAGCTCGCGGCCCGCGTGCGGGTGCTGGGCGAGCACGGCAGCCCATCAAAGTACCGGCACAGCACGGTCGGCATGAACTCGCGGCTGGACACGGTCCAGGCCGTGGTGCTGCGGGCCAAGCTGGCCCGGCTGGATCGGTGGAACGAGGGCCGCCGGACCGCTGCGGCCCGGTACGCGGAACTGCTGCGGCCCCTGGCGGAGGCCGGCGACGTGTGGTTGCCCACCGCAGCCCAGGGCAACCACCACGTGTGGCACCTCTACACCGTTCAGCTCGAGAACCGAGACGCCGTGCTGGAGGCCTTGCGCGCCGCGGGGATCGGGGCCGGGGTGCACTACCCCGTTCCCGTACACCTCACCGGTGCCTACGAGCACCTGGGCCTGGCCCAGGGTGCCTTTCCCGTCACGGAGGCCGCGGCGGATCGGCTGCTCTCCTTGCCGATCTTCCCCCACATCACGGCGGAGCAGCAGGAACGGGTCGTGACGACCCTGGACGGGGCCATCGGCCGAAGCCGATTGATATCCGTGGCGACGCCGTGAGGATCATCGTCTGCCCGCATGACATGGGCATGGGGGGCAGTCAGCTCAATGCCCTTGACCTGGCGGCTGCGGTCCGGGATCGCGGCCATCACGTCATGCTGTACGCGGCACCCGGGCCCCTGATGGACCGGGCACACGTCCTGGGCCTGGACCTGACCCTGTCCAACACCGGTTTGCGCCTTTCGACAGGCTGGGCGGCCGGGCTGGTGCGGCTGGCGCGTTCGTGGCGGGCAGACGTGGTGCACACCTATGAGTGGGCTCCGTCCATCGGGGCATCCTTTGGGGCCCACGGCCTCTTCGGCGTCCCGCAGGTCATGACGGTGCTGTCCATGGAGGTTCCGCGGTTCCTGCCGCGGCACCTGGACCTGGTCGTCGGGACGCGGCAACTGTGGTCTGCCGCCGATGAGCACCCCCACCGGCACCTGATGGAACCGCCCATCGACACCGTCGCCAATACACCCTCGGACCCGTGGCCCGCCCGGCAGGTCTTCGGGATCTCTCCGGAGGATCTGGTGATCTCCCTGGTCGGGCGGATGACCACCGACCTGGACAAGTCCGGTGGCGTCATCGCGGCCATCGCCGCCGTGGATCGCCTGGCGGCACGGGAGCCCGCTGTCCTGCTGGTCGCCGGTGACGGGCCGG
The DNA here is from genome assembly GCF_039528175.1 of Citricoccus alkalitolerans. NCBI lineage: Bacteria > Bacillati > Actinomycetota > Actinomycetes > Micrococcales > Micrococcaceae > Citricoccus > Citricoccus alkalitolerans. The sequence continues at coordinate 234,860 of NZ_BAAALH010000001.1, forward strand.
AGCTGCCACGCATCCGGGCAGTGGCCAACCAGGTCAACACCCGGCACGGTCGCCGCGTGGTCCTGACCCCGGGCAGCCTCCCGGACCCGACCCCGGCCTATGCCGCGGCGGACATCGTGCTCGGCATGGGCAGCTCAGTCCTGCGCGGCATGGCCTTCGCGAAGCCGGCCATCGTGCTCGGGGCCGACGGCTACTGCGAGCCGGTCACAGCCCAGACACTGGGCGCCTTCGACTGGCAGGGCTTCTACGGCATCGGCGATGGAGGGGAGTACCCACTGTTGGCTCCCCTGACCGAGCTCGCCCGTGATGCCGCCGAGCGACGCCGCCGCGGCGAGTGGTCCCGCTCTGTGGTGGACGACCATTACAGCCTGCGCCGGTCCGCACTGCTCCTCGACAACATCTACGGCAACGCCCGGGAACGCCGCAGCGGTGTGGCCGGCCGGACGGCCTCGCTGGCCCGCTCGGCCGCCGGGCTCGGATCCTTCCTGGCCGGTCGGATCCTGGACGGGAGCGCCGCGGCATGAGCATCCGGACCGTGCGGGCCACCGGCATGCGGGGGCACCACGCTACGACGGAGGTCCACACCACCGTCAGCGCCGGCATCCGGCGCGGGCTTGCCTGGAGCACCGTCAGCAGCATGGTGCTCCGCCTGGGGACCTTCTCAGTGGGCATCTTCCTGGCCCGGATGTTCACGCCGGAGCAGTTCGGGCTGTATGCCGTGGTGCTGACGGTGCAGACGGTGATGATGACCCTGGCAGACTTCGGGCTGAGCTCGGACCTGATCCGCTCCGCCAACCACCGGGCCAAGGCACCCACCGTGGCCACCATGGCAGTGCTCATCTCGGCGGTCCTCACCGGGGCCATGGCCGCCGGGTCAAGCTGGCTGGCGGAGGTGCTGGGCGCACCCGGAACGGGGCCGGTCCTCGCGGTGATGTCGCTGACCCTGTTGATCGCCGGTATCGGTGTGGTCCCCTATGCCACCCTGCAGAGGACCTTCCGGCAGAAGCAGGTCTTCGTCATCGCGGTGGCTGACTTCGTGGTCGGTACCGTCCTGCTGGTGGCCCTGGTGCTCGGCGGCTGGGGAGTCATGGCCCTCGCGGTGTCCCGCGTGGTCGCCCAACTCGTGGCCGTCATCCTGCAATTCGTCTTGTCGGGGGAACGCCCCCGCTTTGGCTTCAACCGGTCCCTCGCCAAGGGCGTCTGGCTCTTCGGACTGCCGGTGGCCGGGGCCAACCTGTTGTCCTGGGTGCTGCTGGGGGCGGACAAGGTCCTCGTCTCCTCCCTGGCCGGTGCCACCGTGCTCGGGTTCTATTTCCTGGCGTTCAACATCTCCAACTGGCCGATGAGCGTGCTCGGCCAGGTCGTCCGCTCGGTCTCCCTGCCGGCCTTCTCGCGAGTCGCCTCCGGCCCGAAGGACCGCTCGCTGGCCACAGCGCTGGCCCCCGTGTGGGCCCTCTCGGTGTTGGTGGCCAGCATGCTGGTGTTCCTGGCGGGGCCGGTCATCGAGTTGGTCTACGGAACCCGCTGGTTGGCCGCGACGCCACTGTTGATGGTGCTGGCCGCCTTCGGCGCGCTGCGCACGGTCCTGGACTTGTCCACCTCCTACCTGCTGGCCCGCGGCGAGTCCGGCCGGGTGCTGCGATTGCAGGTCGCCTGGATGGTGGTGCTGCTGCCATTGCTGGTGGCAGGCACCCTCACCGGCAGCGGCATCGGTGCCGCCGTGGCCCATGTGGTGTCCAGCATCGTCCTGCTCGCGCTGTACGCCCGCTCCCTCGTCGTGGTCGGGGTGGACATCACCGCCGTCTGGGCCGTGTTCTGGCCGCCGCTCCTGGCGATCATCCCGGCCGCCCTCGCCACCTGGCTCGTCACACTCGCCGGCCCGAATCCATTCGTGGATCTGCTGGTCGGAGGAATCGCCGGCACCGTCGTCTACGGAACGGTCCTGTACCGGTGGATGCGGCAACGGCTCTCTGAAGCGCGGCTCCTGGGAGCGGACGAGGTCCTCGAGGAGGAGCCTGACACCACCGTCCCCACCGTCCCCACCGTCCGGCCGGTCAACGCGAGGATCACCGATCCTGCCGTCCAGCATCCTTCAACCACATCGGAGGCCACCTCTTGAGCACTGCGACCGCCGTGATCTACCACCGCACACTGACCCTGCCCACCCACCGGAACGCCGTTGCCCTCCCCGGTGCCGGCCGCCCCCTCTCCGGCCCTGCCGAGAACACCACCGCCTTCGGAACGGCGATGGACAGGACGGGGACCGTGGTGGCCAGCGGCACCGGCGCGTCCGTGCCGCTGGCCACTGTCACCGTGGTGATCCCCTGCTTCAACTACGGCCGATTCCTGCACGGAGCCATCACCAGCGTGCTGTCTCAGGAGGAGGTCGAGGTGGACGTGGTGGTCGTGGACGACTGCTCCACGGACGACAGCATCCAGGTCGCCGAGGGTCTCGCCGCTGCCGACGAGCGTGTCCGGGTGGTGCGTCATGCGGAGAACCGGGGCGCCGTACAGACCTTCAATGACGGCTTGGCTGAGGCGAGGGGCGAGTTCCTCGTGCGGCTGGACGCTGACGACCTGCTGACCCCGGGTTCGCTGGCCCGGGCCGTCCGCCTGGCCCGCCGGTTTCCCTCCGTGGGTCTGGTGTACGGCCATCCGGTGCACTTCATGGACGGGCAGCGGCTGCCGCCGGCCCGGGACCGGGCCACCTCGTGGACCGTGTGGCCCGGAGCCAGCTGGGTGCAGGAGCGTTGTGCGGACGGTCGCAATGTCATCACCTCGGCCGAGGTGTTGATGCGCCGCTCCGTGGTGGACCGTGTGGGAGGCCAACGGGACCTGGCCCACACCCATGACATGGAGATGTGGCTTCGGCTGGCCTCGTTCAGTGACGTCGGGTACGTCCACGGGGCGGACCAGGCGTGGCATCGGGATCACCAGGCCAGTCTTTCCGCCCGTGAGGTGGACATCGCCGTGGACCTGGCAGAACGGCGGCTGGCCTTCAGCACGCTGTTCTCGGGGGCAGCCGGCAGCCTCCCCTGGGCCGCGGAGGCGTGCCGGACGGTGAGGGACCGGTTGGACCGGGAAACCCTGGAATCGCTCTCACACGAGGTGGACGCCAACGGTGGGAGCTCTCCGGTGTTCGCCCGTCTGCTCGAACTGGAGCTGACACCCACCCGCCGGAACCTGACCTCGCGTGATCGCATCCTGCGCCGTGCCGCACGCTCCCGCGGTCCGGCTGACCGCGCGATGTCCCTAAGTCGCCGAGCCGCCGCCCGGTTCCGGCGGGAACGGGAGTTCCGTACCTGGCACCAGAACGGGGTGTACTTCAGATGAGCACGAGCACGGTCATCAGGACCCTGGGCGAACGGATCCAGCGTGACGGCTGGGCCGGCGCAGCGCGGTCTGCCTCCCGGAAGGCCGCCGAACTCGCCGGCCATCGTCTGGCCTGGGACGAGCCCTCGCTACCCTTGGCTGCCAAGGACATCCACGACGCCGGCCCGGTCCCCGCCCAGCCGGGACGCACGGTGGACCGGTTGCGCGTGGGGATCGTCTGCTTCCCTCCCAGCGCCGGTTCCGGCGGGCACACGACCCTGTTCCGGATGGTCCGCGCCCTCGAGGAACGAGGACACCACTGCACCCTGGTGTTCTACGATCCCCTGGCGGGGGATGTGGACCGCCACCAGCCGGTGATCCGCCGTGCCTGGCCGGACCTGGAAGCGGACATCGCCAGTGTGGACGACGGCTTCGGCAGCTACGACGCCGTGGTGGCCAGCTCCTGGGAGACCGCCCACGTGGTCGCCAGCAGGAACCGGACCGCGATCGGCTTCTACTTCATCCAGGACTACGAGCCCTTCTTCTTCCCCCACGGGTATCTGTACGACCTGGCGGAGTCCAGCTACGCCCTCGGCCTGCAAAACATCGCATTGGGCGGCATGGTGGCCACCGAGATGCGCCGCCAGCGGGGCCTGGAACCGGACCTGCTGGTGCCGTTCGGATGCGACACCGCCACCTACCGTTTGGTGGAGTCTCCAGAACCCCGGCACGGCATCGTCTACTACGCCAAGAGGACCGTGGACCGGCGGGGCTATCTGCTGGCCAAGGAGACCTTGGAGCGCTTCCATCGGCTGTGCCCGGACCAGCCGATCCACATCGTGGGGGACAGAGTGCGGGGCTGGGACATCCCCGTGGAGCAACACGGATCCGTTCCGCCCGCCGCACTGAACCAGTTGTACAACCGCACGACCGCCTCCCTGGCCATGTCCTTCACCAACGTTTCCCTGGTTCCCGGCGAACTGCTGGCCGCCGGCAACGTCCCGGTCCTCAACGACCTGCCCGGGCCCCGCCTTGACCTAAACTCTCCGGACGCCGTGTGGGTTCCAGGACGTCCGGACGCCCTGGCCTCAGCCCTCGCCGACGTGGTGCGAGCGGACGCTGCGAGCATCGCCAGTCGCGCTCGGCGCCTTGCCCTTCGGCCGCGACCGTCCTGGGCGGTGGCCCAGTCGATGACCGCGGATTTCATCGAGGACACGGTACGGTGCGGCACCGTCCCGAAGCCCGGCGAGTACCGCCCGCCTCCAGCGCCTGCCCCGAGCCTGAGTGATCGGGCAGGGCTCCGTACCCCTGGAAGGGAGATCTCATGACCACCATGGCCGTCATCACCCCCTCATACCGTCCGGACCTGGCCGGATTCCGCAGACTGCACGCCTCGGTCCGCCGCTATACGGACGCCAGCGTGAAGCACCACGTGATCGTCCCCGGGCGGGACGCACACCTATACCAGGACATCGGCAGCGATCGTCTCGTGGTCTGGACCTATCAGGACGTGTTGCCCGCCGGTGTGACCCCCACCGACCGGCTCGCCCAGGGGACGAAGAGGGTCCCCGGCCTGCCGGCGTCGTTCAACTGTGCCGCCATCAACTGGCGACGGCCCTGGAAGCCGGTGCGGGGCTGGGTGCTGCAGCAGATCGTCAAGATGTGCCTGGTCGATCACGTGGAGGCAGACGTCTTCGTCAACATCGACTCGGATGTCGTCCTGGTCCGGCGGCTCGGGCCGGAACACGTTGTCCAGGACGGGACCGTCCGCCTCTATACCCTGGAGAACTCCATCGGCCCGGAGATGCGGCACTACCGATGGGCTGAGACCGCCCACGAACTGCTGGGGCTTCCCTGGACCCGCGAGGAGAGCTACCCGGACCACATCGCCGGCCTGGTGTCCTGGGATCCTCGACTGCTGCGCGCCTGCCTGGACCGGGTCGAAGAGGTGTCCGGGACTACCTGGGCCCAGGCGATCGCGGAACAACTCCAGTTCAGCGAGGACTTCCTCTACGGCACCTACGTACGCGCCTTCGGCTCCGAGCAGGATCTGCGCTTCCAGCGGGACACCACCCTGTGTCACAGCTACTGGGAAACGGAGGCCATGTCTGCTGACCAGGTGGAGCGCTTCGTCGCAGGCTTCCGGGACGAGGACCGCGCCGTCCATATCCAGTCCAATACGGAGACAGACGACCAGGTCTTCCGTGCAGTCGTCGAGCGACTGAGCGGGGCATCACCACGATGACCACGCTCAGCACGGCCCCGGCACCGCCCGGCCATCTGGCAGCTCGCCCCACGGGCGGGCCCCTGGTGCTGCGATGGACGATGTTCCTGGTGGTGGGATTCCCCGCCTATCTGGTCCTGGAACCGGTGGGGGCCTCTGGTGGGGTGGCCCAGCTGCTGGCGCTCTGCCTGATGGGCCTCTGGCTGTCATCGGCGGTGTTCGGACGATTCTCCCTCTGGGAGTTCCGGCATCCGGCTCGCGTGGGCATGATGGTCTGGCTCCTGGTCTCGCTGCTGAGCTACGCCTCGTTGATGGCGGGAATGAGCGGAACCTCGACGGTGGTGGAACGGGCATCTGCTGACCGATGGCTGCTGTTGTTGGTGGCCGGGATCGGCCTGACCCTGTCCGTCACCCAGTGCCTGCTGACCCGCGAGGACGTTCGGAGGGCAGTCGGTTGGATGCTGGCCGGGGCCAGCGTGTCCGGCTTGGTGGCGGCGTTGCAGTTCACGACTCTGACGAATCCCGTCGACTGGATTGCCACGTTCCTGCCGGGCTTCCAGGACAACGGGTCCGGCACGCCATTCCAGCCCCGCGGGGCTTTCACCCGGGTGGCCGGCATGACCATGCATCCCATCGAACTGGGCGTGGTGAGCAGCATGCTGCTACCCCTGTCGATTTGGTGGGGCCTGTTCTCCACATGGTCCAAGGCCTGGCGGCGGTGGGTCCCGGCCGCCATGCTGGCGATCTGTTGCGTCGCCACCGTCTCCCGATCGGCCATGCTGGGCCTCGTCGTCAGCGCTGCGGTGATGATCCCGTACCTTCCCCGGACCGCGCGACGGTGGGCCATGGTGGCCGCCCCGACGTTCCTGATCGTGTTGTTCGTGGCCATCCCGGGGATGGTGTCCACCCTCTTCGGCACCGCCACCGCGGGCAGTTCGGACCCGTCCATCACGGCCAGGACCGATGACTACCCACTGGCGTGGACGCTGTTGGTCCAGCAGCCGGTCTTCGGCTACGGGCCCGGAACCTGGATGCCCGTCAATGCCATGGACATTTTTGACAACGAATACCTCTTCACAGCCGTCACCATGGGCGTCGTGGGACTGGCCGGACTGGTGATCTACCTGCTGGTGCCCGCGCTGGCGTCGATGCTGGCGGCCCGATACGCCCCGGACCCCGAACTGCGGCTGCTGGCAGGGAGCGTTGCCGCTGCCATGTTCGTGGCCCTTGTCTCCTCGGCTGCGTTCGATTCGATGTCCTTCAAGACCTTTGCCCTCCTGGTGCCGATCTTCGTCGGCCTGGCGGGCACAGTCTGGCTTCTCGTCCTGCAACACCGCAATCAGACCCCGGGGATCGAGCGATCCACTGGAAACCACAGCAATCCGCAAGAAATACGGAGGTAGACCATGGATCCGCTGATAGTTCTCAAGACCATGTGGACGCACAAATGGGTCACCATCCCCCTGGTGCTGATCACGGTTTTGGCCTGCGCCTACGGAATGCTGTGGGCTCCACGGAGTTATGAATCCAGGGCTACCTTCGCGCTGGCCATGCCGTCAGTGCCCAGCGAGGAACAGCTGCAGGATGATCCGGAGCTCGCGGCCAAGAACGCGGACAATCCGTACCTGCGGTGGCGGGACACCTCTCTGCTGGCCCAGGTGGTGATCGCCCGGGTGAACTCCACCGCGGTGGGTGAGAAGCTCGAGGAACGGGGCCTGGCCTCCGAATTCGAGTTGATGCCTCCAGACGGTACCTCCTCCGGCATGATGAACCTGACCGTGGAGGGGGCAACACCCGAAGTGGCCACGGAGACCGTGGCATTCCTGAGCGAGGAGTTCACCCAGATCATGCGTGAGGTGCAGAAGATCAACGAGGCCGATGACTTGTACCTGATCGAGGCGCTGCCCATCAGCGGCCCCACACCGGCGCAGGAGGTGTTCTCCAGTCGACTCCGGTTCACCGCGATCCTGGGCGTTGCCGGGATGGTGCTCCTGTTCGGGGCGGTCTCGCTGGCGGAGTCGATTGCGGCGAGCCGCCGCCGGACTCGTTCTGCCCCGGCCGACTCGGCTGCGGACCGTCATGAGTTCCTGCCCGACGGCCCGATCATTGATGCCGTCCCGGGCTACCGCTCTCCCCGGGAGGACCGAGTCCTGGCGGACGCCATCTCGGTTCCGCACAGTGTCAGCCGCTAGGCGAGCAGAGCGCCAGGGAGCGTGGTCGTGACCGTGTGGCACGCTGGGAGACGGATGAGGGCCATGGCCACGGCGATGGCCCTCATCCTCGTGGTCTCGGCGTGCCTTCCCGCCGGATCTGAACCGGATACCGGGTCCAGTGCTGCCCGCGGTCCGCATCTTCCGGAGGGTGTCTTGCTGGAGGAGCCCGATGGTGGCACCGACTTCTTCACGGGGTTTGAGAACGGGCTGCCGTCCGGACCGGAGTATGTCCCGATCGGCTTGTGGCTTGGATCCGTGACCTCCTCCGAGGAAGCGCTCCAGGAACGGCGGCTTGGACTGAACCTGTACGTGGACCTGTCCGTGGATTCCGGATTGGGATTTCTGGGTGAGGGCCAGTACGCGCTGACCTCGTGGCCCGATCCGGCTGCTAGGGGGGCCGTTCTGGGGGATGAAGTGGACATGTGGGCGGGCCCTGGCCACGGGGCGTGGACTGGAGACTTTCCCGGCCAGGGCGAGATATGCGCCGTTCCGGGAACCGACTGCGGATACTCGGTGCAGGACGATCTGGCGGCGAACGTTCCCCCACACGCCATGACCTACTCCAACCTCGGCAAGGGCGTGACGTTCTGGCAGACGGATGCGGAGGCTGCCGGGTTCGTCAACGGAGCCCATGATGTAGTGTCCGCGGACAACTACTGGTTCACGGACCCGAACATCTGTGGTGCCCAGGAGGGTGGGACCATGCTGGCGGAGCCCCGGGACCTGACTGATGCGCAGTGCCGCCTGCCCGCCAATTACGGGTGGACGGTGGACCGGGTCCGGTCCCTCGTGGATCCGCACGGTTCGAAGCCGGTCTGGGCGTTCGTGGAAGTGGGGCAGCCCTGGGATCTCGGCACACTGGACCCGCCTGAGGTGGCCCAGATCCGTGCAGCGGTCTGGTCCAGTCTGGTCCATGGAGCCCGGGGCATCGTGTACTTCGGCCACAGCTTCGGTGGGCCGTGTCCGAGCTTCCACGTGTTGCGCGACTGTGGTGACGATCTCGCCGAGGGGATCGCGGAGATCAACGCCGGTGTGACGGACCTGGCCCCGGTGCTCAACTCTCCCTCCCTGACGGGCGCACTCACCGTGGAGGGTGCTGCTGACGCCGTGGTGAAGGCGCACGAGGGTGACCTCTACGTCCTGGCCACCGCAGCCTCACCGGCACCGGGGGAGGTGTCTTTCCGCCTGGACTGTGTTCGAGCCCCAGGTGGGGAGGATGGTGGTGCCGCACCTGTGCCTGAAGCCGCACCCGTGCCTGAAGGGGCCACCGTGGTGGGGGAGGGCCGGACCGTTCCCGTGCACTCGGGCAGTTTCACCGATACCTTCGCCGACGGCAACGCCGTCCATCTCTACCGGTTCACCGGCAACGACTGTGGACTGTGACGGCCTCCCTCAGCGTGGCAGTCCTTCAGGGCGCCGGCTGCTGTCGTCGCGTTCCCAGACGATGGGCGCGGATGAGGCACCGGCGCGCGGCTCACGGAGCCGCACCAACCGTGGTGTGGCAGCCAAGCCGGAGTACGAGAGGGCATCGACCGCGCTGCGGGGGCCTCTGATGGACCGGAACAGTTCCCAGGCCGTTGACGAGGCGGAGGAGGCGGCCGAATCAGCCGGCATGTCAGGGGTGCGCTCGCCTGCCGTCTCCTGCGGAACGGGTCCGGCGGCATCCGAGGGGAACGGCATTACCTGGGGCGCTGCGTCCGCCGGTGCCGGAGCAGAACGCTGTTCTGCCGGGCCCCTGATGTTGCGCGTCAGGACATTGAGCAGTGACCTGGTCTCACGGGGGGTCTGGACGGGGACCGGGGGCGTGGGGACGATGACCTTCTCCTCGTCAGAGAAGAGTCGGTCCACGAAATAGTCGTCGGCGGTGACGTCCGGGAAGGAGCCAAGGCGCTCGTGCCCCTCGCGGGACAGGGCGAAGACACCGGCACCCCACAAGGCCTGCTGGGTGCTCGGCAGGCGGCGCCGGGCGCGGTAATAGGCCCGCACCGGCCAGGTGGCCCCCGAATCGTCGTAGCGGAAGGCCGGGCGTGCGGCCATCACTGGTGACTCGGACAGAACCTCCAGCACGCGGCGCAGGGCGGTGGGGCTGAGGACGGTGTCTGCGTCCAGGTAGACCCGAGGCCACTGGGTGGCCACTCTGTCTCCGGCATTGAGAGCGGCCGTCTTCGAGGCCACCGGCGCCTCGATGACCTGGACCCCGGGCACGGCGGCCGCCAGCGTAGCCGTGTCGTCCGTGCATCCGTTGCACACCACGATCACTTCCACCCGACCCGTCCGTAGCACCGGTTCAAGGGAGTTGAGGGTCCGTCCAATGACGGCGGCCTCATTGTGGGCCGGGATGATGACGGAACCGGTGGGGAATCCACCGAGGACCTTGGCCGGGTAACGGGTGGCTGACGGCCCGGGCAGGGCGTCCCACAAGGCCTCGTCCGCTACGATCGCCAAGGTCCTGCGGTGGTCTCGGTTGAAGGAGCGCAGCATCTCGTGGAGGACCACACCGCAGCGGAATACCTCGGCCGTGACGTCGGTGTGGTGTTTCCGGATGTAGCGGACCCGATTGACGGCCATCAGGGCCTGCAGCTGCGCGGAGGAGCCGGAGCCATTCTCGGCATGGGCCACGGTGGCCGCTGGTTCGTACCAGATCCGGGCACCGGACTCCCGTGCGCGGCGGAAGTAGTCGGTCTCCTCGGAGTAGAGGAAGAATCGTTCATCCCATGCGCCGATCCGGCGGTCGACGTCCGCCCTCGTCATGACGGCGGCCCCGGTGGCCCAATCGATCTCATGGCCGAACTGATAGCTCTCGGGTGCGGCGTCCTGTTCGGCCAGCACCGCGGGACGCTGCGGCCAGTGGCCACCGAAGAGAGCATCGCCGAAGACTGAGCTCAGGCTCGGCTCACGGCGGAGGGACGGCTTAAGGTTCCCCTCCCCGTCCACCATGCGGGGGACTACGACGTCGGCTTCACCCGAGCGCAGCACGTCCAGCATCTCCGAGATGGCACCGGGGAGGATCTCAAGGTCCGGATTCAGCACCAGGATCGCTTCGGCGTCTCCAGCCTTTCGCCGAGCGGCGTTGACTCCGGCCGCATAGCCGAGATTGCCCCCTGTCTGGACCTGCAGGATGTCCGGGTGCAGGTTGAGTTCAGCGAGGGTGCCGTCCGTTGAGTCGTTGTCCGCTATGACCACCCGAATCCGGAGTGCACGGGCTTCTTGGCGGAGGCTGGAGATGAGGGCACGCAGGTGGTCCTCGTTGTTGTAGGTCACCACGAGGACGGCGACGTCCACCGGACGGCCCAAGGCCGAGAATTGTCCGGGTCTCCCGTGGCTGGGTACGGCAGGCTGTGTTGGATCGTGGCCGGTCCCGCTGGGGGGATGCGGCCGGCGGGGGGAACGGATCGGACCGGTATCGGCAGGCGGTGGCGAGACAGCGGAGACGGCCGGCAACAGGCTGCTGTGGCGCCGCAGCTGGACCAGTCCAGGCGGGTCGTCCAGGAGGTAGCGCTTGGCCAGCCGGCGTGGTTCCCGGGCCAGGCGCCAGGCCCATTCCATGCCGTGGTCGCTCGCCACAGCGGGAGCCCGTTGGATCGCGTCGGCCAGGAAATCGACCACGGCACCGAAGGCCAGCAGGACTGAGGCTCCGGTGGCGGGCCCGTACTGGGAGATCCAGAGTTCCTGGCGAGGCTTGCCCAGCCCGACGATCAGTAACTCGGGAGCCGCCGCGGCGATGTCCTCGGCCAGCTTCAGGGAGGACTGCTCGTCCGCCAGTTCACTGCGGTCCGGTGACCACATCCCGGCGATCACGAGCCCCGGCCGGGTCGCGATGAGCCGACGGGACAGGAGGCGCTGGATGAGATAGGACCCACCCAGAAAGCCCACTGACAGGCCTGCCTTCTCGGCTGCGTCCAGCAACGGACCCACGAGGTCGCTGCCGGCCAAGCGAGGCCAGGAAGAACCCGTGAGCCGGTCAGCCTGGGTTACCAGGGGTGCACCGTCCAACAGGGTCAGCCACTCCAGGGGACGAGACTGTCCGTCGGCGTCGGTGTGGGTCGGGCGCAGGGAATCACCCAGGGTGCGGCGCCAGCGGCCACCGTGCCCGAATTGGACGATGTGGTCCAGATTGGCCGAGATGACGGCCAGCGGGTTGCTGTCGGCCGGCCGGTGGACGAGGGCATCGATGGCTGCCCGCTCGTCCATCAGGTCGACGACGATGCCGGCCAGGTCTACGCGGGGATGCGAGGGGATCATGGTGTGTTCCTTCGGGAGGCCCGGCTACGGGCCATCTGGACGAGTCGGAAGGTCAGGACTCCGGCGAAGGCACCGGTGGCATTGCAGAGGAGGTCACGGAAGGTAGCCGAGCGTTCCGTGAGGAGGAACAACTGGGCCAATTCGATCCCCGCTGACAGCAGGACGGCCAGGAGCCACACCACGAGATCCGGCATACCCGATCGGGAGGTCCTCGGCATGCGGGTGCGGCGGCCCCAGAGGCCAGCGAACAGGAAACCGATGGGAACGAAGAGCAGGACATTGGCCGCTGCCTCGAGGTGACCGAACCGTATCTCGGAGAGCCATCGGGTTTCGCCGAGCCAATGCAGGAGGGCATCGGCGACCTGGGGAATGCCCTGGTCTCCGAGGCGTGCCGATAGGACGAGGGCGGTCAACGGAACCAGATAGGCGAGCAGGATCCAACCGGCCCACCTTCGGCGCTCCGGGCGTGCCTCGGCCTCCCGGTTGGGCTGCCTCGTGGCGGGAGAGCGCCCCGGACCCGCCGCGGACGACACTTCATTCATTACTGTCACGATTTACTCCCGGACGGTACGCATGCCCCAACCGCGATTCGGGGTGGGATACGTCATCGGTCTCCAGCCGGAGGATAGGTCGGATGCCGGACGTTGGGGTTCAGCGTAGGAAGCCGGCCGGCGGTGTACAACGCCACAACGGGAGCCTGGGGAGGAAGTGAGGGGGAAACGAGTAGCCGGCGCCAGCGCCCACGTGGAGGGCCGGAACCATGCATGCATGGACCACCCGATCGTCGTGGACCTCACCCCCGAATGCAGGCATGCATCTCGCTGTGTGGCCGAGTCGGGCGGTCATAGTCTGGCTCTGAATCCACTCGTCGAAGCCACCGCCGGGACTATGGGAACCTGCAGGACTTCAAGATCACCGTGGACGGTGAACCGCTGACCGCGATCGACCGCAACGTGTGGGGCGTGAGCTTCGCCGACGGTGATCTCTTCTTCGCCACGGTGGCCTCGGGTGGAAGGACCTGGCTCATGGAGGGGGACCTCGAGGCGCGGACCATGACCTCCGTGGCGACAGACGCCGAATGATCCTCGGTGTCCCCTGACGGCAGCCGGGTGGCGTTCAAGGTCCGCCGGGACTCCGGCGGGGACTCCAGCGGGGGCTTGGCTGGCGGATCCGGCGTGCACTGGGACGTCGCCGTACTGGACCTGGCTTCGGGTGAACGGACCGTGATCGGGCTCGGGCGCGGGATCGACGACCAGCTGGAGTGGCTGGACGAGGACACTCTCCTCAACGGCCTGCCCCGCGAGGACGCCGGCTGGGATGCGGGGACGCAATCCCTCCATGCTCCGTTCACGTTGCACTCCTACCGTGTGCCTATGACAAGCCGAGCGCGACCGATGACCCAACGCATGTGATGGTCCATTGCCATTGGCTATGTCCTGTGCTGGATCGTAGGACTCATCATCGGGGGGGCGGCGCTCTCAACCGACGCTGACGCTGCGGACGTGAACGCCGAATTCGGCGGGTCCCTGCCGTATCTCACCGTCGCGGTGCTCGTGCACGGCATCGCTGCCGTCGTCTGGGAGTTCATCCCCCGCATTGACGGTGTCAAGATGCTCGTTCTCGCCGGACTCATCGCCGTCGTGCAGCGTGGTAACCTCCCTCGGCGCGTCGCCTTGACGGCCCTCTCGGCTGGTGCCTGCCTTGCGCTGTTGCTTTCCGGGATCGGCTATCTCGCTTTGAATCCGCTCCTGATGGAATCGGCCGCAGCGTCGCTCCCACTTCTGTTGATCTGGGCTCTCGTTGCCACTGCCGGACCAGTCGCAGGCGATCTCGATGCCGGTGAATCGGGCCGAAGCCAGGTCTCCGGTGAATGCATCCGCGGTCCGGAGGTGGAGCACCGATGTGTAGACCCGGTCGGCGGAATCGCGGCTGTATCACCCTCGACCCAGTACAGGCGGTCGGCGTCGTGTCGGCTACGAGCGAACGCAAGCATGGTCGGACTCGGGTCGAGCCGCATGACCAACGTCCCCGGTCAGTACAACTAGGTCAGCAGGCCCGTGCCGCAACCCAGGTCGACGATCGAGCTGGCGTCCGGCAGGTCGGCCAGCGCCCGGTAAAACGCGTGATCCGGCAAAAGGGCCCAGGAGGCCGTTCAAGGTCCCCTGGGCCCGTGCAGGGACTCAGTAGTTGGCCGGCGGGTCAGATGCGGGGAACGACTCCTCGACCTGTTCGTCCAACTCCTGCTCCGTCTGCGGGCCGGTCGTGGACCGGTCACCTTCAGTGGATCGGTTCTCGTCGCGGCGCTCCTCCTCGGAAGCAACCGGGTCGAGTGGATCAGTGCTCATCATGTCCTCCTGGAAAGTGGTCGGGTCTTCAGTCTGCACTAGTCGGAAGTGCTTCATGGTGGGGCTGGCCGGTTGAGCGGCGCCTCTCTTTCATCTCCGCCTCGTGCAGGTGGCGCCTACCCCCGGCCAACTCGCTCCTGGCCTGCTGTTCCACGTCTTTGAACGCGGAGTAGTAGTGGTCGTCGTAGTCCTCGACGATCTGAAACGTCCACCGGCCGTGGATGACATTGCGGCCGATGATGTCCTGCTCGACCCGCTGGGCGACGTCTGCATGGCCGGCGGTGCGGAGCAGACTCACGGCCTCATCCAGCGCAAGGTCCGCGGTCCCCGTCAGCCGGTGGAATCCGTAGAGCAGGCCACGGGCGTGCTCCACAACCTCCAATGCCTCAGAGAGTTTGCCGAGGGCCTCGACAGTCGCGTCACTGACGCCTGGTGGACGCCGGTGCTTCGCGTCGGGGCCGCCGGGTGACGGGCGATGATCTCCAGCGTGATCGGACATGACGCCATCATGGCAAGGATCGCCCCGCAATTTCACGTGTTGGGGAACAGTCGTCCCCATTCACGCACGGTCTGGTCGAAGAGCGCCACGGGGTCCGAGTCCACCCCGTCGTATTCGTCCCGGGCAGAGGACTGCCACGCGACGCGCCAGGATGCCGTCACGACCTCCGCCAGCAGGAGGATCTGTGCCAGTGCCAGACCACGGCATGGGTGCCGATCCGGACTTCGGGTTCCATGCCAGCCGTCGGCCGGATGAAGGCATGGGAGGGCTCACGAATACGGTGATCCGCGCGGAAAACAAGTACCGCTGCACACCGTATACGTGGGGACGCGAGTAGAGGGTTGTGCAGATCACGTGATTGCCGGTCAGCCCCTAGACCACAGTAGGGGTGCGGCACTCTGGGAAGGCCTGGTGGCCCGACCTAGTCTGGCATCAGAGCAGGAACCCCCGGGTCTTCCGGGCCCCGGTGCGTAACAGTACCCAGCGGCTGGAGGACACTGCTTGACCGTCCGTCTCAACCGTCCAGGAGTCCTCATGAACGTCCGCCGATGGGCCACCGGCGCCGCCGTCCTGGTGATCCTGGCCATGCTGGCCGTCCTGATCGTCCACTTCGCCAATCCATCCCAACCGGTAGCGGCTGACGACTACAAAGGGCATCCGGCGTCGTCGACGCCGACCACGCAGGCCCCAACGGCGCCCGCCGGAACCGACGATGCCGCAGGTAGTACCGGCGCGGACGGGTCGGCGGGCCAAGGTGTGGCGGGAGCCGGCACGGACCGGAGCACGGCCTCCGGGGCCTCCTCCATGGCCTCCCAGGATGCCGTGGGCGAGGATCCTGCCGCTCCGGGTGACCGCCCCACGTGGAACCCTGCGGCCGACGCCCCGGAGGGCGCGGACCAGGAACCCAAGGTGCCCAACGGCCTCGGGACCGAGCCGTACCGGCTGCCCGATTCCGCGGAACGGCAACCGGCCCTGACCGAGGTTCCCGATGCCGCGGCGGCCGAGCACGAACTCGTGGCAGGATTCCCCGAGCATGCGGTTCCGGTCCCCAACGACGTCGACATCCAGTCCTCCTCCGTGGCCACCCAAGGCCAGCGTGTCTTCGTCGGCGTGAACGCACTCAGCAGCGCCAACCCGGAGGCTGTCCTCGACTACTACGTCCGGCATTGCGAATCGCTCGCGTGGCCGACCGACCGTCCCACGTTGGACGACGGAACACCGCAGGTCCAGTGTGGTTTCGGCCCGGATGTGCTGACCGTCACCGCATCGTTGTCGTCCACCGGCAGGGTGGACCTGTCAGTATCCGGCTCCTTCGAAGTCCGATAGTCGGTGGCATCCAACTGGCCACCCGATGCCGGCCACCTCACGCAGGGTCCACCAGCACACGCGCTGACACGCACCACAACGCCACGCACCAGAAACTGAGGGGACGGAATGTACATTTCTCTGGCCGGATTCCGGGGTCCTGACCAATCTCCGGCCGACGGGGTCGATGCCGCCGAGAGCGCCTTGAGCGAAGAGCCCGTGACGCCGGGATCGGACACGGGACCTTCGGATCCCGCCATACGCCGGAAGGTGGCCTTCCGGGTTGCCCCCACCGTCGTGGCCCTCGGCATGGTCAGTCTGCTGACGGACGTGTCCTCCGAGTCCGTGGCAGCCGTCCTGCCGCTCTATGTCACCGGCGCACTCGGGCTGTCCATGGTGGCCTACGGATTCCTCGAGGGCCTGCACCAGGGCGTGAGCGCGGTGGTGAGGATCGCCGCCGGCTACGCCGCGGACCGGACGGACAAGCCCAAGGCCATCGCGGTGACCGGCTATGGGCTGTCCATGTTGACGAGAGTAGGCCTGCTGTTCGTGCAGGGCTTCGCGGGGATCGCCGTCCTGGTCGGGATCGACCGGGTCGGCAAGGGCATCCGCACCGCCCCTCGTGACGCCATGATCCAGGAGGTCTCCCAACCTGAGCACCTGGCCCGCTCCTTCGGAGTTCACCGCATGCTGGACACCATCGGTGCCACCATCGGGCCGTTGCTGGCCTTCGTGGTGCTGTTGCTGGTCCCGGAGGGCTATCGCGTGGTCTTCGCCGTCTCCCTCGCCGCCGCCCTGATCGGCGTGGCGGCACTGATCCTCTTCGTCCCCAACGTCCGGTTCAGAAGAACCACCACCACCCGAATCACGACGCCGGCTGCACCAGTCCCGGCGGCCGCGGAGAACTCGCCGGTAGTCCGGCCCCGCACGCTACCGTCCCGCGCACCCCGGCGCCCGCGCTGGCGCACCCTGGACGGTCCCCTCAAGCGGCTCCTGGTGGCCGCGGGCGCATTGGGCCTGCTCACCGTGGGAGACGGGTTCATCTACCTGGCCATCATGTCCCACGGTCACCTCGATCCGCTGTGGTTCCCCCTGCTGTTCGTCGGCACCAACGCCGTCTTCCTGCTGCTGGCCATCCCGGTGGGCAGGATCGCTGATCGAACCTCGCGCGCCGCGGTCCTGATCGGCGGGCACCTGTTCCTGGCCGGCGCCTACCTCGCGGCGGCGATGGGCGGGAGTTGGATCGCACTCGGGCTGGCGCTGCTGATGCTGGGGATCTTCTATGCGGCCACGGACGGAGTCCTCGCCGCGCTCGCCGGTCAGCTGTCCCCAGAGGGCAGGACTGCCACGGGTATCGGGGCCGCCCAGACCGTCGTCGCTGTCACCCGGCTTGTGGCTTCCACCGCTTTCGGGGCGCTGTGGGTGCTGTTCGGTGCCGTGCCCACCATGGCGGGCGCCGCCGTCGTGCTGGTGTTGGTGCTGCCGCTGGCGTGGTGGCTGGTGGTCCGGAAGTGAGTGCGCTGTCCACTCGATCCAAGTGGCTCGTCCTGACGGGCGTGGCGACCGTGTCCATCGGAGTGGCCGGTGTCTACGGGGTCCAGGCCCTGCAGGACCACGAGCACCGGACCACCGGTTCCTCGGCGGCCGACGTCTCGGCCGAACTGCCCACCGGCCCGCACATCACCTTCCGCAATACCGCGTCGGGTGAGGGATACGGCATGGTGTCTTCCGTGGCCTTGTCCGATCCGGACGGACCACGCCAGGTCAGCGGCCAGGCCTGCGATCGCGTGGACGTGGCGGGGGAGTACCTGTCCTGCCTGCGGACCCTGCGCGGGATTCCCACCACGTTCGAGACCCAGGTCTACGACTATGGCCAGAACCTCGGCGGCAACCCGGTCGCCACCTGGCCGCTCGCCGGAATTCCCAGCCGTACCCGGGTCTCCGACGACGGACTGGTCGCCACCACCGCGTTCGTCACCGGGCACTCCTACGCGGCGGATTCCTTCTCTACCGACACCACCGTCAGGGGAGTCAAGGGCTCGGACGGTCAGGACTACGGGAACCTTCAGGACTTCGACATCACCGTGGACGGCAAACCACTGGTGGCCATCGATCGCAATGTCTGGGGCATGACCTTCGCCGGCGGCAACCGCTTCTACGCCACCGTGGCCTCCGGTGGGACCACCTGGCTCATGGAGGGCGACCTCGAGAAGAGGACCATGGCGTCGTTGGCGACCAACGCGGAGTGTCCCTCAGTTTCCCCGGACGGGCGCACGGTGGCCTTTAAGGTCCGCCGTGGGAACGACGGGGACATGATCGGTTCCAGCAGCGTGCACTGGGACGTCGCCTTCATGGATGTGGCCAGCGGCGAGCGGACCGTCATTGAGCTCGACCGCGGCATCGACGACCAACTGGAATGGTTGGACGAGGACACGCTCCTGTACGGCCTGCCCCGCGAGGACGCCAACTGGGATGCAGACGTTTTCCGGTTGGACGCCGAGGCGATGGCCGAACCCGAGTTGTTCATCGAGCACGCCTGGTCGCCGTCCGTCGTGAACGACTGAGCTCCTGGCCGTTGCGAACCACCAGGCAACGTCCGGGAGATGTGAGACCCCCGGGAAGAAAAGTTTGGACAAAGGTCCACTACCGGACGCTGTCGACCGCATCTTAAGCTCAAAGGGCCCCATGAGACGGTGCACACGGATCGGACGGTGGAACTAGCCCGGGGGGATACGGGCCCGCCAATCCAGTATCCGCTGAGAGGCGGTGGCCTAGCCACCGCCTCTCAGGTGTTTAGCGGCCCAGGGGCCTTTCTACTGTGACGTGCTCTCCGCTCAATCCACGGTCAGGTCGTAGCGGTGCAGGAACGCGGCCACTTCACCACGGCTGATGGACCGGCCGGGCCTGAAGGTCTGGTCCTCGTAACCGATGGAGATCTCCTCGGATGCCATCCACGAGATGGCCTTGTAGTGGGCGCTGGACTCCTTCACGTCCGAGAACGTCGCCGTCCCTTCCTGGGCGGGTTTGACGGCCCGGTAGAGGAACGATGCGAACTCTCCACGGGTCACTTCCCTGCCCGGCTTGAACGATTTGTCGGCGTACCCCGTCGTGACCCCGCTCTCCACGGCCCAGGAAATCGGGGCGAAGTGCGTGTGACTCTCCGGAACGTCAGGGAACTTCTTCTCGGTTCCGGCGGAGGGTTCATCCAAGTACCGGTAGATGAAGGCCACGGACTCGCCACGGGAGATGTCCTTGTTCTTGCCGTAGTAATTGTTCGCGTAGCCGTTCGTGATGGCCTCACACTGCAGCCAGCGGACGTGTTCGTAGAGTCGCGACCCGAAGACGTTGTCCGTGAAATCGCGTGCGTCACACGTGGTCGGCCCTGGAGTGGGCGTCGGCTCGGTGGGAGTCGGCGTGGGCGTCGGCTCGGTGGGAGTCGGCGTGGGCGTCGGCTCGGTCGGTGTGGGAGTGGGTGTCGGCTCGGGGGTGGGAGTCGGCGTTGGCTCGGTGGGTGTGGGTGTGGGTGTGGGTGTGGGAGTGGGAGTCGGTTCGGTCGGTGTCGGAGTGGGTGTCGGCGTCGGCGTCGGCTCGACCGAATCCGGGGCGAACCGGACGTCCACCAGGTAGTTGGTGGAGGTCGCCGTGTCCGGGAACGTGCCGCCGTAGTTGTACCGGCCCGCGTCGACCGGGGTCCGCAGCGGTCCCGAGATGGTCGGCTCCGCCCATTGGCCGAGCTCGGCGGAGTACTGGGTGGTCCGGTAGGACACCACATACTCCTTGCCCGTCTCCAGTCTCACCGGGGTGTCCAGGGGAGCGTGCTGCCATCCGGAGGCCGATGCGGTGCCGAAGGTGACCTCGCCCAGCAGGGTGCCGTCCGAGGCATGGAGGGCGCCGACGTGCGGACCAGGGTTTCCGGCGGCCTTGTAGAACTCGAGCCCGGTGACCGTGCCCGGCTCGGTGGTGGAGAAGGCCGTGCCCAGGGTCACGGGTTCGCCATCGTCCACCAGGGACGTCGTGGGGACCACGGATTCGGCGAGCAACCCGAAGGGGCCGTTCTCCGATGCAGCGGACACCGTCCTGAAGCTCCAGGTGTTGCCCCGGGTGACCACTTCACCGGCAGCATCGCGGGCGACCAGGGTCACGGTGTAGGGGGTTCCGTTCGCCAGGGACTTGTCCGGGGTGAACGTGGCCGTCCGTGTGGCCGCATCGTAGGATGTGGTGCCCTGCACGGCCGTGCCGGCCGACGGTGCACCCGGATCGCGGTCGCCGGTACCGGCCTTGACGGTGATGGCGACGCTCGATGGAACGACGTCTCGGGTCAACACCGCGCTGACGGCCGTGTCCACCGGCACGGAGTTGGCCGTGTGGGCCGGCCGGGGGGTCCCTGCCGACAACGCTGCCTCGTCACCGGCTTCGAACACCGCATCCACGTAATAGTTCGTGCTGTTGTAGCTTGAGGCGGGGAATCCGCCGTTGGTGTCGTAGACACCGCCTTGGGAGACTCCGAAGCCACCGGCGACGGTCAGCGGGGCCGCCGTGATGCCACGGTAGGCGAAGTAGTACGGGTCGGCGGCGTAGTGGCCGTTCGGAGCGGAGTAGGACACCACGTAGGTGCTGCCGGCCTCCACCGCCACGGGCTCATTGAACTCCGTGGTCTGCCAGCCGTCGGAGCCGCCGCTGGGGAAGCTGGCCGTGGCCAGGCGGGTGCCGTCCGAAGACCACAGGGATCCGGTATGCGGGCCGGAGTTGGCGCCGCCGAGGTAGAACCGTGCGCCGGTTACCAGGCCATCCGTGGTGGGGGTGAACCGCAATCCGAGTTCGACCGGCTCCGGGTCCCCTGCGTCAGCGGTATCCGGCGTATTGGTGCCGAAGACGCTGTAGGGGCCCGTCACATCCACGGTGATGGGCGTACCGGAGGCGGGGTAGTTGGCGCTGTCGTCAATGCCCCGGACCAGCACGGTGTTCTGCCCCATGCCCTGTTGGACGTAGGTGAAGGACCAGCTCGTGGTCCCCTCGGCCAGGTTCCAGGTCGCGCCGGCATCGAGCGAGTACTCGACCCCGGCCACCTTGCCGGCAGTGGCACCGGAACCGTCCGAGGCGGTGCCCTTGATGGTCACCTTCTGGCCATGGGCCACCGCGGCGGAGGGCTCGGAGGTGACCGCCACGGTGGGCGGGGTGGAGTCCTGGGACGCCTGGGCAGCCACCAGGTCTGGCTGGAGCGTGCCGGGCTGCACGCCCATGTCAGCGAAGAGGTTGACCTGGGCTTGTTGCATGCGCTGGTCTGGGGTTGCGCCGTCACCGTCGTGCCAGTCGTCGAGGCCCCACGTCCACTGGATGCTGCCCGCGGAGAACACGAGCGCACCACTGGCGGCCTTGTACAGGGTGAGGTGGTGGGTCGTCTCGCCCGGTGCCACCACGTTGCCGAAGTCCTGCAGGTACTCGGGCACCTGTCCCGTGGTGGTGGACAGGTGGATCAGGCCCGCAGGGCGGAAGCCGTTGTCCAGGTCCTCGTTCGACTCGTAACCGACCGTGTGTGGGGCCAGAGGCTCTTCGGCCCCTGCGGCCAGGTTGGTGAGGTTGGTGCCGCGCCAGAGTCTCAGGTCGCCCTCACGGTCGTTGACCGTCACCGGGAGGTCGCCGAAGTTCACCACGTAGGCGGTTCCGGACAACGCGTTTTCCGGCTTGCCGCCGCCGTTGGCCGGAGAGGCGAACCGCGGGTCACGCCAGGTCCCCGTCCACTCGGCGGCCGGGTCGATCTTCCGGTCGGACCAAGTCTCCTTGTAGCTCACCAGGGTGCGGTAGTCGTTGCCGGCGGGATCCGCCGGGGACTTCTCGTAGCGGACACGCCAGTAGGCCTCGTTGCCGGTGAGGAACTGGAGGTTCACGCCGGCGTCGCGCGCCTTTTCGACGTTCTCGCGCTGCTGGCCGGACCAGTATTCGTCGTGACCGACGGAGAGGAACGTCTTGTGGTTGGTCAGCTGGTCACCGTGTCGGTCCGTGTCGACGTTGGAGAAGTAGGTGACGTCGTAGCCGTTGCGCTCCATGAAGCGAACCATCGGGTACTCGGCACCGAAGTAGAAGTCCCGGGCCTCGATCCCGCCGCGGGTGGCGAACGGACGGTTGTAGCTGATCTTGTAAGCGCGGGTATTGGCCCCGCCCTGGTAGAAGTTCGAGCCGCCATAGTTGTTGTAGGCGTGCCACGTGGTGTCAGAGGTCTGGAACAGGACGTCGGCCTTCACGCCATCGTTGCGCACCACGAAGGTGATGTGGCTGGCGCCGCCGGTGTCCTTGCGCGTCAGCTTGGCCACGTAGACGCCTGAGACGGCATCGGCCGGCACGTCCCAGGCGGCGGACACGGCCCAGTTACCGCAGTCGGTCAGTTCCGTGGACGCGTCCCGCAGGCACTCGGGCTGCTTCTGCGGCAGAGCGGCGCCCGGATCCACGGAGGCCACCTTGCGGGCACCCAGCCCCTCGTAGTATCCGGTCCGGTAGATGTCGATGTCGTAGTCGGCGGCATCGGTGTCGACCTTGAAATCGATCCGGTTTCCCGCGTTGACGCTGATGTCCGTGGCGAAACCCTGGATGGACTCGTCGCCCGCACCCTCGATCTCCCACTCGGTATAGGGCGAACCCGGCTTGGAATTCTCACACACGATGCGATTGGCGCCCGGCCCGCAGTTCTCTGCGGCGGACACAAGCGGCGCCCATCCGAAGGGCAGGATGAGGGCCACTGTGGCGACGAACACGATGGCAAGGGACGGCCACCAACGGCGCAGTCGCGCATAGTGGCGGTGGACAGTGACCGGTGGCGGGGGTGCGGGCGAGACTGGGTGCATTGGGCCAGACTAGAATCCCCTAGTTCCCCAGGTTGTGGGTACCGACCCGAGCACGCGGTGAACGGGTATGGCCCTCCGTAGTAGCGAAACGGACCTAGGGAGAATCGAGTAGCCCACTTGCTGAGCATCTGGCTTCGCCTCGGCGATCACCCCGGTTCGGAGCCCTCCCGCCCGACCGTCTAGACTGACCGGCGGCAGTCAACCAGCACTGGACTATCGAAGCAGGAGTGCAGATCCTTGACCGAATCCACCGTGGCGCCCGCAACGCCGGCAGCCGTCATCGTCCTCGCCGCGGGGGCGGGAACCCGGATGAAGTCCAAAACCCCCAAGATCCTGCACCCGATCGGGGGGCGGTCCATGATCGGTCACGCCCTCACCGCCGCCGCGGGGCTGAACCCGCGCGAGCTGGTCGCCGTGGTCCGCCACCAGCGTGACCTGGTGGCCGACCACATCCTGTCCCTGGCAGACACCCTCGGCACCGTTCCGGTCATCGCGGACCAGGACGAGACCCCGGGCACCGGCCGCGCCGTCCAGTGCGGCCTCGAGGCCCTCACGGCCGCCGCATCACCCACGCCCGACGCCGGCCCGCGCGGTACCAGCGGCATCACCGGCACCGTCGTGGTCACCTACGGCGACGTCCCCCTGCTGACCACGGAGCTCCTCGCCGAACTCGTGGCCACCCATGAGTCCGAGTCCAACGCGGTCACCGTGCTGACCGCACTCCTGGAGGACCCCACCGGCTACGGCCGCATCCTGCGGGACACCGACGGCTCGGTGGCCGGGATCGTGGAGCACAAGGACGCCACGGAAGCCCAGAAGCAGATCAACGAGGTCAACTCCGGCATCTACGCCTTCGACGGTGCCCTGCTCGTCACGGCACTGGCGGAGGTCACCACGGACAATGCGCAGGGCGAGATGTACCTGACGGACGTGCTGTCCATCGCCCGTGCCGCCGGTGGCCGGGTGGCCGCGGTGACCACGCAGGACCGCTGGCAGGTCGAGGGCGCGAACGACCGGGTGCAGCTGCAGGCCCTGGGCGCCGAGATGAACCACCGCACTTTGGAGCGCCACATGCGCGCCGGCACCTCCATCCAGGACCCGGCCACCACGTGGATCGACTCCACCGTGACACTGGAATCGGACACCACCATCCTGCCGAACACCCATCTGCAGGGCACCACTCACCTGTCCGAGGACGCCGTGGTCGGCCCGGACACCACGCTCGTGGACACCACCGTGGGCGTCGGGTCCACCGTGACCCGCACCCAGGCGAGTGGCGCCGTGATCGGTGACCGCGCCGCCGTCGGGCCCTTCACCTACCTCCGCCCGGGCACCGTGCTGGGGGAGCAGGGCAAGATCGGGGCGTTCTACGAGACCAAGAACACGGTCATCGGCCGCGGCTCCAAGCTGTCCCACCTCGGCTATGCGGGGGACGCGGAGATCGGCGAGTACACCAACATCGGCTGCGGCAACATCACCGCCAACTATGACGGCGTGAACAAGCACCGCACCGTGATCGGGGACCACGTGCGGACCTCGTCCAATACCGTCTTCATCGCCCCCGTGACCGTGGGGGACGGTGCCTACACCGGTGCCGGCGCCGTGGTCCGCAAGGACGTCCCGGCCGGCGCGCTCGCCCTGACCGTCGCCCCGCAGCGCAACAGCGAGGGCTGGGTCGAGGACCGCCGCCCCGGCTCGCCGGCCGCCGATGCGGCCGCCCGGGCCCGCGTGGGCCACGGCACCCCAACCACCGATCACACCCTCACCGGCCGGCCAACCCAGTCAGAATCAGGAAGTACACAGCGATGAACGAGATCACCCAGCACAGCGAGAAGAAGCTGGTTCTGGCAGCGGGCCGGGCTCACCCCGAGCTGGCGGCACAGGTGGCCGAGGAGCTCGGCACCGAGCTGCTGCCGATGAGCGCCTATGACTTCGCGAACGGGGAGATCTACGTCCGCTCGGGTGAATCCGTGCGCGGCAAGGACATCTTCGTGATCCAGTCGCACCCGGCGCCGCTGAACAACCACCTCATGGAGCAGCTGCTCATGCTGGACTCGTTCAAGCGCGCCTCCGCCAAGCGCATCACCGCCATCTCGCCCTTCTACCCCTACGCGCGGCAGGACAAGAAGGGCCGCGGCCGCGAGCCCATCTCCGCCCGCCTGGTTGCTGACATGTACCGGACCGCCGGCGCGGACCGCATCATGAGCGTGGACCTGCACACCGCCCAGATCCAGGGCTTCTTCGACGGCCCGGTGGACCACCTGTTCGCGGTGCCGCTGCTGAGCGACTACATCCGCACCAAGACGGAGGGGGAGGAGCTCACCGTGGTCTCCCCGGACACCGGCCGCGTGCGGGTGGCGGAGCAGTGGGCCGAGCGCCTCGGCGGTGCCCCGCTGGCCTTCGTGCACAAGTCCCGTGACCTCACCGTGCCGAACCAGGCCGTGTCCAAGCAGGTCGTCGGCCAGGTCGAGGGCCGCACCTGCGTGCTGATCGACGACATGATCGATACCGGCGGCACCATCGCCGGGGCCGTGCGCGTGCTCAAGGAGGCCGGCGCCAAGGACGTCATCATCGCCGCCACCCACGCCGTGTTCTCAGATCCGGCCGCGCAGCGCCTGGCCGAGTCCGGCGCCCGGGAGGTCGTGGTGACCAACACCCTGCCGATCCCGGAGGAGAAGCGGTTCGACGCCCTCACCGTGCTGTCCATCGCCCCGCTGCTGGCCCGCGCCATCCGCGAGGTCTTCGAGGACGGCTCGGTCACCAGCCTGTTCGACGGCGACGCCTGAGCCGGTGGCCCGCGGTGTAGAGCCGCGGGCCGCCGTGCCCGGGCTCGGATCGCCTTAAGCAACTACGAGAGGACGTTGCACCCGTGGGACCCACGGGTGCATTGTCCTCTCGTAGTGGATGCCTAGGCCGGTCGGGTGGAGCGGCTACCGTTCCGGCCCGTGACCGGTTACCGCTTCAGCCAGGTGGCCACTTCGCGGGCCTGACGTCCCAGCACCTGGCCGACTCGGGGCTCGGCGGCCTGGCCGATCTTCTTGCCGAGCAGCGGGATCCTGCACTCGAGGGTGCCGGTGACGCGCACCTCGGTGCCGGCGTCCGTCGGCAGCAGCAGCTGTTCGGCGGTCGCGGTGGTCTTGGCGGCACTCACGGTGACGATCAACTGGCCGGTGCGGGAGCCGTCGGCCGCGGGGGCAGACCAGGTCTCCTGCTGCTCCACGCTCAGCTTGTCCCCGAGGAACTTGCCGGCGACCTTCTGCACGGCGTCCGGCAACTTGTTGACCGGCACGGAGCGCACCATGGTGATGCTCACCGGACCGGTGAGCTCGCCCTGGCGCTCGAAGGCGACGAGCGCTCCGCCAAGGCCCTCGGTGACCTTGCGATTGAAGGCCTCGTCGACCAAGGCGGCGAACACGTCGGCTGGCGGGTGGGCAATGGTGGTTGATTCCTTGAACGCCATGAGGTCCTCCTGGGGGTTCGGTCTGTTCCATTGGTCTCCGCCAGCGGCGGACACCACGCCCGAGCCTATATCGACCAACTATGCTGGGATGAATGACCACTCCCCACCCTCTGGCAGGGATGTTCCCCGCCCTGCTGCAGGACCAGGCCATCGCCGCTGCCTCCCTCTCCGCTGCCCGCACCGGTGCCGACCGCACCGAGGACCTGGAGATCAGCCTTCCCGACGGCGCCCGGCCGCCCTTGGTGGCCCTGCTCGCCGGCGCAGCGGCTGAGCTCGCCAAGAACGGTGCCCTGGCGACGCCGGCTGATCTGCCGGCTGCCGGCCTGTCCGACTCGGGACTGTCTCGCCCGGCCACCGTCCTGCTCGTCACCGCCACCTCACGTGAGTCCGAGGACCTCACCGCCGACCTGGCCGGCTGGATGGACCCGGACACTGTGGCCCACTTCCCCTCCTGGGAGACCCTGCCGCACGAACGACTGTCTCCTCGCTCGGACACGGTCGGCACCCGGTTGGCGGTGCTGCGCCGTCTGGCCCACCCCGGAGAGGACGGCCGCGCGCCACTGGCCGTGGTCACCGCCCCGATCCGCTCGGTGCTGCAGCCCATGGTCGCCGGCCTGGGGGACCTGGAGCCGGTGCGGATCTCCGTCGGCGAGGACCACGACTTCGATGGCGTGGTCCAGGCACTGGCGGACGCCGCCTACTCCCGGGTGGACATGGTCTCCCGCCGCGGCGAGTACGCGGTGCGCGGCGGCCTGTTGGACGTCTTCCCGCCCACCGAATCCCACCCGCTGCGCATCGAGTTCTTCGGGGACGAGGTGGAGCAGCTGCGCTACTTCTCCGTGGCGGACCAGCGCTCCCTGGAGGACACCAGCGGGGACGGCACCGGCCACCCCACCACCCTCTACGCGCCGCCCTGCCGCGAGTTGTTGCTGACGGACACGGTCCGGCGCCGGGCCAAGGAGCTCATGCCCCGGCTTCCCGGAGCCGTTGACATGCTCGAGCGGATCTCTGAGGGCATGGCCGTGGAGGGCATGGAGTCCCTTGCCCCGATCCTGGCCGAGGGCATGGTCCCACTCGTGGACCTGCTGCCCGAGGGCTCCCTGACCGTGCTCGTGGAACCGGAGAAGATCCGCCACCGCGCCGATGACCTGCTGAGCACCAACGAGGAGTTCCTCCAGGCCGCCTGGGCCACCGCCGCCATGGGCGGAGTCGCCCCCGTGGACATCGGCTCCGGGACAGGGGTCCCCGGACCGGACGGTGGGCAGGGCGGACAGGCGGACGCCGGCGGCTTCGCCACCCTCGCCGAGACCCGCACCGCGGCCCTGCACCGGTTCCAGGGGTGGTGGCAGCTCACCAGCCTCGGCACGGACGTGGAGCTGTTGCCGGATGCCTCAGCCCTGCGCACCTCTCTGGCCGAGCCGCAGGGCTTCGCCGGGGACGTGGAGGCCATGACCCGGCACGTGGCCGAGCGCTGCCGGGACGGCTGGCAGGCCGTCGTCGCCACGGATGGGCCGGGCCCAGCCCGCCGCCTGGCGGAACTGTTCGGGGAGGCCGGCCTGGCCGCCGTCGTGGTGGATGCCGTGCCCTCCGAGCCGCAACCGGGGCAGGTGACCATCACGACCGCCGTCGCCGGTTCCGGCTTCGCCCTGCCCGGGGCCAAGGTGGCGCTGCTGACGGAGCAGGATCTGTTCGGCCGCAACCGGGCGGCCGGGGCCCGGGGCGGCACCAAGACCCTCGCACGCAAGCGCCGCAACGCCGTGGACCCGCTGACCCTGACCGAGGGCGATTACGTGGTGCACACGCAGCACGGCATCGCCCGGTTCGTGGAGCTGCAGCGTCGCAAGGTCGCCTCCGGAACGGTGGGTGCCGGCGGTGCGGGCGCGGGTGCGAGCGCCGGCGGAAGTGCCGACTCCTACCGCGAGTACCTGGTCCTGGAATACGCGCCGTCCAAGCGGGGTGCGCCCGGGGACCGGTTGTTCGTCCCGACGGACCAGCTCGACCAGGTCAGCCGGTATGTGGGCGGAGAGGCGCCGAGCCTGTCCAAGATGGGCGGGTCCGACTGGGCGTCCACGAAGTCCAAGGCGAAGAAGGCGACGAAGCAGATCGCCGGTGAACTGATCCGCCTGTACTCGGCCCGCATGGCCTCCCGCGGACACACGTTCGCCCCTGACAGCCCCTGGCAGCGGGAACTGGAGGAGTCCTTCCCGTTCATCGAGACCCCGGACCAGCTGACCACCATCAACGAGGTCAAGAAGGACATGGAGTCAGCCGTGCCCATGGACCGGTTGATCTCCGGCGACGTCGGCTTCGGCAAGACGGAGGTCGCCATCCGGGCCGCCTTCAAGGCGGTCCAGGACGGCAAGCAGGTGGCCGTGCTGGTCCCGACCACGCTGCTGGCGCGCCAGCACCACGAGACCTTCACCGAACGCTTCGCGGGCTTCCCCGTGAAGGTCAAGCCGTTGTCCCGGTTCCAGAACGCCAAGGACTCGAAGGAGACGTTGGACGGGATGGCTGAGGGGACCGTGGACGTGGTCATCGGCACCCACCGTCTGCTGTCCAAGGAGGTCCAGTTCAAGGACCTCGGCCTGGTGATCGTGGACGAGGAGCAGCGCTTCGGCGTGGAGCACAAGGAGGTGCTCAAGACCATGCGCACCAACGTGGACGTGCTCTCCATGTCCGCCACGCCCATTCCCCGCACCCTGGAGATGTCCCTGACCGGCATCCGCGAGACCTCTACCCTGGCCACGGCCCCGGAGGAACGCCACCCGGTACTGACCTACGTGGGCCCGAAGACCAACCAGCAGATCACCGCCGCCATCCGCCGCGAGCTGATGCGTGAGGGTCAGGTCTTCTTCGTGCACAACCGGGTCTCCTCGATCGACAAGGTGGCCGGGGAGATCCGTGAGCTCATCCCGGAGGCCCGCGTGGTGGTGGCCCACGGCAAGATGGGCGAGACCCGGCTGGAACGGGTCATGGAGGACTTCTGGGAGAGGAAGTTCGACGTGCTGGTCTCCACCACGATCATCGAGACCGGCCTGGACATCGCCAACGCGAACACCCTGATCATCGACCGGGCCGACGCCTACGGGCTGTCCCAGCTGCACCAGTTGCGTGGACGGGT
Source organism: Citricoccus alkalitolerans (assembly GCF_039528175.1). Classification (NCBI taxonomy): domain Bacteria; kingdom Bacillati; phylum Actinomycetota; class Actinomycetes; order Micrococcales; family Micrococcaceae; genus Citricoccus; species Citricoccus alkalitolerans. The sequence goes on from NZ_BAAALH010000001.1 coordinate 264,417, forward strand.
TGGCCGCGGACGGGACCGCGCCTACGCCTACTTCCTCTACGACCCGGAGAAATCACTCAACGAGACTGCCCTGGAACGGCTCAAGGCGGTGGCCGCGCACAACGAGCTCGGCTCCGGCATGCAACTGGCCATGAAGGACCTGGAGATCCGCGGCGCCGGCAACCTGCTCGGCGGGGAGCAGTCCGGGCACATCGCCGGAGTCGGCTTCGACCTCTATCTGCGCATGGTGGGCGAGGCCGTGGCGGACTTCAAGGGCGGCGAGGACACCACCCCGGCCGAGGTCAAGGTGGAACTGCCCATCAACGCGCACCTGCCGCACGACTACGTGCCGGGGGAGCGGCTGCGCCTGGAGGCCTACCGCAACCTGGCCCAGGCCAACGACGACGCGGCCGTGGACGCCGTGGTCGAGGAGCTCAAGGACCGCTACGGGGACCTGCCGGACGCCGCCGAGAACCTGGTGGCGGTGGCCCGCTTCCGCAACGCGGCCCGCGCCGCCGGCGTCACCGAGGTCATGCTGATGGGCCAGAACGTGAAGTTCGGTCCAGCGGACCTGCCTGAGTCCCGTCAGATGCGTCTCCAGCGCATGTACAAGGGCGCCGCGGTCAAACCGGCCCTGAACGCCGTGATGATCCCGCGGCCGAAGACGGCGCCGGTGGGCGGCAAGGACCTCACTGACCTGCCCCTGCTGGACTGGGCGGCCCAGGTGCTCAAGGCGATCTTCCTGCCGGACGCCCCGGCCTGAGCGACCGGGGGTGTTCCACTCTGCACCAGCCTCTATACCGGGACCGCGTCACCCCGTTTCACTGTGCGGGCAGAAATAAGTACTCATATCTGGCCGCAAAGTGACTGGCCTTCAGCCGTGCGTCAGGAGTGTGGGTTCCGCCGGGCCCGCCATTGCACCCACCAGTCCGGCGCGGGCACCCCGGCCAACCAGGGGGACAGGGGTGTGGCGTTGAGGGCCAGGCCCACGGCCCAACTGATGAGGACGGTCAGGACGAACTTGGCGCCGTCGTCCAGGATGCCGACGTCCACGAGGGTCTGCAGGAGCCAGCCGTGGAAGAGCACCACCACCGTGCCGGTCCGCACGAGGGCGTTGACGGGGCGGGCGGCGCCAGCCACGAGCCGGTTCACCACGGTGCTGAAGACCAGCACGAAGCCGGCGGCCGTCATGGCCCCTACCACGGGGGTGATCAGGAACTGGCCGAAGCCGGAGAACTTGATGTTCAGCGGTTCCACGCCCAGCGTCACGGCGAGGAACCCCGCGCCGATGAGCACCACCCCGAGCAACGCGCGGTTGCGCTTGATCCGGGGTTGTATCTCATAGCGGAACAGCTCGCCGGCCAGCACGAAGAACAGGCAGGGCAGCGCCAGGCCGAGGCCCAGGGGAGTGCGGCCGAGCAGGCTGTCCGGCAGCATGGACAGGGCCAGGCCGAGTATGGCGACCCCCCAAGCCACAAGCACGGGGAACCGTTCGAGGATGCGCCGCAGCAGGGTGACGAAGAAGAGCACTGAGATGAACCAGAAGGCCCACCACGGCGGGGTCTGATCGGAACCCCCGTACCAACCGTTGGCCATCAACGGCCAGAATTCTCCGGGAGTGTCCCGGGTCCAGGCCCAGGCCGCCAGGCTCATGATGACGGCCCAGATCAGGTACGGCACCGCCAGGGTCCGCCACCGGGCCTGGAGCTCGTAGACGAAGGGACGTCCACGGGTCCAGAAGTAACCGGTGAGGAAGAAGAACAGCGGCATCCGCCAGATCTCCAGGTATTCGCCCCCGACCAGGCGAGGCCCGTAGGAGTGGCCCGCCACCACGGCGA
>NZ_BAAALH010000001.1:266277-365584 GCF_039528175.1 Citricoccus alkalitolerans
CGTTGCGTCGGCAGCGGTGCTGCGGGGGTCTGCGCTAGAGGGATACGGCCCTCCGGGTCAGTGGCTCGCGTGGTGGGCGTGCGGGTCCTCCACGTGGATGGCCTCGTGGTCCACCGAGTCACTGCGGCCAAGCAGCTGCTGCGGGATGAGGTAGGCCAGCACGGCCAGGACCATGGCGATGCCGCCTGGGATCCAGACGTCCTCGAGGGACCACCAGCCCATGGCATAGATGCAGCCAGCGAAGAGCAGGAAGCACACCACGGTCATCAACAGGTTGCCCCAGAAATGTCCCTGCCCCGAGTGGTTCTTCGGCTTGCCGTTAACGATCACAATGTCTCCTCATGCGGTGGCGTGGACCGGCGGCGTCGCCGGGTGCCGATGGTGCGAAAAACTAGCTTGCCTTCAGGATAGCAAGGGCGGAGCTGGCCCCGATCCGAGTTGCGCCGGCCTCGATCATGGCGAGGGCGTCCTCGCGGCTGCGGACGCCGCCGGAGGCCTTGACCCCGAGCTCCGGCCCGACGACGCGGCGCATCAGGGCCACGTCCTCGACGGTGGCGCCGCCGGTGGAGAACCCGGTGGAGGTCTTCACGAAGTCCGCCCCGGCCTCGGCAGCGGCACTGCAGGCCAGTTCCTTGGCGGCATCGTCCAGCAGGCACGTCTCGATGATGACCTTGAGTATCGCGCCACCGTCATGCGCGGCCTGGGCCACGGCGCCGATGTCCGCGACCAGGGCCGCGCGGTCCCCGGCGAGGGCGGCGGCGATGTCGATGACCATGTCCACCTCGTCAGCGCCGTTGGCGATGGCATCGGTGGTCTCACCGACCTTGGCGGCGGTGGTGGTGGCACCCAACGGGAAGCCGACCACGGTGCAGGTCAGCACGCCAGTACCGGTCAGCGCCTCGGCAACGGTGGCGACCCACACGGGATTGACGCACACGCTCTTCACCTGCGCCTCGGCCGCCTCGGCGCAGACTGCCAGGATGTCCTCCCGGGACGCCTGCGGCTTGAGCAGGGTGTGATCGATGTACTGGGCGAGCTCTGCGGTGGTGAGCTCGGCGGAACCGGTGGACGCGGTGGATTCAGGGCCGTTCTGCATGCGAGCCAGCCTACCGTGGCTGTGCACGGCTACCGGCCCAGGGCTGCGCCGATGGAGGCGGAAAGCGCGGCTAAGGCGGTGGATGCCTCGGCCCGCACCCCGGACAGCTGAGACGCCGCCTGCACGGGGCGGACCACCTCCAGGTAGCACTTGAGCTTGGGCTCGGTGCCGGAGGGCCGCACCACCACACGGGAATCGTCCGCGGTGGTGTACATCAGGGCGTCGGTGCCCGGCAGGTCCCGGTAACCCTGGGTGAGGTCCACCGTCTCGACGACTTCCTCGCCGGCGAGGGTTGCCGGCGGCGCCAGGCGCAACCGGGTCATCATGGCGTCCAGCAGGGCCAGGTCCGCCACGCGCACCGAGAGCTGGCCGGTGGCGACCACCCCGAAGTGCAGGGCGATCTCATCCAGCGCGTCCAGCAGGGTCTTTCCCTGGTCCGCGAGCTCGGCGGCGAGTTCCGCCGCCACCAGGGCAGCCGTCATGCCGTCCTTGTCCCGCACCATCTCCGGCGCCACGCAATAGCCGAGCGCCTCCTCGTAGCCGAAGCCCAGCCCGGGGACCCGCGCGATCCACTTGAACCCGGTGAGGGTCGTCTCGTGCGGCACGTCCCGTTCCGCGGCGACGCGGGACAGCAGGCGGGAGGAGACCACGGAATTCCCGACGACGGCGCCCACCGGCCGCAGTCCGGCCATCAGGTGGCTGCCCAAGAGCACGCCCACCTCGTCCCCGGTGAGCATGCGCCAGCCGGCCGCCGCGCCCTGCGCACTGCCATCCTCGTCCGCGGCGACTCCAGCGGCCGGATCCGGCACCGCCAGGGCCAGTCGGTCGGCGTCGGGGTCATTGGCGATGACGAGGTCCGCGCCGCGTTCCCGTGCCGCGGCCAGGGCGAGGTCCATGGCGCCGGGCTCCTCCGGGTTGGGGAACGCCACGGTGGGGAAGGCGGGGTCCGGATCCGCCTGTTCGGGGACCGTGTACGGCCGTTCGAAGCCGGCGTCCTCGAACAGGTCCGGCAGCACAGCCCCGCCGACTCCGTGCAGGGGCGTGTAGACCACGTTGAGGCGGCGGTGGCCGGTGCGCTCGGGGTCCAGGACCCGGCAGGCCGCCAACCGGTAGGCCGCCGCGATCCCCCGGTCCGCCACCGTCCAGCCGTCCGCGGCGAGCGGGATGGAGTCCACCGGGGCGTCATGGTCGATGCAACCGGCGATGTCCCGGTCGCTGGGTGCGGTGATCTGGGCGCCACGGCCGGCGTCGTCCGTCATCCGGCCGCCCAGGTACACCTTGTAGCCATTGTCGGCCGGCGGGTTGTGGCTGGCGGTGACCATCACGCCGGCATCAGCGTCCAGATGCCGCACGGCGAAGGCCAGTACCGGAGTCGGGAGCTCGGAGGGCAGCAGGATCGTCTCCAGGCCGGCCGCGGCGAACACGGCGGCGGAGTCCAGCGCGAACCTCTTCGAGCCGCGGCGGGCGTCGTACCCCACCACGACGCGCGGGGGGCGCGTTCTCTGCCCGGCCGGGGCATCCGCGGTGGCATCCACAGGCTCCCCGGCGCCCCTCCCCGCGAGGCGCTGGAGCAGGTACGTCGCGAGTCCGGCCGCGGTGCGGCGCACGACCACCCGGTTCATGCGGCCCGGGCCAGGACCCTCCTCGGCGCGGAGCCCGGCCGTGCCGAACTCCAGCGGGCCGGCGAAGCGGGAGGCGAGGGACGCCACCGCCGCGCGGTCCCCGGCCTGCGCCGCGGCGATCTCGGCCTCGAGGACCGCGCGGTCGCCGTCGTCGGGATCCTGGCGGGCCCACTCCACGGCGGCGGCGATCAGGGCGGGATCGATGTCAACAGTGGTCACGGGAGGGTCCTCGGGTTTCTCATCAGTTGCCAGGTGCGTCGGGCGAATCAGGTGGGTCAGGGTGACCGGCTAGGGCCGCCGGAGCGTCAGAGGCGGTCGATGATGCCGGCCAAGAGGGTGGAGATGCGCGGACCGGCGGCCTCGCCGGCCTCCACCACCTCGGCGTGGCTGAGGGGCTCACCACTGAATCCGGCGGCGGCGTTGGTGACCAGGGACATGCCGAACACCTCGAGGCCGGCGTGGCGGGCGGCGATCGCGTCCAGGGCGGTGGACATGCCCACCAGATCGCCACCGATCGTCTTGGCGTAGCGCACCTCGGCTGGCGTCTCGTACTGGGGCCCGGAGAACTGCACGTAGACGCCCTCGGGCAGGGACGAGTCCACCTCACGGGCGATCTCGCGGATGCGGGGGGAGTAGAGGTCGGTGAGGTCCACGAAGTTGGCCCCGGCCAGCGGGGTGGCCCCCGTGAGGTTGATGTGGTCGGCCACCAGCACCGGGGTGCCCGGGGCCCACTCGGGCACGAGGGAGCCGCAGCCGTTGGTCAGGACCACGATCTCGGCCCCTGCGGCGGCCGCGGTGCGCACTGTGTGGGCCACGGCGCCGGCGTCGCGGTGCTCGTAGTAGTGCGTGCGGGAGCCGAAGATCAGGGCGTGCCCGGCACCGTCGCTGTCCTCGCTCCCGTTGCCGTTCAGGCGCACGGAGCGCACGGTCGGGTTGTGCCCCGGGACCGAGGGGGCGGCGAAGCCGGGCAGCTCGGCGGTGGGGATGGTGTGGGTGGTCTTGCCGATCAATTCGGCGGCACCGCCCCAGCCGGACCCCAACACCACGGCGATGCGGTGCCGGGCCACGCCCGTGACCTGGATCAGGGCGGCGGCGGCACGGCGGGCCTCGGAGAACCCCGGGTGGTCGCCTCGCAGCGGCGACTGGCTGGACGGGTCGTCGAAGCTGGGGGCGGTGGAGGAGCCGGTGGAGGCGGTTGCATCAGTCACGACCGTCAGCCTAGTGGGAAGCGCGGGAAACGGCCTGCGGTGCGGCCGGCCGGCATTCGGCGTGATGCCGCGGGGTGGGACACAATGGTGTCTGTGACTTCCACCCCCATGTACTCGCGTCCCCGTCCCTCCCTCACCATCGTCGGCGGCGGCCCCGGCGGCTATGAGGCGGCCATGGTGGCCGCCAAGCTAGGGGCGCAGGTGACCGTCGTCGAGTCCAAGGGCATGGGCGGATCCGCCGTATTGACGGACGTGGTCCCCTCCAAGACCCTCATCGCCACGGCCGACTCCATGCGCCGGGCCGGGCGGGCCCCCGGGCTGGGCGTGGCGCTGGGTGACGAGCCGGCGAGGGCGGACATGACCGTGGTCAACCGGCGGTTGCTGAACCTGGCCTCCGAGCAGTCCCGGGACATCCGCCGGGCCCTGGAGCGCTCCGGCGTGCGCGTCGTCATCGGCACGGGCCGGCTGGCCGGTCCCACCACGGTGGAGGTGACCACCGAGGACGGCACCGAGATGATCGAGTCCGAGAACATCCTCCTGGCCACCGGCGCCAGCCCGCGCGAACTGCCCACCGCCATGCCGGACGGGGAGCGGATCTTCAACTGGACCCAGGTCTACTCGCTGACGGAGGTGCCCGAGCATCTGATCGTGGTGGGCTCCGGCGTCACCGGCGCGGAGTTCGCCTCGGCCTACAACCAGCTCGGTGCCAAGGTCTCTCTGGTGTCCTCGCGCGACCGGGTGCTGCCCGGGGAGGACCCGGACGCCGCCGCCGTGCTGGAGGACGCCTTCGTGGAGGACGGCGTGAACGTAGTCGGCAAGACCCGCGCCGAGTCGGTGGAGCGCACCGCATCCGGGGTGCGCGTGCACCTCTCCGGTGGCCGCGTGCTGGAGGGCAGCCACTGCCTCCTGGCCGTCGGCGGTATTCCCAACACCGCCGATCTCGGACTGGAGGCGGCCGGCGTCAGGCTGACCGACTCCGGCCATATCGCCGTGGACGGGGTCTCCCGGACCACTGTGCCCGGGATCTACGCTGCGGGCGACTGCACCGGGGTCTTCGCCCTGGCCTCTGTGGCCGCCATGCAGGGACGCGTCGCCGTGGCGCACCTGATGGGGGACGCGGTCAAACCGTTCCAGCCGCACCTGGTGTCCTCGAACATCTTCACCTCCCCGGAGATCGCCACGGTCGGCGTGACGGAGGAACAGGTGGCCTCTGGCAAGTATCAGGCGGACGTCCTCAAGCTCGATCTGAGCACGAACCCCCGGGCCAAGATGCAGAATGTCACCCACGGCTTCGTGAAGATCTTCGCCCGCAAGGGCTCCGGCACCGTGATCGGTGGCGTGGTGGTGGCCCCGCGTGCCTCCGAACTGATCTACCCGATCGCGCTGGCGGTGAGTCACAAGTTGCATGTTGATGACCTGGCCAACACCTACACGGTCTACCCCTCGCTCTCCGGATCGATCTCGGAGGCGGCACGCCGCCTCCACGTCCACCTCTGACGGCTCGCCACCTGCCAGTCCACAGCGTTTTGCGGGCAGAGATTGCGGGTGTGCACCCATAATTTCTGCCCGCAAAACGGTAGGGAACGACGCCGGCCCGGCACCCCGGTGCGATTCCTCGCGGGGTGCCGGGCCGGCGTCGTTGGTGAAGCATCACAACACCGCAGGATCAGACCGTGGACGAATGTCCCACCGTCTCTACTTCGGTGTCCAGGGACTTCGTCTTGGTCTCCGGGGCGATGATCAGGGCGATCAACGTGAGCACGGAGGCGAAGGACAGGTAGTAACCGACGTGGGCCACCGAGAAGGTCAGCACGAGCCACTGGGCCACGAACGGGGTCAGGGCCGCACCGAGGATCGAGGAGACGTTGTAGGCGATTCCGGAGCCGGTGTACCGGGTGTTCGTGGGGAACAGCTCCGGCAGGACGGCGGACATGGGGCCGAAGGTCAGGCCCATGAGCGCCATGCCGACGATCAGGAAGATCATCATCTGAGGGGTGTTCAACTCGGAGCCCTGGCCGATCGAGCTGGCACTGAGCCACCAGCCGAAGGTCAGGCCGAAGAGGACCAGCATGGACGTGATGACGATCAGGGTGGGCTTGCGGCCGAACTTGTCCGCCAGCCAGCCGGCCACGGGCACGAAGGCGGCGAAGAACAGGATGCCGATCAGCTGCAGCACGAGGAAGTCCGCGTAGGGCACGCCCAGCCCGCTGGCGTCGGGGGAGCTGATGGAGTAGGAAAGGATCCACGTGGTCATCAGGTAGAAGAGCACATAGGTGGCCAGCATGATGAAGGTGCCGAGGATGAGCTCGCGCCAGTTCTTGCGGAAGACCTCGCTCAAGGGTGCCTTGACGCGCTCGTCATTGTCCACCGCGCGCTGAAACACCGGGGTTTCCTGCAGGCGCAGGCGGACGTAGAGGCCCACGGCCACCATGGCCAGGGACAGCAGGAACGGCAGGCGCCACACCCAGGTGAGGAACGGGCCGTCCATGTCCGGGTTCGTGGAGTCGTGGTTGAAGCTGACGGTCAGGATCAGGAAGAGGCCGTTGGCCAGCAGGAAGCCGATCGGGGCGCCGAGCTGGGGCCACATGGCCGCCCAGGCGCGCTTGCCCTTGGCCGCGGTCTCCGTGGCCAGCAGGGCCGCGCCGGACCACTCGCCGCCGAGCCCGAGGCCCTGGCAGAAGCGCAAGATGGTCAGCATCACGGGGGCCCACAGGCCGATCTGGAAGTACGTCGGCAGCAGGCCGATGAGGAACGTGGCAATGCCCATGGTCAACAGGGAGCCGATCAGAGTGACCTTGCGGCCGACGCGGTCACCGTAATGGCCGAACAGGATCGAACCGACCGGGCGGGCGACGAAGGCAGCACCGAAGGTCGCCATGGAGGCCAGCAGGGCCGCTCCCTCGTCACCGGCCGCGAAGAAGATCAGCGGGAAGACCGAGACCGCCGCCGTGGCGTAGACGTAGAAGTCGTAGAACTCGATCGTGGTGCCCATCAGGGACGCGATCACCACGCGGGACCGGGGGACGCCCAGTTCCTTGGTGCCGTCGTCCTTGACATCGACCGCGCCGGTCCCTGGGTCTGGTGTTGAGCTGCCTTGGGACAGATCAGTGGACATGGTTGCTCCTCATGCAATGCAATGCAACGTCAGTGGTGTGTCGGCTCTTGGCCGGTGCGAAATGCGACCCGACGACTCTACGCGCGGGCGCCACCATGCGGACATTGAGTCCAGATAGTGAGACGGCCTTGCCAGGAGGCCGTGTGCAGGCAGGCGTGATTCTGATCTGCGGCGACCAGGGGCCAGCGCGCAGGCGGTAGGAGCGATTCCGCCGGACGACCAAGTCTCCGGCGGCACTGGCCCCGGCAGTCCTAGTCCGCTATGGCGGCGATTGGTGCACCTGCGGTGACAGTGGCGCCAACCTCGGCGCTGAGCTCGGTGATGGTCCCGGACTTGTGTGCGGTCAGGGGCTGCTCCATCTTCATCGCCTCGAGCACCACGATCAGGTCGCCTTCGGCCACGGCATCCCCGACGCCGACCGCGACCTTGACGATCGTGCCCTGCATCGGTGAGGTCAGGGTGTCCCCGTTGGCGCCGGTGGCGGTGGCGCCCCGGGTGCCACGGGACTTGCGGCGGCGGGAGCCGGCCTTGGCGCCGGTGGCCACGGTGGAGATGGCGCCGAGGATGGCGGGCAGGGTGACCTCGACTCGCTTGCCGTTGACCTCTACGGTGACGGAGCGGCGATCCTCGTGCTCCTCCTCGATGTCTCCGGCGGCTCCCGGGGTGCCCGCGAACGGGGCAATGGTGTTCTCGAAGCCGGTCTCGATCCACCGGGTGTGCACGGTGAACGGGGTGCCGTCCGCCGGCGCGAAGGCTGGGTCCGAGACCACGGCACGGTGGAACGGCAGGACAGTGGGCATGCCGGCGACCTGCATCTCGGCCAGGGCACGGCGGGAGCGCTGCAGGGCCTGCTCCCGGTTGGCGCCGGTGACAATCAGCTTGGCCACCATGGAGTCGAAGGCACCGGTGATGGTCTCGCCCTCCTCCACGCCGGTGTCCACGCGGACGCCTGGGCCGGAGGGCAGGCGGAAGCGGGTCAGGGTGCCGGGGGAGGGCATGAAGTTCTTGCCGGCGTCCTCGCCGTTGATGCGGAACTCGAAGGAGTGGCCGCGCACCTCCGGGTCTCCATAGCCCAGCTCCTCACCGCGGGCGATGCGGAACTGCTCGCGCACCAGATCCAGGCCGGTGACCTCCTCGGAGACGGTGTGCTCGACCTGCAGCCGGGTGTTGACCTCCAGGAAGGAGATGGTGCCGTCCGTGCCCACGAGGAACTCGCAGGTGCCCGCGCCCACGTAGCCGGCCTCCACGAGCAGGGCCTTGGAGGATTCGTACAGTCGCTGCTGCTGCTCGGCGGTCAGGAACGGGGCCGGGGCCTCCTCGACGAGCTTCTGATTGCGGCGCTGCAGGGAACAGTCACGCGTGGACACCACCACCACGTTCCCGGCGGCATCGGCCAGGCATTGGGTCTCCACGTGGCGCGGTGCGTCCAGGAAGCGCTCCACGAAGCACTCACCACGGCCGAAGGCGGCGGTGGCCTCCCGGACCGCGGAGTCGAACATCTCGGGAATGTCCTCGCGGCTGCGCACCACCTTGATGCCGCGGCCTCCGCCACCGTGGGCGGCCTTGATGGCCAGGGGGAGTCCGTGGGTGTCGGCGAAGGCGAGGACTTCGTCCGCGTTCGCCACCGGGTCGGCGGTGCCGGGCACCAGCGGGGCGCCGACCTTCTGGGCCAGGTGGCGCGCGGAGACCTTGTCCCCCAGCTGCTCGATGGCCCCGGCGGGAGGGCCGATCCACACCAGGCCGGCAGCTTCGACGGCACGGGCGAAGTCGGCGTTCTCGGACAGGAAGCCGTAGCCGGGGTGGACGGCATCGGCGCCGGAGGCCTGGGCGGCGGCGAGGATCTTGTCCACCACCAGGTAGGAGTCGGTGGCGGAGGCCCCGCCCAGGGCGATGGCGTCGTCCGCCATGCGCACGTGCAGGGCTTCGCGGTCCGGCTCCGCGTAGACGGCCACGGCGCTGAGCCCCTCGTCATGTGCCGCGCGGATGATGCGGACGGCAATCTCCCCGCGGTTGGCCACGAGCACCCGCGAGAACGGGCGGGCTGCGGTGGTGGCGGTCGGCGTCGGCTGGGACATCGGGGCGGGACTCCTTCATGAGCGTCGGCGCAGGCGGTCTGCGAGGGGCCGGGCCCAGCCTGATGCCGGGGCAGCCCACCTGCCGAGCCTAGACGTGACGGTGGGTTTCCTACAGGATCCGGGGCGTTTTCCCCGCGCCGCGTGACATCGGTTGTAGGAATCCCACAAACTTCCTGCTGCTACCGCCGTCGTGACAGCGTGGCGCCGGTGCGAGCGCGCCGGTGCGTCACCACCGCCAGGATCATGACGGCCAGACCGACCACGGTCAGGCCGGTGCCGAGCAACGCCGGCGATCGGTATCCGAGCCCGGCATCCACCACCACGGCACCGAGGAAGGCGCCCAGGGCGTTGGCGAAGTTGAACGCGGCGTGGTTCATGGCCGCGCTGACCGAGGGGGCATCGCCGCTCTCGCGCAGCAGGCGCACCTGCAGGGCGGTGGTGAAGAGGGAGCCGGCGACGCCGAGCAGCAGCACGCAGGCGATGGCGACGGCGGGGACGTGCGCCAGGGTGGCGAAGGCCAGCAGGACCAGCCCCAGGCTGATGACTCCGCCCACGGCGGACTTCTCGATCGAGCGGTCCACGAGCGGACCGGCGATGAGGGAGCCGAGGGTCATGCCGACACCGAAGCAGACGAGCACCCAGGGGACAGCTGACTCGGACAACCCGGTGAGATCGGTCATCGTCGGCGAGATGAAGGTGTAGACCGCGAACATTCCGCCGAAGCCGATAGAGCCGGCCACGAGGGTGAGGACGACCTGGGGGCGCTTGAGCGTGCGCAGCTCTCCGCGGATGGACGGCCCCAGTCCCGGAGAGCTGCGCGGAACGAGGGCGAACACGGCCACGAGCGTGAGCAGTCCGATCAGGGCGACCAGGCCGTAGGCGGTCCGCCAGCCGAACTGGGCGCCCAAGGCGGCAGCCGCGGGCACTCCCACGATGTTGGCCACAGTCAGGCCGAGCATGACCCGGGCCATGGCGGTGGCCCGGCGGTGTGGGGCGACCAGGGTGGAGGCGACCACGGCGCCGATGCCGAGGAAGGCTCCGTGGGGCAGCCCGGTGATGAAGCGGGAGACCAGCATCAAGGGCAGCGACGGTGCCAGGGTGCTGCCGATACTGCCGATGACGAACAGGGCGGCCAGACCCAGCAGCAGGCGCCGGCGTTCCATCCGGGCGGTCAGGGCGGCGATGAGCGGTGCCCCGATGACCACGCCGATCGCGTAGAGGGACACCGCATGGCTCGCCTCGGTGATCGTGGCGTCGAAGCCCTCGGCGATGTACGGCAGCAGGCCCATGGTGGCGAACTCCGCCGTGCCGATGCCGAATGCGCCGATCGCCAGCGCGAAGATGGCCAGCCGCGCGGCCCTCGCCGGAACAGGCTGACCGGGGTGCCCGGGGTGCCCGGGGCGCTCGGGCGCCGCCGGGCCGGACGCGGCGGTCGCCTCAGTGGTCTGGGTGGGGGCCATGGGCGTTCTCCTGGTGGACGGCGGCGGATCACTCCGCACGGGCTTCCCCACGCTAACGCCGCGGACGCGGATGGCTCGCCCGGAAAGTGGCCCAGGCCGTGTGAGAACAGGCACACCTCCGGCTCGGGCTGTTCCGGCTCAGGCGCCGTGGGACTCCCACAGGGAAGCGAGCGAGACCTCGAACTCCGCCAGCAGGCTGCGCAAACTGGAGACGGACAGGCCGATCACGGCATTCGGGTCCCCCTCCACCACAGTGACGAAGGCCGCTCCGCGGCCGTCGATCGTGAAGGCGCCGGCGCACTGCAGGGGCTCACCGGTGGCCACGTACGCGGTGATCTCCTCCTCGTCGACCTCCGCGAAGGTCACCGCGGCGCTCGATAGCGCCCCGGTGGCCGGACGCGCGAGCGGCGCGCCGTCGTCGGGCTCGGACACGGCAGCGACCTCCGCAGACCTGCCGGGCTGTGCATCGGCACCCGTGCCGACGTCACGGTTGTCCACGACCCAGTGGCCGGTGTGCAGTTCTCCAGTACGTCCGGACTGAGCCCGCCAGCGCTCCATGGCCACCTCGGGTTCCCAGGGCTTGCCATAGGCCACGCCGTCCAGTTCGAACACCGAGTCGCAACCGATCACCAGGGCGCCCGACGCCTCGGGGTGCCCGGCGACGTCTTCGGCCTTGGCCCGGGCGAGCAGCTGGGCGGTCTCGGCCGGACTGGCCAGCGGATGGGCCGCGGCGATCGCGTCCTCGTCCACGTCCGAGACCACCACGGTGAACGGGAGACCGGCGGCCTCGAGGATCCGCGCCCGGGAGGGGGAGGCGGAAGCCAGCACCAGCCTCGGCACCGCTGCGCCGCCGTCGTGGGCCCGCTTCTGGGCCTGTTCAGTGGCCGGCAGGGCGCTCGACCCGGCCTCCGCCTGGCCGCTCATGCCATCGCCTTGCGCAGGGTGTCCAGCCCCATGGAGCCCAGGCGCAGGGCCCGGGTGTGGAACGCCTTGAGGTCGAACGCGTGGCCCTGGGCCGTGGCGCGGTCGGCCTGTTCGGAACGGATCTGCTCCCAGATCCGTTGGCCGACCTTGTAGGAGGGTGCCTGACCCGGCCAGCCGAGATAGCGGATGAATTCGAACCGGATCTGGCCGGGGGAGTCGTTGAGGTGCTTCGTCAGGAACGCGAACCCCTGCTCGGGGGTCCACACGCCGCCGCCCTCGGTGGCCGGGGCCTCGAAGCCGCAGTGCACGCCGATGTCGAACACCACCCGGGCGGCACGCATCCGCTGGGCGTCCAGCATGCCGAGGTGGTCGCCCGGATCCGTGAGGAAACCGAACTCGTCCATCAGCTTCTCGGCGTACAGGGCCCAGCCCTCACCGTGGCCGGAGGTCCACAGCCCATTGCGCCGCCAGTCGTTCAACTCGTCCTGGGCGAGCATGGCCGTGCCGATCTGCAGGTGATGGCCGGGTACGCCCTCGTGGTAGACGGTGGTGGTCTCCTGCCAGGTGGTGAAGGAGTCTTCCCCGGCGGGCACGGACCACCACATGCGGCCGGGCCGCGAGAAGTCGTCCGAGGGGCCCGTGTAGTAGACGCCGCCCTCCTGCGTGGGGGCGATCATGCACTCGACGCGGTCCATCGGGGCGGGGATCTCGAAGTAGCGGGTCATCTCCTGCAGTGCGGTGTCGGTGACGCCCTGCATCCAGTCCCGCAGCGCCGTGGTGCCCTGCAGTCGGCGGGCCGGGTCCGCGTTCAGGATCGATCGGGCCTCGTCGATGCTGGCACCCGGCCGGATCCGTTCAGCGTCGGCCTGCTGGGCCTCGATGATTCGCGCGAGCTCCTCCTGTCCCCACGCGTACGTCTCTTCCAGATCGATCTGGGCGCCCAGGAACTCCTGCGAGTACAGCTCGTAGAGATCTTGCCCGACGGCGTCCCGTTCCGGCGCACTGCCCCGCACCTCCTCCTTCAGGAAGTCTGCCAACCCCTGGTAGGCGGTCCCGGCCCTGCGCGCCTGGGCCTCCAGCTCGGTGAGCAGGGCGGAGGGCACGACGCCGGCCGCGGAGGCGCGCTCGACCAGCCCCGGGAAGAAGCCACCGGCGGCAGAGTGGGCCTCGGCCTGCTCGATGACGATGTCGACCTGGCGCTGGGCGGCGACCTGGCCGGCGTCGCGCGATGCCCGCAGGGACTCGGCGTACCCTGCCAGGGCACTGGGCAGGTTGGCCAGCCGGCCGGCGATGTGGGCCCAGTCCTGCTCGGTCTCCATCGGCATCAGGTCCAGGATGTTGCGGATCTCCTGGGCTGGGGAAGCCAGATTGTTCAACTCGGTGCGGCCGGTGGCGTGGATCCGGCGTTCCAGCCCCACCCGCTCGTGCAGCGCGGCGGCGGTGACGCGGTCCACGTCATCGGTGGGAGTGAGGCGGTCGAGGTCCTCCAACAGGGTCCGGTTCAGCTCGTCCTGGGCGGCCGTTCCAGCGGGGGAGTAGTCCGAGTACTCCGTCTCGTGGCCCGGGTGGCCGAGCGCGGTGGCCTCCTCGGGGTGCAGGGCGAGGGTGTCGGCGAAATAGCGGTTGGCCAGCGCGTCGATGTCAGTGGGCTGGCGGGTCTCACGTGCGGAGTCGGTCATGTCAGCACACTACTCGGGGTGCTCAGGCCACTGCGCCCCTGGGCTCAGGGTTCGCCTCCGCAGGCCCTGGACATGGCGTACCCAGGAGACGGCCTCCTCCAAAGGCTCGTTCTTGGACTGTTCGATGACGTCCAGCATGCTGGAGCCGCAGCGCCCATCTGGGCCACGAGCTCGAGTTGAATGGGTGAATAACGGAGCTATCCGTGTGGAAGAGTGGCGGCGCCGACCGGTTGTCTCAGGATCGTGCGCAGCTTCTCAGGAGCGACCCTGCGCGGGTCACTGAGATAGATCTCGTGGTGCCTCCCGGCCATGGTGAGGCCGTGGCCGGGGATGTACTCGTGGTGCATCCGTGCCAGCACCTCGGCCTCGTCATCGAAAGAGCCGACGTGCAATGTCTGTACGCAACGCCCCTCGGACAGTGTTTCCAGGCGGACGTCGCCCAGACGCTCCGGGAGATCCTTGGCTCCGGCCTGCTTGATGGCCGTCTCGAACATCTGCTGATCGGTCCACTCGGGGACCATGATCATCATCGTCCAGTCCCACCGGGATTTGTCCCGTGCAGCGGTGAAGGACTCCATATCCTCGGCCCACCACAAACCCTCCAGAGGCATGACGACGTAGTCTCGACCGAGGTCGCGTTTGCTCGCGAACTTCAGCTTGTAGGCCACCGGGTAGAGCGCCCTGAGTGCCGCGGCGTAGGCCGGGGAGGTGTTCGGATCACCGTGGCCGTCGATCATGAGGTACCGCGTGTCGGGCACTTCCAGGATCCGAAACTGGTGCCGTTTCGCCTGGTAGGCGTCGAGGCTCTTCTTGTAGTCGACCTTGTGGTTCATCGGGAACCTGGATTTGGGGTGGAGACCGCTCAGCGCTGCCCGGCGGCGTGCTTCCAGGAGCCGGAACCGGGGCGGGCCCACAGTCCGAGGCGGCGTCGGCGGTCCAGGGTGCGGTCCCGGTCGGTGCGGCCGGCACTCTCGCGCCGGTGGTGTTCGGCCTGGGCAGCCACGGCTTGGATGACCGCGGTCAAGGCGGCCGTCTCCTCGGCATCGAGGTTGCCCTTGACGAGCAGGGCCGGCTCCGGTGCCTGGCCGGCGTCTGGGATGGGGTGCTGTGGGTCCATCATGGCCTCCCAAGGCCTCTCGGTCAGCGTGGTCTGTGGGGTCTCAGTGGTTGCCAGGGGCTCCTGGCCGCTCACAGCGGGATGTTCCCGTGCTTCTTGGCGGGCCGCGATTCACGCTTGTGGAAGGTGGCCCGCAGGCCTCGCACGATCTGCGTCCGCGTCTCGGCCGGCGTGATGACGGCGTCCACGTAACCGCGGTCGGCCGCTTGATAGGGGTTGAGCAATTCGGCCTCGTAGCCTTCCACGATCTCGGCACGCTTGGCCTCCACATCACCACCGGACTCCTCGACGGCCTTGAGGTCCCGGCGGTAAAGGATGTTGACCGCTCCCTGGGCTCCCATCACGCCGATCTGGGCGGTCGGCCAGGCGAGGTTGAGGTCCGCGCCGAGCTTCTTGGACCCCATGACGATGTAGGCGCCGCCGTAGGCCTTGCGGGTGATGACGGTCAGCTTCGGCACTGTGGCCTCGGCGTAGGCGTAGATGAGCTTGGCGCCGCGGCGGATGATCCCGGAGAACTCCTGGTCCGTTCCGGGCAGGAACCCGGGGACATCCACGAACGTGATGATCGGGATGTTGAAGGCATCGCAGAATCGAACGAAGCGGGCGGCCTTCTCCGAGGCGTTGATGTCCAGGGTGCCGGCGAACTGCATCGGCTGGTTGGCCACGATCCCCACGGAATGCCCCTCGACCCGGCCGAGACCGCAGATCACGTTGGGCGCATAGAGCTCCTGGACCTGCAGGAAGTGGGCGTCGTCCACCACGTGCTCGATCACGGTGAGCATGTCATAGGGCTGATTCGCCGAATCGGGGATCAGTGTGTCCAGCTCGAGGTCCTCGGGGGTGACCTCCAGCTCTTCCTCGAACGGCTCCACCGGTCCCTCGGCCAGGTTGTTGGAGGGGAGGAACTCGAGCAGCTCACGCACATACTCGAGGGCGTCCTCCTCGTTGGCGGCCAGGTAGGAGGCGGTGCCCGTGGAGACGTTGTGCTGGCGGGCGCCGCCGAGTGTCTCCATGTCCACGTCCTCGCCCGTGACGGTCTTGATCACGTCCGGGCCGGTGATGAACATGTGGGAGGTCTTGTCCACCATGATGATGAAGTCGGTCAGTGCGGGGGAGTAGGCGGCGCCACCGGCCGAGGGGCCCATGATGAGGGTGATCTGCGGGATCACGCCGGAGGACATGACATTGTTGCGGAAGATGTCCGCGAACATCGCCAGAGAGGCGACCCCCTCCTGGATCCGCGCCCCTCCGCCGTCGTTGATCCCGATCACCGGGCAGCCGTTTCGGGCGGCGAACTCCTGGACCTTGACGATCTTCTCGCCGTTGACCTGACTCAGGGAGCCGCCGTAGACCGTGAAGTCCTGGGCGTACACGGCCACCATGCGGCCGTCGACGGTGCCGTAGCCGGAGACCAGCCCGTCCCCGACGGGCTTCTTCTTCTCCATGCCGAAAGCGGTGGTGCGGTGCACCGCGAGGGCATCGAATTCGATGAACGATCCCGGATCCAGCAACAGCTCGACGCGTTCGCGGGCGGTGTGTTTGCCCCGCTCGTGCTGCTTGTCCACGGCGGCCTGGCCGGACGGCAGGGCGGCCTCGGCCC
Organism: Citricoccus alkalitolerans; assembly: GCF_039528175.1. Taxonomy (NCBI): domain Bacteria; kingdom Bacillati; phylum Actinomycetota; class Actinomycetes; order Micrococcales; family Micrococcaceae; genus Citricoccus; species Citricoccus alkalitolerans. The sequence goes on from NZ_BAAALH010000001.1 coordinate 282,174, forward strand.
GGCGGCGCTCCAGGTCCTGCAGCTTGCCGGCCGTGGTGGTCAGATCCGGTTCGGTCACAGGTCCTCCGTCGGTTGGAACTTTCATACAAGCGGTGCGGCGGTGGTTTCGGGGCACGCCCCGTGAACATCACGGCCAAGGACCAGTCTAGTGACGTCCAGGCCTCCACCTCTTGTAGGAACCGCACAAGATTGGTGCCGGGGGCCCCCGGATTGGTCCAGCGAATGACCAGTACCACCCGCTATACCTAGAGGCATGACCATCAGCTGGCTGGAGCACGCCGACTCGACGCAGGAACAACTCATCGCCCAGGCCGCGGCCCAACCGGAGCGGTGGCCGCACCGGTCCGCCCTGGCCACCCTGGATCAGCGGTCGGGCCGGGGCCGCCGGGGGCGTGGCTGGACCACCGCCCCTGGAACGGCCCTGTCCGTCTCCGTGGTGTTACGTCCTGAACTGCCCGTGGAGCACTTCAGCTGGGTCACGCTGGTGGCGGCCGCCGCCACCAGCGCAGAACTCCGGAGCCTCGGAGTCCCGGCCCAGGTGAAATGGCCCAACGACGTACTGGCGGAAGACGGCCGCAAGCTCTGCGGCATTCTCGCCTCCGTGTTGCCGGACCAGTCCGGAATCGTGCTGGGGCTCGGCCTGAACCTGGACTTCGGCCCCGTCGGGGCCCCGGTCCCCACGGCGACGTCGGTCGCCGAGTGGGTGCCCGAGGGCACCGTGCCCTCCGCACCGGACCTGCTGGATGCCGTGCTGGACGCGCTCTCGGCGCGCCTGGACGACTTCACCCGCGCGGTGCGTGACCACCCCGGAGAGGTGGACGGAGAGCATCCGGCCGCGGCCGGCGTCGTGGGCCAGCTGGCGACCCTGGGCACCGAGGTGACCGTGCACCTGCCGGACGATTCGCGGCTGACGGGGACCGCGAGGGCTCTGGGACCTGGCGGAACCCTCCTCGTGGAGCCGGCCGACCGTGGGAAGATGGACGTAGCGGTACCCGGCACCACTCGGCGCGGTGACCTGCTGGAGGTTTCCGCCGCTGACGTGGTTCACCTGCGCCGTTGACGGACGGCAGCCGGACCGCAGTAGTCCGAGACAACCCGACAATTCCTGGAGAGGACGGCCCGACGTGGGACTGAGGCTGGCGCCCGGCGAGCAGGTACGCGTGCGTACCCGCTCACACCCGCGTGCCCTGACGATGCCCGTCCTGCGCCTGATGCTGATCGCACTGGCCACCGGCTACGTGCAGGGCTTCCTCGCCCGGCCGGACCTGGCAGACTTTCTCGTGGAGTCCCGCAGCTGGCTGGTGGTCGTGGCGTGGATCCTGGCCGCCGTGGCGCTGCTCTTCGGCTGCCTGCGCCCTGCCTGGCGCTGGTTCAACCGCCGCACGCTGCTCACCACCCGCCGCATCCTGCAACGGGCCGGGATCGGCACGTCCAGGGAGCGCTCCCTGCACCTTCTCTCCGTCTACGACGTGCGCCTGCGCCAGCGCCGCGGGCAGAAGATGAGCCGCTCCGGCGACCTCCTGGTGGACCATGGGGCCGGCGGCTCCTGGGTGCTTGCGAACATGCCCGAGGCGGCACGCTTCCGGGAATTGATCCTCCGAGAAGTCGGCGCCCTGCGTCAGGAGATCTCCGCCCACGCCGGGACGGCCGGCCCAGCGGTGGCACCAGATCAGGGAGTGCGACCGGCATCAGGACCGGCACTGCGACCGGCACCAGGACCAATGATGAGGGGTGACCACCGTGGCTGAGTACACCGGTCCGATGGACGACTGGGACGACCTGCCGGAGCCGACGTCACTGGATGACCACGGTGATCTGGGCCTGCTGACTGAGGGTGTCCAGTCCGTCGATCAACCCTCCGGTCTGGCCCCGGAACCCGGCCCCGCCCCGGCGCCCGCAGACGGTCCCGCCGATGCTCCGCTGCGGCGGACCGCGCCGATGGAACAGGTTTCCGCTCCGAATGAGGAGCGTCATGCCCGGCCGCAACCGGTGCCGGACACCACCGCGACGTCGGCGCTGGCACTGGAGGACGAGCAGGAGGTCAACACTTGGACCCAGGCGATCTCGGCCCTGGAGAAGGACCTGCTGGGTGGGGCCCGCTCGATGACGAGGCGAGACATGGCCAGTGAACTCGGCGTCTCCCTGATCTCGGCCCGCAAGCTCTGGCGAGCCCTGGGATTCCCGAATGTCAAGGACGAGGACCGGGCCTTCACTCAGCAGGACACCGACGCGATCGGCACCATGATCGACCTGGTCCGGCGTGGCATCCTCAACGAGGAGACGGCGATCTCCCTGACCCGCTCCATCGGTCAGATGACGGACCGCATGGTCGTGTGGCAGATCGAGGCCCTTGTGGAGAACAAGATCAGTGAGGGCATGACAGACCCGCAGGCGCGCCGCGAGGTCGTCCGGATGCTGCCGGAGATCATCGAGCCGCTCGAAGAGGTCATGGCCTACTCCTACCGGCGGCAGCTCAACTCGGCGCTGCAGCGGCTCACCGTCCGGGTGGAGGCGGGACTGGCAGCCAGTGCCGTGGGCCGGGACGGGTCTGAGGACGACGCCCCCTTGCCGCTGGCCCGCGCGGTGGGCTTCGCGGACATGGTCTCCTACACCTCCCTGTCCCGTCAGATGAATGAGCGCACGCTGGCCCAGATGGTGCAGCGCTTCGAGAACAAGTGCGCCGAGATCATCTCGATCGGTGGTGGCCGGCTGGTCAAGACGGTCGGTGACGAGGTCCTGTTCAACGCTGAGACGCCGGAGGCCGGAGCACAGATCGCTCTCGCGCTGGCGCAGGCCATGGCGGACGACCCGGTGTTGCCCTCGTCCCGCGTCTCAGTGGTGTGGGGTCGCGTGCTCTCCCGGCTGGGGGACATCTACGGTCCTACCGTCAACCTCGCCTCCCGACTGACCGCGCTCGCGGACCCGGGCACCGTTCTGGTGGACGCGATGACGGCCATGGCGCTGGAGGCGGACGATCGGTTCGTCCTGGTTCCGCAGCCCCCGCGGATGGTCCGTGGATTCGGGGAGATCCGGCCGTCCATCCTCATGCCCGGCTCCGGAAACGGCCTCGTGGTCGACTGACCTCTGCCTCATGGAACCGGTGTACATGGGGAGAACTACCCATCCCCTCAGGCCAACTTCAGGTTTGCGCCTTCGGCTGAACCGGTAGACTCCCCTCGAGTGGCCGCTGTGCCGTTGGCGCGCAGGACGGCCCATGATTTCGCCATCGGGGGATAAGACGTGGGGACAGGTTTCGGCGCCGGGCGCCAAGGCGCGTTGAAGGCGGCGGCGTTCGTGGGCGTCTCCGCCGTGGCCGTGACCGGCGCCATCCTCTATCCGGGTTTCCAGACCGCGGACGTCGATCTCAATGACGGCGGCGTGTGGGTGGTCAACGCGGCGGAGAACAAGGTCGCCCACCTCAATTACCAGTCGCAGACCCTCGACGGCGGCGTGGCCACCACCATGACCGAGTACGACCTGGCGCAGCACGCGGATCAGGTCTATCTCCGCGACCTTGAGATGGGCGCGGCAACCACTGTGGATCCGGCCGCCTTCGTCCTCTCCGATGAGACGATGCTTCCGGCCAACTCCTCCTTCTCCTACGGTGAGAAGATCGTGGCCGTCTCGGACACGGAGCAGGGCCGGGTCTACGCCGCCACCACCCAGAACCTCGGGGCGATGTCCTCCGAATCAGCGGACCCCTTCTATGAGGGCGAGGGCCGGGTGCTCTCGGCCGTGGGCCGCGATGACACGGTCTGGGTGGCCGACCTGGACGCCAACCTGATCAAGGGCTTCCGCCCGTTGACGGACGAGGAGTTGCGCGAGCAGACCGAGTCCTCGACTGAAGCAGTCGGGGACGGCGAGATCGCCGAGGACGCAGCTGGTGAGTCCAACACCCCCGAGGGCGACGCCGGCGCGGAGAGCGACCCGGCCGGGTTCCGGGAGATCTCCTCCACCGAGATCGACGGGCTCGCCGGGATGACCGAGCCGCAGATCTCGTCGGTCGGGGAGACGGGCGTCGTCTTCGATGCGGCCTCGGGCACCTTGGTGACGTCCGAGGGAAAGGCCTCCAGCGTCGTCGACCCGGCCGAGGGGAAGCTGCAGGCTCCGGGGCCGGACGCGTCTGGGGCCGTCGTCGCGCTCGCCAACAAGACCGCGATCGTGCCGCTGGGCGGCGGAGAAGCGCAGTACACCACCGTGGAGACCACCGGCAGCCCGATCCAACCGGTACGGGTGGGGACCTGCACGCACGCAGCCTGGCAGGGGTCCCGGCTCTACCAGCGTGACTGCGACGACGATTCCCAGGACACCACCGAGCAGATTCCCGAGATGCCGGCCGAAGCGCAGATGGTCTTCCGCGTCAACCGGGACGTGGTGGTGCTCAATGACCTCGCGCAGGGCAACACGTGGCTCGTGGCGGACGGCATGAAGATCGTCAACAACTGGTCGGACCTGGAACCGCCGAAGGGCGAGGGGGAGCAAGAGGAAGAGGAGTCGGACGAGATCACCGACTCCATCGAACTGCCGGACCGCCAGGAGGAGAACCAGAAGCCGATCGCCGAGGACGACACCTTCGGCGTCCGGGCCGGGCGCACCACCGCTCTGCCGGTGCTGTTCAACGACGTGGACCCGGACGGCGACCTGCTGACCGCCGAACTGAGCGGTGACCAGCCGACGATCGGTACGCTGCAGCAGATCTATGACGGGACGGGCTTCCAGCTGGTGGTCCCGGAGGACGCGACCGGGTCCTCGAGTTTCACGTATACGGCCGATGACGGCCGCGGCGGCACCGACCAGGCTCAGGCCACCGTGCGCGTGGTCCCAGAGGATGAGAACAGTGCTCCGGTTCAGGAGCGGGTGACGACCCTACGGGTCCAGGCGGGCACGGAAGTCTCGCAGAACATCCTGACGGACTGGTCGGACCCGGACGGGGACGACCTGCAGCTGATGGGGGCGGTCTCCGAGGACGGGGACGTGGTCCGTGTGCGGCCGGACGGCGTTCTGACCTTCGAGGATGTGGGCAAGACTGACGGCACCAAGGAACTGGAGGTCACCGTCTCCGACCGGCGCGAGTCCACCACCGGTCGGGTGATCGTCGAGGTGCTGCCCAGCGGCTCGGCCCCACCGATCACCGCCACGGACCATGTGACCGTCAACATCGGGGAGGAGGCCACCTTCTCCCCCCTGGAAAACGATTTCGACCCGACGGGCACCGAGCTGCGCCTGGCCCACGTGGACCCGGTCTCCGGTGCGGACGTGGACATGAACAGTGACACGGGTACCGTGTCCTTCCGCTCCGACCAGGAGAAGACGTTCTACCTGAAGTACGTGGCCACCAACGGCCCGGCCTCCGCCCCGGGACTCATCCGTGTGGACGTCCGGGACCCGGACAAGAACCCCGGTGCGCCGGTGGCGGTCAGGGACGTGGCACTCCTGCCCGCCAACGGCGAGGTGCTGGTCAACATCCTGGGCAACGACACCGACCCGGAGGGTGGCGTGCTGGTGGCCCAGCGGGTCGATGTGCCGGAGGACGCACCCTTCAACGTGTCCGTGGAACGCAACGCCGTCCTGCGTGTGACCGACCAGCAGGGACTGACCGAGCCGGTGACGTTCACCTACACCGTCACGAACGGCACGGCCGCCTCGCAGGGAGAGGTCACCGTCATCCCCGTGGCAGCACCCGAGACCATGGAACCGCCGCGACCGAACCCGGACACGGCCGTGGTGCGGGCCGGTGACGTGGTGACCGTGCCAGTCCTCGAGAACGACGTCCACCCCAACGGTGCCGAGCTGACACTTGAACCGGAACTGGCTGAGGGGGTGGATCCGGCCGATGGTCTGGTGTCCGTCTCAGACAACAAGATCCGATTCCGCGCCGGCGAGGAGGCCAAGACGGTCTCCGCCGTCTACACGGTCTCCGGGCCGGATGGCCAGGAGGCCTCCGCCCGGGTGACGTTCCACATCAATGCCCTGGATCTGGAGAACAATTCACCGCCGTCGCCCCAGACGGTGGAGGGACGCGTCTTCTCGGGTGAGACCGTGGCCATCCCGATCCCGCTGGACGGGATCGACCCGGACGGCGACTCGGTCTCGCTGGTGCAGTTGGAGACCCCTCCGACCAAGGGCTCGGCCAAGGTCACGGCGGATTCGATCGAGTACACGGCCACGGACGGCTCCACCGGGACCGACGTGTTCACCTACGTGGTCGAGGACCGTCTCGGTGCCCGTGCCACCGGCACGATGATGGTGGGCATCGCTCCCGTGTCCCAGGAGAACACCCCTCCGGTGGCGGTCAACGACTCCCTGCGGGTCCGGCCGGACCGCCCCGTCGCCGTGGACGTGCTGGCCAATGATACGGATGCCGATGGTGACGAGCTGCGATTCACGGGGAAGCTGTTGGCGCCCGAGGGGTCTGATGCCGCCATCGTGGACGGCCGCATCCTGTTGACGTCACCGGCTGAGGCCGGCTTCACCTCCGTCCGGTACACGATCACCGATGGCCGCGGCGGCCAGGACACGGGGACCTTGACAGTCGAGTCCGACCCGGACGCCCCCTTGCGAGCTCCGATTGCCCGGGATGATCGTGTCTCCTTCCGCGAAACCGTGGAGCAGGACGAAGTCACGGTGGACATCCTCAAGAACGATGAAGACCCGGATGGCACTCCGGACGATCTGGTGGTGGATCTGCCGGACGACCCGGAGGGCGTCACCCTCACGGAGGACAACCAGCTGGTGGTCCCCGTGCTGTCCAACCCCCAGGTGATCACCTACCGGATCACTGATGCCGACGACCTCTCCGCCTATGCCTTCGTGATCGTCCCCGGAGCCGGCGAGGCACGCCCGACCCTGCGCTCGGACGCCCCGCTCGAGGTCACGGCCGGCGAGGAGCTCCCGATGGACCTGGACGAGCTCGTGGCGGTGCGGGACGGCAAGTCCCCACGGCTCACCGAGGAGTCCAAGGTCTCCTCGACCCCGGAATCCGAGGGCGGCCTGGTCCGCTCCGCCACCGGCCTGGTGTTCACCGCGCCCGCAGACTTCACAGGGGCGGCGTCCGTGACCTTCGAGGTGACGGACGGTTCCGGACCGGACGATTCCGAGGGGCTGAAAGCTGTCCTGACCCAGCCCGTCCAGGTGCTGCCGCGTCCGGACGAGAACAACCCGCCACTGTTCCAGTCCAACACCATGCAGGTTGCCGCCGGTGGCGATCCGACGAGCCTTGACCTGGCCGAAGCGGCATCCGACCCGGACCCGGACGATGCCGAGAACCTCACCTTCGCGCTGGGGGAGTCCTCCATCGAGGGCGTGGATGTCGATCTCGAGGGATCCGTGCTCACCGCCAGCGCCGGAGCCGACACGCCGAAGGGGACCCGTGGCACCGTCCAGGTGACGGTGACGGACGGCAAGTCCGAACCCGTGCCGGCGCAGGTGACCCTCACGGTCAACGCCTCGGACCGCCCGCTGGCGGTGGCGAACCCGGACACCGTGCCGGACGCCCACCAAGGTCGGCCGGAGACCGTGCCGGTGCTCGCGAACGACGTGAATCCGTTCCAGGGGGAAGGCGATTTGACGATCGTCAGCACGCAGGCAAATCCGAGCCAGGGCGAGGCCGTGGTCTCCGGTGACTCTGTAGTGGTCACCCCCAACGAGAGCCTCGTGGGGCAGATGACCGTCCAGTACACCGTCCAGGACATGACAGAGGATCCCGACCGCCAGGTCCAGGGCACCATCACCTTGAACGTGAAGGGCGCCCCCGAGGCTCCCGGTGTGCCGCGCGTGGATTCCGTGGGTGACTCCGAGGTGGTGCTGACGTGGGATGCTCCAGCGAATAACGGTGCGGCCATCACTGGTTACACGGTGACCGCAGCCGGCGTGAACCAGGAGTGCGCGGCCACCACGTGCACCATCTCCGGGTTGACGAACGACCAGGAGTACACCTTCGCCGTCACGGCCACGAACGAGGTCGGCGAGTCCGACCCCTCGGTGTCCTCCGCCCCGGCCCGGCCGGACGTGGAGCCGGAACAACCGGCCCCGCCGACGGGCACGGATGGTGACAAGAAAATCGACCTGACGTGGACCGCCCCGGTCAATAGGGGTTCGCCCATCACGTCCTACACCGTGGAGATCTCCCCAGCACCGGCTAACGGCGTGACACAGAAGTCGGTCTCCGGCACCTCCACCTCGTGGGAGGGGCTGACGAACGGCACCGCCTACCAGTTCCGGATCCAGGCCGTGAACGACGCGGACCGGCCCAGCGAGTTCTCCGGCTGGTCGTCTTCGATCACGCCGGCCGGGGTGCCCATGCAGCCCCTTGCACCCTCCGCTTCCCGAGCCGAGTCCGCCGTCAACGGTGGTGTGGCCAACGTGAGGTGGAGTGCGCCGAACAACAATGGTGCGACCATCTCGCAGTACCACCTGCACGTCTACGAAGGCGGGAAACTGGACAGGACGATCAAGGGTATCAGCGGTACCTCGCAGCAGGTCACCGATCTGAAAACCACCTCGTCCTATTCCTTTGCCGTGGAGGCCGTGAACCGGGTGGGGACATCCGAAGGTTCGCCGCGTTCCACAGCCGTCATCCCGTACGGTCAGCCCAAGGCACCGTCCAAGCCGTCGATCGATGCCACGGGCAAGAACAACACCATCAAGGTGGACTTCAGTCCCGGCTCGGCCAACGGCTCTCCCATCACCGGGTACCAGTACCAGGTCAGCGGTGGCGGCTGGAACAATTTCGGAGGGCCCGGCAGCACCATCAACGTGGGCAGCAACGGCAAGAATGTCACCGTCAGGGTCCGCGCCCAGAACGCGGCCGGTGCGGGAGACGCCTCGGACTCGTCCAACCAGGAGAGCGCCTACGGCCCGGTCACCAACGCCTCGAACCTCAAGGGCTCCGGCGGGAAACAGCAGGTGAGCTTCAGCTGGAACTCCAATGAGAGCGCCTACGCCAACGGCCGTCCGGTGAAGCTCACGGTGAGCATCTCCGGTGTCGGAAATACGCCGAATGATGGCTCCGAGACCGTCAGCACCGGCCATTCCGACACCCGGACCCTGACGGTGACGGCCACGCCGAGTGAGGGCAAGGCGCAGTCCTGGACCACGCAGGCCACCTCGAACGCCGCTCCACCGCCACCACCGCAGCCGAAGGTGATCTTGCGGAAGGGGGACTTCGTCAGTGAGTCCGGATGCAACATCGAGTGTCACAAGTTCGATGTGGAAGTCCAGGACTTCCCGCCGGGCAACCACGAGGTCCAGTGCTGGACCAATAACGGCGGTGCGCGCCGGTTCAACAACAGCACCCACTCCATCTCGGTGCCCTCGAGCGGGAACACCCGCAAGATGATCAACTGCTGGCACGGTGGCTGGGCCAGCGACCCTGGCAAGCGTGTCTGGGCCAAGGTCGGCGGCGTCGACTCTCCCCAGATCCATCCCTGGTAGACCCCTGGCCGTCCGAACCCCACCCCCAACTGCCACTCAGCCCCCTGAAGCACCACGAAAGCGAGCAGCACCCATGACCATGACCACCGAACAGGCCGAGTGGTTCGCCGGGACGTTCGAGAAGATCTCGGACAACATCGGACAGGCCATCCTGGGCAAGGAAGACGTCATCTCTCTGGTCCTCACGGCCATGCTCACGGATGGCCACGTCCTGCTCGAGGATGCTCCGGGCACCGGCAAGACCATGCTTGCCCGCTCGCTGGCCGCCACGGTCAAGGGCACCAACTCGCGCATCCAGTTCACGCCCGACCTGCTGCCCTCTGACGTCACGGGCGTGACCATCTACGACCAGAAGTCGCAGGAGTTCGAGTTCCACCAGGGGCCGATCTTCGCGAACATCGTGCTGGCCGATGAGATCAACCGCGCCTCACCGAAGACGCAGTCGGCCCTCCTCGAGGTCATGGAGGAGGCGCGGGTGACCGTGGACGGTGTCACCTACACCAACGAGCGCCCCTTCATGGTCATCGCCACCCAGAATCCCATCGAGCAGGCCGGCACGTACAAGCTCCCCGAGGCCCAGCTGGATCGCTTCCTGATCAAGACCTCGATCGGCTACCCAGACCGACGCTCCACCGTGGAGCTGCTCTCCGGTGCCGCCACCAAGGACCGCTCCGGCGCTTTGACCCCCATCATCACCACCCAGGCCATCCGGGACATGACCGAACTGGCCACCACGGTGCATGTGGACGGGGCCGTGCTGAACTACATCGCCGAGTTGACCGAGGAGACCCGCTTGGCGGCCGAGACGCGGCTGGGAGTCTCCGTGCGAGGGGCCATGGCCATGGTGCGTGCCGCCAAGGTGCGTGCCGCCTCCTACGGTCGCAACTACGTGCTGCCGGATGACGTCAAGGACCTCGCCCCGCACGTGTGGACCCACCGGCTCGTGCTGGACCCGGAGGCCGAGTTCGCCGGAGCCACGCCCCAGGCCGTCTTGACGCGCGTCCTGGCCACCGTCGGCGCCCCGCAGCACCGGTCCGAGGCCCCCGAACCGGCGGCCGCCATGGCGTCCGGTCCGGTTTCCGGTTCTGCTGCCGTCGAGGCGAACGGGGACACCGTGTACCGCGGTGGCTCGTCCGCCACCGGCGCCTGAGAGGCCCCCGCACCACATGAGCACGCAGTCATCACCCGAAACGCGACGTTCGCGGCGCTCCACGAAGACCAGACGCCGCCGTGGATCGGCAATCAAGGACACTCCGCAGCAGAAGGGCCCCTCCACGTCCTCCGAACGGGCCAGCAAGGCGGCGGTCCAGCTGCAGGACCGTTGGCGGCGCCTGCGGGAGACGACGGCGGCCAGCACCGAACCGGCTCGCGAGGCCGCGACCGGCTGGTGGGGCAGGAAAGTCCAGCCGATCCTGGAGATCGTCTCTCCGTTGGGCTGGCTCGTGCTGGTCATCACCGTCGGGTCCTGGGTCGTAGGACTCGTGTTCGGCTGGGCCGAGGCCATCGTGGCCGGGTTGGTGGGCGTGTTCCTGCTGTTGCTCGCGATCGGGTTCATCCTGGGCCGATCCTCCTACCGGGTGGACCTTGACCTGGCGCGGTCCCGCGTGGCCGTGGGTGACCGTGCCGTGGGCGCGATCGAGGTGACCAACACGGCGGTCAAGGCCTTGATGCCTGCCGCCATGGAACTGCCCGTGGGCCGGGCCACCGCCGTCTTCCAGCTGCCGCGTATGCGCCCTGGTGCCGTGCACGAGGACCTCTTCACCATCCCCACGCATCGCCGCGCGGTCATCACGGTCGGCCCCGTGCGCTCCGTGCGCCAGGATCCGCTCGCCCTGCTGCGCCGCCAGCTGAAGTGGACCGAGCCGGAGGAACTGTTCGTCCACCCGAGGACGGTGGCACTGCAGGGCTCCTCGGCCGGGTTCATCCGCGACCTCGAGGGCCTGCCCACCCGTGACCTTTCCAGTGCTGACGTCTCCTTCCACGCGCTACGCGACTACGTCCCCGGTGATGATCGCCGCCACATCCACTGGAAGACGGTGGCCCGCACCAACAAGCTCATGGTCCGTCAGTTCGAGGAGACGCGGCGCGCGCACCTGGCCATCGCCCTGTCCACGAGCACGTCCGAGTACGCCACCGAGAACGACTTCGAGCTCGCGATCTCCGTCGCGTCCTCCATCGGGCTCGAGGCCTTCAAGGAGCAGCGCAACCTGTCCATCCGCACCCATGCCGGGCCGGTCCACACGGAGACCGGGCGCAACATGTTGGATGACATGACCCGGATCGAGGGCAAGCCGCTACGCAAGACCAGTGTGGACGTGGCCCGAGAGACTGCCGACCACGTCCCCAATGCCTCGGTGTTCTTCCTCATCACGGGGGACCAGCCGACGGCCGGGGACCTGCGCAAGGCCACGAACCACGTGCCCCCGGGCATCCGTGCGTTCGCCATCCGCTGTGCCCACGGTCTGGAGACCCAGCGAGCCAACATCGGCGACCTCACCGTCGTCTCGATCGGCGACCTGCAGGATCTCGGGCTGGCCCTGCGCAAGGCGGCGGCATGATGGCCCGCGGCGCGAGGAAGTCCATGCCCACACTGCCCCGGCAGCCGCGCCAGAAGGGGCTCCGGCTCGGCTTCTCCTGGGCCCAGATCGCGATCGACGCAGCGGTGCTGCTCGTGCTGCTCGGCCTCGGCCTGCTGGGCTTCCAGGACACCTTCGCCGGTGACTGGCACTACCTGGTGGCCGGGTTCGGCGGCATCGTGCTGGGTCTCGGCGTTGCCCTGGCCAGCGCCTACCTGCGCTGGAACGTGTGGATGACCACCGGTGCGGCCGTCCTCGGCTATCTCGTCTTCGGGTTCGCGCTGGCGGCCCCCACAGAGGCCGCCGTCGGCTTCCTGCCGAGCCTGGACGCCCTGCTGGTCCTGGTGACCGGGCCGGTCACGGCCTGGAAGGACATCCTCACGGTGGCCGCGCCGGTCGGCGTCAACGGCGGCATGCTCGTGGCCCCCTACCTGTCCGCGATGCTCACCGCCCTCGTGGCCGGTCTCCTGGCCTGGCGGGTCCGTCTGCCCTACTGGACGGTCATCCCCGTGTTGGTGATGACCGTCGTCGGGATCATGTTCGGCACCAAGGACGCACCCATGGCCGTGGTGCGCGGCATGCTGCTGATCATGGGCGCCGTCGCCTGGCTCGCCTGGCGTCATCACCGCATGCGCGTGCAGGGAACTCGGACAGACACAGCCGGCGCCGACGCGGCGGACACCACCACCGTGTCCAACCCGGCGACCGCGCGCAGGATGGTTTGGCGCCGCGTCGGCATGGGAGCTGCAGTGCTCGCCGTCGCCGGCGTGCTGACCGCCTCCGCCTCGCCGCTGCTGCTGCAGGATCAGGACCGCAAGGTGCTGCGCGACGTCGTGGATCCGCCCATCGAGCTGTTCGACTACCCGAGCCCGCTGATGAAGTTCCGCCAGTACGTCAAGGACCAGCATGAGGAGGTCCTTTTCACCGTCGACGGACTGCCCGAGGGACAGCGGGTCCGCCTGGCCGCGCTCGATGCCTACGATGGCATGGTCTACAACGTGAACCCGCAGTCCGGGGGCAACTTCTCGCCCGTCGGTGATGCCTCCCGGCTCTCCGGCACCGCTGAGACCGAGATCCCGAACCGCGCCGCCGGCACCCTGGACATCAGCATCGAGGCCTACAACGGGGTCTGGCTGCCCGGCGGCGGCAAGCTCAGCGGTGCTGTGCTGCAGGGACCGCGGGCGGACCAACTCTCGACATCGCTCTACTACAACGACGGCAACGAGACCGCCCTGTCCACCATCCCGCTGCGGGAGGGCGACTCCTACACCGCGGACGTGGTCTTCCCGGTGCAGGTGGCGTCCGAGGACCTCGAGGGCCAGGACTTCGGCGAGATCATCATGCCGGAACTGACCGGGGTGCCGCAGGTCGTCCCGGAGAAGGCCGCTGAACTGACGGGCAACCAGGACCAGCCCTTCGGCATCGCCAGCGGCTTGGCGTCCACCCTGCACGAGTCCGGCGCCTTCTCCAACGGCCGCGAGGGCGAGGTCACCTCCCTCTCCGGCCACTACGCCGGCCGCATCACCCAGTTGCTGGACGCCGAACAGTGGATCGGCGATGACGAACAGTACGCCGTCGGCATGGCCTTGATGGCCCGGTCCCTGGATATCCCGGCCCGCGTGGTCATGGGCTTCTATCCGGAGAACTACCCCGCGGGCGGCGGCCCGATCCAGATCAAGGGCAAGGATGTCCACGCCTGGGTCGAGGTCAACTTCGCGAACGTCGGCTGGATCGCCCTGGATCCCACCCCGGACAAGGACAACGTCCCCACGCCGCCGCAGCAGGAACCCCAGTCCACGCCCAAGCCGCAGGTGCTCCAGCCCCCGCCACCGCCGCAGGAGCAGGCCGACCTGCCCCCGGACACGGCACCGGAGCCCCAGGACGCCGAGCAGGAGGAACGGTCCTGGTGGGACCAGTGGGGCCACATCGTCATGATTGTGGTCTACTCGCTGATCCCCCTGCTGATCCTGATGATCCCGCTGCTCATCATCGCTATCCTCAAGGGTCGCCGCCGCAAGAGGCGGCGCGAGGCGCAGACACCCGCCGAGCAGGTCTCCGGCGGCTGGTCCGAGGTGCTCAGCCTCGCCACGGACCTCGGCTCCGAACCCCAGCGCTCCGGTACCCGGCGCGAGCACGCGGCGGAGCTGGTCGGGGCCTTCCCGACGGCGGCCGCCGGCACCACGTTGCTGGCCCGCCGCGCGGACCAGGCCGTCTTCGGCCCGGGAGAGCCGAACGAGGCCCAGGTGGCCGACTACTGGGCGCGGGTCGACGAGAACATCGCCGGCATGCGTGACTCAGTGAGCGGCTGGCAGCGGTTCCGGGCGAAGTACACGCCTCGCTCGCTCATGCTCGAGGCCCGGGCCCGTCACCGGCAGCGCCGCCAGCTGAAGAAGCAGCAGCGCCAGGCGGATCGTGCTCGGATGGCCGAACGCCGCGGAGGCGACCGGACCGCCGAACGTCAGGCCCGTACCGCCCGGCGTGGCGGCAGGAGCCGCGGAGTCCGTACAGTGGATCAGCAAGCTAGCGAGAAACAGGAATAAGGTACCCCGTGCAGAAAACCCTGAACCTGGTCAACGCACCGGCCGGCAAGCGCTTGGCGGCCTGGGTGATCGACCAGATCATTCCCGCGCTGGCCGTGGGCATCGCCTCCGGCGCCACGCTCCCCGCGGTGCTGGACTCTGCCGGGGTGGCCCAGCAGGAGGCGTTGGCCACCTTCACCATGGCCCTGCTCATAGCGTCCGTGGTGTCCCTGGCCTACACGGTGTGGCTGTGGGGTTGGCAGGCGTCCGCGGGCAAGACCCCCGGAAACCTGGTACTGGGCCTGCGCGTCACCTCCGAGGAGGGCACTGCCGCCGGTTGGGGCCCGATCTTCCTGCGCTGGGTCATCATCTCCGTCAGCGGTGTCGTCCCGGTGATCGGCCCCATCCTGATGCTGCTGTCCAACATCTGGGACACCAACCACCAACGCCAGGGCTGGCATGACAAGGTGGCCCGCACCCTGGTGGTGGACGTCAACACCGGCCGCAACCCGCTGACCAGCGGTGGCCTCTACGGCCCCTCCACCTTCGCGCCCGGTGCCATGCAGCCCGGAGATCCCGGCCATCCCGAGACCGGTGTGTCCGTGCCGCCGGCCTCCCGCTGGCCGGCCTTCAACCCGGCCGTCGCCGCCGGGCCCATCTCCTCCGTGCCCGGGGCAGGCCCGGCCGCTGCCCCCGGGGCACCTCAGCCGGGTGCGCCGCAGCAGCCGGCCCAGCCGTCGTCGGGCCCCTTCCCCGGCCCCGCGACCGGCGCACCCGTATCCAGACCGGCGCCCGGCGTCCAGCCGGCGGTCAACGCGCCGGATGCCACCGGACCGTCAGCCCCGGCTCCCGCGGAGGTTCCGGCCCCGGCCACGTCCGGTGCAGGCCAATCCTCCTCGGGGTACAACGAGAATCAGGTCGTCCTGGTCGGGGGCACCGCCGAGACGGCGACCCCGGGCGACCCGGATCAGGAGATGGGATCCACCCAGCTGCGCAGCCACGTGAGTGCGGGACCCGCCGCCGTCAGGCTCCGGTTCGACGACGGCCAGAGCCACGTGCTCGCCGGCGCGGCCCTGGTGGGCCGCAACCCGGCCGCCGCCGCGGGTGAGACCGTGGACCTGCTCATCCCGTTCGCCGACATGGGCCGTTCCGTGTCCAAGACGCACTTGCACCTGACCGTCGACTCGACCGGCGTGTGGGTGACGGACCGAAACTCCACCAACGGCTCGGGCGTGACGCCGCACGGAGGCGAACGGCAGCGCCTCGATCCCGGCCAGCCCGTCCTGGCGGCGGTCGGGTCCACGGTGCACTTCGGCGACCGCTCCTTCACGGTGTCGGCTGCATGACCTTGAATGCCAGTGTGGACGTACCCCAGAGACCATTCCGACTCAACTACGGCTTCGGCTCCCATCGGGGCCTGCGCCGGCAACTGAATGAGGACTCACTGGTGGTGACCGGCAACCTCTTCGCCGTTGCCGACGGCATGGGCGGCCACGAGGCCGGCGAGGTCGCCAGCCGGATCTGCGTGGAGACGCTGGCCGCGGGGGTCAAGGAGGTCCGCAACGATCTCACCGCTGACGAGCTGCAGCAGCTCATGGTCACGGCAGACCAGGCCATCCGCAGGGTCGGGGGATCCCGCGCGGGGACCACCCTGGCCGGGGTGGCCATCGTCCGAGAACTGCAGGGGCTGTACTGGATGGTTTTCAACGTGGGCGACTCCCGCACCTACCGGCTCTCCGAGGGCGAGTTCGAGCAGGTCAGCGTTGACCACTCGGAGGTCCAGGAGATGGTGGACCAGGGTTACCTCACGGATGAGGAGGCCCGGCACCACCCGCGCCGTCATGTCATCACCAGGGCGCTGGGCACCGGGGAGGCCTCGACGGCCGACTTCTGGATGCTGTCCGTCCATGACGGCGACCGGCTGATGGTCTGCTCGGACGGGCTGACGTCCGAGGTGCCCGACGAGGAGATCCGCCGCGAACTGGCAGAGAACCACTCACCCCAGGATGCCGTGGACGCGTTGATACGGCTGGCCCTGGACGGTGGCGGCCGGGACAACATCACCGTGATCGTGGTGGATGTGGAGGACACGGCCGCCGAGGGCGACCGAGAGTCCACATCGCCGCGGCCCGGGGAACCGGATGAGCAGCAGACCACTCGTCCCCGGTTCGACGGGGGCAGCGGTGGACGGATGGTCAACGGTGAACGCGTGTTCGGCATGGATGAGGATGAAGGGGAATGACGATGAGCCAGACGGCGAAGGTCCGCTACAGTGCGGGCCCATGGTTGGGCCTCGTGCGCGGCCGGTGCCTGGTGGCCTTGCCCGCGGACGCCAGTGAGGAGACGGCCGCCGTGGCCTGGGACCTGCTCGCTGGTACGCCCGGCGTCGAGCGACTGTTGGCCACCGTTCTGTCCGGCCGCCTGGATCTGACGGGACTGCCCTCCTTCGCCATCGTGTCCTTCCGCGAGGGCAGCACACTGCATGCCATCCTGCGGGGTGACGTGGTCCTGCGGGTGAACTGCACCGACGGCAGCCACACGGAGGTGATCGGCACCGGAGTGGCCACCTGGAATGAGCGGGTCGTCCAGGGCGTGGAATCCTTCGAGCTGCTCGTGGACGACGCCGTAGCCGACGTGGAGAACCTGCCTCTGGAGTCCGGGGCCGTACGGCTGGCCTCCTTGCATGCTGATCTGGTGGTGCGGTCTGAGTCGGACTCGGGTGGGGTCGAAGAGCCAGTGGAGGATGATCCTGCCGACGCCGACGCCGACGCCGACGCCGACGCCGACGACAACGCCGACGCCGACGCTGGTGTGGGCGCCGACGCTGATGCGGGTGCCGAGGTCGACGCTGATGAGGGTGCTGCCGACGCAGAGTCCTTGACTGATCGCGCAGCGGAGGCCCCTGACGAGCCCGGCACCCCGGCACTTTCCGGGCACAACGCTCCGGTAATTTCTGCCCGCAAAGTCGATGAGGACGAGCCGACCGCAGCCGATGAGGACGAGCCGACCGCGGTCGTCGACGCAGAGACAGCCGACGCTGAGGACGACGAGTCAGCCGACGCTGATCGCTATGTGGATGATGTGGACGATGTGGACGATGCGGATGATCCGGACGCGGACGGCCCCGAGAAGGAAACGGAACCAGACCTCGAACCGGACATCAACACCACGATCGCTCCGGGTCCTCGCTCGGAGCCGTCCGACGCCGAACCCGAGCAGACACAGGACGTCACCGGCACGGACGCCGAAGAGGTCGATGACCGGACCATCGCCGGGCCCCCTGCCACTCCGAGTGCTGTGGAGGCCTCGAGCGATCGGCAACCCCGGCCGAGTGGCGCTGTCCCCGGACCCCAGGAACTGATCGACTCCGTGCCGTGGCTCGCCGCAGCCCGCAAGGCCGTCCCGACACAGCCTCCGGAGCCGGCCGCCGGTGAGATGGTCGAGGTTCCGGCTGATATTGGGATGACGGTCGCTCCGGAACAGTCGCCGGACGATCACCCGTACGACCACTCGGAATCCCGTTCCGAATCCACCGATAGAACCATGACCGACGCGCAGGACGCGGATGACGCTGACACGGTCATGTCGCCGTCCGCTCCTGGCGTGGCGCCCATCCAGAAATCGATCCCCGCTCCAGTTGCGCCCCCGGCCGGGCCGGCGTCGGGCCCTGCGGGGACCGCGGCCATGGAGGAGGACCATGACGGTGAGACCGTGATGAAGTCGGACCTCGATCTTCAGGACCTGCATCCCAGCACCCCCGCCCCCGCTCCGGCCCCGCCGCCGGCGACGGGACCGGTGGTCCTGGCCCGCCAGTGTTCCCAGGGCCATGCCAACCCTCCGACCAGCGCCATCTGCGGTATCTGCGGCCAGTCCCTCTCGGGTGAGGCACAACAGCTGCGCCGGCCGTCCCTGGGCCGCATCCGCATGTCCACGGGGGAGGTCGTGGAGCTGGACCGACCGGCCGTGATCGGGCGTCAGCCGCAAGCCCACCGGGTCGGCTCCGGCACCATGCCGCGCATGCTCCAGGTCCGCAGCCCCAACGGTGACATCTCCCGCTCGCACTGCGAGGTGGTACTGGAGGGATGGCATGTGCAGCTGAGGGACCTCAAGGCCACGAACGGCACGGTGCTGATCCGCGAGGGGCAGGCGCCGCGACGGCTGGGTCAGGGCGAGTCCCTCATGGTGCTGGACGGCGACATCGCTGATCTGGGCGATGGCGTCTCGTTGCGCTTCGAGGGGCTGCTGTGAGCGGTAAACGGCCACCGGCCCCGCCGCCGCACATCGACGGGTTCCGGTACGTCAGCCTGCTGGGCTCCGGCGGCTTCTCGGACGTCTACCTCTACGAGCAGGACCGGCCCCGGCGCAAGGTGGCCGTCAAGGTGCTGCTCTCCGGCCTCAAGACCGAACGGGCGCGCAAGTCCTTCGAGTCCGAGGCCAACCTCATGGCCCAGCTGTCCTCGCACCCGTACATCGTCACGATCTACGAGGCGGACATCACCGAGGACGGTCACTCCTACCTGGCCATGGAGTACTGCTCCCGGCCCTCCCTGGACCTGCGCTACCGCCGCTCCCGGTTGGGCGTGGACGAGGTCCTGGCCGTCGGCATCCAGGTCGCCTCCGCAGTGGAGTCCGCGCACCGGGCCGGGATCGTGCACCGGGACATCAAACCCGCCAATATCCTCACCACGGACTACAACCGCCCCGCTCTGACGGACTTCGGCATCTCCGGCACCACGGACATGCTGGATGACGATGCCGGGATGTCCATCCCGTGGTCCGCACCGGAGGCGTTCACCGGGGGGAGCCCGGATGGGTTCGCGATGGATGTGTGGTCCCTCGGCGCCACGCTCTACACCCTGCTCGCCGGGAGATCCCCGTTCGTGCGGCCGGGGGCGGACAACTCCCAGAAGGAACTGATCTCCAGGATCGCCAAGGCACCGTTGCCGCCCCTGAACCGGGCGGACATGCCGGCCTCCCTGGAGTTGGTGCTGTCCACGGCGATGGCCAAGAACCCCGGCTCCCGATTTCCCTCTGCGCATTCGTTCGCGTTGGCGCTGCAACGGGTCCAGACCGAGTTGGGCCTGTCCGTCACCCCGTTCGAGGTCATGGATGAGTCCGGCTCGCTGGAGGCGGAGGATGACGAGGTCGATGAGGGTGGGGACGCCACCCGTGTGCGGCAGGTCGTCTCGATCGATCCTGATCGGGGTTCCACGAACACCTCGCGCCACTTCCCTCCGATGCCACCGCCCTCCGCGCCGAGACGTCCACAGGATGAGGTGGACGACGCCACGGTCATGCGACCTGCCCGGGGAACGACGCCGGCCGGTCCGACCCCAGACGACGACCCGACCATCATGGGCGGGCGCATCGGCGGCGGCCTGGCGGGATCCCGCGCGCCGTCGCGCCCGCAGAGGTCCTATCCCGACGCCGGCGGAGAGTGGGAGCCTGACGGCACCACCGCACGGCGCGTGGAGGATCAACCGGCGGGTTCGCCGTTCGCCGCCTGGATGGGAGAGAACAAGGTCGGCATCATCGCCTCGCTCGTGGTTCTGGTGCTGGGGATCGTGGGTGCCGTCTGGCTGGCGAACAGCATGGCCGTCCAACCGCGGGAAGACCCGGACCCCACCTTCATCAGTGAGTCACCGGGGCTGCCGCTCCCGGAACCCGAGGATCCCGTGGCGGCGGCCGAGAACGTGACGGCCACCGTGGACGGTGCCGATGCCGTGTTCAGCTGGGAGAACCCTGATCCGAAGGACGGGGACACCTACATGTGGAGGACGTCCACGGCCACCGGACAGGGGCGGATCACCACCGCGGACGAGACCACTGCCACCACCCCCGTGCTGGAGGAGGACCGGACGTGCATCGAGGTCGTGGTGATCCGGTCCAACGGGAAGCAATCGGACCCGACCGTGGGATGTGTGGACTGACGGCAGTGGCTGTTCGTCCGGCGCGGCAGGGAACTCACGGACGGGCTGGCCACGGCACGGAACCGCCGCGGCGTCGCAATGGCGGCTCTTGACAGGTTTGACCGGCATCATGGGACTGAGATCTTCAACCAAGGGGGAGTGGCGATGAGCGTGGACGGGCAAGGACAACGGTTCGGGCCGACTTCGCGGGTCGAGCCTGACGAGCAGGACCACGTGGACCGGCAGCCGAGTGGGGGCAGCTCGGCGGCGCTGTCGATCGACTTTGTCGGCGAATGGTACGAGGTCGTGCCCGGCCAGGTGTTCACCATCGGCCGCGAGGGTGACTTGGAGATCGACGACAATCCGTACCTGCACCGCCGTTTCATGGAGATCCGGCAGATCGACGGGCTGTGGTGGCTGTCCAACGTGGGCACCATGATCTCCGCTACAGTGGCGGACTCCTCCGGCGGCATGCAGGCGTGGGTCTCGCCCGGTTCCCGCATCCCGTTGGTCTTCGGTCAACTGAACGTGGTGTTCACGGCCGGGCCGACCACTTATGAATTCTCTGCGCACTTGAAGAGCCCCTCGTTCCTGCAGCAGTCCAACGGCAATGACGCGGTGGGGGAGACCACCATCGGCCCGGTGATCTTCACCCCGGCCCAGAAGGCACTCATCGTGGCCCTGGCCGAGCCGATCCTGCGCCGCGGCGGCACCGGATTCTCCACGGTGCCGTCCTCCGCCAATGCCGCAAAGAGGCTGGGCTGGCCGCTGACCCGGTTCAATCGGAAGCTGGACAACGTTTGCGACAAGTTGGACCGCGTGGGTGTGGCCGGACTGCGGGGCGGCGGCGGCAAACTGGCCACGAACCGCCGTGCCCGGCTCGTGGAGCACGCCGTGACCTCCCACCTGGTCACTCCGGATGACCTGCCGCTACTGGACCAAGCCCTCGGCGACGAGGACTGATTCCGGTTGCGCCGCCGTCGCTGAGCATGTCCCGGCGGAGTTCGCTGCGGTCCACAGGATCGAAGAGCGCCTCTGGCGCGCATGGACCTCCGGCCACCGGCGACCGAGGCTTGGCACGGCACTGCCGTGCACGGTAGACACAACACATGCGTGGCGGGTCTGGAAACGGGGACGAGCAGCCTTCTCGGGTGCTTGCGGCGTCAGCGACACTGAGCGTGGTGCTCGCGGTCTCCGCCTGCACGGCTGACGGTGGGGGTGGGGCGGCAACGGGGAAGCAGCCGATTCCGCACCAGAGTTTCGTGAGCCGCCCGGACCTCAAACCCCCGGTGGTGGAGATCTCCCGCGGTCCCGCGTGGTCGGACGAGTACGAGCATTCGGAGGAGTTCACGTTCCTGACTCCGAATTATGGTTCGGCGACGCCCTCGGACGGGGCCATGATCCTGGATGCCCGTGGGGACCTGGTGTGGATGAACCCGGCCGAGGATGACGATCCCGAGGACAATCCCTTCGACCTGCGGGTCCAGGAGTATCAAGGTGAACCAGTGCTCACCGTCTACGAGGGGACCAGTGACGGCGGCATGGGCGACGGCGAGGTCATCGTCCTCGACCAGTCCTATGAGGAGATCGCCCGCGTCACCACTGGCGGCTCCCTGCCGCCTGGACAGGCGGATTTCCACGACACGACGATCACGCCGGAGGACACCATGCTGATCGCCGCCTACGAGCCGGCACCGGCAGACCTCAGGGCGGTGGGAGGCCCGGAGGACGGCTACATCCAGGACGCGGTGATCCAGGAGGTCGACATCGCCAGCGGGGACGTGCTCTTCGAATGGAGCGCCATCGGTCATGTTCCCCTCACGGAGACCCTGCTCGACTTCGATGACGAACAGGCAGAACTGGAGGAGGAGGCTGAGGAGTCAGCACAGGCCGAGACCTCCGAGGCCTCCGAGGGACAGGGAGGCCCGCCCGAGCTCGGCACTGAGGAGCACCCTTTCGACTACTTCCACATCAACTCCGTGACGGAGGACCATGACGGCTCTCTGCTGGTCTCGGCCCGCCACACCAACGCGGTGTACAAGCTGGACCGCGCCACCGGCGCAGTGGAATGGACCCTGGGTGGCTCGGCCAGCGACTTCGAGATGGGTGAGGGCGCCGAGTTCTCCTGGCAGCACGATGCACAGCGGAGTCCGGACGGCACGCTGACCCTCTTGGACAACCACTCCCACGGTGGCAGTGATGACGAGTCCTCCCGCGGTCTACGCCTGGCCCTGGATGGAGACGCGATGACCGCGGAAGTGGTCACCGAGTACCTGCCGCCCGCCGACCGGGTGGCCAGTTCCATGGCCAACGCGCAGCAGTTGGCCAACGGGAACATGCTGATCGGCTGGGGTGCCCGCCCGCACTACTCCGAATACACGTCCGACGGCGAACTCATCTACGACGTCTGCCACGGCGATGAATGCAGGGGAGACGAGTTCGAGGGCGGTGGCGGCAGCTACCGGGCGTACAAGTTCGCCTGGGAAGGACGGCCAGCGGCCGAGCCTGACGTCACCGTGCAGGAGCGCGACGGTGAACGGCTCGCCCACGTCTCCTGGAACGGAGCCACCGAAGTCAGCCGCTGGCGGCTGGTGGCCGGAGAGGACGAGGGCAGCGCCACCGAGCACGCCGTCGTCGACCGCGAGGGCTTCGAGACGGTCATCCCGGTTCCGGACGATGCCGCGGACCTGCCCTACGCCGTCGTCGAAGCCCTGGACGCCGAGGGCACGGTGCTCGGAGCGGCCCAAGTCCGATGAGCGCTCACGGTCTGGCAGAGGGTTATCCCAGGGGTGCACCCGGCTAGGCTGGACCGGTGAGCAGCGAGCAGAAGAACATCACGGATCCGAGCGTCGATCCACAGGTCGATTCCGCCGTCCAGCCCGAAGCGGGGGACATCCCGCCGGAATCCCTGCGCGAGCAGTACGAGCACCTCGTGGACGAGGTCCGCAAGCACCGTACGGCGTACTACCAGAACGACGCCCCGCTGGTCTCGGACGCCGAGTATGACGCGCTCTTCCGTCGGCTGGAGGACCTGGAGGCACTGCATCCGGAGATCGTCTCCAACGACTCGCCCACCCAGGAGGTCGGAGGGGAGGCCTCCGCCGCCTTCGCCCCGGTGACCCATCTGGCCCGCATGTACTCACTGGACGACCTGTTCTCCATTGAGGAGCTGCGCGCCTGGTACGCGAAGACCTCCGCCTCGATCGAGAAGATCGCGCCCGGCGCCGCAGCACAGGGTGTCCGCTGGCTCGTCGAGGTCAAGATCGACGGGCTCGCCGTGAACCTGCTCTACCGGGACGGCAAACTCGTCCGGGCCGCCACCCGGGGGGACGGCACCACCGGTGAGGACGTCACGCACAACGTCATGACCATCAAGGACATCCCGCAGCAGCTCGCCGGATCCGGCTGGCCGTCCGAGGTGGAGGTCCGCGGGGAGATCTTCATGCCCAGCGCGGATTTCCGTACGTTCAACGAGCAGCGGGTGCGTGATGGCCTGGCACCCTTCGCGAACCCCCGCAACTCCGCGGCAGGCTCCCTGCGGCAGAAGGATCCCGCGGAGACGGCCAAGCGGCCCCTGAGCATGTTCGTGCACGGCATCGGCGCCCACACCGGCCTCGAAGCCGAGTCCCAGCACGCCACCTATGACCTCCTGGCCTCCTGGGGCCTGCCCACCAGTCCGTACACGAAGATCGTGGACTCTCTCGAGGGAGAGGGCGAGAAGGGGGATGGCGGCAAGGGCAGCGGCAGTGACGGTGGAATCCTGGGGTTCATCGAGGACAACGGCAATCAGCGCCATGACCTCGTCCATGAGATCGACGGCATCGTCATCAAGGTCGACTCCTTCGCATTGCAGCGGGCCCTGGGCCACACCTCGCGCGTGCCCCGCTGGTCGGCGGCCTACAAGTACCCGCCGGAAGAGGTCCACACGAGGCTGCTGGACATCAGGGTCAACGTGGGACGCACCGGCCGCGTGACCCCGTATGCCGTCATGGAGCCCGTCCTCGTGGCCGGCTCCACCGTCTCGATGGCAACCTTGCACAACCAGGACGTCGTCAAGGCCAAGGCCGTGCTCATCGGGGACACGGTGGTGTTGCGCAAGGCCGGGGACGTTATCCCGGAGATCGTCGGTCCGGTGCTGCCCCTGCGTGAGGGCAAGACTCAGGTGGAGGGGACCGGATCGGTCGGAGAGGACCAGCTGCGCGAGTTCGTCATGCCCACCGAGTGCCCGTCCTGCGGCACCACCCTCGCGCCGGCCAAGGAAGGGGATGTGGACCTGCGCTGCCCCAATGCCCGCTCCTGCCCGGCCCAGCTCACCGGCCGCATCGAGCACGCCGCCTCCCGCGGGGCCTTCGATATCGAGGCGCTCGGCGAGGAGGCCGCCCTCTGGCTGACCAACGGCCCGGGGCCGGATCCGGCGCAGAGCAATCAGCACGTGCGTCCCGAGGGGCCGGGCGTCATCACGGAGGACGCCGAGCTCTTCGACCTGGCGGACAACCTGCCCCCGGAACACCCGGTATCCGCGGTCGGCGAGGACGGTTTGACGGACGCCCAGCGTCGATTGGCCGAGGTCATGGTCTGGCGGGAGAAGCGGAAGAAGGATCCTGAGACAGGCAAGACCGTGCCCTCGGGAGAATGGGAACTCAAGCCGTACTTCTGGACGCAGGGCACCGCCAAGAAGCCCTCGGAGCCGACCGCGAACACCCGCCGGCTCTTCCAGGAACTGCACAAGGCGAAGGCCCAACCGCTGTGGCGGGTGCTTGTCGCGCTCTCGATCCGGCACGTGGGCCCGACGGCGGCCCGCTCCCTGGCCACTGCGTTCGGCTCCCTGCAGGCGATCCAGGCGCTGGCAACGGAAGGGTCCGCGGGGCACGACGGGACGGAAGCACCGGCAGCGGACGAGCGCCGTGCCGCGGCACAACAGCGGCTCGCGGACGTCGACGGTGTCGGGCCGATCATCGCCGAGGCGGTCATCGACTGGTTTGCCGAACCGTGGCACCGGGAGATTGTCGCGCGCTGGCACGCGGCCGGCGTCGTGATGGAGGACGAACAGGACGAGGACACCCCACGCACCCTGGAGGGGTTGACGATCGTGGTGACCGGGTCGCTGGAGACCTTCAGCCGGGATTCCGCGAAGGAGGCGATCATCGTCCGTGGGGGCAAGGCCTCGGGGTCTGTCTCCAAGAAGACCGACTACCTTGTCGCCGGGGAGAATGCCGGGTCCAAGCTGGACAAGGCGGAGTCCCTCGGTGTCACGGTGCTGGACGAGGAGGGGTTCCGGACGCTGCTGGCCGAGGGGCCGCCGGACCCTGACGGCCCTGAAGAGACTGACGCCGGCACGGACGCTGAGACCGACACTGAGTTCGCAACCACCGAGGAGACCGTATGAGCGCCCAGGGACTGCTGGCCGTCGCCCGGGCCGCGGCCCGCGCAGGCGCGGCTGTGCTCGCCGAACGCCCGCTGGGTCCGACGCCGGCCACGCGAGCCGAACTCGGCGCGGTCACCAAGTCCTCGAGCTCGGACTGGGTCACGGACTACGACCGCCGCGCGGAGCAGGCGGTGCGTGAGGTCATCACCGCCTACCGCCCGAACGACGCGATCTCCGGTGAGGAGTACGGCCACACCGAGCCGGAGCACCCCTCAGGTTACCGCTGGTCCATCGACCCGTTGGATGGCACCACGAACTTCATCCGGGGGATCGCCCAGTTCTGCACCTCCGTGGCGGTGGAGGGGCCGGCGGCGGCAGGCGAGACGCGCTGGTTGGCCGGGGCCGTCGTCGCGCCCGCCCTGGGCCGCACCTGGTATGCCTCCGCCGGTGGAGGGGCCTTCTCCACCGTGGACACTCCTGGGATCCCCCAGGCGGAGCTCCCGCCGGCCTCTGGGGAGCCGGTGCGCCTGAACGGGCCCCTCGTGGGCCGTTCCGGCCGACTGCTGGCCACGGGCTTCGCCTACGCGGGGGAGCGCCGCGACTTCCAACTCGGGGCTCTGACGGCGCTCATGCCCCACTTCGGGGACGTGCGGCGCATCGGGGCGGCGGCCCTGGACCTGTGCATGGTCGCCGACGGCACGCTCGACGCCTACGCCGAGTTCGGCATCCAGGAACACGACTGGGCCGCCGGGGCCCTGATCGCCGAGGAGGCCGGGGTGCCGGTACGGCGACCTGCCTCCGGGGACGGTACCCACCACCCGGACTGGACGGTGGCCGGGGTGCTGGACCCGTCGGACCCGTCGGAGCCGGCTGGCCAGTCGGGCCCACGGGCACAGCGGTTGTTGCCGATGCCGCCCGCAGGAGTCTGAGTCCATGCGTCAGTTGTTCTCCAAGCCCTGGCTCCTGCCCGCCCTCATGCTGCTGGTGGGAGCGTTGTTCGCCTACTGGGGCCTCATCGGGCGGGGACCACTGAACTATGTGGCCGCGGCCGTCCTGCTGTTCTTCGCGCTGCGCTTCGTCTCCACCACGCAGGTTCAGTCCCGTCCAGTTTCTGGGATCGATGAGCACTTGGCCAACGGCGGTGTGGTGGTCTTCTGGCGGCCAGGCTGTCAGTTCTGCGCTCGGCTCATCCGCGAGCTCGGCTCCGACGGACGGGACATCCCGTACTGGGTGAACATCTGGGACGAGACTGAGGCCGCCGCCCGCGTCCGCCTCTACCACCAGGGCAATGAGACCGTGCCCACGGTGGTGACGGCCGACGGGCACTTCGTGGCGAAGGATGCGGAGACGTTTGACCGCGCGAAGGCCATCATCCGGCGGGCCACGCCGGCGGACTGACTCCGACCTCGTGGCTCAACGCCGTGGGCGGCAGGCCCTGGTGGCCCTGGGCATCGACCCGGAGGGCTCCGCAGCCCGCGCAACGCACATAGAGCACCAGTCCATCGGACGTCAGATGCCGCGATTCCACGCGCCACCCATGCTCGTGCCGGGTGGTCAGGTCTTCCTGGAGGGGCAGTGGCAACGTGTGAGGTGAGGTCATGCAACCATCGTGATGTAATGGCGTTATGCACCTCAACCCTTACGGTGAATATGCGGTTCTGCTCGCGGCCTCCCTGGCCAACGAGTGGCCTGATGACCGCCAGGGCATCGAGGATCGGACCCGTGCCTTCGGGATGACCATGGTCTTCCCGCCCGGACGGGACGACCATTCGGGGACCGGGGCGGTGGTGGAGGACTGGTTGCGCGTCGTCGATGCGCCGGAGGACGGTGAGCGTGCCCAGTTGCTGAACGAGCAGATGGCGGCGGCCGCGGCCTACCCACGCCTGACCGATCACGACGGCGAGGGCTGGCACCTGCACTACCGGGACGAGAACGACTCGATGCCCTTCGTCCTGCGTGCTGTCATCAGCGTCGGGACCTCGTTGCACCTGGCTACGCGGGGGATGCACCGGCTGGGACGTTGTGCCGGCGAGCCCTGCCGCAACGTCGTAGTGGACGTCACCCGCAACGGCCGCCAGCGGTACTGCTCAGTGCGGTGTGCGAACCGGGCCGCCGTCCGTCGGCACCGGGCCCGTTCGTCACGGTGACGGGAGGGGGCCAAAGGGTTGGTGGGGCAGCAACTCGGTGATGAGCTGCTGGATTCGGGCCTTAATGTCATCGCGGATGGGACGCACGCCCTCGAGGCCCTGGCCGGCCGGGTCTTCGAGCTTCCAGTCCTCATAGCGCTTGCCGGGGAAAAACGGACAGGCGTCTCCGCACCCCATGGTGATGACCACGTCCGAGTCCTTCACGGCCTGCTCGGACAGCACCTTGGGTTGGTTCGCGCTGATGTCGATGCCTTCCTCGGCCATTGCCTCCACGGCTGCCGGATTGACCGAATCGGCCGGTGCCGAGCCAGCAGAGCGGACCTCGATCCGGCCCTCGGCCAGGTGGGACAGGTAGGCAGCCGCCATCTGGGAGCGGCCGGCGTTGTGCACGCAGACGAAGAGGACCGCCGGTCGGTCGGTCGTGTCCTCGGTGGTGCCGGTGAGTTCGGCGAGCAGTGCCCTGACGCGGGCGTCGACGTCGTCTCGGACCAGGCGCATGCGTTCCGTCCCTTCGATGCCACGGGCGGAGGGCTCGTCGGTGTGCCAGGTCTCGATGGTGCCGGTCATTCCGTCGACCGGCTCGACGTGGGCCTCACCGCCCAGAACGACCACCCGGTCCACGCGTGCCAGCAGGTCCGGGTCGATGGGCTTGGGGCGCCCGGCGGACATGTCGGCCCCGCCTTCGGCGATGACCTCGGCCGAAAGCGCGTTGATCGTCTCTCCCGGGCTGGTGCCGGCGGAGTGGACCTCAACGGCGCCGGCGGCGTGGTGTTCCATCAAGGCTGCCGCCATCTGTGACTTGCCTCCGTTCTTGGCACAGACGAACAGCACGGACGGACGGGATGAGGATCGTGGCTCGGTGGTCATCTCTACAGGCCTCCTGTCGGGCAAGACGGTTCAGGCTCGTGCCGCGGAGGCGGTCTCAGCGAGGGCGGGGGCGGTGGGGTCGCCGGGGAACAGCTTGCGGCCGGCCCACAGGGACACATAGACGAGTCCCACCAGTACCGGCACCTCGATCAGGGGTCCCACGACGCCGGCCAGGGCCTGGCCGGACGTGACGCCGAAGGTGCCGATGGCCACGGCGATGGCCAGCTCGAAATTGTTGCCGGCGGCAGTGAAGGCCACGGTGGTGGACTTGGCGTAGTTCAGCCCGACGGCCTTGGACGCGATGAGGCTGATGCCGAACATGAACACGAAGTAGGCCAGCAACGGCAGGGCGATCCGGGCGACGTCCCATGGGTTGGTGGTGATGGCCTCGCCCTGCAGGGCGAACAGCAGCACGATGGTGAACAGCAGTCCATAGAGGGCCCACGGGCCGATGCGGGGCAGAAAGCGGTTCTCGTACCAGTCCCGACCCTTGGCCTTCTCGCCGAAGTGACGCGTGAGGAACCCTGCCAACAGGGGAATACCCAGGAATATCAGGACGCTGAGCACGATCGACCAGACGGAGAAGTCGGCCGACGTGGTCGGCAACCCCAGCCAGGACGGAAGCACCTGGAGGTAGAACCAGCCCAGGGCGCCGAAGGCGAAGACCTGGAAGACGGAGTTGATGGCCACCAGAACCGCGGCGGCCTCCCGGTCCCCGCAGGCCAGGTCGTTCCAAATGAAGACCATCGCGATGCAGCGCGCCAGGCCGACGATGATCAGCCCGGTGCGGTACTCCGGCAGGTCGGGCAGCAGCATCCAGGCCAGAGTGAACATCAGGGCCGGACCGACGATCCAGTTCAGGGCCAAGGAAGTGATCATAAGCCGCTTGTCTCCGGCGACGCGGTGGGTCTCGTCATAGCGGACCTTGGCCAGCACCGGGTACATCATCACCAGCAGGCCGATGGCGATCGGGAGGGACACCTCGCCGATCTTCACCGCTTCCAGGGCAGTGTTCAGGCCGGGGATCAACCGGCCCAGGGCCAGCCCGACGACCATAGCCAACAGGATCCAGGCCGGCAGCCAACGGTCGAGGAAGGACATCTCCTTCATCACCGGTTGCTGCAGGGCGGGGGCGGTGGCGGTGCTCATGCAGGCCCATCTCTCGTATCGATAACCATCGATGGGAACACTACTGGTCATATCGATGCGCGTCAATGTAAGATCGGGTGATGGTTCCGACAGCTACCCAGACCTCCCTTGATGCCGTGGGCATCACCCACGGCCACCGCGCAGCCTCCGGTATATCCGAGTGCTGCTCCCTGGGAGTCGGTCCGATTGGTGCCGATGAGGCGCGGAGCTCAGCGGGCATGTTCAAGGCCCTGGCCGACCCCATGCGACTGCGCCTGTTGTCCCACGTGGCGGCGCAGGGGTGCGAGGCGGTGTGCGCGTGTGACCTCACCGAGGACCTGGGCATCAGCCAGTCCACCGTCAGCCACCACATGAAGAAGCTCGTCGACGCCGGCCTGCTCGCCCGGGAGCAGCGCGGCAAGTGGGCGCACTACACGGTGGTGCCGGAGTCGTTCGCCACCCTGCGCGGCCTGCTCGAGATCGGCTGACCGGTCCGCTTCCCCAAGGCGGACCTGCTCCGCGGGCTCACGACCGAGGTGATGCCCCAGTCTGAGGCCGCCGTCACGCTCGTCGCTGCGATCGCCACGATGAGCACCCGCAACCTGAGGACGCACGTGACTAGGCCGTGAACCTGCGCCGGTAGGAGGTCGGCGTGGTGGAGAAGACGGCCGTGAAGTTCTGTCGGAAGGTGACGGCGCTGCCGAATCCGCAGGAGGCGGCAATCCGGCTGATGCTCCACTCGGTGGTCTCCAGCAGGCGCCGAGCGTCATCCAGGCGGCGGGACAGTAGCCACTTGGCGGGACTGGTTCCGGTGACCTCCCGGAAGCGGCGGGCGAAATTGCGCGTGCTCATATGGGCGCGTTCAGCCATTCTCCCCACGTCAAGGTGCTCATCCAGATGTGCCAGGGCCCAGTCCATGGCTTCGGCCACCGGACCGGCGCCCTCGTGCTCGGGCAGCGGCCGATCAATGTACTGAGCCTGGTCGCCTTCCCGGTGCGGGGCGATGACCAGGTGCCGGGCGACCTGGGCCGCGGCCGCTGAGCCCAGCCGCGTGCGCACGATGTGCAGGCAGGCATCCAAGGCGGATGCCGTCCCGGCGGAGGTCAGGACGTCCCCGTGGTCGATATACAGGGCGGAGTTCTGGACTGGCACAGCCGGGTAGGCGCGGGCGAGCGCGTCGCTGCTGCCCCAGTGGGTCACGATCACTCGCTCACCCAGGACACCACTGGCCGCCACCGGGAAGGCGC
Organism: Citricoccus alkalitolerans; assembly: GCF_039528175.1. Classification (NCBI taxonomy): domain Bacteria; kingdom Bacillati; phylum Actinomycetota; class Actinomycetes; order Micrococcales; family Micrococcaceae; genus Citricoccus; species Citricoccus alkalitolerans. The sequence goes on from NZ_BAAALH010000001.1 coordinate 313,364, forward strand.
CCAGGCAGAGGCCGGCCACGGCGGCGCCCTGCTCGTGTGCCCCTCGCACCAGGGTGACGAGGGAGTCGGGCACGGGCGGCAGGTCCGCCGGCCACGACGGCAGGACGAGGAGGTCTGCCGTCGCCACGACCTCGGGTCCAGCCAGATCGTCCAGGAGCACGCCTTCGGCACTGCGGACCGGTGCGCCGTCGTCGCTGAAGATCGTGGTCTGCCACTCTTCGGCCAGACCCTGACGCCGGACCTCGCCGAAGACCAGCAGGGGAGCCGCGAGGTGGAAGAGCGTGATCCGTGGAGGCAGGCACAGTCCTGGCGAAGAGTGACCTCGGTTCGTCGGCAGTTCAGGGCCGCGAGACCCAGGCGGTCGCCAACGCCTGACGGCTGCGGTGTCTACTGCTCCACGTCGAGCCCCGCGATCACCCGCGCCACCTCGGCTCGATGGTCCTCCGTCAGACCCAGCAGGGGCAGCGGCAGGCTGGACTCCTGCGCCAGACCCAGCTGCTCCGCCACGGCGGCCATCACCCGGATGCCCCCGCCGTGCCGGGCGAAGAGGTCCCAGAGCGGAGCAAGGCGCTCGGACTCCGCCCGTGCCTGCGCTGGGGAGCTCTGGGCGGCCCGGACGATCCTCAAGGCCGCCTCGGGCAGGGTCCCGGCGATGACCGAGTACCAGGCGTCGCAGCCTGCGAGCAGGCCGTCTGCCGCGTGGGCATCCCCGGAGACGCCAATGGTCACCTCAGGCGGAAGAACAGCGCGGATCTGCTGGACGTGCGCTCGGGCGGCCTCCGGATCAGCGGGCACACCCGGGACCTTGATGGACGCGATCCCCTGCAGTGCGGCGATCCGAGCGTATAGCTCGGTGGTGAAGGTGAAGCGCGTAGTGCGCGGGTTGTCGTAGACGACCACCGGCACGGACGAATGGCTCGTCACCGCCCGGAACAATTCGAATACGTCATCCTCGGTCAGCGGCTGGTAGCTCACCGGCGCCAGCAGCAGTCCTGCGGCGCCAGCCTCCTGTGCCGCCTCGGCATGGGCGAGGACCTGCGAGGTCCGGGTGGCACCGATGCCCACGAAGACGGGCACATCCCCGGCATGCGCGACGGCGGCGCGGGCCACCCGGGCGCGCTCGTCCCGGTCCAGGTACGCGTACGACCCCGTGGAGCCGAGAGCGGTGATGGAATCGACGCCGGCGGCCACCAGACGCTCCACCAGTCCGATGAAGGCTGGCTCATCCAGTGCGTCGTGGTGGAGGGGCGTGAGGGGAAAAGCACTCAGGCCGGTGAACATCGCCGGGTTCCAGGTCGGCATCTCAGGTCAGCTCCTCGACGGCCACGGTGGCGGCCTCGGCCACGAAGTCGTCCTGGAACTGCCCCTCCGGGTCATCGAGATTGGTGTAGACGGCCACCACGAGGGGCGTCCCCTCCGCCCGCTCGATGACGGCGAGGTCGTTGCGGGTGCCGTGGCCCAGCCCTGCCCCGCTCTTGTTGGCCACCGTCCAGGAGTCGTCCTCCGCCACGGCGGCCCGGATGAGCCCCTCGCTGTTCTCGGAGGCCCGCATGGACGCCAGCAACTCGTCTTGCGCCCACGGTTCGAGGGTGTCCCCCAGGGCGTACCCGCGGAGATTCTCGGCGGCCTGGCGCGGCGTCGTGGTGTCCCGGGTCTCCCCGGGGGCCCACTCGTTCAGCTCCGGCTCCACCCGGTCCACGGAAGTGATCTTGTCACCGCTGCGGGCCACAGCGTCCTGCAGGTCCTCCGGGCCACCGAGCGCATCGAAGAGCAGGTTTCCGGCAGTGTTGTCGCTGTGACTGATGGCTGCCCCGATGACCTGATCCAGGGTCATACCCGTCTCCACGTGCTGTTCGGCGATCGGCGAGTTCACCACCAGGTCCTCGGCGGAGTAGTGGATCCGCTGGTCCAGGTCCGGCGGCTCACTCTGGGCGAGCACGGCGGCAGCCGAGAACACCTTGTGCGTCGAGGCATAACCGAAACGCTCGTCCGCGCGGTACTGGACCTCTTCGCCCGTCCCGGTGTCCACGGCGTAGACACCCACCCGGCCGGAGAATCGGTCCTCGAGATGGGCCAAGGCTCGAGCCGTGGACGAGGCATTGGAGGCCGCGGGCTCGGCGTCCGCAACAGGGCTGCACCCCGTGAACAGCAGAGGGGCCAGAAGGATCGGGAGAATGAGTGATTCGCGCATCGGTTCAGGACTATCACGCCTCTGCGCAGCCGCGAGGACCGGCGCGCTGTCCGCCCACAAGCCGTCTACACTCAACCAAAGCCCGACCACCTCCGGGAAGGGGGCCGTCATTTCAGAGCCGAGTAGGGCCGTCCCCACCCATGCCAGGCGCCGGCTCCTCGGTGTCGCAGTCCCCCTGACCATCGCCCTCGGGCTGGGCATCCGCACCCTCAGCACGGCGGCCTGGACGGGACCGGCCGGCGACGCCCTGTATGCCGTGCTGATCCACCTGCTGATCGCCCTGGTGCTGCCGGCCCGGCCCCGGGCCCTCGTGGCCGGACTGGCACTGGCGGGGTGCCTGGCGGTCGAGCTGCTCCAGCTCACCGGCCTCTCGGCTGGCCTCGGTGCGCTGTGGCCGCCCCTCCGGTTGGTCTTGGGCACCACGTTCGGTGTCGCGGACCTGATGGCCTACGCCGTCGGGATCTCCCTCGCCTACGCCGCCGACCGTCTGCTCGGCGTAGGATTCAGCCGTGCCGCACGAACGCCTTGAGAACGCCGACCCCACCGAAGACCTGCACCCGGCCATCCGAGCCGCCGGGTGGCCACAGCCGGCCTCACGCGTGCCGGGCGTCACGGTACGTGACGCCCGGGCGGAGGACCATGAGGAGATCGCGCACCTCACGGTGACCTCCTACATCGACGGCGGTCATATCGACCCTGAGGACGAGTACATCGCGAACCTCCAGGACGTGGCCACCCGGGCACGTCAGGCACGCGTCCTCGTCGGAGAGGTGGAAACGACTGCGCTGGCCGGTCCGCCGGATCCCGGAGCGGCGGGAAGCATCATCGCCGGTTCGGTGGTCCTGACCCTGCCGGGAATGCCGATGTCCGAGACCGCCCGTGAGGGCGAACTGGAGTTCCGGATGCTCGCCGTGGACCCGCGCGTGCAGCGCCGCGGGGTGGCCCGGGCCCTGGTCCGCGCCGCCATCGATCGCGCCGAACAGTTGGAGGGGGTCGCCGCCGTCGTGCTGACCACCATGGAGACCATGACCGGGGCGCACCGGCTCTACGAATCGGAGGGATTCGTCCGGGTGCCCGAACGGGATTGGCGACTCTCGGACATCGGCCAGATGCCGACGTCGGGCGAGGACCCCCTGTACTGGGTCTACCGGCGCTCGGTCTGAACCCGGCGCCGAACCCAGCGCGGCAGTACTCCGCACTAGACTGGGTGACCGAACCGGTCTCTGGCACACCAGACACGTCAGACCACCACATGTGGAAACCACAGGAGATTCATGTCCGCCATCACCCGTGAGGACGTCGCCCATTTGGCGCGACTGGCCCACATCCGGATGGACGAGAACGAACTGGACAAGATGTCCGGAGAGCTCGCCTTCATCATGGATGCCATCGCCTCGGTCAGCGAAGTCGCCGGCCAGGACGTGCCGCGCACGTCCCACCCGATCCCGCTGCGCAACGTGTTCCGCGAGGACGTGCCCTCGGGCATGCTCACCCAGGAGCAGGCACTCGCCATGGCACCGGACGCCGAGGATGGCCAGTTCAAGGTCCCGGCGATCCTGGACGGGGAGTGATCGGCGTGACTGATGTGACTGAACTGTCCCCGAAGGACCTCATCAAGCTGACCGCGTTGCAGATGGCCGAGCGGCTGCGTGCCGGCGAGATCACCTCGGTGGAACTCACCCAGGCCCACCTGGACCGCATTGCCGAGGTGGATGGCCCGGCTGATGGCCCAGGTACTGCCGCAAGCCGAGGCGTGCACGCCTTCCTGCACGTCAACACCGAGGAGGCGCTCGCCGTGGCCGCCGAGGTGGACGCCATCCGTGCCGCCGGCGGCACCGCGGCCCAAGACCTGCACCCGCTGGCCGGCGTCCCCATCGCGGTGAAGGACCTCATCGTCACCGTCGGCCAGCCGACCACCGCCGCCTCCAAGATGCTCGAGGGCTGGATGAGCCCCTATGACGCCACTGTGGTGGAGAAGATCCGCGCGGCCCGCCTGCCCATCCTCGGCAAGACCAACCTGGACGAGTTCGCCATGGGTTCGTCCACCGAGCACTCCGCGTTCGGTGACACCCGCAACCCCTGGGACCTGGACCGGATCCCCGGCGGCTCCGGGGGTGGCTCCGCCGCCGCGGTGGCGGCCTTCATGGCCCCCCTGGCTCTCGGCACTGACACCGGCGGCTCGATCCGCCAGCCCGGCGCCGTCACCGGCACCGTGGGCGCCAAGCCCACCTACGGCGCGGTGTCCCGCTATGGCGTCATCGCCATGGCCTCCTCCCTGGACCAAGTGGGCCCGGTGACCCGTACTGTCTCCGACGCCGCCGCCCTGCAGGAGCTCATCGGCGGTCATGACCCGAAGGACTCCACCTCGCTGCCCGAGCCCATGGACGGACTGCTCGAGGCCGCCCGCAACGGCGAACTCGCCGGCCTGCGCATCGGCATCATCGCCGAGCTTGAGGGCGAAGGGTTCCAGGAGGGGGTGCTGGCCCGCTTCCAGGAGTCGGTACAGGTGCTCAAGGACGCCGGGGCAGAGGTCTCCGAGGTCTCCTGCCCGCACCTCGGCTACGCCCTGGGCGCCTACTACCTGATCATGCCCTCGGAGGTCTCCTCCAACCTCGCCAAGTTCGATGGCGTCCGGTTCGGCAACCGCGTGGTCCCGGATGGAGGCGGCACCATCGAACAGGTCATGGGTGCCACCCGTGCGGCCGGCTTCGGCGACGAGGTCAAGCGCCGCATCATCCTGGGCACCTACGCGCTCTCGGCGGGCTACTACGACGCCTACTACGGCTCGGCCCAGAAAGTCCGCACCCTGATCCAGCGCGACTTCGCCGCCGCGTTCGAGCAGGTGGACGTGCTGATCTCGCCGACTTCGCCCGTCACCGCCTTCCCGCTGGGTGAGAAGCTGGACGACCCGGTGGCGATGTACAACAACGACATCGCCACCATCCCCGCCAACCTGGCCGGCATCCCCGGCATCTCGGTGCCGGCCGGACTGTCCGAGGGCCTGCCCGTGGGCATCCAGTTCCTGGCCCCCGCCCGGGGCGACGCCATCATGTACCGCGCCGCCGCCGCCCTCGAGTCCCGCCTCGAGGAGGCCTGGGGCACCCCGTTCTGGGCCCAGGCCCCGGAACTGGCCACCGCGAATACGGCCGCACCGGCCGGCGTTGGAAACGCCCCCGCTACCGCAACCGCAGGAGGAGAGAACTGATGGCCGCCGTCACCGACGAGGTGCTCGCGTTCGAGGAGGCCATGGCCCAGTACGATCCCGTACTCGGCTTCGAGGTCCATGTGGAGCTCAACACCAGGACCAAGATGTTCTCCTCGGCGCCCAACGGCTTCGGAGACGAACCGAACACCAACGTGACCCCGGTGGACCTCGGCCTTCCGGGCGTGCTGCCGGTGGTCAACGGGACCGCGGTGGAGTACTCCATCAAGCTCGGCCTGGCGCTGAACTGCCAGATCGCGGAGGTCTGCGGCTTTGCCCGGAAGAACTACTTCTACCCGGACACCCCGAAGAACTTCCAGACCTCTCAGTACGACGATCCGATCGCCCATGACGGCTGGCTGGATGTCGAGCTCGAGGACGGCACGGTCTTCCGAGTGGAGATCGAGCGGGCTCACATGGAGGAGGACGCCGGCAAGCTGACCCACCAGGGTGGGGCCTCGGGCCGGATCCAGGACGCCGCCTCCTCGCTGGTGGACTACAACCGCGCCGGTGTGCCGCTGGTGGAGATCGTCACCAAGCCGATCACCGGTGCCGGTGAGCGTGCCGCCGAACTGGCCAAGGCCTATGTCACCCAGATCCGGGACATCGTCAAGAACCTCGGGATTTCGGACGCGCGGATGGAACGCGGCAACGTCCGCTGCGACGCCAACGTGTCCCTGATGCCGAAGGGCTCCACCGTGTTCGGCACCCGCACCGAGACGAAGAACGTCAACTCCACCCGGGCCGTGGCCCATGCGGTGACGTTCGAGATCCAGCGCCAGGCCGCCGTCCTGTCCGCCGGCGGATCCATCACGCAGGAGACCCGCCACTGGCAGGAGGGCACCCGCACCACCACCTCCGGCCGTCCCAAGTCGGACGCGGATGACTACCGCTACTTCCCGGAGCCGGACCTCGTGCCGATCCACACGACCACGGAGTGGATTGAGCGCCTGCGCGCCGAGCTGCCCGAGCCGCCGGCCGAGCGCCGCAAGCGTCTGAAGGCGGACTGGGGCTACTCGGACGAGGAGTTCCGGGATGTGGTCAATGCCGGCGTGCTGGATGAGATCGCCGCGACCATCGAGGCCGGCGCCAGTGCCTCTGCCGCCCGCAAATGGTGGATGGGCGAGATCGCCCGCCTGGCCAACCTCGCCGAGAAGGACATCGCCGAGCTCGGGGTCACCCCGGCGGACGTGGTCGAGGTCGAGGCGTTGATCGCCGAGAAGACCATCAATGACAAGCTGGCCAAGCAGGTCCTCGGTTTCGTCGCCGACGGCGAGGGCGCCCCGCGTGCCATCGTCGAGGCCCGCTCGCTCGCCGTGGTCTCGGACGACGGTGCGCTGAACGCCGCGGTCGAGGCCGCCATCGCCGAGAATCCGGGCGTCGTGGACAAGATCAGGGCGGGCAAGCTGCAGGCTATCGGCGCCCTGATCGGCCCGGTCATGAAGGCCACCCGTGGCCAGGCGGACGCCGCCCGGGTCCGCGAGATCGTGATGGAGCAGTTGGGCGTCAGAGAGTAGAACACCCGTCAACCTCTGTATCTGCAGGTCGAGAACGCCCCATAATTGCCCCGAAACCGGGAAATTGTGGGGCGTTTTCGACCGCCAGTTGCCCAGAGATCAGCACCCCTGAGAGGGGCAGCATGCCGTGGGAGTTGCGTGACGGTGAGCCGGTCATCGCCCCGGCGCTGGTCCGTGCCCTGCTGAACGAACAGCACCCCGACCTCGCGCACCTGCCGCTGGGGGAGCCGGTCCGCGGCTGGGACAACACCATGGTCCGGCTCGGGGGCCGCCTCGCCCTCCGCCTGCCCCGGCATGCCCGGGCCGAGGCGCTGCTCGACCGGGAGGTCGCCTGGCTGCCGCGGCTGGCGTCCCAGCTGGCCAACCCGCCGTCCGGCACCGCAGGCCGAGCCCACCCCGCCAATCCTGCCATCCCGACGCCGGCGCGGACCGGATTGCCCCGCGCCGGCTACCCGTTCCGCTGGGCGGTGGTGCCATGGGTGGACGGGACACCGGCGGTCCACGTGCCCCTCGAGGTCCGGGATGCCTACGCCCCCAGCCTGGCCGCCATCCTGCGTGGGCTGCATCAACCGGCACCGACGGATGCTCCGGCCAGCGCCTTCCGCGGGGTTGGCCTGGCGGACATCGAGGACCGATTCGCCCAGCGGTGGGAGGCCTTGGTCGGCGATCTCGGCCGGGAACGCCGGGACCAGCTCGCCGAGGTCTGGAGGCGGGCGGTGGACGCGGTGCCGTTCTCCGGTCCTCGCGTCTGGCTCCACGGGGATCCGCACCCGAACAACACGGTGCTGCCCGGCGTCGGGCCCGGGCCGGGACCCATGCCCGGTTCCCCGGTGCTCGTGGATTTCGGTGACCTGTGTGCCGGGGATCCGGCCTCGGATCTGGGCTCGGCCCTGTTGCATTTCTCACCTACCGGCCGGGGCGCCTTCGTCACCGCCTACGACGCCGGCCGGGTTCCGGACCCTGCCCTGTGGGCCAGGGCGCAGGGCTGGGCGGTGAACTACGCGCTCATCTTCGCGGCTCAGTCCCCGGGGGAGGCGTTGCGCCCGTTGGGGCGGGACCTGTTGGCCTGAGGCCCGAAGCGCCCGTCTGGTCCCACATTGTGTTCGACCCACGGCCGTGCTTACGGTGGCAGCAGGTTCGAGCAGAGCCGTTCGCCGACGAGAGGTTGCGCGCGATGGAACAGAAGAACATCCACGTCCTGGGCTTGACCGAGGTCCAGCGGCACGAGCTGGAGACCGTCTCCGGGGCTGAGAACTACGCCTTCCACAACGTGCTGGACTACGAGCGCCTGGTGGAGACCGCGGAGATTGATTTCGAGGAGTTGCTGGCGGCCGCCCGGCGCCAGCTGGATGCCTTCGACGGGACGGTGGATGCGATCATCGCCCACTGGGATTTCCCGGTCAGCGTGATGACCCCGATCCTGGCCGCAGAGCGGGGATTGCCGTCGCCGTCCCTGGAGAGCGTGCTCAAATGCGAGCACAAGTACTGGAGCCGCCTGGTGCAGCGGGCCAGCATTCCGGAGTGCGTGCCCGGCTTCGCCGCATTCGACCCATTCGACGACCACGCGCTCGACTCGATCGACCTGGACTTCCCGTTCTGGGTCAAACCGGTCAAGGCACACTCCTCCAACCTCGGCTTCAAGGTCAAGGACGAGGCGGGTTTCCACGAGGCCTTGGCGGAGATCCGCGAGCACATCGAGGAGATCGGTGATGCCTTTGATGCGGCCCTGTCCATGGTGGACCTCCCGCCGGAGCTGCAGCAGTGGGGAGGCAACACCTGTCTGGCCGAGCAGTTCGTCCAGGGCACCCAGGCCGCACCCGAGGGCACGGTGTTCCGGGGTACTGTCCGCATCCACGGAGTGCTGGACATGCACAAGGACAGCGATGGCACCAGCTTCGATCGGCTGGACTACCCGGCCAGCAGCGTGCCGGAGGAGGTGCAGCAGAGGATGATCGACGCCACCGAGCGGTACATGAAGCACGTCGGTTTCGACAACGGCTGCTTCAATTCCGAGTTCATGTGGGACGAGGAGGCGGACCGGCTGTGGATCATCGAGGTCAACACCCGGATCTCGCAGTCTCACAGCGACCTGTTCGCCAAGGTGGACGGTGCCTCGAACCATGAGGTCGCGATCGACATCGCCCTGGGCCGCGAACCACGGATGCCTCACCGGCAGGGCGAGTACGCCGTGGCCGCCCAGTGCATGGTCTTCCACGATGAGGATGCAGTGGTGACCCGGGTGCCCGACGAAGAGGACAAGAAGGCGCTGGCGGAACGGCATCCCGGAACGGTCCTCACGCTGATGGCGCACGAGGGCGACCGGCTCTCCGACCTGGCCGGCCAGGACAGCTACCGGTACATCGTCGGCAAGTTCTACCTCGGCGCATCCAGCCATGAGGAGCTCGGCCGATTCCACGAGCGGATCGTCCAGGAGCTGCCGTTCGAGTACGCCAGTGCAGAGCCTGACGATGATGACGAGAACGGAGGACGATGAAGACCATCACCGAGTTCCCGCAGGAGACGAGGGTCATCGAGAACGTGTTCATCCCGATGCGGGACGGGGCCCGGCTGGCCGCCCGGATCTGGATGCCCGTCGACGCGGAGCAGAAGCCCGTGCCCGCCATCCTGGAGTACATCCCGTACCGGAAACGGGACAGCAGCCGCGGCCGGGACGAGCTGAACCATCCGTATATGGCCGGTCACGGCTACGTCTGCGCCCGAGTGGACCTGCGCGGCAGTGGCGACTCGGACGGCGTCATGGTGGACGAGTACCGCGCCCAAGAGCACGAGGATGCCGAAGATGTCATCGCCTGGCTGGCCGAGCAGCCGTGGTGTGACGGCAAGGTGGGCATGATGGGCATCTCCTGGGGCGGGTTCAACAGCCTGCAGCTGGCGGCCCGCCAGCCTCCGGCGCTCAAGGCCATCATCAGCGCCTCGGCCACGGATGACATCTACGTGGACAACATGCACTACATGGGCGGGTGCCTGCTGGGTGACAACCTCTCCGAGGCCACCGTGATGTTCGCCTTCAACAGCCTTCCGCCCGATCCGCAGATCGTGGGCGAGCGGTGGCGGGACATGTGGCACGAGCGACTGGCCGGAAGCGGATTGTGGCTGGAGACCTGGCTCGAGCATCAGCGGCGGGACGACTACTGGAAGACGGCCTCGGTCTGTGAGGACTACAGCCAGGTGCAGTGTCCGGTGATGGCGGTCGGCGGTTGGGCGGACGGCTACACCAACGCCGTGTTCCGGCTGATGGAGAATCTGGACGTCCCGCGGAAGGGCCTGATCGGACCGTGGGGTCACAAGTATCCGCACCTCGGCGTGCCGGGCCCGGCCATCGGTTTCCTGCAGGAGGTCGTGCGGTGGTGGGACCACTGGCTCAAGGACCGGGACACCGGGGTGATGGACGAGCCCATGCTCCGGGCGTGGATGCAGGACAGCGTCTCACCGGCCTCTTCCTACGAGGACCGACCGGGCCGCTGGGTCGCCGAGGACCAGTGGCCGGCCCCGGGGATCGAGGACCGCGAGTTCACCCTGCGGGGCCACCACCTCGAGGAGACCGGCAGTGGAACCGACCAGCATGGCGAGTCGGACGCAGAGATCTCGATGAAGTCGCCCCTGAGCGTGGGCATGTTCGCCGGCAAGTGGGCATCCTACGCCGCCGTGCCCGACCTGCCCTTCGACCAGCGGGAGGAAGACGGCGGTGCCATCTTCTTCGAATCGCGTCCGCTCACCGAGGACCTGGAGATCTTCGGCCTGCCCGAGTGCCATCTGGAGGTCTCCGCGGATCGGCCGGTCGCCATGCTGGCCGTGCGGCTGTCCGATGTGAACCTGGACGGGGAGGCCACTCGGGTGACCTACGGATTGCTCAACCTCACGCACCGGGACGGCAGCGAGGACCCGAGCCCCCTGGAGCCGGGGAAGAAGTACCGGGTCACGGTGCCGCTGAACGGTATCGCCCAGTCCTTCCCGGCCGGACACCGGCTCCGGTTGTCCATCTCGACGTCCTACTGGCCGCTCGCCTGGCCGTCCCCGGAAGCGGCCACGGTCTCCCTGACCACTGGGGTCAGCAGTCTCACTGTCCCGCAGCGTGCCCGCCGGCCGGAGGACTCTCGGCTGCGCGAGTTCGGCGAGCCCGAGGCCGCCGCCCCGTTGGAGATCACCCAGACCCAGCCGGGCAGGCACCACTGGCGGGTCACCCGCGACCTGGCGACGAACGTCTCCTCCCTGGAGATCGCCAATGACCAGGGGGCCTTCCGTATCGAGGACACCGGGAGCCACATCCGGCGCGGAACCGAGGAGTGGTACAGCTTCCGCTGGAACGACGTGAACTCTGTGCGCGGCGAGACCCGGACTGTGCGCCGGGTCGAGCGTCAGGACTGGGGCGCCGAGGTCACCACCAGCACGGTGCTGACCTCCACACCCACCGAGTTCATCATCGACGCCGAACTCGATGCCTATGAACTGGACCCCCAGCGCGGCGACCCCCGCGTCTACTCGCAGAGCTGGCACCGCCGCATCCCGCGGGACCTCGTGTAGTCGGCGTGCCGGCCTACCCCGGGCTGATGCCGATCCGCCGACTGCGCGGGCTGGTTGCCGGCGCGTGCTCGGCCTGCCACCGGCACAGAGCCTCGGTGGCTCGCTCAACGCGGGGAAGCACCTTGCGCAACAACTTGGGCCAGTTCGCCGGCGGGGTGTCGCTCGTCGAGCCCTCACGCAGGGAGGCATCGTAGATCGTCTCCAAGGCCATCCATCCCAGCCACACCCGTCCCCGCAGCGCCTCATCGGCGTCCCGGGCGATCGCCTCCAGCTTGTCCTCGCCGTGCCACAGCGCCAGGTAGGCAGGGTTCAGGGCCGGATCCCACACGGCGGCCAGGTCCCAGTCCAGGATCCCGGTCAGGGCCCAGCGATCACCGCCGTCTCCGTCGGTTCCGTCACCTTCGCGGTTTCCGACGGGTGCACGCTGCCACCGCACCTCGCCGGTGTGTGATGGATGCGCCTCGCCCGGGAGATACTCCTGCACCACGGCGGCCATCCCAGCCGGCAGCCCGTCTGCTTCTCCGACCACCTCGGTCAGCGGCACGGGCACGGCGAAGGGGAGCGCCGCCGTCGTGCCGAGGATCTTCAGGGTGGCCATATGGTCGCTGAGGTGCGCCGCGGCCTCGGGGGTGCGGGGGATCCGCACGGCGCCCACACCGGGCAGCACGAGCACTCGGTGGAACTGACCGCCCTCGTCGACAACGCCGGCAGGCCAGTCCGCCTCGGCGAGCCGGCGAGCGAGTCCGTCATCAGTGGCGAGGGCGGAGGCCAAGGGCCTGGCGGTCGCGGTGCAGGCGGCGGCGACGTCGTCGGGAGTCGGTGCGGAGGCCATGAATCCACGGTAGCGCGGCGGCCGGCTCAGACCTGGGTAGGACGAGAGGATCAGAAGGCCAGGGGAGCCGGGCACTCCTACACTGGGGCCGTGACCTCCCCCGCTTCGTCGTCTCCGAACGTCCCGAATCCGTCGACCCGGCCGGCGTCGGCAGAGGGGTTCGACTCCCTGGCGGTGCCCTCCGCCCGGATGGTCCGCTGGGAGATCGCCATAGTGCTGGCCCTGTCCCTCGGGAAGTCGGCGGTCTACGCGATCGTCAAACTCATCGACAAATGGACGCAGGCGCCTCTGTCCGGGCAGACCACCACGCTGAACCCGGCGCTGGACGATCGGCAGTACTTCGACCTGACGTACCAGCTGCTGGATATCGGTTTCGCACTGGTCCCGGTGCTGCTGGTACTGCACCTGGTATGGATCCGGGGACGCAACCCGCTCCGCACCTTCGGCCTGGACTTCCGCCGCCCGGGCCGGGATGTGGGCCTCGGCGTCGGGCTGTTCCTGGCGATCGGCCTCGGAACTTTGGCGGTCTACGCGGCCGGACGGGCCACCGGCGTCACCACGGCCATCGTCGGCAGCGCGCTGAACGAGTACTGGTGGAGCACCCCGGTGCTGCTGTTCTCCGCCCTGCGGCACGGGTTGCTGGAGGAGGTCATCGTCGTGGCGTGGCTCTTCGACCGCCTCGGCTACGTGCAGCAGCTGCGAGCGGGGCTTGATCCGAGCCGGCCCGGCAGTGAGGGCGGGCTACGAGTGTGGGGGAGCGGCGCCGTCGTGCCCTTGCATCCCGTCACCGTGCTGGTGGCCTGCGCCGTCCTACGAGGGGCCTATCACCTCTACCAGGGGGTGGGCCCGGGAATCGGCAATCTGCTCATGGGGCTGGTGTTCGGCGCGGTCTACCTGAGGTACCGGCGGGTGATGCCGCTGGTGATCGCGCACTTCCTCCTGGATGCCGCGGGATTCATGGCCTACCCGTTGCTGGCGGCGGCGGGCCTGTTCGGCACCTGAGGCTCGGCTCCGGCACCTGATCCCGACTCTCAGTCGACTTGGGGTGGGTGTTCGACGAAGACTCCCACCCCAACTCAACTGAACGTGACAGAACTACAGGGTGATGGTGCCCTTGGGGGTCTCGAAGGTGACCTCGAGGATTCCGGGGGTGCCGGAGGGTGATTCGAAGACCACGTTGAGGTCCTCGACCTTCTCCTCCGGATCGTCCAGGCCCAACCAGCCGCGGACCCGATCGCGGGAGCCGGCGATCGTGATGGAGGACAGCTCAGCCTGAGGTGTGTGGGCCTGCGAGGGGTGCAGTTCCTCGGTGCCCTCATCCCAGCGCAGGAGGTATGGGACCTGTGGGTCGGCGATGAGGCCCTTGATGCCGATCTGGCGCCACGTGAGTTCGCGGCCGTCCGGGAACTTCCGGTTGCCGGGCACGGACTGGCGCTCCAGGCGCTCCTCGAACGGCGCGAGGTCGTCCACGGTGACACACCAGCCCATCCAGCCGCCGCCCATCTCGGAGCGGGCGCGGACGGCCTGGCCGAACGGGGCCTTCTCGGAGGAGGGGTGGTCCAGGACCTCGACCACCTCGAGGTACTGGCGGTTGCGTAGCGGGAAGATCGCGTTGCGCGTGCCGAAGCGGGGATGGACACCGCCCTTGACGCGCTCGATGCCGAGCGTTTCGGCGAGGCGATCCACCGTGGCGGCGAGTCCTTCTTCGGGTCCAACGGCGTACGAGACGTGATCCAGGCGCATCATGCCCATATCGTCGCACTTTCTTCAGTCACGGACCGGTTAGGTTAACCTCACTTGAAATGTGGCCGAAGTCACAGGTCTGACTGCCGCCTGGTGCCGGGTGCCGGCGTCCGTCAAGGTGGTGGCCACCCGGGCCCCGCTGTGAGGCGCAATGCGACGTTCCAGGGTGGTCGGGGATGAAACCCCGGAGCCGATCTGGCAGACTTGAGGAAGGTCATGAGTGCCAGCATCAAGCCCCGGCTTGCTGGCCGGCAACCCTCCAGCTCGCGGTGGGGTGCCCCGGGTGAGGACCAGGCAGGTGCCAACCGGCACCGGCAAGCGCGGGCCACCACGCCGCGTCGGGTTGCTGGACGATGTCCGTGCCCGCCGGCACCACGCAGGTGGCCCTGAACTGACAGGAGCCGTCACATGACTGACACCCCCAACAGCACCCCGAACACCGAAGCCGCCGCCGATCCGGCCCAGTGGGGCTTCGAGACCCGCCAGGTCCATGCCGGGATCCCGGAGGAGAACCCCTACGGCGCCACCGTGTTGCCGATCATCCAGTCGAACTCGTTCGACTTCCCCTCTGCCGAGGTCGCCGCGGACCGCTTCGCACTGAAGGACCTCGGCCCGATCTATTCCCGCATCGGCAACCCCACCCAGGAGGCCGTGGAGGGCAAGATCGCCGCCCTGGAGGGCGGAGTCGGGGCCCTGCTGCTGGCCTCGGGTCAGGCCGCCACCACCTTCTCCATCCTCAACCTCGCGGGTGCGGGGGACCACGTCGTCGTATCGGCCTCGCTGTACGGCGGCACGCAGAACCTGTTCAAGCACACGTTGGCCAAGATCGGCATCAGCACCACCTTCGTGCAGGACCCGGACAGCCCGGCTGCGTGGAAGAACGCCATCCAGGACAACACCAAGGCCCTGTTCGGCGAGACCCTCGGCAACCCCCGCGGGGACGTGCTGGACATCCGCGCCGTCGCCGACGTGGCCCACGAGGCAGGGGTGCCGCTGATCGTGGACAACACCCTGGCCACCCCGTACCTGCTGCGCCCGATCGAGCACGGGGCGGACATCGTGGTCCACTCCGCCACCAAGTACCTCGGCGGCCATGCCGCGGCCATGGGCGGTGTGATCGTGGACGGCGGCACCTTCGACTTCGCCGCCCAGCCGGAGCGCTTCCCCGGCTTCAACACCCCGGATGAGAGCTACAACGGGATCGTCTTCGCCCGTGACCTCGGGGTGGACGGCATCCTCGGCGCCAATCTGGCCTTCGTGCTCAAGGCGCGGGTCCAGTTGCTGCGCGACTACGGCAGCGCGATCAGCCCCTTCAGCGCCTTCCTCCTCAACCTGGGGCTCGAGACGTTGTCCCTACGTATGGAGCGTCACGTGGCGAACGCCCGCCAGGTGGCCGAGTACCTGGATGGGCACGCCCTCGCCGAGACCGTCATCTACCCGGGTCTGGCCTCGAGCCCGTGGCACGAGCGCGCCAAGCACTATCTGCCGCAGGGCCCGGCGGGCTTCGTCTCCTTTGAGATCGCCGGCGGTCGCGAGGCCGGGGCCCGGTTCGTGGACGCACTGCGCCTGCACCACCACGTGGCCAACATCGGTGACGTCCGCTCACTCGTCATCCACCCGGCGTCCACCACGCACTCCCAACTCACCGAGGAGGAGCAGCGTGCCGCCGGCGTGACCCCCGGCCTGGTCCGCCTGTCTGTGGGCGTGGAGAGCATCGAGGACATCTTGGCCGATCTTGACAACGGCTTTGCCGCGGCCGACGTGAGCGCCTAGGTCCGGAGATATTCGCATGACCACCACCACCCCCCAGCCGACCGCCACGGACCTGCCCGAGGGTGGCCCGCACACCCAGCGCATCGGCGCCCTGGACTTCGAGACCGGTGGGCACCTGCCGGAGGCGGAGATCGCCTACGAGACCTGGGGCAGGCTCAACGCCGAGAAGTCGAACGCCGTGCTGGTGCTGCATGCCCTGACCGGGTCCACGCACGTGGCCGCCTCCTCCGGTGATCCGGAGGAGGGCTGGTGGGAGGGCGTCGTCGGCCCCGGTTGCGCCATCGACACCAACACCTGGTTCGTGATCGCCCCGAACATCCTCGGCGGTTGTTACGGGAGTACCGGACCGTCCTCGCTGGACCCGGAGGGCGCCCCCTGGGGCTCCCGCTTCCCGTTCACCACCATCCGCGATTCCGTCCATGCCGAGGCGCGGCTGGCCGACGCGCTGGGCATCGAGCGCTTCCAGGCGGTGATCGGCGGCTCCATGGGAGGCGCCCGCGCCCTGGAGTGGGCCGCTGCCTACCCCGACCGTGTGGCCGGTATGGCCGTCATCGCCTGCGGCGCGCACTCGACCGCCGAGCAGATCGCGTTCGCCCAGGCACAGGTGCAGTCCATCACCCTGGACCCGAACTTCCGCGGCGGAGACTACTACCCGGGCCCGACGCCGGACGGCGGCCTGGGCATCGCCCGCAAGATCGCGCACATCACCTACCGGTCCGAACCGGACATGGTCTCCCGCTTCGGCCGCGCAGCGCAGCCCGAGGAGAACCCGTTCGGCGAGCCGCTCCGGCGGCAGGGGCGCTATCAGATCGAATCGTACCTGGACTACCAGGCAGCCAAGCTGGTCAAGCGCTTCGATGCCAACAGCTACCTGGTGCTGACCGAGGCCCTGATGAGCCACGACGTCTCCCGCGGCCGCGGCTCGGAAGCGGAGGTGCTGGGTTCCATCCGGGTGGCGCCCTTCATAGCCGCCGTCGAGTCCGACCGCCTGTACTTCCCGGGCCAGTCACAGGAGCTCGCCCGCCAGCTGCCCGGTGACGTCCCGGTCCACATGATCGATTCGCCGATCGGGCATGACGGGTTCCTGACGGACCTGGACCAGGTGGCCGCGGAGATGAAGCGCGCCCTCGGGCTGTAGGTTCCGAAGCCGTCGCTTCGAAACCTACAGGGCCGGGGTCTGCGGAGCCGGATCAGTTCAGCCGGGCCACGTAGTACGTGTTGAACGGATCCGTCTCGATGTCCTTGGCCTCGACGCTGGCGAAGCCCGCCTCGGTGACCATCCGCTGCGCCACCTGCCGGCCCCACACGGTGCCCAGGCCGTCGCCGCCGAGCCCGAGGGAGACGCTCATGCAGTGGAACATCGACATGGCGTACAGGTAGCTGGCCCACGGGAGCTCGATGTTGTCCTCCACCTGGCTCTCGGCCTTGATGTCGACCATCAGGAAGACCCCTGCCGGTCGCAGAGAACGGCGGATATTGGCCAAGACCAAGGCAGGATGGGCCTGGTCGTGGATCGCGTCGAAGGCCGTGACGGCGTCGAACCCGCCCACGACGTCCAGCTCAGCCACGTCAAGCACCTCGAACCGCGCATTCGCCAGGCCTCCGGCCGCGGCCTCGTCACGTGCCGTGGCTATGGCCGCTTCGGAGAAGTCGTAGCCGGTGAACCGGCTCGCGGGGTAGGCGGCGGCCATGAGGTTCACTGCGTGGCCGGAACCGCAGCCGACGTCGGCCACGTCGATCCCAAGGGCCAGCCGATCCGGTAGACCATCGACCAGGGGAAGGATACCGTCGACCAGGGACGCGTCGTTCACCACGGCACTCTCCTGGGCCATGGTCCGGTGGAAGTTCGGGTAGTCCGCGTAGGACAGGCCGCCGCCTGTGTGGAACCGATCGACGATCTGCTGCTCCACGTCTCCCATCATCCCGATGTACTGCATGAGATGGGCCATGTTGTTCGGCCCCGCTGCCAGGGTCAGGACGGAGGCGTGCTCAGGTGGCAGTACGTGGGTGCCCGAGACCGGGTCGTAGCGGACGAAGTCTGCCGTCACCATTCCTCCCAGCCACTCTCGGACGTAGCGCTCGTTGAGATCGCCGGCCTCCGCGAGTTGCTGGCTCGTGGTGCCAGGATGCGCAGCCAGCAGTTCGAAGAGACCGGTCTGGTGCCCGACGCTGGTGAGCAGGGCGATGGCCGCCTGGTTCATGATGCCGACGCAGCGGCCGGCAAAGGCGGCCGACGCGGTGGGGTCGGGCGGTGAGGCGGCAGCCGCAAGAGGGGTCCCGGCAGGGAGGTGACTGGAAGTGAGTTGCGTGGTCACGGTTCGTCCTTCGGAAGAGATGGGTTGGTGAAGTCGCAGGAACGGGGGATCATCCCCTGTTCGGGAAGCGCGTCCTTCTGGTACCACCTACGCTACGGACGCGTGTCCGGCGTCACATCGGGAGCAATACCCATCTTCCCGCGGACGATATGGGGCATTCGATGCAGTCCGTGTTCAAAGGCCCACGCCGCCGCAGCGGTCCGCGAGGAGACACCGATCTTGGCAAAGATATTGGTCAGATGCCGACTGACCGTCTTCCGGCTGATGAACAGTGCCTCTGCGGCTGCCTTGTCGCTGGCGCCGGAGGCGATGAGCGAGAGGACATCGGCCTCGCGTGCGGTGAGGCCACCGGGCAGGGGTCCGCTTTCGAGCCGTTGGGCGTCCGGATCCGCACCGAGAGCACGGTAGATGGACAACGCCTGGGACCGGGCGGCGGCCGCTGTACCGTCCTCGCCCAGGCCGGCGTGTGCCCGAGCAAGCAGTTCGCGGATCACGGCACCCTCATAGCGGGCGCGCAAGGTAGCGTAGTCGGCTGCTGCAGCGGACAATACGGGCAGCGCCTCGGCGAACCGGGACTGTGCCACCAGAACGCTGCCTCGCGCATGCGCCGCCCAAGCCCGGAACCCCGTGGTCCCGAAGGTGGCGGCGGTGGCCTCGAGCTCGACGCACAGTCGTTCCGCCTCGTCCAGACGGCCCACGGCCAGTGCGAGGGTGACTCCGGCCCTCACCAATCCAGCCCCGGTCAACCGATCCCGTCCGGACAGTGCGGCGTGGAGGCCGGTCCAGGCCTCCTCAGAGTGTCCTTCCGCGTGCCGAAGCAACGATGCACCGGGTTGCGGATCGGTGCCGAGCTGTTGCGCCTGATCGTAGGCGGCCTGGGCGCCGGCACCGTCGCCGCGAAGCCTGCGTATCTCGCCGAGCTGGTAGTAGGCCTCGCCGGCCACCCAGTTGTTGCGGCCGATGAGCTCCGATCCGCTGCGCTCAATAGCATCCTCAGCCTGCCTCCAATGGCCTTCGACGCACAACAGCTGCAGCCGGTGCACACGGCAGATTCCGGAGTAGACCACCTCGCCCTGGAATTGGCGGCACCACTGCTCGGTGGCCTTCGTCCAGGCGTGCATGCGTGGCAGGTCGGCCAGCAGATGGCAGACGTGAATCACGGTGCAGTAGACGTCGCCCGCCCATTCCGGCGGCAGCTGCCCGGCGAGGACGGGCAACATGGCCTCGTCGAGGTAGGCGAACCCGAGCGTGGGATCTCCCCGCCACACCTCTGCCAGGCCGGACAGCACGAGGCTGAACGAGGTCAGCTCGGGTGCCTGCAGCCGCCGGCCCATGTCCTCCAGCCGGAGGGCGGACCGGCGGGTGGGCTCCAGATCGTTGAAGTCCAGGGAGATGACCGAGTCAAGGTACAGCAGGTACCCGCGCTCGGGGCATTCCGGGAGGTCCTTGAGCAGGCGCCGGGCACGACTGGCCCATCCCGAGGCAATGGTCAGCTCTCCCCGGACGAACCACAGCAGACCCAGGCTCAGTGCCTTCATGGCCGCCTGCAGTTCGTCCCCGTCGTCCTGGTACCGGTGATAGACCTCCTCGGAGACGGCCAGAGACTCCGCGACCTCCCCCACCCACCACTGGGTACTGCCCAGGAGGTCCAGGTCGTGAGTGGACAGCCGGCCCTGGGATCGTGCCTGTGCGAGGTCCCGGAGGGCACAGTCCCACTCGCCGCGGGCATACGCCTCACGCGCCGCAGTCAGCAGGACCTCATTCTGGGCCATCAGAATCCAGGAACTCGACCAGCAGGGCCAGGATCTGCTCCGGTCGCTCGAGGTTCGGCAGGTGGCCGGCCCATGCAAGGTCCACCCAGGTCGCGTCGGTGAGACGGGCCGCCAGTTCCTCACCCGCGCGGCGAAAATAGCCCATATCCTGTTGACCGGTCACCACCAGGGTGCGTGCCCAGACGCGTGAGAGCTCGAACTCCGCCGTCACCGGCGCGACCTCCGGGGCAGCCAGTTGGACTTCATAGGACTGTCGCTGCATCCGGCGTACGAGATCGCGGGCACTCGCATCGGCTTCCGGACCCAGCCAGGTACGGACGTTGAGTTCCACGGCCTCATGGAGTCTGCCGGCCTCGAGTAGGGCTTCCTCCTGTTCGTCGAAGGTATTCAGTTCTCCCGTGGGCGGATGGAACGGAGAGACGGTGCACAGCAGGACCAGAGCGTGGATCCGTTCGGGCCATCGGGCCGCGATTTCCAGCGCGACCCCGCCCCCGAAGGAGGCCCCCACCACGGCAGCCTTCCGTACGCCCAGTGCATCCAGCAGGTCCACGACGTCCTCGGCATCACTTCCCGTTTCCGTGGGCACGGGCGACTGCCCGTAGCCGCGGAAGTCGCACCGAACTAAGCAGCGTCCGGAGTCCAGGAGCCCCGGCCACTGGGGATCCCACATGCGGCGGTCGCCGGCGGAGGCATGAAGAAGGAGGATCGCCTCTCCGGAACCCGCGGCGTCGTA
The DNA here is from genome assembly GCF_039528175.1 of Citricoccus alkalitolerans. NCBI lineage: Bacteria > Bacillati > Actinomycetota > Actinomycetes > Micrococcales > Micrococcaceae > Citricoccus > Citricoccus alkalitolerans. The sequence goes on from NZ_BAAALH010000001.1 coordinate 333,984, forward strand.
GGCCAGAGCCGACCGCCCATCAACAGAGCTCATGAAGGCGCCGTGTGGAGGTCGCGGTTCTCGGACTCCGCCGGGGGACGGCAGGAGGGGACAGGTGTCGGTGACATGAAGAGACTTCCTGAGAGGCGCGAGGGATTCACCCCCGGGCGTGAATTATCTCACCAGGCCCCCAGCGGCGGGAGTCCTCGACGCCGACGATCGCCGTCCCAGGCCCAGCTACTCAGGGATCTCCGTGCCCTGGGGCATAGGGTGCCCGAACATCGGCTCAGCGAGTGGCCGTTTCGGGGACAGTCCGTCCCCGGAGGACTGGCGCCGCAACCGCCGCAGTACCCAGGGCATCAGATGTGAACGAGCCCAGAGCACGTCCTCGGTCCGGGCCTGACGCCACGTGCGCGGCACCGGTGGCTTCGGCTCCAGCGGCACCAGGTCATGGGGGACATTGAGGGTCTCCAGCACCATGGAGGTGATCGTGTGGTGGCCGAGGGGGGAGAAGTGCAGCCGGTCCTCGGCCCACGTCTCCTTCCGGATCAGCTCTCGCAGGGCCCACAGGTCCGCGACCACGGCGTCGTGCCGCAGGGCCACGGTGTGCACGTTCTCGTTGTAGATCGCCACCTTGCCGCGGATGCGGCCCATCACGGGGGTGTCCCGGACGTCAGGGCCGGTGAAGAGCACCACGGTGGCCCCGCTGGCGGCGAGGTTCCCGACGAGATCGTCGAGTTTCTCGGCGATCACATCCGGGTCCCCGCCCGGGCGGATCACGTCGTTCCCGCCGGCGCAGAGGGTGACGAGGTCCGGATTCAGCTTGAGGGCCGGTGTGGTCTGCTCGGTGGCGATCTGGTCGATCAGCCGGCCGCGGATCGCAAAGTTGGCATAGGAGAAGTGCTCGCTGTCCGGGACACGGTGGGCGAGCTCCTCGGCCACGCGGTCCGCCCAACCGCGGTGGTAGCCGGGATGTTGCGGGTCAGGGTCGCCGATGCCCTCGGTGAACGAGTCGCCCAGAGCCACGAAGCGGCGCCAGGGATGGATCGGGTGCAGGGGAGCATCGGAATGCGACGAAGCCGGGGAACCAGACATGCCACGATCCTAAAGGCCTGGTTACCCGTCGGTCACTTCGCAGTAGTGACAGTACTCACCAGGGCTCCTCGCCTACGCTGGAATCATGACCGAACAGCAGACTCCCGCCCCGTCCCACTCCGAGCCCATCGAACCGTTCGTGCGTTGGTCCCGGCCCGAGTCTGAACGCGGGGGAACACACCTGCTCGTAGTGCTGCACGGTTACGGTGCGGACGAGAACGACCTGTTCGGGATCGTTCCGGAACTGCCGGAGAAATTCACGATTGCCTCCGTCCGGGCGCCACTGGTCATGGATCACGGTGGCTACACGTGGTTTCCGCTGACCAATTCCCTGCAGTCGTCACCGCTGGCGGTGCGGGCCGCCATCGAGGACCTCCAGGAGTGGGTGACGGCCCAGCGGGCGAACTTCGCGAGCACCTCCCTGCTGGGGTTCTCCATGGGCATGGCGATGGCCACCTCGCTGCTGCGCCGGGAACCGCAGGCCTATGCCTGCGTCGTCGGGCTCTCGGGATTCGCCATCGATCCGACCATGGCGCCCGGTGCCGAATCCGCACCACCGGCAGCCGGAGTCGTGCCCGCGGAGGTGTCCGGTGCCGGCCCGCTGGCCGGATTCTTCGATGACGAGGCCGTCAAGGCGGTCAAACCGCCCGTGTTCTGGGGCCGCGACCAGGCCGACCCGGTCATCACCCCGGACAAGATCGAGTACACGCATTCCTGGATGAACGAGTACGTGGACATGACCAAGGTCCTCTACGCGGGGATCGGCCACGGCATCGGCCCGCAGGAGCTGCGCCACGTGGGGGAGTTCCTGGACTACGTGGTGAAATAGGCCCCGCAAGAATTCAGCGCCGTCAACTCCCGGACGGGACCACCTTCACGGCCTCGCCGGAGAACTCGAACACGTCCCCGGGGTGCAGCTGGCGGCCGCGCCGGGTCTCCGGATCCCCGTTGACCTGGACCAGGCCGGCCTCGATCACCGCACGGGCGTCCGCCCCGTCCTCCACCAGGTTGGCCAGTTTCAGAGCCTGACCCAACCGGATCATGCCGTCGCGGATCTCCAGCGGTGCCGGATGGGCGGACGGGGCCTCGGGGGCGCGGCGATGACGGTCAGGGGTCTCGGGATTCGGGTGTTCGGACATACCTCCATTGTGGCCCGAGATCCGTGCCGGTGCACCAGCCACGGCACGCAGGGGACCTAGACTGGCTCGGTAACCCGAACGCCGGCGTGCCACGCGCGCCGGCTCCAGTGCGCTGACCGCAGCCAGCGGCCGAAGTAACAGACACGGATGTGATGCCCCCATGGCCCCCAAGACCACCCTCGATCAGGTCATCTCCCTCGCGAAGCGACGCGGCTTCGTGTTCCAGGCCGGAGAGATCTACGGCGGCTCCCGCTCTGCGTGGGACTACGGGCCCCTGGGCGTGGAGCTCAAGGACAACATCAAGACCCAGTGGTGGAACACCTTCGTGCGCGGCCGTGAGGACATGGTCGGCCTCGACTCCGCCATCATCCTGCCCTCAGCCGTGTGGAATGCCTCCGGTCACGTGGCCACCTTCACCGACCCGCTGGTCGAGTGCACGTCCTGCCACAAGCGCCACCGCCAGGACCATCTCATCGAGGGCTTCGTGGCCAAGAAGGGCCGGGCCCCCACGGGCGGGATCGGTGGCATGGACGAGATCGCCTGTCCCGACTGCGGCACCCGCGGGTCCTGGACCGAGCCGCAGATGTTCTCCGGGCTGATGAAGACGTTCCTGGGTCCAGTGGACAACGAGGAGGGCCTGCACTACCTGCGCCCCGAGACCGCCCAGGGCATCTTCGTGAACTTCCTCAACGTGGTCAACGCCGCCCGGCGCAAGCCCCCGTTCGGCATCGGCCAGATCGGCAAGGCCTTCCGCAACGAGATCACCCCGGGCAACTTCATCTTCCGCACCCGCGAGTTCGAGCAGATGGAGATCGAGTACTTCACCCACCCCGAGGCTGCCACGGAGCACTTCAACACCTGGGTGGAGGCCTGCTGGAACTGGTTCATCGATCTGGGCATCAACCCGGACAACATGCGCCGCTTCGATGTCCCGGACGGTGAACGCGCCCACTACTCCGATGCCACGATCGACCTGGAGTACAAGTTCGGCTTCGCCGGCTCCGAGTGGGGCGAGCTCATGGGCATCGCCAACCGCACGGATTTTGACCTCAACTCCCACACCGAGGCCTCCGGCACGAAGATGCAGTACTTCGACCAGACCTCGGGGGAGCGCTACACCCCGTACGTGATCGAGCCGTCCTTCGGCCTCACGCGGTCCATGATGGCCTTCCTGGTGGACTCCTACCGCGAGGAGGAGGCGCCCAACACCAAGGGTGGCACCGATGTGCGCACGGTGCTTGGCCTCGATCCTCGGCTGGCCCCGGTCAAGGCCGCCGTCCTGCCGCTCTCCCGCAAGGAGGAGCTCGTGCCCACCGCCAAGCGCCTGGCGGATGAGCTCCGGGGCGTGTGGAACATCGACTATGACGACGCCGGCGCGATCGGCCGCCGCTACCGCCGCCAGGACGAGATCGGCACCCCGTTCTGCATCACCGTGGACTTCGACTCCCTCGAGGACCAGGCCGTCACCATCCGCGAACGCGACTCCATGTCCCAGGAGCGCGTGTCCCTGGACCAGGTGCGCGGCTGGTTGTTCGAGCGGCTGTCCAAGTAAGGGGAGGGGTACAGATGACCGTTCCCGACGCCGGCCCCCAGCTCCCGGCGGGCGTCTCCCTGCGGCCGTGGGCCGAGGGAGACGACCTGCGGCTCCTGGAGTTGTGGGGCGACCCCACCGATGCCCAGCACCATCAGGACCGCGCCATGCTGCGGCCCTCCTCCGACGCGCCCTGGGCCCGGTGCCTGGTGGCGGAGGACGAGGGCATACCGGTCGCCGCCGCGGTGGTGTATGCATCATCCGTGCACCCCCAGCGGCTCTGGTTCTACGCCGAGACGGCACGCGAGCTGCGGGGCCGTGGCCTCGCCACCGCACTGCTGGCCGCATTGCGCGCCGAGGCTGAGACCGCCCGGGCGGAGGGGAAGCTGGCGACCACGGAGCTCAAGACGCGCTTCGCGGTGACGTCGGCTGCGTTGCCGGACTCCGCGGCTGACCGTGCCGGCTCGGACGGCGCCGGTGCAGCGTCGGCGTCCGCCGTTGCGGGCGCGCAGTTGGACCTGGCCGGTGGTCCGGTGGAGCACGCGGCCGAGCCCTTCCTGGCGGGGCAGGGATTCGCGCCGCTGCAACGCTCCCGGCGCATCGCCGTCGGGCCCGGGGTCATCAAGGCGCCGGAACTGGACGGCACCGGGCTGGCCGTGGAGGACCTGGCGACGGGTTCGGTGGAGTTGACGCAGGCGGTGGCTGAGTTCTACGCGGCCACGCATGGCTGGGACCCGTCCGATCTGAGCATCGGCCAGGCCCAGCAGCTGCTGCTCGGCCCTGCCACCGGCGCCTCCGGAGCGGTGGTGCTGCGCTCGAAGCCGAAGACCCAGGGGGGAGGGATCGACGCCTTCGCCATCTCCTACACGCCCGAGCGCACCGAGGATCCCACCGATGTGCTGCTGGGCTGGAACCCGGAACTGGCCTCGGTGGACGCCCAGGCGGCGGCCGCCTCGCTGTTGGCCCTGCTGACCACGCAGTACCCGGTCCAGCTCGAGTTGGACGACTCCATGGACATCCTCACCCCGATCCTCGACCAGCTGCTCGCCACCGGCCACGCCCGCGTGCTGCTGGACACGCGGATCTGGGCCACCGACGTGCCCGATGCCTCCTGAACACGGCGCTGGACACGGCTCTGAGCCTGGCCACGGTCACGGCCTCCCGGCGGGCCCCGGTGCCGACGAGGCACTGACCGGGACGGACGGGTCCGGCCGCCGGCGAGTGATCGTTGCCCTCGCAGCGATCCTCGGCCCACTGACCGTGGTGTTGATCGCGGCGATGATCGCCCTCTGGCCGTCCGGATCCCACCAGGAGCTCTCCCTGGCTGACCCCTACGGCACCTCGCAGGGCATCACCATGGTCACGGGCACCGTCACCGAGCTTCAGCCCCGGGACTGTGGCCCGGAGGGCGGGACCCTGGAGACCCCCACGGGCGGGATGGCCGGGGACCCCTCGGCCGCACACGTGGCATGCGTGGATGCCGTGGTGGATCCGGACGGCGGGGGCACCGACAGTGCGGTGGTGCCCATCCCGACATCGATCAGTGCCTCCATGGACGTGGAGGTGGGGGACCGGCTCAAGGCCCTGGACCTGAGTGAGCTGCCAGGCGGGGACACCGGCGCGGGCGGGGAGTCCGACTATGTGTTCGTGGACTTCGAACGGACCTTCCCTGTGGTGGTGCTGGCACTGCTGTACGCCCTGGTGGTGGTGGCCGTGGCCCGTTGGCGGGGGTTGCGGGCCATCGTGGGCCTCGGCCTGGCGTTCTCGGTGCTGTTCGGCTTCATGTTCCCGGCACTGCTGGAGGGCGGTCCACCGCTGTGGATCGGGCTGGTCGGCTGCTGCCTGATCATGCTCGTGGTGCTGTACTTCGCACACGGGTTCTCGTTGCGGACCACCACCGCGTTGCTGGGTACCCTGATCGGCCTGGCCCTCACCGCCGTGCTGGCGTTGTGGGGGACGGACGCGGCGTATCTCACCGGCCTCGGGGACGAGTACTCCTATGTGCTGGCCACGGTGGCCCCGGAGGTGCGGCTGTCCGGGATCGTGCTGTGCGGGCTGCTCGTGGCCGGGCTCGGGGTGCTCAACGACGTCACGATCACCCAGGCCTCCGCCGTCTGGGAGTTGCAGGCTGCGAACCCGGCGGTGTCCAAGCGGGAACTGTTCGCCTCCGGGATGCGCATCGGCCGAGACCACATCGCCTCCACCGTGTACACGATCGCCTTCGCGTACGCCGGAGCCGCCCTGCCAGTACTGATGGTGGTCTCCCTCTACGACCGCAGCCTCTGGGACACTCTGATGTCCGGGGAACTCGTCGAGGAGATCGTGCGGATCCTCGTCGGCTCGATCGGGCTGGTGCTGGCGATCCCGATCACCACGGGCATAGCGGTGGCGGTGGCGAAGTCCGTCGCGGCGCCGGTTACCCGGTCGCCCGCCTCTAAGCTGGACGCATGACTGAGCTTTCGACCGCCGTGGTCTTCATCGATCTGCAGGAGGGCTTCTTCGAGGACCCTTCGTCCCGGGACGACCGTGAACTGATGGTGGCGGAGTCCAACCGGCTGGCAGGACTCGCCCGCCAGGCCCGCGTCCCCGTCTTCGTGGTCAGCACCGTGCATGCGAGGGACACATCGACCTGGACATTGAAGATGCTCGAGGACGACCAGGGCTTCAACTTCCCCGGGACGCCCGAAGTCCGGTTGCTGGAGGGCCTGAATCTGGAACCGGCCACGCACCTGGAGAAGATCCGGGACAGCGCCTTCCACGGGACCACCCTGGCCCAGCAGCTGAGGACCGTCGGTGCCCGGACCGTCATCCTGGCCGGAGTGCTGGCTGAATCGTGTGTGGCGGCGACCGGACGTGACGCCTTCGCCCACGACTTCCGCGTGGTCTACGCACGCCAGGCCATCGCCTCGGCGGAGGCGGAGACCGGCTGGCCAATGTTGGAGGGCCTCTCCGGGACGCTGCGTCAGCAGATCCTCAACCGTCCGGACCTGGAGCGGCTGCTCACGGCAGACGCTTGAGTTCCACCCGGTGGGCTACCGCCGGTAGGTGCTGGGCCAGCCACTCCGCAGCCGGCGGACGAGCCCGTCGGGTTGCCGCTGCAGACGGCCGGTCACGAGCCCCTCGTGCAGGCCCTCGCTGAGCAATTGCCGGATCTTCGGGGCGGAGGTCGGTAAGAAGACGCCGTGGGGCACAGCGCCGTTGATGGTCCGCTGCACGCCTTCGGGCAGGCTCTTCAGCCCGCGGGCGATGCCGTCGTTGAGACTCTGGGTGAGACCGGACGTGAAGCCGGCGGTCAGCGCCAGGTGCTGCTGGGCCAGTTCGAGCAGTTCCTCGTCCGGCATTCCCCGGTCCGCTGGCAGCAGGGCCCACAGAGCGTTGGCGACCTCCACCGGGGGGATGTCCTGGATGCTGACGTCCGCTTCGCGGCCGAAGGTGCGGTAGACGCCCCAGTGCTCGACCGCCGTGGAGCCGGGCCACAGGAAGCCGTGGTGGTCGGCGGTGTACCGGCGGGTCTGGATCAACTGGTCGAGAGCCTTCTGGGCGCGGTGCGAGTGGCCGGCCCCTCCACTGCGTTCCCGCAGGGCTTTCAGGGCAGTCTCCCGGCGGAGGGGGTAGGCGGCGTCGAGGAACTCCTTCACGGACCGCGCGGCGCTGGCCTGCTCGAGCGAGCCCAGGCGGGGGAGCACAGCGGACCGTCCCCACCGCGGGTCCAAGAGGAACTGGGGATGGGGCACCTGCATCGTTCCCGGTCGGGTCCAGCCCACGGACCGCACGGCGCGGTCGGTATCCCGATAGGCGTCCTCCAGGCGTTCGACGAGCAACTCGAACTCCTGCAGGTCCTGCTCGGTGGGATCCAGGCCCGACGCCGGATCACGGCTCCCGCCGCCGATCTCCCGTCCGGCGCGGCCCGGCGCCCGGGAGACCGATCTCTCCAGCTCGGCCCGATCCTTCTGGGCGCGCTTGAGGGTGCCGGAGAAGCCCCGGACCACGGGGCTGGACCGATCCAGCCAGCCGGGGGCGGCCAGCGCGTCGTCCGGGCTGCGCTCGTAGCGGTCGGCGTCCAGGGTTACCTGGTTGAATCGGCTCTCCAGGGCACGCCACCGGTCCTGCCGTCCGGTCAGGATGTGGCGTTGGATGGCGACCACTGCGGCCCATCCGCCGAGCCCGACCATCACCGCCAGCACGAGGAGCATGATGACCCAGAGATCCATGCTTAAAAGCTACTTCACTTCCAGCCCAGTGCCCTCGCCACCTCGGCCCACTGCGTGAACAGGTGCGCGTTGTACTCCACCCCAAGCTGGTTCGGGTTGGCCATCAGCACGTAGTCGGCGGCCTGCACAGCCTCGTCGGCGCGCAGCAGGTCCACCACCTCGTCGAAGGTGCCGGAATACGTCGGGCCGCTACGGGCCTTGCCGCCCTCCAGGTGGCCGGAGGAGTCCGAGCTCTCGCGGCGGCCGCCGAAGTACATGTCGTCCTGTGCGGAGACGATCGGGAACACCGAACGGGTCACCGCCGCCATCCCGCCGGTCGTGTGGTCGGAGGCGGCATAGGCCCGCCGGTACTGGGCGATCTGGTCGGCCTGCTGGACGTGGAAGGGCCGGCCGTCGTCCTGCAGCAGCAGGGTGGAGGAAAGCAGGTTGTAGCCCTGCTCTCCCGCCCGGACACCGGAGACGGTGTTACCGGAACCCCACCAGACGCGGTTCACCAGTCCCGGGGACTGGGGCTGGATGGAGAGCATCTCCTGGCCGGGCTGGGCCCAGCCGGAATCCGGATCGGCATGGGCCACGAGCCCGCCCGAGACGGCGTCCCGGAAGCGCTCACCGCGGGCCTGGGCGAGCTCGGACCAGGACTGGCCCGGCTGAAGGTCGTAGCCGAATTGGTGCTGCCCGTCCCGGGCGGCCTCGGGGGAGCCGCGGGAGATGCCCAACTGGAGCCGGCCGCCGGAGATGAGATCCGCCGTCGCCGCCTCCTCGGCCATGTAGAGGGGGTTCTCGTACCGCAGGTCGATCACGCCCGTGCCCAGATCGATGGTCGTCGTGGCCGCTCCCATGGCTGCCAGCAGGGGGAAGGGTGCGGAGAGCATGTTCTGGAAGTGGTGGGAACGGATCCAGGCTCCGTCCAGACCGGCTTCCTCAGCGGCCACGGCCATCTCGATGGTCTGGGCCAGGGTGGCCCCGGCGTCCGGGGTGCGCGAGCCGGGCACGGAGCTCCAGTGCCCGAAATTCAGGAATCCGATCTTCTTCATGACTGCAAGAACATCACGGTGACCGGGGTTCTTCCAGCGTTGGCCTGTGGGGTTGGCCTCTACCGGTGGAGGGAGCCAGCGGAAGCCGGGCCGTTCTGGGATAATGAGTGGAATGACTGCCGTGACCGACGCTTCCCAGCGCACCGAACCCGCGGCCCAGACTCCAGAGCGATTGAACCTGCCCGCCCTGCAGCTGGGCCCGCTGACCGTCGAGACCCCCGTGGTGCTGGCCCCCATGGCCGGCATCACCAACAACGCTTTCCGGCGGCTCTGCCGTGAATACGGCGGGGGACTGTACGTCTCCGAGATGGTGACTGCCCGGGCGCTGGTGGAGCGCCGGGCGGAATCCATGCGGATCATCCACCACGATCCGGATGAGACCCCGCGCTCCGTCCAGCTCTACTCGGTGGACCCCGTCACCACCGGCCAGGCCGTGCGGATGCTCGTGGAGGAGGACCGTGCGGACCACATCGACCTGAACTTCGGTTGTCCCGTCCCGAAGGTCACCAAGCGCGGCGGCGGCTCCGCCCTGCCCTGGAAGACGGAACTGTTCGCCTCCATCATCGGTGCGGCCGTGCGGGAGGCCTCCAAGAGGGACATCCCGGTCACCGTCAAGATGCGCCGCGGCATCGACGAGGACCACCTGACCTACCTCGACGCCGGCCGCACCGCCCGGTCCCTGGGCGTCGCCGCCGTGGCCCTCCACGGGCGCACCATGGAACAGCACTACTCCGGCCAGGCCGACTGGGAAGCCATCGCCCGGTTGCGTGAGGCCCTGCCGGACATCCCGGTCCTGGGCAACGGGGACATCTGGAGTGCCGAGGACGCCATCGCGATGGTTCGGCAGACCGGGGTGGACGGGGTCGTCGTCGGCCGCGGCTGCCAGGGCCGGCCGTGGCTCTTCGGGGACCTGCAGAACGCCTTCGAGGGGTCGGACGAGCGCTTCCGCCCGGGGTTGGCCAAGGTCGCCGACACCTTCTACCGCCATGCCGAGCTGCTGGTGGACACGTTCGGCGGGGACGAGGGCAAGGCCCTGCGGGACGTCCGCAAGCACGTGGCCTGGTACTTCAAGGGCTACCAGGTGGGCGGTGAACTGCGTGCACGGCTCGCCCAGGTTCCGGACCTGGCCACCCTGCGCGAGCTGCTGGACGAACTCGACCCGCACGCACCGTACCCCGGGCCTGACGCCGAGGGGCCGCGCGGGCGCGCCGGTTCACCCAAGCGCCCCCACTTGCCCGAGGGCTGGCTGGACTCCCGGGAGCTGAACGCCGAGCAGAAGGCGCTGATCCAGGCGGCCGAGCTGGACGTCTCCGGTGGCTGAGCCGGCGTCGTTCTCGGTGCCTGCCCGGCGGGTCCGGCATCATCAGGCGGTGCTCTTCGGCGCCGAAGGCCGGCCGCCCTACGCGGGTCGGCCGATGGAATTGCCTGGATATGCGCCGCAGGACCGGGATCGCTGGCTGCCGGAGCCGCCCAAGAGCTCCTACCGCTCGGACTTCGAACGGGACCGGGCCCGGATCCTGCATTCCTCGGCCCTGCGCCGGCTCGGAGCCAAAACCCAGGTGGTCGCCCCGGACGAGGATGATTTCGCCCGCACCCGGCTGACACACTCCCTCGAGGTGGCACAGGTGGGCCGCGAGCTCGGGCGGTCGCTGGGCTGCGATCCGGATGTGGTGGACGCGGCGTGCCTGTCCCATGACCTGGGGCACCCGCCGTTCGGGCACAACGGGGAGAAGGCCCTGGATGCGCTGAGCCAGGACATCGGTGGGTTCGAGGGCAATGCCCAGACCCTGAGGTTGCTCGCCCGGCTGGAGACCAAGAAGTTCTTCGAGGACGGCCGCTCCGCCGGACTCAACCTCACCCGCGCGTCCCTCGACGCCGCCTGTAAGTACCCGTGGACCAGGGATGAGGCGCCGCTGAAGTCGGACGGGGAGCCCACCCGCAAGTTCGGCGTCTACGCGGACGACCTGCCCGTGTTCGAATGGTTCCGCCGTGGCGCCACCGGAATCCGGAAGACGGTGAAATCGATGGAGGCCCAGGTCATGGACCTGGCGGATGACATCTCCTACTCGGTGCATGATGTGGAGGACGGGATCGTCAACGGCCAGTTCCAACTCAACTGGCTCACCGACCCGGAGCACCGGGCCCTCGTCATCGAGCGCACACGCCAGTGGTACCTGCCGGACACCGACTCCGACGCAGTCGAGGCCGCCCTTGCCCGGCTCGAGGCCACGGACGTCTGGGTCACCGAGGCGGACGGCACCCGCCGCTCCCGCGCCGCCCTGAAGGACATGACGAGCCAGCTCATCGGCCGGTTCTCCAATGCTGCGTTCGATGCGACCCGTGAGGTCTTCGGCAACGAGCCCCTCACCCGCCACGACGCGGACGTGGTGATCCCCGAGGACACCGACATCGAGATCGCGACCATGAAGGGCATTGCCGCCGCCTACGTCATGAGCTCCGACGCCCGTCAGCCCCTCTACGCGCGCCAGCGCGAGATCCTCACCGAACTGGTGGAGCTGTTCTGGGAGACCGGGGAGAGATACCTCGACCCGATGTTCGCCGGGGACTGGCGTGAGGCCGCCGATGACCGGGGACGCCGCCGCGCGGTGATCGACCAGGTCGCCTCGCTGACGGACTCCACCGCCATCGAATGGCATGCCACCCTGGTACGCGGCGAGCAGTTCCGCCGCAGTTGGGTCTGACTACTGCTTCGCCGACGCCTCTCCGTTCCGCCGGACGATCTCGGTGATCCAGATCGGGGCGAATGGGGAGGTGCAATTCGGGGGCGTGGGGTAGTCCTTGAGCACCTCGAGGCGCTCACCGATGGCCAGGGCCCGGGGACGAAGGTCCGGGTTCTCGATCCCGATCGCCGCCAGCGTGTTGTTCATGGCCCATTGCAGGTCTTTCGGGGCGTCCTTCATCTGCGCCTCGATGGCGTCCAGGAGGCCGGGCAGGTCCAGCACCTCTGGCCTCTTGTACACCTGGTGGCTGTTCAGGTCCCAGCCGGCGCTCGCCACGAGCTCGTCCGCATCCCCTAACCAGGCCAGGCGCAGGTCCTCGAGATGCGCGCTCTTCTTGGCCACATAGTTCACCAGCCAGTCGTGGACCTTGGGCACACGGGCCTGGCGCATCATCTCGTCCAGCTCATCCCGGGTGCACTTCTTCGGCGAGCAGATCAGCAGGGCGACCAGCCGCGAGGCGGAGTCGCCGGTGGCCCAGAGGTCTCTGGCCAACCGCTGCTTGGACGCCGGATCGGTCTTGACGGCCTTCGCGACCGCACGGAGCTTCGTCAGGTTCACCCCATGGTCATCCCCGCGCTTCTCGTTCGCCGCCCGCATGGCAGGGTCCTCGAGGGCGGTGAGTTCAGCCCGCACCGCCTCCACGGTGGGGGCGATGGTGGGAGCGCCGGTGGTGGCCATGACATTCCTGACGAATCGGGTCAATAGAACGGACTAACGGTCGGTCCCAGCCTACGACCGGGCGCGGAAGGGTGTCTTCGGACCTGTGATCACCGATACAAACCTACGTATACGTACGGTAGAGTGTTCACCGATCGTGTGAGCGCCGTCATGGACCCCCATGGCGCAGGACTCAGTCCGGCCGCCCGCGAACTCCTGGCCCGTCTCATCTCGGAGGTCCCATGGCCACGTCCACCCCCGCCCGTTCCGGGTCCGCCTCACTCGTGTTGCGCGGACGCAACTGGGTCGCGCCCCTGTGCTGGTTCGCCGTCCTGCTCGACGGCTTCGACGCCGTCGTCCTCGGTGCCACCATGCCCACGCTCACCTCGGATGCCTCCATGGACATCGACAACGGCACCGGCACCGTGATCGCCACCGCCGGCCTGGTCGGCATGATGATCGGCGCCCTCGGAATGGGGTGGCTGACGGACAAGTTCGGCCGCCGCAAGCTGCTGATCGGCGCCGTGATCGCCTTCTCCATCCTGACCTTCGTCACCGGCTTCGCCCAGGACGCCACCACCATCGGCGTCCTGCGCTTCCTGGCCGGCCTCGGCCTGGGCGGCTGCCTCCCCACCGGCATCTCCATGGTCACCGAGTTCGCCGGCCACAAGAAGGGTTCCAACGCCACCACCCTGATGATGACCGGCTACCACGTGGGTGCCGTGATCACCGCGCTGCTGGCCATCTGGGCCGCCAGCGAGACCGTCTCAGGCTGGCGTGAGATGTTCTTCATCGGCGGCCTGCCGGCCCTGATCCTGGTGCCGCTGATGTGGCGCTACCTGCCGGAGTCCCCGGACTTCCTGATCTCCCAGGGCCGCCTGGAGGAGGCCCGCCGGGTGGCCGAGCACTATGGCGTGGAGATCGAGGAGGAGCCCGAGCGCGCCTTCGCGCACGCCAACCCGGAGCGGGCCGACCACGAGAAGCAGGGCGCTGCTCTGCTGCTGTCTGCCACGTACCGCCGCAACACCATCTTCATGTGGATCGCCTCCTTCATGGGCCTCCTGCTCGTCTACGGCCTGAACACCTGGCTGCCGCAGATCATGCGCGAGGCCGACTACGACCTCGGCAATTCCCTCGGCTTCCTCGTGGTCCTCAATGCCGGCGCCGTGATCGGCCTGATCGTCGCCGGCAAGGTCGGCGATGCCATCACCCCGCGCAACGCCGCCATCCTCTGGTTCATCGGCTCGGCCGTCCTGTTGGCCGCCCTGGCCATCAAGCTGCCGCTGCTTGGCATCTACGTGATGATCTTCCTCACCGGTTGCTTCGTGTTCTCCGCCCAGAACCTCGTCTACGCCTTCGCCGCGACCAACTACCCGCCGAAGGTCCGCGGCACCGCGCTGGGCATGGCCGCCGGTGTGGGGCGCCTCGGTGCCATCTCCGGCCCGATCATGGGCGGCACCCTCGTGGCCGCCGGCATCGCCTACCCCTGGGGCTTCTTCGGCTTCGCCGTGGCAGGGGCACTGGGTGGTGTGGCCGTGTCCGGCATGCGCACCATGCGCCGCGGCCAGGGTAAGGGCAAGCCGGATCAGGACTTCAACGGCACCAACAGCACCACTCACGACGCCGGCCAGGCCACCGACCAGCCCGGTCGCACCCCGGTCGGGATCTAGTCACCACCGAGACCCATGGTCTCGTCAGGCGCTCAGCGCCGCATCTCAACTGCACAGCGGACCAGCCCGTCGGTTTCATCCACGGGCTGGTCCGCTGTCGTCTGGATGGCGGCGGACCAGCACTAGACTGTCTGCATGGCAGGCCTGATCAAACGCGAGGACATCGATCTTGTCCGCGAGCGGTCGGACCTCAAAGAAGTCGTGGATGCCTTCGTGACGCTGCGCAGCGCCGGCGTCGGATCCTACAAGGGCCTGTGCCCCTTCCACGATGAGCGCAGCCCCTCCTTCCACGTCCGCCCCTCGGTCGGCACCTATCACTGCTTCGGCTGTGGGGAGTCCGGCGATGCCATCGCGTTCCTGATGAAGATGGAGCACACCACCTTCGCCGAAACCGTCGAGCGGCTGGCCGCGAGGGCCAACATCGAGCTGCACTACGAGGACGGCGGCTCCGGTCCGGACAAGGAACAGGTGGGCCGCCGCCAACGGCTGCTCGAGGCCAACAAGATCGCGGACGAGTATTTCCGGAACCAGCTCGGCACCACCGGTGCGGCGACCGCCCAACAGTTCCTCGCCGGCCGCGGCTTCACTGCCGAGCATGCCCAACACTTCGGTGTCGGCTACGCCCCGCAGGGCTGGGACAACCTGCTCAAGCACCTCCAGCGCAAGGGCTTCCGTGAGGACGAGCTGAGGCTCACGGGGTTGTTCTCCGAAGGCCAGCGCGGCATCTATGACCGCTTCCGGGGCCGACTGGTCTGGCCTATCAGGGACATGACCGGCGCGACCATCGGGTTCGGCGCCCGCAAGCTCTTCGAGGACGATCCCGGCCCCAAATACCTCAACACCCCGGAGACCGGTCTCTACAAGAAGTCCCAGGTGCTCTACGGGATCGACCTGGCCAAACGGAACATCGCCAAGAAACGCCAACTCGTGGTCGTCGAGGGCTACACGGATGTCATGGCCGCCCACCTGTCCGGGGTGGACACCGCCGTCGCCACCTGTGGCACCGCCTTCGGCTCGGACCACGTCAAGATCGCCCGCCGGCTGATCTCGGACGACGGCACGGGTGGGGAGATCATCTTCACCTTCGATGGGGACGCTGCGGGGCAGAAGGCCGCACTACGGGCCTTCGAGGAGGACAACAAGTTCCTCGCCAAGACCTTCGTTGCCGTGGAACCGTCCGGGATGGACCCGTGTGATCTGCGCCAGGACAAGGGACCGGAGGCGGTCGTGGCGCTGATCGACTCGCGCCGCCCGCTGTTCGAGTTCGCCATCAAGGCGGGGATGAAGAATTTCAACCTGGACACCGTGGAGGGCCGCACCGGTGCCCTACGTCATGCCGCCCCCATCGTCGCCGGCATCCGCGACTCCGTCGTCCGCCCCGGCTATGAGCGTGAGCTGGCCGGTTGGCTCGGCATGGAGCCGGCCACCGTGCACCGCGCCGTGCAGAGCGCGCAGCGAGCGGCGGCCTCGCCGGCGTCGGGGCAGCGCCGGGGACAGTCCGGTGACGGCCGGTCGGTTGGCCACGGCACCGACGGCGCCGACGGCGACGCTGGTCGGCCCGGGGGAGCGGGGCCGGGCTTCCAGCGCCCGGACGCGCGCGATCCGGCGGCCCGCATGGAGAAGGAGGCCCTCGAGGTGGTGCTCCAGCAGCCCACCCTGCTCTCGGCGGAGCAGTGGCAGGCGTTCTACGCCGCTGACTTCAAGGTGCCCGCCTACGCCGTCGTCCACTCCGGAATCCGTGCTGCCGGCATGGCCGGTGCCACCCCGTCACAGTGGGTGGAGCAGGTCCGTCAGGAGGTTCCGGTCGAACTGGGGTCACTCGTCAGCGAACTGGCCGTGACGCCGTTGCCAGCCCGGACGTCGGAGGACCTGGTGCGATACTGCCGGGACATCATGAACCGGCTGTTCGAGCTGCAGATCACCCATCAGAAGGGTGACCTCATGGGCCGGCTGCAGCGCTTGGGTCCCCAGGGTGACCCGGCGGAGTTCGCCGCGCTGAACCGCCAGCTGGTGGACTTGGAGATGAAGCGCCGATCCCTGCGCGCCCGGGACTGATTCCCGGCGGCAGGTGGCCGGGGCCATGCCTGCAACCCACCGCCCGTCGAACCGGGCACGCAGGGGCCGACCGCTCAGTTATCGGTGGTGACCTCGCCGGTCATGGCGTCGACGTGCAGGTCGTCGTCTTCGCCCTGGGCGTTGTCGAGCTCGACCTCCCAGCGCAGGGCGTTGTCATCGTCATCCAGGCTCAGGCTGTCGATCGTGCTGCCTTCGCGGCCCTCCAACGCAGCTCGGGCGGCTTCCTCGGCGGTGATGTCGGCTTCCTGGGCGCGGCGGATGTCGTCCTGGTCATCGTCATCATCGGTGTCCTCGCGGACCTCGCCGTCCAGGGTGACGTCGAAGTCGAGGATCTGGTCGCCGACGACAGCCTCGATGTCATAGCGCGTGTCGTTGTCGTCCAGGTCGATCTCCACGATGAGGGCCCCCTCCTGCTCGGCGAGGAACGCGTCGATGGCCGCGAACACCGGGTCCTCCCCGGCCACCGCGGCGGTGGTCCCGCCGGACGTGGACGTGCTGGCGTCAGTGGCCGAAGCCGCGGCGGAAGCCGACTGGCCGCCGGTCGCCTCGTCCGTGCCATCACCGGTGGTGTCAGATGTCTCCGCCGCTGCGCCGGGCGTGGCGGTCGTGGCGGTGTCATCAGAGTTGTCCGGCTCGGCCACCGAACAACCGGTCAGCAAGGCCAGGGCCAGGATGCCGGTCCCGGTCCACGCGAGGGTCTGGGTGAACGTGCTCTGGGGAACCTTGGTCGCTCCCTTGTTCTGCATCATGGCACCAGTGTGCCAAATCGGCATGAGCCGGTCATGAGAGACCGATGAAGCACCGATGAGAAGGTCTGGGGAGCATCACTGAAGGTGAGGGGTGGAAGGGGCCACCGCCTGTGCCGTGGCGGGCCCTCCACGGGTTCGGTGTTCGTGTCTGCTTCAGGGTGGTGGCACCACAGCGTCCGGACTGGTGTGCAGGAAGCAGGTGCGCACGAAAACGGAACAGGGTAAAGAAAAACCTCCCTGACGGCTGGACGCCTGATCAGAGAGGTTCTCTTGCTCCCCCGACTGGACTCGAACCAGTAACCCTTCGATTAACAGTCGAATGCTCTGCCAATTGAGCTACGGGGGACCGCTGGTGCTGTTCGTAGAACTGCATGACAGCGGGTTCCACTGTACCGAAGTTCAGCGGAACTGTGAAATCGGCGCGGGGAGTCCTGCTAGCCCCTGCGCCGTGGCCGGGTCCTGGCTGCGGCCTGCTCGCCGTCGCGACCCTCGGCGGCCTCGCCACCCTCTTCTACACCCTGACCCTCCAACTGCAGGTGGGGCCAGGCCGCCAGGTCCCGCAGCAGCTGCCGGTCGTGCGTCGCGACGACGACGGCCGCCCGGGTGACCAGCAGCGCCTCGGTGAGGGCGTCCACCACCGGTGCGGACAGGTGGTTGCTCGGCTCGTCCAGCAGCAGGAGATCTGGTCGCTCCGCCAGCCGCAGGGCCAGGTGCAGCCGGCTCCGCTGCCCCGCCGACAGGGCGCCGACCGGAGTACGCAGTGCCTCCGGGTCCAACAGCCCGGTCGCACCCAGCGGCACGAGGTCCTCCTCAGAGTGGGTGCCGGCCGCGAGCAGCCGGTGCACGTGGTCCCGGTACAGCTCGTGGGCAAGCATCCGCACCGGCCAGGCAGGGGGCTCCTGACCGACCAGAGCGATCCGGGCCCCAGAGGATGGGCGCACCTCGCCGGTCTCCGGTGCGAGCCGGCCGGCCAACACCTCCAGCAGGGTTGATTTGCCCGCCCCGTTGGGACCGGTCACGAGCAGGCGCTCACCTCCGGCCAGCCGCACGTCCACTGACCGCCTCAGCCGGCCGGCCACCGTCACCCCGCCGGCGTGCACCAACGGCTGTCCGGTCCGCACCGCCAGGAGCGGAAAGGCCAGCTGCGCCGGTGGTTCCGGTACAGAGATGCCGTGTGCCTCCAGGTCCGCCTGGCGCCGCTTCACCGCCTGCACGACGCCGGGCGCCCGGCTCTGTCGCTGGTGCTTGCCATGGCCCTTGTCGGGTCGCCACGCGGATTCCAGCCGGTCCCGCGCCGCGTCGGCGGCCTCGGCCAGGCGGCGGTGCTCGGCCCTTTGGGCCTCATGGGCCTGCACCCAGCGTTCACGGGCTGCGGTCCGGTCCGTCTGCCAGCCCTCATAACCGCCGGCGTAGAGGGCGGGCCGGCCGTCCACACTGGGGTCCACGTCGAGGAACTCCTTTCCCACATCCCGCAACAGGGTCCGGTCGTGGGAGACCAGAGCCAGTCCGCCGGGATGCTCGCGCAGACTCGCGGTCAGGAAGTCCAGGCTGCCGGCATCGAGGTGATTGGTCGGCTCGTCCAGCAGCAGCAGGTCGTAACGCCCACCCAGCAGGCAGGCCAGCCGGACCCGGTACCGCTGGCCCACGGACAACTCCGCGAGCAGGCGGGACCGGTCCGTCACGGCGTCCAACCCCGCCAGCGCCATGTCCACCCGACGTTCGGCATCCCAGGCGTCGAGGGCCGTGGCCCTCTCCAGAGCGGCCGCATAGTCATCCTCGGCACCGGCCGAGCCCAGGGTCAGGGCTTCTGCGGCAGCGTCCAGGGCGGTCAGGGCTCGCCGCGAGGCCCCGATAGCCTCGCCCACAAGAGTGCCCACGGTCTGGCCGGGGCCGGCTTCGAGGCTCTGCTCGGCCACGCCGAGCGTGCCCACCCGGGTGACCGAGCCGGCGTCGGGCATCAGGGTTCCGGCGAGGACATGCAGCAGCGTGCTCTTGCCGCGGCCGTTCTCTCCGACGATGGCGAGGCGGGAACGAGCGGAGACGGTGACGCTGGCGTCATGGAGGATCTCCCGGCCGCCGCGCACCACGCGGAGGCCGTCCGCGCGGAGATGAGCAGCCGCGCCCGCGGGCAGCGCTGTCTCCGTGCGGAGGTTGGCAGGGGAGGAAGGGTGTTCAGGGAAACGTGGGTTCACGGTAGTGCTTTCGACTCGTCGGGGAGCCGGGCACGTCGAAGGACCGCCCGGCGGGAACCGGGACGACGGTCGGGGTGCGTCAGTTGATCGTGGGGTGTCTCACCGGGCCGCCGTCAGCGGCCGGGACGTATCCTGATCATCGCGATGCTGGTGTGAACCATGCAGACCATTCTAATCAGGTCTCTGCTGTTCTGGTTTGTTCTGATTGTTCTCGTCCGTGCCCGCCTGTTGTGGACCGTTGTCCCCGTCTGTTGCGGACCGTTGTCCACCGTGGGGCTGAACTAGTCTCAAGCCATGACGAGCACGCCCGGAGAGCCACCCGAACCCTCCGGACCGGCCGGCCGTCGGACCCGCACCGCGCTGGTGTCCGTTCTCGCCGTCGTGCTGATCGGTCTGAACCTGCGGGCCGGGATCGCTTCGGCCGGGCCGTTGTTCGAGGACCTGCAGAGCCTGCTCGGTTATGGTCCGCTCACCGCCTCCCTGTTGCCGACCATCCCCGTGCTGTGTTTTGCTGTGGCTGGCGCGGGCACCGCCTGGCTGGTGCGCAGATGCGGGCTGGAACCGGCCATCGCGCTGGCCCTGGCGCTGCTCACCGGGGGGCTGGCCCTGCGGGTCTTCGAGTCCACAGCCATGCTGCTGGGCGGCACCGTGATCGGCATGTGCGGCCTGGCCGTCTGCAATGTGGCGATGCCGACCTACATCCGCCAGCACCACGGGGCCAGGGCCGCCACGATGACAGGGATGTACACGGTTTCCATGACGATCGGCGCCACCTCGGCGGCGGCGTTAGCCGTCCCCGTGGCCCGCGGGCTGGGTTCACCCACCGCAGGTCTGGCTGCCTGGGCAGTCCCGGCCGCCGTCGCGCTCGCGGTGTTCTTCCCACTGGCGGTGCGCAGTCGACTGTCCGGGGACTGGGCCGCGCGCCGGGACGTGCCCTACGTCTCGCCGTGGGCCCTGTTGAGGACACGCAAGGGGCAGCTGTTCACGGCGCTGTTCGCCGTTCAGGCGTTCCTGGCGTACGGAGTCCTCGGTTGGTACCCGCACATGCTCGTCTCCCGAGGGCTGGAAGCCACCACGGCCGGGCTGATGCTGGGCCTCATGCAGCTGGTCGGCATCCCCACCATGATGGTGCTGCTGACGCTCGCCGGCCGTCCCTGGCTGCTGCGCACGGCGTTCATGATCACCTGCGGCGCCTCCCTGGCCGGTTACGTGGTCCTGCTGCTGGCTCCGGTGGACTGGGTCATCGGCACCTCCATCCTCATGGGGTTCGGCTTCTGCGTGTTTCCACTGCTGATGCTCCTGATCAGCCGCAGCGGGGACACCTCGGCCGAGACCACGGCGCTGTCCACGCTGGCCCAGTCGCTGGGCTACCTCGGCGCCGCACTGGGCCCCTTCGGCCTGGGGCTGATGAACGGCCTGCTGGGGGACTGGACCGCCGCCATCGTGGTGGTGATGGCCGTCTCCGCCCTCCAGTTGGTCCTGAGCCATCGCGTCAGCTCCCCGGCGGCCCGGTTCTGAGCCGCTTCCGCGCATCGGCGCATGGCCTGTGGAGATGAGCCCAGCCTTGCCTTCTTTAGCAGAGCCTTTCCTTCGGTGACAAGGCGCTCGTGCGGTTCTACTGTGGTTCCATGAAGATCTCAGAAGACCTCCTGAAGAAGTTCAACGAACAGATCACCCTTGAGTTCGAGTCGTCCCTGGCCTACCGCCAGCTGGCCATCGAGGCAGACGAGCAGGACCTGACCGGGTTCGGCTCCTGGCTGCGGCACCAGGCCGACGAGGAGATTGTCCACGCCAACAAGTTCATCGACCATGTGGTGGACCGCGGCAACCATGCCGAGATCGGCGCGATCAATGCCCCCGTGGTGCGGGCCGGCCTGAGCCCACTGGAGATCTTCGAGGAGTCTCTAGCCAACGAGGTCAAGGTCTCCAATGCCATCCGCGACCTGTACCGCGAGACCGAGGCCGCCGGTGACCTGGACTCCCGCCCGCTGCTGAACTGGTTCGTGGACGAGCAGATCGAGGAAGAGGCCACGGTCAGCGAGATCATCGGCCGCATCAAGCTCATCGGCAATGACGGCGCCGGCCTGTTGCGCCTGGATGCCGAGCTGGGTTCGCGATCCGTGGGAACCACCGAGGCCTGATGACCGTCACCGGGGACACCCGACCGGAGATCGAGGAAGCCGGCGCCGCTCATCAGGGGGAGAGAGGGCGCCGGCTTCAACTCGACCTTGCTCGCGTAGCTTGAACTGTCAGGCGAAAGCGCTGGGGTGATCCCTGGGAAAGAGAGGTCGGTGGTAGGTTTGACCTGCCCGGACCCGTCCGGGACAGCACCGATTTCCAGTCGTAGACCACAGGGAAGGCACACTCACATGGCCAACCAGAGTTCTCCCCGCGTGACGGACCAGACCCGCTCGAGCTCGTTGCCAGACCTGGTGACGACGGCGGGCCGCCTGCTTCCCCTGCAGCTCAAGGACGAGCTGGCCATGGTCAAGAGCCAGATGGGCAAGAAGGCGATCACCGCCGGGATCGGGGTCGGCCTCGCCGTCGTCGGCCTGGTGTTCCTGTTCATCATGGTGGTGGCACTGATCGTCGCGATGATCGGTGGTTTCGCCCAGGACCGGCCCATCTGGTTCTCCGCTCTCATGGTGGCTGCCGGCGCCCTGCTGG
Organism: Citricoccus alkalitolerans; assembly: GCF_039528175.1. Lineage (NCBI taxonomy): Bacteria > Bacillati > Actinomycetota > Actinomycetes > Micrococcales > Micrococcaceae > Citricoccus > Citricoccus alkalitolerans. Next base: position 355,725 of record NZ_BAAALH010000001.1, read on the forward strand.
TCGCCCTGATCTTCCTTCTGATCGGGGTCTTCCGTGTGAAGGCGGCCATGCCGCTGGTGCCGGCGGAGACCATCCAGGGCGTGAAATACGACATGGGGTACCTCAAGGAGGGCAACGCCTTCGATCCGGCGGAGTTCGACCGCCTCGAGGCCCAGAAGGCCGAGGAGAAGAAGGTCGCCGCCGCCCGCGACGCCGAACGCCGCAAGGCCGCTGCCGCAGAGGACAAGGCCGCCCGGAAGCGTGGCGAGGCCCCGCAGCACGCCACGGTCCAGAGCCCGTCCTACGCCGAGTTGCGCCGCCGCACCCAGTTGCGGCGCCAGCACCTGGGTGACATCCGCTCGGGCCTGGAGGAGAAGACGGACCTCAAGTCCCAGTTCTCCGCCTTCACATCCCAATTCAAGGGCGATTCGTCCGGTGCCGGTGCCGGTTCCCCCGAGCCGGATCCGACCTCGCCGACCGCTCCGCACCACACCGGCGCACGGGCCGGTCAGAAGGCCAATGACGCCGGCGAGTTCGTGAAGGACCGGTGGCAGCCGTTGGCGATGCTCGGTGCCGCGACCACCGCCGTCGCCGTGTTCGCCCGCCAGCTCAAGAAGTAGCCGCGCCCACGGCGGGCGCGAGTCACTCCATGCGATTGATCGGTGCGGGTACCCGGGACGATATCGACTACGTGGTCACGGACCGGTTCTGGACCGTCCCGAACGTCATCACGGTCGCGCGGTTCTGCCTGGTCCCGTTCTTCGTCTGGTTCGTCTTCTCGCAGCAGTACCTGACCGCCTTCATCGTGCTCGCGGTGCTCTCCAGCACTGACTGGGTGGACGGCTACATCGCCCGCCGCTTCAATCAGATCTCCACGGTTGGCCAGTGGCTCGACCCGATGGCGGACCGGGTGTCCCTCATGGTCATCGTGGTCTCCATGGTCCTGGCCGGGATCGCCCCGCTGTGGCTGGTGGTCAGCGTCCTGGCCCCGGACCTGGTCCTGGGGATCACCGCCCTCATCCTGTTCCGGGGCAGCCCTGAACTCGAGGTGACCGCTCTCGGCAAGATCCGAACGGCACTGTTGCTCGTGGGCACGCCGCTGCTGCTCCTGGGACAGGTGCCCGGCCTGGCCGAGGACGCGCTCACGGTGGCCGCCACCATCCTGCTGGCGCTCGGCTGCGCCGGCCACATCTGGGCCGCCGGGGACTACCTGGCCGGCTGCGTGCGCAAGCACCGAGAACTCCGGAAGCGGGGCATCGACCCCCGGGACCGGGCCAGCTGGTCCCTCGCATGAAGTGGCTCTCCATCCTGGCGGCGTTGGTGGCCGCCTGCTGCCTGGCCCTGGGCAGTGAACGCCAGTCCGTCGGCGTCCGCCGCCACGAGGCCTACCTCCGCCTCCATCCCAGGTCCGGGTTCCTGACCCTCTTCGGTTCCCCCGTGTGGTTGGCCGGCGGCGCCCTGATGGTCCTGGGGATCATCCTCAACATCTACGCGCTGGCCACCGCGCCGCTGACGGTGGTGCAACCGATCGGGGCGATCGCCGTGGTCATCACCACAGTCCTCAACGCCCGGATCCAACGCCTGAAGCTCAACCGGGTCACGATCTGGGCCATTGCCGCCTGCGTGGGAGGCTCAGCCGGATTCGTGCTGATCGCCATCATCGCCACGGAGGAGAATCCGGCGCCCACGCTGAATCAGGAGCACCTCACAGCGATCGTCGCTCTCACCGCCACGGCCGTCTTCGCCCTCGTGGCGGTGATGTCCCGACGCCGGCCGAGTGCCTTCCTGTTCATCCTCGGCGCCGGCGTACTGTTCGGCTTCGTGGCGGTCTTCGTGCGATTGGCCTCGATCCACTTGCTTCGCGGTGATGCCGGCGGACTGCTCGGCATTCCCTGGTATCAGCTGGGCATCATGGCACTCGCCGGGCTCCTGGGCGTCTATTTCGTCCAGATGGCGCATCGCCACGGCCCGCCGGACCTCGTGGTAGCCGGCCTGACGGTGGTCGACCCGATGGTCGGCGTCCTCACTGGCGTCATCGTGTTGGGTGAGCTAAAACCGAATCTGCCCTGGTGGGTGGGTTTGTGCATGATCGTGGCGGCCGCCATTGCTACGCTCGGAGTCGTTGCCTTGTCACGTCATCACCCGGACGTGCTCAAGCGCCGCGAACAACGTCGCCATGCGGCCAGTGCGCCGGCCGAGGACTAGCACGGCCTCCGGTTCCGGGCGGCACCGGCACCCCCACCAGACAGGAGTCCCTTGCCCGTGACGGCAGCAACCGACCGCAAACTGAAGGTCCTCATCGCGGCGGACACCTACCCGCCGGACGTCAACGGGGCCTCTGTCTTCTGCTACCGGCTGGCCCGGGCCCTGCACGCGCGCGGCCACGAGGTCCACGTGGTCGCCGCCCGCAACGAGTCTGGACCCGACTCCGTCCAGTACAACGACGAGGCCACCGTCCACCGGCTGCACTCCGTGGCTGCGCCCACCCACGAGTATTACCGGCTCGTGTCCCGCCGACATGCCAGCCAGTCCATCGGGTCCCTGCTCGAGGAGATTCGTCCGGACGTGGTGCACGTGCAGTGCCATTACATGATTGGTGAGGCCGCCATCAAGGAGGCGGAGAAGCGGCGCATCCGCACCATCGCCACCAACCACTTCATGCCGGAGAACCTGGAGCCCTTCCTGCCGTTCCCACAGTGGTTCCTGGACATCGTGTCCAAGAACTCCTGGCGAGACATGGGCCGCCTGATGCGCAAGGCCGCCGCCGTCACCACGCCCACGGCGCTGGCGGCGAAAACCATGGCCGAGAACGCCGGCCTGGACTACGTGCTGCCGATCTCCAACGGTATCGACTCCTCCGCGTACGAGTTGGCCCCGGGGGAGACGGTCGAGCGCCGGGAGCACCCCACGGTCCTCTTCGTGGGCCGCCTCGCGGTGGAGAAGAATGTGGACGTGCTCATTCGCGCCATCGGGGCACTTGCCTCCACGGTGGGGCCCCACTTGGAGATCGTGGGCGACGGCGAACAGCGCACCGGCCTGCGCGCCCTCGTGGACGAGCTGGGGCTCCAGGACCGGGTGCATTTCCTCGGCCACGTCAGTGACGCTGAACTGCACCGGGTCTACCTGCGTGCCGACGTCTTCTGCCAGCCAGGCACGGCCGAACTGCAGTCGCTGGTCTCCCTTGAGGCCATGAGCGCCTCCCGCCCTGTCGTCCTGGCCGATGCCCTGGCGCTGCCGCACCTGGTCTCGAATGGTGACAACGGCTACCTGTTCACGCCGGGTGACCCGCAGGACCTGGCGGCCAAGCTGGCGGCCGTGTTGACGGCCACCGAGCAGGAGCGGGCGCGGATGGGAGCCGCCTCCCACGACCGGGCGGTCCAGCACTCCAAGGAGAAGACGATCGACCTGTTCGAGATGCTCTACCGCGGAGCAACCGCTGAAGAGGTCCGCGCACTGCTCTAGGATCGGCCGCGTGGAGTGGTTCACCGAGATCCTGCCTGCCTGGCTCGCGGCCCCTGACGGAGAATGGGCACGGGAGATCCTGCAACGCGGGGTCGCAGCCCTGTATCTCATCGCGTTCCTGTCCACGCTAAACCAATTCCGGCCCCTACTGGGGGAACGAGGGCTGCTGCCTGCCCCGGAACTGCTGGAGGCCGGACGGCAACGCGGCCCCACTCTCTTCCGCCGCTGGGGCTACAGCGACCGTCGGCTGGTGATGCTGGCCGTCGTCGGGATGGCGGTCTCGGCACTCCTGGTGGCGGGGATTCCACAGACCGGGCCGCCGTGGCTGCCGCTCGCGCTGTTCCTGGGTCTCTACGGGCTGTACCTCTCCGTGGTGAACATCGGGCAGGTGTTCTATGGCTTCGGCTGGGAGATGCTGCTGCTCGAGGCCGGGTTCACGGTAGGCCTGCTCGGTTCCCAGCAGGTGCCGCCACCGGCCCCGGTGCTGATCCTCGTGGTCTGGTTGGTGTTCCGCCTCGAGTTCGGGGCCGGGATGATCAAGATGCGCGGCGGCCCTGAATGGAGAGACCTCACCGCACTGGACTATCACCACCAGACGCAGCCGATGCCGAATCCGCTCAGCCGGCAGGCACACCTCAAGCCCCCGTGGTGGCACCGCTGCGAGGTGGTCGGCAACCACGTGGCCCAGCTGGGAGTCCCCTTCCTGCTCTTCCTGCCCCAGCCTGTGGCATCGATTGGTGCCGGAGCGATCATCCTGACCCAGCTGTGGCTCGTGGCGACCGGCAACTTCGCCTGGCTGAACTGGGCCACGATCGTCCTCGCCGCCGCGGCCCTCGGCGACTCGGTGCTGCACCGCCTCATCCCGGCCCTGCCGGCGGATCTCGGCGCAGACACCGCGATGGAGGCAGGGACGGCGAGCGGAGGGTCTGCCACCGGTATCCCCGTGTACTGGACCGTGATCGTCCTCGCCGGATCGGCGGCCCTGATCGTGGCCTCCGTGCCGGCCCTGCGGAACCTGTTCTCCCGCCGCCAGCTGATGAACGCCTCCTTCAACCGGTGGCAGCTGGGCAACGCCTACGGTGCCTTCGGGTCTGTGACCCGGCAACGGATCGAGATCATCATCGAGGCCACCGAGACGGGCTCCGGAGACCATCCGCCGGAGGACGAGGCCGAGTGGCGGCCCTACGGGTTCAAGGGCAAGCCCGGTGACGTGCGGCGCCGGCCGCGGCAATGGGCGCCCTACCATCTGCGGCTGGACTGGATGATGTGGTTCCTTCCGCTCAGTGGTCTCCACCAGCGGTGGTTCCACACCCTGTTGGCTCGGCTGCTGGTGGCGGACCCGGCCGTGTTGCGGCTGTTGCGACAGGATCCCTGCGCCGGCCGCCCTCCGAGGTTCATCCGCGTGAGGTCCTTTCGGTACCGCTTTGCCACGCGCGCGGAGCGCCGGGAGACCGGCCACTACTGGATGCGCGACGACGGCCGGATCGTCATCGGGCCCGTCGCCGCCCGCTAGGATGGACACTTGCGCGCCCGGCACAGCCGCGCGCCGAGGGGCGTTAGCTCAGTTGGTCAGAGCAGGGGACTCATAATCCCTGGGTCGCGGGTTCAAGTCCCGCACGCCCTACCCATCACCGCACGCGATCAGCAGACGATCGATTCGTCAGTAGTAGCGTCCTGCCTGCGGGAGCATGTTGTACGGGCTGTAGTTGATGCTGGTGATGGACATGCCCTCCTTCTCGTTCCGCGCATGGGCGATCTTGCCGCCCCCGATCACCACGGCGATGTGATAGACCCCGGAACCGGCGCCGTTGTTGGACCAATAGACCAGATCTCCGGGCTTCGCCTGGGCCACGGGCACATAGGATGTGGCTGCGCCGTGCTGGGCCCTCGCGGTGCGGGGAAGAGACTGCCCGGCGGCCTTGAAGGCATCCACGGTGAACCCTGAGCAGTCGTACTCCCAGGGCCCGTTGCCGCCCCACTTATACTTCGCGCGGGGATCGTTCGCCTTGGCGGTGGCCCAGGTGACGACCTTCGATGTCCAGGACGGGGCTGTGGTGGAGGGCTTGTCTGTCTGATTCGGCAACGGGCTCATGGCTGGGGTAGTGACGTCGCCCCGGTGGCCGATGAAGCGGTGGGCGTTCTGGAGCATGATGGCGGTCTCGCCGCGCGTAATGCTCTGCTGCGGTTGGAAGGTGCCGTCTGCGTAGCCACGGGCGATGCCGTTCGCCTGCAGCCAGCTGGCCTCGTGGTAGAAGGACGTGGACCAGCGCATGTCCTCGAAGGGGGAGAAATTCGGGCCCTTGGCCGTAGCCCCGGCCAGCCGATAGATGAAGGCTGCCATCTCGCCGCGGGTGATGTCCCGGGTCACACCGAACGATCGATCGGCGTTGCCCGAGGTCACGCCAGCCTGGGCCATCCAGGTGATCGGACCGGAATAGTACTGACCCGTTGCGGGCACGTCGGTGAAGTACTTTTTCTCGTTCTGGATGTACTTCGGCGTGACCTGGCGGAAGAGGAAGGTGGCCACCTCGGCCCGGGTGATGTTCTGGTACAGGCCATAGCTGCCATTGGCGTAGCCCGTGGCAATCCCGTTGCAGTACACCCAGGTCACCGCGGGGTAGTACGTCTTGTTGGTCGTCTTGACGTCAGAGAAGGAGGACGAGGAGCACTGGGCGGCCGCGGCCGGTGACGCCGTCGTCACCTCCGCCGTCACGCCAGCGGCGGCGGCGGAGGCCACCAGGGCCGTCGCGCCGATGAAGGCTGCCAAGCGGTGCCGGAAGGGCCGTTGCGCGCGGGGTGGCGAGACGGCGGGGCGAGCGGATGAAGACACAGTGGTCCCCTTCAAGGTGCGATCACGAGCATGACAGGTCCCACGCCGGACAAGCCGTGTCCAGGGAAAGTCCAGGGAAAGAGGCGCGGAGGCGGCGGTCCACCGGCGGGTCAGGAGCTACCCGGCCGGGAGACATCAGCCAGGAGTCAGGATATCGCACTGTTATGGAACTGACACCTCAAGATCCCACGCTTCCCTGGAGATATATGCCTCAGGCGCCTCACCGACCTGGGCCCTGCCGCCCGGTACGGTGGAACCGTGCCAGCCCCCGAGACTTCCGCGACCTCCCAGGTCCCCTCAGCAGCCCGAGCCACGGGCGTTTCGCAACGACGCCCCGTCCGCCTGTTCATGGACGCCCGCTACACGCGGATCGGATTCCATGACGGCATCTCGCGCTACGGTGCCAGCCTCATTGCCGCGGCCGCACGCCTCGCTCCGACGGTGGAGGTCACCATGATCATCTCGGACGAGGCCCAGCTGGACATGTTGCCGGCAGGATTGCCGTGGGTGAAGGTGACGGACCCGACCTCCCCGGCCGAACCGTTCCTGGCCCGGCAGCTCAATCCGCACCGGCCGGACATCGTCTTCTCGCCCATGCAGACTATGGGTTCCGCAGGCAGGGAGTACGGCCTGATCCTGACCCTGCACGACTTGATCTACTATCAGCACCGCACCCCGCCGGCGGACATGCCGGGGCCGATCAAGGTGCTCTGGCGGGCCTTCCACCTGGCCTACTGGCCCCAACGGTGGGTCCTGGACCGGGCCGACGCCGTGGCCACCGTCTCCGAGACCACCCGCACGCTGATGCGGCGTCACCGGCTCACCCGGCGTGAGATCCGCATCATCGGCAACGCGCCGCAGCCAGTGGGCCGGCCCCGTGATCCGGAGCGGGCCCCGGACCTGTCGCTGGTCTACATGGGCTCGTTCATGGACTACAAGAACGTGCAGACCCTCATCCGGGCCATGGTCCACCTGCCCGGCTATCGACTTCACCTGCTCTCCAGGATCTCCGCTGACCGGGAACGCGAGCTCAGGGAGGTGGCCCGCACAGCAGGTACCGAGGAGGAGGCGGTGGTCTTCCACCACGGCACCACGGACGAGGACTACGTTGAGCTGTTGCGCTCAGCCACCGCGCTCGTGACCCTCTCCCGGGCAGAGGGCTACGGCCTGCCCCTCGCCGAGGCCATGGCGCAGGGCACCCCGGTGGTGGTCTCGGATGCGGAGATCTTCCGGGAGATCGGCGGGCCCGACGGCGGCGCCGCCAGGTTCGTGACCCTCGGTCCTTCCGCCCCGGGTGGGGGAGCGGCAGCCCACCCGGCCGACACCTCGCCGGTCGAGCTGGCGGCCCGGGTCCGTGAGCTGGAGGATCCTGAGGTCTTCGCCTCGGCCTCCCGAGCGGCGGCCGAGCGTGCCGGCCTGTTCAGCTGGGATGCCTCCGCACGAGCACTAGTGGACCTGGCCCGGGACATCGCCGATCGGCGGTCCCGTGCCGCATAGCAGTCCCTACCGCGGTGGCCCACCCTCGAGGGGCCACAGGATCGACGGTCCGGACCAGCCCAGCAGCACCAGCGGGTCGAGGTAGCGGTCCCAGGCCGAGCCGTCGACCACCCAGCCGTCCGGCACGCGCACACCCCAGTGGACGCAACGCTGGGGGCAGTGCCCCGTCGCGGTGCCGGTTTCCTGACCACCGTCACCGGCACCGCCACCGTCGCCATCCCCGTCACTCTGGCCCGGCCCCAAGGTGCCCAGCAGCTCGCCGGCCTCCACGTGGTCCCCGACCGACCAGTGCGCCGCGGCCGTGACCGGTTCCAGACTGGAGAGCATGCCGTCGGCGTGGGCGAGTGTGATGACGGGTCGCCCTGCCACCCGTCCGGCGAAGCGCACTGTCCCGGCTCCGGGTGCCACCACCTCGTCCCCTGTCGCCGCCCAGTCCACGCCGCGGTGGCCGGCCGCCCACGGTTCCGGGGGAGGCTCAAAGACCCGCAGGACCGCGCCCGAGGTGGGCGGCACCCAGTCGTTCACCACCTCGGTCGCCGGGGCGGCCTGCGGCGAGGGTGTCACCAGTGCCGCCGTCGTGATCGGCGGTCCGACAGCCGGGGCGGTCAGCCCCAGGGTTGCGAGACCGAGCAGGCGCAGCACCAGGGGGAGCCGGGCGCCGCCGCCGGCGGGGAGGGTGGGCCAGGACCAAAGTGACATGGCTCCAGACTGGGGTGCCGGCGCCGTGCGTGGGTGGTGGGGCGGCCTGCTGGTGGATGGGCACGTCGGACCGGTTCCCTGTGGAGGAGTGAAGCAGAACCGCCAGGGACCGGACCGTTTCGCAAGCAGGAGATCCGGAATTGGCAGGGCAGACCGGACGCCGGCCGGTTCGGAGCATGGATCCGGCTGGGGTAAGATTGGTCCAGCAGTTGTGTGCCCTTGCCGTCAGTCATGACGTGCGGGAGCGCCGCTGACTACGCGTATGACTGATGCCGGCCCCCACGGGTTCGGCAGGTTCCCACCATCGGTCCCGAACACCCGCTGAGCGGGTGCCACGGGTCAGCGTCGGGAATGCCGGGTTCGCCCGCAGAACATGCCAGGGACCGGACCACCACGGAACGGTCGTCAACCGACAACATACAAGGAGCGACATGCCTGTCGTCACCATGCGCCAGCTGCTGGACTCCGGCGTCCACTTCGGACACCAGACCCGCCGTTGGAACCCCAAGATGAAGCGCTTCATCTTCACCGAGCGCAACGGCATCTACATCATCGACCTGCAGCAGTCCCTGTCCTACATCGACCGGGCCTTCGAGTTCGTCAAGGAGACGGTGGCCCACGGTGGCACCATCCTCTTCGTCGGCACCAAGAAGCAGGGTCAGGAAGCCATCGCCGAGCAGGCCACCCGCGTGGGCATGCCCTACGTCAACCACCGTTGGCTCGGTGGCATGCTCACCAACTTCGCCACGGTCTCCAAGCGCGTGCAGCGCATGAAGGAGCTCGAGGAGATCGACTTCGAGGACGTCGCCGGTTCCGGCCACACCAAGAAGGAGCTCCTCCTGCTGCAGCGCGAGCTGACCAAGCTCGAGTCCAACCTCGGTGGTATCCGCAACATGACCCGGACCCCCTCTGCGGTCTGGATTGTGGACACCAAGAAGGAGCACCTCGCCGTGGACGAGGCCCAGAAGCTGGGCATTCCCGTGGTCGCCATCCTGGACACCAACTGTGATCCCGACGAGGTCACCTACCCGATCCCGGGCAACGACGACGCGATCCGCTCCGTCAACCTGCTGACCCGCGTGGTTGCCGACGCCGTGGCCGAGGGCCTCATCGCCCGCAACCAGGGCAAGTCCGGCGGCCAGGCCGCCGAAGAGCCGATGGCGGAGTGGGAGCGCGAGCTCCTCGAGCAGCACCAGGCCGAGCAGGCCGCAGCTCCGGAGGCCGGCCCCGCCACGGGCGGCATGTCCTCTCCGCAGGGCGAGCAGGCGGCCCAGGCCGACGTCGAGGCCGCGCAGGACGTTCCGGCTTCCGCGGGCGCCTCTGAGGTGGCCGAGGCCGCCGAGGGCACCGAGGCACCGGCAGCAGAGGCCCCCGAGGCCAAGTGATCCACCAC
>NZ_BAAALH010000001.1:365592-410716 GCF_039528175.1 Citricoccus alkalitolerans
GTCTGCCCGGGCCAGGTCCGGGCACCAGAACCAAGCACCACAACACCACTTCGGGACAATCCCGCTACAGGTAAGGATGGGTACCAGGCATGGCGAACTACACCGCAGCTGACATCAAGGCCCTGCGCGAGCGCACCGGCGCCGGAATGATGGACGTCAAGAAGGCGCTCGACGAGGCCAATGGCGACAGCGACAAGGCGATCGAGATCATCCGCGTGAAGGGCCTCAAGGGCGCCACCAAGCGCGAGGGCCGTGCGGCCGTCGAGGGCCTGGTCGCTGCCGCCGTCAAGGACGGCACCGGCGTCATGGTCGAGGTCAACTGCGAGACTGACTTCGTCGCCAAGAACGAGAAGTTCATCGAGCTGGGCAACGTCGTCCTCGAGCAGGCCGTCTCCACCGGTGCAGCCGATCTCGAGGCACTGTTGGCCTCAGAGTTCAACGGCCGCACCCTTGGCGAGCACGTCGTCGACGAAGGCGCTGTCCTCGGCGAGAAGGTCGTCGTCCGCCGCATCGCCCGCGTGGAAGGTGCCTTCGTGGACGCCTACCTGCACAAGACCTCCAAGGACCTTCCCGCCCAGGTGGGCGTGCTGATGGCCGTGGACGCCGACTCCGAGGCCGCGCAGGCCGCCGCTCACGACGTCGCCGTGCACACCGCCGCCTTCGCTCCGACCTACCTGTCCCGCGAGGACGTGCCGGCCGAGACCGTCGAGAACGAGCGTCGCATCGCCGACGAGACCGCCCGCGCCGAGGGCAAGCCGGAGCAGGCCATGGCCAAGATCGTCGAGGGCCGCCTGACCGGTTTCTTCAAGGAGATCGTGCTCGTGGACCAGCCGTTCGCCAAGGACCCGAAGCAGACCGTCGGCAAGGTCCTGACCGACGCCGGCACCGCCGTCGCCGGTTTTGCCCGCTTCCGCGTCGGCAACTGACCGACCCGCACGGCGGTCCCCCGCCCACGCGGTAGGATCGGACCGACCGCGCAGCGGACGAGTCTGAAAAGGGGGTGGTCATCCAACATGGATGGCCACCCCCTTTGCTCTGCCCGACGAACCATCATCATGTGGTGCACCGTCACCACCGCCAGCCCCGATGAGCCCAGGAGGCCAGCCCATGGAGAGCACTGACCAGCGAACCACCCCAGACATCCGGGACGCCACGTCCTTCAACGAGTCCCGGGATCTGCAGCAGGCCCAAGCCGGTGACACCCGCGGCAATCCCGGCCGGACCGAGAAGCGCCGGGTGCTGCTCAAGCTCTCCGGCGAGGTCTTCGGTGGCGGCAAGGTCGGCGTGGATCCGGACACGGTGCGCGGCATGGCCGAGCAGATCGCCGACGCCCGGGGGGAGGTCGAGATCGCCATCGTCGTCGGCGGCGGCAACTTCTTCCGCGGAGCCGAGCTCTCCGAGAACGGCATGGACCGCCGGCGTGCCGATTACATGGGCATGCTCGGCACTGTCATGAACTGTTTGGCACTGCAGGACTTCCTGGAACAGGCTGGTGTGTCCACCCGCGTCCAGTCCGCCATCCACATGGAACAGGTCGCCGAACCCTACATCCCCCTCCGCGCCATCCGGCACATGCAGAAGGGCCGAGTGGTGATCTTCGGGGCCGGCACCGGCCTGCCGTACTTCTCCACGGACACCGTGGCCGCCCAGCGTGCCCTGGAGGTCGGCGCTGACGAGGTGCTCATGGCCAAGTCCGGCGTGGACGGCGTCTACACGGCAGACCCGAAGAAGGACCCCTCTGCACGCAAGTACGAGCACCTCACCTATGACGAGGCACTGTTGAACGACATCCGGGTGATGGACCAGACCGCGATGACCATGTGCAAGGACAACGGCCTGTCCATGATGGTGTTCGGCATGGAGGGCCAGGGCAACGTCACCCAGGCCCTGCTGGGTGAGAGGATCGGCACCACGGTCACCCTCTGACCTGCACCGCCGGCCCGTCCGGACCGCCTGCCTGGGACCGCCGCTCGAGCGGGTGTCCTAGGATTGACCACAACCGCACCAGAACCCAGGAGACAACGTGACGCAGGAAACCCTTCAGGCTGCCACCGAGCAGATGGAGAAGACGATCGAGGCCACCCGCGAGGACTTCGGCTCGGTCCGCACCGGCCGGGCGAACCCCGGGCTCTACTCCAAGGTCATGGTGGACTACTACGGCTCCTACACGCCGCTGCAGCAGCTCGCCTCCTTCACGACCACCGACGCCCGCACCCTGTTGATCACGCCGTTCGACGTGTCCGCACTGCGCAACATCGAGAAGGCCCTCTCGGACTCCGAGATCGGCGCGAACCCCTCCAATGACGGGAAGGTCATTCGCGTGGTCGTGCCCGATCTGACCGAGGAACGCCGCAAGGAGTACGTCAAGCTCGTCAAGACCAAGGCCGAGGACCACAAGGTCTCCCTGCGCAACACCCGCCGCAAGGCCAAGGAGACGCTGGACAAGATGGTCAGGGACGGGGACGTCGGCGAGGACGAGGGGACACGTGCCGAGAAGGAACTCGACGCCATAACCCGCCGGTTCACGGACGAGATTGACGAGATGGCCAAGCGTAAGGAAACGGAACTCCTCGAGGTTTGAGCAACCCACCACACCATGACTGATCCCTCCCCGCCCGCTGCCTCTCAGCCGGACCTGTCTCCGGTTCCGCAACTGGAACAGCCGGAACCACCGGTGACCCGGCGGCAGCGGCGGGAGCAGGAGACCGCCCGTGCCCGGCAGGCCAAAGCCGGACGCAATCTCCCGGCGGCCATCACCGTGGGCCTGTTGTTGCTCGGTGGCGCCCTCGTCGGCTTGATCTGGTTTCCGGTGGTCCTGGCGATCCTCGTCATCGCACTGCTGCTGCTGGGGGTCACGGAAACAGCGCAGGCGATCTCGCGTCGCGGTCTGGACATCCCCCGAGTGCCGCTCTGGGCCGGTGCCGTGGCGATGCCCCTGGGTGCCTTCGCCGGCGGGGTCGAGGCCTTGGTGCTTGCCCTGCTGGGCACGCTTCTGCTGGTCCTGGTCTGGTCGGTGGTGGAGGACTTGCCCGCGCAGGGAGAGTCCGTGATGGCCTCTTCCTTCATCGTCCTCTGGGTGCCGTTCCTGCTGTCCTTCGCGATCGCCCTGCTGGGCCAGGAACAGGGCAATCTCATGGTGGCATGCATGCTGCTCATGGTGGTCTCCAACGACACCTTCGGCTACATCGTCGGCGCCAGCTTCGGCAAACACCCCATGGCGCCCAAGATCAGTCCCAAGAAGTCCTGGGAGGGCTTCGCCGGATCGGTGGCCGGCTCCGTGCTCGTGGGCACGGCCGCGGTCCACCTGTTCCTGGACCACCCGTGGTGGGTCGGCAGCCTGCTCGGCCTCCTGACCGTGGCCTCGGCGACCGCGGGCGACTTCGCCGAGTCCATGGTGAAACGCGAGCTGAACATCAAGGACATGGGGTCGATGCTCCCGGGCCACGGTGGTGCCATGGACCGGCTGGACTCGCTCGTGTTCTCCGCACCGGTCGCCTACATGGTCTTCGGCCTGCCCTTCGTGTGAGGGCAGGATGCTGGGGCGTGAGAGACGCCTGACACCCCGGCGGCCTCACACGATCCGCCAGTCCCGCTGGCTACGATGGACACGTTGGCGAACCCCCACACTCTTCCGAAGGAGCCTTCTCGATGGACCACGGCACGCGGCAGGATTCCGAAGGACTCCAGCAGCAGGTGATGCGGTCGGCCGATCGCCAACCCTTCGACCTCGCGGACCGGCGCACCTTCGGATACCACCGCAAGCAGGTGGACCGTTTCCTGGCCCGGGCCCGAGTCGCCTATGAGGGTGGTGGAGACTTGCGCTCCGCCGACATCCGCCACATCACCTTCGACGCGGTCAAAGGCGGCTACCAGGCCGACCAGGTCGACGACGTCCTGGACCGGCTCGAGGATGCCCTCGCCCGGTCTGAGCGCGAACGGCGCATCGAGGTCGAGGGCGAGGAAGCCTGGATTGGCCGGGTCCACGCCTCCATCGACGTTCTCCGGGGCCGTCTCGACCGCCCCGGCGGCGAGCGATTCCGCCGCCCGGCCCGGGACCAGGACGGCGGCTACGACCGAGCCGAGGTGGACGCCTTGTGCCACCGCCTCTCGGCTCGCTTCGACGATCGCGAGGAGGGCGCTGATCTGGGTGCCGATGACGTTCGCCGGGCAGTGTTCAGTGCTGCTCCCGGCACCGACGGCTATGACGAGGCCCAGGTGGACGCGTTCCTTGACGCCGCCATCGACGTGCTGTCCGTCCTCGACTGACCGGCCCGCCCCCTCAGCCCGCCCGGCCCTCTGCTCGACCGGCACCCCCCCCGAACCCTCGTCAGCCGCCCAGGAGCGACTCGACGAGTGGCACCGTCCGCCACGCGACCAGCTCGGTCATGGCCAGGGAGGTGTCCGCACGGTCCACCCCGTCGATCTGCAGGATCCGCGAGTGGATCCTGAACAGGTCCTCTGCGTTCCGGGCCGCGACCCGGGCCAGGACATCCGCCGAGCCGGTCAGGCCGTGGGCCTGGACCACCTCGGGAATCCCGTGCAGGGCCGCGGTGATCTCGGTGAGTTGCTGCTGGTGGACGTGGATCTGGACGAACGCTGTCAGCGGGTGTCCGAGGGCATCCAAGCTGATCCGGCGCTCGAAGGGTAGGAACACCCCCTCCTCGGTGAGCCGGACCAGACGCGCCTGGACAGTGTTACGGGACAGGGACAGGGCTTGGGCGAGGGCCACGGTGGTGGCATCCGGTGCCCTCGACAGCTCGATGAGGAGTCTCAAGTCGGTGGTGTCCAATGTGCGCATGATGCTTACTTTCCCGGGATGGTCTCGCGAGGCGCCTGGGCAGGATGCTCAGTGCGGCTAGCCTACCTTGTGCAACGCTGCTGCTGTGACTAGCATCACAAGGGACAGCGGTCGACACCCTGATCGCGTCCACGGCTATGGCACAGCACCTACCCGGTGCGGGCCTGAACGAGGAGGTCACCATGGGATCCACCAGCCTGATTCCCCCATCCACCGGCATGCCCCACGTCCCCGAACCGGACCTGCTCCAGGTGCTCACGCCGGAAGGCCATCGCCGTCCGGACCATGACCTGGATCCCTGGCTGGAGGACGTCACCCCCGCGATGCTGGGGTCCCTGCACCGGGACATGACCCTCATCCGCCGGATCGACACGGAGTGCACGCACCTCCAGCGCCAGGGAGAACTCGCTCTGTGGCCGCCGCTGCTGGGGCAGGAGG
This sequence comes from Citricoccus alkalitolerans, assembly GCF_039528175.1. NCBI lineage: Bacteria > Bacillati > Actinomycetota > Actinomycetes > Micrococcales > Micrococcaceae > Citricoccus > Citricoccus alkalitolerans. The sequence goes on from NZ_BAAALH010000001.1 coordinate 370,829, forward strand.
CCGCGCAAGCCGGTTCGGCCGTGGCCATGCAGGATGACGACTACGTGTTCCCCTCCTACCGCGAGAACGGCGTGGCCTACCTGCGGGGCGTCGACCCGCTGGGGCTGGTCCGCCTGTGGCGCGGCGCGACGTTCGCCGGTTGGAAGCCCCAGGACCACAATTTCGCGGCGCAACAGATCATCATCGGCGCGCAGGCGTTGCACGCCGTCGGCTACGCCATGGGCATCACCCGGGATGGCGCGGATGCCGCAGCCATCGGCTACTTCGGTGATGGTGCCACCAGCCAGGGCGATGTCAACGAGGCCATGGTCTTCGCCGCCAGCTTCCACGCCCCTGTGGTGTTCTTCTGCCAGAACAACCACTGGGCGATCTCCGAGCCGGTCGGCCTCCAGGCCAAGCGCCACATCGCCGACCGTCCCTGGGGCTTCGGCATCCCCGCCATGCGTGTGGACGGCAATGACGTCCTCGCGGTCATGGCCGCCACCCGCCGCGCCCTCGAACGGGCCCGCAACGGTGGCGGCCCAACTTTCATCGAGGCCGTGACCTACCGCATGGGCCCCCACACCACCGCCGACGATCCGTCCCGCTACCGGGACACGGAGGAGGTGGAGGCCTGGCGTGCCAAGGACCCCATCGACCGGCTCGAGAAGCACCTGGCCGAGCTGGGGGAGGACGTCGAGGCCCTGACGGCAGACTCCACCGCGGCGGCGGATGCCATGGCCGCGGAACTGCGGGCCGGCGTCGCCGACCTGGAGGATCCGGAGCCGGCCGATCTCTTCAGCCACGTGTACGCAGAGCCGCACCACGAGCTGGAGCGTCAGCGGGAGCACTACCGCCTCTACCTGGAGCAGTTCGATGGGCCGCAGCTGGAAGCGGGTGCGCGATGACGGGCGCCGCTTCCGGGAGTCTCACCTTCGGCAAGGCGATCAACGCCGGCCTGCGGGCCGCCCTGGCCGAGGATCCGGCCGTCCTGCTCATGGGCGAGGACATCGGCCAGCTCGGTGGTGTCTTCCGCATCACCGACGGCCTCCAGGACGAGTTCGGCGAGGACCGCGTGGTGGACACGCCCCTGGCCGAGTCCGGCATCATGGGCACCGCCGTCGGCCTGGCCTACCGGGGCTACCGTCCCGTCGTGGAGATCCAGTTCGACGGGTTCGTCTACCCGTCCTTCGACCAGATCGTCTCCCAGGTCGCCAAGCTCTACCATCGCACCCACGGGGCCGTGACCATGCCGATCACCATCCGCATCCCGTTCGGCGGCGGCATCGGCTCACCGGAGCACCACTCGGAGTCACCCGAGGCCTACTTCGTGCACACGGCCGGGTTGCGGGTCGTCTCCCCGTCCACGCCGCAGGAGGGATTCGATCTCATCCGCGCGGCCGTCGCGAGCAATGACCCGGTCGTCTACCTGGAGCCGAAGCGCCGCTACCATGACAAGGCTCCCGTGGATCTCGCGGCACCGCTGCGCCCTCTGGGCCCGGCCGCCCTGGCCACCGAGGGATCCGATGTCACCCTGGTGACCTATGGTCCGCTGGTCAAGACCTGCCTGCAGGCCGCGGAGGCCGCCGCCGCGGAGGGGGCCTCCCTCGAGGTGATCGACCTGAGATCGCTGTCCCCGATCGACTTCGGTCTCATCGAGTCCTCCGTGCGCAAGACCGGCCGGTTGGTGATCGCTCATGAGGCCTCCCGAACCGGGGGGCTGGGCGCCGAGATCGCCGCCACGGTGACCGAGCGCTGCTTCCACTGGCTGGAGCACCCGCCGGTGCGAGTCACCGGATTCGATATCCCGTACCCCCCGGCCAAGCTCGAGCACCACCACGTGCCGGACCTGGACCGCATCCTCGACGGCGTGGACAGGGCTCTGGGCTGCCCTCACTCCCTCGACTCCCTGGATCCCTTCGCGGCACCCGTACCCCTGGGATCCGCGTCCGACCACACGTCAGGAGCCTGACATGCTCAAGGTCTTCAACCTGCCGGATCTCGGCGAGGGCCTGACCGAGTCCGAGCTGCTCTCCTGGAAGATTGCCGTCGGTGACACCGTCGCGGTGAACGACGTCCTCGCCGAGGTGGAGACGGCCAAGGCGGTCGTCGAGCTCTCCAGCCCCTTCGACGGCACCATCGCCGAACTGCATGGGGAGCCCGGGGCAGTCATCCCGGTCGGCGCCCCCATCATCTCCTTCGACCTGCCCGGAGCGGAGCCGGAGGACACCCCGGTGCCCGACGCCGGCTCCTCCTCCCTGCCGGATGGTCGAGTGCCGACGCTGGTCGGCTACGGCGCGGCAGTGGAGGGGGCTGGCCGCCCCGCCCGTCGTGCCCGGGCCGGTCGACCCTCGGCGCCTGATCCGGTGCCGGCCGCCCCGCCGGCCGGCTGGCCGTCCTCGGTGCCGGTGCCGGCCGGGGCCGCCGCAACGCTCACCGCCGAGCGCCCGCGTTCCACCCCTCCGGTCCGTAAGCTCGCCCGTGACCTCGGGGTGGACATCGCCCTGCTCCACGGCAGCGGAGATGGGGGAGTGGTGACCCGCGAGGATGTCACAGCCGCTGCGGACGATGCGCGGCCGGCGTCGGGCGGTCCGTCCGGGGCCGACACCCTGACCGGTGCCTCGCCCGGCGGTGTCCGCACCCTCGCGGGCCGGCCCCGCACGGAGGAGGAGCCGATCCGCTCCGTCCGCAAGGCCACAGCCGCCGCCATGACGTCCAGTGCGTTCACGGCCCCGCATGTGACCGAGTTCCTGACCGTTGACGTCACTGAATCCATCGAGTTGCTGCAGGAGGTGCGGCAGCGGCGGGACTTCCGCGAGTTGAAGCTCACCCCGCTCACCCTGGTGGCCCGAGCTGCCTGCCTGGCGCTCGAGCGTACGCCCGAACTCAACTCCCGGTGGGACGGGGACGGAGGGCGGATCATCCGGCAGAACTACGTCAACCTGGGCATCGCCGCCGCCACCCCGCGGGGGCTCATGGTGCCGAACCTCAAGGACGCCCACGCCGCCGACCTGCGCTCGCTGGCGATCCAGCTGGCCGAGCTGACGGCGGTGGCCCGGGAAGGGAAGCTGACGCCCGAGCAGCTCTCCGGGGGTACCTTCACCCTGACGAACGTGGGGGTCTTCGGTGTCGATGCCGGCACGCCCATCATCAACCCCGGGGAAGCGGGCATTCTGGCCATCGGTCAGGTCCGGCGGATGCCGTGGGAACACCGGGACGAGGTGGCGCTGCGCCAGGTGATGACGCTGTCCCTGTCCTTCGACCACCGGCTGGTGGACGGTGAGCAGGGCTCGCGGTTCCTGGCGGACGTCGGCGCGGTGCTGGCCCGCCCGGGCATGGTCCTGGCGCTGTTCTAGAGGCGGTCAGACGAGGTGGTCAGCCGAGCTGCATGATGAGCTCGGTGACCACCTCGGACCGAGCGTTGGAGAAGTTCTTGTCCTCGCCCACCACGGAGAAACCGCGGCGGGTGAGGATCTTCTGCGAACCGATGTTGTCCGCCGGCACGTGCGCGCGCAGGGGGCGGTCCGTGAAGGCCTCCAGCAGTGCGTCCACCGCGGCGGTGGTGATTCCCCGGCCCCAGTACTCGCGGGCGGTCCAGAAGGAGAGCTCCGGCTCCTCGCCGATACCTGAGACGACGACGGCCCCGGCGACCTGGCCGTCCTGCTCGATGGTCCGGACCTTCGTGGCGGGGTCCTCGAGCAACCGGGACCAGTGGTAGTCGAACACGCCGCGGTCCTGGGGACTGCGCGGGGCGAAGGCGGCCATCAGGTTGGCCTCGGGATCCTGCTGGTGCTCAAAGAAGTAGTCCAGGTCCTCGGACCGGACTTCACGAAGTTGCACGGAAATGGTGACCTCCTCGTCACGGGGTGGGGCCTTAACCACGGTGGCCCTCGCTCTCACACTGTACGCGGAATACTAGCGGGCCTCCGATCCCGTCAGGAGCGCGGACAGGGCCATCGCCTCCAACAGGGCACGCCGTCCCCGGTGCTCTGAGGGTGAGCGGCGGACCGAATGCGGGGTGGAATTCACCAGTCCGAGGGCCGCCTGGGTGCGGAAAACTGCGGTTCCGTGGTCCTCCCCCGGGTGCAGCAGGCGCAGTTGGCCCGCCCAGACCTCGATGTAGTCCCGTTGAAGCCGGACCACCTCGGCGCGTACCTCCGGCTCGAGATGGCGCATCTCCCGGCCCTGGACGGCGATCACGTCACGGTGGGACAGGGCGAAGTCGGTCTGGAAGCGCACGAGGGCGGCGAGGGCCTCTCCCGCTCCGTCCTCGGCGGCGGCCACCCGGTGGGCGCCGTCCAGCAGATCCCGGCTGACCTGGAGCAGCAGTTCGCCGAGGACGGCGGTCTTGCCCGGGAAGTGCCGGTACACCGCCGGTCCGCTGACACCACAGGCCGCGCCCAGGTCCTCGAGCCGGACCGAGGTGAAGCCCCGGTCGGCGAACAAGCGGGCGGCCGCCTCCAGCAGGGATTGCCGGCGATCAGCCTTGGCGGCGGCACGGGCGGTCTGTTCTGAGGTCATGGCGTCCTGGCGATGTCGTGTGGTTGGGCTGGAGGCGGTTTCGGGTGGGGGCGGTCGGCCCGGTGGTGGACAGCGAGCACCCAGGGTGTCTACGATCACACCATTGTTTCAGTTAATCAAGATTTACTCAGATGGGACACGCCATGAGCACCACCCCTTACTCCGCCGGCCTGGCCGGCCCCGAACTCGACGAGGACTACCGGGACCTGGTCGGCACGGTCCGGGAATTCGCCGATGAAGTGGTGGCGCCGGTCTCCGCCGACTTGGATGCCCGTCATGAGTTCCCCTATGAGATCGTGCGTCAGATGGGGGAGATGGGCCTGTTCGGCCTGCCGTTCCCGGAGGAGTACGGCGGCATGGGTGGCGACTACTTCGCGCTGGCCCTGGCCCTCGAGGAGTTGGGGCGGGTGAACCAGTCCGTCGCCATCACCCTGGAGGCCGGGGTGTCCCTGGGGGCCATGCCGGTCTACCGCTTCGGCACGGACGAGCAGAAAGAGGCGTGGCTTCCGGATCTCGTGACGGCCCGTGCCCTGGCCGGCTTCGGGCTGACCGAACCCAACGGTGGGTCGGACGCCGGGGGGACCCAGACCACAGCGACCCTGGCCGACGGTACCTGGACCGTGAACGGGGCCAAGGAATTCATCACGAACTCCGGCACGGACATCACCCGGCTCGTCACCGTCACGGCGGTGACCGGCAGCCGGGAGGACCGGGGCGAAGGTCCGGCCAAGGAGATCTCCACACTCCTGGTGCCGTCCGGCACGCCCGGATTCACCGTGGGCGGGGCCTACGACAAGATGGGCTGGAACTCCTCGGACACCCATCCGCTGTTCTTCGACGGCGTCGAGGTGCCGGAGGCGAACCTCCTGGGCGAGCGGGGACGTGGCTACGCCAATTTCCTCTCGATCCTGGACGAGGGCCGCATCGCCATCGCCGCCCTGTCCACGGGGGCGGCTCAGGGGTGCGTGGATGAATCGATCGCCTACGCGAAGACCCGGACCGCCTTCGGGCAGGCTATCGGCAAGAATCAGGCCGTGTCCTTCAAGATCGCCCGTATGCAGGCGCGCGCCCACGCGGCCCGGCTGGCGTACTACGAGGCGGCGGCCAAGATGCTGGCGGGCAAGCCGTTCAAGACGGAGGCGGCCATCGCCAAGCTGGTCGCCGGTGAGGCGGCCATGGACAATGCGCGGGACGCCACGCAGGTGTTCGGCGGCTATGGATTCATGAACGAGTCTCTGGTGGCACGCCACTACCGCGACTCGAAGATCCTGGAGATCGGCGAGGGCACCACCGAGGTCCAGCTCATGCTGATCGCCCGCTCACTCGGGCTCTGACCGTGGGCGACACCGACACGGTTTTTGCACGAAATGCCTGTGATCTGAATCACTGAATGCTTAGGATGGCCGGGCCATACTCGCCGGTAGCCTGCGGGCGCCACACTGACTGGGGGATACGTGTCTTCAACACCACACCTGGACCTGGCCGACAACGGCCATGTCGATTTCCGCGCCGTTCAGGCGACTCCACAGTTCCAAGAGCTGCGGAGGACCCACCGCAGCTTCGTCTTCCCGTGGACCGTGGTCTTCATCGTCTGGTACTTCCTGTACGTCATCCTCGCGGCCTACGCCCCTGAGTTCATGTCCATCAAGGTCCTCGGCAACATCAACCTGGGACTGGTGATCGGGCTCCTGCAATTCGTCTCGACCTTCGTCATCACCGGGCTCTACGTGGCCTTCTCCAACAAAAAGCTGGATCCGCGCTCCACGGCCATCCGGGAGGAAATCGAAGACCTGGACCCGAGCATCGCCAACCAGAGCCTCGCCGGCGCCGGTGAGCCGATCGACGAGCCGACCGACGGAGGCCAGAAGTGAACAACCTTCCCATCCTGACTACCAGCGCCGAGGGCACCAACGTCGGCGAACCGTGGCTCAACATCCTGGTCTTCGGCCTCTTCGTCGCCATCACCCTCATCATCGTCCTGCGGGCCTCCAAGAACACCAAGACCGCGGCCGACTACTACGCCGGCGGCCGGTCGTTCACCGGTACCCAGAACGGCACGGCGATCGCCGGAGACTACCTCTCGGCCGCGTCCTTCCTCGGCATCGTGGGAGCCATCGCCATCAACGGCTATGACGGCTTCCTCTACTCGATCGGCTTCCTCGTGGCGTGGCTCGTCGCCCTGCTCCTGGTGGCCGAGCTGCTGCGCAACACCGGCAAGTTCACCATGGCGGACGTGCTGTCCTTCCGACTCCGTCAACGGCCGGTGCGCATCGCGGCGGCGCTCGCCACCCTGATGGTCTGCCTCTTCTACCTGCTGGCCCAGATGGCGGGGGCCGGTGCGCTCGTCTCCCTGCTGCTGGGCATCGACGAGCGGCTGGGCCAGTCCGTGGTCATCGCGATCGTGGGCGCCCTGATGATCGTCTACGTGCTCGTGGGCGGCATGAAGGGCACCACCTGGGTCCAGATCATCAAGGCCTGCCTGCTGATCGCCGGTGCCTTCATCATGACCATCTGGGTCCTGGCCCTGTTCGGCTTCAACTTCTCCGCCCTGCTCGGCGCGGCCGTGGAGCTCAGCCCGCAGGGCGAGGCCATTCTCGACCCGGGCCTGCAGTACGGCCTCAGCGAGGTCACCAAGCTCGACTTCCTGTCCCTCGGCCTGGCCCTCGTGCTCGGCACCGCCGGTCTGCCCCACGTGCTGATGCGGTTCTACACGGTGCCGACCGCCAAGGAAGCCCGCAAGTCAGTCGTCTGGGCGATCGTGCTGATCGGCGCCTTCTACCTGTTCACCCTGGTGCTGGGTTACGGCGCCGGCGCCCTCATCGGCCCGGAGCGGATCGAGAACGCGCCGGGCGGCGTCAACTCGGCGGCCCCGCTGCTGGCGTTCGAACTCGGAGGACCGCTGTTGCTGGGGCTGATCTCCGCCGTCGCCTTCGCGACCATCCTGGCGGTGGTCGCCGGCCTGACGATCACCGCGGCCGCGTCGTTCGCGCACGACATCTACGCGAATGTCCTGGCCAAGGGCAAGACCAGTCCTGAGAAGGAGGTCAAGATCGCCCGCCGTACTGTGGTGGTCATCGGCGTCCTGGCCATCATCGGCGGGATCGGGGCCCAAGGCCAGAACGTGGCCTTCCTGGTGGCGCTCGCCTTCGCGGTCGCCGCGTCCGCCAACCTGCCCACCATCCTGTACTCGCTGTTCTGGAAGGGCTTCACCACCCAGGGCGCGCTGTGGTCGATGTACGGCGGCCTGGGTGCCGCGATCGTGCTGATCGTCTTCTCCCCGGTGATGTCCGGAACGGAGACGTCCATGATCGTCGGTGCCGACTTCGCCTGGTTCCCGCTGAAGAACCCCGGCATCGTCTCCATCCCGCTCGCCTTCCTCCTCGGATTCATCGGTTCCAAGCTGGACAAGCGCACCGAGAACCCGGAGAAGCAGGCCGAGATGGAGGTGCGTTCCCTGACCGGCGTCGGCGCCGAGAAGGCGGTGGACCACTAACCCCACCCCGGGCCTTCCCGGTCCTCGACCCACCAGCGTTGTGCGGGCAGAGACCGACGGTACGCGTACCGTCGGTCTCTGCCCGCCAACGCGTGAGGATTCACTGTGGTGCAGGGACCTCCCAGTTCGTCCGGCCATAATGGACCGGTGACTTCCGAACCGCTTGACCTGACCGACGCCGGCCCCACGAGGATCCGCCGGGTCACCCTGATCGGTTCCACCGGCTCGATCGGGACCCAGGGACTCGAGGTCATCGCCTCGGCTCCGGAGCGATTCGAGGTCGCGGGGCTGTCCGGTGGATCCAACACCCCCCTCCTGGCGCGGCAGGCCGTGGCCACGGGTGCCGGCGCTGTCGGCAGTGCCACCGCCGCCACGGGCGACCTCGCCGAGGCCATCGCCGCCGCAGCCCAGCAGGCCGGAGTGCCCACGCCCTCCCCGGAGTTGTTCTCCGGGCCCACCGCGGCGGCCGAGGTCGCCGCCTGGGAGGGCGCCGACGTCGTGCTCAACGGGATCACCGGGTCCATCGGCCTGGCGCCCACGCTCGCGGCGCTGCAGGCCGGCCACCTGCTCGCGCTGGCCAACAAGGAATCCCTTATTGTCGGTGGGGCCCTCGTCAAGCAGGCCGCAGCCCCGGGCCAGCTGGTCCCGGTCGACTCCGAGCACTCTGCTCTGGCGCAGGCCCTGCGCTCCGGGACCGCCGACGAGGTCCGGCGCCTCGTGGTCACCGCCTCCGGCGGACCGTTCCGCGGCCGCACCCGGGACCAGCTCGCGGGGGTCACCCCGGCCGAGGCCCTGGTCCACCCCACCTGGGATATGGGCAAGGTCGTCACCACCAACTCGGCCTCCATGGTGAACAAGGCCCTCGAGGTGATCGAGGCCCACCTGCTCTTCGACCTTCCGCTGGACCGGATCGACGTGGTCGTCCACCCGCAGTCGATCGTCCACTCGATGGTCGAGTTCACCGACGGCTCCACGATCGCCCAGGCCTCCCCGCCGGACATGCGCCTGCCCATCGCCCTCGGCATCGGCTGGCCCCACCGCGTGCCCGGCTCCGCGCCGGGCCTGGACTGGACGCGGGCCGCCACGTGGACGTTCGAACCCCTGGACGAGGACGCCTTCCCGGCAGTCCGACTCGCGAAACAGGCTGCCGGCGCCTCCACCACGCACATGTCCGTCTACAACGCCGCGAACGAGGAGGCCGTGGAGGCCTTCCACACCGGCCAGATCGGCTTCACCGAGATCGTGGACACCGTGCGCGCCGTGGTGGAGGACTATGACCCGGACGTCGTGCTGGCCGGCCAGGACCTGAGCGTCGAGGCGCTCGCGGCCGCCGAGCAGTGGGCGCGCACCGCAGCACAGGCGCGGTGGTGACGGTGGAGATCCTCTGGTTCATCGTCGGCGTCCTGGCCGTGGCCGTCGGCATCGCCCTGTCGATCGCCCTGCATGAGGTCGGCCACCTGCTGCCCGCCAAGCTCTTCGGCGTCCGCGTCACCCAGTACATGGTCGGCTTCGGCCCAACCGTGTTCTCCCGCAAGAAGGGGGAGACCGAGTACGGGGTGAAGGCCATCCCGTTGGGTGGCTACGTCTCCATGGTCGGGATGTACCCTCCGGAGCACCCCGAGGACGGCGAACGGCCGCGCAGTGCCAGTACCGGCCTGTTCCAACAGATGGCCTCCGACGCCCGTCAGATGTCCGCCGAGGAACTGCAACCGGGGGACGAGAAGCGCACGTTCATCTCGCTGCCGGTGTGGAAGCGGATCATCATCATGCTCGGCGGGCCGTTCATGAACCTCGTCATCGCGTTCGCCCTGACGGCCATCCTCGTGACCACCACGGGCGTGGCCACTGCGACCACGACTGTCTCCGAGGTGTTCAAGTGTGTGGTCCCGGCCGCCGTCCAGCAGGAACGGGCCACCGCCGGCGAAGCTGGCGGACAGAGCGGCACGCAGGCCTGCCGGCCCGGGGACCCGGCCGCGCCGGCGTTCGAGGCCGGGCTGGAACCCGGGGATACCATCACCACCTTCAACGGCCGCCCCGTGGACGGTTGGGATGAGCTGTCCTCAGCCATCCGCGAGAGGGCCGGTGAGCCCACGGCCATCACCTGGGAACGTGATGGTGCCGAGCAGTCCGGGACCATCACCCCGAAGCTGACCGAGCGGCCCATCGCCGATTCCAGCGGACGCGCGCAGACCAACCCGGACGGGAGCACCCAGACGGAGGACGTCGGCTTCGTCGGCATGGGTTCGGAGGTCCAGAATGTGCCGCAACCGGTCACCGAGACCTTCCCGGTGATGGGGCAGCAGCTGAAGGCGACCGCCGACGTGGTGGTGGTGCTGCCCGTGAAGCTCTGGGAGACGGCCGTCGCCGTCTTCGGCCCGGAGGAGCGAGATCCCAACGGGCCGATGTCCGTGGTGGGCGTGGGCCGCATCGCCGGGGAGGCAGCCGCCCTGGAGGACGTGCCGCTGGCGGACAAGGCCTCTCTGCTGCTTTCGCTGGTGGCCGGGGTCAACGTGGCTCTGATGGTGTTCAACCTCATCCCCCTGCTGCCGTTGGATGGCGGTCACGTGGCCGGGGCGCTGTGGGAGGCACTCCGCCGCGCGTGGGCCAAACTGACCCGACGCCGGGACCCCGGGGTCTTCGACATCGCCAAGCTTCTGCCGCTGACCTACGTGGTGGGGATCGCCCTACTCGGCATGGGCTTGCTACTGATCGTGGCGGACATCGTGGATCCCATCCGGATCTTCTAGGACGTCGCCGGTGTCAGGCGCGGTTCGGAGCCGGGCAGCCGCGCGGACAATCGAGCCGGGGTGGACGGATCGATGTGTCGCGCATTCTCTGAACCGGGAGGTGTCCTACGCTGGCCCCATGGCTGAACCACAGAAGATCTTCGCCGTCCAGTACAACTACGTCCCAGGGCTGGGCGACCAGCGTGACGTGCACCGCGCCGCACACCGCGAGTTCCTGGGATCCCTGGGCACCGCCATGGTGGCCGCGGGCGCCTACGTGGACGATCCGACAGCGGCCCTGCTGCTCGTCAAGTCCGATGCGGCTGAGAGTGTCCGGGACCTGCTGGCCGGCGACCCCTTCCAGCAGCACGGCCTGATCTCGTCCACCGATGTCCACGAATGGTCGTGCGCGGTCGGTGACCAGGCGGCCGCCATCCGCGGGAACGAGGCCTGAGCATCGAACGTCGCCGCGTCCTGACGTCCCTGGCCGGACTCACCGCAGCCGGCGTCGCCGCCGTCCTGACCGCCTGTACTCCCAGCCCGCAACCAGGCGCCGGTGGGCCGACGGGCTCGGGATCGCCGCCACCGTCGGGCACCACGACCCCGAGCCCTACGCCCACCCCAACACCTACGCCGACCCCGGAGCTCCCCGGCGGGGGGACCACCCTGTTCCCCGGTCGCCGGATGGTGGCGCTGTACGGCACGCCAGGCACCGGTTCCCTCGGCATGCTGGGTGAGCAGGACATGGATGAGGCCCTGGAGCGGGCCGCCGCTCTGGCCGCGGACTACCAGCCCTTCAGCGAGGAGCCGGTGATCCCGGCCTTCGAGATCATCTCCACCGTGGCGACCTCGTCCCCGGGACCCACGGGGGACTACACCTCCTATGTGGACCGGGACCGGCTCGCCGAGTGGGTGGAGGCCGCCGGAAAGGCGGGCACCTACGTGGTCCTGGACCTGCAACCGGGCACGCAGGACTTCACCACCCAGGCGCAGGCCTTTGAGGAGCTGCTGCGGCACCCGCACGTGGGACTGGCACTGGACCCGGAATGGCGACTGCAGCCCGGCCAGCAGCACATGGAGCAGATCGGACAGGTCTCCGCCGCGGAGGTCAATCAGACCACTGCCTGGCTGGCGGAGCTCGTGGCCGAGCATGGGCTGCCGGAGAAGCTCGTGATCCTGCACCAATTCCAGGCCCGGATGATCCCGGACCGGCAGGACGTGGAGGCCCGGGACGGGTTGGTACTCATGGTGCATGCGGACGGCAACGGATCCGCGGAACAAAAGCAGGAGACGTGGCGTTCGCTGAAGAAGGACCTGCCGTCCGGGATGCGCCTGGGGTGGAAGAACTTCATCGACGAGGACTCGCCGATCTTCACCCCGGAGCGGACCATGACGGAGGTCTCACCCCAGCCCTGGTTCGTCTCGTACCAGTAGACTGGGGCGAACGGAACCCCCGTACCCCGATCAGCCCCACAGGAGTTGTCAGTGCCCGTCAGTCTTGGCATGCCCGCCGCACCACCGCCCGTCCTGGCACCTCGCCGCAAGACGAGGCAGTTGCAGGTGGGACGAGTGGGCGTGGGCTCCGATCACCAGGTCTCGGTCCAGACGATGACCACCACGAAGACACATGACATCGGCGCCACGCTCCAGCAGATCGCCGAGCTCACCGCGGCCGGCTGTGACATCGTCCGGGTGGCCTGCCCCACGGACAAGGACGCCGAGGCGCTCAAGGTGATCGCGCAGCAGTCCACCATCCCGGTGATCGCGGACATCCACTTCCAGCCGAAGTACGTGTTCGCCGCGATCGAGGCCGGTTGTGGTGCCGTGCGCGTGAACCCTGGCAACATCAGGAAGTTCGACGACCAGGTCAAGGAGATCGCCCAGGCCGCCTCGGACCACGGAACCTCCATCCGGATCGGCGTCAACGCGGGTTCGCTGCACCCCGACCTGCTCAAGAAGTACGGCAAGGCCACCCCGGAGGCACTCGTCGAGTCCGCCGTGTGGGAGGCCTCCCTGTTCGAGGAGCACGGCTTCCGCGACTTCAAGATCTCCGTCAAGCACAACGACCCGGTGATCATGGCCCGGGCCTACGAACTGCTGGCCGAACAGGGCGACTGGCCGCTGCACCTCGGCGTCACCGAGGCCGGCCCTGCCTTCCAGGGCACCATCAAGTCCGCGAGCGCCTTCGGATATCTCCTCGGCAAGGGCATCGGTGACACGATCCGCGTCTCCCTGTCCGCCCCGCCGGTCGAAGAGGTCAAGGTCGGGTTGCAGATCCTACAGTCCCTGAACCTCCGCGAGCGCCGCCTGGACATTGTCTCCTGCCCCTCCTGCGGCCGCGCCCAGGTGGACGTGTACTCCTTGGCCGAAGAGGTCACCGAGGGCCTGAAGGACCTCACGGTCCCGCTGCGCGTGGCCGTCATGGGCTGCGTGGTCAACGGGCCCGGGGAGGCCCGCGAGGCCGATCTCGGTGTGGCCTCCGGCAACGGCAAGGGCCAGATCTTCATCAAGGGTGAGGTCGTCAAGACGGTTCCGGAGGACGAGATCGTGGAGACGCTGCTGTTCGAGGCCCGTCGGATCGCGGCCGAGTCCGGCCTGGAGGAAGGCAGCGAGGGTACTGATCGTGAGAATCCTGTCCAGGGCCCGCCCGTGGTCTCCGTCTCCTGACGAGGCTGTCCGCCGGGCCACCGGCGGGGCCGTCCGGGTCCTGAACCATGCCGACACCTCGGCCCTCACGGCCCTGGCCGCCGCCGACCCGGTGACGAATTGCTTCGTGGAGTCCATCCTGGAGAAGGGCCGCGACGCCACGCCGGCCCGCTCCGGTGGACCACTCTTCCTCGGCATCTTCACCCAGGCGACTCCGGTGACCGCCGGGCGCCCGGCTGGGCTGGAGGCCGCCTGCTGGGTGGGTGCCAACGTGGTCCCCATCGGCGCGACCGCCGAGGCAGGTGCCCTGTTCGGGGTGGCGCTGACGGCCCTGCACCGCCGTTTCGCGTCCGTGTATGGTCCCCGCGAGTCGGTGCTGGCGCTCTGGGACGAGCTGTCCCGGGGTCCGCAACGGGCTCGCCAGATCCGCGATGACCAGCCGCTCATGGTCCTGCGCGGCCGCCCGGCGGTGGAACCCTCGCCCCGCGTGCGTCCGGCCCGCCCAGAGGAGTTCCCCGTGGTGCTGCCCGCCTGCGTGGCGATGTTCGAGGAGGAACTCGGGTTCTCGCCCCTGCAGAACGGGGCGGTGCAGTACCGGTTGCGCGTGGAGGACCTGATCCGCAACGGCTGGTCCCTGGTGGATCTCGACGACGCCGGTCGAGTCCGCTTCAAGGCCGATCTCGGTGTGGTCTCCGCCAGTTGCACGCAGATCCAGGGGGTGTGGGTCGAACCGAGCCGGCGCGGACAGGGGCTGGCCGCGCCGTCCGTGGCCGCCGTGACGGAGTATGCCCGGCAGACGGCACCCCAGGTGAGCCTCTATGTCAACAGCTTCAACACCGCTGCCCTGCGCACCTACCGCACCGTGGGATTCGAACAGGTCGGCACCTTCGCCACCGTCTTGTTGTAGGCTCCGCGATCCTGTGCCCCGGTCCTGGGCGCTTGACCTATGCTTTTCCTAGCTCCTGTCCGTCCGACCTGCCCAAGCGGCCCGGCGTTGACGGAGCCACCAGCAACAGCTATGAGGGGACAGGACATGAACAGCCAGCACACCCGATTCCGTACCGCTACGCTGCCGTCGATCGTGGGCATCGGACTGCTCGCCCTCTCCCTGGCCGCCTGCGGCGGTCCTGGGGACGAGGGAGAGTCCAGCGCTCCGGCCAGCAGTGACGCCGCGAACGAGGCCAGCGAGTCCCCCGCGCCGTCAGCCACCGAGGACGACACGGCCAGCGCTTCCGCCACCGCGTCTCCGGACGCGTCGTCCAGTGATGACGCCGCAGCCGCCGGGGATGTCGAGGCAGCCCTGAAGGCCGTGCTCGGTGAGGGCACCCAGATCGTGACCGGCTCCCAGCTCGAGGAGCTGCAGCAATCCAGTCAGGGCCTGACCGAGGGCATCACCATCACCCCGGCCGAGTGCGGCCCGGAGGGACAGGACGCGGCCACCGGAGAGCTGCCGGAAGGCACGGAGTTGATCGGCGGCGTGGTGGTGGAGACCACCGAGACCGGCGGGGCCAACTCGGACATGCTCAGCGTGTCCGTGTACCCGGATGCCGCCGCTGCCACCGAGGGCATGGCCGCCTTCGAGGAGTTCGCCGCCGCCTGCCCGAGCTACTCCCTGGAGATGGGCGAGGGTCTCAACGCCGAGGCCACCATGACGGTGGAGGACATCGAGGCCGAGGGGGACGCCTCCCTGGCCATCACCATCAGCACCACTGTTGACATCGAAGGTGCCTCGCTGCCCGCCGGGGCCGGCAACAGTATCTCCACCACCGTGTACGTCCAGGACGGCGAGCGGCTGATCAGCTACGCGGGGACGGCAGCCGGCGGCGAGCCGAAGACGGCCGCCGAGGGAGTGGAGCTCATCGACGCCCTGCGGGCCGAGCTCGGCGGCTGAACCGCCCGGGACTCATTCCGGCTTCATTCAGACGGCAGGGCGCCCCCGGCCGCCTGGCCGTCCAGCAGTACCTCCGCACCAGTCCGGCAGCATCTCAGCCATCCAGTAACCACCGATCGGAGCCCCCATGCCCCTGCGCATGTCCACCCTGTTCCTCCGCACCCTGCGTGACGACCCGGCCGACGCCGAGGTGGCCAGCCACAAGCTGCTCGTCCGCGCCGGGTACATCCGGCGTTCGGGCCCGGGGGCCTATACATGGCTGCCGTTGGGGCTGCGCGTGAAGAACCGGGTCGAGCAGATCGTGCGCGAGGAGATGGAGGCGATCGGCGGTCAGGAGGTCCAGTTCCCGGCGCTACTGCCCAAGGAGCCCTACGAGGCCACCGGCCGCTGGGAGGAGTACGGTGATGCCCTGTTCCGCGTCCAGGACCGCAAGGGGGCCGACTTCCTGCTGGCCCCCACGCACGAGGAGATGTTCACCCTCCTGGTCAAGGACCACTACTCCTCCTACAAGGACCTGCCGGCGTACCTGTACCAGATCCAGACCAAGTTCCGGGATGAGGCCCGGCCCCGTGCCGGACTGCTGCGCGTGCGCGAGTTCATCATGAAGGACTCCTACTCCTTCACCGTGGACGACGCCGGCCTGGACCAGGCCTACGCCGACCACCGTGGTGCCTACCTGAGGATCTTCGACCGCCTGGGCCTGGCCGTCGTGCCCGTCCAGGCCCAGGCCGGGGCCATGGGCGGCTCACGGTCCGAGGAGTTCCTGCACCCCTCACCGATCGGTGAGGACACCTTCGTGGAGTCCGACGGCGGCTTCCGCGCCAACGTCGAGGCCGTCACCACGGTCGCCCCCGAGCCGTTGGGCGAGGCGGCACTCGCCGGCCTGCCGCCGGCCCAGGTGAGGGATACCCCCGACTCCACGACGATCGCCACCCTGGTGGACGTCTCCAACCAGCTGATGCCCCGTGAGGGTCGCGACTGGGAGGCCGCGGACACCCTCAAGT
The DNA here is from genome assembly GCF_039528175.1 of Citricoccus alkalitolerans. Taxonomy (NCBI): domain Bacteria; kingdom Bacillati; phylum Actinomycetota; class Actinomycetes; order Micrococcales; family Micrococcaceae; genus Citricoccus; species Citricoccus alkalitolerans. The sequence goes on from NZ_BAAALH010000001.1 coordinate 387,089, forward strand.
GCGTCGTGCTCACGGCCGTGCTGGATGGCAACGAGCGCCGCCAGTTCATCGTGGCTGTCCCCGGCGACCGGGACGTGGACCTCAAGCGTCTGGAGGCCGGCATCGGTGTGCTGCTCGAGGTGGCCGGGGAGCCCGGCGTCGAGCAGGCCACGGAGGCGGACCTTGCCCGGCACCCGTCCCTGGTCAAGGGCTACATCGGTCCCAACAACGACTCCGCCCTGCCGTTCTTCGTGGACCCGCGCATCGTCACCGGCACCACCTGGATCACCGGAGCCAACGCCCTGCAACAGCATGTCTTCGGGCTGGTGGCCGGACGTGACTTCCAGTGGGACGGCGTCATCGAGGCCACCGAGGTGCGAGATGGCGATCCGGCCCCGGACGGCTCCGGCCCCCTGCACACCCGCCGCGGCATCGAGATGGGGCACATCTTCCAACTCGGCCGCAAGTATGCCGAGGCCCTCGATCTCAAGGTGCTGGACCAGAACGGCAAGCAGGTCGTGGTCACCATGGGTTCCTACGGCATCGGCGTCACCCGCGCCGTCGCCGCCCTGGCCGAGTCCCACCACGATGAGAAGGGGCTGGCGTGGCCGCGCGCCATCGCCCCCGCGGACGTGCACGTGGTGGCCACCGGCAAGGGTGAGGAGATCTTCGCCGCGGCCGATCAGCTCGTCGCTGACCTCGAGGCCCAGGGCCTGGCCGTCCTCTACGATGACCGCAAGAAGGTCTCGGCCGGAGTGAAGTTCTCCGACATCGAGCTCATCGGCATCCCCACCTCCGTGGTCGTCGGCCGCGGCCTCGCCGACGGTGTGGTCGAGGTCAAGGACCGGGTCACGGGGGAGGCCCAGACCGTGGAGGTCTCCGGCGCCGCCGCCACGATCGCGGGCCTCGTCCGCTCCGCCTAGGTCTTCGGCAGCATGGAGGCACGATCGTGCTGACCGGTCTTGAGGACATCACCGTGGCCACCCTCGTGATGGTCCTCCTGGCCGGTCTCGCCGCCGGGTGGATCGACGCGGTGGTGGGTGGGGGAGGGTTGCTGCAATTGCCCGTCCTGCTCATGGTCCCCGGCATCACCCCGGTCCAGGCCCTGGCCACGAACAAGCTGGGCTCCGTCTTCGGGACCACCACCAGCGCCATTACCTACTACCGGCGTATTCACCCGGACCTGAGCACCGCCCTGCCCATGGCGGTGGTCGCCCTGGGAGGAAGCTTCGGCGGGGCCATCGTCGCCACGCTGCTTCCGGCCGAGGTCATCAAACCCGTCATCCTGCTGGCCCTGGTCGGCGTGGCCGTCTTCACCGCGGCCAGGCCTCAGCTGGGCCGGGACTCGGGACTGCGCTATGAGGGCCGGCGCCACCTGGCCGTGGCACTGCTCATCGGAGCGGTCATCGGCTTCTACGACGGGGTCCTGGGGCCGGGCACCGGAACCTTCCTGGTGATCTCCCTGGTGGCGATCCTCGGCTACACCTTCCTGCAGGGCTCGGCCCAGGCCAAGATCGTGAACCTGTTCACCAACCTCGGTGCCATCGCCTTCTTCCTGCCCTCCGGCCACATCCTCCTCGGCCTGGGCCTCGTCCTGGGGGTGGCGAACATGGTCGGCGGCTACCTCGGGGCCCGGATGGCCATCAGGCGCGGCTCGGGCTTCATCCGGATCGTGTTCCTCGTGGTCGTGTTCGTCCTGATCGTCAAACTCGGTTACGACTTTGTTGCCGACTGGGCTTGAATGGACCCATGCACGACGCCACCGAACACCCTGAACGCACAACACTGGCCGCCCTGGTCGCGCCCGCCGTCGAGTCCACCGGCCTGCACTTCGAGGCAGCCACGGTCGAGGGCGAGCCAGGTCAGTTGATCCTGAAAGTCATCGTGGACCATGCAGACGGCACCGCCGGGCTGGACCTGGACGAGGTCGCCGAGGTGGCCCAGGCCATCTCCACCGCGCTTGATGCGGCAGGGTCCGACCTGCCGGGGCTCGGAACCGAGCCGTACCAGCTCGAGGTGTCCTCCCCGGGCGTCGAGCGCCCGTTGACCGAGCCGCGGCACTGGCGCCGCAACGTCGGTCGTCTGGTCTCGGTCGAAGTCCTGCCCGACGACGGCCCGTCGCCCTTGCCGACCAGCTCGCCCGCCACCTCATCCACCGCCTCGGCCGAAGCGTCTGCACCGGCGCCGGCCGGTCGGCTGACCGGGCGCATCCAGACCGCCGACGAGGCCAGCGTCGTGCTGGTGCCGGTCAAGCCGGGGGCGAAGAAGGGGATGCCCGCCAAGATCGGCGATCCGGTCCGGCACGCCTACCACCGCCTGGGACCGGGCACGGTGCAGGTAGAGTTGACCCGCGGTGGCGGAAGTGCTGCCGATGAAGAACTGAATTCGGAGGCCTGAGTGGACATCGACATGAGCGCCCTGCGGATGCTGGAGACCGAGCGTGAGATCCCACTGGACCGCCTCGTGCCCACCATCGAACAGGCTTTGGTGGTTGCATACCACAAGTCGCCCGGCGCCCTGTCCCGGGCCCGCGCGGAGATCGACCGCAAATCCGGCCACGTGACCATCTGGGCCACCGAGATCGACGAGGACGGCCAGTCGGTCGGCGAGTTCGACGACACCCCGCAGGGCTTCGGCCGGATCGCGGCGTCCACGGCTCGGCAGATCATCCTCCAGCGACTGCGTGACGCCGAGGACGACAACATCCTGGGCCAGTTCAAGGGCCGCGAGGGCGAGATCATCTCCGGGCTGATCCAGCAGGGGACCAACCCGCACATGATCCAGGTGAACCTGGGCACGGTCGAGGCCGTCCTGCCGCCGCCGGAACAGGTCCCCGGAGAGGACTACTCCCACGGCCAGCGTCTGCGGGCCTACGTGGTGGACGTGCACCGCGGGCTCAAGGGTCCCTCGATCACGCTCTCGCGCTCCCACCCCGGGCTGGTCCGCAAGCTGTTCGAACTGGAGGTCCCCGAGATCGCCGACGGCTCTGTGGAGATCCTTGCCCTCGCCCGCGAGGCCGGACACCGGACCAAGATGGCCGTGAAGGCCACCAAGGCCGGCATCAACGCCAAGGGTGCCTGCATCGGTGAGATGGGCTCCCGAGTGCGCGCCGTGATGAGTGAGCTGAACGACGAGAAGATCGACATCGTGGACTTCAGTGAGAGTCCTGCCGCCTTCATCTCCTCCGCCCTGTCCCCGGCGCGGGTCAGCTCCGTGGAGATCGTGGACGAAGCCACCCGGTCAGCCCGTGTGGTCGTCCCTCGGGACGTGCTCTCGCTGGCCATCGGCAAGGAGGGGCAGAACGCCCGTCTGGCCGCCAAGCTGACCGGCTGGCGGATCGACATCTCCAGCGAAGAGGGCTGAACCCGGCCCGGTGGCCGACACCTGCTGGCCCACCGGACCGACTGAGGTAGACTGGCCAGGTCCATTTCCATTTCCTTGACGGAACAGGCTTCTCCATGCAGGCACACACTCCGGTGCGCACCTGCGTCGGGTGCCGGGGGAAAGAGGACCACACCAAGCTGGTGCGCCTGGCGCTGGAGGAGGTCGCGAGTCCCGGACTCGTGGTTCCCGACTGGCGTCGGCGCAAGCCGGGCCGAGGGGCCTGGATCCACCCGGATCACGCTTGCCTGCAGGCCGCCCTGAAGAGGGGCGCATTCAACCGGGCCTTCCGAGGCCGAGTGGATGCGACCTCCCTGGTCGGACTGTTCGCCGGGCATCCGGATGCACCGGTGTTGAAGACCGAGAACGAAAGCGGGTCAGAGATCTGATGGAAACCCGATGAGCACCACACGATGAGTGCCCAACGATGAACACCACCCGTCATTACGGTCCGCTTGACACGGCCCGGGGGAGCTGAGGCTCCCCTCAAGGCCACGACGCGGACCAGAACAGGAGAACCGTGGCTAAGGTCCGCGTCCACGAGCTCGCCAAAGAGCTCGGCATTTCATCCAAGGAGGCCCTGAACAAGCTTCAGGACATGGGCGAATTCGTTCGTTCCGCCTCCTCGACCATCGAACCCCCGGTGGTCAAGAAGCTGCGTTCCGCCTATGCGGACGCCGCACCGAAGACTCCCTCCAAGTCGGCTTCCGCCAAGCCTGCGGCAGCCACGCCGGCACCGGCCGCCCCGGCGCCCGAGAAGCCGGTTGCTCCGGCAACCCCGGCAGCGGAGAAGCCCGCCACTCCGGCGGCTCCGGCCGCCGCGAAGCCGGGCGCACCGGCACCGGCCGCCCCCGCAGCTGAGAAGCCGGCCGCTCCGGCACCGGCTGCCCCCGCAGCTGAGAAGCCGGCAGCCCCCGCAGTTGAGAAGCCGGCAGCTCCGGCAACCCCGGCAGCATCGAGCGAGGCTTCCGCCCCGGCGGCACCGGCCTCTCCGTCTGCGCCGAAACCGGCGACTTCAGCCCGTCCAGGTGCCCCGAAGCCGGGCGGCACCAAGCCAGCCGCCCCGCGGCCCGGCAACAACCCGTTCACCTCCAAGCAGTCCGCGCCCCGCGCTGACGAGCGTGGTGGCGAACGCGCCGGTGGCCCGCGCCCCGGTGGTCCCCGCCCTGGCGGTCCGCGTCCGGGCAACAACCCCTTCGCTCCCAAGCAGGGCATGCGCTCGGGCCGTCCGGATGCCGGGGAGCGTGCCGGTGGCCCGCGCCCCGGTGGTCCGCGTCCGGCCGGTGCCGGAGCAGCCGCCGGCGGCCCGAAGCCGGGTGGCGCACGTCCCAGCCCGAACATGATGCCTGGCCACATCAACAAGCCGCAGCCGGCCTCCGCCCGTCCGGGTGGCGGCGGCCGTGGCCGTCCCGGTGGCGGCCCCGGGGGCACCGGTCCCGCCGGTGGTGGCGCTGGCCCGCGCGGCGGCCGTGGCGGACGCGGTGGCACCCAGGGTGCCTTCGGCCGCGGCGGTCCCGGTGGTCGCAAGCAGCGCAAGTCGAAGCGCGCGAAGCGTCAGGAGCTGGAGCAGAAGTCGGCACCGTCGGTCGGCGGTGTCTCCGTCCCGCGCGGTGACGGCACCACGCAGCTGCGTCTGCGCCGTGGCTCGTCCCTGAGTGACTTCGCCGAGAAGATCAATGCAGATCCGGCCTCGCTGGTGACCGTGCTCTTCCACCTGGGCGAGATGGCGAACGCCAACCAGTCCCTGGACGAGGAGACGTTCCGCGTGCTCGGAGAAGAGCTCGGCTACCAGATCGAGATCGTCTCCCCGGAGGACGAGGACAAGGAGCTCCTTGAGGCCTTCGACATCGACCTCGACGCCGAGGAAGAGGCGGAGACCGAGGACGACCTTGAGAAGCGCCCGGCCGTCGTGACCGTCATGGGTCACGTGGACCACGGCAAGACCCGGCTGCTGGACGCCATCCGCTCCACCAAGGTCATCGAGGGCGAGGCCGGCGGCATCACCCAGCACATCGGTGCCTACCAGGTGGACTTCCAGCACGGTGATACCGACCGCAGCCTGACCTTCATCGATACCCCGGGTCACGAGGCGTTCACCGCCATGCGTGCCCGTGGTGCCAAGGTCACGGACATCGCGGTGCTCGTGGTGGCCGCTGATGACGGCGTCATGCCGCAGACCGTCGAGGCGTTGAACCACGCCAAGGCGGCAGGCGTGCCGATCGTGGTCGCGGTCAACAAGATCGACAAGCCGGAGGCCTCCCCGGAGAAGATCCGCGGTCAGCTCGCCGAGTACGGCCTGGTCCCCGAGGAGTACGGCGGCGACACGATGTTCGTGGACGTCTCTGCCCGGAACAACCTGAACATCGAGGATCTGCTCTCGGCCATCCTGCTCACCGCGGACGCCGCGCTGGAGCTCACCGCCAACCCGAACAAGGGTGCCCGCGGTGTGGCCATCGAGGCGAACCTGGACAAGGGCCGCGGCGCCGTTGTCACGGTGCTCGTGCAGTCCGGCACGCTCCGCGTCGGGGACACCATGGTGGTGGGCCACGGCCACGGCCGCGTCCGCGCCATGTTCGACGACGACGGCACCACCGTGACCGAGGCGCCGCCGTCGCGTCCGGTCCAGGTGCTGGGCCTGTCCTCCGTGCCGCGTGCCGGCGACACCTTCCTGGTGACCGAGGACGACCGCACCGCCCGCCAGATCGCCGAGAAGCGCGAGGCCGCCGATCGCAACGCCATGCTGGCCAAGCGACGCAAGCGGATCTCCCTGGAGAACTTCGACCAGGCTGTGGCCGAGGGCAAGATCGACACCCTCAACCTCATCATCAAGGGCGACGCCTCCGGCGCCGTGGAGGCCCTCGAGGACTCCCTGCTCGAGATCGAGGTCGGCGCCGAGGTACAGCTTCGCGTCATCCACCGCGGCGTGGGTGCCATCACGCAGAACGACGTCAACCTGGCCACCGTGGACAATGCCATCATCATCGGCTTCAATGTCCGCCCGGCCGAGCGCGTCACCGAGCTGGCCGACAAGGAGGGCGTGGACATGCGCTTCTACTCGGTGATCTACGACGCGCTCGATGACATCGAGAGCGCGCTGAAGGGCATGCTCAAGCCGGAGTACGAAGAGGTCCAGCTGGGTTCTGCGGAGGTCCGCGAGGTCTTCCGGTCCTCCAAGTGGGGCAACATCGCCGGCACGCTGGTCCGTTCCGGGCTCATCCGCCGCAACGCCTCCGCCCGCCTCGTGCGGGACGGCAACGTGGTGGCGGACAAGCTCAAAATCGAGTCGCTGCGCCGGTTCAAGGACGACGCCACCGAGGTCCGCGAGGGCTACGAGTGCGGTATCGGTCTGGGTGGCTTCAACGACATCAAGGACGGGGACATCATCGAGACCTTCGAGATGCAGGAGAAGCCGCGCGTCTGAGTTGACGCGCCGGCCGATCCCCCCAAGGAGAAAGGACGGTCCCATGGTGGATCAGGCACGTGCGGCCCGGTTGTCCCAACGGATCAAGGTCCTGGTCGCCGAGGCCCTGCGCAAGCGGGTCAAGGACGACCGGGCCGAGGCCATCACCCTCACCGAGGTGCGGGTGACCAACGACCTCCAGCACGCCACCGTGTACTACACGGTGCTCGGTGACGCCACGGCGGCCGAGGGTGCCCGGGAGGTCCTCGAGGCCCACCAGGGCGCCATCCGGCACGAGGTCGGGCGCCAGCTGACCATCCGGCTGGTGCCGACGCTGGAGTTCGTGGCTGACGAGGTCCCGGAGGTCGCGGCGCACCTCGAAGAGGTGCTCGCCCAGGCCAGGGAGCGCGACGCCGAACTGGCCCGGTTGCGTGAGAACGCCACCTTCGCCGGTGAGTCCGACCCGTACAAGAAGGACGGCGAGGACAGCGGGAACGAGGACGCGGCCCGTTGACCGGTTCTTCCAAGCAGTCCCGGGGCCGGGAGCTGCCCGAGGGCGCTCCCGGCACCCAGGCCTCCGGCCTGGTGCTCGTGGACAAGCCGGCTGGCTGGACCTCCCATGACGTCGTCGGGAAGGTCCGCCGGCTGGCCAATACCCGCAAGGTCGGTCATGCCGGAACGCTGGATCCGATGGCCACCGGCCTGCTGGTGGTCGGTTTCAACAAGGCCACCCGCCTGCTGACGGCGATCACGGGGACGGACAAGACGTATCTGGCGACCATCCGGCTCGGGGTCTCCACCGTGACGGATGATGCCGAGGGTGATGTGCTGCAGACGCGGCTCGCGAACGCGGTCACCCCGGAACGGGTGGATGCCGCCGTGGACGATCTCACGGGGGACATCCTGCAAGTCCCCTCGGCCGTGTCTGCCATCAAGGTGGACGGGCAGCGCGCCTATCACCGGGTGCGCGCCGGGGAGGACGTGCGCCTCAAGGCCAGGCCCGTCACGGTCCGCCGTCTCGAGGTCACCGGTTACCGGCGAGCCGAGGGTGGCGCCACCGTGGACCTCGACGTCGAGGTGGACTGCACCTCCGGGACCTATATCCGGGCCTTGGCGCGGGACCTGGGGGAGGCCCTCGAAACCGGCGGCCACCTGACGGCCTTGCGGCGCACCGCCGTCGGACCCTTCTCCGTTTCCGATGCCGTGACCCTCGAGGACCTGGCGGTGCGCTTCACCTCCACCGAGCTGTCCGAGGCCGCGGCCGGGCTGTTCCCCGTGCGCCGGCTGACCGGCGAGGAGGTCTCCGAGCTGTCCTTCGGGCGGCGCATCGAGGCCACCGGCACCGAGGGGATGGTGGCCGCGCAGGCACCGGACGGCACCGTCGTCGCCTTGATCTCCGACCAAGCGCGCCAGGGCCGCCCGGGGGCGCTCTCCGCCAAGCCCGAGATCGTCTTCGCGCCGGCCCAGACGCCAGGCCGAGCAACCGGCCAGGACGGTGGGCGCACGTGACCGAGGTGGCGACCGACGGCTGGTTCTGGGTCGGCACCGCCTTGTGTGCCGTCTCCCTGGTGATCTGCGTGGTGATGACCTTCATCCGCAGCTTCCCGGACGACTTCTCCATCCTCTCCGTGGCCGCGGTCGAACTGTTCCTGGTCGTCTACGGCGTGGGGGCGATCTTCCGCCAGACCGGAGGCGAGCCCCTCCAGGGGGAGCTCTGGGAGTTCTGGGGCTATGTCCTGACGGCCCTGGTGGTCTCTCTGGTCGCCGTGGTGTGGGCCGTCACGGACAAGACCCGCTGGTCCAACCTGGTGATGGCCGCCGTGGGGCCGACGATCTTCGTGATGTTGTACAGACTGCAGGTGATCTGGTTTGGCTGAGACCGAGAACAAGAACAGCACGTGGACCAGGGAGACCAACAGACCCCGGCGGAACCAGCGAAACCAGGGACTCGGACGCATCCTGGTGATGGTCTACGCCGTGTTCGCCCTATCCTCCTTCGCGCGTTCGATCTTCCAGATCGCCACGCGCTTCGATCAGGCACCGCTGGCCTACCTGCTCTCCGCCTTCGCCGCCGCCGTCTACATCGTGGCCACGCTGTCCCTGGCCCGTTCCGGCCGCACGGCCTGGTACGTCTCGGTCGTGGCGGTGGGCATCGAGCTGGTGGGCGTGGTCGGGGTCGGGCTCTGGACGCTCCTGGACCCGCAGCTGTTCGCCGATGACACGGTGTGGAGCCGCTTCGGCGCCGGGTACGGGTACATCCCGCTGATCCTGCCGATCCTGGGCCTGGCCTGGTTGCTGGGACACCGCCCCGGTGGCGGAGTGGAAAGCCGCCCCTGAGGGGGTGGATAATCGAGTCATGATCCGGAGCGGAGGGACTGCATGCACTATTGGGACGGCCTAGCCGCCGTACCGGAGAACCCCGCACCCTCCGTGGTCACCATCGGGAACTTCGATGGGGTGCACCGTGGCCACCTCCAAGTCCTCGACCAGGTCGTCTCCGCCGCACGCGGTTCCGGGGCTACCTCCGTGGCCATCACCTTCGACCCGCATCCCCGCGTGGTGCACCGGCCCAACGATCTCCAGGAGGCGATCACCGGATATGAGGAGAAGGCCCGGCTGATCGAGCAGGCCGGCATCGACGCGATGCTGGTCATCCACTACACCCTCGAGTTCGCCCAGCAGAGCCCTGAGGAATTCGTCAAGAATGTGATCGTGGACGCCGTCAACGCCACGGCGGTGGTGGTGGGCCGGGACGTCCGCTTCGGTTTCCGCAACTCCGGTGACTTCGGGACCATGGTGGAACTCGGCCGCACGTACGGCTTCGACGTCATCGATGTGGCCGACTTCGGCGAGGACCGCCGCTGCTCCTCCACCTGGATCCGCGAATCGCTGCGCGAGGGCCAGGTCCGTGAGGCCGCCAGAGTGCTGGGCCGAAACCACCGCGTGCACGGCGAGGTCGTCCATGGCTTCGCCCGGGGCCGCGAGCTGGGCTTCCCCACCGCCAACCTCTCCGATGAGGTCCAGGGCATGATCCCCGCGGACGGCGTCTACGCCGGCTGGCTCTTCGACGAGGCGCACCGCTGCTGGCCCGTCGCCATCTCGATCGGCTCCAACCCGACCTTCGAGGGGGTGTCCCGGGTGGTCGAGGCCCATGTCATCGACCGGCCGCAGGAACAGGTCGAGGACTTCGACCTGTACGGGCAGTTCGTCACGGTCGAGTTCGTGGAACGTCTGCGCGGCATGGTCGCGTTCGAGGGCATCCCCAAGCTCGTCGAGCAGATGACCCAGGACGTCGACCGCACGCGCCAGGTCCTGGCCGCGGTCCCGGCGGACCCCCGTCCGTGACCGTCCGGTGACTCTCCGGTGACACGTCCCGTCCCGAACCGACCCGGCGGGGACCCCCGCCTCGACAACGCCTCCCGCCAGAGCCTCGGCTCCGCCTTCGCGAGCGGGGGAGAGCACTACCACGCGGTGCGGCCCTCCTACCCGGCACAGACTGTCGACTTCATGGTCCCGGCCGGCACTCGCACCGCCGTGGACCTCGGCGCCGGCACCGGCCTCTTCACCCGGCTGCTGGTGGACCGCGGACTGGAGGTCACCGCCGTGGATCCCTCGGCCTCCATGCTGGAACCGTTGCGGCGCGCGGTGCCCTCCGCCGTCGTCGTCCAGGCCGGCGCGGAGCACACGGGACTGGAGCCCGGCGGCTTCGACCTGGTCACGAGCGCGCAGGCGTGGCACTGGATCGACCCGGACGCCGGCTCGGCGGAGGCCGCCCGGCTGCTGCGTCCCGGCGGCACGCTGGCCCTGGTGTGGAACCAATTGGACACCTCCGTGCCCTGGATCCACCGGCTCACCCGCATCATGCATGCCGGGGACGTCCACGCGGCCGGAACCGGCCGGCCACGGCGGCGCACGCGCGCGCCCTTCGGAGCAGAGCAGCACCACGAGGTGCACTGGACGGACCGCACGACGCCGGCCGGCCTCCACGCGCTGATGGCGTCCCGTTCGTATTGGCTCCGCTCGGGCGAGGACATCCGCGCGAGGATGACGGCCAATCTCGACTGGTACCTGCACGAGCACCTGGGATTCGCCCCGGACCAGGCGATCGAACTGCCGTACCTGACGTTCGCGTTGCGCACGCGGCGCGGCTGACGGCATCCGGACTGCTAGACTGGCTTGTTGGTGCCCGCTGCAGTCCGCGGTGGCGGGATCCACCGTTTATGATCGCGGCACAACTCATAAGGAGTTCGCGTGGCACTCGACCCCGCCGTCAAGCAGGACATCATGAAGGAATACGCCACCCACGAGGGCGACACCGGTTCTCCGGAAGTGCAGGTTGCTGTGCTGTCCCGTCGCATCTTGGACCTGACGGAACACCTGAAATCCCACAAGCACGACCACCACACCCGCCGTGGCCTGATGGCCCTGGTCGGTCGCCGTCGTCGTATGCTCGGGTACCTCGAGCGCACTGACATCGAGCGCTACCGCTCGCTGATCGGGCGCCTCGGCCTGCGTAAGTGACCTCTTGACTTCAGGCGGCGTCCCGCGTGTGGGGTTTCCCCCTTCGGGTCGCCGCCTTTAGTCTGGTCAGGGAGGCTCACCCGATGTGACCGTCCCTGCTGACACCAGTCAGCACACCCATCAAGCCCGTCAGCGTCCATCCATTCGCGGTCCTCGACAGTGGCTTCCGGAATCTCACGACCATCGTGTCCGAGCGTCCGGAGGCTTCGATCGAAGACCGGGTGGTGACGCGGCGGGCCGAAGAAAGGACACCCACCCCATGGAGGGTCCCGAAATCAAGTTCGCCGAAGCCGTCATCGACAACGGCACCTACGGACAGCGCGTCGTGCGCTTCGAAACCGGCCGTCTGGCCCAGCAGGCCGCCGGCGCGGCCATGGTCTACATCGACGAAGAGACCTCGATGCTGTCGGCCACGACCGTCGGCAAGTCCCCGCGTGAGGGCTTCGACTTCTTCCCGCTGACCGTGGATGTCGAGGAGCGCATGTACGCTGCCGGCCGCATCCCCGGTTCGTTCTTCCGCCGTGAGGGCCGCCCGTCCACTGACGCCGTCCTCACCTGCCGCCTGATCGACCGCCCGCTGCGTCCCGCGTTCACCAAGGGCATCCGCAACGAGGTCCAGGTCGTCGTGACCGTCACCTCGATCGCTCCGGACGAGATCTATGACACGGTGGCCATCAACGCCGCCTCGATGTCCACCCAGCTCTCCGGCCTGCCGTTCTCCGGCCCGATCGGCGGCGTGCGAGTGGCCCTGATCGACGACGGCGCCGGCAACCGCCAGTGGGTCGCCTTCCCGAAGCACTCACAGCTCAAGGACGCCGTGTTCAACATGGCCGTGGCCGGCCGTGTTGCCGGGGACGACATCGCCGTGATGATGGTCGAAGCCGAGGCCACTCCGGACTCCTGGAACCTGATCAAGGAACAGGGCGCCACCGCTCCGACCGAGGAGGTCGTGGCCGAAGGCCTCGAGGCCGCCAAGCCCTTCATCAAGGCCCTCTGCGACGCCCAGGCCGACCTGGCCCAGCGCGCCGCCAAGGCACCCGTCGAGATCCCGGTCTTCAAGGACTACGAGGACGACGCCTACGAGGCCGTGGAACAGTTCGCCGGTGCCCGGCTGCAGGAGATCTACTCGATCGCCGACAAGCAGGAGCGCCAGAACACCGACGACGCCTACCGCGCCGAGGTCGTCGAGGCCCTGGCCGGGGAGGGCACCCAATTCGAGCAGCGCCGCGGCGAGATCTCCAAGGCCTACGGTGCCGTGACCAAGAAGGCCGTACGCCAGCAGATCCTGACCAACCAGGTCCGCATCGACGGCCGTGGCCTCACGGACATCCGCAAGCTGACCGCCGAGGTGGAGGTACTGCCGCGCGTGCACGGTTCGGCCATCTTCGAGCGCGGCGAGACCCAGATCATGGGTGTCACCACGCTGAACATGCTGAAGATGGAACAGCAGATCGACTCGCTGGCACCGGATACGCGCAAGCGCTACCTGCACCACTACAACTTCCCGCCGTACTCCGTCGGTGAGACCGGCCGTGTGGGCTCGCCGAAGCGCCGCGAGATCGGCCACGGTGCCCTCGCCGAGCGTGCCATGGTCCCGGTGCTTCCGTCCCGCGAGGAGTTTCCGTACGCGATCCGCCAGGTCTCCGAGGCCCTAGGCTCCAACGGTTCCACGTCCATGGGCTCCGTCTGTGCCTCGACCCTGTCGATGCTGAACGCCGGTGTTCCTCTGAAGGCCGCCGTGGCCGGCATCGCCATGGGCCTGGTCTCGGACACCGTGGACGGTCAGACCCGCTACGCCGCCCTGACGGATATCCTCGGTGCCGAGGATGCCTTCGGCGACATGGACTTCAAGGTGGCCGGCACCTCCGAGTTCGTCACTGCGATCCAGCTGGACACCAAGCTCGACGGCATCCCGGCCTCCGTGCTGGCCGCCGCGCTGACCCAGGCCCGTGAGGCTCGCCTGCACATCCTGGGTGTCCTGAACGCCGCGATCGATGCCCCGGATGAGATGAGCCAGTATGCCCCGCGCATCATCGCCGTCAAGATCCCGGTGGACAAGATCGGTGCGGTCATCGGCCCCAAGGGTGCCATGATCAACCAGATCCAGGACGACACGGGTGCGGACATCTCCATCGAGGACGACGGCACCGTGCTGATCGGTGCCACCGAGGGATCGGCAGCCGAGGCCGCCCGTTCCGCGGTCAATGCCATTGCCAACCCGCAGGTTCCCGAGGTCGGGGAGCGCTACCTCGGGACCGTGGTGAAGCTGACCACCTTCGGTGCGTTCGTGTCCCTCACCCCGGGCAAGGATGGTCTGCTGCACATCTCCGAGCTGCGCAAGATCAACGAGGGCAAGCGCGTCGAGGACGTCGAGGACGTCGTCGAGGTCGGCCAGAAGATCCAGGTCGAGATCACCAAGATCGACGACCGCGGCAAGCTGTCCCTGGCCCCCGTGGTCGAGGGCGGCGAATCCGAGGACAACGAGTCGGATGCGCCGTCCGACGCGGAGGGTGGCTCCGAGGAGTCCGAGGGGAACTGATCTCCCGCTGATCGCCTGAAGGAGCTGACCTCTCAGCTCCACCGGCCCGTGGCCCGCACTTCGGTGCGGGCCACGGGTGTTTAGGGCACCAATGAGGCCGGCCACGGCGGCGCTGGTAGTTTCGGAGACATGAGTCCTACGCTGCCGATTCCCGCCGACTTCACCGGAACACTCCAGGACGCCGGCCACGGCTCCGTGGTCCGGCGTTCCGTGCTGCCCGGCGGCGTCCGAGTCCTGACCGAGGCGATGCCGGACCAGCGCTCGGTCACCATCGGTTTCTGGATCGCCGTGGGCTCACGGGATGAGGCGGAAGGTGGTTTCGGTTCCACCCATTTCCTGGAGCACCTGCTCTTCAAAGGCACCCCCACCCGGTCGGCCATGGACATCGCCACGGCCTTCGATCGGGTCGGCGGGGAATCCAACGCCTCCACGGCCAAGGAGTCCACGTGCTACCACGCCAGGGTGCTGGACACCGACCTGCCGATGGCCATCGACGTCATCACGGACATGGTCACCTCCGCCCTGATCGATCCTGAAGAACTCGAGACGGAACGCGGGGTAATCCTCGAGGAACTGGCGATGGACGCCGACGATCCCATCGACACCGCGCATGAGGCTCTGGCGGCCGCCCTGCTGGACGGGCACGAGCTGGGCCGTCCCATCGGCGGCACTGCCGCGACCATCAACGCCGTGACCCGTGAACGCGTGTTGGAGCACTACCGCCAGTGGTACCGCCCGGATGAACTCGTGGTGACCGCCGCCGGTGGCCTGGACCATGACGAGGTGTGCCGGCTCGTTGTCGAGGCGCTGGACCGCTCGGGCTGGGGCCTGCCGGAGGGTGTCGCCCCCGCTCCACGGCGCAGCCACGTGTACACCGGGGCGGAGATCTCCGAGGGACTGCACCGGATCGCCCGGCCGGTGGAGCAGTCCTCGATCCTGGTCGGCGGGCGCTCCATCCACTCCCTGGACCCCGACCGGTTCGCGCTGGCACTGATGAACTCCACTCTGGGCGGGGGCATGAGTTCGCGCCTGTTCCAGGAAATCCGGGAGAAGCGTGGCCTGGCCTACAACACGTACTCCTTCTCCGCCGCCTATTCGGACGTAGGCTACTTCGGCCTCTACGCCGGCTGCTCCCCGCAGAGGGCCGGCACCGTGGCCGAGCTCATGGTCTCGGAACTGGAACGGCTGGCCGAGCACGGCATCACGGACGAGGAATTGGAGCGGGCCCGCGGCCAGCTCTCCGGCGGCACCGTGCTCGGGCTGGAGGACACGGGCTCCCGGATGTCACGCCTGGGCCGTGCCGAACTGGTCACGGGGGAGTTCGTGGACCTGGACGGCGCCCTGGACCGGCTGCGGGCCGTGACGGCCGAGCAGGTCCAGACGGTGGCCCAGCGCCTGGCCACCTCCCCCCGGGCCACGATCATGGTCGGCCCGGACGTGTCGGCGGACGGACTCTCCGGCCGCTGAGCGTTTCCAGGACATTTCCATCCGCCCCTTCCACGGGGAGTCGCTTGACTCGGGGTGGTGTGTGCAACATTCTGGACGGCATCGTCCTCTCACAGGCCGATCCGTCGCCCGAGGGGTCGGGCAGCGCACCACGGACAGAAAGACCGGATCACCGTCATGGAACAACTGCAGACAGTCCTGGACACCATCGGCTCATTCGTATGGGGCCCGTTCTTCCTCATCCCCCTGCTGCTGGGCACCGGCCTCTACCTGACCATCCGACTGGGCTTCCTCCAGTTCCACAAGCTCCTCCCGGCGCTGAATCTGGGCATCATCCGACGGCGGGATCCGGACACCGAGGGTGACATCTCCCAGTTCCAGGCCTTGACCACTGCTCTGGCGGCCACGGTCGGCACCGGGAACATCGTCGGGGTGGCCACGGCCATCGGTATCGGCGGGCCGGGCGCCTTGTTCTGGATGTGGGTGACCGGGCTGCTCGGGATGGCGTCCAAGTATTCAGAGGCCTACCTCGGGGTCCGCTTCCGCACCACGGACGAGGCGGGAGAGAAGTCAGGTGGACCGCAGTACTACCTGCAGAAGGCCATCAAGGGGCCTGTCGGCAAGATCCTGGCTCTGTCCTTCGCGGTGTTCGCCTTCCTGGCCTCCTTCGGCATCGGCAACATGACCCAGGGCAACTCGATCGCAGCCAACGTGGAGGAATCGTTCGGCGTGGTCCCGTGGGTGACCGGCATCGTCCTCACGGTCCTGACCATCCTGGTACTGGTGGGTGGCATCAAATCCATCGGCAAGGTCACGTCTGCCTTCGTGCCGGTGATGATCGTCTTCTACGTCGCGGCCGCCATCTTCATCCTGGCCGTCAACATCGTCGATGTGCCCGCTGCCATCGCCCTGATCTTCACGGACGCGTTCACCGGCACCGCAGCCGTCGGAGGATTCACCGGATCGATCCTCATCATCGCCATCCAGTACGGCGTGGCGCGGGGCATGTTCTCCAATGAGTCCGGACTGGGGTCGGCTGCCATCGCGGCCGCCGCAGCCCAGACCTCCCATCCGGTCCGCCAAGGACTGGTGTCCATGACCCAGACGTTCATCGATACGATCATCGTGGTGTCCTTCACCGGCCTGGTCATCATCACCACCGGTACCTGGAACCGTGCCGGCGAGGACGGGGAGCAGATCTCCGCCGCTCTGATGACGGGGGAGGCGTTCTCGAGTGGCTTGCCGGGACAGTGGGGTCACTGGATCGTCACCCTCGGCCTGATGATGTTCGCCTTTTCCACCATCCTCGGCTGGTCCTACTACGGTGAGCGCAACGTGGAGCGCCTGTTCGGTCAGCGGCTCGTGATGCCCTACCGCGTGGTGTTCTCCCTCGTGGTGTTCGTGGGTTGTACCGTGCCGCTGGCCGTCGTCTGGAGTTTCTCGGACATCATGAACGGCCTGATGGCACTGCCGAACCTGATTGGCCTGCTGGTCCTCTCCGGTCTGGTGGCCCGTGAGACCCGGCATTACCTCAAGCACGATCCGAAGCTCGTGGCGTCCGCCGCTGACATCGAGACCTTCATGGTGGACCGTCCTGGTTGGGCGGACTGGAAGTCCGGAAACGTGGTGGGTTCCTCCCGCACGCACACCGGGCGGGCACCGGTGAAGCCTGCTGGTGACCGGGATCAGCACCAGCTCTGAGATGGCCCCACGGCCGGCGGCACCGGAGGCCTCCGGCGGCGCCTAAACTGGAGGTCATGACTGCGCCCGAGACCGAATCCCGCCCTGAACCCCGCACCGACCTCAGCGGCGCACCGATCCGGGTCGCCATCCTCGGAGCCACCGGCAAGATGGGCCGCTACGCAGTGGCGGCCGTGGGCGGAGCCCCGGATCTGGAGCTGGTGGCCGAACTCGGCTCCCGGGATCCCGTCTCGGCCGCCGTCGACGCCGGCGCGAGCCACCTGCTGGACCTCACCGTCCCGCAGGTCTCCCCGGACAATGTGGCCTTCGCCGTCGAGCACGGTCTGCACGCCGTCGTCGGGACCTCCGGCTGGTCCGCCGAGCGCCGGGAGACGCTCACGGGGCAGCTGGCGGCGCACCCGGAGGTGGGCGTGCTGATCGCCCCGAACTTCTCGGTCGGCTCCGTCCTGGCCAGCGCCTTCGCCGCGAAGGCCGCCCGTCACTTTCCCTCCGTGGAGATCATCGAGATGCACCACCCGGACAAGGTCGATGCGCCTTCAGGCACGGCGGTGCGCACCGCGGGGCTGATCGCGGACGCCCGCCAGGCGGCCGGCGTCGGACCCTCCCCGGACGCGACCACCCATGATCCGGACGGCGCCCGCGGGGCCCAGGTGGACGGGATCCGCGTGCATGCCGTGCGACTGCGCGGGCTGGAGGCCCATCAGGAGGTCCTGATGGGTGGACCGGGCGAGCAGCTGGTAGTCCGCCATGATGCCTTCGACCGCGGGGCGTACATGCGTGGCGTCCTGCTGGGGTTGCGGACCGTGGCCTCCCGGCCCGGCCTGGCCTACGGCCTGGACGCCTACCTGGACCTCGACTGAGCTGGAGCGGAGGACGATGAGAACCAAGATCGGAGTGGTGGCGATCGCCGCCCTCATGCTGCTGTTCGCGGTGGTGGCGGTCGTGTCTGCCGTGGGCTTCCTGCAGGCACCGCAACCCATCGCCAGGATCCTCGGGGTGGCCGTGCTCTGCGTGGTCGCCGTGGGCGTGTGGACGCTGTGGCGCGAGCTGCGCTTCGGCCTCACGATGGAGAAGATGGGCCGCGCCTTGGAGGCCGAGGGTGGGCTGCCCGTGGACAACCTGCCCCGCTCGGCCGCGGGGCGCATCGACCGAGCGGCTGCGGACGTCCAGTTCGAGACCTTCCGTGCGGAGGCCGAGGCCGCCCCGCAGGACTGGCGATCCTGGTACCGGCTCTCCCTCGGCTACGACGCCTCCGGCGACCGCACCCGGGCCCGGAAGGCCATGCGGGACGCGATCGCCCTGTACTCAGTCCGGTCCGAGGGCTGAGGACCCAAGTCAGAACACACGTCAGGGCCTCGGTCCGGCGAGCGTGCCCGAGGTTGTCGCGACAAGCCACTCCAGCGGGCCCTTCCAGCCGAATCCCCGCCACAGCGTCCCGGCGATGAGGCAACCCACCCAGTAGGCCAGGAGCAGGCCGAGGCGGGGCCAGTCGGCCGTCGCCGTCTCGAAGACGTCCAAGGCCACCAGGTGCCCCACGTACAGCGTGAGGGGAAGGGCACCGGCACCGATCAGGGGCATCAGGGGCCAGACGAGCAGACCCCGGGCGACCTGGGTCAACAACAGGCAGACCCCGAGCACCAGGGCGGAGGTGCCACAGGTCAACAGCAGGTCCAACGGCGCCCCGGAGTGGGGCGTGGAGAGCGTGAACCACACGAGAAGGTGCTGGACCGACTCGGTGGACAGGCTCGCGCCGGTCAGTAGCTCAGCCTCAAGAGCACGCGTGCCGGCCCCCGTCCCGGTCGCCAGGGCAGAGACCACCCCGGGCCACTGCTGCAGTCCGCGCGAGAGGAGGAATGCCACCGCGGCCAGGGTGGCGCCACCGGCGGCGAGGACGGCTGCCACCCGCATCCGGTCCAGCCGCAGCCGGCCGAGGAACAGGCCGAAGAGCACGTAGCTGAACCACTGCAGCACGGGATAGTAGCCCGAGAACAGCAGGTCCCAGGCCAGCAGTCCGGGCTGGGAGACCAGGTCGATGAGGGTCGGATTGGACCACAGCCGCCAGCCGTCCACATAGGCCGTGGACCCCACCGCCGACTGCAGCGTCGCGGACAGCAGGCTCGCGAGCACGGGGGAGAGCAGCACCCAGCCGGTCGCCCAGGCGGCCAGGGCACGGGCCCCCAAGTGCAGGAAAGGCACCGCGACCAGGAACAGCAGCGCGTACTGGGCGAGGATGACGGCGACGTTCATGTCCAGCGAACCGCAGGCGAGTCCGAGGATGAACAGCAGCAGTGCGCGTATCGCCACCCGGCGGCGGTCCCAGCCGAGGAGGGGTCCCCGGTGCGGGGTGCCGGTCCTTCCCGCGCCGCCGGTGAGCAGGGCCAGCCCGACGCCGGCCAGGGTGGCGAACAGGGCCGAGGACTTCCCGGCGAACACCAGCCCGACGACGGTCGGCTCCGTCCCGTCCGCGGACACCAGTCCGAGCAGATGGGTGGCGATCATGCCCAACAGGGCCAGACCCCGGGCCGCGTCCACACCGGGGATGCGGCGCTGCACTGCCGTGGTTGCCGCCATGGGCCACTCCCTGTTCCTGGTTCGTTCTTGGTTCGTTCGTCGTGTCAGCCCAGACTCTCGCCTTCCGGCTACCTGCCGGAGGCCATTCTCGCAGGTAGGCTGGAAGCCATGATCGAGACCCCTGCCCCGCGCTCCGCGAACACCTTCGGCACCGTTGTCCCCGCCATGGTCACCCCCTTCACGGACGACGGCGGCCTGGACCTGGACTCGGCCCAGAAACTGGCGAACCACCTCGTGGACGAGGGTGCCGACGGGCTGGTCATCACCGGCACCACCGGGGAGACCTCGACCCTGCTGGACGAGGAGAACGTTGCCATGTTCGAGGCTGTGGTGGAGGCCGTCGGGGGGCGAGCCAAGGTCATCGCCGGCACCGGCATGAATGACACGGGGCACTCGGTGCACCTGTCCCAGCTGGCCGCCAAGACCGGCGTCGACGGCCTGCTGCTGGTCACGCCGTACTACAACAAGCCCAACCAGGCCGGTATCCGGGCACACTTCGAGACCATCGCCTCCGCCACCGACCTTCCGGTCATGCTCTACGACATTCCGGGGCGCTCGGTCATGCCGATCAACCCGGACACCATCATCGCGCTGGCCCAGCACCCGAACATCGCGGCCCTCAAGGACGCCAAGGGCGACTTCCAGTCCACCACCCTGGTGGCGGCGAACACGGACCTGGACATCTACTCGGGCGAGGACTCCCTGACCATGCCGCTCATGACCCTGGGTGCCGTGGGCGTGGTCTCCGTGACCGCCCACGTGGCCACGCGGCTGTACCGGCAGATGGTGGACGCCATGCTCGCCGGCGACCTGGCAGCGGCCCAAGCACTGCACTTCGAGCTGGATCCGTACCAGCGGGCGGTGATGACGCACATCCAGGGGGCCGTCTCCGCCAAGACGATCCTGAACTGGCAGGGCCTCCTGCCGAACTCCGTGGTCCGCCTCCCGCTCGTGGAGGCCACCGAGGAGGAGAGGACCATCATCCGGGCCGACCTCGCGGAGGCCGGACTCACCTTCTAGAAGGGACCGAACCCCATGGCACCAGGCTCCCGCCTGTCCACTCCACCCGCGCTGAAGCCCGGCACCTGCCGCATCGTCCCCCTCGGTGGCCTCGGCGAGGTGGGGCGCAACATGACCGTCTTCGAACTGGACGGCAAGATCCTCATCGTCGATTGCGGCGTGCTCTTCCCCGAGGAACACCAGCCCGGCGTGGACCTGATCCTGCCGGACTTCAGCTATATCGAGGACCGCCTCGACGACGTGGTCGGAGTGGTGCTGACCCACGGCCACGAGGACCATATCGGCGCCGTGCCGTACCTGTTGCGGCTGAAGGCGGACATCCCGCTGATCGGCTCCACCCTGACTCTGGCCCTGATCGAGGCCAAACTCGAGGAGCACCGGATCCGTCCGCTCACCCTCACCGTCACGGAG
Organism: Citricoccus alkalitolerans; assembly: GCF_039528175.1. NCBI lineage: Bacteria > Bacillati > Actinomycetota > Actinomycetes > Micrococcales > Micrococcaceae > Citricoccus > Citricoccus alkalitolerans. The sequence continues at coordinate 408,058 of NZ_BAAALH010000001.1, forward strand.
GGGGACACCGAGCATCTCGGCCCCTTCGAATGCGAGTTCGTGGCCGTCAACCACTCCATCCCGGACGCACTCGCGGTGGCCATCAAGACGCAGGCCGGCACCATCCTGCACACCGGCGACTTCAAGATGGATCAGTTGCCGTTGGACGGCCGCATCACGGACCTGCGGGCCTTCGCCCGTCTGGGGGAGGACGGCGTGGACCTGTTCCTCACCGACTCCACGAATGCGGAGGTCCCCGGGTTCACCACCACGGAGAAGGAGATCGGCTCCGTCCTGGAGGGCCTGATGGCCCGGGCCAGCCAGCGCGTCATCGTGGCCTCGTTCGCCTCCCACGTGCACCGCATCCAGCAGGTCCTGGACGCCGCCCACCAGCACGGCCGCAAGGTCTGCTTCGTGGGACGGTCCATGGTGCGCAACATGGGCATCGCCGCGAAGCTCGGCTACCTCAAGGTGCCGGAGGGCATTCTGGTGGACCTCAAACAGGTGGACCAGCTGCCGGACGACCGGGTGGTGCTGATGTGCACCGGCTCCCAGGGCGAACCCATGGCCGCGCTGTCACGGATGGCCAACGGCGACCACCGCATCCAGCTCAATGCCGGCGACCTCGTGATCCTGGCCTCGTCCCTGATCCCCGGCAACGAGACCTCCGTGTTCCGGGTGGTCAACGGACTGATGAAGCTCGGTGCCGAGGTGGTCCACAAGGGCATGGCCCAGGTCCACGTCTCCGGCCACGCCTCCCAGGGCGAGCTACTCTACTGCTACAACATCGTCAAACCCACCCACGTGATGCCCGTCCACGGTGAGACGCGCCACCTGATCGCGAACGGCAAGATCGCCGAGTCGACGGGGGTGCCGAGCGAGAACGTCCTGCTCACCGAGGACGGTTCCGTGGTGGATCTCACGGACGGCGTGGCGCGGATGACCGGCCAGGTGGAGTGCGGATTCGTCTACGTGGACGGTTCCTCGATCGGCGAGATCACGGATGCCGACCTCAAGGACCGCCAGGTGCTGGGTGAGGAGGGATTCATCTCGATCATCTCCGTGGTCAACCGCCAGACCGGCACCATCGTGTCAGGCCCGGACATCCACGCCCGTGGCGTCGCGGAGGACGACTCGGTGTTCGACGAGGTCAAACTCAAGATCGCCCGCGCGCTCGAGGAGGCCGTGCAGTCCAACGCGGACCACACCACACACCAGCTCCAGCAGGTGGTCCGCCGCGTCATCGGCACGTGGGTCAATCGCAAGCTGCGCCGCCGGCCGATGATCGTCCCGGTCGTCCTGGAGGCCTGAGGCACCGGACCGGCGGTACAGCGGGGCGCTGCCGCTCAGTACCGCGGCGTCCAAGGGCCCGCGGGCCTTCGGCGGGTCAGGGTGTAGACCACGGCGGCCGCGATGAAGGCCAGCACGAAGGCGACGGCGGCCGCGGCCAGGGGGAGGGTCGCCATCGCCGGAACCCCTGTGTTGGTCACGGACAGCCTACGGCGACGCCGGTACCCTACGTAGCATGGCGACCCGTACTTCCCCGACGCGTTCGCAGTCCAGCCGGTCCTCGACCTCCTCCGCCCGCAAGGGTGCGGAGCCGAAGTCGGCGAAGTCGTCTGCGCGCCCGTCCGGCACCACCCAGCGCAACCGCAGCGCGCCCGAACCCGCCCCCCAGCCGGCGGGCAACCTGTTCGTGCGCGCGGCACGCGGGTTCTGGATGGCCCTGGCCACGCCGATCGGCGCCGGTGTGCGCAAGGTCGGCCGCGACGCAAGGATCGAACCAGAGGACCGCCGCGACGGCACCGGATTCTTCCTCGTGGCCCTCGCCTTCGTCATCGGCTCCGTGGAATGGTGGGGCCTGCGCGGCACCCCGGGCTACGGCACCGTGGTCCACAACGTGGCCGCCGGTACCCTCGGCTGGGCCGCCCTGCTCTTCCCAGCCGTGCTGTTCATCATCGCGATCCGGTACTTCCGCACGCCACAGGAGCACCGGGACAACGGCCGCATCTCCATCGGCCTGCTGGTCATGCTGATCGGTGCCACCGGGATCGCCCACCTCGTGGCAGGCCTGCCCGCCGTGGCCGATTCCTTCGAGAACCTCCTGGCCGGGGGAGGCCTGGTCGGTTACCTCGCCACCACCCCGCTGGCCTCCCTGTTGACGCCCTGGCCCGTGTGGGCCCTGATGGTCGTCCTGGTCCTCTTCGGGCTACTGATCGTCACTGCAACCCCGGTGGGCCAGATCCCGCAGCGCACGCGGGCCGCCTATGCCTGGCTCACCGGCCAGCCCGACGGCGGCGTTGCCACCGAGCGCCCGGAACGCACCGCCCGCGGTGCCCGCGCAAGCCGGGCCGACCGGGACGGAGAGGACGAGCATGATCAGTCCTACCTGACGCAGCACGAGCGGAACCACGCCGGCACGCCGGACAAGCAGGCGAAGAAGAAGCGCAAGGGCACCCGGCTCTTCGGGCGTGACGACGAACAGCCGACCGCGGTCCTGGACCAGAACGGTGATCCGGTCACCACCACGGAGGCCTACGAGACCGCCGTGATCGGCGATGCCGACCCTGCCGGGAACCCAGTCGAGCACCCTGACGCTGCCTCCGCGGCGACCCCCGCTGAGGCCGGGCCCTCCAGCCCGGCCGTGCCGCCGGGTGTCCGGCGGCCGACCGCCGGGGGA
>NZ_BAAALH010000001.1:410740-493836 GCF_039528175.1 Citricoccus alkalitolerans
GGAACTGGCCATCGCCCGTGTCAAGGAGGCGGCCGGCGTCGGCCCCGATGCCCCCGCCGGTCCGGCGACCGAACCGATCGGCACTGTGCCGCCGGCGATGCCGGAAACAGCACCGGCAGCGGCCGTGAAGGCGAGCCCGGTGGCCCGGCCGGCCGAGCTGCCCCCCATGCCAGCACGCTCGGAGCAGCTGCACCTGGGTGGGGACATCACCTACACCCTGCCTGACTCGGCCCTGCTGCCAGCCGGTCCGCCGCACAAGGACCGCACCGAGGCCAATGATGCCGTGGTGGCCGCCCTGACCTCCACGCTGGACCAGTTCAAGGTCGACGCCGAGGTCACCGGGTTCTCCCGCGGCCCCACGGTCACCCGCTACGAGATTGAGCTTGCGCCGGGCACCAAGGTGGAGAAGGTCACGGCCCTGTCCAAGAACATCTCGTATGCCGTGGCGTCCTCGGATGTGCGCATCCTCTCACCGATCCCGGGCAAGTCCGCCATCGGCATCGAGATCCCGAACGCGGACAAGGAGGTCGTCGCCCTGGGCGACGTGCTCCGCTCCAACGCCGCACGCAAGACCGACCATCCGATGGTGATGGGTGTCGGCAAGGACGTCGAGGGGGGTTTCGTCATGGCCAACCTCGCCAAGATGCCGCACATGCTCGTGGCCGGTGCCACCGGTGCCGGCAAGTCCTCATTCGTGAACTCGATGATCACCTCGATCCTGATGCGGTCCACGCCGGACGAGGTCCGCATGGTCATGGTGGACCCCAAGCGCGTGGAGCTCACCGCGTACGAGGGCGTCCCACATCTGGTCACCCCCATCATCACGAGCCCGAAGAAGGCGGCGGAGGCCCTGCAGTGGGTCGTGCGCGAGATGGACACGCGCTATGACGACCTGGCGGCCTTCGGCTACAAGCACGTGGACGACTTCAACAAGGCGATCCGCGCCGGCAAGGTCAACCTCCCGCCGGACTCCAAGCGCGTGCTCAAGCCCTATCCGTACCTGCTGGTGATCGTGGACGAGCTCGCGGACCTGATGATGGTGGCCCCGCGGGACGTCGAGGACGCGATCGTCCGCATCACCCAGCTCGCCCGCGCCGCCGGCATCCACCTGGTGTTGGCCACCCAGCGGCCGTCGGTGGACGTGGTCACCGGCCTCATCAAGGCCAACGTTCCCTCACGGATGGCCTTCGCCACCTCGTCAGTCACGGACTCCCGAGTGGTCCTGGACCAGCCCGGTGCCGAGAAGCTGCTCGGCCAGGGTGACGCCCTGTTCCTGCCGATGGGCAAGTCCAAGCCGATGCGCGTCCAGGGCGCGTGGGTCAACGAGTCCGAGATCCACGCGGTCGTGGAGCACGTCAAGACCCAGATGACCGCGCAGTACCGTCAAGACGTGGTCCCGGAGAAGACCGAGAAGGTCATCGACGAGGACATTGGGGACGACATGGACCTGCTGCTGCAGGCCACTGAGCTTGTGGTCACCACGCAGTTCGGCTCCACCTCCATGCTGCAGCGCAAGCTGCGCGTCGGTTTCGCCAAGGCCGGGCGACTCATGGACCTGATGGAGTCCCGTGGCGTCGTCGGCGCCTCGGAGGGTTCCAAGGCCCGCGACGTGCTGGTGAAGCCCGATGACCTGGCCGACCTGCTGGCCACCATCCGCGGAGACAGCCCGCCGGCCGCGGCCCCGAGTGAGGACGCGCCGGAGGCCTACGCCGAGGATGTGGTGCACGCGGACGGGATGGGCACCTCTGACGGCATCGACAGCGACGATCACGTCGGCGGCACCGGCGGCACCCGCGGAACCGACCAGGCGCTCGCTGCGTATCCGGAGATGCCTCAGCGCTCCGGCCAGGCACCATCGGACCAGGAACTGGTGCGCGGGTCCCTGCCGGCGGAGGCCTCCGATCCGCAGGCTTCCGACTACGGCCGTGACCTGGTGGCGGACGATCTCGCCTCCCGCCCCGCGGCGGACGAATGGTACGACGAGGATGGTGGCGAGGACGGCGAAGGCTCCGAGGACGCGTGGCACCTCACCGGCCGGTGAGATCCGTAGACTGCACGCATGAGTGAGAACTGGAACCTGCCCAACCTCCTGACGGCCGTCAGGATTGTCATGGTCCCGTTCTTCATCTGGACCCTCGTGGCCGGAGGTCCTTCGGGTGAGGACTCGACAGCCCTGCGCTGGGTGGCCTTCGCCCTGTTCGCCGTGGCCATCTACACCGACAAGCTGGATGGCGACATCGCCCGGTCCCGGGGACTGGTCACCAGCTTCGGCAAGATCGCCGATCCCATCGCGGACAAGCTCCTCACCGGTTCTGCCTTCATCGTGCTCTCCCTGCTGGGAGAGCTCTGGTGGTGGGTGACCGTGTTGATCCTCGTCCGTGAGTGGGGCATCACGCTGATGCGCCTGATGGTGCTGAAGCACGGCGTCATGCCAGCCTCCCGGGGCGGCAAGCTCAAGACCGTGCTCCAGGCCGCGGCCCTGCTGTGGCTGTTGGCCCCCCTCGGCCCGGTGCTGGGGGACTGGTGGCTGTGGGCCGGTTGGATCCTGATGGCCGCCGCCCTCGTGGTCACCCTCGTCACCGGAGCCGACTACGTCCTCAAGGGTCTGCGGCTGCGTCGGGACTCCCTCGCCGCCGAGTCCAGCCAATCCAGCCGAGATTGAACCGGCTGACCGGGTGAAACGGGACGAGCCGATGGAACCGGCCGAATGGGTCGATGCGGAGAACCTGCCGGCCGCCGTCGTGCAATTGTTGATCCACCGGGATCTGACGATCGCCACCGCGGAATCCCTGACCGCCGGACTGCTGGCGGCCACCCTGGCCGAGGTGCCCGGGGCGTCCGGGACGCTGCAGGGCGGCGTGGTGGCGTACCAGAACCACGTCAAGGAGCGGTTGCTCGGCGTGGACCCGAGCCTGCTTGCCCGGGTCGGCGCCGTGGACGCGGAGGTGGCCCGGCAGATGGCCGAGGGTGCCCGCCACGTGACGGGCTCCGACGTCGGGATCTCCACGACCGGCGTGGCCGGGCCGGACGCCCATCAGGGCAAGCCGGTGGGCACGGTCTACGTGGGGCTGGCCGGCATGCCGGGCCACGCCGAGCCGGAGGCCGTGCTGTTGCGCCTTGAGGGAAACCGCGAGGCGATCCGGCGGGGCACGGTCCGCCGGGGATTGCAGATGGTTCAGGCGCGTCTGACCCGGTGGACATGACATTTGCGTCACGGAACGCGAGAGATGTGTCCGCGCGCTTGCCTCCGGGTCCGGGGTTGTCGGTAGGCTGGGAGCATGCCGCGCAGTCAGCTGGGAATCGGCTGGGAATCCAATGATGGGCGGCCGGCCGGGGAACAAAAACCGGCCTGGTCACCGTTGTACGCACCAGTTGGCCTGAACGGCCACTCCCAGTACCCACTCAGGAGAAGACAGTAGACATGATGAAGCATCCGGTAACCATCAACGGCATCACCCGTTGGCTGGAAACCGGGGAAAACGTCCCAACCGACTCCCTCGAGACCAAGGAGCACGCCGTGCCAGTCCTTCGCCAGGAAATCGGAGACGTCCTGCGTGACGTCCGCCAGCGCCAGCGCCGCACGCTCCGCGAGGTCTCCCACCATGCGCGGGTCTCTCTCGGCTACCTGTCCGAGGTCGAGCGCGGACAGAAGGAAGCCTCCTCGGAGCTACTGTCCTCGATCTGCAGCGCCCTGAACGTCCCCATGTCCCTGATGCTGCGCGAGGTCTCGGACCGCATCGCCCTCCAGGAGGGAGTGCACATCCCGGACACCGTCCCCGTGGACCTCGAGAGCCGTTTCGCTCCCGAGGAGTTCGGTGCCCGCATCCCGGACGAGGTCCCGGATGACTTCGGCCAGCTCGCCGGCAGCCACTGACCAAGACCGCAGCGCAGGACCGCAGACCCTCGGGACTGCGGTCCTGCTGCCGTGAGTAGACGGGAAGGTCCAGAGATGAAGCACAGTGAGTTCCGCCGGTTGATGGACGATGAGTTCGGCCCCGGCAATGCCGGCGTGATCGCGGCGACCCTCGTGCTGCCGTCCCTCCTGGAGACCGCAGACCGGGCCCTTGACGCCGGCGAGGACCCGCGGCGCGTGTGGCTCGACGTCTGCGACCTTCAGGGTGTCCCCGAGGGACGCCGCCTCGGACGCGACCTGCCGGTGCGGGACCGCGCCCAGGGCTGAGCCGTGAGAGCTATGGGGACACGCCGAGACCGGGCTCTTCGAAAACATCTTCGAACGGCGGTAGGCTCCTCCACAGGACATGAACCGCGGCACGCCCCGGGCATGTCATCCACAGCACCAGCGGCGTTCCGCTAACCTGTCCGGGCGGTCCAGTAGGTTCGTCATCAGTACAGGGGAACGGCTCGAAGGCCGCCCGCCACCAGCACACGTAGGGGTGAACCATGGCGTCAGCCACTGATCGCGAAAAGGCTCTGGAAGCCGCACTGGCCCAGATCGACAAGCAGTACGGCAAGGGATCCGTGATGCGTCTCGGGGACGAGGTCCGCGTCCCGATGGAGGTCATTCCCACCGGTTCCGTCGGATTGGACGTCGCCCTCGGCATCGGCGGCCTGCCCCGCGGCCGTGTCGTGGAGATCTACGGTCCGGAATCCTCTGGTAAGACCACCGTCGCCCTGCACGCCGTGGCCAACGCACAACGCAATGGCGGCATCGCAGCCTTCATTGACGCCGAGCACGCCCTGGACCCGGAATACGCCAAGAAGCTCGGCGTGGACACGGACGCCCTGTTGGTCTCGCAGCCGGACACCGGTGAGCAGGCCCTCGAGATCATGGACATGCTGATCGGCTCCGGCTCGCTGGACATCGTCGTCATCGACTCGGTGGCCGCGCTGGTGCCCCGCGCCGAGATCGAGGGCGAGATGGGTGACAGCCACGTAGGTCTGCAGGCCCGGTTGATGTCCCAGGCCCTGCGCAAGATCACCGGCCGCCTGGCCCAGAGCAAGACCACCGCCATCTTCATCAACCAGTTGCGTGAGAAGATCGGCGTGTTCTTCGGCAGCCCGGAGACCACCACCGGCGGCAAGGCCCTGAAGTTCTACGCCTCTGTCCGGATCGACGTGCGCCGGATCGAGACTCTGAAAGAGGGCGGCAACCCCGTCGGCAACCGCACCCGTGCCAAGATCGTCAAGAACAAGATGGCCCCGCCCTTCAAGCAGGCTGAGTTCGACATCATCTACGGTGAGGGCATCTCCCGCCCGGGCTCCCTGATCGACATGGGTGTGGACGAGGGCATCGTGAAGAAGTCCGGCGCCTGGTACACCTATGACGGCGACCAGCTGGGCCAGGGCAAGGAGAACTCCCGCCGCTTCCTCAAGGACAACCCAGACCTCGCCGACGAGATCGAGACCCGCATCCTGGAGAAGCTCGGCATCGGCGTGTCTGCCGAGGACGAGTCCGCGGGTGAGCCGCAGCTGCGCGCCGTCTCGGGTCAATCCCCGGCCTGATGACTCGTCGCCACCTCCGTGCGGTACCGGACGTCCCCGAGCATCTCGCGGACGATCCGGAGCCGGCCGCCACGGAGGTGGCGCGTACCATCGTGCTGCGCCAGCTCGCCGCCTCCCCGAAGTCGCGGAAGCAGTTGGAGGAGAAGCTCTCCGAGCGGGATGTTCCCGAGGACGTGGCCGCCGCCGTGCTGGACCGCCTCGAGGATGTCCGGCTCGTGGATGACACCGCCTATGCGGAGAACTTCGTCCGCACCAGGCAACGCTCCAAAGGCCTCGCCCGCGGTGCCCTGCGCCGGGAGCTCCAGCAGAAAGGCGTCTCCGGGGAGGCCGCCGAACAGGCCCTTGAGACGATCAGTGAGGACGCCGAACGTGAGGCCGCCGTCGACCTCGTCCAGCGTAAGATCCGCGGGCGTCAGCTCCCGCACGGGGACTCGGCCGACGACCGAGCGGAGCGGGACAAGACGGTCCGGCGCCTGGCCGCCATGCTCGCCCGCAAGGGATACCCGCCCGGCATGGCCTTGGGCATCGTCAAAGACGTCCTGGGTGGCCTTGAGGACGAGGCGGATGCTTTCCCCCTGGACGACGACTAGAATACTGCGGTGACTTCCACCCCCCGTCTCGATGAGCGCACGTACCAGGTCCGCACCTTCGGCTGCCAGATGAACGTGCACGATTCCGAGCGCATCTCCGGCCTGCTGGAGGACGCCGGTTACGCCCCCGTCGAGGGGACGACGGAACCCGATCTCGTCGTGTTCAACACCTGTGCCGTCCGGGAGAACGCGGACAACAAGCTCTACGGGAACCTCGGCAACCTGCGCGCCGTCAAGGACAACCACCCCGGCATGCAGATCGCGGTCGGCGGATGCCTGGCCCAGAAGGACCAGAAGACCATCATCGACAAGGCCCCGTGGGTCGACGTTGTGTTCGGCACCCACAACATCGGTTCGCTTCCCACCCTGTTGGAGCGGTCCCGCCACAACCAGCAGGCCGAGCTCGAGATCCTGGAATCGCTGGAGACCTTCCCCTCCACCCTGCCGACCAAGCGGGACTCCACCTACTCCGGGTGGGTCTCCATCTCGGTGGGCTGCAACAATACCTGCACCTTCTGCATCGTCCCGGCCCTGCGCGGCAAGGAGAAGGACCGCCGTCCCGATGAGATCCTCGCCGAGGTTCAGGCACTCGTGGATGCCGGCGCCGTGGAGGTGACCCTGCTCGGCCAGAACGTGAACACCTACGGCATCGAGTTCGGCGACCGCGGTGCCTTCGCGAAGCTGTTGCGCGCCTGCGGCTCGATCAAGGGACTGGAACGCGTCCGCTTCACCAGTCCCCATCCGGCTTCCTTCACCGACGACGTCATCGATGCCATGGCCGAGACACCCAACGTCATGCCGCAGTTGCACATGCCGCTGCAGTCCGGCTCGGACCGGATCCTCAAGGAGATGCGCCGCTCCTATCGGTCCAAGAAGTTCCTCGGCATCCTGGACAAGGTCCGGGAGAGGATCCCGCACGCCGCAGTGACCACGGACATCATCGTCGGATTCCCGGGGGAGACCGAGCAGGACTTCCAGGACACCCTGGACGTGGTGGAGGCTTCCCGTTTCTCCTCGGCCTTCACCTTCCAGTACTCCATCCGCCCGGGAACCCCCGCCGGGGAGATGGAGAACCAGGTCCCCAAGGCGGTCGTCCAGGAACGCTTCGAGCGCCTGACCGCCCTGCAGGACCGCATCAGCGCCGAAGAGACGGCGAAGCTCGTGGGCACCCGACAGGAACTGCTGGTGACGAACCACTCCGGCTCCAAGGACGCCGCGACCGGCCGGCTGGCCGGCCGTGCCCCGGACAACCGGCTCGTGCACTTCAGTGTCCCGGAGGGTGCCGAGGTCCCGCGGCCCGGTGATGTCGTCACGGTGACGGTGACGGAATCGCACCCCTACTTCCTGATCGCGGACCCCACAGCGGACGATCCGGAGGGCTACGTCCTGCGCCGGTCCCGCGCCGGTGACGCCTGGGACCTCGCCCAGGCAGCCTCCTGCGGTACGCCCTCACCCGGCGCGGGGGCGGCTGGTGCCGCGGGTGTCGCCGGCTCTGCCGGCGTCAGCCTGGGCATGCCCACCCTGCGCCCCGCATGACCGACGCCGGCCGCGCGCCGATCGTCGCCGTCGTCGGGCCCACAGGCACCGGGAAGTCCGAACTGGCCCTGGACCTGGCCGAACGGCTGGGTGGGGAGATCGTCAACAGCGACGCCCTGCAGTTCTACCGCGGCATGGACATCGGCACGGCCAAGCTCCCGATCTCTGAACGGCGGGGGATACCCCACCACCTGCTGGACGTGCTCGACGTGGCCGAGGAGGCCTCGGTGGCTCGTTTCCAGTCCGAGGCACGGTCCGTGATCGCCGACATCCGGACTCGGGGCCTCGTGCCGGTACTCGTCGGAGGCTCCGGGCTGTACGTGCGGGCCGCACTGGACGAACTGGAGTTCCCCCCGACAGACGCGGACATCCGGGCGCGGATCGAGTCCGAGGGCCGGCGAATCGGCCTGGAGGGCCTGCGGAACCGGTTGCAAGCAGTGGATCCGGAAAGCGCGGCACGCCTGGGGGATGCCCGGCGGATGGTACGCGCCCTGGAGGTCTTCGAGCTCACCGGACGCACGTTTGCCTCGTTCATGCCCCAACGGACCTACCTGCGGCCGACGGTGCAGGTGGGACTGGACCTGGACCGGCCCCGATTGCATGAGCGGCTGCACGCCCGCGTGGCCGCCATGGCCGCGGCCGGCCTGCTGGACGAGGTCCGGACCCTGGACGCCCTCGGACTGCGGCAGGGCAGGACGGCCTCCCGGGCGATCGGCTACGCGCAGTTCCTCGCCGTCCTGGACGGTGAAGCGGACACGTCTTGGGCCATCGAGGACACCGCCACGGCGACCCGCCGCTTCGCCCGCCGCCAGATCACCTGGTTCCGGGCGGATCCGCGCGTCACGTGGTTCGATCCCACGCGCCCCGGCCTGCTCGAGGATGTCCTGGGCCACCTGGCCCGGTCAACGGGGCCGCAGGCCGCCACCTAGACTGGGGTCATGACCCTGCCGATAGCCCAGGACCCCGACCGCCTGCGGACCGCCCTTGACCAATTGGCCGGGCTGGCCTTCACGAAGGGGCATGGCACCGGAAACGACTTCATCCTCGTCCCCGACCTCAGCGGGGAGACCGAACTCGCGCCGGACCACGTGGAGGCCCTCTGCGACCGCCACTTCGGAGTTGGCGCCGACGGGCTGATCCGCGTGGTCGAGTCCACGCACCTCATCGAGGGGCGGGATCTGCTGGAGCACCACCCCGAGGCCACCTGGTTCATGGACTACCGCAATGCCGACGGCTCCGTCTCCGAGATGTGCGGCAACGGGGTGCGCGTCTTCGTGCACTATCTCGCCACCCGCGGCCTGGTGGACTTGGAGATCGGGCAGCAGGTCCGGATCGGCACTCGCGCCGGCGTCCGCACGGTCACCCGGATCGGCGAGGAACACTACTCGACCGACATGGGTCCGTGGAGCTACATCGACCCCGAACTGGCCGAGGAGCGGGCCTCGGACTCCCTGGTGCTCGCCGCCGGGCTGGCTGACCCCCGCCCGGCCCTGAGTATCTCGATGGGCAACCCGCACACTGTCGTCGCGCTGGCCGAGGACGCGGATCTGGCGGATCTGGACCTGGCGAGGCAGCCCAACGTGGAACCGCTCCCGCCGAACGGCACCAATGTGGAGTTCGTGGTGGCAGCGGACCCGCTCTTCCTGAACGGCGTCGGCCGACTGGACCTACGCGTCCACGAGCGGGGAGTCGGGGAGACTCTCTCCTGTGGCACGGGGGCCTGCGCCGCTGCCACGGCCGTCCGCATCTGGGCCGGAGACCGTGACGCCCTCACTTGGGAGGTCGGCGTCCCGGGCGGCGTTGTGGGTGTCGAGTTCATTCCCCAGGCCGACGGCACCGAACGCGTCATCCTGTCCGGGCCCGCCACACTCGTCTCCGACGGAACGGTGGCTTGATGACACTCGGCCCGTCACCTCGGACGTGAAGCGCCCATCGGATACTCGTACACCGCCAACGGGTCGTCCGGGAACTGCACTCGAATGACACCCTGCGCTCCGAGCCCGTCGGGGACCGGCAGTTCCCACGTCTGTGGCGCGAGATCCTCCGTGCACGTCCGTGAGCCCTCCTCGGTGCTGATGGTGACACGGTAGGCCGCATCGGGATCGAGCGAGCGTTCCATGACGCGGGGAAAGCAGTCGACCGTCGAACTGCCGAACGTGGTGACCTCGAGGGTGTCGGCCGATTTCCATTCCAGGAAGGGGGCGTAGGCGTCGTCCGCGGCGAGGGTGTACAGAGAATCCACGGTGGATGCGGTGGGGTCAACGTGGACGGTCGCCGCTGATCTGGGTGCCGTCGCGTCCTCGGTACTCTCCTGACACCCCACCAGGGCGAGTGTCCCCGCGGCCAACACGGTGCCTATCGCCCATCCTCTGCCAGTCCTCGTCATCCCGTCAGTATGCGGCGGACCTGGAGGATCCGGAAGCCCTTCTCGGTGCCGAAGCGTGACGCTGTGAATTGCCCCGGGGACCGTTCGTCCAGGGCCGCGGCCATCCACGGCAGCAGTGAATCGGCGCCGAGGTTCTTCTGCACCACCAACAGGGCCTGGCCTCCGGGAGCCAGCCGCGGCAGCCACTGCAACAGGATCGAGTGCAGTGCCTCCTTGCCCACCCGGATCGGCGGATTGGACCAGATCAGGTCAAAGGTCCGCCCGGCAGGGACCTCGTCCGGCCGGTAGACGGAGACGTTCTCCAGGCCGAGGGCGGCGGCATTGTCCCGGCACAGCTGCGCGGCCCGGTCATTGACCTCCACCCCCGTGATCTGGGCCCCGGGGCTGGACAGCCCCAGCGTGAGGGTGAGAGGCCCCCATCCGGTGCCGATGTCCAGGAAGGAGCCCGACGACGGCGGGTCCGGGACCGTCCGCAGCATCGCCGCGGTGCCCTTGTCCAGGGCGTCGGGGGAGAAGATGCCGCCCGCCGTCTCGACGGTGACGTCCCGGCCGGCCAAGGTGACGCTGAGCCGGCGTCGTTGTTCGGGGCCGACCGGCTCAGCGGAGAAGTAGTGTGCGGAATCCATCACGGCCGATGCTACCTCTGCTTGACAGCGCCCCTATACTGGATGGCATGTGGATTTACCTGCGTTGAGCCTGATGTGTCCTTGTGGCACCGACGCTCCGGACCCTGACCTCCCCGCTGTGCAGCGGGTCGAGGCACCGTCCGTGATGGCACCCACTTTTTCCTGAGCCTGCGTGACCCGACTGTCCGGGTCCTGGTCTGCCGTGATTCCTCGCGCCGACCCCACGCCGGCACGACCCGTGAAGGAGGCCCTGGTGGCCCCGAGAACCCCCATCCACAGCGGCGACCCGAACACCCTCGGCGTCCCCGCCAGCGACTACCCTAGAGACCACACCTCTTCCAAGGAGACCATGACCGAGACCACCCCGCAGGGGAACGACCAGCCCGCGAACGAGCAGCACGGGAACGAGTCCGAGATCCGTGATGTGATCGACCGGATCCTCGCGGCTGATGCTGCCAGTGCCGCCAAAAACGCTTCCGAACAGGGCCGAGCGCTCGCGCTGTCCGAGGGCGGGGACGGGCACACCGAGGCGGACGGCGAGCAGTTCGATCTGGCTGAACGTCAGGCCCTGCGGCGCGTCAGCGGACTGTCCACCGAGCTCGAGGACATGAGCGAGGTCGAATACCGCCAGCTGCGCCTGGAACGGGTCGTCCTCGCCGGACTCTGGTCCGAGGGGACCGCGGAGGACGCAGAGAACTCCCTGCGCGAGCTCGCGGCCCTGGCCGAGACCGCTGGGTCCGAGGTCCTGGACGGTCTGATCCAGCGCCGGCACCTGCCGGATCCGGCCACCTTCCTGGGCAAGGGCAAGGCCGAGGAGCTGCGCGGCATCGTGGCGATGACTGGTGCGGACACCGTCGTCGTGGACTCGGAACTGGCTCCCTCTCAGCGCCGTGCCCTGGAGGACATCGTCCGCGTCAAGGTCATCGACCGCACGGCGCTGATCCTGGACATCTTCGCCCAGCACGCCCAGTCCCGTGAGGGCCGCGCCCAAGTGGAGCTGGCGCAGCTCGAGTATCTGTTGCCGCGCCTGCGCGGTTGGGGTGAGTCCATGTCCCGCCAGGCCGGTGGCCGTGCCGCCGGCGGTGAGGGCATCGGCTCCCGCGGTCCCGGCGAGACGAAGATCGAACTGGATCGCCGCCGTATCCGCACCCGCATGGCCAAGCTGCGCCGGGAGATCGCCGCGATGAAGCCGGCGCGCGAGACCAAGCGGGCCAACCGGCGACGCAATCGGGTACCTTCCGTGGCGATCGCCGGGTACACGAACGCCGGCAAGTCCTCCCTGCTCAACCGCCTCACGCATGCCGGCGTCCTCGTGGAGAACGCACTGTTCGCCACCCTGGATCCGACCGTGCGTAAGTCAGTCACCCCGGACGGCATCGGCTACACGCTCTCGGACACGGTCGGCTTCGTCCGTTCGTTGCCGACACAGCTGGTCGAGGCCTTCCGCTCCACCCTGGAGGAGGTGGCCGATGCTGACGTGATCCTGCACGTCGTTGACGTCTCGCACCCGGATCCCGAGGGGCAAATCGCCGCCGTGCGAGCCGTGCTGGCCGAAGTGGAAGCCCGGCAGGTCCCGGAGATCATTGTGCTGAACAAGGCCGACGCCGCGGACCCGGTGGTGGTGGCCCGGTTGCGCCAGAGGGAACCGCGGTCAGTGGTCGTCTCCGCCAGGACCGGGGAGGGGATCGAAGAACTCGAGCGCGCTGTCTCGGACGCGATCCCGCGCCCGAACGTGGCCCTGGATCTGCTGATCCCGTTCACCGACGGGGACGTGGTCTCGCGCCTGCACTCGCCGGACGCGGACATCATCTCGGAGACCTACGAGGCCGAGGGAACGCGGCTGAGGGTGCTGGTCCGCGAGGACATCGCCGACGACCTGCGCCGTTTCGCCGCCGAGGGGTCCGAGGACGGTCAGGAGCGCGCCGGAGCATGACAGAGACGGTTGATCAGGCTCCGCCGGCTGCCGTGGCGGAGCCCGCCGCCGAGCCCCGCACTGACGCCGAACGGGAGGCCCTGCGCCTGCTGGATGCCGCCGTCACGGCCACCGGGGGCCAACGCCGCGAAGGGCAACGGCGCATGGTCGTGGAGGTCGCCCGCTCCCTGGAGACCGGGCAGCACCTGCTGGTGCAGGCGGGCACCGGCACGGGGAAGTCGCTGGCGTACCTGGTGCCGGCGCTCCAGCACGCCCTGGAGGCCGAGAATCCCGTGGTGGTGGCCACCGCCACCCTGGCGTTGCAATCCCAGATCATGCGCCGGGATGCGCCCAAGCTGCTGGAAGCCCTGCGGGACGAGCTTCCCCGTCCCATGAACGTCGCCCTGGTCAAGGGACGGTCCAACTACCTGTGCAAGCACAAGCTGGAGGGCGGCTTCCCGGAGGAGGACGGTCAGACCCTGTTCGGCATGGCCGACGACGGCGAGATGTTGTCCGGGGCCGACGGGGGACCGACCAGTCCCCTGGGCCGCGAGGTCCTACGCCTGCGGGAATGGTCCGAGGAGACGGACACGGGGGACCGGGACGACCTTGACCCGGGTGTCACCGACCGCGCGTGGCGCCAGGTCTCCGTGTCCGCGGTGGACTGTCTGGGCGCCCAGAAGTGCCCGATGGCGGCCGAGTGCTTCTCCGAGAGGGCACGCGCGGATGCCGGGGAAGCGGACGTGGTGGTCACCAACCACGCCATGCTCGCCATCGCCGCCTTCGAGGGGCTCGCCGTCCTGCCCGAGTTCGAGGCCGTGGTGGTGGACGAGGCCCACGAGCTCCAGGACCGCGTGACCGGTGCGGTCACCGGCCAGCTCTCCGGGGCCATCGTGCAGGCCGCGGCGTCCTCGGCCCGCAAGCACACGGCCATCGCCGTGGAGGACCTGGTACAGGCCGGCATCGGCCTCGATGCCGCCTTCACTGCCACTCCCACGGGCCTGATCCCGCGCGGGCCGGACGAGGTCCAGCAGAACGCACTCAAGTCCGTCCGCGATGCGGCCCGCCAGGGACTGAGCGATTCCAAGCCGAGCGGGGGAGGCGCGGACTCCTCGGCCGACGGCGGACGTCAGATGGCCCGGTCCCGGATGCAGGACGTCCTGGACGTGGCCGAGCGGATGCTGGAGACGACCCCGGACACCACTCACCCCGAGGTGCTCTGGGCCTCCCGTCCGGGCCACTTCGAGCCCGGCACCGGGTGGATCCCCGGGGACGAGTCTGCGGCGCCGATGCTCTACGTGGCGCCGCTGTCCGTGGCCGGCAAACTCCGCGAAGGCCTCTTCGGTCAGGCCACGGCCGTGCTGACCTCTGCCACGTTGGCCGTCGGAGAATCGTTCAACCCGGTGGCAGGCTCTCTCGGCCTGATGGGCGAGGGTGCGCCGGCCTGGACCGGTCTGGACGTGGGAAGTCCCTTCGACTACCCGAGGCAGGGTGTGCTCTACGTGGCCCGGCACCTGCCGAAGCCAGGCCGGTTCGCCGCCCCCGAGAGCTATGACGAACTGGAGTCATTGCTGCGGGCGTCCGGCGGCGGTGCCCTGTGCCTGTTCTCCTCCAAGCGGGCCGCCGAGGATGCCGCAGCGGAGATGCGCACCCGGCTCGGCCCGAAGCCCACGATCCTGTGCCAGGGGGACACCACGCTGACCGCCCTGGTTCGGCAGTTCGCCACGGAGGAGGACACCTGTCTGTTCGGGACCATGAGCCTGTGGCAGGGTGTGGACGTGCCCGGCGAGTCCTGCCGGCTGGTGGTCATCGACCGCATCCCGTTCCCGCGACCAGACGATCCTCTCTCCACGGCGCGGTCCAGGGACATCAGCCGCCATGGCGGCAATGGTTTCATGGCGGTCTCCGCCTCCCATGCGGCAGTCCGCCTGGCGCAGGGCGCCGGCCGGCTCATCAGGACTGCGACGGACCGCGGTGTCGTGGCTGTCCTCGACTCGAGGCTGGCGACGGAACGGTATGGGTCATTCCTGCGCTCGACCCTGCCGGATTTCTGGCCCACGGCCGATCCCTCGGTGGTCCGCGGCGTGCTGGAACGGCTCCGTCCCGGTGACTAGCGGATCAGGATCTCTAGCGCGTCGACCGTGCGAATAGCCCGCCATTCGAGGCCGGGGGCTGGGCTCCAGGCAGGCCAGTCCACGGACCATCCGCCGTCGGGGTCCTGGGCGGAAGCCAGCCACCGTCGGTCCCGTGACATCACGGCTGCCGGAACGAGCCTGCCGGGAAGGTCGGAGGGGAAGGGAACGGTCCACGGATCATGGACCAGGTCGACCGCGTGGATCCGTTCGTCCTCCGCGCCACCCTCCACGGGGAGCGAGCCCTCGGCAGACAGCCGTTCACGGAGGGATGCCAGGACCGAGCTGTCGGCCGGTTCCGGGGGAAGGCTGTCCGCGGCAAGGAACCTCAGGGCGTACTTGATCTCATAGGCGGGAAGGTCACCGACAGTCGAGGCCCGGGCCAGTCGGAGGCGGCACCAGTCCGAGGCAGCCTCGGCCCAGCCGCCCGAGAACCCCGTCAGCAGGGCCGCGGCGGCGAAGCCATACGTGAGGTGCGAACCGCCCGGAACCGGGTGGACCCACGGTGCATGGGGCCACTCGAGGGAGGCCTCGGTGACGAACGGTACGGAACCGTCTAGCCCGGAGGTCGAGGCCACCCATTCCAGTCCAGAGCGCACCCAGGGATGCTCGGCGAGATCCCAACCGGCCAAGAGGTCCAGGGCCGTCAGCGTGGAGAGCGCCTCACTCTTCGGTGACCGAACGTCAGGTTCAAGGCCATGACCGAATCCCCCGTCCGGATTGCGGTACGCCTCCAGGGCGGCCAGGACACCCTCAGTGCCGCCGCCGTGGAGCATCAGGTCCACCCGGCGGCGTTCGAGCAACCGCCCGTGGGTGTAGACGAACTCCTCGGCATCCGCCACGCGGACGCCTGGCGGCAGAGGCCGATGGTTCATGGGCTCAGAGCGCCCGGAGTACCGTGACGACCTTACCCATGACCGTCGCCGCATCGCCGAGTATGGGCTCATACGCAGAATTCTGCGGTAGCAGCCACGTGTGGCCATCTCGCTGCCGAAAGGTCTTCACCGTGGCCTCGTCGTCCAGGAGAGCGGCGACGATGTCCCCATTCTGTGCGTTGTTCTGCTGGCGTACGACCACCCAGTCGCCGTCGCAGATGGCGGCATCGACCATGGAATCCCCGGAGACCTTCAGCATGAACAGCTCGCCCTCACCGGTCAGCTGGCGCGGCAGTGTCATGACATCCTCGACCTGCTGGTCGGCGAGGATCGGCCCACCGGCGGCGATCCTGCCCACCAGCGGAACCGGTACGGCATCACCGTCCGAGGCCCCCGTGTGCAGCGTCCTCACCGACCCCACCGGCGTGGCGGCTGATTCGGGGGCCGTGGCGTCCGACTCCGACACGAGGGCCCGGCCGTTCTCGTCCAACAGCACCTCCATGGCGCGCGGGCGGCCCGGATCCTTGCGGAGATACCCCAGCTTCTCGAGCTGGCCCAGTTGATGGGTGACCGATGAGAGCGAGGCCAGGCCCGCGGCGTCCCCGATTTCCCGCATGGACGGCGGATAACCGTGCGCGGCGATCGCAGAGCGGATGGATCCGAGGATGATCCGCTGACGATCAGTGAGGGGCCGGACGCTGGGATCGCGGTGCAGGTCCTGGGCTGGAGGGGGAATCCGGGGGGCCATTCGACCATCCGTTCTTATCGTGTCCGTCGGTCTTGGTGAGATGTCTCGTGCTGGGTCGCTGGGTCTGACGGTACCGGAGTCACAGCCTTGATTCAAAGATATGTTCGAAGTTTTCTTGGCATGGTTCGAACAGGCGTGCTAGACATGATGTCGAAGCAGTCGAACACACGTTCTAGATGGCCCGGGGGTCCGGGAGGAGAGGCAGAAGAGCATGAGTACTGCAGCATCGGTCAACACCCGCGCAGCCGGCTCCGCCGGATTCCACCTGAACCGCCGTGGTCGTTTCCTCTTCGTGGGGTTTCCCGTCATTGTCCTGGCGATCCTCGCCGCAGCGGCCGCTGTCTTCTTCGGCGCGCACGGGATGGCACCGGCGGCTGCGTCGGATGACGAGCCGGTGGCCGCCGTCGAGTCCATCACGGTTAACTACGGCGACACCCTGTGGGACATCGCCGGACGCACCGCTCCAGACTCGCCCCGCAATGAGGCCATCCTGCGCATCGGCGCACTGAATGACCTCGACGGTGGCGATCTGCAGCCCGGTCAGGTGTTGTTCGTGCCGGCCGGGGGCTGAATCCCCGCTGGCCCCCGCAGGGGGTGCCGGGGGCTCGACTCTCTCCAGCCGGACGGTAGGATGGCCTGGGTTCGTAGTGGGGCGGATCCATTGCCGATGACGGGGCACTCATGGGGAACAAGCGCAGGCAGATCAAGTCTGTGGCGACCCCGGTGGCCTTCTCAGCCATTGGTGCCCTCGTGGCCACCGGAGCCTTCCTCTATCCCGGTTTCGACACGGCTGACCTCGAACTGCATGATTCAGGGATCTGGGTCACCCACAACAGCGGGGGATACGTCGGCCACCTGAACCACGAGTCCAGCATCCTGGACGGTGGTTTCCGGCCCCCGATGGAGGACGTCGAACTCCACCAGGCGGATGCCACTGCCCTCATGCTGGATCCGGCCTCCGGCACCTTGACGTCCATTGACACGACGTCCATGGTCGCCGGCGACCAGATCATGCTTCCGGCCGCCCAGGGCTTCGCGCTCGGAGCGGGCGTTATCTCAGCCAGCAACCCCTCGGAGGGGGCTGTCTACGCGGGGACGGTGGACCCATCGCCACAGATTTCACCGGATGAACCGCTGTACGAGGCCGAGGGGGCCGTGACGTCGACGACGACGGTGGAGGGTGAGGTGTTCGTGGCTGACCTCGGCCAAGGCACCGTGATTCGCTTCGGGGCCGGCGACGAGCAACCCGGCGCACTGGTGGAGACCGGCCGGGACGGCGTCGAAGGGCTGGCCGGAATGCAGGAACCACAAATGGTGGCCGTGGGTGAGGTTCCCGTGGTGGTGGATCCCGCTTCCGGCACCCTGTCCTGGCCCGGCCACTCCGTTCAGGATGAGCGCCTGGTGGGTGCGGTGCCGCAGCCGTCCGGCCCCGAGGCGGACCGGATTGCCTTGTCCACGGAGTGGGATCTGCTCACCGTGGGACTGTCCAGCGGTGAGGTCCGGTCCATGAGCATCACTCCACCGACGGACCCCTCCGCTGGATCGACCACGCCTGCCGGTGCCGGCGGCGGTGTGGCGGCCACGGCTCCTGTTCGGGCCGCCGGATGCCTTCACGCCGCGTCGGCCGTCACCGGTCACTACCTGCAGGACTGCGACGGTGAAGAACAGGATCAGATCGTCCCCGTCCCGGATCTGCAGTCCAGCGCGGAGTTGGTCTTCCGGGTCAGCCGCGACGTCGTGGTGCTCAACGACACGACGTCCGGGACTAACTGGATGGTCCTGGACCAGATGAAGGTCGTCGCCAACTGGGACGACCTCGAACCGCCCAAAGGGGAAGGCGAGGAGACGGAGGAGGAATCCGACGAGGTCACCCAGGAGACCGCTCTGCCGGAGCGGCAGGAGGAGAACAGACCGCCGGTGGCGGAGGACGACAGCTTTGGCGTGCGCCCCGGGCGGACCACGCAATTGCCCGTCCTGTTCAATGACTCCGACCCTGACGGTGACGTCCTGACAGCCTCCATCGAGGGCGACCAGCCCTCCGTGGGCACCGTGCAGGAGATCATGGACGGCATCGGGATGCAGATCGTCGTCCCGGAATCCGCGAGCGGCCGGGCCGAGGTGACCTATGCGGCGCATGACGGGCGCGGCGGCACGGACACCGCCCAGATCTCCCTGAGGGTGGTGCCGGACAGTCAGAACCGGGGGCCCACGCAGGAACGCAAGGCGGTGCTCCGGGTGCCGGCGGGAGAAGCGGTGACGAGCCAGGTCCTGACTGACTGGATCGATCCGGATGGTGACGACATCCAGCTCGTGGGCGCCCTCGCCGAGGAGCCGGATACCGTCCGTACCCGTCCGGACGGTCAACTCACGTTCCAGGACAACACCGGCGAGGCCGGACGCCGTGACATCCAGGTCTCCGTGTCCGACGGGCGCGAGACCACCACGGGCACGGTGCAGATCGAGGTCCTCGAACGCGGATCGGTCCATCCGCCGATCACCCAGGCGGACCACGTCACCGTCCAGGCGGGGCAGGAGATCACGTTCTACCCGCTCGAGAACGACACCGACCCCCTCGGCGGCCAACTGCGCCTCGCCCAGGTGGCTGATGCTGAGAATGCGGAGATCGAGTACTCGGCCGCCGGGGGATCAGTGCAGTGGTCCTCGGAGGTCGCTGACACCTACTACATCGAGTACCTGGCGGCGCATGAGTACGACTCCGCTCCTGGGCTGATCCGGGTGGACGTCGTGGAGAGCGAGGAGAGTTCCGGTCTGCCGGTGGCCGTGCGTGACATCGCGCTGTTACCGGCGGGCGGCCAGACCCTCGTCAATGTTTTAGGCAATGACACCGACCCGACCGGAGGTGTGCTGTTGGTGCAGGGGGTCCAGGATGCCACGACCGCGTCCGGGGCGCCGGCCCCGTTGAAACTGGCAGTCGAGGACTTCAACCACATCCGGGTGGTGGACACCGGTGGCATGGCCGGCCCGGCGACCTTCACCTATTCAGTGTCGAACGCCCAGGGCACCTCGCAGGGCGAGGTTACGGTGGTACCGCTGCCGGAACCGGAGGTCATGCAACCGCCCTTCGCCGTCGCGGATACGGCGAACGTCCGCGTCGGTGACGTGGTCACCATCGACGTGCTGGCCAATGACACCCATCCCAACCAGGAGGAGCTGACCCTGGTGCCCGAACTCGACCGTCAGGTCGCAGAGGGTCGCGGGATTGGTTTCGTGTCCGACGGAAAGGTCAGGTTCCGTGCCGGCAGTGAGCCAGGGCGGGCCACGCTCTCCTACACGGTGCGGGCGCCGGACGGACAGGAGGCCTCGGCCACCGTGGAGATCACCATGGTGCCGATGGACCGCGAGTCAAACAACCCACCGGTGCCCCTCTCGGTGTCCGCCCGGGTGCTCTCCGGAGAATCCGTGGCGGTGCCGATCCCGTTGGATGGGATCGACCCGGACGGTGACTCCGTCACTCTGGAGGGCGTGCAGTCCCCGCCCTCCCTGGGATCCGTGCGCATGGAGAAGGGCCGGATGATCTACACCGCCTCCAACGCCGCCTCGGGTTCCGACGTCTTCACCTACTCCACCGTGGACCGGCTGGGGGCCCGTGCCACCGGTACCGTGACCATCGGGATCGCCCAGCCGCTGAGCACGAACCATCCGCCGGTCGCCTTGGACGACTCGGTCGAGGTCCGACCCGGGCGCACCATCACCACGGACGTCCTAGCCAATGACGCCGATCCGGACGGCGACCAGGTGGTCCTGGTGAAGGATCGATTCGCCCCCAGCCAGCCTGAGGTGCCGGTGGACATCGTGGATGGACGGGTTCGCGTGGTCACCCCGGAGACCGAGGGTTTCCTCAACATCGGCTACACCATCGCCGACCCTGCCGGCGCCACCGCTACGGCCAATCTCTCCATCCGCGTGGATGAGGAAGCTCCGCTGATGCCGCCCATCGCCCGCGACGACCTCGTCGGGGTCGAGGAGATCGACGGCCGGGAGCAGATCTCCGTCTCGGTCCTGGACAACGATGAGGATCCGGACGGCGCCGTGGAGGAACTCGAACTCGGCGTTGATGAGGCCGCCCAGGCAGCCGGTGCCCGGGTGGAGGGCACCAACGTGGTCGTCCCCGTGCGGTCTGCAGCACAGGTCATCATGTACACGGTGACGGACGTGGACGGTGGAGTGGGCCGGGCGTTCGTCCTGGTGCCGGGCAATGACCACCGCGCGCCGTGGCTGACCACCACCGAACCGCTGCGTGTGGTGGCCGGTGAGGAACTCCGCGTGGACCTGACGGACCACATCGGTGTCCGCGACGGCCGTACGCCACGGCTGACTGATGACAGCTCGGCGTCCGCCACCCCCGCGTCCGCCGCGTTCACCGTGGAATCGGCCACCGAGGTCCGGTTCACTGCCCCGGCCGACTACGCCGGTGGAGCGTCGGTCAACGTGACGGTGACGGATGGCGAGGACGGCTCGGACCCGAACGGGCTGGTGTCCACGCTGTCCATCCCCATCACCGTCGAGCCGCGTCCGGACGAGAACAATCCGCCGACGGTGCGGTCCAGCTCGTTGCAGATCGAGCAGGGCGGAGACCCCGTGACCCTGGACCTGAGCCCGCTGGCCACGGACCTCGACGGGGATGAACTGACCTTCTCCCGCGGTCAGATCAGCGGCGAGTTCGCAGCCGAACTCGACGGGACCGAGCTGACGGTGACCCCCTCCTCCAACGCTGAGCGGGGCACGACGGGCACCGTGGCGTTCACGGTGTCCGACGGCGAGGCCGAGCCCGTCACCGCAGAGATCACCGTCGACGTGGTGGGCACCTCTCGGGAGCTCCCACGTGCCCTCGATGATGAGATCCGGGAGGCCCGGTCCGGTGAACTCGTCACGGTCAACGTGCTGGAGAACGACATCAACCCGTTCGAGGGAGAGGCACCGCTGACCGTGACCACTGCCCAAGTGGTGACGGGCGAGGGCACCGCCGCGACGGACGGCTCCACCGTGACCGTCACCCCGGGACCGGACTACTCGGGCCGGATGCAGGTGACCTACACGATCCAGGATCTGACGGCCGACCCTACCCGGGAGGTCCAGGGCAACATCACCGTGATCGTCAAGGGCCGTCCGGACACCCCCGGCGTTCCGCGGATCGAGTCGGTGGACGACGAGACGGTCGAGCTGTCCTGGGCCGCGCCGCCGGACAACGGCGATCCGATCACCGGCTACACCGTGACGGACACGACCACCGGCTCTGCCCAGCAGTGCTCCTCCACCGCGTGTTCCATCACCGACCTGGAGAATGCCGTGGAACACCGCTTCACGGTGACGGCCACCAACAGCGTGGGCGAATCGGACGATTCGGGCCTCTCGGCGCCGGCCATTCCGGACGTACGTCCCGAGCAGCCGGTCCCGCCCACTGTGGACGCCGGTGACGGGCTCGTCGCGGTGCAGTGGACGCCGCCGGTCAACCGCGGTTCGGCCATCACGGACTATCGGGTGCAGTTGAGCCCGGCACCGCCCGGGGCTGGGCTGCGCTCGGCCGGGGCCGGTGCGTCCCTGAGTTGGGACGGACTCACCAACGGCGTGGACTACCAAATCCGCATCCAGGCAGTGAATCAGGCCGACGAACCGTCCGAGTGGTCCGGCTGGTCAGTGTCAGCGACACCGGCCGGCAGGCCCTTCGCACCCGGGACCCCGTCGGCGGTCCGGGACACCTCCGCCGTCGACGGCGGCGTGGTCCGGTTGTCCTGGTCTGCCGCGGATGACAACGGTGCTGCCCTCCAGGGTTACACGGTGACGGCGCACTCCGGCGGTTCGAGTGAGTCCCGTCCGGTTGCGGCGGGTGCCACGTCGATGAACTGGTCCGGGCTGGACCGGTCCACCGCCTACACCTTCTCCGTGGTCGCGCGGAACGCCGAGGGCACCTCCCCGTCATCTGGACGGTCCGCGGCCGTCACCCCCTACGGATTGCCCGGTGCCGTGAGCGGCCTGACCACCTCACCCACCGGAGCCAACCGCGAACTGGAGATCTCCTTCTCGGGGGCCGCGGGCAACGGCTCGCCGGTTTCTTACCAGTACTCCCTCGGCAGCGGGTGGGCGTCCCTCGGGACGTCGACGTCCTCCACCATCACTGTTCCGGCCAACGGGTCCACCTACCAACTGAGTGTCCGCGCCACGAATGCCGCCGGCGCCGGAGAGTCGCGGACCGTCTCCACTCAGGTGGCCTACGGACCGTTCACCATGCCAACGATCCGCGCCACGCCCCAGGTCGGCAGCGTGAAGTTCACCTGGAGCCCGACGAACGCCTCGACGATAGGCAACGGACGATCCGTGACCGTCACCCCGACGGTGAACTCTGCGAAGGTGGACAACAGCGGCTCGTTCACCACGGAGTGGGACAGGGAGCCCACCTCCTCCACGATGAGCATTCGGGTCTGTGTCACCGGGACCTCCACGTGTGAGACGGTGACCGAGAAGGGTACCTCCACAGCGGTCCCCGCTCCCTCCGTCAGCATCTCGCGCGGAGGCAGCGCGGCCAGTTTCGGCCAGTGTGAGTCCGGCGAGTACACGGACTGCTGGCGGACTGACAAGACCTTCTCCAACTTCGATCCGGGCACCACGATCGACTACACGTGCACGGCGATCGGCTCTTCCTCCACGGACAAACCCGGGAGAGTCTTCACCTTCGGCGACTACTCCGTCACCGTGGACGCGAACGGCAACGCCACTCAGAACAACACGAACTGCATCGCCCACGACGGGCACCGGCAGATCTGGCTGGACCTGACGAGCCACGGCATCGAGTCCAACCGCATTCAAGCCCCCGGTGACTGAGGTCTCTGCGGGACATGCGCGGGCCCGAGGTGCATCCACCGCCTAGGCTGTCTCGGGTGAGCAATTCGGATACCCAGTCCACCCCGGAGGCCCTGGCCGCCCTCCCGCTGCGCGAGAACCTGCGGGGCCTGAGCCCCTATGGCGCCCCGCAGCTGGAGGTGCCCGTCACGTTGAACACCAACGAGAACACGCATCCGGTGCCGGATCGGGTGGTGCGGGCCATCGCCGCTTCGGTGGCCGAGGCCGCCGTGACCCTGAACCGCTATCCGGACCGCGAGTTCACCGAGCTGCGCAGGCGGTTGGCCGAGTACCTGGGCCACGGGCTGTCCCAGACACAGCTCTGGGCCGCCAACGGCTCCAACGAGATCCTGCAGCAGTTGCTCCAGGCCTTCGGCGGCCCCGGACGCACGGTCATGGGCTTTCCCCCCACCTACTCCATGTACCCGTTGCTGGCCGCGGGGACGGACACCGGTTACCTGGCCGGTGTGCGCGGGGAGAACTTCTCCCTGTCCGCCGCCTCGGCCGCCCAGCAGGTCGCGGAGCAGCAGCCGAACGTCGTGCTGCTGTGCTCGCCGAACAATCCCACCGGCACGGCCCTCGGCCTGGATGTGGTCGAGGCCGTCTATGAGGCAGCCGAGGCCCACCAGGGCATGGTCGTCGTGGACGAGGCGTACGCCGAGTTCGCCCTCGCCGGCACCGAATCGGCGCTGTCCCTCTTGCCGGGCAGGCCACGGCTCGTGGTGACCCGCACGATGTCCAAGGCCTTCGCCCTGGCCGGCGCCCGGCTCGGCTACCTGGCCGCAGCACCCGAGGTCGCAGACGCCCTGCGTCTGGTGCGGCTGCCCTACCACCTCTCCGCGGTGGCCCAGGCGACGGCCAACGCCGCACTGCAGCACTACGATGTGCTGCTGGAGACCGTCGAGGACATCAAACGCCAACGGGACCGGATCGTCGAGGGCCTGCGCGCCCTGGGTCTTGATCCGGCCGTCTCAGACTCCAACTTCGTGTTCTTCGGTGGACTCGGGGATGCCCATGCCGTATGGCAGGGGCTGCTGGACCGCGGCGTGCTGGTGCGCGACGTCGGCATCGCCCACCACCTGCGCGTCACCGCCGGTACCGAGGCCGAGACCACGGCGTTCCTGGACGCACTGCGCGCGGTGTTGACCGAACCCTGAGCATCGGCGGCGTGCAGCCTGCACGTCATCTCTATACTGGGGCGGGTGACCGGTTTCGGGCACACGTGACTCGAATTTGACGGGGAGTACGGTGGCGCGCAGGGGCTGGAAGTCTATCAAGGCACCGGTGACGTTCTCCGCTGTGGGTGCCGTGGTGGCCACCGGTGCCCTTCTCTATCCCGGCTTCGAGACCGCGGAACTCGATCTGCATGACGGTGGTATCTGGGTCACCTATGACGAGGGCGGCTACGTCGGCCACCTGAACTACGAGTCCACCACCCTGGACGGCGGCCTGAAACCGCCGGTCGATCACTTCGACCTGCATCAGCAGGACGGGACGGTCCTGATGTTGGACCCCGCGTCGGGTGCACTCACCAGCATCGACCCTTCCGCGATGGCCGTCGGAGATCAGGTCATGATGCCCGCCACCGACGGATTCGCCCTCGGGGGCGGCGTCGTGTCCGCGGGCAATCCGGACGAGGGCACGGTGTTCGCCGGCACGGTGGACCCGGCTCCCCAGATCTCCGGGGAGGACCCCCTGTATGAGGGCGAGGGCACCGTGGTCTCTACCACCACTCTGGAGGGCCATGTCCTGATCGCGGACCTGCATGAGGGGACGGTGCACCGCTATGAGAGACCGGATACCGCCGGTGCCGCGTTCCAGGAGACCGACCAGAAGAGCGTCGACGGTCTGGCCGAGATGTCCGAGCCCACCATGACCACCGCCGGGGACGTGCCCGTGGTGGTGGACTCCACCGCCGGTCTGCTGTCCTGGCCCGGACACTCGATTCAGGACGACCGCCTCATCGGGGCACTGCCGCAGCCGGCAGGTCCCGCATCGGACCACCTCGCCCTGTCCACCGGCCGGAGCCTGCTCTCGGTAGATCTGGGCAGCGGCCAGGTGACCTCCCTGCCGTTGACCGATCCGGCGGATGCGGGGGCCGGCTCGGAGCAGCCCGGCGGAAGCACCGGCGTCGGGGCCGTCACGGCACCGGTACACGTCAACGGTTGCACCCACGCTGCCTCGGCGCAGACCGGCCAGTACCTACGCGACTGTGACGGCGAGGCGCAGGATGTGATCGTCCCGATCCCTGAGTTCCAGGCGGGATCCGAGCTGGTGTTCAGGGTGAACCGGGACCGCGTGGTGCTCAATGACACGGACGCCGGAACCGCCTGGATGGTTCTGGAGCAGATGAAGGTGGTCTCCAACTGGGACGACCTGGAACCACCGAAGGGTGAGGGTTCCGAAGAGGAAGAGGAATCGGACGAGGTCACACAGCAGACCGTCCTGCCGGACCGGCAGGAGGAGAACCGGCCGCCCGTGGCCGTGGACGATTCCTTCGGCGTCCGGGCCGGCCGGACCACGCAGCTGCCGGTGCTGTTCAATGACTCGGACCCTGACGGCGACGTCCTGACGGCCCGGCTTGACGGTGACCAGCCCGGCATCGGAACGGTGCAGCGCATCCTGGACGGCGTGGGGATGCAGATCGTGGTCCCGGACTCCGCCAGCGGCTCGGAGACGATCACCTACATCGCCGACGACGGCCGGCAGGGGACAGATACCGCCCAGGTCAACCTGCGCGTGGTGCCTGATTCGGAGAACAACGCCCCGACGCAGGAACGGGTGCCGGTGTTGCGCGTGCCGGCCGGTGAGTCCGTGACCGCCCAGGTGTTGACCGACTGGCTGGATCCGGATGGCGACGACCTGCAGCTCACCGGCGCAGCGGCCGATGACCCGGACTCGGTCCGGACCCGCCCGGACGGTCAGCTGACTTTCCAGGACAACACGGGTGACCCCGGCACCCGCGAGATCCAGGTGACCGTCTCCGATGGGCGTGAGAGCTCCACCGGCACGGCCCGGATCGAGGTGCTGGAACCGGGGGGCATCCAACCTCCGGTCACCCAGGCCGACCATGTCACGGTCCAGGCTGGACAGGACGTCACCCTGCAACCGCTGGAGAATGACGAGGACCCGCTCGGCGGCCAACTGCGGCTGGCCTACGTGAGCACGCTGCCGGAATTGGAGGTCTCCTACAGCACCACGGCCGGGACCGTGCAGATCACCGGGTCCACCCCGGGCACGTACTACCTCGAATACGTGTCCGCCAACGAGTTCGACTCCGCCCCGGGGCTGATCCGCGTGGACGTACTGCCCGAGGGTGAGGACGGCGGATTGCCGGTCGCCGTGCGGGACACCGCGCTGCTGCCCGCCGGCGGGGAGGTGCTGGTCAACGTGCTCGGCAATGACACCGACCCGGCCGGAGGTCTGCTGGTCGTCCAGGGGGTCGAGGGCCTCGGCGGCGCCGAAGGCGATGCCTCACCCATCACGGTGGCGGTTGAGGACTTCAACCATGTCCGAGTGGTGGACAGTGGTGGACTGAACGGACCCATCACGTTCACGTACCGGGTGGCCAACGCCCATGGCACGTCAACGGGGGAGGTGACCGTGGTCCCCCTGCCGTCCCCGGAGGTCCTCCAGCCTCCCGTGGCCACGGCAGATTCGGAGACGGTGCGGGCGGGAGACATCGTCACCGTGGACGTGCTGGCAAACGACTCGCATCCCAATCATGGTGATCTCACCCTGGAAACGGACCTAGTGAAGGAACCGGTCGAGGGGAGGGGCCGGGCCTTCGTCTCCGATGGCATGCTGCGGTACCGGGCCGGCAACGAGGCCGGCCGGGTCAACGTCTCCTATGAGGTCAGCGGCCCTGATGGACAGAAGGCCTCTGCCCCGGTGGAGTTCACCGTGACACCCATGGACCGCGCCGCGAACAACCCACCCGTGCCACCGTCGGTCCAGGCGCGGGTGCTGGCCGGCAACGCCGTGACCGTGCCGGTCGACCTCAATGGCACCGATCCGGACGGCGATTCGGTGACCCTGGTGGGCGTGCAGTCCCCGCCGACCCAGGGGTCCGTGCGGATGGAGGAGGGGAGGCTTGTCTACACGGCGACCGAGTCCGCTGCGGGCACGGACACGTTCACCTATCAGGTCGCCGACCGGCTGGGGGCCATCGCCACCGGCACCGTGTCGGTGGGCATCGCGCAGCCCCCGACCGTGAACCACCCTCCCGTGGCCCTGGATGATTCCGTGGAGGTCCGGCCGGGCCGCACCTTCACCACCAATGTGCTGGTCAACGACGCCGACCCGGATGGAGACCCGGTCGCCCTGGTCGAGGGAGGGTTCCAGTCCTCGGCGCCGGACACGGCCGTGGAGATCGCCGACGGCCGCGTACGGGTCACCGCCCCCGAGGAGGCCGGACACGTGAACCTGCAGTACACGATCGCGGATCCGGCCGGAGCCACGGACACCGCCAACCTCTCCATCGGAATCGACCCCGATGCGCCGCTCATGCCGCCGATCGCCCGCGATGATGCGGTCGGTGTGGAGCAGATCGCCGATCAGCAGCAGGTGGCCGTCCCCGTGCTGACCAACGACGAGGACCCGGACGGCGACGTCGGGGACCTGGAGATCTCCCTCGACCCCGCCGCGGAGGCCGCGGGGGCCAGGGTCCAGGCGGATGAGGTGGTGGTGCCCGTCGCCCAGGACGCCCAGACCCTGATGTATACGATCACCGACGTTGACGGCGGCACCGGCCACGCCTTCATCCTGATTCCTGGCCAGGATGCCCGGGCCCCCTGGCTGACCCTCGAGGAACCCCTGGAGGTGATGGCCGGGGACCCGCTCCGGGTGGATCTGACGGACCACATCGGCGTCCGGGACGGTCGCACCCCGCAGCTGACCGGCGATGACGCCGCGGCCGCAGCACCGGCGTCCGCGCGCCTCGACATCGGCTCGGCCACCGAGGTCACCTTCACATCGGATCCCGGATATGCGGGCAGCGCCTCGATCAACGTGTCCGTCACGGACGGCGAGGGCGGCGGCGACCCCAACGGTCTGGTCTCCACGCTCTCCCTCCCGGTCTCGGTGGTGCCCCGCCCGGACCAGAACACCCCGCCCACGGTCCAGTCCAGTTCCCTGGAGGTGGAACAGGGCGGAGACCCGGCCGTCCTGGACCTGGCCCCGCTGGCCCGGGATCCCGACGGCGACGACCTCACCCTCGCGCTCGGCGCGGTCTCCGGCGAGATCGCAGCCGAGTTGACCGGCACGGTCTTGACCGTGACTCCCTCCTCGAACGCCGAGCGGGGAACGTCCGGTTCCGTCGGGTTCACGGTGTCCGATGGTGAAACTGATCCGGTACCGGCGGAGATCTCCGTGCAGGTCGTGGGTACCTCCCGGCCGGCGCCGCTGGCGCTGGACGACGAGGTGCCGGAAGGGCGGGCGGGTGAACCCGTCACCGTCGACGTACTGGCCAATGACGTGAACCCCTTCGCCGACGAGGGGCCGCTGACCGTGATCTCCGCGACGGTGACCACAGGCTCGGGCTCCGCCGCGACGGACGGCACCACCGTCACCATCACCCCGGACGCGGACTATTCCGGGCGGATGCAGGTCACCTATGGCATCGAGGACATCACCGGGGACCCCACCCGCCAGGCGCAAGGAACGGTCACCGTGGTGGTCAAGGGTGCCCCGGGCGCTCCCGGGGTCCCACGCATCGAGGGCGTGGAGGATGGTGAGGTCTCGTTGTCCTGGGCCGCGCCCACGGACAACGGGGCGCCCATCACCGGCTATACCGTGACTGATACCACCACAGGCGCCACCCAGGCGTGCTCGGCCACCGCGTGCACCATCACGGGGCTGGCCAACGCCGTTGAGCATCGGTTCTCAGTGACTGCCACCAACGAGGTGGGGGAGTCGGAAGCCTCTGGACCTTCGGCTCCCGCAGTTCCCGACGTGCGTCCGGAGATGCCCGCCGCGCCCACCCTCGTGGCCGGGGACGGCGTAGTGGATCTGACCTGGGCCGCGCCGGAGAACCGCGGCTCGGCGATCACCTCCTACCGGGTGCAGGTCTCACCGGCGCTCAGTGGGTCCGCGACCCGCACCACCGGAGCCGGGACGTCCCTACGCTGGGACGGCCTGGGCAATGGGGTGCCCTACCGGTTCCGGCTCCAGGCGGTCAATCAGGCCGAGGAGCCCTCCCAGTGGTCCGCGTGGTCCACCGACGCCGTCCCGGCCGGCAAGCCGTTCGCCCCGGGCACCCCCTCAGCGGTCAAGGACGAGTCCGTGGTGCACGGCGGTGTGGTGCGGGTGGCGTGGTCGGCGGCCGATGACAACGGTGCGGCCCTTGAGGGATACACCGTGCGGGCCCATGCCGGCGGTTCGGTGGTCGATACCCGGCGGGTCGGACCCGGAACCACGTCCCTGGACTGGTCCGGGCTGGACAAGTCCACGGGGTACTCCTTCTCCGTGATGGCCTCGAACGGGGAAGGCGACTCGCCGGCGTCGGGACCATCGGCGTCCGTGACGCCGTACGGACAGCCAGGCCCGATCTCCGGACTGACGACCTCGGCCACCGGGGCCGACCGGAAACTGAGTATTTCCTTCTCGGGGGCGGCGAGCAACGGTTCGCCGGTGAGCTATGAGTACTCCCTCGGCGGAGGGTGGGCCAGCCTCGGGTCCAGCACCTCCGGGACCATCACGGTTCCGGCCAACGGCACCAGCTACCCGCTGACGGTACGGGCCAAGAACGCGGCCGGAGCGGGCACCTCCCAGAAGGCCTCCACCGCCATCGCCTACGGGCCGCTGAAACCGCCGGCCATCACGGCCACGGAGAGCCAGGGCCGCGTCGCGTTCTCCTGGGGCACCAACACGGCCACCGCCGGCAACGGGCGCAACGCCACCATGACCGCCACCCTCAACGGCCGGCAGATTCAGAACAGCGGCTCGCACACCACCGAGTGGGTCCGTCCGGCCACGGGCTACACCCTGGAGGTGACGGTGTGCGCCGACGGTGACTGCGCCACCTCAGAACGCCCGGCCACCTCTCAACGAGTGCCCGACCCCACGACCAGTCTCGCCCTCGGGGCGGCGTTCGGGGACCCGGAGGCCTGCGGCGGCGACAACGCCTTCAAAAACTGCCACTACTCCGTGCTCAACGCCCGCGGCTTCGAGCCCCACCAGGCCGTGACCGGCGGCACCTGCCGGGGTATCAGAGCCGAGGACGGCCGGGAGACCTCCTGGTATCCGGGCGAGGTCGACTTCATCGCGGATGCTGAGGGCCGGCT
Source organism: Citricoccus alkalitolerans (assembly GCF_039528175.1). Classification (NCBI taxonomy): domain Bacteria; kingdom Bacillati; phylum Actinomycetota; class Actinomycetes; order Micrococcales; family Micrococcaceae; genus Citricoccus; species Citricoccus alkalitolerans. The sequence continues at coordinate 441,147 of NZ_BAAALH010000001.1, forward strand.
CGTGAACGGCAACGTCGGGTGCCAGCCGCACGATGCGCTCTCGGCAGTGTGGATCGAGATCGGCGGTACGGTGACCAACCGCATCTACGCCCCCTGGCGCTGAGCACCGGTAGACTGGACCACCGGATCCCCACCCACTCACACGAGGAGCTGAGCCGCCATGGGCGCAGAGCTGATATCCGGACGCAAGGCCCGGATCCAGCGAACCACTTCCGAGTCCGACGTCTACGTCGAGATGGACCTGGACGGAACGGGCTCCTCGGAGATCTCCACCTCCGTGCCGTTCTACGACCACATGCTGACGGCCCTGGCCAAGCACTCACAGATCGACCTGACGGTGCGGGCCACGGGGGACATCCACATCGACGTGCACCACACCGTCGAGGACGTGGCGATCTCGCTCGGCGAGGTCCTGAAGACCGCACTGGGGGACAAGGCGGGCATCCGCCGTTTCGGCGAGGCGTCGGTGCCGCTGGACGAGGCGCTGGCGCGCGCCGTCGTCGACGTCTCCGGGCGCCCCTACCTGGTGCACGAGGGTGAGCCGGAGGGCCAGCAATACCACCTGATCGGCGGACACTTCACCGGGTCCATGACGCGCCACGTCTTCGAGGCCATCACCTACCACGCGTCGATCTGCCTGCACATGGACATCGTCCGCGGCCGGGACCCCCACCACATCGTGGAGGCGCAGTTCAAGGCGTTCGCACGGGCCCTGCGCGCCGCGGTGGAGGACGACCCGCGGGTGACCGGGGTCCCGTCCACGAAGGGAGCGCTATGACCGGAACTCGCTCCGGTTCTCGGCCGACCGTCGCTGTCCTCGACTACGGCTCGGGCAACACACACTCCGCCGTGCGCGCCCTGCAGCGGGCCGGGGCGGACGCCGAATTGACGGCAGACGCGGACGCCGTGATGAACGCGGACGGGCTCGTGGTCCCCGGCGTGGGCGCCTTCCAGTCCGTCATGGAATCCCTCCAGGCCACCGGCGCCACCCGGTGGATCGGCCGCCGTGTGGCCGGCGGCCGGCCCGTGCTCGGCATCTGCGTGGGTCACCAGATCCTGTTCGACGCCGGTGTGGAACACGGAGTGCGCACCGAAGGCATGGCCGAGTGGCCCGGCGTGGTGGAGGCGCTGCCGGCCCCGATCGTGCCGCACATGGGCTGGAACACCGTGCGGCCACCCGCCGGCTCAGATCTGTTCCGCGGGATCGAGGACGAGCGCTTCTACTTCGTGCACTCCTACGGGGTGCTGGACTGGACCTTCGACCAGACCCACCAGGCGATGAACCCGCCGCGGGTGACCTGGTCGAACCACGGGGCCGACTTCATCGCAGCCGTGGAGAACGGCCCGCTGTCCGCCACCCAGTTCCACCCGGAGAAGTCCGGGGACGCCGGCATGCAGCTGCTCACCAACTGGCTGGGAACCCTCTGATGCCGTACTGGACCACCCTGCTCATCGCTCTGGGCGGCCTGCTGCTCGGCGGGGCCTACTCGCTGCGCAAGCAGAAGTTCCCGGTGTGGCTACAGATCGGCTTCGTGGTCTGCGCCGTGATGGCGATCGTGGCCGGATTCCTGCTGCTTCCGTAGGCGCCCGGCCCAATCGACTCACCTGAGTTACGCCCTGACTCTGCTGGTTCTCATTTCTGATGTCTCTACTCCTGTTGTCTCTATTTCCGCATTCCCGAGAGGATCCACGTTGACCGAGAAGAAGCTTGAACTGCTGCCCGCCGTGGACGTCCAGGACGGCCAGGCCGTACGGCTCGTCCAAGGCGAGGCCGGCACTGCCACCGGGTACGGAGAACCCCTGGAGGCCGCTCTGGCCTTCCAGCAGGCCGGCGCCGAGTGGATCCACCTGGTGGACCTGGACGCAGCGTTCGGCCGCGGTGACAACCGCGAGGTCATGTCCCGGGTGGTCACGGAACTGGGCGTGAAGATCGAGCTCTCCGGTGGCATCCGGGACGACGCCTCCCTGGAGAACGCCCTGGAGATGGGCGCCACCCGCGTCAACCTCGGCACCGCCGCCCTGGAGGATCCCGAGTGGACAGCACGGGTCATCGAGCGCTTCGGTGACCAGATCGCCGTCGGGCTGGACGTGCGCGGGACCACCCTGGCCGCCCGCGGCTGGACGAAGGAGGGTGGGGACCTCTGGGAGGTGCTGGCGCGCCTCGAGGAGGCCGGCTGCTCCCGCTACGTCGTCACCGATGTCACCAAGGACGGCACCCTGAAGGGCCCGAACACGGAACTGCTGGCCGAAGTCGCCACGAGGACCGCCAAGCCCGTGGTGGCCTCCGGTGGCATCTCCTCGCTGGAGGACATCTCCGCGCTCTACGCGATGGTGGGCGTGGGGACCGCCGGCCCAGGAGCAGGAGTCGAGGGCGCCATCATGGGCAAGGCCCTCTACGCCGGCCGCTTCACGCTCGAGCAGGCGCTCGCCGTAGCCTCCGGCGCCACCATCGAAGCGGCGGTGGCGGAGTACCCCGCCCCGTGAGTGGTCCCGACTCCGGCCCTCACCTCCCCGGGCATATCCAGGCCGCCATCCAGCGCAACCTGGAGCGCCAGCACCGGGACGACGCCGGCCGCCCCGCCGACTCGGCCGGCCTCGCCTGGGAGGGGCGGGACCTCTCCGGAGAGGGGATCGACGGCTCGGCCAACCCGCTGCACGCCTTCGACACGGACGATGGCACTGCGGACCCCGCCTGGGGCCCGGTGTTGGACCGCTTGGCGGCTGGCGAGGCCGGAGAGCCCTCCGTGGTGGACGTGCTGTCCCGCATGCGCGTGTTCGCCGCCGTGCTGCCGACGGTCGCCGAGACGGCCCGCGATCAGGACGGGCACGCCGACCACGAGCACGGGGACAAGGAGTCGGACATCTCCCTGGTGACGCTGAAGGCTCCGGACGGCCGGACGGCCCTTCCTGTCTTCACCAACGTCCCCGCCCTGACGGCATGGCATCCGCAGGCCAGGCCCGTGGCCACGTGGATGCCGCGTGCGTGCCTGTCCGCCGTGGACGAGGGGGCCGAGCTGGTCGTGGTAGATCCGGCGGCCGAGTGCACCTTCGTGGTACGGCGGCCGGCTGTGTGGGCGTTGGCCCAGCAGCAGGACTGGACGCCGTCGTACGCGGATGAGGTGCTGGCCGGTGAGCTGTCATCCATCGTGGATCTGGTGCCCGGACTGGAGAGTATCGGCCTGGCACCTGGCTCCGGCGTGGCCTCCCGTACCGCCTCCGGTGCTGTGCTGCCGGGCGGCGGCTCCGGGCCGGAACTGCGGCTCGTGGCCTACCCGGACCCCGTGCTGGCGGCTGCCCGGGATGAGGCCGGGTTGCGGCTGTTGGCCGCGACCTTGCAGCAGGTGCTCGGCGAGGTGCCCTCCCTGGCCGAGAAGGCGGATTCGGTGGAGATCACCGTCAGCAGTTGAGGGAGTCCGGCTCCCGGCCCTCCAACGACCGGCCCAGCCGGGAGAACACTCGGAGCAGTGTCTCGGCCTCGCCGTCGTCTAGCCGGTCCAGGAACAGGGCCTGCACCTGGCGGGAGTGCACGGCCGCGGCCCTACGGAAGAGGTGCCGGCCGGCGTCGGTGATCACGGCCTCCGCCCCGCGCCGGTCGGTGGCCGCGGCACACCGCTCCACCAGGCCTCGCTGCTCCAGTGTTCTGACCTGGTAGGTCACGCGAGAGGGAGAGAAGACCATCAGCCGGGCCAGCTCTCCCATGCGCAACCGTCCCTCCGGCGCCTCGGAGAGGAGCAGCAGCAGGTTGTAGTCGGCCAGGTGCAGTTCGGCCGACTCCTTCAGGGTCCGGTCGAGGCGGTCCTGCAGCAGGGCCGTGGCCTCGAAGTAGGCCCGCCACGCCTGCCAGTCAACGTCAGCCTCAGTGGCGCCGGGGGCGGAGGTCCGGGACCAGGCGTCAGTTTCCGCGGAGGAGCTGGTCAAAGGGAATCACCTCCATGGGTTTCACCTCACCGGTGGCCCTGCGCGGACGGGCCGGCAGCCGCCCGACCACCGAGGCCAGGTCGGCACCCGCGGCCTCGATCCGCGTCTGCAGCGGAGTGGTCCGGGCCGACTCCTGGCCGCCGGTGACCTCGCCCCAGTCGTCCGAGGCGGCGAACACCGAGGAGGACAGGACCTTGGAACGCAGGTAGCTGAACAGCGGCCGCAGTGCGGTATCGATCATCAGCGAATGGCGTGGCGTGCCGCCGGTGGCGCCGAGCAGCACGGGGACGCCACGCAGGGCATCGTTGTCCACCAGGTCCCAGAAGGATTTGAACAGGCCCGAATAGCTGGCCTTGAAGGTGGGGGACACGGTGACGATGCCGTCGGCCTGCTCCACCTGGTCCAGTGCGGCCTGCAGGTCTGCCGACCGGGCCGGGTTGACCGTGGCCTCGGCGATCTCCGTGGCCAGCAGTCTCAGCTCCACCACATGGATCTCGGGGACGATCCCCTCAGTGGAGAGGTGGTCCGCCGCGGCCGCTGCCATCCGATTCGCCAGCATCAGCGAGGAGGACGGGTCGCCCAGTCCGCCGGAGACCACCACGAGGTGGCGGGCCTGCGGCGTGAAGGGATCCGTGGCGGCGGGGGAGCCGAAATCCGGGGTTTCATCCATGGCTCAATTCTCCTTCGTGCTGGTGCTGGTGCTGTTGCTCGGGGCGGCGTCAGCGCTGGACGCGGCGGCCTGCGCGGCATGCTCCTGCGCATCCTTCCAGGCCGGTGAGCCCTCCTTGCCGCCGGGGACGGGGGCCTCGCCGCGACGGGCGCGCTCCACGAGGAACTCGTGGGTCGGTGCCTCGGGCACGTCCGCGGGCTTGAGCTTCGCGAACTCCTTCCGAAGTACTGGCAGGACCTCCTCTCCCAGGAGATCGAGCTGCTCCAGCACCACGTCAGTCGGCAGGCCGGCGTGGTCCATGAGGAACATCTGCCGCTGGTAGTCGCCCACCCAGTCGCGGAACTCGAGCGTGCGCTCGATGACCTGTTGTGGGGACCCGACGGTCAACGGGGTCATCTTGGTGAACTGCTCCAGGGATGGGCCGTGGCCGTACACCGGGGCGTTGTCGAAGTACGGGCGGAACTGCTTCACGGCGTCCTGCGAGTTCTTGGCCATGAAGGCCTGGCCACCCAGGCCGACATAGGCCTGGTGGGCCTGGCCATGTCCGTAGTACTCATAGCGCTGGCGGTAGAGCTGCACCATCTGGATGATGTGCTCCTTGTTCCAGAAGATGTTGTTGTGGAAGAACCCATCGCCGTAGTACGCGGCCTGCTCGGCGATCTCCGCGGAACGGATCGAGCCGTGCCACACGAACGGCGCGACGCCGTCCAGCGGCTGCGGGGTCAGCGTGAAGTCCTGCAGCGGGGTGCGGAAGCGGCCCTGCCAGTCGATGTTCTCCTCGTGCCACAGGCGGTAGAGCAGGTGGTAGTTCTCCACGGCCAGCGGGATGCCCTGGCGGATGTCCTTGCCGAACCAGGGGTACACCGGCCCGGTGTTGCCGCGGCCCATGGTCAGATCCACGCGGCCATCCGCCAGGTGCTGCAGGTAGGAGTAGTCCTCAGCCAGGCGCACCGGGTCCATGGTGGTGATCAGCGTGGTGGCGGTGGAGAGGATGAGCTTTTCGGTCTGAGCCGCCAGGAACGCCAGCAGGGTGGGCGGGTTGCCAGGGGCCACGAAGGGCGGGTTGTGGTGCTGGCCAGTGGCGAAGACCTCGAAGCCGGCCTGTTCGGCGTGCTTCGCGATCTTCACGGTGTTCTTGATCCGCTGGTGCTCAGTGGGGGTCGTCCCATTGGTGGGGTCCGTGGTGATGTCGCCGATGGTGAAGATGCCGAACTGCATGGTTGCTCCTTGCTGGCTTCCGGTATGGCCGCCGGTGGGCCTTGTTCTGAGTGTTGCAAATTTGAATCATCTGGTCCAACGGTAAGACGCCTCGGACTATTCCCTGCACTGTTGCCTGCTCTTCTCCCTGGCCTTCACCGGCCCCCACCGCGCGTCCGGTTTGACCGTACGGCGCGGGAGGGGAGACTGGGCGCATGAGCTCCACGAGCAGCCTCAGCGGCCAGAACCTGTTGGTGATGCAGCAGGTCACCGGCTTCATGTCCAATGACTTCGCGATCGAGAACGGCGAGGGGCACGTGGTCGCGCACGGTCACACGCGAGGCTCGGCGGCCTCGAGGATGTTCCGCGGCAACCGCCAGTTCGAGATCCAAGACTTGGACGGCACCCCGTTGTTCCGCGTGGAGGACGCCATGACCCTCGGCCGGGACCGGTACCGGGTCACTGGCCCGCAGGGGGAGCCCATCGCCGAGATCGTCCAGCGGATCTCCCTGTTCCGCACCTCCGTGGCGATCTCCGTGGTGGACGGCACGGACCTGCAGCTGGACGGTTCGTTGTCCGGGTTCTCCTTCCGCCTGTTGGCGGGGCAGGTACCGGTGGCCAGCGTGGATAGGAAATGGGCCGGGCTCGGCAGGGCCATGTTGGGCCGCAGCCGCTATGCGGTGGAGCTGGATCCCGGCATGCCGGAGGTGGTGCGCTACGCCGTCATCGGCAGCGTGATCGCCCTGGACCTGATCCGGGACAAGGCCAGCAACGCCAACTGACAACGTGCACGGACCCGCGGGTCGAGCCGTTGCCGCCCACCGCGAGCTCTGGCCAGGCGCGTCCTCACCGCCCTAGGCTCGTGGACAGGCCCGCCGGCGGTCCGGCCGGTGTTCCGTCGTCCCGGGAGGGCAGCACGATGGCACTCAACGTCGCTCAGAAACTGATCGCCGCACACCTCGTCGAAGGGGACCTGGAGTCCGGCACCGAGATCGGGATGAGAGTGGACCAGACCCTCTGCCAGGACGCCACCGGCACCATGGTGATGCTGGAGTTGGAGGCGATGGGGCTGGAGAGGATCCGCACCGAACTATCGGTGCAGTATGTGGACCACAACCTGCTCCAGACCGATGAGAAGAACTCCGATGACCACCTGTTCCTGCACTCTGCCGCGCAGCGGTTCGGGCTGTGGTTCTCCCCGGCCGGCAATGGCGTCTCGCATCCCGTTCATCAGGCGCACTTCGGGCGGCCGGGGGCAACGTTGATCGGCTCGGACTCCCACACGTGTGCCGCCGGTGCGCTAGGGATGCTCGCGATCGGCGTGGGCGGACTCGAGGTGGCCATGGCGATGGCCGGCCAGCCGTTGTACGTGGCGTTGCCGGAGGTCTGGGGCGTGGAGTTGACCGGCACGTTGCCGGACTGGGTCTCGGCCAAGGACGTGGTGTTGGAGATGCTGCGCCGCCACGGCGTCACCGGGGGCGTGGGCCGCATCATCGAATATCACGGCGAGGGACTACGGCACCTCACGGCGATGGACCGGCACGTGATCGCGAACATGGGCGCCGAGCTCGGGGCCACCGCAACAGTCTTCCCAGCCGACGATGCGGTCCGCGACTACCTGGAGGCCGTCGGCCGGGACGCAGACTTCGAACGGTGGGAGGCGGACGAGGGGGCCGACTACGACCTCACCGAGCACATCGACCTCTCGGCGTTGGAACCACTGATCGCCCGGCCGTCCTCGCCCGGCAACGTGGTACCCGTCGCCGAGCTACAGGACGAGGAGGTCTACCAGGTGGTCATCGGCTCCTCGGCGAACCCGGGGCTGAGGGACTTCGCGGTGGTCGCCGAGATCCTGGCCGGCCGGCAGGCCCACCAGCGGGTCTCCGTGGAGGTGAACCCCAGCTCGCGTGAGGTGCTGGCCGACCTGATCACCGGCGGCTGGCTGACGCAGCTGGTCGCGGCCGGCGCCCGGATCCACCAATCAGGATGCATGGGGTGCATCGGCATGGGGCAGGCCCCCGCCAGCGGGCGGAACTCGCTGCGCACCATGCCACGGAACTTCCCCGGCCGCTCCGGCACCGAGGAGGACGCCGTCTGGCTGTGCTCTCCGGAAACGGCGGCGGCCGCCGCGCTGACGGGCCGCATCACGGACCCACGCACCCTCGCTGATTCCCCGGGCATCAGCTTCCCGCGGCCGCAGATGCCCGTGCGGTTCGCGGTGATGGACGAGATGCTGCTCCCTCCGCTGCCACCAGAGGAGGCGGCACGGGTGAACCTCGTCAAGGGGCCGAACATCTCCTCCCTGCCGGACTTCGACCCCCTCGAGGACCGTCTGTCCGCGCCCGTGGCCCTGGTGATAGGGGACGACGTCTCCACCGACGAGATCATGCCGGCCGGCTCACGGGTGCTGCCCTACCGCTCGAATATCCCGAAGATCTCCGAGTTCACCTTCACCCGCCTTGACCCCGACTACCCGGCGAACGCCGCTGCGGTCGGCGCGCACGTGGTGGTGGCCGGGAAGAACTACGGCCAGGGCTCGTCTCGGGAGCATGCGGTGATCGCCCCGCGATACCTGGGTCTGAAGGCCGTGATCGCGCAGTCCTTCGCCCGGATCCACTGGCAGAATCTCGCGAACTTCGGGATCCTCGCCCTGGAATTCGAGGACCTTGCCGACCTCGAGACCCTCTCGAGGGGGGACACGGTGGTCATCGAGGGCATCCACGAGGCGTTGCGCCGAGGCCATTCGGTGGCCGCGAGCATCGGAGGCCGAGAGGTGGTGCTGCGCCACCGGTTGTCGGACCGGCAAGTGGAGATGGTGTTGGCTGGAGGGCGCATCCCGCTGGCGGCCCAGGGGTGAGCCGGTCATGAGGTGGGCGCACCGCGGTTCAGTTAGCATCGAGCGGTGAACTTCGCCGCCTACGGGCACTTGCTGCGGGACGTGCGCATCCGCCGTGTCCTGGGCGTGGGCTTCATCGCCCGATTCCCCAACGCCGCCACGGGCATCATCCTGACCCTGCACGTGGCTGTGACCATGGACCTGGGCTACGGGGCGGCCGGCCTGGCCGTGGCCGCCATGACGCTGGGCATGGCCGTGGGCTCGCCGTGGCGTGGCCGGCTGGTGGACCGGCTCGGCCTGCGCCGGGCCCTGGTGCCCTCCGTGGTCACACTGGGGGCGGTGTGGACGGCCGTGCCCTTCCTGCCGTTCCCCTGGCTGCTGTTCGGCGCCTTCCTCGGTGGACTCTTCGCCCTGCCGGTCTTCTCGGTGGTGCGCCAGTCCATCGGCGTGCTCACCCACGGTCCGCGGCGCGAGACGGCGTTCGCCCTGGACTCGATCATCACCGAGACCATCTTCATGGTCGGTCCCGCGCTGGGTGCCGTGGTCGCCACCAGCTGGTCCAGCGCCTGGGGGCTGGCGATCATCGGCTGGTCCGCCGTGGCCGCCGGGCTCTACCTGATGTGGTTCAACCCGCCCACGCGCTCCTCCCAGCTCGGGACCTTCCTGGCCCGGCCCGGCACCGAGCGCGAGTACTCCGCCGAGGAGGACCTGCGGCGGGCGGTGGACGGCTCTGTGCAGGGGGCTCCAGCGCACCTGGACCTCACGGCCACCGAGCTGACCACGGGCACCCTTCCCGTGGTCCGCTCCGCTTCCCCGCACGACGCCGGCCCCCGCCCGGATTCCCGGCCGCACCCTGACGCTGGCCCGGGTCCCGGCGCCGACTCGCAGGTCGCAGCCCGGCGCGGACCGCTGGCCCGGCTGCGCACCTCCTTCGGCTGGCTCAGCGGCACCGCGCTCGCGGTGCTGGCGGTGTCCCTGGGCTCCGGGATGCTGATGTCCGGAACCGAGGTGGCGATCGTCGCGGAACTGGAACGCTCCGGCCAGGCCGCCCAGGCCGGCGTCGTGATCGCGTTCTGGTGCGGTGCCTCGGCGGTCGGCGGCATCCTCTACGGGGCCATGGGGCGGCGGGTCTCTCCGTTGTTGCTGCTCGCACTCTTCGCGCTCGGTACGCTGCCGCTGGCGCTCGTGGACGGCATGTGGGCGCTCGCGGTGGTCTCCCTCATCTCGGGGCTCTTCACGGCCCCGACCCTCGCGGCCGCCTCTGCCCTGATGTCCGCCGTGGTGACCGAGGAGCGGCGCGGTGAGGCCCTGGGCTACTACGGTTCGGCCATGACCGCCGGCGCCGCGCTGGGCGCCCCGGTCTCCGGTGCCTTCATCGACGGCATCTCGCCCGAGGCCGGCTACCTGTTCGCCGGGCTGATCGCCCTGGCCATGGTGGGCCTCGCCGTGTTCGCCCGCTCCATCGTGCGGTGGCGCCGAGCGAGGCGCTGATCCGGTCCGGGAACGGCAAAGTCCGACGGATTCGGCAGCGCTCGGGTTCGGCCTGGCGGTCTGGTGCAACCTGGTGCGGCCGGCTTCAGTCCGATATACGCTCCAGCGTGGCGAGCGTGCGTGACAGGACCAGGTCCGTGGCGACGGAGTCGAAGTCCGGGTGTCCATGCTCGGTGAACAAGTGCTGATCGCCCGGGTACTCGTAGAGCTCGGCCACCTCGCCGGCCAGTCGCCAGGCCACCGGCAGGTCATCCTCGCCCCATGGGTCGCTGCTCTTCAGATGCAGATCCAGCGCGACTCCGGCCGGCCAGTGCGGGGCGAAATGGTCCACCGGCAGCGCGGCGGAAACGGCGATGCAGGCGCGGGCTGACGGACGCGTCTGGGCGAGCCGGTAGGCCGGCAGGGCGCCCAGGGAGATGCCGAGAAAACCTGTGGCCTCCGGGTGGGTGGCGGCCGCCTCGTCCGCCCGCTCCAGGAGGCCGGCCACGCCCACCTCCTGCTCGGCGTGAGCCACCCCGTCCTCGATCGTGCCGAAGGTTCGCCCGGCGAAGAGGTCCGGGGTGTGCACCGTGTGCCCGGCGTCATCGAGGTGCCCGGCCAGCCAGCGGACACCGTCGGTCAAGCCCAGGGCGTGGTGGAACAGCAGGATCTCGGTCATGGGGAGGATTGTTCGCGAGCGGCGGTGCGCGCGGTACTGTTGGTGGCCGCGGCGTTGCCCCGACGGGCGAACAGGGCGTCGATGCCGGCGGTGATGAGCTCGAGGCCCAGGGCGTATTCGACCTCGACGTCAGCTGGATCAGTCGAATCAGTGAGGCCAGCGAGTTCTGGGTCGGCGCGGTCGGGTCGATCAGCTCCGGCGGGGGTGTCCTCCGAGAAGCCGCCGGTCGAGACCATGGCGGCCAGGTGCGGGAACTCTTCGGCGGTCATCACCGTGGCGAGGCGTTCCAGTCCCTCGGCGGTGAGGGAGAGTCCGCCCTCCACAGCGAGGGAGCGTTCCAGTTCCACCATGGACATCACATGCTGCGAGATCAGCAGGATCACCCCCAGCTTCTCTGCATCGTCCAGGTCCAATCCGGCCAGGGTGGCCAGGCCCAGTTCGGCGGCGCGCATGGTGTTCGGCATCAGGACGGCGGCCTGGTCGCGGGGGAGGTCCATGAGCCAGGGATGCGACCGGTAGGACAGCCGTACCATATCCGCCCATGTCTTGATGCCCTCCGGCCACGTGTCGGGCAGCCGGGTCTCCACCGGGATCTCGACGGCGGCATTCTGCATGAGACGCAACAGCTCGTCTTTGCTGCTGACGTATCGGTACAGGGACATCGTGGTGAATCCGAGGGAGCGTGCCACCGAAGCCATCGTGACAGCGGCGAGGCCTTCGTCGTCGGCGATACGAACGGCGGCCTCGGCGATTCGGCGGTGGTTCAGGCCACGGGCCGGTCCGCGTTGCGGAGTCTCCAGGAGTCCCCAGGCTGCGGCGACGGCCCGGGGCAGCCCGCCCTCGGTGGTCTCGTTTCCCATCCCAGCATCTTCTCATTCACCGTGGGGGACGGTCGCACTGGTGACCACTGACTGTGTATGTCATACTCAGTGTATGTCATACACAAATCAATTGGTCGAGGTGGACGGCCTGACCCAGTCCTTCGGCGGCCGGCGGGTCCTCCGGGACCTGAGGGTGAGCCTGCCACCCGGAATCCATGCACTGCTCGGACCGAACGGCGCCGGCAAGACGACCCTGATCAACATCCTGTCCACGCTGATCCGCCCAGATGCCGGTCGAGCCCGGGTGCTGGGCCTGGATGTCTATGCCGACCGAACGCAATTGCGGCAGAAGATCGCGCTCACCGGCCAGTACGCGGCCGTCGACGAAGCCCTGAGTGGCACGGAGAACCTGGACATGATGGGGCAACTCTTCGGTCTGTCCCGTTCGGCAGCGCGACGCCGCGGCGGACTCCTGCTGGACCAGTTCGGACTGACCGCCTCGAAGTCCGCCAAGGTCTCCACCTATTCGGGAGGCATGCGCCGCAAACTGGACATCGCCATCAGCCTGATCGCCGAACCGGAACTGATCTTCCTGGACGAGCCCACCACGGGCCTGGACACCCGCAGCCGCCAGGCCCTGTGGGACGAGATCCACCGGCTGGCGGATCGTGGCACCTCGGTGTTCCTGACGACCCAGTACCTTGACGAGGCAGAGGCGCTCGCCGATCAGATCCTGGTGCTCGACGACGGTCGGATCGTCGCCGAGGGCACAGCCGATGAACTCAAAGAGCTCGTGGGCGGTGCCGCCATCCAGCTGCACGACGGCGCCGGTCATCTGCAGGTCGAGCACGCCACGGACGGAACGGCCGCAGACGTGTCCCGAACCCTGGCCGAACTGGCAACCCAGCATCCCCACCTGGCCGTGACCGTCCGCAAGCCCAGCATGGACGAGGTCTTCCTCCAGCTCACGGGGCAGCCCACCGAAGGAGCCTCATCATGACCATCACCGCGACCCGTCCCTCCGCTCATCCGGCCGTCCCCGTGGCCGCCGGCGCCGGATTCCTCACGTCCTTGAAGGTCTTCTCGGTCCGCAGCCTGAAGAAGTCTTTCCGGGACGGCGAGTCGATGCTCATGGCGATCCTCTTGCCGGTGCTGCTCATGCTGATCTTCACGTTCATCATGGGCGGCGCCATCGATGTGGGCACTGGTGGCGGGCGCGAGGCCTACCTGGCCTACGTCATGCCGGCCGTGGTCCTCACGGCGGCCGGCTTCGGGGCCTCCTACACGGCCGTCGTGGTCAGTCAGGACGTGACCACGGGGTTCATGAACCGCTTACGGACCATGCCGTTCCCGTCGGTGACCGTCCTGTTGGGCCACACGGTGTCCTCCATGGCCCGCAACCTGATGGCCACCGCCGTGGTCTTCCTGGTCGGCTTCGCGGTCGGATTCCGCACCGAGGCCACGGTGGGGCAGCTGCTGGCCGCCGTGGGGCTCATCCTGCTGTGGATCCTGGCCATCACGGTGATCTTCGCCCTCCTGGGCCTCGTGGCCGGATCACCGGAGTCCGCCAACGGCTACGGCTTCATCCTGTTATTCCTGCCGTATGTCTCCAGTGGGTTCGCGCCCGTGGACACCATGCCCGGGTGGCTGCAGGGATTCGCCGAGCACCAACCGATGACTCCCGTCATCGATGCCGCCCGCGCCCTGATGAACGGTAGGGACCCCGGCGCCGACCCCTGGATCGCGGTGGCCTGGTGCCTCGGGTTCATGGTGATCGCCATCTGGCTCATCACCGTGGTGTTCCCGCGGAAGACGGCCCGGTGACCGATTCTAGATCAGACCGCCGCTGCCAGCTGAACCGCAATACCGGGAGCCGGACGGTCCGGTGAGATCATGACCGCCCGGCCTGGAACCTCCTTCACCCGCTGCAGCGCCGGCCACACCAACCGGTGCTCTGGCGTGGAGCCGGCCGGAAGGTAGAGTCGCGTCGGAACCAGGCCCAGAATGCGACCGCCGGCCAGTTCTCGGGCTCCGAACAGCGCGGCGGCCAGCACGTCAGGACCATGGTCCCGCAGGAGAATGGCCACATGCTCCTCCACGGTCTCGTAGCTCGTTCCGACGCGTTGCGCCGACCAACGTCCCCATGAGGTCACCACGAGATGGACGCGGTGACGCTCCGCCAGCTGACCCCTCACCTGCTCCAGGAGGCCCGCCAGGTCCTGCGGCGTGGCCCGGTCTGCGGCGAGCACACTCCACGAACCCGGCACCCCGAGTGAATCCGTCACGCCATTGCCGTCCAGCACAAAGGTCGGGGCGGCGGAGTCGAGGTGCGCGAGGTGGTCGAGGACGGACCGGGCTGCCGCGTCAACACCTCCGGTCGTCGTGCCGATCCAGGCCACCGGGCCGTCCCGTCCCGGCGCCCAGCGCACGGGACGCTGGGCCCTCTCGTGGTGAAGATCGGCCAGCCCCACGATGACGGCGTCCGGCAGCACCGACCGATCCTCGGGCGTCGGGGCCCACCTTTCGGGGAGTGCGGGCATGACGGCCTGTGCGGGAACCGGCAGGGCGCGGGAGGCGGCCTCGGCACCGATCCGGACCGTCAGGTCCCCCCAGGGAGCCGGATCGGCATCGGGCTCACCGTCGGTCCACCGGATCAGGGCCGGCGGGCCGGTGGCCACCGAGAACTGACCTGCCTGGAAGGGCCGTGTCGGTCCGCCGCCGTGCCGTAGATAGGCGCGTCCCGGGGTATCGGCAGCGATCGTCACCGCGTCGGCGGTGCCCAATAGATCCCACGATTCCTGCTCGGTGGCCGTGCGCAGACAGATCACGGTGCCCAGATTCGACCGGACATCGGGGCCGACGGCGCCCTGTGCCCGCTGGGTGGCCAGGACGAGGTGGAATCCGAGTGAACGTCCCGTCGCGGCCAGCCTGGCCAGCAGCGCGGCGGCCTGAGGATGGTCGTCGACGAGAACACGGAGCTCATCGATGGCCACCACGAGGCGTGGCAGGTCCGCGTTCGGATGGGCATGCCGGTAGGCGCGGAAGTCTGCTGCGCCGGCGGCCAGGAACAGCTCTTCCCGGCGGCGTAGCTCGGCCGAGAGGGCATCGAAGGTGCGCAGCGACTCCGCCTCCGCGAGATTGGTCTCCACCGACATGGTGTGGGGTAGCCCGGCCAGGACCGCAAAGGACGAGCCACCCTTGAAGTCCATGAGGACAAAGGACACCTCGGTGGGTGGATGGGCGGCGGCCAGGCCCGTCAACAAGGTCAGCAGCAGCTCAGATTTGCCTGAGCCGGTGGTGCCGGCGACGAGCAGGTGTGGCCCGTGGGCGACGAGGTCGATGGTCACGGGGTCTTCGCCTGGTGATAGTTCTGCCCGGAGGGACTCGACCCCCGGTTGCTCCATCAGGGGCTGGGGCAGGACCAAGCGGACCGGTTCCTGGTCCACCCCCGGTCGGTGTGCCGCGCCCATCTCGTCGAGCAACCAGTCTGCAGTCCGGGTGGTCATGCCATGCCACCGAAGAGCCGTGTAGTCCAGGCCTGCGAGCGATGCAACCCCCTGGTCCGCATCCACTCGGTCCTCCTGGCCGGGCGTACCGGCCATGGACTCGGAATGCTGTTCTTGCCCTGCCTCACAGAGCAGCACGCGGTGCCATCCGGCAGGTAGGGCCCGGGCAGAGGTTCCGGGCCAGCAGACGATGGTGCCGGCTGAGGTACGGGACGCACCACCCCGCGGGGTGTCACCCTGAGACGTCCGCATCACCACGGCTCGGCCGGAGGTGATGGCATCACGGCACAACTGCACGTGCAGCCACTGTCCCATGGCCTGCAGAGTGGAGAGTTGCCCCGTGATGACCGTCGTCCCGCCGGGGAGCAACACCGAGCTGGCAGGCAGATCCACTGTGGACCAGCGGGCCCACTGGTCGCCGTCTTTGGCGTTCTCCACCCGGAGGCGAGCAGTCCCGGTGCCCCAACGGATGACCGGGCCGTCCGTTGGAACACCGTCCATTCCGAAGCGATCCACGGAGTCGGCCCGGGCAGCCAGAGAGAGGCGTCCTGGGGTGGGCGCCAGTTCATCGAGCCGGCCACTGATCCGCTCGGCACCATCCCGGATCCGACGGCCGTGGCGCCGAGATGCTGTGCGGTGCTGCAACCACATGACAGCCACGACGGCCACCGAGATCAGACTGAACAACAGGAAATACCACAGGCCGGTGACCACGGCCATGACCACGCCGATGACCAGGGGCCCGGCAGCCATGATGGCCTGGAGCACCGCATTCGGCCGAGCTGGTTCGGGCCCTGGGTCCACGACCGGGTCCGGGATGGCCCGGATGGGTGACAGGGGGTCCTGCCGGCCGCGGACCAGGCGGAAGGTCGAGCTACCAGCGGTGTAGGGCCGGTCCCCAGTCCAGAGCAGCTGCGCGGGACGCTGATCGGCATCCGCCCCGGTGATGAGAACACCTTCCGCGTCGACCTCCAGCCGGAAATGCGGGGCGGACAGATAGGGGTCGGTGACGAGCCATTCGGCGTGATTCCGGCCCACAGTGAGTCCGGAACGGGGCAGCGGGGCCAACCGGCCGGCGTCGGGACCGTCTTCGGTCACCACCGTGACGTCCGGCCCGGGACCGCGGGTAGTCGCGCTGCCTTCGGGGCGGGCGACCACGGTCAGTTGGTTCCGAGTGGGCTGGCGCCCGTCAGGAGGCCGACCTGGCCGGCCGGCGCCCCCGCTGACGCCCGAGAAGCGGTATCGGGGGAATCGGTCGCGTAGTAGACCGTCAACCATGCTGGCGGAGTCAAGACTCGCGATTGGCGGGCCATTGACCACCTTCCACCATTGGCTTTCCGCCGCCGGCAGTCCCAGTATTCTCAACCACACGCCAGGTTGACCTTCCGCAGTGCCGATGTTCCTCACGCCAGGATGCCGTGGAGGCAGATGGCCTGGGGAACCGGGGCGGCGAGAATGTGGACAACACGCGCGACGCATGGAAATCCACAGTTCACAGAGGAGGCGGTGGGCCGCTGGTCCAGAACTCTGTACGCTCAGACCCAGGTTGAGGCCCGTCCGGGTCGTCATGGAGGGGAAACCATGGAAGCCATCCGCATCCTCGAGGATGAGGTTCGCGAGCTGATCCGCCGACGGGGCATGGATCCGCAGCGCGAACCGGAGGAAATGCGCCGTCTGGTGCAAGCCGCCACGGCGGACTATGATGCGCGCTCGTTGATCGGTTCGCTGCCGCTGCTGCCGGACCGCGACGATGCTGAGAAGACGGTCTTCGACTCTGTGGCCGGTTTTGGCGTGCTCCAGCCCCTACTGGACGACGATACGGTCGAAGAGGTCTGGATCAACTCGCCCACGGCCGTGTACTGCGCCCGGGGCGGCGTGTCCGAGCTGACCAACATCTCGTTGACCGATGAGAATGTCCGGGACCTGGTCGAGCGCATGCTGAAGTCCTCGGGCCGCCGCCTGGACCTGTCGTCCCCGTTCGTGGACGCGGCCCTGCCGGACGGTTCACGCTTGCACGTGGTCATCCCGGATATCACCCGCAGGCACTGGTCGGTCAATATCCGGAAATTCGTGGTCCGAGCCCATCGGGTCGAGGACCTGGTGCGGTCCGGATCCCTGAGCACGGATGCCGCGCGCTTCCTGGATGCCAGTGTGGACGCCGGGCTGAACATCCTGGTGTCCGGAGCTACCCAGTCCGGAAAGACCACCATGCTCAATTGCCTCTCGGCTTCCATCGGCAGCCGGGAGCGCGTGGTGACGGTCGAGGAGATCTTCGAACTCAAGCTGCCACTGCGTGATGTGGTCCAGATGCAGTGCCGTCAGCCGAACCTGGAGGGCCACGGAGAGATTCCGCTGCGCCGGCTCGTGAAGGAGGCGCTGCGCATGCGCCCGGACCGGCTGATCGTGGGGGAGGTCCGAGAGGCCGAGAGCCTGGACATGTTGGTCGCTTTGAACTCAGGCCTACCCGGCATGTGCACGTTGCATGCCAACAGTGCGTCTGACGCCCTGACGAAGATCTGCACGCTGCCCCTGATGGCCGGCGAGAACATCTCCCGGAACTTCGTGGTCCCGACGGTGGCGTCCTGCTTCGACCTCGTGGTGCATTGCGCGCGGGACCGCCACGGCCGCCGGTACGTGGAGGAGATCCTGTCCGTTGGCAGCCGTGTGGAGGAAGGGATCATCGAGTCCTCGACCGTCTTCCACCGCGTTGACGGCCAATTGGTCCTCAGCCCCTCGGCCATGTTGGAGAACCGCAAACTCGAATCCCGGGGGTATGACGTGCGATCCGTGGTGGGGGTCGGCTGATGGCGCTGTTCCTGGGGCTGATGCTGGGCGCCGGGTTGTTCCTGGTGTGGTGGTCGTTCTGGCCTCGCGGGGACAAACCGGTGGTGATCCGACGGGACAGTACCCTGAGGCGACTGCTCGCCCGAGCAGGCGTCGAGCAGGTCGGCCCCGCCGGTGTGGTCGCGGCGATGATCGGCTGTGGCATGGTGGCGCTGCTGCTGGTCTTCGTCCTGACGCGGGCCCTGCCGATCGCCGTGTGCTTCGGCCTGTTCGGGGCGCTGGTGCCGTGGGTCGCGCTGAACTGGCAGGCGAAGAAACGGCGCACCCTGCTGCGTGACGTGTGGCCAGACGCCGTGGACCACCTCCGCTCGGCCATCCGTGCCGGGCTGACACTGCCCGAGGCACTCATCCAGCTAGGCGACAAGGGGCCGGAGGAGCTCCAGCCGGCCTTCCGCGAGTTCGCCCGGGACTACCGTTCGGGACTGCGGTTCATGGACGCCCTGGACAACCTCAAGTTCAGGATGGCCGATCCGGTCGCCGACCGGTTGATCGCCGCACTGCGGCTGACCCGCGAGGTCGGCGGCGCGGATATCGGGAACCTGCTGTCCACCCTCGCTGAGTTCCTGCGCGAGGATGCCCGGACCCGCAGTGAGCTGGAGTCTCGCCAGTCCTGGACCGTCAACGCAGCTCGCCTGGCCGTGGCGGCCCCGTGGATCGTGCTGCTGCTGTTGGGAACCCAGCCGGACGCAGTGCGCGTCTACCAGACCTTCACGGGCCTGCTGGTGTTGGCCGGCGGCCTCGTGGTTTCCGTCATCTGCTATCAACTCATGTTGAAGATCGGCGCACTGCCGGAAGAACAGAGAGTGCTGTAGATGACGACGTTCTCCATGGCCCTGATCTTGGGGCTTGCCCTCGGGTCCGGACTGGCACTGGTGCTGGTAGCGCTGCCCTGGGGATGGCGGCCCTCGCTGGCCCATCGCGTCGAGCCCCAGCTGAGACATCATGCACCTGCCTCATCACTGCTGAACGAGCAGCAGGTCGTGTCCCCGTGGGGCGCCCTGGGACGGATCATGCACCCCGTGCTATCGGCCGGCGTACGGCAGTTGGGGCGGCTCAACCTCGGCCACCAAGCCCTCGAACGCAAACTTGATGCCGCCGGATCCGGACTCTCCGTTCAGGACTACCGGGCGCAGCAGCTCATCGCCGCGGCCGGAGGAGCCGCGTTGGGGGTAGCCGGATGCCTGGCGCTCGCGGTCAACGGCGCCCTGAATCCGGTCATCGGGGTCATGCTTGTGGGGACTCTGGCCGTGGTGGCCTTTTTCCTCAGGGACAATCTGTTGACCGGCCAGATCAGTCGCCGCCGCGCGAGGATCCTCAGCGAGTTCCCCTCAGTGGCGGAGCTGTTCGCCCTGTCCGTCAGTGCCGGGGACAGCGCGGCGGGGGCCCTGGAACGGGTCGCCGTTTCGGCCAAAGGCGAATTGGCCGGGGAGTTCTCCACGGTCCTGTCTGACATGCGCTCCGGATCCTCCATCCATGCTGCCCTGAAAGCATGCGCACGGCGGATCCAGCTGGCACCGGTGGAACGTTTCATTGAGGGAGTCCTCGTGGCCTTGGAACGGGGCACGCCGCTGGCCGATGTGCTCCGGGCCCAGGCCCAGGACGTCCGTGAGCTGTCCAAGCGAGAGCTGCTGGAATCCGCCGGCCGTAAGGAAATCGGGATGATGGCGCCCCTGGTCTTCGGTATTTTGCCCCTGACCGTCATCTTCGCCGTGTACCCCGGGATCTCGATTATGAATCTCGGTTTCTGAATCTCCGCCCGCCCGACTGAATCACCCAACCGACAAACCACCCTGGAGGGGACCATGACAGACAAGACCGAACTGAAGTACCGGGCCTTGACAGCCCTGGCAGCCCTGACCGTCTTCCTGGGCGAGGCCCGTGATGACGAGCGGGGCGACGTGCCCGGCTGGGTGATGATCACGTTGATGTCGGCCGTGCTCGTCGCCGGGCTGCTGGCCATCGCGGGGCCCGCCCTGACGGATCTGTTCAACCAGGCGATCAGCCAGGTCACCCAGAACTGACCGTGCTGAACTCGGGCGAGCGTGAACGTGGATCGGCAGTGGCCGAATCCGTCATGGTGATGGCGCTGCTCTCGATCATCTTCGCCGCGATACTCCAATTCGGCATTGTCATTCACGTCCGGAACACGTTGATCGATGCGGCCAGCGCCGGGGCGCGGTACGGAGCGCTGGGGGACCGGACGCCCGACGACGGCGCGGCCAGGACTCGAGAACTGCTCGCCGGGTCCATCCCGGGCGGCGGCCATGCCGATGTGTCTGCGGAGACGGCGGGCGGGGACGGAACCACCATCGTCAGGATCACCGTGCGCACACAGATGCCCATGGTCGGTTTTCTGGTCGGTCCCGTGGGATTGGAGGCCGACGGGCATGCCTACCGTTACTGACACTGGTCCTGATAGCGCGTCTGACACCGCCCGCGACACCGCTCCTCATGCCACGACTGATCCTCGGCGTATGGAAGCGCGAGGAGAGGAAGGTTCGGCCACGGTGGAGTTCGTGCTCCTGGCCGCGCTCCTGCTGATACCGGTGCTCTACTTCCTGATGCTGACCAGCCAGATCCAATCCGCGGCCTATGCGTCCGTGGCCGCTGCCGATCAGGCGGCGAAGGCGATGGCAGGAGCCCCGGACGCCTCGAGTGCCGCCGGCCGTGCTGACGAGGTCATCGCCTTGACATTAGGGGACTACGGGTTGGATCCCTCCGTGGCGGAGTCCGCCCTGTCCTGCTCCACCAGTCCCTGCCTTGATCCTGGTTCCTCCGTGTCGGTGGAGGTGGCGATCCGGGTACCGGTGCCCCTGTTGCCGCAGGGTCTCGGCTGGGACGCCGCCGTCGCCACCGTCACCAGCAGCTCCCAGCAACCCGTACCGAGGTTCGGATGAGGGTCCGGGCGCCGAGTCCTGGCGAGACCGGCGGGGATCAGGGTGTCCGGGTAGCGGGAGACGAGGGCCAGACCACGGTGCTCGTCGTGGGGCTGACGGTGGTCTGCCTCTTGCTGGCCACCGTGATCCTGGCCGTGACCACGGTGAACCTCGAGGCCCGCAAGCTGCTGTCCGCGGCGGACGGGGCCGCCATGGCTGCGGCGGACAGCTTCACCATCGCCATCGAGGAGGACGGGGACGCCAGGCGCACCCCGGTGCTCGCTGACGCCGATGCCGCTGAGGCGGTGGCCGGATACCTGGTCACCGCTGGTTCTCACGAGCGGTTCGACGGGCTCGTGGTGGAGACCGTCTCCGTGGGCGACGGCGGCCAGACCGTCGATGTGGTGCTGACAGCCACTGCCCACCCACCCATCGTGAACTGGATCGTGCCGGACGGCATCCGGATCCTGGCCACCAGTTCGTCCCGTACCGCCTTGAGGCGCTGAGGAGACTCCAATGTCCGCCGACGACCCCGAGAACACCGAAGACACCGGCAACATCGAGCACCCGGACCTGCGGCGACTGCGCCGCTGGGAGGAGTCCGGCGGCACCTGGGTGGTGGTCGGCCGCCGGGCCACACGCTCGGGGGAGAGCGTGACCCTCTCGCTGATGACCTGTGATGGGGGAGAGGAGATGGACGTTTTCTCCTCCTCCGATCCGGGGCTGGTGGAGTATGTCTCAGGGGACGCCGGTTGACGGGCGGCCGGGCTGGCGTTGGGTCCGGCATCGTGCCAGGGAACAACGCCGGTCCAGCCGCGCTGTAGGCTGGACCCCACCATGGCTGAGACTGACTACACCGCTGAAATCGCGCAACTGCGCTCCACGCTGTCCAACATCGAGCAGGTGTCGGACATGGAGCAGATCAAGGCGGACATCGCCCGGCTGGAGGCGGAGGCCTCCGCCCCGGACCTCTGGGACGATCCGGAGGCGGCGCAGAAGATCACCTCGAAGCTGTCCCACCGGCAGACCGAACTCGAGCGCGTCGCCAAGCTGGAGCAGCGCATCGATGACATGGAGGTCATGGTGGAGCTCGCGGCTGAGGAGGACGATGACTCAGCGCGGGACGACGTCGCCAGGGAGCTCGAGGCCCTGCGCAAGACGATGTCCGATCTGGAGATCGTCACCCTGCTCTCCGGCGAGTACGACGAGCGTGACGCCGTGGTCACCATCCGCGCCGGTGCCGGTGGTGTGGATGCCGCGGACTTCGCCGAGATCCTGATGCGCATGTACCTGCGCTGGGCCGAGCAGCGCGGCTGGACCACCAAGGTCATGGACACCGCCTACGCCGAAGAGGCCGGGCTGAAGTCCGCCACCTTCGAGGTCAAGGCCCCGTACGCCTTCGGCACGCTCTCCGTGGAGGCCGGCACCCACCGCCTCGTGCGCATCAGCCCCTTCGACAACCAGGGGCGGCGCCAGACCTCCTTCGCCGCCGTCGAGGTCATCCCCCTCATCGAGTCGGACGACTCGGTCGAGATCCCCGAGGCCGAGCTCAAGGTGGATGTCTTCCGCTCCTCCGGCCCCGGCGGCCAGTCGGTGAACACCACCGACTCCGCCGTGCGCATGACGCACATCCCCACCGGGATCGTCGTCTCGATGCAGAACGAGAAGTCCCAGATCCAGAACCGTGCCGCCGCCCTGCGCGTCATGCAGTCCCGCCTGCTGCTGGTGCGCAAGGCCGAGGAGGATGCGAAGAAGAAGGAGATGGCCGGGGACGTCAAGGCGTCCTGGGGCGATCAGATGCGTTCCTATGTGCTGAATCCGTACCAGATGGTCAAGGACCTGCGCACCAACCATGAGGAGGGCAACCCCTCCTCGGTGTTCGACGGCGCGATCGACGGCTTCATCGACGCCGGTATCCGCTGGCGCGCCGGCGCCCGCCACAGCGAGGACTGAGCCTCCGTCCCACCGCCGAGCGGACCCTTGTCCGCACCGGAACACCCTGCCTACAGTGACCAGGAGGCCCGATCCGGGCCGTGGGCCCCCTTCCCGGCCCTCCCGTCACGAGTCGCCGCAGGAGGCCTACACCATGCGCGCAGCACGGTACTACGACGCTAAAGACATCCGCATCGAGGACATCGACAACCCGACTGCGGGTCCCGGCCAAGTGCTCATCGATGTGGCCTGGTGCGGAATCTGCGGCACCGACCTGCACGAATACCTGGACGGTCCGATCTTCATCCCGCCGGCCGGGCATCCGCACCCCATCTCCGGCGAGTCGGCCCCGCTGACCATCGGCCACGAGATGTCCGGCACCGTGGCCGCGCTGGGCGAGGGCGTGGACGATCTGGAGATCGGGCAGAAGGTGGTGGTCGAGCCCTACGTGATCCGGGAGGAACACGAGAACGACGAGGACTACCAGCTGTCCCCGGACATGAACTTCATCGGCCTGGGCGGTCATGGTGGGGGCCTGGCCGAACAAATCGCGGTGCGGCGGCGCTGGGTGCATCCGGTGGCCGATCACGTCAACCTGGACGAAGCCGCCCTGATCGAGCCTCTGGCCGTGGCTCACCACGCCTTCGTCCGCTCCGGGGCGAAGGCCGGAGACGTGGCAATCATCGGCGGCGCCGGTCCCATCGGGGCGCTCACGGCCGCCGTCCTCAAGGGTGAGGGCCTCACCGTCTACGTCTCCGAGCTCTCCGAGCTGCGTCGGCAGCGAGTGCTGGACGCTGGAGTCGTGGACGAAGCCTTCGATCCCCGGGAGGTGGACGTGGCCACGAAGGTCAAGGAGCTGACGGGTGGGCGCGGGGCGGATGTCGGCTTCGAGGCCACCAGCGTGGACGTGGTGCTGGCGATGCTCCTGGAGGCTGTGCGCCCCGGGGGTGTGATCGTCAACGAGTCGATCTGGGGCCACGAGCCGACCGTCCCCCTCCACCAGCTCGTGCTCAAGGAGATCGATCTCCGCGGCACCATCGGGTACGCCTGGGACCATCCAGCCACCATCAAGCTGATCGAGGACGGCACCGTGGACGTCAAGCCGTTCATCACCGGAAAGATCGGCCTGGACGACCTCATCGATGAGGGATTCGACACGCTCATCAACCACAACGAGACCGCGGTGAAGATCCTCGTCTCGCCCACGGGGAAGGGGCTCTGAACTCATGGCCGAGCTACCCGGGCTGCCGCCCGTCGCTGAACGCGTTGTCACCGCCGAACGGCGCATCGCCGCTGACGCTGGGACCATCTTCACTCTGATCGCAGACCCGGCCCGCCAACCGGACTGGGACGGCAATGACAACCTGGCGCAGGCCGAGGAAGGCCAGCGCATTACCGCCGTCGGGGACGTGTTCACCATGGTCTTGACGAAGGAGGGCGCCGTCCGGGAGAACCATGTGGTGGAGTTCGAGGAGGGCCGGCGCCTCGCCTGGCTGCCCGCCGAGGTCGGGGAGGAACCCCGGGGCCATCGGTGGTGCTGGGAACTGGAACTTGAGCCGGTCGGCGGCACCGTGGTCCGCCACACCTATGACTGGACCCGGCTGACCGATGAGACCCGTTTCCGCCGGGCCCTGGCGACGACGGAGGCCGCCTTGATGGCGTCCCTGGACCGGTTGGCGGCCGCCGTAGAGTGAAGCCACCCCGCCCTGTCACCCCGAGGTGGGGAAGGACGTCTGGGGACCTGACGACGGAGGTACGAGTGAGCGTGGATCCGGTGCGGGCTCTCGTCGAGTCGCTCGCGGCCGACGACGCGATCCTGGTCGAGACGGTCGAGACTCTCCGGGCCACGATCCCCGGTTATGAGAATGTTCCTGCCGAGTCGCTGGAGGCCTCTGCCCGGCGCAATCGCGCGCTGAGCATCCGCACCATCCTCGACGGTCTGGCACCGGAGCCCGGGGGGATTGACGAGGCGGAGACGCTGACCGAGGAACGGATGGCCCAGGGAGTCGAGATTGCCAGCGTGCTGGCCGGATTCCGCGCGTGTATGTCCATCATCCTGCGCCACCTGCTGGCCGCCGCCCCGCGTTACGGGGTGCCGGTGGAGACGGCCCTGTCCTTCTCCACCCTGCTCTGGTCCCTGGGGGATGCCTTCACCACCCGCGCCGTGGTCTCCTATCGCGACCGCACCATCGCCCAGGCCGTGGCCGATTCGGCCCGCCGCGCCCACTGGCTCGGCGCCGCCCTGGCGGGGAGTCTGGACCGGACCGCGCTGTTCTCCGGTGCCTCCGTCTTCGGGGTGCCCCGTGACCGGCCGGTCCGGGCCCTGTGCGCTGAAGGCGCCGCGCCCCCCGCCCTCGAGGATTGGGCCGAGGAAGCCGGGGCCCGCGCCGTCGTCGTGCCGCAGGGCACGGGGGCCATCGGCATCCTCGTCGGTGACCCCGACGCCGGCCCGCCGCCTGCGGGGGCGACCATCGCCCTCGGTGCCCCGATGGTCCTGGGGGAGCTGCCCCGGTCCTTCGACGTGGCCACCAGGGTGCTGGCGTCCGCCCAGCGGGTCGGGGCGGATGGGGTCGTCGACGTGGACCGTCTCTCCTGGCGCATGGGCGTCTTCGCCAGCCCGGAGACCACCGTCTTGCTCGACGAGATCTACCTGGAACCGTTGCGGGCGGAGAGGGCATTTGGCGAGCTGATCGTCGAGTCTTTGCGCGCCTACCTGGAGCACCGGATGAATATTCCGGCGGCGGCCGAGTCCATCCCGATCCACGTCAACACCCTGCGGTACCGCCTCAGGCGCTATCGCGAGGTCACGGGAGCCGACCTGGGAGACCTCAACACGCTCATCGAGGTCGCATGGGCCCTTGCGGCAGATCACGGCCGAGACTGATTCCACCGCAGTATCTCGCCGTCTTGCCGCAGAGCGCGCGTTGTAGACAGCTACGAACGTGCCTTCCACCTCTTGTGGCTCTCGACGTGGCCTGAATCACGTCCTGCGGGCATGGTGGTAGGTGCGGTCCGTCAGTGCCGTGACACTCACCCACCAAGGAGAACCGAATGATCTTGGGGATCATAGGCATCATTCTGTCCCTCGCCTTGCTGATCACGCTCGCCTACCGGGGCATGCCCGTCATCATCGCGGCGCCCATCGCGGCCGTCGTGGCCCTGGTGTTCTCCGGCGCGCCGATTCTCGCCTCCTATACGGAGATCTTCATGCCGGCCCTCGCCGGGTTCGTGGGGCAGTACTTCCCGCTGTTCCTGCTCGGCGCCATCTTCGGTGTGCTGATGACGGTCACCGGCTATGCCGAGTCCATCGCTCGCACAGTGGCCCGCTGGATCGGCGCCCGCAACGCCCTGGCTGCCACTGTGGTCACCTCCGCCCTCATGACCTACGGCGGCATCAGCCTCTTCGTGGTGGCGTTCGTGATGTTCCCCCTGGCTCGCGAGCTGTTCCGCGTGGCGGACATCCCGAAGAGACTGATCCCGGGCACCATCGCCCTGGGCATCTTCACGTTCACCATGACGGCACTGCCGGGCTCCCCTCAGGTCCAGAACCTGATCCCGGGGCAGTTCTTCGGTACCGACGGCTTTGCGGCCCCGGGGATCGGCCTGGTGGGAGCAGCGATGATCCTCGGGCTCGGCCTGGCATGGCTCGAGTTCCGGCGCCGCCGGCTCATGGCCAACGGTGAGCACTTCAGCGATGCGGGGGTAGACCGCGGTCCTAGTGTCCGCGGGGGTGCCAGTCCCCGCCGCGGGGACGGACCCGGTGCGGCGCTGGCCGGTTCCGAGGCCGACTCCCCGACGGCGACCACTTCCGGGAACGGTCCCGGCGCCCACGCCCAGGTCAAGGAGGTCGAGACCGGCACCTCCGGCGCCATCACGACCCCGCGCAACGGGGTGGAGGCCTTCGTCCCGCTGCTGGCCGTCATCCTCGTCAACTTCGGCTGCACCCTTCTGGTCTTCCCAGCGCTGAACTGGGACTATCTGCAGGAGGAGCAGTTCGGCGCCATCGAGTTGAGCTCCCGCGCCGGTATCTGGGCCGTCATCATCGCCTTGACCGTGGCCATCCTGGTCATCGTGGCCTTCAACACCCGCCGGTTCGGAGACCTGCGGAAGGCCTTCGTGGACGGGGCCAAGGGCTCCATGCTGCCGATCTTCTCCACGGCCTCGGAAGTCGGCTACGGTGCGGTCATCGCCTCCGTGGCAGCGTTCGCTGTGATCAGAGACTCCGTATTCAACATGGGCGGCAACGCGCTGGTCACCTCGGTGTTCTCCACCTCGGTCACCGCGGCCATCACGGGCTCCTCCTCGGGCGGCATGACCATTGCACTGAACGCCTTCGGTGACAATCTCAAGGAGATGGCCCTGGACCAAGGAGTGAGCCTGGAGGCCATGCACCGATTGACCGCCATGGCCGCCGGCGGCCTGGACACCCTGCCCCACTCCGGGGCCGTGGTCACCCTGCTGATCGTCTGTGGCATGACCCACCGTCAGTCCTACAAGGACATCTTCATGGTCACCCTCGTCATGCCGGTCATCACGGTCGCCATACTCACTGCCGTGGTCTCGGTGGTCGGGGCCTTCTGACGCGCCCGCCCCGGCCGATCTAGGCTGGATGTCATCCACGCCATAACGCCAACCACAACCCACACCACGCCACGCGAAGACGCCTCCCGCCTCACCCTCAGGAGAACACCCATGACCACCACGCCTTCAGCTGCCTCTGCTGCCCACGATGCCGTGATTGTCGGCGGGGCCCGGACCCCTTTCACTCGGCTGCTGTCACAGCAGG
Organism: Citricoccus alkalitolerans; assembly: GCF_039528175.1. Classification (NCBI taxonomy): domain Bacteria; kingdom Bacillati; phylum Actinomycetota; class Actinomycetes; order Micrococcales; family Micrococcaceae; genus Citricoccus; species Citricoccus alkalitolerans. The sequence continues at coordinate 468,682 of NZ_BAAALH010000001.1, forward strand.
CCTCCCTGACCGCTGTGGACCTCGGCGCCCACGCCATCAAGCACGCCCTGCAGCGTGCCGGTGTGGACGGCGCTGACGTGGACTCGGTCATCATGGGCCAGGTCGTCCAGGCCGGCCAGGGACAGAACCCAGCCCGCCAATCGGCCCTCGCTGCCGGACTGGACTGGAGCGTGCCGGCCACGACCATCAACAAGGTCTGCCTGTCCGGCCTCACCGCCGTCATCGATGCGGCACGGCTCATCCGACTGGGCGAGGCCGAGGTGGTGGTGGCCGGTGGCCAGGAATCGATGACCAATGCCCCACACCTGTTGGTGGGATCCCGGAAGGGCTATAAGTACGGCCCGACGACGGTGCTCGACTCGGTCGCCTACGACGGCCTGACTGATGCGCTCAGCAAAGAGGCGATGGGCGAGCTCACCGAGTCCGGCAACACGGAGCGGCAGATCGACCGCACCGCCCAGGACGAGGTCGCTGCCGCCTCCCACCGGCGGGCTGCCGCCGCTCAGGCCGACGGCACCTTCGACATGGAGATCGCCCCCATCGAGATCCCGCAGCGCAAGGGTGAGCCGGTCCTCCTCGCCGAGGACGAGGGCGTGCGCCCGGACACCACCGTGGACTCCCTGGCCGCGTTGCGCCCGGCGTTTGCCCAGGACGGTGGTATCACCGCCGGCAACTCGTCGCCGCTCTCCGACGGAGCCGCAGCACTTGTGGTCACCTCGCGGGCCTATGCGGAGGCCCGGGGCCTGACGGTGCTGGCCACCATCGGGGCGCCTGGTCAGGTGGCCGGACCGAAGGACTCCTCATTGCACTCCCAGCCCTCCAACGCCATCCAGGCCGCGGTGAGCAAGGCCGGCTGGTCCGTGGGGGAGCTGGACTTCATCGAGATCAACGAGGCCTTCGGCGCCGTGGCGGTCCAGTCCCTGAAGGACCTGGAGTACCCCCTGGAACAGACCAATCTCCACGGCGGTGCCATCGCCCTGGGGCACCCCATCGGTGCCTCCGGGGCCCGGCTGGCCCTGACCGCCGCCCTGGAGCTGTCCCGGCGTGGCGGCGGCCGGACCGCCGTCAGCCTGTGCGGTGGTGGCGGCCAGGGTGAGGCACTGCTGCTGAGCCTCTGAGAACCACCTCCCACTTCACACCGACCTGGAAGGCAGGTACGCCCCGTGACCGAACCACGGACCGAGCATCAGCAGACCACCGGGATCTTCCGAGACGGGATCCTCTCCGGACGCACCGCGGTGGTGACGGGAGGGGCCTCCGGGATCGGGGCGGCCTGCGTGCGTGCCCTGGCTGCGGCCGGGGCCACGGTGACCGTGACGGATCTGAATGCGGAGGCCGCCGAGGCGCTCGCAGCCGAGGTGGGCGGCACGGCCTGGGTGGCCGACCTCGCCGACACCGAGGCCCTGGACGAACTCCGGCTGGACACGGACATCCTCGTCAACAATGCCGGGATTCAGCGGATCGCCCCGATCCACGAGTTCGATCCCCAGGCCTGGCGGTTCATCCACCGGCTCATGCTGGAGTCGCCGTTCCTGCTCACCCGGGCCGCCCTGCCGGGCATGTACGAGAGAGGCTTCGGCCGGATCATCAATCTCTCCTCAGCCCATGGGATGCGAGCCTCGGCCTTCAAGAGCGCGTACGTCTCCGCCAAGCACGGTCTGGAGGGCCTGTCCAAGGTGACCGCACTGGAGGGCGCGGAGCACGGGGTGACGTCGAACTGCATCAACCCGTCCTATGTGCGCACCCCGCTGGTGGAGAAGCAGATCGCCGACCAGGCGAAGACCCATGGGATCTCCGAGGACGAGGTCGTGGAGAAGATCATGCTGACCGAGTCCGCCGTCAAGCGTCTCGTCGAGCCCGAGGAGGTCGCCTCGCTCGTGCTGTGGCTGGCTTCGGACGCCTCCGGCATGGCCACCGGGGCATCCTATGCGATGGACGGTGGCTGGACCGCCAGCTGAGACCTCAGAGAAGCAGAACAACAGACGAGTAGGGCGGAAGGACAGGCCATGAGTATGGACAAGACGGTGGATACCGCGGCGGAAGCGGTGGCGGATATCGGTGACGGGTCGTCATTGGCGGTGGGTGGTTTCGGGTTGTCCGGCAATCCGGTCCAGTTGATCGAGGCGTTGCGGGACCAGGGTGCGAAGGAGTTGTCCATCGTGTCCAACAACTGTGGCGTGGACGGCTGGGGGCTCGGGCTGCTGCTGGCCTCCGGGCAGATCGTCAAGATGACCTCGTCCTATGTGGGGGAGAACAAGGAATTCGCCCGTCAGTATCTTGAGGGTGAGCTGGAGGTCGAGCTGGTGCCGCAGGGCACGCTGGCGGAGAAGCTGCGTTCCGGGGGAGCCGGCATTCCCGCGTTCTACACGCGTTCCGGCGTCGGGACCCAGGTGGCCGATGGAGGCCTGCCGATGCGTTACAACTCGGACGGCACGGTGGCGAAGGCGTCCGCGCCGAAGGACGTGCGTTCCTTCTCTCTGGGCCAGACGGGGGAGAGGGACTATGTGCTGGAGGAGTCCATCGTGACGGACTTCGCACTGGTCCATGCGGCTGTCGGTGATCGTCACGGCAACCTGGTCTTCAACAAGGCCACCCGCCAGTTCGCGCCGCCGGCGGCGATGTCCGCGACCGTGTGCATCGCCCAGGTGGAGAAGCTGGTCGAGCCCGGGGAGATCGATCCGGACCAGGTCCACCTGCCGGGGGTCTATGTGCACCGGATCGTGGAGGTCGGGCCGGACATCGAGAAGCCGATCGAGAAGCGAACCGTCCGCGCCGCCGGGGCGGACAGCGAGGGGGAGGGTCGATGAGCTGGAGCCGAGATGAGATGGCGGCCCGGGCGGCGCAGGAATTGCCGGACGGTGCCTATGTGAACCTGGGGATCGGGATGCCGACGCTGATCCCGAACCACATCCCTGCCGAGCGCACTGTGGTGCTGCAGTCCGAGAACGGGATCCTGGGGGTCGGTCCGTACCCGGTCGAGGCGGATGTGGATCCGGATCTGATCAACGCGGGTAAGGAGACGGTGACGGTCCGCCCGGGGGCCTCGTTCTTCGATTCGGCCTCTTCGTTCGGGATGATCCGTGGCGGCAAGATCGACGTCGCGGTGCTCGGTGGCATGCAGGTGGCCCAGAACGGGGACCTCGCCAACTGGATGGTGCCGGGCAAGATGGTCAAGGGCATGGGCGGGGCCATGGACCTGGTCCACGGTGCCGGCCGGGTGATCGTGCTGATGGACCATAACGCCCGGCACGGGGCCCCGAAGGTCCTCACGGAGTGTGACCTGCCGTTGACGGGCCAGGGCGTCGTGGACCGGATCATCACGGACAAGGCCGTGATCGATGTGGACAAGTCCACGGATCCTAGCGCCCCGCGCCTGGTGCTGGTCGAGACCGCTCCCGGGCTCACGGAGGACGAGGTCCGCGAGGCCACCGGCGCCACCCTGTACTGACGCACCCCATCACGGCCCGACGCCGGCCGGCGGGCACCCCGGGGCCCGACCACCTTTTGCGGTGGTCGGGCCCCGTGCTCCGCACCGACTCACCGCCCAGCGTCCCACCGCTGTTATCGCTTCGTGACTACCGTGGGGAAGGTCGGCACCGAGACTTCCCCAACCCAGCCCCTGGTGCCGCGGGATGATCGCGTCCGGGGGCAAGTGTGGAACATGATCCGGTTCGAGCAGGTCTCCAAGGTCTATGACCGCCGTTCCCGTCCGGCATTGCACGACGTGACGGTGGAGTTCGAGCGGGGTGAGTTCGTCTTCCTCGTGGGTGCCTCCGGTTCCGGGAAGTCCACCTTCATCCGCCTGATGCTGCGTGAGGAACGCGCCAGCAGCGGGACGGTCTATGTGGTCGGCCGGAACGTGGCACGGCTGCCCTCGTGGCGCGTGCCGAAGCTGCGCCGGGGGATCGGCGTGGTCTTCCAGGACTTCCGCCTGCTGCCCAACAAGACCGTCTATGCCAACGTGGCCTTCGCCATGCAGGTGCTCGGCAAGGGCCGGGCTCAGATCCGCCAGACGGTTCCCGAGGTCCTCGAGACGGTGGGCCTGGAGGGCAAGGAGAAGCGCATGCCGCACGAGCTGTCCGGCGGCGAGCAGCAGCGCGTGGCCATCGCCCGCGCCATCGTCAACCGGCCGGAGATCCTGCTGGCCGACGAGCCGACCGGCAACCTCGACCCGGAGACGTCCCTGGGCATCATGGCCGTGCTGGACAAGATCAACCAGAACGGCACCACCGTGATCATGGCCACCCATGATGACGACATCGTGAACCAGATGCGCCGCCGCGTGGTGGAACTGCACGCCGGCGGGATCGTCCGCGACGAGAGCGGTGGCGGCTACCGGACGGAGGTGCAGGCATGAGGTTTGCCTTCGTCCTCGGGGAGACGTTCTCCGGCATCCGCCGCAACCTGTCCATGGTCATCTCGGTCGTGCTCGTGACCTTCATCTCGCTGACCTTCGTGGGGGCGGCGGGCCTGCTGCAGCAGCAGATCAACCAGATGAAGGGGTACTGGTATGACCGGGTCGAGGTGGCCATCTTCCTCTGCACGGACACCTCCACCACCACGTCCTGCGCCTCCGGACCCGTCACGGACAGCCAACGCGAGGCCGTCCAGGGCCTGCTGGAGTCACCCACGGCGGCCCCCTACGTCAAGAGCTTCGAGTACGAGTCCCAGGACCAGGCCCTGGAGATCTTCCAGGAGCAGTTCCAGAACTCCGCCATGGCGGGTACCGTCACGGCAGACCAGTTGCCGGAGTCCTTCCGGGTTGCCCTGGTCGATCCCGAGCAGTACGAGGTCGTCAACGAGCTGTTCTCCTCCATGCCCGGCGTGGAGATCGTGTCGGACCAGCGCGAGCTGCTGGAGCAGATCTTCTCCCTGATGAACATGGCGTCCGTCATCGCGGTCTCCGTGGCGGTGGTGATGCTGGTCTGTGCGGTGTTGCTGATCGCGACCACCATCCGGCTCTCCGCGTTCTCCCGCCGGCGGGAGACCGGAATCATGCGCCTGGTCGGCGCCTCGAAGACCATGATCCAACTGCCGTTCTTGCTGGAGGGGGTGATCGCCGCCCTCGTGGGCGCCGTCCTGGCGAGCGTCACCACGTGGGCCGTGGCGGAGTTCTTCATCGGGGACTGGCTCACCAGCCAGTATCCGGGAACCGGCTTCATCGCGGGCGCGGACGCCCTGATCCTCGTGCCGCTGCTGCTGCTTGTGGCGGTCCTGCTGGCCGCGCTGTCGTCGATCCTCACCCTGAGGCGTTACCTTAAGGTGTGATGATCATGGGACACGTGTGACACTTGTGACCTGATGTTGTCTGAGTTGAGATGCTGCAGACCTTGATTCACCGTGATTCACCGTGATTCACCTTGACTTATCTTGATTCATCCGCAGGTCGACTGACCCGCACCTCGACCATCCCAGTCCGCATTCCCCGACGGAGGAACCCGTGAAGCGACGCCGACTCTCCCGCGCCATCGTCGGTGCCGGCCTGGTCACCTTTCTGACCCTGTCCATGGGCGGCACCGCCACGGCACAGGACGCGATCGACGATCTGCAGCGCCAGATCGAACAGGCCGAGCGCCAGCAGTCCGAACTCGATGAGGAGATCGGCAACCTGGGCGGGAAGCAGTCGGACCTGGAGGAGCGTCAGGGTGACCTCGACGCGTCCCTCGAGGGCCTGGACGCCGACATCGCCGACAAGATCCGGGAACTGAACTCGCTCCAGGACCAGTTGCCCGGAGCCCAGGATGCGCTGACCGCGGCCGAAGGCCAGGTCTCGGCCGCCGCGGCGGAGGTCCAGTCCCTCAATGAACGGGTGCGGCAGGCCGAGTCGAGCCGCTCCGAGATCCTCGCCGAGATCGCCGCGAGTGAGCAAGAGCTGGACGCGGCCTCCGCCGAGATCGGGCAGATCGCCAACCAGGCCTACAAGCAGGGTGGCGTCTCCTCGGACCTCGCCTTCATCCTGGGCATGAGCGACTCGTCGCTGCCGGACGCCATGGGACTGGCGAACCAGGCCATGCGGATCCAGAACAGCCGCATCTCCACCGTGTCCCAGAGCAAGTCCACGGACGTCAACGCCGAGGTGCGCCTGGCCGCCGTCGAGGCGGAGATCCGGGACCTGCGGGTCCAGGCCGAGGAGGCGCTCCAGCGCGAGGAGCAGGCCCGTGACGAGGCCGCCGCCGCCAAGCGTGAACTCGACCAGATGGTCTCCACCACGTCGGAGCTGACCGACGAGCTCAAGGCTCAGCGCCCTCAGATCCAGGCGCAGATCGACGCCAATCGCGCTGCGCAGGACCAGGTCAACGAACAGATTGCCGAGCGCCAACGGGCGTTGACGGCCCAGGCAGGCAAGGCCAGTGACCTGCAGGAACAGCACCGCGCCGCCGTGGCCGAGGCCGAACGCAAGCGCCGCGAGGCCGAGGAGGCGGCCCGTAAGGCCCGGCAGGCCTCGGCGGCGAACCGGGCGGCCGCGCAGGCTTCGGCCGAGCAGGCTGAACGCGAGGCCAGCGCGGCGGAGGACCGGGCGAGCGAAGCCGAGGAAGCCGCCAGCACCTCGAGCAGCTGGGGCCTGCAGTGGCCGCTGAACACGTACATCACCTCGGGATTCGGATGGCGCCCGACGCCGTCCGGCACCTTCGACTACGGGGGAGCCGGGGGGTACGTGCACACCGGCATGGACTTCGGCGGTGGCTGTGGCCTGCCGATCCGGGCCTCCGCGGACGGCGAGGTCTGGAACGCGGACTGGGCGGTATGGACCTCGGGCAAGCGCGTGGTCATCTCCCACGGCGTGGTCAACGGGCGTGCCCTGGCCACCAAGTACCATCACATGACCCGGTACATCGTGTCCCCGGGGCAGAACGTCAAGCGCGGCGAGATCATCGGCTACACCGGCACCACTGGCAATTCCACTGGCTGCCACCTGCACTTCGAGACGATCCTGGACGGCCAGGCCGTCAACCCCGCCGGTCTGCTCTGAGACTGGCCCCGTCCCGCCCCTTGACGGCGGCGGTACACTGGTGAGTCTGTGTAGTGAGCATCCGACCCGTCGGAAAGGAGGGGACCGGCTATGGCCAAGAAGTCCGCCGGCACATCCGGTAAGTCGTCCACCCCGGACGGCCGGCAGATCATCGCGACCAACCGCAAGGCCCGGCACAACTACCTCATTCTGGACACCTACGAGGCCGGGATGTCCCTGATGGGAACCGAGGTCAAGTCCTTGCGTGAGGGCAACGCCTCCCTGGTGGACGGATTCGCCGTCTTCTACGGGGACGAGCTCTACCTCGAGCAGGTCTACATCCCGGAATACCTCAACGGGTCCTGGACCAATCACTCTGCACGCCGGCGGCGCAAGCTGCTGCTGCACCGCCAGGAGCTGACCAAGATCTCCCGCCAGATCCAGGAGTCCGGGCACACGATCGTCCCGCTCCAGCTGTACTTCCGGGACGGGCGGGTCAAGGTTGAGATCGCCATCGCCCAGGGCAAGAAGGACTATGACAAGCGCCACGCCCTGCGGGAGAAGCAGGACAACCGCGAGGCACAGCGTGCCATGAGGATTCGCAATCGCCGCGCAGCCTGATGCCAGGAGGCCGGCCGGAATACCTCCTGCCGCGAATGCGTTACACTAGACAGTCCGGACCAGGTGGGGAATCAGTGAAGCCCCGCAGGGCACCGGTTGTTTGAAAAGAGAACATGGGGATGATCGGTTTCGACGATGTGAGTCGCGACAGGGGAAGCGGGCCGAGGACGCAGAGTTATCTCGGAAACGCTCTCTGCAAACCAACAAGTGCCGAATCTAAGCGCACTGACTTCGCTCTCGCTGCCTGATCAGTGAACGAGTCCGTCAACCTGAGGATGCTATCGCCCCAGGACCTGGCGTCGATTAGATAGCCAATGTCCACCACCCTCGCCGGGGGTCGTGGTGGAGACCTTAATCCGGCTGGGCCCGGGTTGGCTGCCTGTTTGCGGGACAGCCAGGGCCGAGTAACACCCACAGCAAACTGCGCCCGGAGAAGACCTGGCAACACTGCATCGGACGCGGGTTCAATTCCCGCCATCTCCACGGACCAAGCCCGGAACCCTCGTGGTTCCGGGCTTTTTCCTTGCCATTACAGGGAAGTAAGCCCATCGCCACATGTTCACAACTATTCAGGTGTGGTCACAAGGTACCATAGAACTAGTCACACAGTAGTAACTAGTTCAGGAGGTGGGCATGGCGACCAGCGGCAAGAAGCTCCCACGCGGCATTGACCGGCTACACAATGGCACCTATCGCGCCCGCCTCTTCGTGGACGGGGTGCAGCACAGCTTGGGCGCGTACCAAACCATCGGAGACGCCCGTGCCGCCCTGGACATCGCCAGATCTGAGAAGGCCCGGGGCACATTCGTCCCGCCGGCAGACAAGCGCCGTAACCAGAAGGTCGAGGCCGAACTGCGGGCACGGAAGGCGACCGCCGATTCCCGGAGCGTCCGCGAGATGTTCACCGCCTGGAGCGAGTACCTAGAACACCGGGGCCTGAAGTTCGGCACCCGCTACACGTACGAGCGCCGACTAGAGGCCCACTTCCTGCCCGAGTTCGAGAACACCGGCGTGGGGCGCATCCTGGCAGAAGACATAGCCGACTGGTTGGACCGACTGGAGAAGTCCAAGGGGTCCACTACGGCCGCGCCCGTCCACCAGACCGTTGCATCCATGTTCCGGTGGGCATCCGGCGACGCCCCGGATCTGCCCCGCAACTTCAAACCATGGGTGCTGGCATCTCCAGTCCCACCGCCGTCCGCTTCGAAGTTTCGTCGCCCCTCCAGCACCCCCGAGCGCAACCGAACCCCGGCGAGCATCGAGGACGTGGCCGCCCTGGCAGCCAACATGCCCCCGGCCGAGCGCATGGCAGTGCTGTTGTCCGGCTGGTGCGGATTGCGACTGGGGGAGGTGCTGGGACTGCGCCGCCGCCACATCACCACGGGCACAGGCGACAAGCAAGTGCACTGGATCAAAGTAGAAACTCAGGTGCAGGCTCGAGGTTCCGGGGTCCGCGAAGAGACGCCCAAGAGCCGAGCAGGAATCCGAGACGTGCCCGTTCCGCCCTCACTGGTCCCCGCGCTGGTTGAACACCTGGAGCAGCACGCCACGAAAGGCCGGGATGGACTGCTGTTCCCGCGTCACCCCGGAGGCGACGTCCACCATCACCCCAACACCATCAGGACACACTTCAACGACGCTCTAGAAGCCGTGAATGCCCCGAGGATCGCGGGGGAGGACGACCGAGACCCGTTGGAGAACTTCACGTTCCACGGCCTGCGACACAGCGCCCTGACCCGCCTTGGGCAGGCTGGTGCCACTACTGCCGAACTGAAGGCCTACGCCGGGCACAGTGACGGCGCCAGCGTCGAGAGATATCAGCACGCCGAGCGCTCCCGCTTGGCCGCATTGGCAGGGGCGCTGTCCGAATCCACCGAGGGGAAATGATGGACGATAACTCACTAGGCGTACTCATCGGCCATATGAACGACCGACAGAAGCAGGCCGAGGCGGTCTACGCTGCACTGCGTACCAACGAGCGCATCAGGAAGAAGGCACGCACGCTGGTCTATCGATGCCCTAATCGGACTCGATGCGCACTGGCCGAGGTGTACGCATCCCCGGCGGGTGTCCTGATCCACCATCCCAGCTACAAGTTGTCACGGGACCTGAACGAGCAAGGGTCCAGTGCGGACGGCCGTGCAGCGAACACTACTGACGGTGATCGCCACTGGAAGGTTCGCACCTACTTCCTCGAAGCCGCTGTGAATCTGGCTCTCAACTGTGACCACGTACACCACGTCGTGATTGACCGGGAGCACGTGGAATGGCACATCAGGGAAGGCATTACAACACACATAGTGCACCCTGATACCGCATGAAATGACACCCGTGTTATTCTAGTGACATAGCAATGCCCGCGGATGGAGATCCCGGACACCGGACATGGCACCCGGTTGAGTCCCGAGAGGGGATCAATCACCGTGCCATCGTCCGTACAGCTCGCCACAGGGCTTGAGCAGCAACTCACTATCAAGGAAGTAGCCGAGATTACCGGCACTTCCACGCAGACTGTCCGCCGCTGGATTCAGCGTGGAGAACTCCGCGCCTACTTCTACGGGGCAAGGGCCCTCCGAATCGACCCCGCCGACCTGCGCAAGATGCGCCGCGAGGTCAACCCCGCCACGTACTCCGTCGTTGGCGGTGGTGCCGCTTGATTGCCACAACCCTCACCACGCGCCCCGCTGGCAACACAAACACCGGGGAAGGTCACCAAGGATCGGCCATGCGGTCCGATTCGTCCTTGTTCATCGAGGCCCGTCGTTATGCCGACGAGCATGGCGTGGACATCTCGCATTCCAAGCTCTCGCGACTGATCCGGCAATACCGCCGTGAGGTTGCCACAGGTGCAGGCCCCACACTGCCTCTGCCGACGTTCCTGCGCCGGTCCATGGGCATCGCTGACCCCACTGGAAACACTGCCGTCCGCAACGTCATGAGCGGCGGTGGTGCGCGTGTCTGAGGCAAAAGAAAACCGCCCCGGCGGTGAGACCGAGGCGGTTCGAAAGTCGTTTGGCGGCGACACTCTCAGTATAGCTGATCCGGATCCCGCGGGACTGGTGGATGGCGTGTACGTCGTCGTTGTTCACTCGCGTCCTGAGGGCCGTGCGCCGCGCTGGACCCGCCGCATCTACATGTCCCTGCACGCGGCCGATAAGGCGCGCTCACGGGCCTCTATGCGTGGGGATCGTGCCTATCTGGTCCTGTGTCAGCTGCAGGCCGTGGACACCCGTCTAGGGGGTGCCCTGTGAACACCTCCGATCTGGAATCCGACCTCACTCGCTCCGTTGAGCAGGATCGTGCCCTCTATGCCGCCGGATACCGCGCCGGCCTGGAACAGGGCCGTACCGAAGTGTCGTGCGCTCATATTCATCCCGAGATTGCCGCGAGCGTGGCCGAGATGTTCCCAGACTGGGACGGTGCCACAGCTGCACAACGGCGGTCCATCATCCGATTCCGTCACGAGCAGCACCAGGGGGTGAAGGTATGACGACCCCCGAGACAACACCGGACCCGTTGGACGGTGCGTTCAGCGCCTCGTGGCTGACCGCACAGCACTTCCCGCCGGTCGAGTACGTCGTCCCCGGATTGATCCCCGAAGGGCTCACGATGCTTGTCGCGCCCCCGAAGATCGGTAAGTCCTGGATGGTGCTGGGACTGGCCAAAGCGGCCGCTGAGGGATCGCACGCATTCGGGGCAATCCGCGTGCAGCAACGTCCCGTGCTGTACCTGGCCCTAGAGGATGGTCCCCGCCGCCTGCAGGACCGTCTACACAGCATCGGCATGACCGCTGGGACATCAGATCTCATGTTCATGACTGATGTCCCTGCCGGTCCGGTGGTCACCATCCGCGCTTTCGTTGAGCGATTCGCTGACCGAAACCCGCTGGTCATTCTGGACACGCTGGGCAAGGTCCGCGACGTGTACGCGGGCAACGACGCCTATCAGAAGGACTACGGGCAGATGTCGCTACTGAAGGACATCGTGGACGGCTACCCCGGATCGTCACTGATAGTCGTGCACCACACGAACAAGGGCGAACGGACCGACTTTGTGGCCAGCGTTTCCGGAACCCAAGGGTTGGCCGGTGCAGCTGACTCCATCCTGTCCATCCAGCGGGACCGGAACAGCGGGGACGCCACTCTCAACGTCACCAGCCGGGATGCTGCCGAAGGGCAGTACGCGGTGCAGATGTCCGAGAACGGCGTCTGGAGCCTGGACGGCCCCGGACTGGCCGAGGCAGCCGCTCAGGTGGAGCAGCGCCAAGCAGTCGCCGGAGTCGGGGACGACATGGCCGAGATCGTGGCAACGGTGTGCAGGTACCCCGAGGGGATCAAGCCCAAGGACGTTGCCGAGCTGGTCGGCCTGGAGGACATGACCGTGCGGAAGTACCTGCGTCGCGCCGCTGATGCCGGGCGGATCGCGAACCCCAAACGGGGCCTGTACACCCCTGTCACTTATGTCTCTAGTGTCCGTTTCCCCATTGGGGAGACCACGAAAGAGACAGAAGTACCAGAAGTGACAGGGGTACAGGACGAAGAAACCGACTGGGGAAATGTGATGGAGGAACTGAACCGATGACCACCACCAAGAAGACCGAGCTGGACCAGTGGAAGCAAGCCGCCGAGGGCTCACGCAACGTCCTGGCGTTCTACGAATCCCGTAATGACAAGTTCAAGGCGCGCATCCGCGCACTAGAGACGCGAGTGAAGGATTTGGAGGCCTCCCGATGACGGACATGCTGACGCGATTCAGGACCGTTCCGAAGGCCGGCACCACCCTGGACACTCCACTCATCGGCTGGCGCTACGAGTGGACTGACGGCCAGCGGCTGTGGAACTACAGCGACGACACCGCCCGAGCCGCTCTGTGCTACCGACGTCCCAGCGGCATCAATCGTCCTAGCCGGAACCACCAGGCACCCCACCATCGCTGCGTGTGTGGCTTCAGGGTCGTGGGAGACCTGGACGTGCTGCACACCTACATGGCCCGTCGGGCGCGCTTCACCGAAGTGGTCGGTCTTGATCGGGAACGGCCCGAAGGGGCAACCGGACTGGTGATCACGAAAGTTGAGGTCACCGGCTACGTGACCCCTGCTGTCCCGAACCGGCAGGTAGACCCACCGTTCACCGTCAGGGCCGATCATCTGCGGCTACTGAAGGTATACGCCCCGGACTGGATGGACCGTGACCGGATCGCACGGGCGAACCCCGAAGTGCCCATCAAGCCGTTGGGGGAGCTACCTCGAGGATTCCCCGGCCTCAAGTCAGGTCCCCTCCCAGAGCCGGAGTTGTCGATCTCCCAGCATGGGGACGAGATCAGGATCGTGCTGGGCCTCGGGCCAGCCATCGTCCCCACGGCGCTCCTGCAGGACCCGGACGTGGCGTGGGCCGTGCATGGAGTCGCCAACCCAGGACGGAGCATCGATGCCGACGTGAACACCGTCATTGACCGCATCGTCAACGTGGTCCGCCCCGATATCGCCTTCAAAGCAGACCAGGAAGCGGCCGCGTTCGGCATCGCCTGGACCCTCGACATGATGGCCAACTCAGCAGAAAGCAAGTGACCCCATGATCCGCATCCAAACCGACGACGGACCCGTCAACATCGACGCCGAAGCCAAGGACGTCACCGTCACCGGCGGTCACCTGAAGATCACCCGAAACGGCGTAGTCGTCGCCCAGTTCCGCAAATGGGACCAGTGGCACCAAACCGAGAAGGAAGACCAATCATGACCGACCGGCCAACACACGTACCCCTGACCAACGAGGAAGCCGCCCGCCCCCTGCTCCGCGAACTATTCGGCAGCACTACCCAGCGAACACCCGCAGAGACAGCCCCAGCCACCGTGCCCGGAGCCACCACCAAACCCTCACGGGCACCCATGACCGGCGACGAGCACTCCGCCGTGTCAATGCTCCAACTGCTCCGCCCCGGCCAACTGGGCGCACAAACCGCCGCCGTACTCAACCGCCGCAACAACCACTGAAAGGCACCCACATGCTGCAGATCATCGAAAACGCCGACACGAACAACGTCACCGCCCGCATGTTCGAGCTCGCCGTCAAGGACGCCGGCCTCACCATGGAACCCTTCGACCCGTCCACCGTCCCGGCGCCCAACTACACCCCCGCGACCGCTAAGGACGTCGCAGATGCCGCCTACAACGTCGCCCAGACCGGCAAGGACCCATCCAAGGACAAGCGAGTCATGGAACTGCTGCAGTCCAAGCTGCTGGCCGACACCATCGGGGGCATGTACCAACGACACACCCTGGACGTCTCCAAAGCCAAGGTGGGGCACATCAACAAGCACGCCCCCCAGGTACTCGAACAGGCCGTGGAGGTCTTCGAACAGGCCGTGGAGACCATGACAGAGGCCCTGCAGATTACCGGCCCCGTGGTGTTCGAACACCAGCTGGCCGAGACGGGGACCATGCCCGCAGTCAAGGCCGATGCCGTCATGCGCGCTTACTCCGCCAGCATGCGCGCCGAGACCATCCGCAAGAACTTCGACGCTATCCGTAAGGCGGTGCACGGGGGTGTGTCACCCAATCAGTCACACCAGGTGTTTACGTGGGCCGCGCCCACGCCAGAGCAGTACGCCGCCCACCAGCTTGGCAACCACCAGAACGACAACGGCCGCAAGCAAAACGTCTGGGACGCGATCAAGTACGGCGTGACCGTCGCACTGGCCATCACACCCGAGGACTACAACCAGCGTGTGGACGCCTTCAACCGTGCCGCAGCCGACGACGGACGCGACGACCGGGAAGCCAAAGCAGCGCACGAATTCGCTAAGCATCAGGCCAAGACGTTCAAGGTCTAAGCCTCACGACGACAGCGCGGGCCGGTGACAACAGCAGGTGTTGCCGGCCCGCAGTCGCGCCAATCCAGACCCCAGGGAGTGGAGACTCCCCTTCCCCCATCGCCTCGCACCTCCGGGCGTAGCGATACCCCCCTGCCGTTTGTGGGGGTATCGGCCTGTGAGGTGCGGCTGACAGGCCGTGTGCTCTGATTCTGCGCCGTTCCGAGGGGTCAAGGCCGGGCTGTGTGCCCCGGTGAATCGAGGCCTTTGGGGGCCGAAAACCGATGCTAAGCGTTACAGAAAGAGTTGTTCTATGACTGAGTACCGCGCCCCGCGTGGGCTGAAGACGAGCGGGAAGAAACTATGGCAGGCGGTGACTGACGAGTTCGACCTGCAGGACCATGAGCTGACGATCTTGAAGGAAGCCTGCCGAACCGTCGACACGCTGGACGGACTGCAGACGATTGTGGACCGGGACGGGCTGACGATGACCAGTCCGCAGGGAGTCAAAGCGCACCCGGCACTGGTGGAGTTGCGGAACCAGCGGGTGACCCTGGCGAAGTTGGTGGCCAGTTTGCGTATACCCCTGGATGATGACCAGTCGGTTGGCAGGCTGGAGCAGCAGCGCGTGGGGTATCGGCAGATTGCTGCGGTGAAGTGATGCGCCGCCGACGTCATGCGCCCACCGCTGAGTCACCAGTCCCGTTGCACCTCGAGCCCGGTTCGCCCTTGCATATTGCCGACCCTGGCCGTTGGTCGAGGGAGCGGGCAGCGTTCGGACTGGAGCACCGCGACGCACTGCGGGCTGCTGGTGTGCATCCGTTGGCTTGGTTACGGCAGACCCGTGAAGCCGTGGGTCGGACCGTGATCCGCTAACCGAAGACCCGGCGTCAACACCACCCGCGTACTGCACAAGGCAAGTGCGGGAGTGATGGCAGAGAGCGCACCCTTCGCCGCGTGAAGACCTGCCAGCGCCTACCGCCGTAAATGGTGGGGCCGGATACACGAAAGCGAGAAACCGCCTTCCGTCCACGGCCCCACCGGCGGTGCAACACAAAAAGTGCCCCGTCTGGTCATGACGACCGGGCGGGGACTTTCTGTGTTTATGGGCGATAGGTTTGAACGCCACTCTTCAGCTTTTGCGCTAAGGCGCGGTCTCGTTTCCCGAGGAAGAGTCCGTGGCCATGCTTTGCTCGGACCCGGACCCAGGGTGCACGTATCTCCTCGAGGGCTATCCCGACGTTGTAAGCGGGATAGGAAACGGTGAGGGACTGACCCGGTTCCAGCCTCGCCGGAAGTTGCGCATCACCAGGCCCTAGATCCATTCTCGCCAGTGTTCTATCGCCTTCCAGCGCAAGAGCCACAGTTTCGACGCTTGTCGCGGTGTTGCGACTCCTGTTGGTGATCTGGATTTGTACCCGTTCTGAACCGCGCAGGGGAATCCCGTCCATGGGATAGGTGAAATTCACCGCTGATGCAAGCCTCACCCCATCGCTGTACCGAAACCACATCGTCAGCGCTATGGAGACTAGGGAGAGAATGAGCGCGACAGCTGGAAGCAACACCTCCCACCACGGCGTTAACACCTGTACCTGAAGCGGATCATTAATGGACACCATAGGCACAGGCTAGGGGCGATGCGTCCCCGTCTGGTCATCGCGACCGGGCGGGGGACGTTTGTGTTTCCGGGGCACCACTCACCGATATGCTTCCGGCGTGGACGTTTCAGACTGGATTGCCGTGGCCGCTACTGTGATCGCCCTAGTTTCTGGCGGGCTGGCACTGCGAGCAAATCACCATGCCGCCGAGGCGAACGACAAAGCCGACAAGGCCAATGGGATTGCAGAGCGAGCGAACGGCATTGCCGATGAGGCACTGAAGGACGCCCGGGATGCCAGAGAAGCGGCCATATGGGACTCCGCGCTGGAAGCCCTGCACGGGCTGGTCAACTTCAATTATGCGATGCCGTCCAAGGATGTCGGTCCGTATATGAGTTCTGTCAGGTTCAGACTCATGGCACTTGCTGACCACATCGACCGCCCGGCCGTCGCCGGCTGGTTGGAAGAAGCATGGAAGACCGCAAGCGTGTTGATGCGTGAGGCCGGCGAGGCGCGTATAGATCCAGGAGAGAAGGACATTCCTGGCGCATTGCTGAGGGCAAATGCTCCGGTTGCGGATTGGGTGGTTCAGGCGCTGATAGGGAACCTGAGATTCATGCGGGCTAACGGCATCACTGACGAGAAGGCCGCCGAGCTGGAGGCGAATGCGGTGGATATTACTCAGGGTGTGCGCGACCGCAACGACTGGCAAGACGACGGTAGCGCCAGTCCCTTCCGCACCTAGACAGCAGAACGGCCCCGGTAGTCATTGCGACTGCCGGGGCCGTTCGTCGTTTAAGTGCATCACGAGGGGAAGCTACTTCTCCACCATCTTTGCGGCCGCGTTTGCCTGGGCGCTGAGCCACTTTCCGAGGCCGGCGAGCTGCCGAGGAGATACTTCCAGGTCCCAGCCGTTGATGATGACTCGCAGCGTGGGATGGTCGAGTGCTTCCTCGTCGTGGAACTGCTGTACAAACACCTCGGCCGTGAATGGCTCAAAATCTTGCCAGCCGGCCTCCCTGTCCTTGCCCCCACCAGCGCAAGTTCCGCCGCCGATGAACTTCTCATGCAGCCGACTGCCGTAGGCTGCTACGGCACAACCCTCGCCACCGCTGCACCATTCCGGGCAGTCTCCCTGTGCAGTCAGGTCGGTGCTGTTGATGATCGTCGTGGTGGTCATGGTGATCTCCTTGTGTTGATGGGTGAGTGTCTAGCGGTGGGGATGGACAACATACGGTCCCTGGCGGGGCTGTGGCCTTGCAAGGTCCCCTGCCCCAAAGCTCCCGACGCCACCGCCCTCACTCAGCGTCATTTGCCCAGCGTTACGAGACCCCCGCTAGTGGTGGAGGTTCGTGCGGCTGGCCCTGTGAACGGGTAGCAAGGCCGTTTACCCGCTGGCGGTTCAGCGCGTGGGGGAGGATGTACAGCACCGCGCCCCATTGAGTACGTCGAGGGGCAGGAACACGCGGGACAGACCCGGAAAGGCGCAGGTGTGTCTAGTGGACACACCTGGACCCATCCCAGCCGGTCCAAACAGCCCGCGTTTGAAACGCAGCCTGCAGGAGGGCGTGGGAGGTCCGTCTATGCGGTGCCGTTGCTGCCGTACTCGGTGACGATGCTCTTCAGCAGCTCTGCAAGCCGGTCCAGTTCGTCAATGGTGAATGGCTCATCCGTGCGGCGCTCGAAGAAGAACTGGTGGCCCTTGTCGGAGGACCAGATGCACTCAATGGTGCAATCGTCCTGGGTGCGGGTCGGCCCCTTCGCGTCGAGGAATCCGTCTTCCATGTGCGTGAGGGTGAAGCCAGTCGGCACGGTCAGATTCGGATTCAGACCTACCTCCACCAGTTCCAGTTCATCGGTGGGAAGTATCGAGTCACGGTTTCCATCGTCGTCCACTTCAGGCAGAACCACTTTGGTCCAGCCGGCGACACGGGTGCCGTCAGCGACCTCGTAGGTCGCTCCAGTCTCGCGAGAACGGACCATGGAGCCTTCGGGAAATGCGGGGGTGCGGGTATCGTTGGACATTGCAGTCACTCTCATTCAGTGGTTGCCATGCCCCGGAGTGTTAGCGCACTGCCGGGGCCTATTAGTCACTGAATAGGTGTGAATTAAACGACTTCAGGAAACGTCCAAGTCAGACGAGAAGCGGTGATATTCCCGCCATCTCCACCATCCCACCGCAAAGGCCCTGGGACACCGTTCATCGGTGTCCCAGGGCCTTTGTCATATCCGGCTTTCCCCTAGACTGGGCAATCATGCCAGACACTGCCGGTCCCGCCCTCCACGCCGTCCTTCTCTTCCTCCTCGAACTAGGTCTCCTGGGTGCGGCAGGATTCTGGGCGCTGACGGTGTTCTCCAGCCCCTGGGCGGCCGTCGTGGCCGTGATCGTGGTGGCGGCTGGATGGGGCCTGCTGCTCTCGCTCAAGGCTCCGGCTCGGCCCCCGTGGCCCTGGCACGCCGTGGCCGCTCACGTGTTGTTCGTTCTGGGCGCAGTGGTGCTCTTCGCCGTCGGCCAGCCGCTGATCGCCGCCGTCTATCTCGCGCTGATCCTGGTGTCCGTGGCCCTGACCGTCGTCCATCGAGACCGAGTGGGCCGCGCAGCGGAGCGGAGCCACGAGTCCGCCGTCCCTTCGGGCCGCCGCGCCGCCGGACGGTAGGCCTTCGAGGCGTGGCGGAGTCTCCGGTGGCCGGGTGTGGGCGGCCGGAAGGCCCGCCTTCTACCGGAAGGCGCCACCAGTGACCAGCCCCAGGCCTACGGCCAGCATGGCCAGGGCCAGGTGCGCGGACCAGGTCCCGACGGCGGCGGCAAACCTCCCGGCCAGGGCATCCCGCGCTGTGGACACGGAGACGGTGGAGAAGGTGGTGAGGGCCCCAGCCACCCCGATCACCCAGAGCTCCAGGGCCACTCCGGCCAACAGCCCGGTCGCCAGCCCGGCCACGAGGGAGCCGATCGCGTTGGCCACGAGGATCCCCCGCGGCTGGAGGTAGTGGTCCGCGAGCAGCCTCAAGACCGCGCCGACGGCCCCTGCCAGGGCCAGCGCCAGCATCATCATCAGTGTCATCCCCACGGTCATCACCGCTGCCCTCCGGACGAGCCCGAGGTGTCCGAGTCCAGGCCGGAGGACCAACCGCCGAGACGCAAACCGGCGGCGGCGCAGGCGGTCCCCAATGCCGCTCCGGCCGCGAGGGCCAAGAGAGTGCCGGTCAGGGCCGCGATGAGCGTGATCCCGCCGGGGGAGCCGGTCTGGATGAACCCCGTGATACCAAAGGCCGGGGCCACGGTGGCGGCCAGCACCACGGCGGACAGCGAGGTGTAGGCCCCCAGCACGCCGACGCCGAGACCGGCCACGAGCCACCGTGGCAGGGTCCGCCGCGAGCTGATGGCGGCCAACAGGCCCAGCAGGAAGGACCCGGTCAGGTTCACCAGTCCGAGGCTGATCCATCCGGCCACCGGCGAGCCCGATTCCGGAACCGGTGCCACCAGCAACCAACGCAGCAGCGTTCCGATGGCCCCGCCGGCCGCCACGGCGCCGACGACGGCCCACCCGGGGTGGCGAGACCGTTCCATCAGGCCTGTTGTTGGCCGATCAGCTCGGGATTGAGGGACTCGAGGGCGTCAGGGTGCAGCAACCCGTTGGTGGCCAGGGCATTGCCGCCGAAAGGACCGTCCTCGCCCTCGAGCGAGGTGAAGCGTCCGCCAGCCTCCGTGACGATCGGCACCAGCGCCGCCATGTCGTAGAGCTCGAGCTCGGGTTCACAGGCGATGTCCACGGCGCCCTCGGCCACCATCATGTAGGACCAGAAATCACCGTAGGCGCGGGTCCGCCACACGGTCGAGGTCAGCTCGAGGAACTCACGGATGTTGCCCCGTTCCCGCCAGCCCTCCAGGGAGGAGTAGGACAGGGAGGCGTCCTCGATCCTGGACACGTTGGAGACGTTGATGCGGGTGGCCGAGGCGATGGACTTGCCGGTGTAGGCGCCGGTGCCCTTGGCCGCCCACCAGCGGCGGTTCAGGGCCGGTGCGGAGACCACGCCGACCACGGGCACGCCGTCGTCGATCAGGGCGATGAGCGTGGCCCAGACGGGGACACCGCGCACGAAGTTCTTGGTGCCGTCGATGGGGTCCACGATCCAGCGCCGCGGCCCGTGACCATGCTCGCCGAACTCCTCGCCCAGGACGGCGTCTCGGGGACGGGCACGAGCCAGGTTGCCCCGGATGAGTTCCTCGGCACCCCGGTCCGCATCGGTCACAGGGGTCAGGTCCGGCTTCGTGTCGACCGTCAGGTCCTGCGCCTTGAAGCGGGACATGGTCTGGGAGTCCACCGAGTCGGCCATGATGTGGGCCAGTCGAAGATCATCGGTGTAGTTCTTGGGCGCATCGGTCATGGAGGCCACGCTACCGTTCCCCGGCGGCCGCATCGGAACGCCCGTCGAGGAGTCGCCGCAAGGACGCCAGCCGTTCGGGACCGGACGCCCCCGCGTGCCCCGCGGCCACCCAGGCGTCCAGGGCACACCCGGGCTCCCCGGCGGCGTGCAGGCAGCCGCGCGGACAGTCGGCCAGCGCCTGCGCCAGATCCTCGAAAGCCTCCACCACGCGGTCCCGGTCCACCAGTCCCAGCCCGAAGGAGCGGATGCCAGGGGTGTCCACCAGCCAGGATCCGCCCTCGTTGCCCGTGTCCGGCAGCGGGATCGCCAGTGTCGAGGAGGAGGTATGACGGCCACGGCCCGTGACGGCGTTGACATGCCCGGTGGCACGCCGGGTGCCGGTCAGGGCGTTGAGCAGCGTGGACTTCCCGACGCCGGACGGTCCCACGAGCACGGAGATGTGGCCTTCCAGCCGGGTCCTGAGGGTGGCGAGCAGACCGGCGTCCAGGTCTGCGTCACCGATCGGTATGGCGTCGCTGTCTGTTCTGTTCATGTCATCGGGTCCGTCCGTGCCGTCCGTGCCGTCCGTGCCGTCCGTGCCGTCCAATTGCGCCGGCTCCGCGGCGCCCGAGGTGAGCACCTCGAGATCGAGGTGTCGGTAGTGGGAGAGCAGGTCGGCGGGATCTCGCAGGTCGGTCTTGGTGATGCACAGGATCGGCTCGATGCCGGCATCATAGGCGGCCACCAGGGCTCGGTCGATGAACCCGGTGCGTGGTTCCGGATTGGCCGCGGCCACCATGATCACCAGGATGTCCACATTGGCCACCACCACGCGCTCGTAGGCGTCCGAATCGTCCGCGGAGCGGCGCAGGACCGTGGATCGGTCCTCGATCCTCACGATCCGCGCGAGGCTCCCCTCGCGGCCGGAGAGGTCCCCGACGACCCCCACGAGATCGCCGGTGACCACGGGGTTGCGGCGCAGTTCCTTGGCGCGCATGGCGGTGATGTCCCGGGTGCCGTCCTCATCCTTGATATGCACCGTGTACCGCCCGCGGTCCACTGTGACGACTCGCCCCACCAAGGCCTCACCGTGCGTAGGCCGGTCCTTGGTGCGGGGACGGGAACCCTTCTTGGACGGGCGGGCACGGACATCGGACTCGTCCCACCGGCGGGGGTCGAAGTCGCGGCCGGGGCGGCTCATCCCCCCACCAGCCGGGTCCACATCTCCGGGAAGTCCGGCATCGTCTTCGCCGTGGTGGCGATGTCTCGGATGGCGACGTCCGGCACCGCAAGGCCCACGACGGCGGCGAAGGTCGCCATCCGGTGGTCCTCGTAGGTCTTCAGCGTGGCCCCGTGCAGCGGTGCGGCCCCCGCGGGGAGACCCGTGAACACCAGGTGGTCCGGGCCCTCCTCGACCGCGCCACCGATGCGCCCGGCCTCGGTCGCCAGCGCCGTCAGACGGTCCGTCTCATGACCGCGCAGCTGGCCAATGCGGGTCAGCTGTCCCGGACCCTCGGCCAGTAGGCAGAGGGCCGCCACGGTGGGGGCTAGTTCGCCGGTGTCCGCGATCTCGCCCGGAGCGGTGATGCGAGGTCCGCCGGTCACAGTGAGCGTGCCGGTGGCTGCGTCCGGGGCAGTGGGGGAGAAGTCCACCTGGGCCCCGAAGGCAGGCAGGATGCTGCGCCAGCGGTCACCGATCTGGGTGGTCCGGGCGGGCCAGTCGGGAACGGACACCGTGCCGGCCGTGGCGACGGCGGCCGCCAAGAAGGGCCCGGCGTTGGACAGGTCTGGTTCCACCGCCGTGTCCAGGGCGCGGATCGGCCCGGGGGAGACCCGCCACTCGCCGGGCACGGAGTCGTCCACCTGGACACCGCAGCGCCGCAGCACCGCCACGGTCATGCCGATGTGCTCGGGGCTCGGAACCGTGGCCCCGGTGTGCACGAGGTGGAGACCGTCGCGGAAACGGGGGGCGGCCAGCAACAGGGCGGAGACGAACTGGCTTGAACCGGAGGCATCGACCTCGACCCGGCCGCCGTCCACTCCGCCGGTGCCGTGGACTGTGAAGGGCAGGGTGCCGGCGGAAAGCCCGGGGCCGTCCATCTGGACGCCGAGCCCGGCCAGGCCGTCCAGGACCGGGCCCATGGGCCGGGACAGGGCGGCATCGTCACCGGTGAACCGGACGGTCCCGGAGGTGAGCGCGGCCACCGGCGGGACGAACCGCATCACGGTGCCGGCCAGGCCGCAGTCGATGGTGACGTCGCCGAGCGGGTCGACCGGGCCGGCGTCGTGCCCGGTGGTGGCCAGAGGCGTGACCTCCACGGTGCCGGGCGCGACCTCCGTGATGGTGGCCCCGAGGCGGATGAGGGCCTGGACCATGAGCCGGGAGTCACGGCTGTCCAGCACGCCACGCAGGTAGCTCGGCCCGTCGGCCAGGGCGGCCAGCACCAGATAGCGGTTGGTGAGCGACTTGGAACCGGGGACGTGCACGGTTCCGGAGACGGGGCCGGAGGCTCGGGGTGCGGGCCAGGGATCGAGGGGCGCGGGAAAGGTGCTCACCCAGCCAAGATTACCGGCCGCGGAATATCCCTGCTGGTTGGGTTGCTGTACTCGCCAAGATCCACCGGCTCTTCAGGTGCACGCCACCAGCCGGGCACAGTCCAGTCGTCCGGGAAGGATGGTCTCCATGGCCCCAGCCGCAGTGTTACTTGCCGAACGGCCCCTCCTGGCAGACCGGGCCGTAGACTGGCAGGCAATGGATACCAAAGACACCGCCTCGGTCCCCGCGGCGCACGACAATCCGGATGTGGACCTCGCCTCGGAGTCGGACAGAGCCCGGCGTGTGCGCTTCGAGAGGGACGCCCTGGAGTACGTGGACCAGTTGTATTCGGCGGCCATGCGCATGACGCGTAACCCGCAGGACGCGGAGGACCTGGTCCAGGAGGCCTTCACCAAGGCGTACTCGTCCTTCCACCAGTACAAGCCGGGGACCAACCTCAAGGCATGGCTGTACCGGATCCTGACGAATACCTACATCAACCTGTACCGAAAGCGGCAGCGCCAGCCCCAGCAGGCGGCCACGGACACGGTTGAGGACTGGCAGATGGCCCAGGCCGCCGAACATACGTCCACCGGTCTGCGGTCCGCTGAGACAGAGGCGTTGGACCACCTGCCCGATTCGGACGTCAAGGATGCCCTGCAGGCCATCCCGGAGGAGTTCCGCCTGGCCGTGTACTTCGCGGACGTGGAGGGCTTCGCCTACAAGGAGATCGCCGGGATCCTCGACATCCCCATCGGCACGGTCATGAGCCGGCTGCACCGCGGTCGCAAGCTGTTGCGCGGCCTGCTGACGGACTACGCGCGGGACCGCGGTATCAAGGTCGACCAGGCCGGCAAGAAGAGCCGCCAGGGCGCCAAGGACCAGAAGAGTACTACCACCACGACGACAGACCACGAGACGGACAAGGAGGCGGGCAGATGAGCGAGGACTGCCAGAAGATCGGCGACTGTGAGGATGCCCGCATCCAGCGGCTCTACGAGTACCTCGACGGTGCGCTGACCCATCAGGACCTCGAAGAGGTCAAGAGCCATCTGGGTGAGTGCACGGACTGCTCCCACGAGTACGACCTGGAGTGCATCATCCGGTCCGTGGTCAAGCGCAGCTGCTCCGAGAAGGCCCCCTCGACCTTGAAGGTCAGCATCATGGCCCGCATCAGCGAGATCAGGGTGGAAGCCGGCCACTGACCCCGCCGGGTAGTGTGCCGGCTGCGAGTGCGGTCCGCATCAGCGGCTACACGCAGGACGAGAACAGGGTTAAAGCGACAGACCCCGCCGGAGTGGACGGATCAACGTCCCGATCGGCGGGGTCTCGTGCCTTGCAGGGCCTCAGGAGTTGGGCCGCTTGCCGTGGTTGGCGCTACCCTTGCGGCGGTCCTTGCGCTTACGTCCACGCTTGCTCATCGCGGTTCCTTCCGGTGATGGATGCCGTCATCGATACATGACAGCACCATCCAGTTTCGCACACGCCGGATGCCCGGCCCAACTCGGGGGCCTGCACGGCACGGTCTGAGGAGGAAGCCGCACCCGCCCGGTCAGGCGGTGGGCTCCGGCAGGTTCAGCCACTGGTACCAGCCGCGGTGCAGCACGAGCCAGGCAATGAGGCCGTAGCCGGCCTGGCCGGGCAGACCCTGACCCGCCGCCAGGTCATTGCGCCACTGCTCGTGGTTCACCAGCGGCGTGAAGGTGTCCACGTAGTAGTGGTGGCGCCGGTCTGCCACGTCCATGTAGGCCGTGTTCAGCTCTTGCAGCCGCGCATTACGCTCACCGTCCAAGGACGGGACGGGCCCCACCACGAGGGTGGCGATATCCAGCTGCGCGGCCCGGTCCAGGATGTTGGCCAGGTTCAGACGCGCCCGGGCCGTGGAGGACTCACGGTCCAGGTCGAGGTCGGACAACCCGATGACCAGCCGGTTCTCGGTCCCCTCGCCATAACGCAGCGCTGTCTCCGACTGCCACCGCTGGGACAGGGCCTCGGTTCCCTCATCCGGGCGGGCGAGGACGTAGCTCTCCAGGTGGACCCCGGGGGCCGAGGTCTTGGCCAGCACGCGGCCGAGCCAGCCCAGGGCGCGGGGGTCGCCCACGCCGGCCAGCAATTGATTGCCGACGGAGGCGATGCGGATCCGACGAATCTCCACTGTTTACCTTTCGATGGGGTGCCCGTCACTGTACCAAGGCCCACTGGGAGCCGTGCACGGGATCAGGGCCTGGAGGGAAGCACTGGGGAGCACTCGGCCCGGCCACCTGAGGCGGTGGCCGGGC
>NZ_BAAALH010000001.1:493872-599878 GCF_039528175.1 Citricoccus alkalitolerans
GGCGGCTACGCTCAGCGGCCGAAGGCCTGGTCCAGGAGGATGGAGGCCTCGTGGTCGTGGCGGACCTTGGAGCCGGCAGATGTGGAGGCCGAGGCCGGTCGGGACACCAGGGTGACCTTCCGGTCCAGCTCCGGCAGCAGGTTCAGGGCCATGAACGGCCATGGACCCTGGTTGGCGGGCTCGTCCTGGACCCAGGCCACCGTGGCATTGGGGTACTTGGCCAGCTCGGCCTGAATCTCCTCAGCCGGCAGCGGGTAGAGCTGTTCCACGCGGACGATCGCCGTCTTGGTGTCCCCGTCCTTCTGGCGCCGGGCCAGCAGGTCGTAGTACAGGCGGCCGGAGACCAACAGCACCTTCTCCACCGAGTTGCCGACCTCGTGGTCCGGGATCACCGCTTGGAAGCGGCCCTGGGTGAAGTCCTCCACCGTGGAGGTGGCGGCCTTCAGGCGCAGCAGCTGCTTGGGCGTGAACACGATCAGCGGACGGCGGGGACGCGCATAGGCCTGCTCGCGGAGTAGGTGGAAGTGGTTCGCACCGTTGGACGGGTTGGCCACGCGCATGTTGTCCTGGGCGCACATCTGCAGGAAGCGCTCGATCCGCGCGGACGAGTGATCCGGCCCCTGGCCCTCATAGCCGTGCGGGAGCAGCAGCACGAGCGAGGAGTTCTGGCCCCACTTCTGCTCCGAGGAGGAGAGGAACTCGTCGATCACGGTCTGGGCGCCGTTGACGAAGTCGCCGAACTGGGCCTCCCACAGCACGAGGGCGTCGGAACGCTCTACGGAGTACCCGTAGTCGAAGCCCATCGCGGCGTACTCGCTCAGGAGGGAGTCGTACGCCCAGAACTTGGCCTGGTCGCTGGACAGGTTCCTGATCGGCGTCCACTCGTCATCCGTCACGCGATCGTGGAAGACCGCGTGACGCTGCACGAAGGTGCCGCGGCGAGAGTCCTGGCCCGCCAGTCGCACCGGCACGCCCTCCATGAGCAGCGAGCCGAAGGCCGCGAGCTCGGCGAAGCCCCAGTCGATGTCCCCGTTGACGGCCATCTTGGCACGCTTCTCGAGCAAGGACTTGAGCTTCGGGTGGATGGTGAAGTCCTCGGGGATCTCCAGGTGCGCCTGACCGATCCGCTGCAGGGTCTCCTCGGTGATCTTGGTGCCGTCCGGCGCCTCGGGGGTGCGATCCTCATCGTCCGTGGTCTTCTCCAGGCCGGTGCCGATGACCGGGATGGGCGAGGTCTGAGCCTCATGGGTCTCCGCGAACACGCGCTCCAGGCGCTGCTGGTAGTCCTTCAGGGCCGAGTCCGCCTCGTCCTGGGTGATGTCACCGCGGCCGACCAGGTTCTCCACGTACAGCTTGCGCACCGAGCGCTTCTGCTCGATGAGGTTGTACATGCGCGGCTGGGTCATCGAGGGATCGTCACCCTCGTTGTGGCCGCGGCGGCGGTAGCAGATCATGTCGATGACGACATCCTTGTTGAACCGCTGCCGGTACTGGTAGGCCAGCTGGGCCACGCGGACCACGGACTCCGGGTCGTCGCCGTTGACGTGGAAGATCGGCGCCTGGATGGTCTTGGCCACGTCCGTGGCGTAGACCGAGGACCGGGCGGAAGACGGCGGGGTGGTGAAGCCGACCTGGTTGTTGACCACCACATGGATGGTGCCGCCAGTGCGGTAGCCGCGCAGCTGGGAGAGGTTCAGCGTCTCCGCCACCACGCCCTGGCCCGCGAACGCCGCGTCCCCGTGCACCAGGATCGGCAGCACGGAATAGGAGTTCACGGAGTCGCCCCCGCGGTCCAGGCGGTCCTGCTTGGCGCGCACCACACCCTCCAGGACCGGGTTCACGGCCTCGAGGTGGGAGGGGTTGGCGGCCAAGTAGACCTTGGTGCGGTTGCCGCGGTCCGAGATGAACGTGCCCTCGGTGCCGAGGTGGTACTTCACGTCACCGGAGCCCTCCACGGAACCCGGGACGGCGGTGCCCTCGAACTCGCGGAAGACCTGGGCGTAGGTCTTGCCCGCGATGTTGGTCAGGACGTTGAGGCGGCCGCGGTGCGCCATGCCGATCGCGACCTCGTCGAGGCCTTCATCGGCAGCGCCGGACATCACCCCGTCCAGCAGGGCGATCAGCGATTCACCGCCTTCCAGGGAGAAGCGCTTCTGGCCGACGAACTTGGTCTGCAGGAACGTCTCGAAGGCCTCGGCGGCGTTGAGGCGGCCGAGGATGCGCAGCTGCTCCTCACGCGTGGGCTTGGCATAGGGATGCTCCAGCTCGTCCTGGAACCACTTGCGCTCGGCAGGGTCCTGGATGTGCATGTACTCCACGCCGGTGTTGCGGCAGTAGGCATCCCGCAGCACACCGAGGATGCTGCGCAGCGGCAGCATGGGCTGGCCGCCGAAGCCGCCGGTGGGCCACTCGCGGTCCAGGTCCCACAGGGTCAGCCCGTGCTCCAGGATGTCCAGGTCCGGGTGCTTGCGCATCGTGTACTCGAGGGGGTCCACGTCCGCGATGAGGTGGCCACGCACGCGGTAGGAGTGGATCATCTGCTGGATCCGGGCGACCTTGTTGATCTGGTCTTCCGGGTTGACCTGCACGTCCGGCTTCCACTGCACCGGCTCGTAGGGGATCCGCAGTGACTCGAAGATCTCCTCGTAGAAGCCCTGCTCACCGAGCAGCAGGCCGTGGATGATCTTCAGGAACTCTCCGGAGGCCGCGCCCTGGATCACGCGGTGGTCATAGGTCGAGGTCAGCGTGATGGTCTTGGAGACGGCCAGGCGGTTCAGTGTCTTCTCGGAGGCCCCCTGGAACTCGGCCGGGTAGTTCAGGGCGCCGACGCCGATGATGGCGGCCTGGCCCTCGGACAGGCGCGGCACGGAATGCACGGTGCCGATGCCGCCGGGGTTGGTCAGTGAGACGGTGGTGCCGGCGTAGTCGTCCAGGCCCAGCTTGTTGTCCCGGGCGCGCTTGACCAGGTCCTCGTAGGCGCGCCAGAAGTCGATGAAGTTCATGGACTCGGCGCCCTTGACGTTCGGGACCACGAGGGTGCGCGAGCCGTCCTTCTGCGGGAGGTCGATGGCCAGGCCGAAGTTGATGTGAGCCGGTTCCACGATGGAGGGCTTGCCGTCCACTTCGCGGTACAGGACGTTCATGGCCGGATACTGGGCCAGCGCGCGGATCAGGGCGTAGCCGACCAGGTGCGTGAAGGAGACCTTGCCGCCGCGGCTGCGCTTGAGGTGGTTGTTGATGACCACGCGGTTGTCGATGAGCAGCTTGGCGGGGACATCGCGCACCGTGGTCGCAGTCGGCATGGACAGCGAGGCGTCCATGTTCTTCGCCACGGCCCGTGACATCCCGCGCAGGGGGGAGACCTTGTCCTCGGTGGACTCCTCGGCCCCCTTCTTCTTGGTCTTCTCCGGCTCGGACGGGACCGGGGCGGTGGCCGGGGCGCCGGACTTCTTCACGGCGGGGGATGCGGAGGCAGCGGACGGGGCGGCGGACTTCTTCGGGTCCTCGCCCTTCTTGGCCGGTGTGGCATTCGTAGTCGTCGCAGCCTTCTCGCCCGAGGCCTTCTGACCCGAACCGTTCGAATCGGCACGGTTTCCGACATCGACGACGGTGTCCTTCACGGCCTGTGAGGACGACCTGGCCGGTGCGGCGGATGGGGCGGCTGCGGACGCCGGAGTGTCCGCTTCCAGCCGTTCGAAGATCTGGACCCACTTGGCATCCACGGAGGATTTGTCCGCCTTGTACTTGTCGTAGATTTCCGCGACGAGCCATTCGTTTCCGGGAAATTCCGCGGAAAGCCGGTCGGACGTGAGTTCTGGCACGGTGGTAACGCCTCTTCCGTAAGTTTCTGTCTGGTTCACCGGCGGGTGCATCCCTGCTGCGCGCCCCGCTCCGGTCCGCTGTGTTGGCGCGCCTCCCCAAGCATAGTGATAGTTCGGCGTCAGGTTCCAACGCACGCCGGGTTTTTCTGCCAGCCAAAGGCGAACCAACCACAGGCCATCCGCGAATCGGTTCGTGGGAGCATGGAGCCATGGAATTCCTCACGACGCCGACCACCGATCTCACCTATGCGGATGTGTTCCTGGTTCCCTCGAAATCCGAGGTCACGAGCCGGATGGACGTGGACATCTCCGCGGACGACACCACCGGGGCGACCATCCCGCTGGTGTCCGCCAACATGACCGCCGTGACCGGCCGCCGCATGGTGGAGACGATGGCCCGGCGCGGTGGATTGGGCATCCTGCCGCAGGATGTGCCCCTGGACGTCATCGAGCAGGTGGCGGGCTGGGTGAAGCGCCGTCACCCCGTCTTCGAGACGCCGCTGCGGGTCCGGCCCACCGACACCGTGCTGGACGTGCTGCACCTGCTGGGCAAACGCAACCACTCCGCGGTCTGCGTGGTCGGGGGCGGGACGGGCGAGGACGGGACAGGCGAGGAGGAGGTCTTCGCGGGCATCGTCCGCCGTGAGGACTGCGAGGGCGTGGACCGCTTCTCCTCGGTGGCCTCGGTGCTCCGTCCGCCGGCGCTGACCTTCGAAGCCGGCACCTTCCCTTCCCTGCAGGAGGCCTTCGGCCAGTTGGACGCGGCCGGCGTGGCGTACGCCCCGGTCCTGGACGGCACGGCGCTGGTGGGCGTGATGACACCCTCGGGTGCCCTGCGCTCGGGGATGTTCGCCCCCGCACTGGACCGGAACGGGTCGCTGGGTCTCGGCGCCGCCGTCGGGATCAACGGAGACGTAGCGGGACGGGCCTCCGCTCTGGTGGAGTACGGCGTGGACGTGCTCGTGCTGGACACCGCGCACGGTCACCAGCAGAAGATGCTGGACGCCCTGGCAGCGGTGAGATCTCTGGACCTGCCGGTGCCCGTGGTGGCCGGCAACGTGGTCTCGGCCGGTGGCGTGCGTGAACTCGTGGCCGCTGGCGCGGACATCATCAAGGTCGGCGTGGGGCCGGGTGCCATGTGCACCACCCGGATGATGACCGCCGTGGGGCGGCCCCAGTTCTCCGCGGTCCTGGACTCTGCCGCGGCCGCCCGGGACCTGGGCAAGCACGTCTGGGCCGACGGCGGCGTCCGCTACCCGCGTGACGTCGCCCTGGCACTGGCCGCGGGGGCCAGTCAAGTGATGATCGGCTCCTGGTTCGCGGGTACCGTCGAGTCCCCGGGGGACCTGGTGACCGACGCCGACGGTCGGCACTACAAGGAGAGCTTCGGCATGGCCTCGGCGCGCGCCGTACAGAACCGCACCAAGGCGGAGGACGCCTATTCGCGGGCCCGCAAAGCGATGTTTGAAGAGGGCATCTCCACCTCGCGGATGTACCTGGACCCGGAGCGGCCCTCCGTGGAGGACCTGCTGGACATGATCACGGCCGGGGTGCGCTCCTCCATGAGCTACGCCGGCGCGGTCGACCTGGCCCAGTTCCGTGAACGGGCCGTCGTCGGGGTGCAGTCCGCGGCCGGCTATGAGGAGGGGCGGCCGGTCCGGCAGTCCTGGTGAGACCCGGCGGGAAGTGTTCCGTATACTGGGAGCACTATGGACAGACACCGATCTGGTGCCACCGCCCGCCGCCGAGGATCCCTTCAGGATTCGTCCGTGGCCGGAACGGAGCCCTCTAGTTCGTGCCCCCTGAACGCCCCGGCCGCTGACGGTCCCGCGGGGGGTGGGTGCTGACGTGGAATGGCTCCTGCTCGCCTTGGGCCTTCTGCTGGTCTTCGGTACCGGCTTCTTCGTGGCCGTGGAGTTCTCGATGATCGCGCTGGACGTCCCCACGGTCCAGCGACTGGCGGACGAGGGCGACCGCGGCGCAGTTCCGCTGCTGAAGTGCCTGAAGTCGCTCTCGACCCAGCTCTCGGCGTGCCAGCTCGGCATCACGCTGACGACCCTGCTGACGGGCTACCTGATGGAACCGTCTCTCGGTGCCCTGCTGGCGGGGCCGATGGCGTCCCTCGGGCTGAACGAGGCCACCGCCTCGACCGTCTCGATCGTGGTGGCCATGGGAGCCGCCACACTCGCCTCGATGCTCATCGGCGAGCTGATCCCGAAGAATCTCTCGATCGCCCGGTCCATGCAGGTCGGCCGCGCCCTGGCACGGCCCATGCTGGCGTTCTCGCTGGTCTTCCGGCCGGTGATCTTCATCCTGAACGGCTTCTCCAACCGGGTGCTGCACCTTTTCGGCATGGAGGCCAAGGAGGAGATCTCCGGTTCGCGCACCCCGGAGGAGCTCTCCTCCCTGATCCGCCGGTCCGCCGAGATGGGCACCCTGGACGAGAAGACCGCCGTGTTCGTGGACCGCACCCTGCGATTCTCCGATCGAACCGCGGCCGACGTGATGACCCCGCGCATCAGGATGGAGTCGGTAGAGGTCGACGAGCCGCTTGACGCCGTCATCGAGACCGCCCGCCGCACGGGCTACTCCCGGTTCCCGGTCATCGGTGACTCCCCGGACGACGTCCGTGGGGTGCTCCACGTCAAAAAGGCCGTGGCGGTGCCCCGCGCCAAGCGCCAGGAATTGGTGGCCGCGACCATCATGACCGACGTCGGCCGCGTGCCGGAGACCGTCCACCTGGACCAGCTGTTGACCGAGTTGCGCTCCTCCAGCCTCCAGGTCGCCATGGTCGTGGACGAGTACGGCGGCACCGCCGGCATGGTCACCCTCGAGGACCTCGTGGAGGAGATCGTCGGGGAGGTCTCCGACGAGCACGACCGGGTCACACCGGGCGTGCTCCAGACCGCCTCCGGCAAGTGGTACTTTCCGGCCTTGATGCGCCCAGACGAGGTCGGTGCGCAGATCCCGGCCCTGAAGGTCCCCGAAGACGGTTCCTATGACACGGTCGGCGGCTACATCATGGCCGTGCTCGGCCGGGTGGCCGAAGCCGGGGACACCGTGGCGGCCGACGGCGGCACCCTGGTGGTGGAGCGGATGGACGGGCGCCGGGTGGACCGGGTCAAGTTCGTTCCGAGCACCCCGAACCTCGCGGCCGCCGGTTCGGCCGGATCAGTCGGTCAGCGGAAGGCGGTCCATCGATGAACGCGCTCAGCAACGACATCATGGGCATCGTGTGGTTGGTCGTCCTGCTGATCGCCAATGCCTTCTTCGTGGCCGGCGAGTTCGCCGTCATGGGTGCCCGCCGGAGCCAGATCGAACCCAAGGCCGATGCCGGCTCGGGCCGGGCCCGGACAGCCCTGTTCGCCATGGAGCACGTCAGCCAGATGCTCGCCGTATGCCAGCTCGGCATCACGGTCTGCTCGCTGCTGATCCTCAACGTGTCCGAACCGGCAATCCACCACCTGCTCGTGATCCCACTGGAGGGCATGGGCATCCCGACGGCGGCCGCGGGCGTCACGGCCTTCGTCATCGCCCTGCTGGTGGTCACCTTCCTCCACGTCACCTTCGGCGAGATGGTCCCGAAGAACGCCGCTGTCTCCATGGCCGACAAGGCGGTCATGCTCCTGGCCACCCCGCTGGTCTGGCTCAACAAGGTCCTGCACCCGGTGATCGTGGCCCTGAACTGGACTGCCAACATCGTGCTGCGGGCCCTGAAGGTCGAGCCGCAGGACGAGGTGAACTCGACCTACACCCTCGAGGAGGTCCAGTCGATCGTGGCCGAGTCCACCAGGACCGGCCTCGTGGACGACGGCTCCGGACTGATCTCCGGTGCCCTGGAATTCTCCGACTACACGGCGGAGGCCGTCATGGTACCGGTCGCTGACGTGGTCTCCCTGCCGGCCGACGTCGCACCCAAGGCCTTCGAGACGGCGGTGGGGCGCACCGGGTTCTCCCGCTTCGTGCTGGTAGACGGCGATGGCTCCTATACCGGGTACCTGCATCTCAAGGACGTCATGACCGTTCCAGGGGAGCGGTACCGGGAGCCCGTGCCGGTGACCAAGGTCCGTTCCATGGCCAATGTGTCCGTCACGGACGAGATCGAGGACGCCCTGAGCCTCATGCAGCGCACCGGATCCCACGTGGCCCGGGTCATCTCGGCCGAGGGGGAGACCGTCGGGGTGCTGTTCCTCGAGGACGTGCTCGAAGTGCTGGTGGGGGAGATCCATGATGCGACCCAGTCCAACAACCCCCTGAGGCTGCAGGCACCGGGGCGGTAGCGGGGCTGGGCAAGCCAGGGCGGAGCGCGGCCAGCGGTACGACCGCAGCACGGATTATTGGCAACGGTTCGCAGCATGCTAAATTGACAACCGTTCTCAATAGATCTCATCGCCCGGAAGGCAACCCATGCACGAGACCCCGTCGCCCGCCACCCGATCCGCCCCGGAGCGGTCGGGCAGAAGACGGCCGGACATGGCGCGGCGGGGAGTCCTGTCCCTGACCGGACTCGCCCTGGCCGGCACCGTCCTGGCCGGATGTGCGGGTGGGGACTCCGGGGCAGAGGGTACGGCGGGAGAGTCCGCGCCCGTGGCCGTTGCCACCACCACTCAGCTCGGCAGTGTCCTGGACGACATCACCTCCTGCGCCGGAGCCACCTCGTCCACGGTGATGGGCCCCGGTGACGATCCCCACGACTTCTCGCCCTCGTCACGGCAGATCGCCGAGATGACAGGCGTGGACCTGGTCGTCACCAACGGCCTCGGCCTCGAGGCCGGGATGCAGACGGCGCTGGACAATGCCGCGGCGGACGGAGCCCACCTGGTCGCGGTGGCCCCCGCAGTGGACCCGCTGCCGTTCGCGGAGCACGATGGGCATGAGGGCGGTTCCCATGAGGGCCACTCCCATGAGGGCGGTTCCCATGAGGGCGGTTCCCATGAGGGCCACTCCCATGAGGGCGAGGACCCGCACTTCTGGATGGATGTCTCCCGCATGGGCGAAGCGGCCGAGCTGATCGGAACCGAGCTCGCCGAGGTGACCGGAGACGGACAGTACGCGGACTGCGGTACCCAGACGGCCGAGGAACTGGCCGCGGTGGACGCCGAGGTGCGCCAGATCCTGGAGACCATCCCCGAGGACCGCCGCACCCTGGTGACCGACCACGCCGCCTACAACTACTTCGCCGAGGCCTACGCGCTCGACATCGCCGGCGTGGTCATCCCCGGGGGTTCCACGGACGTCGAACCGTCCTCCGGCGAACTGGCCGGACTGGTGACCCAGATGAACCAGGAGGGTGCGGATGCCCTCGTCACCAGTGCTGGGTCCGGCAACAAGCTCATGGGCGCACTCTCCGCCGAGACCGGGGGAGAGGTCCCGGTCGTGGAACTCTACGAGGGAGGAATCGGCCCGGAGGGTTCCGGCGCCGAGACCTATGCTGACGCGATGGTGCTCAACGCCCGCACCCTCGCCGAGGCCCTACAGTGAGTGATGTGCTGTCCTCGTTCTCCATGTTCTCCGTGGATTGGCTGATCGAGCCCTTCGCCCTGGGTTTCCAGCAGCGCGCCCTGGTCGGCGGCCTCGTGGCTGCGGTGATGTGCTCCGTGGTAGGCGTGTGGCTGGTGTTGCGCGGTATGAGTTTTTTCGGTGACGCGTTCGTCCACGGAGTGATCCCCGGCATTGCCGCCGCCGTGCTCTTCGGGTTCTCGCCCTACCTGGGCGCCGCCATCGCCGCGGCCGCCATGGTGGGAGGGATGCAGCTGATCTACCGCACCACCACACTCAAGGAGGACACCTCCATCGGCCTGCTGTTCGTGGGCATGATGGCCCTCGGCGTGGTCCTGATCTCGAAGTCCGAGTCCTACACGGGC
Organism: Citricoccus alkalitolerans; assembly: GCF_039528175.1. Classification (NCBI taxonomy): domain Bacteria; kingdom Bacillati; phylum Actinomycetota; class Actinomycetes; order Micrococcales; family Micrococcaceae; genus Citricoccus; species Citricoccus alkalitolerans. The sequence continues at coordinate 503,558 of NZ_BAAALH010000001.1, forward strand.
TCGTTGACGGCCATCCTCTTCGGCGACGCCCTCGGTGTCAGTTGGGAGGACATCCGCACGCAGACGGTGATGGCCGTGGTGGTCATCGTCTTCGCCGTGCTGCTGTACCGGCCCCTGATGTCCCTCTCGTTCTCCCCGGCCAAGGCCCAGTCGCTGGGGATGCACCCGAAGCTCACGCACGGGCTGTTGCTCGTCCTCATCGCCACGGCCGTCATCGGCAGCTTCCAGGCCGTGGGGACGCTGCTGGTGTTCGGCCTGCTCGTCGGGCCACCGGCCACCGCGGCCCTCGTCTCCCGTACAGTGCCGGTGATGATCACCTGGTCCGTGGCCATCGCGGTGGTGTCGGTCTGGTGCGGGCTGACCCTGAGCTACTACTGGGGCACAGCCGGCTCGGCGACCATGGCGCTGGTGCCGATCGTGCTGTTCTTCCTCGTCCTGGCCGTCCGGGAGGCGGTCCGACGGGTGCGACGGCGGGGACGCCCGGCGCATCCGATGAACCACGGGATCAACGACGCGGTGAGCGCATGAGCTGCGCCCTCGTCGAGGCACGTGACCTCGTCCTCTCCCATGGTCATCAGGTCGCCCTGCACTCCTCTTCGTTCCGGATCCCGCTGGGCGGGGTCACCGCTGTCATCGGACCCAACGGCTCCGGAAAATCGACTCTCCTGCAGGCGATCGCGGGGGTGCTGGAGCCGGCGTCGGGCACCTTGACGGTGCTGGGCGGCTCGGTCCGGGACAACAGGCAGCGCATCTCCTATGTCATGCAGTCCGTGGTCTACCCGGTGGGCACGCCGATGACCGTGCGGGATGTGGTCCGGATGGGTCGCTATCCGGCCGCGGGGTGGCTGCGGCCGTTCACGAAGGCCGACCGTGCGGCGGTGCGGGACGCCCTGGAGCAGATGAAGGTCGAGGATCTGGCAGGCCGCCACCTGGACGAGCTGTCCGGCGGTCAACGGCAGCGCGTGTATGTGGCCCAAGGCCTGGCCCAGGGGCACGAGGTGCTCATGCTGGACGAGCCGATGACCGGACTCGACATCACCTCGGCCCGGACGATCGACCGGATCATCCACGCCGAGACCACTCACGGACACTCGGTGGTCCTCACCACGCATGACCTGGACGAGGCACGCGCCGCAGACCACGTCATCCTCGTGCATGGCCGGGTGGTGGCCTCCGGCCGCCCTGAGGAGGTCATGACGCGATCGAATCTGGAAGCCGTCTACGGTCTGGGCTCCCTGCACGGCTCCGCGGACGGCGACGCCCCGGTTCTCGTGGACCCGGACTGCACGCCGGAAGAGGTTCAGGAACGGGAGCAGTCGGGGCAGATCCCGTAGATCTCCACCGTGTGCTCCACCTCGGTGAACTCGTGCTCGGACGCTATCCGGGCGGCCCACTGCTCCACGGCGGGGGCCTCGATCTCCACCGCGCGGCCGCAGCGGCGGCAGACCAGGTGGTGGTGGTGGGTCTGGGCCACGCAACGGCGGAACAGCGATTCGCCGTCGTCCGGGTTCAACACGTCAACCAACCCGTCCTGCTGTTGTTGCTGCAGGACGCGGTACACGGTGGCCAGGGAGACCTGCTCGCCGCGCTCCTTGAGAACGGCGAAGAGGTCCTGGGCGCTGACGAAGTCGGTGAGCTCGTCCAGGGCCCGGTTCACGGCGGTCTTCTGCCGGGTGGAGCGGCTTTTCACAGGTCCGGCATTCATCCAGGTAAGGCTACCAGCGTGCAGGTCTCGCGTGGCGAGGGAGCCGGACCAGGGGAGGCCGGCAGGGAATTCGTGCCTGACGTGGAGCACCTTCCTCCGTTAGGGTGGAGCAGTGCCTAGCCAGATAGTCCTCACCAAGTACGGCCATGCGTGCATCCGGCTCGAGAGGGACGGGCGTCGCCTCGTCCTGGATCCCGGGAATTTCACCGATGTCCCGGTGGCCCTCGACGGCGCCGAACACATCCTCGTCACGCACGAGCACGCCGACCACCTCGACGACGGCCCGGTCCTTGAGTACCTGGCCGCACATTCGGACGTGACGGTGCGGGCACCCGTCGCTGCGGTGGCACGACTGACCGCGGCGGCGCCGTCCGCCGGCGTGGACCCGAACCGGATCATCCCCACGGGGCCTGGGGAGGAATTCGAGACGGCCGGGTTCGCGGTGCAGACCGTCGGAGGCCAGCACGCTGTGATCCATCCGCAGATCCCCGTGGTGGCCAATACGGGTTATCTGATCGACGGCCTCGTCTACCACCCGGGGGACAGCTACATCGTGCCTCCGGGTCCTGCCCCGGACACCCTGTTGGTACCGCTGAGCGCCCCGTGGAGCAAGCTGTCCGAGATGGTGGACTTCATCACCGCCGTCCGTCCCCGCCAGGCCATCCCGGTGCACGACGGGCTGCTCAACGAGCGAGGGCTGCCGATGTACCGCAGGCAGGCCACCACCTTCGCCGACCGCTATGGCACGGAACTGACGGTCCTGGAGGAGGGGGAGAGCACGTGGATCTAGCGTCCCAGCCCCCCGTCCTCGTCGACGTGCGGGTCCTGGCCTCCTGGCAGGGCCGTGACAGCCTGGCGCCTGCCGACCTGCCTGCCGATCGGCCGCCCGGCTTCGTGGGGCGGGAGCCCGCTCCGACGGAGGAGACCCTCAAGATCCTGGATGTGCGGTGGACGCCGCTGGGCTCCGGCAACGGTCATGAGGAGTACCTCCGAGGCCACATCCCCGGGGCGGTCTACGTCAGCATGGGCAGCCAGTTGGCCGGCCACTACGGACCGCAGGAGGGCCGCCATCCGCTGCCCGATCCGTCCCGCTTCGGGGACACCGTCCGCATGCTCGGCCTCAACGACGGCGACACCGTGGTGGTCTACGACGACACCCACGGCACCTCTGCGGCCCGCGCCTGGTGGCTGTTGCGGCACGCAGGGGTGGAGAAGGCCTACCTCCTCGACGGCGGGCTGGCGGCCTGGCGAACGGCGAACCTGCCGCTGCAGGCCGGAGACGTCATCCCCCGGCCCGGGCGCGTCCGGACCACATGGGGCCAGATGCCGGTGCTGACCATGGACGATGTCGCCGTGCTACCCGAGGACGGGGTGTTGTTGGACGCCCGTGCTGTGGAGCGCTACCGCGGCGAGGCCGAGCCGTTGGACCCCCAGGCCGGCCATATCCCCGGGGCGCTCAGCGCCCCGACCGCTGACAACGTGGACGAGACCGGGCACTTCCGGCCTGCCTGCGAGCTCGCCGAACGGTTCCGGGCGCTGGGCGTGGACGACGCCGGCATCGTGGGCGCCTACTGCGGGTCCGGCGTGAGCGCGGCCCACCAGATCGCGGCACTGCATATCGCCGGGGTCCCCGCCGCCCTGTACCCAGGATCCTGGTCGGCCTGGTCCAATACCCCGGGACGGCCCGTGGCCACCGGGGACAGGCCATGACGCCGGCCCCGCGTGGACCGATGCCGGTCCCCCGGGGGAAGATCGAAGCAGTAGTGAGCACCAGTCCCGTACCAGGAGGCCACACCATGAGCACCGTCTTCACCCGCATCATCAACGGAGAACTGCCCGGCCGGTTCGTCTGGAAGGACGAGACATGCGTGGCGTTCCTCTCGATCGGACCCCTGACCCAGGGCCACACCCTTGTGGTGCCGCGTGCTGAGATCGACCTCTGGACCGACGCCGAACCGGAGCTGGTCTCCCACCTGATGACCGTCGCGCAGGCCATCGGACAGGTCCAGGTCCAGGCCTTCAACGCCCACCGGGCCGGACTCATGGTGGCCGGCTACGAGATCCCGCACCTGCACGTGCACGTCTGGCCGTCGAACTCCCTCGATGACTTCGACCTGGACCAGGTGGACAACAACCCCGAGCCCGAGCACCTCGACGAGGCTGCCGAACGGATCCGGGCCGGGCTGCGGGTGGCCGGCCACACGGAGCACGTACCCGAGGACTGACTCGATCCCGGACCAGCCGAGCCAAGTCCGGAGCAGCTGGCCCTGCCCCGGAGTCGCCGGTCTAGGCGGTAGCCTGCTTCAGAGCCTGGCGCACCCGCTTCTCCGAGACGGAGACGGCCGTCCCCAGGTCCTGCGCGAAGTAGCTGATGCGGAGCTCCTCGATGAGCCAGCGGACGGCGTCCAGAGCGGGCGGGGCGGACTGGCCGGCTGGCAGCTTCCGCACCTCGGCATCGAAGGCGTCCTCGAGGTCCTGCACCACGGCCATGTCCCGGGCATCGCGCTGCACCTGGCCGCCCGCCTTGAGCTTCTCGATCCGCCGGAGCATGCCCTGCAGGTACCGGGGCAGGTGCTGCAGGTGGGTCCACCCGGTGGCGGCGACGAACCCCGGGAACACCAACTGCTCCAAGTGGGCCTTGATGTCGTTCAGGGCCGGGGCCATGGCCAGGGACACCGATCCCTTGAGCTCCTTGCGCACCTGGGTGGCCCGGGACAACACCTGCTCCACGATGGCCGTCACCGCGAAGACGGTGTCGATCAGCTCGGCCCGCACGGTGGTGAACAGCCGGCGGAACTCGGCCTCGGTGAACGGCAGGGACTCCGGTACCAGACGGTCCACGGCGGCGCGGGTGCAGTCGTTGATCAGCTGCTCCACCGAACCGTGGGGGTTCTGCGTGAACGTCAGCTTCTCCCGGTTGTCCAGGTGGTCCAGGACGTAGCGCTGAGGGCTGGGCACCAGGGCCAACAACAGGTTCACGACGCCGGCCCGGTGCGCAGCCTGCTGATCCTCCTCGGTGCGGAACACCGTCAGACCCGCGGCGGGCGACCCGTCCCGGGCGGTCTCGGCAGTGAGTCCCGGGTAACCCGTGATCCTCTGCCTGCCCGAGCCGGTCGAGCCTGCCGAGATCTCGGTGTCCACCCTCCGGGGAATGTCCCCGACCACCCAGTCGGTCAGACCGTGCCGCTCGGCGAAGGCCGCATTGGTCGGCCCGTCGGCCGAACGGCCGGCGTGATGGCCAGCGGCGCCGGGCCGGACGTTCTGCGGGGACGGTGCCGAGTCGGCGTCGCCGCCCGCGCCGCCGCCACCGGAGCGCGCGAGCGACTCCGCGATGGCCGTGCGGTTCGCCCCGGCCAGCCGATCCTGGAGCGCGGTGAGGTCCTGACCGGTGCCCATCACGGCACCGCGGGCGTCCACCACGCGGTAGTCGGGCACCAGGTGCGGCGGGACGGCGGCCAGGTCCCAGGAATCCGGGGGGATGACCACCCCCTTCAACCGGCGCAGGGCCAGTTCCAGGGCGGGCAGCAGATCGTCCGCAGCGGGGTCCGCGTCCCGGTCCAATTGCTCGACGGCGGCCCGAGCCACGTCCGGCGCCGGCACGAAATTCTTGCGCACGGCCTTGGGCAGGGAGCGGATCAGAGAGGTCACCAGGTCGACACGCAGCCCCGGGACGAGCCAGCGGAACCGTTCCGGGTCCATCTGGTTGAGCATCAGGACCGGGATGAGGACGGTGATGCCGTCCGGCTCGCCCGCCCCCGCCGCCGGGTTGAAATCGTAGGACAGCTCGAGGTCGATGCCGCCCCCGTCCGTGGGGTGGTGGAACACCGTGGGGAACCGGTCCGTGTCCAGCTCCTCGGTGTCCACAGCCAGGAGCGACTGCTGATCGAGATCCAGCAGGTCCGGGGACGTCTGCCGCGTCTTCTTCCACCAGGAGTCGAAGTGGCGCTCGGAGACGACGGTGGCCGGGATACGGGCGTCGTAGAAGTCGAAGAGCTCCTGGTCCGAGACGCGGAGGTCGCGGCGGCGCAGGCGCGTCTCAAGGTCCTCGACCTCGGCCAAGGCCGCCCGATTGCGGGCGAAGAAGTGGTGCCGGGTCTTCCAATCGCCTTCCACCAGGGCATGGCGGATGAACAGCTCACGGGAGCCGGCCGGGTCGATCCGCCAGAACTGGACCTGCCGGTCCGGGATCAGGGTGACACCGAACAGGGTGACCTTCTCCCGCGCGACCACCGAGCCGGAGCGCCGAGACCAGTGGGGCTCGTTGTAGGTCCTCTTCGCCAGGGCGCCGGCGGCCTCCACGGCCCAGACCGGATCGATCTTGGCGACCATCCGGGCCCAGAGCCGAGAGGTCTCCACGAGCTCGGCAGCCATGACGAAGGCATGCCTCTTCTTGAACAGCGCCGAGCCCGGGAACACCGCGAACCTCGTGTTGCGGGCACCCTGGTAGTCGCGCTTGCGTTCGTCCCAGGCTCCGATGTGAGACAGCAGGCCGGTCAGCAGTGACCGGTGCACGGGCTCGTGCTGTCCCACCGGGTCAACAGGCCCGGCGGAGACGGAGATGCCCAGCGGCTTGGCCAGTTGGCGCAGCTGTTGGACCAGGTCCTGCCACTCACGGACACGCAGGTAGTTGATGTACTCGGTGCGGCATATCCGGCGGAACTGGTTGCCGGACAGTTCCTTCTGCTGCTCGCGCAGGTAGGCCCACAGGTTCAACAGTGCCGAGAAGTCGGAGTTCTCGTCCTTGAAGCGGGAGTGCTGCTCGTCGGCCTGAGCACGCTGTTCGGTGGGGCGCTCGCGAGGATCCTGGATGGTCAGGGCCGCGGCGAGGACCATGACCTCCCGTACGCAGCCGCGCTCGCCGGCCTCGACGATCATCCGGCCCAGGCGCGGGTCCACGGGGAGCCGGGCCAGTTTCCGGCCGACCGGCGTGATGGTGCCCTTGGGGTAGGACCTGCCGCGCTCATCCGGCTGGCCGCTGTTCAGGGCCCCCAGCTCGGTCAGCAGGGCGGCACCGTCGGTGACCTGGCGGGAGTCCGGCGGCTGCAGGAAGGGGAAGTCGCCGACGTCGGCCGGGGTGGTCGCCACACCCATGGAGCACATCTGCAGGATGACGGCCGCGAGGTTGGTGCGCAGAATCTCCGGGTCGGTGAACTCGGGGCGGGACTCGAAGTCCTCCTGCGAGTAGAGGCGGATCGCGATGCCGTCCGAGGTACGGCCCGAACGCCCGGACCGCTGGTTGGCGCTGGCCTGGCTGATGCGCTCGATCGGCAGTCGCTGGACCTTGGTGCGGTGGGAGTACCGGGAGATACGGGCCGTACCGGTGTCGATGACGTACTTGATCCCGGGAACGGTCAACGAGGTCTCCGCCACGTTGGTCGCCAGGACGATGCGCCGCTTGGGACCAGTGGAGAATACGCGGTGCTGTTCGGCCATGGACAGCCGCCCGTAGAGCGGCAGGATCTCCGCGTCCCCGAGGCGGCGGTTGGCGGCGACGCGAGGGGCCAAGGCCTCCGCGGCATCACGGATCTCCCGCTCGCCGGAGAAGAACACGAGGATGTCCCCGTCCGGCTCGCGGGACAGCTCGTCCACGGCATCGCACACCGCGTCCACGGGGTCGCGGGACTCCTCCTCGGTGTCAGCGTCGAACTCCGAGGATCCGGAGGGGGCAGAGGAATCACGGTCCGCGTCGCCGGGGCCCTCCGTCCCTCCTTGTGTGCCGCCTCGGCGCGGGGCGTCCAGGGGGCGGTAGCGGATCTCCACGGGATAAGTGCGGCCGGAGACCTCGATGATCGGGGCCGGCTCGTCCTGACCAGCGGCATCGGGCAGTGCGAAGTGGGCGGCGAAGGACTCAGGATCGATGGTCGCGGAGGTGATGATGACGCGCAGGTCGTGGCGCTGCGGCAGCAGGCGCTTGAGGTATCCGAGCAGGAAGTCGATGTTGAGGCTGCGTTCGTGGGCCTCATCGATGATGATCGCGGAGTACCTGGACAACAATGGGTCATGCTGGATCTCGGCGAGCAGGATGCCGTCCGTCATGACTTTGACCCGTGTCCTTGCCGACGTCTGGGCCGTGAAGCGGACCTGGTAGCCGACGTCGGAGCCGATCTCCGTGCCGAGCTCGTGGGCGATGCGTTCGGCCACGGAGCGGGCGGCCAGGCGCCGGGGCTGGGTGTGACCGATCATCCGCTCGGCATCCAGCACTCCCTCGTCGGCCAGTTCGAGGAGCATCTTGGGCAGCTGGGTGGTCTTGCCCGACCCGGTCTCACCGGCCACGATGACGACCTGGTGGTCACGGATGGCACCCATGATCCGGTCCCGTTCGGCGGAGACGGGCAGGTTCGGTGGGTATTCCAGGCGAATGGTGGAGGCGTGCACGGAGGGGTGCGTTGTGGCTTCGGACATGGCACCGGCCAGTCTACGGGGGGCGCGCGGGCCGGTGGGCATACTCTCCGGCATCGAACAAACGTACTAGCCGACCGCCGCGTCTGGACATGAGAGGCCGCCAGTGCCGCGACGGTGGACGAAACCGGAGCGCTGATGGTTCGAGGAGGACAGACGGTCCGATAAGTGATCCGCGTTACGTCAAACACGACTAGTGTGGGTAACCGTCGTACCCCGGATCCCTCGCACCGGCGCACCAGCGTCCACCCGGCGTACGGCGTGGTGAAAGGACCCCCATGATGCTCGGTAGCCAGAAGAATCGCACCGGACTCCGTGCAGGAGCGCTGCTCGCCGTCTCCGCACTCGCCCTGACTGCCTGCGGCAATGACGGAGGCGACGGCGGCTCCGGAACCGAGGGCGGCGACGGCGCCGAGTCCTACTCCATCGGTGTGTCGCAGTTCCTCGCCCACGCCTCCCTGGACGCGGCCCGCGCCGGGTTCGAGGCACGGATCGAGGAGTCCGGCCTGGACATCACCTTGGACGTCCAGAACGCCCAGGGTGACCAGGCGACCGCCAACACCATCGCCGGTTCCTTCGCCTCCGCCGACCACGATCTCGTGCTCGCGATCGCCACCCCGTCGGCTCAGACCGCCGCCCAGGCCATCACCGACGTCCCGGTGCTCTTCACCGCCGTGACCGATCCGGTCTCGGCCAACCTGGTGGAGTCGAACGAGGCCCCCGGCGGCAATGTCACGGGCACCTCCGACGCCAACCCCGTGCTGGAGCAGTTGACCCTGCTGACCGAGCTGGATCCGGAGGCCACGACGGTGGGCATCGTCTACTCCTCCGGTGAGGTCAACTCGGAGGTCCAGGTCGAATGGGCCAAGGAGGCCGCAGAGGAACTGGGCCTGGAGATCGTCGAGGCCACCGTCTCCAACTCCTCCGAGGTGCAGCAGGCCGCGAACTCGCTCTCCGATGTCGACGCCCTCTACGTGCCCACCGACAATGCGGTGGTGTCCGCCCTGGAGACCCTGATCGGTGTGGCCCAGGACCGCCAGATCCCTCTGATCCCCGCCGAGGGCGATTCGGTGGAGCGCGGCGGGGTGGCCACCTACGGCCTGAGCTATGACAAGCTCGGAGCGCAGACGGCGGACATGGCCCTCCGCATCCTGACCGAGGGTGCAGACCCTGCCACCATGCCGGTGGAGACCCTCACCGAACCGGAGTTGTACGTGAACCCGGCTGCTGCCGAGGCCATGGGCGTGGAGATCCCCCAGTCAATGATCGACGAGGCCGACCACGTGGTGGGCCAGGAGTAGGCGTCCCTTCATGAACACCGCCATCGAGCTGGGCCTGATTTACGCGATCATGGCCCTCGGGGTCTACGTGACCTTCCGCATCCTCGACTTCCCAGACCTGACGGTGGACGGCTCGTTCACCACGGGCGCGGCCGTCGCCGCCATCTCGATCGTCAACGGGGTGAACCCGTACCTGACCTTCCTGCTGGCCTTCGTGGCGGGATTCCTGGCGGGCGTGATCACGGGCCTGCTGCACACCAAGGGACGCATCAACGGTCTGCTGGCCGGGATCCTCACCCAGATCGCGCTGTACTCGATCAACCTGCGGATCATGGCCAAGGCCAATGTCCCACTGCTGGGCGAGGAGACGGCCATCAGTCCGCTCAAGGAGGCCGGGCTGATCGGCGGCTGGGGTTCTATCGGCATCTTCGCGGCCGTGGCCATCCTGCTGGCGTTCGTCCTGGCCTGGTTCCTGCACACGGACCTCGGCCTGGCGATGCAGGCCACCGGTGACAACGAGAAGATGATCCGCTCGTACGGGGTCAACACGGACAACCAGAAGATCCTGGGCCTGGCGCTGTCCAACGCCCTCGTCGGACTCAGCGGCGCCGTGGTGGCCCAGTTCCAGGGCTTCGCGGACATCGGCATGGGCATCGGCCTCATCATCGCCGGCCTGGCGTCCGTGATCCTGGGCCAGGCCATCTTCGGCACGCGCTCGATCCTCGTGGCCGTCCTGGCCGTCATCGCCGGATCTGTCCTCTACCGGGTGGCCATCCAGCTGGCCCTCACGGTGGGTCTGGACCCGAACGACATGAAGCTCGTCTCGGCCGTGCTGGTGGTGATCGCCCTGGTGGTGCCGCAGATGCCGTTCTTCCGGCGCCGCAAGGCATTGCTGAACCGGGCGGATCCGGGCGGTGCCGCCGCCGCGGGAGCCGAGGCGCCGCCGTCGCCGGCCAGTGCGACCGCCGGTGCATCCGCGGGCGCACCGGACACCCCCACCGCAGGAGGTACCCGCTGATGCTGACACTGACTGGCGTGAACAAGACGTTCTTCCCGGGCACCGTCAACGAGCGGCGCGCCCTGCGGGGGATCGAGCTGCACCTGCGCGAGGGCGACTTCGTCACGGTGATCGGTTCCAACGGGGCCGGCAAGTCCACGGTGCTGAACGTGATCTCGGGCGGACTGACCCCGGACTCCGGGACCGTGACGATCGATGGACGCAATGTCACGCGGCTCAAGGACCACCGCCGCGCCGCGCTGGTCGGTCGGGTGTTCCAGGACCCGATGGCGGGAACCGCGCCGCACCTGAGCATCGAGGAGAACATGGCGATCGCGGACAAGCGCGGTGCCACCCGGGTGCTGGGTCGAGGTGTCACCAATGCCAAGCGCCGCCGTTTCGCGGAGGAGCTCTCCGTCCTGGAACTGGGCCTTGAGGACCGGCTCAAGGCCAAGGTCGGGCTGCTCTCCGGTGGCCAGCGTCAGGCCCTGAGCCTGCTCATGGCCACATTCTCGGACCCGCGGATCCTGCTGCTGGACGAGCACACCGCCGCCCTCGATCCGCAGCGTGCCGAGCTGGTCACCCGGCTGACCGAGCAGATCGTCACGGATCAGGGGCTCACCACGCTGATGGTCACGCACAACATGGAACAGGCACTGCGGGTGGGCAACCGACTGGTCATGATGCACGACGGCCAGATCATCCTCGACCTCGATGCGGAGCAGAAGCGCGGCAAGACCGTGCGGGACCTGCTCGGCGAGTTCGAGAAGATCAAGGGTGCCACGCTGGACGACAAGACCCTGCTCCAGTAGGCGCCGGGGCCGATCCGCGTCGGCCCGGTACGGCGGATGGTGGTGACCGGCTGGCGGTGACCCCCTTCACGTGAAAGGGTGACCCCACCGCACCCTGATGTCGATGTCCCGGGCCATGAGGCGCCTTGGGGACGAGGAGATGATGGACACCACCTTCAAACTCATAGCGATCCTGTTGTACTTCGCCGCGATGCTGGCCATCGGCTTCTACGCATCCCGGAAGAACAACGACCTCGACGACTACATGCTGGCCGGTCGCAAGCTACCGCCGTTCGTGGCGGCGCTCTCCGCCGGTGCGTCAGACATGTCCGGCTGGCTGCTCCTCGGGCTGCCCGGCGCGGTCTTCGCCTCTGGTCTGGTCGAGGCCTGGATCGCCGTCGGCCTCACGATCGGCGCTTGGTTGAACTGGAAGTTCATCGCGCCGCGGCTGCGGTCCTACACCGAGGTGGCCCGGAACTCCATTACCATCCCCTCGTTCCTGGAGAACCGCTTCCGTGACCGCACGCATGTGCTGCGGATCGTGGCCGGCGGGATCGTGCTGGTCTACTTCACCTTCTACGTGTCCTCCGGCATGGTGGCCGGCGGCAAGTTCTTCGAGTCCTCGTTCGACTCGACCTACCTCGTCGGCATGCTGCTCGTGGCCGGCGTGACCATCGTCTACACCCTGTTCGGCGGCTTCCTCGGTGCCTCGTTGACCGATGTGGTCCAGGGCCTGCTCATGCTGGCCGCACTCCTCGCCGTCCCGGTGGTCGCCATCATCAGCCTGGGTGGCTGGGGCGAGATGGTCGATCTGATCGGGTCCGCAGACGCCGGGATGGACGAGGACACCAACCGGCTGTCCTTCCTCGCCAACGCCACGTGGGTCGGGGTGATCTCCGCGCTGGCCTGGGGACTGGGCTACTTCGGGCAGCCCCACATCATCGTCCGCTTCATGGCACTGCGTTCGTCGAAGGACGCCGTGGCCGGACGGCGCATCGGTGTGGCCTGGATGGCCATCTGTGCCTTCGGCGCCATCATGACCGCGCTGGTGGGCATCGCCTACGTCCAGGCGAGCCCCGGCATCACGCTGGACGATCCGGAGACGGTGTTCCTGGTGTTGGCGCAGATCCTGTTCCACCCCCTCGTGGCCGGACTGGTCCTCGCGGCCGTGCTGGCCGCCGTGATGTCCACGATCTCCTCCCAGCTGATCGTGTGCTCCTCCGCCCTGGTGGAGGACCTCTACAAGCTCTTCGGGCGCAAGGCCAGTGTCCGGAGCGAGCTGTGGCTGGGCCGCGGCAGTGTCGTCCTGGTGGCCATCATCGCTATCCTCATCGCCCTCGATCCCGAGGCCAGTGTCCTCGACCTCGTCAGCTTCGCCTGGGCCGGCTTCGGCGCCTCCTTCGGGCCGGTGGTGATCCTGGCCCTCTTCTGGAAGAAGTTCAACGCCTGGGGCTCCCTGTCCTCGCTGGTGGTCGGCGCCGTCATCGTCTTCTGGTGGGGCAACATGCCGGACGAGGCCTGGGGAGGGATCTTCGAGATGTACGAGATCGTGCCCGGCTTCGTGCTGGCTGCCATCGTGGGCATCATCGTCTCCCTGGCGACCCACCGCCCGGAAGCCGCGAAGACGGCCGAGATCAGCGCCGAGTTCGACGAGGCTGTCGCCGTGTCCAAGGGCAAGAAGTTCGTCGCCTCCCAGCCCTGAGGGGGTGGGATGGGCGGTTCACCCGGCGTGCTGGGCCGTCACCCGCGGCCCCCGGTAGCCTTGAAGTGCCGCGTCCTGGCGCATCCCCAGGGACAGGTACAGGGAATGAGCCGCCGCCCGGGACTCCCGCACGGTCAGGTGAAGCATCTCGGGGTCTCCCGCGGCCAGGAGCCGTTCGGCGAGTCCGATGACGAGCCGGCGGCCCAGCCCGAGGCGCCGAGCCCCGGGAACCACGGCCGTGAAGTCCACGTAGGCCTGGCCGTCATCCTGGAGAGAGCCCGCGGCGTAGCCGAGCACCGCCCCGGTAGGATCCACCGCCACCACCGTGTGGTGGCGGGAGAGCAATTGGGTGGCCGTCGCGTAGGCCTCACCGAACTCGGCCGTGTGCAGCGGTTCCAGGTGCCCGACGTCGGCTGGCTCCGCTGGGCGGATGCGCACCGGTTCACGGAGACGCACCGGGGGCGCCGTCCACCGCGCCGCCGTGGACGCCGGGACCACCATGGCGTAGTTCACCTCCGTGGCGATCCAGCCCAGGTCGGTGGCCAGGGCGGCCATGGACACGTTCGCCACGTGGCCGCACATCTCGAAGCGTTCGATGCCTGCCGGGACGGCGTCGCACACCGCAGCCACCAGGGCGGCGCCGTGGCGGGCCACCTGCTCGGGAGTACCCCACGGGCCGTGGACCCAGGCCATCGACGGCTCCGGATCCCAGTCGACGGTGCACGCGGCGATGACCGTGCCGTCCTGTTCCGCGATGCTCAGGCCCCGCAGCCAGGGCTGGTCCAGGCCCTCGAGTTCGGCCTCGATCCCGGCTGCGTCCTCCCCAAGGAAGGCGGTGCCGGTGGCGGGGTCCTGTTGGCAGGCGATGATGAAAGCGAGGGCGGTGCTTCTGTCCACCGCTTCTCCCGCAGCGCTGCCCTCCACCGTGTCTCCTGCCCCCGGATTTCTGTCGACCATGACGGCATCGTCTGCCCTACGATGGCGTGATGGAAGAGCTCGCTGCCGAACTCATCGATCGCCGTTGGGGCTCCGACGCCCCGGGCCAACCGTGGCTGGGCTTCGAGGCCGATGGCCGGCTGCACGGTTCCGACGGCTGCAACCGCCTGATGGGGGAGTGGACCCTGACGGCGGAGCGGGTGGATTTCGGACGTCTGGTCTCGACGATGATGTTCTGCGAGGGCGTGGACACCTGGCTCAACGGGGCCGTGTCCGCCCGGCTCATCCCGGACGCTTCCGGAGACCGGCTCGATGTCCTCGATGCGGCCGGCCAGGTCATCGGCGTCCTGCCGCGGACGCGGACCGGCCCGGAATCCGGGACCAGCGCCTGACACCCACGAACTCCACGCTGACGGTGTACCGTCGCCTGGCCCGACTGCCCGGTGGGAAGCGATCAACGAGGAGATGATGGTGCCCCCGGCAGGAATCGAACCTGCGGCCTTCTGCTCCGGAGGCAGACGCTCTATCCCCTGAGCTACGGAGGCGGGGGTCACTCAATCGGCGGGCCGATCAGGACTTGATAACCCTACCCCATGCTGGGCCGGTGCGGGAAACCGGCTGGCGGTCCCCGGTGGGTCCCGCTCCGGTTACGGACGGGGACCGCCAGAACATTAGACTGTCGCGGGTGACCCCCGAAGACCTTTCCACAGCCCTGGCCGTTTGCCTGCAGGATGCCGTTGATTCCGGCGAGATCTCAGTGGAGGTGCCCACCACGATCAAGGTGGAGCGCCCGAAGAACCGAGAGCATGGCGACTGGGCCACCAACGTGGCCATGCAATTGGGCAAGAAGGCCGGCCTGGCCCCGCGCGATCTCGCGGCGCTGCTCGCCGAGAAGCTGGCGCAGGTCCCCGGTGTGGCCCGTGTGGACATCGCCGGCCCCGGCTTCCTGAACGTCACGCTCGACGCCGCGGCCGCGGGCGAGTTGGCCCGCACCGTCGTGGAGGCCGGAGCAGCCTATGGCCGGAACACCGCCCTGGCGGGCAGCGTGGTCAATATGGAGTTCGTCTCCGCGAACCCCACGGGCCCCCTGCACATCGGCCATACCCGGTGGGCCGCGCTCGGCGACGCGATCTCCCGGGTGCTGCGCGCCTCGGGAGCCGAGGTCACGGCCGAGTACTACATCAACGACGCCGGCCACCAGATGAACGTGTTCGCCCAGTCGGTCTACAACCGCCTGCACGGCCTGCCCGTGCCGGAGGGCGGTTACCCGGGGGAGTACATCCAGGACCTGGCCACCCAGGTGCGCACCGAGCACCCGGACGTCACCGCCCTCACCGAGGAGGCGGCCCTCCCGGTCATCCGGGAGGCGGCCTACCGCCACCAGATGCAGGACATCCGGGACACGCTGGGCCAATTCGGCGTGCACTTCGATGTCTGGTTCTCCGAGAAGGACTTGCACGAGTCCGGTGCCATCGGACACGCCGTGCAGCGGTTGCGCGAGCAGGGCCACATCGACGACCGTGAGGATGCTGTCTGGCTGCGCACCACCGACTTCGGGGATGACAAGGATCGCGTGCTCATCCGCGCCAACGGGGAGCCCACCTACTTCGCGGCGGACGCCGCGTACTACCTGTCCAAGAAGGACCGCGGCTTCATCGAGAAGATCTATCTGCTCGGCGCGGACCACCACGGCTACGTCGGCCGCCTCAAGGCCATCGCCGCCTGCGCAGGTGACGACCCGGCACGCAACATCGAGGTGCTCATCGGACAGCTGATCTCCGTCAACGGAGCCAAGCTGTCCAAGCGGGCCGGCAACATCATCGAGCTCAAGGACCTCATCGACTGGCTCGGGGCGGATGCGCTGCGCTACTCGCTGGCCCGGTATCCGGCGGACTCCCCGATCACCATCGACCCGGAGATCCTCACGTCCAAGACCAATGACAACCCGGTGTTCTACGTGCAATACGCCCATGCCCGGTCCCGCGGCGCGGCACGCACGGCCGAGTCGGCCGGCGTCGACCGTTCCGTCTTCGACGCCGCACTGCTGACGCATGCGACCGAATCGGATCTGCTGGCCCGGCTCGGCGAATTTCCGTCGATCGTGGCCCAGGCGGCCGAATTCCGCGAACCGCACCGCGTGGCTCGCCACCTCGAGGTCGTCGCCGGCGCATACCATTCCTGGTATGCCGCGTGCCGGATCGTGCCCGTGGCCGAGGGCAGGACCGGCGACGTGCAGCCGGGGGACGTCACCGACCTCAACCGCACCCGTCTGTGGCTCAACGAGGCCACCGCGCAGGTGCTCGCCAATGGACTCGACCTGCTGGGCGTGAGCGCCCCGGAACGGATGTGACCGTGATTGGTCCGACTGGCAAGGCCTCGCCCCTGGCACCCGATTGGCTCGACTACCCCGAAGACCCGAACGCCCTGGTCACCAAGCTCTGGGCCGCCGGAGTGGAACGGAATGACGACGGCGAGATCGCCGTCCAGGGCCTGCCCGCCTCCCAGCTGGCCCGGGACTACGGGACACCGCTCCTCGTCCTCGACGAGGACGACTTCCGCGCCCGGGCCCGCGCCTTCCGTGACGCCTTCAATGACGCCTTCGCCGACCTGTGCGGGGGCGTGGACGTCTATTACGCGGGCAAGTCGTTCCTGTGCACCCCGGCGGCCCGCTGGGTGACTGAAGAGGGCCTACGTCTGGACACCGCCTCCGGGGGCGAGATGGCCACCGCGCTGCGCGCCGGCGTCGAGCCCGCGCACATCGGATTGCACGGCAACAACAAGTCCGATGACGAGATGCGCCGGGCCCTGACCGCCGGGGTGGGGCGGATCGTCGTGGACTCTCTGGACGAGCTGGACCGGCTCGCCGAGCTGGCTGCCGAGGTCGGTGCTGTCGCACCCGTGATGCTGCGGCTGACGCCCGGCGTGCACGCTCACACCCATGATTTCATCGCCACTGCCCACGAGGACCAGAAATTCGGGCTCTCGATGGCGGGGACTGGCGGCTCTGTCGGAACTGACGGCTCTGTTGGTGCGGCCGGGTCTGCTGGAACGGCCGGGTCGCGCGGNGGCGACGGCCGGGCCGCGGCCCGCCGAGGCCGTCGCTCGGGCCCTGGCGGCCGGGTCCGTCGACCTGCGCGGACTGCACTGCCACATCGGCTCGCAGATCTTCGAGCCCGAGGGCTTCGGCGTCGCCGCCGAGAAGCTGCTGGGCTTCCTCGCCGATATCAAGGCGGAGCACGGTGTCGAGCTGGAGGAGCTGGACCTCGGCGGCGGGCACGGCATCGCCTACACCGCCGCGGACGCCCCGCGGACGCCGCAGGACATTGCCACCACGCTGGCCGGCGTGGTCGGCGCAGCGTGCGAGGCACTGGAGATGGACTGCCCGCGGATCTCGATCGAACCGGGCCGTGCCATCTCCGGCCCGGCCGCCTTCACCCTGTATGAGGCGGGGGTCCGCAAGACCGTGACCGTGGACGGTGACCATGGCGCCACCCACCCCCGCCGCTACGTCTCCGTGGACGGCGGCATGTCGGACAACGCCCGCCCCGTCCTCTATGAGGCCGACTATTCCGTGGCACTGGCCTCCCGCGTCTCCGGCGCGCCGGCTGTCCTCTCCCGGGTGGTGGGCAAGCACTGCGAGTCCGGGGATATCGTTGTCAAGGATGCCTACCTGCCGGATGACGTGGCCCGCGGCGACCTGCTGGCTGTGCCCGCCACCGGTGCGTACTGCCATTCACTGTCCAGCAACTACAACATGCTCACCCGGCCGGCCGTCGTCGCGGTCCGGGGCGGTCAGGCCCGCGTGATCATTCGCCGCGAGACCGAAGAGGACCTCTTCGCCCGCGAGACCGGTCTGTAGCGGAGCCCCCCACTTTTCGACCCCCACTGTTCCATCCCCCAGAACCAACGGAGGACCATGACCGCCACGACCCCGTCCGCGCCCCACGCCCCGCAGCCGGCCCTGAAGATCGCGCTGCTGGGCGCCGGCACCGTCGGCTCCCAAGTGGCCCGGATCCTCACGGAGGACGCCGAGATGCTGGCCGCCCGCGTGGGCACGCGCCTGGAACTGGCCGGCGTCTTCGTCCGCAACCCGGACGGACGTCGCGACTACCAGTTGCCCCGCGAGCTGTACACCACGGATGCCGAGGCGCTGGTGGATTCCGCCGACATCGTGCTGGAGCTGATGGGTGGCATCGAGCCCGCCAAGTCGCTCATCGAACGGGCCATCGGCAACGGCTCAGCCGTGGTCACAGGCAACAAGGCCTTGCTGGCCCAGTCCGGCTCGGAGTTGTTCGCGGCCGCCGCCGAGGCAGGCACCCAGCTCTCCTTCGAGGCGTCCGTGGCCGGGGCCATCCCGATCCTGCGTCCGTTGCGGGACTCCCTGGCCGGGGACACCGTCACCCGCGTGATGGGCATCGCCAACGGCACGACGAACTACATCCTGGACCAGATGGACTCCACCGGGGCAGCCTTTGATGATGCTCTCGCGGATGCCCAGGAGCTCGGCTACGCCGAGGCCGACCCGACTGCCGACATCGAGGGCCATGACGCGGCCGCCAAGGCCGCGATCCTCGCCAACCTCGCCTTCCACGCACCGTTCCGGATCGACGAGGTCTACTGCGAGGGCATCACCAGGATCACCGCCGCGGACAACGAGGCCGCCTCCGAGGCCGGCTACGTCATCAAACTGCTGGCGATCGCCGAGCGGATCACGGCTGTTGACGGTACCGCCGGCGCCGTCCTGCGCGTGCACCCGACCCTGCTGCCGCGCGAGCACCCGCTGGCCGCCGTCCGCGGCGCGTTCAACGCCGTGTTCGTCGAGGCGCAGAACGCCGGCGAGCTGATGTTCTACGGCCCCGGTGCCGGCGGGGCACCCACGGCCAGCGCCGTCATGGGGGACACCGTCTCCATCGCCCGCCGGCTGGTCCGCGGCGGAGCCGGCCGCACGCACACCCCGCGGTCAGTGGTGCCGGCCCTGCCCGTGGGGGAGGCGCGCACGAGCTACATGATCGTCATCCGGGTGGCGGACCGCCCCGGCGTGCTGGCCGCCATCGCCTCGGCCGTCGCCGAACACGGTGTCTCGATCGTGTCCATGCGCCAGGTCCCCCTGGCTGAGGACGACCTCGTGGTCGAGGAGTCCGACGAGGCCTACACCGATGAGGCTCCCGAGTCACTCTTGCGCATCATCACGCACGAGGCCAAGGAGCAGAACTTGGCGGCCACCGTGGCCACCATCAAGGAACTGGACGTGGTGACCGAAGTGGTTTCGGTCCTGCGAGTCGAAGGGAACTGAAGACAGTGGCACACCAATGGCGCGGGGTCATCCGCGAATACTCCGACCGCCTGCCCGTCAGCAAGAGCACCCGGGTGGTCACCCTCGGCGAGGGCGGCACGCCGCTGATCGAGGCCCCGGCCCTGTCCCAACTCGTGGACGGTGAGGTGTGGGTGAAGTTCGAGGGCATGAACCCCACCGGCTCCTTCAAGGACCGCGGCATGACCATGGCCATCACCGCCGCCGTGGAGCAGGGTGCCAAGGCAGTGGTCTGCGCCTCCACCGGCAACACCTCGGCCTCCGCCGCCGCTTACGCCACCCAGGCCGGGCTGACCTGCGCCGTGCTGGTCCCGGACGGCAAGATCGCCATGGGCAAGCTCTCCCAGGCCATCGCCCACGGGGCCACGCTGCTGCAGGTGGACGGCAATTTCGACAACTGTCTCGACGTGGCGCGCAAGCTCTCCGAGAACTACCCGGTCTTCCTCGTGAACTCCGTGAACCCGAACCGCATCGAGGGGCAGAAGACCGGCGCGTTCGAGGTGGTGGACGCGCTCGGTGACGCGCCGGACTATCACCTGCTGCCCGTCGGCAACGCCGGCAACATCACCGCCTACTGGAAGGGCTACCAGGAGTACTCCCAGCCCTATACGAACCCCCACCCCGGTGCCGTCCCGGCTGGATCCGAGCCGGTCGAGCTGCCGGCCGTGGCCACCCGGACGCCCACGATGTGGGGCTTCCAGGCAGCTGGGGCGGCGCCGATCGTCCTCGGTCATCCCGTGACTGAGCCGGACACCATCGCCACCGCCATCCGCATCGGCAACCCGGCCTCCTGGGAGCAGGCCGAGGCGGCCCGCGACGAGTCCGGGGGCATGATCGACTCTGTCACCGATGAGGAGATCCTGGCCGCCCACCGCTGGCTGTCCGCCCGGGAGGGCGTGTTCGTGGAGCCCGCCTCCGCCGCCGGCGTCGCGGGACTCATCAAGCACCACGCCCTCGGCAACGTCCCGGCCGGCAAGCGCTGGGTCATCACCGTGACCGGTCACGGACTCAAGGACCCGCAGTGGGCCCTCAGGAATGCGGACGGCTCGGACGTCGAACCGCAGAGGGTGCCGTTCGACGTCGTGGCCGTGGCCGAGGCCTTGGGGCTCGCCTGATGCCGAATCGCCCGGAGCAGGGTTTGGGACCGAGCCTGGAACAGGGCCTGAGGAGCGTGCCCGCCGGCGTCACCGTGCGCGTCTCCGTCCCGGCGACCTCGGCGAATCTCGGCCCCGGATTCGACTCCATGGGACTCGCCCTCGACCTGCGGGACGACGTGGCGGTGACCACCGTGGGCGAGGGTTTCTCGGCTGTGGTGCAGGGGGAGGGGGCCGGCGTGGTCCCCACCGACTCCTCGCACCTGGTGATCGACACGCTGCGCGGATACCTCCACGAGCGGGGCTGGGACGTGACCGGGCTGGAGCTGGTGGCCACCAACCGGATCCCGCATGGCCGTGGGCTCGGCTCCTCCGCCGCTGCCCACGCCAGCGCCATCCTGCTCGCCGACGTCCTGCTGCCGGAGGACGAACGCGCTTCCGAGGCGGACCTGCTCAACGCGGCCTCGCACCTGGAGGGCCATCCGGACAACGTGGCGCCGGCCCTGACCGGGGGGCTCACCGTCTCCTGGGAGGAGGATGGCCGCTACCGTTCCTCGGCCATGCGGCCGCATCCCGCGGTGGTGCCGGTGGTGGCGATCCCCGCGCGGCCGCTGAGCACCGAGACCGCCCGCGGACTATTGCCCGCACAGGTCCCGCATCACGTGGCCGCCGCGAACGCCGGCCGCGTGGGACTGCTGGTGCACGCACTGACCCAGGAGCCGTCACTGCTGCTGGCCGGCACGCGCGACTGGCTGCACCAGGACCAGCGGGAGCCTGCCATGCCGGAGTCCGTCGGACTGGTACGAGACCTGCGCCGGCAGGGCCTGGCCGCCGTGGTCTCCGGGGCCGGTCCGACCGTCATGGTGCTCGCCGACGGCATGGAGCAGGCGGACCGTGCCCGGACGGCCCTGCAGGCAGCCCTCGAGGGGTCCGCGCAGCCATGGCGTGTCAGCATTCTGCCCGTGGACGCCACGGGTGCTAAGGTGGAGACACACCGCTCAGGCCAGCCCATCTCGGGCTGATGTCGACCGGGTTCTGCTGAGAGTGCGGATCCCGTGGTCGGTGGGAATCCAGGCTCCACGCGGACCAGTTCGGTCCCAGCGGGCTTCGGCCTGTCTTGGCTCCCTGGATTCGACTTTCCCGGATCGAGTCCGATCCGGTACTGAATCCCGGTTTTCCGCCACCTGTTCAGGTGGCAGCCGGTACACACTTCGCGGGATCCCTCCAGTCGGATCCTGCCTGACGAGGGAGAAGGAACCTTCGTGACCGAAACCACTGAACTGCCCACGGCCTCCGCGGGCAATTCCACCGAGGCACCAGCCGCGGCAGCCACCACCGCCGCCCAGGCGGGTGGTGGCCTGGCCGGCCTGAAGCTGGCACAGCTGCAGGCCCTTGCCTCCCAGCTCGGCATCACCGGGGGATCCCGGATGCGCAAGTCTGACCTGGTGGCCGCCATCTCCAGTCACCAGCGCGGCGGCTCCGTCGCGGACCGCAAGAAGACTGAGGACACGTCCAGCGCCCCGGCCGGATCAGACGGCAAGGCCGGTGCCGACAGCAAGGCCGGTGCCGACAGCAAGGCCGACGGCGGCGCGGCCGCACCGAAGCGCCGGTCCCGCGGCAGCAAGACCACTGGCACCCAGGCCGAGCGGAAGCAGGTCGAGCAGTCAGCTGACCAGAAGCAGGCGGACTCGTCGGCCGACCAGTCGATCGACCAGAAGCAGGCCTCGACGCCGGCAGCGGGCACCGAGGGCGGCGCTCCCGAGCGCCCGGCCCGCCGGACCCGTTCGCGCCGCGCCGAGTCGGCAGCCGTCACCACCAGCGAGGACCAGGCCGCCTCCGCGGACAACTCGTCCGAGGCTGTCTCCGAGTCCCGGAACGGTGCCGGCGACGGCTCCGGGTCCGACGGCCAGCAGGAGCGTTCCAACGACCGGAACGCCCGCGGTGATCGCAACAACCGCTCCGGCCGTGGCGACCGGAATGATCGGAACAGCCGCAACGACCGCAGCGACCGGAACAACGATCGCAACGAGCGGAACACCGATCGCCAGCAGGACAACAAGTCGGACAACGACCAGCAGTCCGGCAGCCGGGGCGCCAACCGGAACAATGACCGGAACGAGCGGAACAACGACCGCGACGAGGACAGCCGCCGCAACCGCCGCAACCGAAACCGCAACGACCGCAACCGCAATCGCCGCGGTCGCAGCGGCCCCGAGGTCGACGACACCGAGATGACCGAGGACGACGTGCTGCTGCCCGTCGCCGGCATCCTGGATGTCCTGGACAACTACGCCTTCGTGCGGACCTCCGGCTACCTGCCCGGCCCGAACGACGTGTACGTCTCCTTGTCCATGGTCAAGAAGTACGGGCTGCGCAAGGGCGACGCCGTCGTGGGCGCCATCCGCGCCCCGCGTGACGGTGAGAGCCAGAACAGCAACAGCAACAGCGGAGGCAACCGGCAGAAGTTCAACGCCCTGGTACGTCTGACCTCTGTCAACGGCCAGCAGGCTGAGGACAGCCCCAAGCGCACCAAGTTCAACGACCTGGTGCCGCTGTACCCCCAGGAGCGGCTGCGCCTCGAGACCGACTCCAAGCTGGTCGGCCCGCGCGTGATCGACCTGGTCTCTCCGATCGGCAAGGGGCAGCGCGGACTCATCGTCTCCCCGCCGAAGGCCGGCAAGACGATGATCCTGCAGTCCATCGCGAACGCCGTCACCACCAACAACCCCGAGGTGCACCTCATGATGGTGCTGGTGGACGAGCGTCCGGAAGAGGTCACCGACATGCAGCGCTCGGTCAAGGGTGAGGTCATCGCCTCGACCTTCGACCGTCCGGCCGACGACCACACGACCGTGGCCGAACTCGCCATCGAACGTGCCAAGCGCCTCGTGGAGATGGGGCGCGACGTGGTGGTCCTGCTCGACTCCATGACCCGTCTGGGCCGTGCTTACAACCTGGCCGCACCGGCCTCCGGACGCATCCTGTCCGGTGGCGTGGACTCCTCGGCGCTGTATCCGCCGAAGCGGTTCTTCGGTGCCGCGCGCAACATCGAGAACGGTGGCTCCCTGACGATCCTCGCCACCGCCCTGGTGGAGACCGGTTCCAAGATGGACGAGGTCATCTTCGAGGAGTTCAAGGGCACCGGCAACATGGAACTGCGGCTGTCCCGTCAGCTGGCAGACAAGCGCATCTTCCCGGCCGTCGATGTCAATGCCTCCGGCACCCGCCGTGAGGAGAACCTGTTGACCTCCGACGAGATCAAGATCATGTGGAAGCTGCGCCGGGTCCTGTCCGGTCTGGACACGCAGCAGGCACTGGAGATCCTGACGAACAAGATCAAGGAGACCCAGTCGAACGCCGAGTTCCTCATGCTGGTCTCCAAGACCACGTTGGGTTCCAAGGGCGAGAAGTAGCGACACACCCTGGCCCCCGTCCCTCCGTCGTCCTCAGACTCCCGGTATCCATCGGGCGCTGGACGGCGGGAGGGCGGGGGCTGAGTCGTTCGCCCCACCGCGGGAACCGCCCCTGACTGAAGGAAGACACCCATGTTCGAATCCGTGCAGGACCTGCTGGACGAGCACCACGAGCTCACCGAGAGACTCGCGGACCCGGCCGTGCACCAAGACCAGGCCCTGTCCCGGAAGCTGGGCCGTCGCTTCGCCGAACTCGGTGCCATCGTCGCGGCGCACCGGGCATGGACCCAGGCCGAGGCCGACCTGGCGGATGCCCGCGAACTCGCCGAGGACGACGAGGAGTTCGCCGCCGAGGTGCCAGAGCTCGAGACCACGGCGGAGCAGGCGACGGAGAAACTGCGACGGTTGCTCATTCCCCGGGACCCGGCCGATGCGCGGGACGCCATCCTGGAGATCAAGGGCGGCGAGGGCGGCGAGGAGGCGGCCCTCTTCGCCGCGGATCTGCTGCGGATGTACGTGCGCTTCGCCGAGACCAAAGGCTGGAAGACCGAGATCCTCTCCACCACGGAGTCTGACCTCGGTGGCTACAAGGATGTACAGGTGGCCATCAAGGGCAACTCGACCGACCCGTCCCAGGGCGTCTTCGCGCACCTGAAGTTCGAGGGCGGCGTGCACCGCGTGCAGCGCGTCCCCGTCACCGAATCCCAGGGTCGCATCCACACCTCCGCAGCCGGCGTGCTGGTGTTCCCCGAGGTGGACGCGCCGGAGGAGGTCGCCATCTCCGGCAATGACCTGAAGATCGACGTGTTCCGGTCCTCCGGACCCGGTGGCCAGTCCGTGAACACCACCGACTCCGCCGTGCGCATCACCCACCTGCCCACCGGGATCGTGGTGTCCATGCAGAACGAGAAGTCGCAGATCCAGAATCGCGAGGCCGGTATGCGCGTGCTCCGCTCCCGGCTGTTGGCGCATCGGCAGGAGAAGCTCGACGCCGAGAATGCCGCCACCCGGCATTCGCAGGTCCGGACGATGGACCGCTCTGAGCGTATCCGGACCTACAACTACCCGGAGAACCGGGTAGCGGACCACCGCACTGGATACAAGGCCTATAATCTCGACGCCGTCCTGGACGGTGACCTCGAACCCGTTCTGCAGTCCTGCATCGAGATGGATGAGGCGCACCGATTGGAGGCGTTGGGACAGCATGGCTGACACTGTGACCGACCTTCAGACTGACCCTGTGACTGACCGGCAGGCTGACACCGTGGAGCTCGAGTCCCTGCTGCGGTCCTCGACGGAGCTGCTGGCCGCGGCCGGCGTAGACTCGCCCCGCGCGGACGCCGAGTTGCTGGCCGCCCATGTCCTCGGGGCCAGCCGTGGCGAGGTGGCAGCCTGGGCCATCGCCGGACGGCGGCTGGATCCGCTCCAGTCAGTCGACCTGCGACGGCTGTCCATCTCCCGTGCCACCCGCACGCCGTTGCAGTACCTGACCGGCACCACGACGTTCCGATCCGTCGAGCTGAAGGTCGGCCACGGCGTTTTCCTGCCCCGCCCCGAGACCGAGCTCGTCGCCGGAGCGGCCATCGACGCCGCACGGGCCGCCGGGGACAGAACCACTGCGAACCCGCTGGTGGTCGACCTGTGCACCGGCTCCGGGGCCATCGCCGCGGCGGTGGCCACCGAGGTCCCCGGTGCCACCGTCCACGCGGTGGAGGCGGACCCCGAAGCCGCCTGGTGGGCGGCCGCCAACCTGGCCCCGCG
Source organism: Citricoccus alkalitolerans (assembly GCF_039528175.1). Taxonomy (NCBI): domain Bacteria; kingdom Bacillati; phylum Actinomycetota; class Actinomycetes; order Micrococcales; family Micrococcaceae; genus Citricoccus; species Citricoccus alkalitolerans. The sequence goes on from NZ_BAAALH010000001.1 coordinate 528,947, forward strand.
CGGTGTCGCGTTGCACGTCGCGGACGCCGCGACGGCATTACCGGACCTGGACGGCCGCGCCGACGTCGTGGTGTCCAATCCTCCGTACGTGCCGGACGGCCGCATCCCGGCCCAGGCCGAGGCGCGGCGCGATCCGGGCCTGGCCCTCTACGGCGGGGGAGCGGACGGCATGCGCGTGCCGACCGTGGTGGCCGCCACGGCTGCCCGGCTGCTGCGTCCGGGCGGAACCCTCGTGATGGAACACGACGACACCCAGGGTGAGCTGGTGGCCGCCCTGCTGCGGCGCGACGGGCTGTTCAGGGGAATTCGGACGCAGGAGGACCTCAACGGGCGGCCGCGTTATACGATCGCCGCGCGCACGGATGGGACAATGGCACGGTGAGCCTGCTGATTGACTGCACCACGGAATCCGGACTGGACGAGGCCATCGAGGCCGCCCGGACGGCACTGGCCAACCGCGAATGCGTGGTCCTGCCGACGGACACGGTCTACGGGATCGGCGCCGACGCCTTCTCCCCGCAGGCCGTGGCGGTGCTCCTGGCCGCCAAGGGCAGGGGACGGGCCATGCCGCCGCCGGTGCTGATCGGCAGCGCCCGGGTGATGGACGGCCTGGCCGTCGATGTCCCGCAAGGCGCCCGGGACCTGGCCGAGCAGTTCTGGCCCGGTGCCCTCACCCTGATCCTCCAGGCGCAGCCCTCGCTGACGTGGGACCTGGGGGAGACCCGGGGGACCGTCGCCCTGCGCGTGCCCGACGACCAGGTGGCGCGTGAGCTGCTCCAGGAGTTCGGCCCGCTGGCTGTCTCCAGCGCCAACCGCACGTCCCTTCCGGCGGCGACGACGGCCGGGGCCGCGCGCGAGATGCTCGGCGACACGGTGTCCGTCTACCTCGACGACGGCGAACGCACCGTCTCCGAGCCTTCCACCATCATCGACTGCACCGTCTCGCCCTTCCGCGTGGTACGTCACGGCGCCCTGTCCTACGGCGAGCTGGCCGCGGTGGTTCCGGACCTGGTGGAATGAAGGTCTACCTGCTGCTGCTGGGGCTCTCCGCCGTCATCAGCTTCGTGTTGACACCGGCAGTGCGCAGGCTCGCCCTGGCCGGGGGCGTCTACACCCCACAACGCCAACGGGACGTGCACCGCGAGCCGGTGCCCAAGCTCGGTGGGGTGGCCATGATAGCCGGCGTGCTGGTGGCGCTGGGAATCGGCGCCATGATCCCGTTCCTGGACGGCATCTTCTCCGACCCCGATCCGATCCGTGGGCTGCTGTTCGCCCTCGCCGTGGTCCTGGCGATGGGTGTGGCGGACGATCTGTGGGACCTGCACTGGACGCTCAAACTCGCCGCCCAGATGACGGCGGCCGCACTGGTGGCCTTCCACGGAATCCGAGTCGAGGCCATGCCGGTGGGGTGGATCCCGGTGGGCAACGAATCGATCCAGATCGGTCTGACGATCTTCATCCTCGTGCTGACCATGAATGCCATCAACTTCGTGGACGGCCTCGACGGGCTGGCCGCCGGGATGGCCGTCATCGGAGGCTCCGCCTTCTTCATCTACACCTACCTGCTGACCCGGACCATCAACCAGTTCGACTACTCGAACCTGGCCACCTTGCTCATGGCCGTCCTCGTCGGGTCCTGCCTCGGCTTCCTTCCACACAACTTCAACCCGGCGAAGATCTTCATGGGCGAGGTGGGCGCGATGCTCATCGGTCTGCTCCTGGCCACCGCCGCCGTGGCCGTGACCGCCGACGTGGCGGCGATGGAGGGTTTCCGCTTCCGCAACGTCCCGGCCTACATGCCGATCCTGCTGCCGATCGCCGTCATGGCCCTGCCGCTGCTGGACCTGGCCCTGGCCGTGGTGCGCAGGACGGTCCGCGGGTCCAGCCCCTTCTCGGCCGACCGCGGACACCTGCACCACAAACTCGTGGACGGCGGGTGGACGCATCGCCAGGCCGTGCTGCTGCTCTACCTGTGGACTTTCCTGATCGCTTACGGGGTGGTCTCTCTGAACTTCTTCGACTGGCTGATCGTCCTGCCGGTCGTCGGCATCCTGCTGCTGGGCGCCGGATACTTGACCCTGCACCCCTGGGTGCGTCGTTCGAGGGAATCACTGAGGGAGTCCCGCCCATGAAGACATCCGCGAAGCGCGTCAACACCCGCGGCTGGTGGGGGATCCTCGTCGCCTGCCTCATCGGCTCCGTCGCCGCACTGGCCGTGGCCGTGGTCATCGCCTGGCTGGTGGTCGGGAGAACGGCCGGCGGAACCGCCGCCGCGTCGTTGGGACTGGCCGGCGCCGCCGTCGTGGTCCTCTCCGGACTCACCCTGCTGGTGACGGCCTGGTCCTGGGACCGCTGGCGGGAGCAGGCGGTGTTCATCGCCCTGTTCGGCTTCGTCCTGAAAATCATCCTGATGGCGGTGCTGCTGACCGTGGTTCCACCGCCGGTCTGGTTGGACACCATGGCAGCCGGGCTCGGCGCGCTCGTGGCGATCGTGGCCTGGCAGGTGACCGAGGTCTTCGTCTTCGCCCGGACGCGGCAGCAGATCTACGACGACTGACGTCTGGGGGTCTCAACGGACCACACGGGGCGCCTGACGGCCTTGGGTCACGGTCTGGTCACGGGCGGATGTCGGGCCGATGACGGTGTGACTTCGACGCAACGTAGAAATAAATCGTCCGATGGCGCGAAAACCGCGTCGAAGTGGGCTTTTTGGTCATCAGCACCACGCCCGGTTTGATAGGCTCATCAACGATCAATAACGACGGTCGGGGCTGCGTTGTGCCGCCCGCTTGACCGCGGGGTGGGGACGCGCCGTACGCGTTCCGTTGACCGACACTGCAGAGAGGATCAGCGTGCTACCGATCGTGCTCGCCAGCTCCACCGATGAGGGTGGATTCGCTCCTCCCACGATCGACCAGACCCACCTGCCGGACATCCTGCCCTGGGTGGCCGAGTATGGCACCGGTTTCGGCAAGCAGATGCTGATGATCATCCTCTCGGTGATCCTCATCTCCGCCTTCTTCATGCTCGCCATGCGCAAGCCAGGGCTCGTCCCGGGCAAGGTGCAGTGGCTCGCTGAGTCAGGCTACGCCTTCGTGCGCAACGGCATGGGCCGGGACATCATCGGCGAGAAGGAGTTCAAGCCCTTCGTCCCGTTGCTGTTCGGCCTGTTCTTCTTCGTGATCGTGAACAACCTGTTCGGCGCCGTTCCCTTCCTGCAGCTGCCGAGCTTCTCGCACGCCGGCTCGGCCTATGCACTGGCACTGATCGTCTACATCATCTGGATCGGCCTGGGCATCAAGCGCAACGGCCTCAAGTACTTCAAGCTGGCAGTGGTCCCCAGTGGCGTCCCCGGCTGGATCCTCCCGCTGCTCGTGCCGCTGGAGATCATCTCCACTTTCCTCGTCCGGCCGCTGACCCACTCCCTGCGTCTGATGGCCACGATGCTCTCCGGGCACATGATCATCATGCTGGCCGGCGCGGGTGCCCAGTTCCTGATCATGGAGACGGGCAACGTCGCCCTCCAGGCCACCGGTGTGCTCGTGGTCCTCGGTTCCGTGGCCATGTACTTCCTGGAACTGCTGATCATGTACCTGCAGGCCTTCGTCTTCACCCTGCTCACCGCGATCTACATCCAAGGGGCGCTGGCCGCCAACGACCACTGACTTTCCGGGCCCGCCGTCATTGGCTGAAGGTGGGCACGGTTCGGCGGAGTCATCCGCCACCGCAGCACCTCCCGGTACCGGCAACCGTCGGACACCGCCGGGAATCCCCGCACAACCTGCCGTCAGGCATCTTGAAAGGAACACCATGGATATCGAAGGCAACCTGAATCTGATCGGCTACGGCCTGGCCTCCATCGGCTCCGCCATCGGCGTGGGCCTGATCTTCGCCGCCTACATCAACGGCGTCGCTCGTCAGCCGGAAGCCCAGCGCATCCTGCAGCCCATCGCCCTGCTGGGCTTCGCCCTCGCCGAGGCCCTGGCCATCCTGGGCCTGGTCTTCGCCTTCGTCCTCTGATTCCTGCCCTTCCCGGCCGGTTCGCCGGCCATCCACAGAGCAGGAAACTTCACCAAAGGATGGTTGAAACATGATCAGGTCTGAAGCGATTCTCGCTGCAGCCGAGGGCGCCAACCCGCTCGTTCCCAACTGGTGGGAGGTGCTCGTTACCGCCGTTGGCTTTGCCGTGTTGATGTTCCTCGTGGTGAAGTACATCGCCCCGGCTCTGGAGAACTCCTACCAGAACCGCGTCGACGCCATCGAGGGTGGACTCGAGAAGGCCGAGAAGGCCCAGGCCGAGGCCAACGCCCTCAAGGCTGACTACGAGCAGCAGCAGCAGGAGGGCTACGCCGAGGCCAACCGCGTCCGCGAGGAGGCCCGTACCGAAGGCGCCCAGATCCTGGCCGAGGCCAGGGAGAAGGCTGCCGCCGAGGCTGCCCGACTGGTCGAGCAGGCCCAGGTCCAGATCGCCGCTGAGCGTCTGCAGGCCGAGACCTCGCTCCGCACCGACGTCGGCGCCCTGGCCACCACCCTGGCGAGCCGCATCGTCGGAGAATCCCTCGAGGACGACGCCCGCTCGCAGCGCGTGGTGGACCGGTTCCTCGAGGACCTCGAGCGGAACTCGACCGCCGGCACTGCGACCGGCACGGCAGGCGTGGCTGAGTAATGGCAGGTGCATCGAGCGATTCGCTGGCCACCGCCCGGCAGGAACTGGACCCCGTCCTGGTCTCCGGCGGCACCCAGCTGGCTTCCGAGCTGTTCACCGCCCTGGCGGCGGTGGACTCGAGCGCCCCGCTGCGCCGTGCCCTGACCGACCCCTCGTGGTCGGTGGAGCGTCGAACCGGAGTCGTCGGTTCGCTGTTCGGGTCCAAGGTGTCCGAGGATGCCCTGCGGGTCCTCACCACCCTGGCCGGCCTCAAGTGGTCCCGCACCCGGGACTTCGGGGACGCACTCGAGCAATTGGCCACCACCTCCGTGGCGGCCTCCGCCGAGCGCGACGGGCTGGACGGACTCAGTCGACTGTCCGATGAGCTGTTGTCCTTCAACCGTGCGGTCCAGGAGTCCCACGAACTCCAGCGTGCACTGACGGATCCGCAGGCTCCCGCTTCGGCCAAGGGCAACCTGGCTGAGCGGATCCTGGGCAACGGTTCCGCCGAGGCCAAGCTCCTGGTCCGCCAGGCCGTGGAAGCACCGAGGGGCCACAAGCCCGTGGACCTCATCCGCGGCTTCGTGGACACCGTGGCAGAGCGTCAGCGTCTGTGGATCGCCGAAGTCACCGTGGCTCGCGCGCTGGCCCCGGCTCAGCAGGAGCGGCTCGCCGCCGCATTGAAGCGCCTCTTTGGCCGCGACCTGAAGTTGGACGTGGCCGTCGACCCCGAGCTGGTGGGTGGCATCCGGGTCCAGGTGGGAGACGACGTCGTCGACTCCTCCCTGCAGTCCCGACTGCATGACCTCCAGCGGAAGATGGCCGGCTGAGGCCGGTCTGACGAACCCACAAGACACCTTCGGTCATCGGCATGTCGATGATCACCAACCCCAGAGAGCAGGGAACGCAGATGGCCGACTTGACCATCAACGCTGACGATGTTCGCAATGCCCTGAATGAGTTCGCGGCATCCTACGAACCGGCCGGCACCGAACGTGTGGAGGTCGGCCACGTCGTCTCCGCCGCAGACGGCATTGCCCGTGTGGAGGGTCTGCCCTCCGTCATGGCCAACGAGCTGCTGCGCTTTGAGGACGGGACCCTGGGCCTGGCCCAGAACCTCGACACCCGTGAGATTGGCGTCGTCGTTCTCGGCGACTTCCAGGGCGTCGAAGAGGGCCAGGAAGTCCAGCGCACCGGTGAGGTCCTCTCCGTGCCCGTGGGCGACGCCTTCCTCGGCCGCGTGGTGGACCCGTTGGGTGCACCCCTGGACGACATGGGTCCGATCGAGGCCGAGGCCCGCCGCGCCATGGAGCTCCAGGCTCCGGGCGTCACGCAGCGCAAGTCCGTTGAGGAACCGCTGCAGACCGGCATGAAGTCCATCGACGCCATGATCCCGATCGGCCGCGGACAGCGCCAGTTGATCATCGGTGACCGCCAGACCGGCAAGACCGCGATCGGCATCGACACCATCCTGAACCAGAAGGACAACTGGGAGTCAGGCGATCCGACGAAGCAGGTGCGCTGCATCTACGTCGCCGTCGGCCAGAAGGCCTCGACGATCGCCTCCGTGCGCCAGACGCTCGAGGAGCACGGTGCCTTGGAGTACACCACCATCGTGGCGTCCCCGGCCTCCGACCCGGCCGGCTTCAAGTACCTGGCACCCTACGCCGGTTCGGCCATCGGCCAGCACTGGATGTATGGCGGCAAGCATGTCCTCATCATCTTCGATGACCTCTCCAAGCAGGCCGAGGCCTACCGTGCGGTCTCGCTGCTGCTGCGCCGCCCGCCGGGCCGTGAGGCCTACCCCGGCGATGTGTTCTACCTGCACTCCCGCCTGCTGGAGAGGTGTGCCAAGCTGTCCGACGAGCTGGGCGGCGGTTCCATGACCGGCCTGCCGATCGTGGAGACCAAGGCCAACGACGTCTCGGCCTACATCCCGACCAACGTCATCTCCATCACCGACGGACAGATCTTCCTGCAGTCGGACCTCTTCAATGCCAACCAGCGTCCGGCCGTCGACGTGGGCATCTCGGTGTCCCGCGTGGGTGGTGCGGCTCAGGTCAAGGCCATGAAGAAGGTCTCCGGCACCTTGAAGCTGGACCTGGCCCAGTACCGCGACCAGCAGGCCTTCGCCATGTTCGCCTCGGACCTGGATCCGGCAACGCGCCGTCAGCTGGCCCGTGGTGAGCGTCTGACCGAGCTGCTGAAGCAGCCGCAGTACTCCCCGTACCCGGTCGAGGAGCAGGTCGTGTCCATCTGGACCGGCTCCAACGGCCACCTGGACGAGGTTCCGGTCGAGGATGTGTTGCGCTTCGAGCGTGACTTCCTGGACCACTTGCGTCGCAAGGAGGTCGTGCTCGGCCCGATCCGCGAGTCCGGCAAGCTGGAGGACTCCACCCTCGAGGCGCTCAAGACCGAGGTCGAGGCGTTCAAGAAGGGCTTCTTCGGGGAGGGCGACAGCAAGCTCGTCGCCGCCGGCCACGAGGAGCACGAGCCGCTGGCGGCCGATCAGGTCACCCAGGAAAAGATCGTCAAGCAGAAGCGCTGACCCGTTGTGCCGACGGCAGTCCCGTCCGATCGTTCCATGAGGAATGACCGGACGGGCGCCGGAGGCGGACACGTAAGGAAAGGACCACCATGGGAGCCCAGATCCGGGTCTACCGCCAGAAGATCGCCTCGACCCAGTCGATGCAGAAGATCTTCAAGGCGATGGAGCTGATCGCCACGTCCCGCATCGGCAAGGCACGTGAACGCGTGTCCGCGTCGCTGCCGTACGCCAACGCGATCACCCGCGCCGTGTCCGCCGTGTCATCGCAGCAGGACATCGAGCACGTGCTGACGTCCGAGGTCGAGAACCCGAAGCGCGCCGCCGTGCTGGTCCTCTCCTCGGACCGTGGCATGGCCGGCGCCTACTCGGCGAACATCCTGCGCCATGCGGAGGAACTGCTCGAGTCGCTGCACGCCGAGGGCAAGGAGACGGACATCTACCTCGTGGGCCGCAAGGCGCAGGGGTACTTCGATTTCCGCAACCGCGAGTACCAGGAGGTCTGGACGGGCAACACCGATGCTCCGGAGTTCCTGCGGGCCCGTGAGATAGGAGAGCGCCTCGTCGACTCGTTCCTGGAGGAGACGGAGGCCGGTGGCGTGGACGAGATCCATGTCGTCTACACCGCCTTCCACTCACTGGTCACCCAGGTCCCGACCGTCGTCCGTCTGCTGCCCCTCGAGGTGGTGGAGGAAGAGGTCACGGACTCCACGGACCTGTACCCGCTCTACGAGTACGAGCCGGCCCCGGAGGACGTCCTGGACGCCCTGCTGCCGAAGTACATCGAGTCACGGATCTTCTCGGCGATGCTCCAGGCCTCCGCATCCGAACTGGCCAACCGCCAGCGCGCGATGAAGTCGGCCGGGGACAACGCCAAGGACCTGGTCACCGAGTACACCCTGAAGATGAACAACGCCCGCCAGGCCGAGATCACCCAGGAACTGACCGAGTTGATCGCCGGTGCGGACGCGCTCAGCGCATCCTGACCGGGCACCGGCTCTTCTCCTGACGAGCCATCTGACTGCCAACTGACCGTCAACTGACTGTCAACCTCCAGCCACACCAAAGAAGTGAGAGAGATGACTGCCACCACGAACGAACAGGGCACCGGTACCGCCACCGGTGGCGCCACTGGCCGCATCGCCCGTGTGATCGGGCCGGTGATCGACGCTGAGTTCCCCGCCGATGCCATGCCGGCGCTGTACAACGCCCTGACCGCCGAGCTCACCGTCAACGGCGAGACCCACACCATCACCTTCGAGACCGCGCAGCACCTGGGTGACAACCTGGTCCGCGCCATCTCCCTGCAGGCCACGGACGGCCTGGTCCGCGGCGCGTCCGTGGTCGACTCGGGTGCCCCGATCTCCGTGCCCGTCGGTGAGGTCGTCAAGGGACACATCTTCAACGTCCTCGGCGAGTCCCTCGACGTGCCGACCTCGCAGCTCGAGGTCACCGAGCGCTGGCCCATCCACCGTCCGGCGCCGAACTTCGCCTCCCTCGAGGGCTCCACGGAGATGCTCGAGACCGGCATCAAGGTCATCGACCTGCTGACCCCGTACATCAAGGGCGGCAAGATCGGCCTGTTCGGCGGCGCCGGCGTGGGCAAGACCGTGCTCATCCAGGAGATGATCACGCGTGTGGCCCGCAACTTCGGCGGCACCTCGGTGTTCGCCGGCGTCGGTGAGCGCACCCGTGAGGGCAACGACCTCTGGGTTGAGATGGAAGAGGCCAACGTCCTCAAGGACACCGCCCTGGTGTTCGGCCAGATGGACGAGCCGCCGGGAACGCGTCTGCGCGTCGCCCTCTCGGCCCTGACGATGGCGGAGTACTTCCGTGACGAGATGAACCAGGACGTGCTGTTGTTCATCGACAACATCTTCCGGTTCTCCCAGGCAGGTTCAGAGGTCTCCACGCTGCTGGGCCGCATGCCCTCGGCGGTGGGCTACCAGCCGAACCTCGCTGACGAGATGGGCGTGCTGCAGGAGCGGATCACCTCCACCCGCGGTCACTCCATCACCTCGATGCAGGCCGTCTACGTGCCCGCGGACGACTACACCGACCCGGCGCCGGCCAACGTGTTCGCGCACCTGGACGCCACCACGAACCTGACTCGTACCCTGGCCTCCCGTGGCCTGTACCCGGCCGTGGATCCGCTGGCATCGACCTCCCGCATCCTCGACCCGCAGTACGTGGGCCAGGATCACTACGATGCCGCCACCCGCGTCAAGCAGATCCTGCAGAAGAACAAGGAACTGCAGGACATCATCGCGATCCTCGGCGTGGACGAGCTCTCCGAAGAGGACAAGATCGTCGTCTCGCGCGCCCGCCGCATCGAGCAGTTCCTGTCCCAGAACACCTACACCGCCAAGCAGTTCACCGGTGTCGAGGGTTCGACCGTGCCGATCAAGGACACCGTCGAGGGCTTCACCGCCATCGCCAACGGCGACCTTGACCACATCTCCGAGCAGGCGTTCTACAACGTCGGCGGGCTGGATGACGTCGAGCGCAACTGGGCCAAGATCCAGTCGGAGAACTGATCCGCATGGCTGAGTACGAACTCGAAGTTGAGATCGTCGCCGAGGACCGCTTCGTGTGGTCCGGGCCGGCGCAGGCGGTCAGCGCCCGGACCGCAGAGGGCGAGATCGGCATCCTGCCGGGTCACACCCCGCTGCTGGCCGTGCTGGGCGACGGCGACGTCGTGGTCCAGCAGACCAACGGTCAGACCCTCACAGCACATGCCGAGGGCGGGTTCTTCTCTGTGGACAACGACCGCGTCGTGATCGTGGCCGGGGCAGCGTCCCTCGACGGCGACTCCGCCGAGCAGGGCGCAGCCTGAGGTGACGCCTGGGTGGTCCGCACTGATCGCAGCGGTGCTGGCTGCCCTGGTGGCGGCCGTCCTGGTCATCGCCTTCATGGTCTACTGGCGTTGGCGCACCCTGGTTCGCACCCCCGGGACCTTCACCGCTCGCATCCGCGCGGCAGGTGAGGGCACCGGGGGCGTCCGCGTCATCGGACGGTACGATGAATCGGGTCTCGACCTCATGACGGTGGCGTCGGTGGATCCGCGGCCCCGTTGGTCAGCGGCCCGGCACGTGTTGCGCCTGCACCGCGAGGGGACGGTCCGCCAGGACGGCTCCGTGGTGGTGCGCGTGGATGGCGGACCGGCCCCGGTCGACCTGCTCATCCAGGCCGACGCCTGCGCTGGCCTCTCGGCCTGGATCGAGTCCGGTCCGGCGGTGGGCTTCGGCACCTGGCGGGAGCTCCCGCCGCGGGGCTACCGGGGCCGGGCCCATTAGGACACGTCACGCCATCCATCAGATGACAACAGCATCTCAGCAGGCACCCCGGCACGTCCCGGGGTGCCTGCTGCTTTAAAGAGTGCCGTCAGTGCGGCTCAAGGGCCTGGCGTGCCCGGAGGGACGACGACGGCCGGCGGGCCGGGGGCGATCGTGCCGGTCTCGGCGTCCCATTCCCACTCCACCCATCCCGAGGCGCGGCGTGCGGGCGGCAGGGTGAGGGCCGGCGTCGTGCTCACGGCCGGGACCGCGAGCTCCGGCGGAACGCCCCACGCCAGCAGGTGCCGCAGCGCACCGTCCAGCGCCACGGCACCCGAGGCCATGGTCGTCTGACCCACCACTCGGGGTGCGGTGGCGCTCCCGTTCCCGGTGGTCTGGATGGCGACCGCGCCCAGCGTGTGGGCACCCGCGGGTGCCTCGGTGGCCGCGGAGGCGTCCGAGACCACGCAGACCGCACCCGGAGCGAGCCGCAAAACGTCCAGGACGACGCCGGGGTCCACATGCAGGCCGTCAGCCACCAGCTCGAGCCGGAGGTCTCCGCGGGCCGCGGCACGTAGGGCCGCCGGCACCGGCCCCGGGGCGCGGTGATGGAATCCGGGCATGGCGTTGAACAGGTGGGTGACGGCCGGGTGCCCGCGCTGGCCTGTGCCGCCGAAACCCGGCGTCGGCATCTCGGCCCACCGCTGCAATGCGGTCGTGAACTCGGCCTCCGTGGCGTCGGTGTGGCCGGGGGATGGCAGGATGCCTGCGGCGAACAGGGTGCGCTCCACCCACTCCGCGCCATCGAGTTCGGGTGCATAGGTCATGGCCACGATCGCTTGGGCGTCCGGGCCGGCGTGGTTGCGTCGTCCGGCCTGCACCAGGGATTCCAACAGTCGGCGTGACCGGTCCGAGCCCGGCTCCAGGACGTCCTCGGCGGATTGGGCCCCGCAGCGGTGGGGGGAGAGGAACGGCCCCTCCAGGTGGAGGCCCGCCAGGGTGCCCTCGCAGACCAGCGGGGCGAGTCGGCGGACGGCGGCCAGCAGATCCAGGGCGGGCAGGGTGGGGAGTGAGGCCACAACGCGGGTTACGCCCCGCCGGGACAGCTCTCGGAGTGCGTCTCGGACGTCGCGCACGGGCGCCGTGGCGAAGTCCGCGCCGGCCAGTCCATGGCAGTGCTGGTCGACGAGCCCGGGCGTGATGAGTCGGCCGGTACGCCGTCCGGAGGCCGGGCTGTGTTGGACAGCCGGGTCAGGCGCCGGGTCAGAAGAGCCGGGACTCGGCATCGTCCACGCCACGCATGGCGTCATAGTCCAGGGTGAGGCAGCGGATGCCCCGGTCCTCGGCGAGGGTGCGGGCCTGCGGCTTGATCTGTTGTGCCGCGTAGACGCCCTGGACCGGAGCCAGCAGCGGATCGCGGTTCATCAGCTCGAGGTAGCGGGTGAGCTGCTCCACGCCGTCGATGTCCCCGCGGCGCTTGAGCTCCACGGCCACCGATCCGCCGGTGGCATCCCGGGCGAGGATGTCCACGGGCCCGATGGCGGTCATGTACTCGCGGCGTACCAGCGTGTGACCGTCGCCGAGCAACTCGATCTGCTCGGCCAACAGCCGTTGCAGGTCGGACTCGACGCCGTCCTTGACCAGTCCTGGATCCACACCGAGCTCGTGGGACGAGTCATGCATGATCTCGAAGAGGTGCACGATCAGACGGTCGTCCGACTTCATGGCCTGCACCGTCCAGACCTGGACCACACCCTCGGCGGCCAGCTCCTCGGTGGGTTCGGCAGTGCGCAGGGTCGCCGGCGGGCTCATCCAGTTCAGCGGCTTGTAGGAGCCGCCGTCCGAATGCACCAGCACGGAGCCGTCGGCCTTGACCAGGAGGAGGCGGGTCGCCTGGGGCAGGTGGGCGCGCAAACGCCCCTCGTAGTTGACGGAACACCGGGCTATTACCAAACGCACATAGGGGAGTCTAGCGGTCCGGGGGACGGGGCCGTGAAAGGCCGGGCTCTGAAGGAGGGGCTGTGGAAGGATGGTGACGTGCCACGTTCGAACCGCCCCCGCCGCTCCCGGCCCTCCCGGGGCCAGGCGCCGGCCCCTGGCCGTCAGGACCGCTTGGATGCCCTCCTGGGCCTGGATCCCGGGTACCGGCAGGAACAGGGGCACGACGGCGGCTGGCACGTCCGTCAGATCGCCGCCTGGCGGGCGGTGAAGGACTACACCTGCCCCGGTTGTGGCCGGACCATCCCGCCTGGGTTGGCGCACCTGGTGGCCTGGCGTAGCGACTCGATCTTCGGTGACGAGGCGGCCGGCGCGGACCGTCGTCATTGGCACCAGCCCTGCTGGTCTAATCGCCGGCAGGACGGACTCTACTGACGGGCTGTCTACCGACGGATGCCGTACTGACAGGCTGGCTAGATCCGGTCCTGCCGGGGGATCAGCACTTCCTTGACCACCAGCATGACGGCCGCCGCGAGCGGGATGGCCATGAGGGCGCCCAGCACTCCGAGGAGGGCGGCCCCGGCTATCACGGCGATCACGGCGACGGAACCCGGTACAGCCACGGCCTTGCTCATCACGCGTGGGGAGACGAAGTAGGCCTCGACCTGGAGGTAGATGAAGTAGATCGCGGCGAAGATCAGCGCCTGCTGCCACCCGCCGGTCAGGGCCACGAGGGTCAGGATGATGCCGCCCGTCATGGCGCCCACGAGGGGAACGAAGGCCATCAGTCCGGCGAAGAAGGCCAGGAGCGCCCCGAACGGGATCCCCGCGATGGAGATGGCGATGAAGGCGACCAGACCGTTGAGCCCCGCCACGACCGACTGGCCGATGACGTAGTGGCCCACGGAGGAGGTGATCTCCTCGCCGAGGTACTCCACCCGGGGGCGCCGGGTGCTCGGGGCCAACCGGTAGGCCCAGAACTTCATGGCCGGCAGGGTGGCGAGGAAGTACAGGGTCAGCACCAGCACGATCAGCACGGAGAACCCGGTGTTGACGATGGCAGTGCCCACCCCGAAGAGTCCGCCGAAGACGGCTGTGACGTTGGACGAGTCGCCGATGAACTTCTCCAGTTCCGTCACGGCGATGTCCCGGATGCCGAACTCGTTGTCCAGGTCGTGGAAGAACTGTGATTCCAGGAAGTCGGAGACCGTGGCCGGCAGGCCGTTGACGAAACCCGTGGTCTGCTCGACCACCGTGGGGATGAGCAGGGAGAAGAAGAGCGTCAGGATCGCGGCCAGCAGCAGCACGGCCGCAGCCACGCCCACCCCTCGGGGAGCACCCCACGACTCGATGCGCCGCACCACGGGGTCCAGCCCGAGGGAGATGAACAGAGCCGCGCCGATCCACACGAGCAACTGGGTGTTGGCGGAGATGATCCCATACAGCAGGAAGGCGAGGCCCACGCCGAACGTGAACAGGAAGCCGGTCTGGACCGGATGGGCCCATTGGACCAGTCGGACGCCGTGGGACGGGCCGGCGGCGTCGGCGGCACGAACAGCGGGCCCCGTATCCGCCTCGCTCTCCGCGGCAGGAGGTGAGGTGGCTACCGGACGGAGCTCGAATCGGGGACGGGGCCGTGCACCGGGAAGCCGGCGCCTGGCCCACCACCGTCGGAGGAGGCCGGAGTGCGGCGTCGCAGCCGAGGCGTCGGCGGCTGCGGGGGTACCGGAGACGGTCCCGGCCGGGCTGCCGGAGGCGGCCTCGGGGACGGAATCGGAAGCCGCTTGGGGGGAGTCGTGGTCCTGCACAAGCCACAGGTTACGTCACCGGCAGGAGTCGCGGGACGACCTGCGTCGTTATCATTTGGTGACCTTCTCGGTATACTAGGGTGCCGAGGTGCGGCAGGGTCCTGCCCCACACCATGAGCACCAATGGCACCGCCACACACACCCCCCGAATCACAGACAGGTTGACCGCGTGCGAGTTGTTTCCGGAATAGTAGCCCTGATATTGGGCCTTGCCGCCATCTTCGGCGCCGCCGGCCTGCAGACGATCTGGGCCCCTCCGGCGACGCTCACGGCCACGACGGACCAGTCCTCCGTCGATGCCGCGCCGGAGGCTCCCCTGACGGTCATCACCGGTGGAATCAATGAGGTCGCGGAGGACCCGGTGGACTACACGCTCACCGGTGACGGTGACTACACGGTCATGCTCGGCCAGACCCGGGACATCGAGGCGTGGATCGGCGATGCCGCCCACAACACCGTCACCGGGGTCGAGACCGAGGTCCCGAACGGCCAGGACCCGCGCGTGGTGGTGGAGCACACCGAGGGCGAGGCCACGGTTCCCGACCCCGCCGGTTCCGATCTGTGGGTGGACACCCAGGAGGCCAGCGGCACGATCGACCAGCGGTGGTCCGTGCCGTCCGAGGGGGACTGGTCCCTGTTGGTCGCCGCCGACGGCACCGAACCCGCACCGGCCGAGATGACGGTGAGCTGGACCAACACCCTCGGTGACAGCCCGTGGATCATCCCGCTGGCCATCATCGGCGGCCTGCTGGTCCTCGCCGGACTGGCTCTGCTGGTGTGGGCGTTCGTGATCCGTCGCCGCTCGGCTCCGGACAACACTGGAAACAATCACGACGGCGGCGCCGGTGGCGCCAGTGCTGGCTCCCCGAACGTGCGAGAGGAGTCTTCCTCGACCACGCCGCACACCGACGGCAGGGGCCAGGTCTCCCGCACGCAGGCGCCTCGAAACCAGACTGCCCGAACCCAGACTGCCCGAACCCAGACTGCCCGAATCCAGACTCCCCGGGCGCGGTTCGCCGGCCTCCTGGCCGGATCTCTGGCGCTGGCGGGGGTCCTGGGAGCGGGCCCGGCGAGCGCGCAGGGCACTCAGAGTGCTCCGGCCAGCGACGCGCCGCAGGCCCCGGACCAGACGTCGGCTGACGAGGGCGACGAGTACCCGATCCTGACCGACAGCCAGTTGGAGCGCATCCTCGGCGAAATCGAGTCGGTTGTGGCCGAGGGTGATGAGGGGCAGGATTCCGAGGTCCTCAAGTCCCGCGTGGCCGACCCCCAGCTGTCCATGCGGCGCGCCAATTACGCCAATGTCCAGGTCTCGGACGATGTACGGGCGGCGGAGCCGGTGGCGGCTGCACCCCTTCGGTCCGTGCTGGCACCGGCCGACCCCGCGTTCCCTCGTACTGTCACCGCGGTGACCCAGGGCGAGGCCAACGCCACCCCGCAGCTGCTGATGCTGCGGCAGGATTCCGCGAGGACGCAGTACCGGCTGGTGACCGCAGCGTCCATGATCCCGGCGGCCAGGCTGCCGGCCAGCGACCTGTCCAACACCGAGGTCGAGATGGTCGCGGAGGACGACGGCAGTGGCCTGGTCATGTCGCCCGCCACTGCCGTGGACGGGCTGGCCCGGTACCTGAATGTGCCGGACCACTCCTTCGGCGACCAGTTCGCGCACAACAGCATGGTGGACGGCATCCACAACTACCAGGCCAGCATCGAGGAGGAGGCCCCCGATGCCCGCCTGTCCCTCCTCCGTGAATCCATTCCGGGGACGACGACCACGATGCGTTTGACTGATGGCTCCGCCCTGGTGATCGGCCTCCTGGATGCCCGGATGACCATTGCCCCGCGTGAGGAGGGAGCCACGGTGATGGTGGACGAGGTGGCTGCCGCCCTGGCGGGCGAGGACAGCACTGAAAGCGACTCGCCGGTGGAGATGACGTACCGTGAGGTGGTGGCCCTGCGCATCCCGGCCGAGGGTGCCACCGGAGACGAGGCCAAGGTCTCCATGGCGGCTCTGACGGACGAGTTGCAGTCCGTCACTTACGAGTGACGGACGGCCGGACCGCACAGTGTGGGCCGGATCGTCGTCGACCCGGCACACGCTCAAGTTCCTGATCTAGCTCTCGATCCATTCAAGGAGTGCCCGGAATGTCCCAGCAGCCCCCAGCCATGCCGACCCACCTGCGCGGGGCCCTCGATCTGTCCGCGCTCAAGCGGCCGGCGGGCCAACCCGGGCAACCCGTACAGCCAGTGCGACCCGGACAAGCTGGCCAGCCAGCACCCGAGGGAGCGCCGGCAGGAAGCTGGGTCCTGGACAACGCCACCCAGGGTGACCTGCAGCAGTTGATCCAGCTCTCCTCCCGCGTGCCGGTCCTCGTCCACCTGGCAGCGCCCTCGAACGCCGCGAGCCAGCAGATCGATGATCTCGTGGCCCCGGCCGTGGACGCACGGGGTGGTCAGCTGATCCTGGCCAGAGTGGATGCCGAGGCCGATCCGCAGGTCCTACAGGTCTTCGGGCTGGCCGCCGGGCCAGCCGTCGTCGCCGTCCTGGCCGGTCAGCCGATCCCCGTCTTGAACCAGGCGGTTCCCGCCGACCAGCTCGAGCAGCTCCTGGACGAGCTGCTCGCCGCCGCGGCCCAGAACGGTGTCTCCGGCACCGTGCCTCCGCTGGCCCCGGCTCGCGAGTACGGCCAGGGTGCCGGTGGGACCGCCGGCAACGATGCTCCGGCCGCTCCGCCGCTGCCGCCGCTACATCAGGAAGCTCAGGACGCGCTCGAAGCCGGTCGGTACGAGGCTGCCGAGGAGGCCTACCGCAGGGCCCTGGCCGAGAATCCTGCCGATACCGAGGCCAAGGTAGGGCTGTCCCGCGCGGGCCTGTTCGCGCGGACGGCGGCCATGGACGCGAACGCCGTGCGGGAACGCGGTGCCACCGAGCCGGACGAGGCCCAGGCCCAGATCGACGTGGCCGACCTCGACGTGCTCGGCGGTCACGTGGAGGACGCCTTCAACCGGCTGGTCCGCTTCATCGCCGGACACCCTGGACAGGAACGGAACACCGTCCGCGAGCACCTCGTGGACCTCTACACCGTGGTCGGTGATCAGGACCCGCGCACGTCCGCGTCCCGCAAGGCGCTGGCCATGGCGCTGTTCTAGGCACTCCTTTCAAGACACCGGCCGCACGGGGCCTCTCTCCTGACTTAAGTCATGGCCGTCCAGGCCATGGCGCTGTCGTGGTCAGCGCCCTGCCCTTGCTAGCGTCAGGGGTATGAGCAATCCTGAGAGCTCCCTGTCCGCGCCGTTCCCGCCACAACAGCCCGGTGCCGTGCCGGATCCGGACACGGCGCTGGCCATCCGTGGCCTGGCCAAGCGCTTCGGGGAGAAGATCGCCGTCAACGGCATTTCCCTGGATGTCCCCGCGGGCTCGTTCTACGGACTGGTCGGACCGAACGGCGCCGGCAAGACCACCGCCATGTCCATGGCCACCGGACTGCTGCGTCCGGACCACGGACAGGTCTGGATCCACGGCACGGATGTCTGGGCCGATCCCCTGACCGCCAAACGGCGCATGGGCGTGCTCGCTGACGGTGTGCGCCTCTTCGACCGGCTCACCGGCGAACAGCTCGTCACCTACTCGGGTCTCCTGCGCGGGCTGGACCGGGACACGGTGGCCGAGCGCACCGCCGATCTCCTGAGGGTCATGGACCTTACGGGGGACGCCGGCAAGCTCGTGGTGGACTACTCGGCCGGCATGACCAAGAAGGTCGCGCTGGCCTCGGCCATGATCCATGCCCCGAAGGTCCTGGTCCTGGACGAGCCCTTCGAGGCGGTGGACCCGGTCTCCGCCGCCAACATCCGTGACATCCTGGCGCAGTTCGTACAGTCGGGCGGAACGGTGATCGTCTCCAGTCACGTCATGGACCTCGTCCAGCGAATGTGTGACCACGTGGCCATCATCGCCCAGGGCAATCTGCTGGCGGCCGGGACCGTGGACGAGGTCCGGGACGGACAGAGCCTCGAAGATCGATTCGTTGATCTCGTGGGCGGCCGCTCGACCGGTGAGGGGTTGTCATGGTTGCGCACCTGATCCGCATGAAGTTGGCCATCACGGTCAACGGGTGGAAGAAGAGCACCGGACAGCTGGTGCTGGCCATCCTGCTGATGGCGTACCTCGCCTTCGTCCTGGTGATGTTGGGCGTCGGGGCCTCGTTCATGCCCGAACTCGAGACGGATGCCCGGGGCGCCATCCTCACGCTGGTGGGAGCCGTCGCCGTGGTTGGCTGGATCATCATCCCCGTGTTCTTCACCGGTGTCGACCTGACCCTGGACCCGGCGAACTTCGCGACCTTCGGGATCCCGTCCCGTCAGCTGGTCCTGGGGCTGGCCATGGCCGGACTCGCCACGATCCCCGGCGCGGCCACCCTCATCGGCTTCCTGCTGTCAACGCTCGCGTGGCGGGATCAGGCCGGCGCGATGCTGTTGGCGGTGCCGACCACCATCCTCGGTGCCATCTTCTGCATCTGCATCTCCTACGCGGTGACCGGGCTGCTGGCCGGGATCACCGGACAGCGGCGTATCCGCGAGATCATGTCCATCGTCGCGTTCATCCCCCTGATGCTGGCCGGTGTGATCCTCACCGGCATCGTCGAGTCCGTCGAGGCTGCCCTGGAGCAGCTGCCCGGCCTGGCAGCCATCATCGCCTGGACCCCACTCGGCTCCTTCACCGGCGCCCCCTGGGCGCTGGCCGAAGGACGCCCACTCGAGGCCCTGGCCCAGGCCATGCTGTGCCTGATGTGGGTGGCCGGTGCCCTGTGGCTCTGGCAACTGGCCGTGAACCGCAGTTATGCGCAAGTGCGCGGGTCTGGTCCCGCGAGCTCGAAGACCAAGACCGGACTGGGCCTGCTGGGTGTGTTCCCGGGGACGCCGGCCGGAGCCATCGCCGCCCGCTCGCTGATCTATTGGCTCAAGGACCCCCGCTACTCGGCCTCCCTCGTGGTGCTGCCGCTGCTGCTGGTGCTCTTCTGGTTCCTCGGCTACCAGTCCGGTGAGTACGTCATGATCCTGTTGATGGGCCCCATCACCGGCTTCATGCTCGGCTACTCCATCTCCGCGGACATCAGCTACGACGGTTCGGCCTTCGCCCAGCACGTGACCGCCGGTGTCTCCGGCCGGGACGATCGCGTCGGCCGGATCGGCTCCCTGCTGGCGTGGGGGATTCCCGTGACGCTGCTGTTCACCGTCGCCACCGTGTGGATGGCCGGCCAATGGTGGCTGTTGCCCGGGCTGATCGGCGTCGGGATCGGCGCCCTGTTGACCGGGGCCGGCGTCTCCGCCCTGGTCTCAGCCCGGTTCATCTACCCGGTGCCGCCACCAGGCGCCAGTCCGTTCGCCACGCCTGAAGGCGGTGGCATGCGCATGATGCTCATCTCCCTCGGCGCCATGGTCGTGGTCGGTGGGCTCTGCCTGCCCGGCCTGATCCTCTACGTTGTAGCCCTGGCGACCGGCACCATGCTGCTGATGTGGATCACCCTCGTGGTGGGCCTCGGGTTGGGTGTGTTCCTGTTGTGGCTGGGCATCCGGCTCGGCGCGAAGTGGTTCGACCGCTCACAGGCAGAGACCTACCAGTCAGTGCTGGCCGCCACCGGCTGAGTCCCCTGCCCGCGGACTTGCCTCCACCCGGGTGCCGGGGCGGTAGACTGGTGGACATGAGTTTGCCTGCCGATCCTGACCCCCATCAGCCTGGCGCCCCGGGGGCTCCCGGCGGTCCCAGCAGCGGCGGAGCCGCGGTCCTCGACCGCCAGGAGCAGCTGCAGGAGGCCGAGCCGGGCGATCACGAGCGCTTCGCCCACTATGTCCGCAAGGAGAAGATCATGGAGTCCGCCGTCACCGGCGATCCCGTGGTAGCCCTGTGTGGCAAGGTGTGGACCCCGGGCCGGGACCCGGAGCGGTTCCCCGTCTGCCCGGAGTGCAAAGAGATCTACGACGGCCTGAAGGCCCCCAAGGACGGCAACTCCGGCGGGGAATCCGGCATGGGAGGATCCGGTGGGGGACGGCGCGGCTGGTTCGGTGGCCGCGGCTGAGCCGCGGTCTCTCCTGGCCTGACCGCTTGACTGTTCCGCCGTGACCTCCGTTGCCTTCCGCAACCTTTGAAGCCGTTTGACACCTTTTGACACCCGACTTTCCTGACCGCGCTCACGTGACGGACCGCGCCAGACCCGGCCGGCCGGCGTCGTGCCGATGGTTCCCTGATCACGCGGTCCCGGATCGTTCCACGCATGACGATGTGCACGCCCACGCCCGCAAGGAGGCCTCCGAAGATCCGTGTCTGATCCTGTGACTGATGCCGCGCCCGGCGCCCTGTTCCACATCGGCGACGACCTCCCGCCGGCCCTGCCGGAGCGGGCTGCCTGGGGTACCGCCCAGAAGCTCCGCCAATGGCAGCAGGAGGCCCTGGAACTGTACTTCTCCAAGCAGCCGCAGGACTTCATGGCGGTCGCCACCCCCGGCGCCGGCAAGACCACGTTCGCCCTGCGCGTGGCCAAGATGCTGCTGGAGGCCGGGACCGTCACGCGCATCGCCGTCGTCGCGCCGACGGAGCACCTCAAGCGCCAGTGGGCGGATTCGGCGGCCCGCATCGGCGTCGCGATCGATCCCCATTTCAAGAATTCGGACGGACGGCACGGAGACGAGTACATCGGCGTAGCGCTGACGTACGCCCAGGTCGCATCGAAACCCATCCTGCACCGCAACCGTACGGAGAACGCCCGAACCCTGGTGATCCTGGACGAGATCCACCATGGTGGCGACGCTCTGAGCTGGGGTGACGGCATCCGTGAGGCCTTCGAGCCCGCCACGCGGCGCCTGTCCCTGACCGGTACCCCGTTCCGTTCCGACACGGCGACCATCCCGTTCGTCGAGTACGTGGAATACGACGACGGCATCCGCCGCTCGAAGTCCGACTACACCTACGGCTATGGTCCGGCCCTGCGCGACCACGTGGTGCGCCCGGTGATCTTCATGGCGTACTCCGGCCAGATGCGCTGGAAGACCAGCACGGGCGACATCATGGAGGCTCAGCTCGGCGAGGCCGCCACCAAGGACATCACGGCCCAGGCCTGGCGGACGGCGCTCAACCCGGAGGGGGAGTGGATTCCCTCGGTCCTGGCGGCCGCGGATCGCCGCCTCACGGAGGTGCGGCGCAATGTGCCCGACGCCGGCGCGCTCGTCATCGCGACCGACCACGAGGATGCGCGGGCGTACGCCGAGCAACTCCGGCGGATCACCGGTGAGGAGATCACCGTGGTGCTCTCGGACGACAAGGGGGCCTCGGACAAGATCGAGGAGTTCTCGGCTGGGACCCAGCGGTGGATGGTCGCCGTGCGCATGGTGTCCGAAGGCGTCGACGTGCCGCGGCTCTGCGTGGGCGTATATGCCACGTCCACGTCCACTCCGCTGTTCTTCGCCCAGGCCGTCGGCCGCTTCGTGCGTTCCCGCAAGCGCGGGGAGACCGCCAGTGTCTTCCTGCCTTCGGTGCCGCAGCTGATGCTGCTGGCCAACGAGATGGAGGCCGAGCGGGACCACGCCCTGGACCGGCCCGAGTCCGCGGCCGGGGTGGACGGGCTTGAGGATCTGTCCCTGTCTCCGGAAGAGGACCTTCTGGCGGCGGCCAACCGGCAGGAGCGGGCCTCGGACTCCCTGACGAAGTCCGAATTCAAGGCCTTGGAATCCCAGGCGTCCTTCGACAAGGTCCTGTTCGACGGCTCCGAGTTCGGCACCGGAGGGGCGGTCGGTTCCGAGGACGAGCTGGACTTCCTCGGCATCCCGGGACTCCTGGACGCCGAACAGGTGGGAGAGCTGTTGCGCCAGCGCCAGGCCGATCAACTCAAGCGCCGGCCCCAGACCAGCGGGAACGCGGGATCGGGCCAGGCTCACCACGGCGCTGGTCCGGGGGCCGATCAGGTGGTGGACCACCGCCGTCTCAAGCAGATGAGGTCGGAGCTGTCCAAGAGCGTCTCGGCCTGGTCCGCACGGTCCGGGACCCCGCACGGGATGATCCACAACCGTCTCCGCGAGATCAGCGGTGGGCCGGCTGTGCCCCAGGCAACGGCCGACCAGCTGGAGACCCGGCTGAAGACCCTCCAGGGCTGGTTCGTCGGACGGAAGTGACCCCGGAGCGAGGACGCAGGGCTAGTCTGCCGTGCCGCCCCACGTCTGCAGCACTGCGCCGTTCTCCTCCATGAGTTCCAGGGCCTCCTCGGACCGTTCCGGGTCTACGCCCGTCACGAGGTCGGTGAACACGGAGGTGTCATAGCCGGCGTCGATGGCGTCCAGCACGGTGGCGCGGACGCAGTGGTCGGTGGCGATGCCGACCACGGTGACGGAGTTGATGCCCTCGGCCCGCAGCCAGTCGTCCAGACCCGGGGCGTCCTCCTCGACGGCCGTGGCAGCTGCCGCGGTGGCGCCGAAGGGACCGGACGTGCCCTCGGGGGCACCGGAGCGCACCATATCCGGAACGCCGAGCTGCCCGTCGAAGCCGGAGTACGAGGCATCGAAGCGGCCCTTGAGGAACTGGGCGTCGATGAACTCGGTGTCCAGCTCGGGATGCAGTTCAGCGCCGCCGGTTCCGGCGACGCAGTGCACGGGCCAGGTCTCGGTGTAGTCCGGCTCTGTGCCCTCGTCGGCGAAGTGGGGACCCGGATCCACGTGCCAGTCGCGGGTGGCGACCACCGCGGCGTAATCTTGGGCGTGCTCGTCCAGGAAGGCCGTGATCCGGCCGGCCACCTGGGCGCCGCCGTCGACGCCGAGGCTGCCGCCCTCACAGAAGTCGTTTTGCACATCCACGATGACCAAGGCGCGCATGGTGAAGTTCTTTCCTGTTCTGACGCGGGGGTGAAGCGGTGGTGGGAGAGGCCCTCAGGCCTCGTTGAACACGGTCGGGATGACCGGTTCGCCGGGCTGCAGTCTACGCACAGCGGCGGGCAATTCCGCACGGGAGGCCCGGTGCCGGTCTGCGGCCCGCGTGACGGCGGCCGGTCCGGTCCAGCCGGGTTGGAGTTCGCCATCGCGGACGAAGGCATGCTGTAGCGGGCGGTCGTCGGCCTGCGCCTCGGCCCGCTGGTTGACCCCGAGCAGTTCGGCGGTGGCACGCCCCGACTCGTCGAGCCGGCGGACCGCGTGCTTGCGGCCGCCCAGCGAGCCCTTGCCGGAGGAGGCCTTGGCCACATCGATCCATTCGCCGTCGCCGTCCTGACGGCTGACCAACTTGTAGACCATGGACGCCGTGGGGGCGCCCGAGCCGGTGACCAGCCGAGTGCCTACGCCGTAGGAGTCCACCGGCGCCGACTGCAGGTGGGCGATGGCGTACTCGTCCAGGTCCGAGGTCACCATGATGCCGGTCTCGTGGTTGCCGAGGTCATTGAGCAGGGAGCGCACCCAATGCGCCTGCTCCACCAGATCGCCTGAATCCAGCCTCACATTGCGCAATTCCCGCCCGGCCACCTCGACGGCCGTGCGGACGCCGGACTCCACGTCGAAGGTGTCCACGAGCAGGGTGGTGTCCTTGCCCAGCGAGGCCACTTGGGCCTCGAACGCCTCGCGTTCGGAATCGTGCAACAGGGTGAAGGAGTGGGCAGCGGTGCCGACCGTCTCCAGGCCGTAGCGGATACCGGCGGCGAGGTTGGAGGTGGAGGCGAAGCCGGCGATGACGGCGGCCCGGGCCGCGGCGACGGCGGACTCCTCATTGATCCGCCGCGAGCCCATCTCGATGCAGGGGCGACCGTAGGCGGCGGAGGTCATGCGCGAGGCAGCCGACGCCACCGCGGAGTCGTAGTTGAGCACGGAGAGCAGGTAGGTCTCGAGGATGCAGGCCTCGGCGAAGGTCGACTCGACCTGGAGGAGCGGTGAATAGGGGAAGTACGCCTCGCCTTCGGCGTAGCCGTAGATGCTGCCGGAGAACCGGAAATCGGCCAGCCACTGCAGGGTGGTGTCATTGACCACCCGGTGGTCGGAGAGGAAATCGAGTTCCTCGGCGCCGAAGCGAAAGGTGGCCAGTCCCTCGAGTAGGCGCCCGGTCCCCGCCACCACGCCGTAGCGGCGACCCTCGGCCAGACGGCGGGAGAAGACCTCGAACAGGCTGCGGCGGTGAGCTGCCCCTGACTGGAGGGCAGCCTCCAGCATGGTGAGTTCATAATGGTCCGTGAACAGGGACGTCGGGAGCAGCCAACCGGCAGGGCCGGTGGAAATCTGGTCGGTCACGACTGACACCCTACAACTCTTGACTCTGCTTGGACGCCGGATGTGGGACGCCGGACGCCGGGTGCCGTCCGCCGTAGAATGGCTGCCATGTTCTTGACCCTCAGTTCTCCTGGCAGTTCCCCAGGCACCCGGGATGGCTCTCCCCGCGGTTCTCACCAGGACCGTCCCCGTGATCTCCCGGGCGGACGGCCCGGGACCGGAACAGACGTCTTGGAGCGGGAGGAGACCTCGGCCGGGACCGTTGAGCGCACCGCCGCTGACCGGCCCTGGCAGGTGGTCGTGTGGAATGACCCCGTCAACCTCATGAGCTACGTCTCGTACGTGTTCCGTACCTATTTCGGCTTCAGCCGCGCCAAGGCTGACACCCTCATGCTCCAGGTCCATCAGGAGGGCAGGGCGATCGTCTCCGCCGGCGGCCGGGAGGAATCCGAGCGCCATGTCCAGGCCATGCACGGTTATGGGTTGTGGGCCACCCTCCAGCACGAGCCGGGCGAGGGAGCCTGATGGCCCGTGCCTTCAAGAGCACGCCGAAGGGGTTCGTCGCCGACCTGGAGAAGGCCGAGCGGCGCCTGCTGCGGACCCTGTTCAAGGACGTGATCCAACTGCTGGACGTGGAGCGGGACTCCTTGCACTCGGCGCCCCCCGGTTCCGCGGCCACTTCCGCCTCAGCGCCAACCGAGACCGCTTCCACTTCCACATCCTCCTCCGACCCGTTCTGGGACATCGTCTCGGAATTGGGGCCTCTGGGAGCGGACGATGCCGGGGGCGGCGAGTCAGCCGGCGTCGGGAATCCGGTGGGTGCTGGCGAGAGCACTCCGGTGCGGGAGGCACCCCGGGACGAGGCGCTCGCGCGGCTGCTGCCGCCCGGGGTGCACGGAGACACCCCTGCAGAGCAGGCCGCCGCCGACGAGTTCCGGGCCCTGACCGAGGATGGCGTCCGCCGGTCCAAGACGGCCGATCTCCAACGGGCGGTGGCGGCCCTGCAAGTCAATCCCGTGGTCCTGGACGAAGAGCACGCCATCTCCTTCAGCCGCGCCCTCAATGACGTGCGGCTGGTGCTCTCGGCCCGGCTGGGCATCGACTCGGACGAGGACGCCGAACGGGTGCACGCAGTGGACGACTGGTCCGCCGCCAGAGACGTCGAGTCCTACATGGCGTTGTTGTACAACTTCACCACGTGGCTGCTCGAGACCTTGATGCTGGCCCTGTCCACCCGGCTTCCCGACTGAATCGTGCTTGACTGCAGACTGGAGGATCTACACCTGGTGGATCTACATCTGCTGGCACGACACCTGCTGACCGAAGGACCGACTCGACCATGACCAACATGCCCGTGCCGACGGCCCCCATCGGCGTCTTCGACTCCGGGGTCGGCGGGTTGACGGTCGCCCGCGCCATCATCGATCAGCTGCCCGGCGAACAGATCGCTTACGTGGGGGATACCGCCAAGGGCCCCTACGGGCCGAGGGCCATCGCCCAGGTGCGCGCCTTCGCGCTCGGCATCATGGATGAGTTGGTCGACGCCGGCGTGAAAGTCCTGGTCATCGCCTGTAATTCCGCTTCGGCCGCCGTGCTGCGCGATGCCCGGGAACGGTACACCGCCCGGTACGGGATTCCCGTGGTGGAGGTCATCCAGCCAGCCGTGCGCCGTGCGGTCGCCGCTACGCGCAGCGGGCGGATCGGGGTCATCGGGACCGAGGCCACGGTGAGCTCGCGGGCCTACGAGGACACCTTCGCCGCCGCGCCGCAGCTGGAGATCACCTCGGTGGCCTGCCCGCGGTTCGTCGAATTCGTGGAGGCTGGCATCACCACCGGGCCGGAGCTGCTGGCCACCGCGGAGCGGTACCTGGCCCCGCTCCAGGAGGCAGGCGTGGACACCTTGGTGCTGGGGTGCACCCATTATCCGCTGCTGACGGGCGTGATCTCGCTGGTGATGGGGGAGTCCGTCACGCTGGTCTCCTCTGCGGAGGAGACGGCCAAGGACGTGTACCGGGCGCTGGTCCGGCACGGTCTGGAGAGTCCAGCGGGTGATCCGGCGGACGGTGCAGTGGGCCGCGCAGTGGAACAACCCGGTCATCGGTTCATGGCGACCGGCGATCCGCAGTACTTCGAGACGCTGGCCCGTCGCTTCCTCGGGCCCGAGGTCGGCGTCGTGCAGCAGGTCGACCACATCTCCGAGCGCTATCCGACCGGAGTGCTGGCCCGGATCACCCCGGAGATGCTCTCGGCGGCCCAGGGCGCGAACGGCCAGGACGCAACCAGACAGGGCGCGAACGGCCATGGCGTAGACGGACAGTACAGTGGTCCCAACGCAGGATCCCCCTTGCCGGCCTCGAGCCTGTTGAGCTCGGGTCACTGGGGGATCGCCACGGACGAAAGGCCGGACGCAGGGTGAAGCTCACGATCATCGGGGCCTCAGGATCGTTTCCCGGTCCGGGCTCGCCGGCCTCGTGTTACCTCGTGACGGCTGACGGTCCGGATCCGGATGGCGCCCCCGGCAGTCGGAAGACCTGGCGGATCCTGATGGACCTCGGCAACGGCGCCCTGGGCACGTTGCAGCGCTACATGGCCTTGGACGACATCGACGCGGTGCTGCTCACGCACCTGCACCCGGACCACTGCATGGACCTCTGCGGACTGCACGTGGCCATCCGTTGGAATCCGTACGGCTGGAAGGGCATCCACGTTCCCGTGTACGGTCCTGAAGCCACCGCGGATCGCATGGCGACGGCCTACGGACTCGATCCGGACCCGGGCATGCACCCCGATTTCGACTTCCACCACTGGCAGGCGAATGTCCCTGTGACCGTCGGGCCCTTCACCATCACGCCGGTTCCGGTGCGCCACCCCATCGACGAGGCGTACGCGCTGCGCCTGGAGACCACCGAACCCGGCCCGGACGGGGAGCCGGTACACCGGGTGCTGACCTACTCCGGGGACACGGACACCTGCGACGGCCTGGTCGAGGCTGCCCGCGACGCCGACCTGTTCCTCTGCGAGGCCGCTTTCCAGGAGGGCCGCGACGACGGCATCGACGGCGTACACCTCACCGGCCGGCGTGCCGGGCAGATGGCCACCGACGCCGGCGCCCGCCGACTGCTGCTGACCCACCTTCCGGTGTGGACCGATCCGCTGGCCGCGTCCATTGAGGCAAGGGAGACCTATGCGGGCGACCTCGCCGTCGCGGTCTCCGGGGTCACCTACCGGGTCTAGGCCGCGTCGGCGTCTCCGGCATACCTGCAGTGTCCGCGGCGGCCGGAACCTCCGAAGTGCCGAAGCCCCGATTAACTCGTCCGGGCCCTCGGTAGGATGGCGGTCATGACCTCATCGACTTCCGGAGCTTCCGCCCTGCCCGAAAACAGCACCACCGGCGCCTCACCCACGGCGGTCCGCCAGGACGGGCGTGCCGTCAACGAACTGCGTCCCATCAGCATCACCCGCGGCTGGTCCCGCCAAGCCGAGGGCTCTGCACTGATCGAATTCGGCAACACGCGCGTGCTGTGCACCGCCTCTTTCACCCAGGGCGTCCCACGCTGGCTCAAAGGCGAGGGAACCGGCTGGGTCACTGCGGAGTACGCCATGCTGCCGCGCGCCACGAACACCCGCTCCCAGCGTGAATCCGTCAAGGGCAAGATCGGTGGCCGGACCCATGAGATCTCTCGCCTCATCGGCCGCTCGCTGCGTGCCATCATCGATCTCAAGGCCTTGGGCGAGAACACCATCGTGTTGGATTGTGACGTCCTGGAGGCCGACGGCGGCACCCGCACAGCCTCGGTCACCGGCGCCTACGTCGCGCTCGCCGAGGCGATCGCCTGGGCCAAGGGACAGGGAGTCATCCCGGCGTCGGTCCAGCCGCTGAAGGACTCCGTCGCCGCCGTGTCCGTCGGCATCATCGACGGTGTCCCCATGTTGGATCTGCCGTACGTCGAGGATGTCCGCGCCGAGACGGACATGAATGTGGTGGTCACCGGATCGGGTGATTTCGTGGAGGTTCAGGGCACCGCCGAAGGAGCCCCGTTCAACCGTTCCGAACTCGACTCCCTGCTCGACCTGGCCGTGGCCGGGTCCGCCGAGCTGGCCATCATCCAGCGCGAGACCCTGGCCGGCGAGCGGTGAGCGGCCGGGCAAGCGTCGCATCCGAGCCCCGGCTGGTGCTGGCCACGCGCAACCATGGCAAACTGCGCGAACTGCGTGAACTGCTCCGTGGACAGGTGCCCGGACTGGACGTCGACACCCAGGTCGTCGACGCTGCATCCCAGGGCGCCCCCGATGTGGTGGAGGACGGTGTCACTTTCGAGGAGAATTCCCTCAAGAAAGCCCATGCCGTCGCCCGGCACACCGGGCTGGTGGCTGTGGCCGACGACTCCGGCCTGTCCGTGGAGGTCCTCGGGGGCGCCCCCGGGATCTTCTCCGCCCGATGGGCCGGACGCCACGGGGATGATGCCGCCAACCTGCAGTTGCTCCTGGACCAGATGTCCGACGTGAAGCCCGAACACCGTAACGCTGCGTTCGTCTGTGCTGCCGCAGTGGCCGCGCCGGCCGGCGAGGAGCATGTCGAACTCGGCTTCCTGGCCGGTACCCTGCTGACGGCGCCGCGGGGCGCTGGTGGATTCGGATATGACCCGATCCTGCAGCCGCACGGCATGCACGTCTCCGTGGCGGAACTTGATCCTGAGGTGAAGAACTCCATCAGCCACCGTGGCACGGCCTTCCGGCAGCTGCTCCCCGAACTGGTGCGGATGCTGGCAGGGCTAGATGATGACGTGTCCGGCGGAGGGCGCTGATGGCGCTCGACTTCACGGCGCTGGACTTCGAGACGGCCAACGGCTTCCGCGGTTCGCCATGTTCCGTGGGACTCGTGCGGGTCCGCAACGGCCAGCCGGTGGAACGGGCGTATTGGTTGATGAGGCCGCCGGCAGGCTTCGACCGGTTCGATGCCCGGAACGTGGGGATCCATGGCATCACGGCGGCGCACGTGGCCAGCGCCCCGCGATTCGCCGAGGTGTTCGGGGACATGGCGGACTTCATCGGGTCCGATCCTCTTGTGGCCCACAACGCGGGATTCGACCTCGGAGTCATCGAATCAGCTCTGGAGGTCTCCGGCCGTGACATCCCGCGTTTTGACTATGCTTGCTCCCTGGTGATGGCGCGGCGCACCTATGAGCTGCCATCCTACGCACTACCCGTGGCCGCCGTGGAGGCTGGGCATCCACTCGCGAACCACCACGATGCCCTCGCCGATGCTGAGGCCTGCGCCTGGATCATGATCGACGTGCTCGAGCGGCGGACGGCAGACCGGCAGCGGCCTGGACAGCAGGCCGGACAGCAGAGGGTTGGCGGACTGCTGGTGGAGAGGCACGTCTCGTCACCGGATCCGGTTGTTGCCGAGCGAATCGCCGGCGGTGGAGAGTCCCGTCCACTGGGTACGACTGGCACGAATCGAGCTGTCCAATCGTCCACCGGGGCGTCCACCGGGCTGCTCGAAGCGGGACTGGCCGAGATCCTGGCCCTCGATGGAGTGCGATTGCGACAGCTGGAGGCCCGCAGGGCCGGAACCAAGCCGGAGTCACGTGCCACCCGGCAGGCGCGCGGGCTCGGGCCCGTCTTCGATTCCACAGTGGTGCTGCCGCACGCTGAACGGATGCCTGACTTGATGCACTGGCCGGATGAGGGGATCAACCCCGAGCCTGCCGCTGACGCAGATCCTGCTCATCCGCTGTACGGACACACCGTGGTGTTCACGGGCAATCTGGGCATGCCTCGGCAGGAGGCCAAGACCAGGGCGGCCGCGTGGGGCGCGCGGACGGGCAGTCGGGTCAATGCGCAGACCACCATATTGGTCGTCGGAGATGGCTTCCGGGTTGAGGACCTCGGCACGGCAACGCGCGGCGGGGCGATCGGGCACCGCAAGACGCGGGACGCACTGGCCCGCCGTCAGCAGGGCCAACAGGTGGAACTCGTCTCTGAACCGGAGTTCCTGCAGATGCTGGACGGCAACTGGCCCGACGCCGCAGTATAGGCAATCTGCCGGCCATGCAGCCCCGTTGCCACCAGCCCCGTTGCCACCAGCCCCGTTGTCACCAGCCCCGGAGTCCTGCGGCTGCTCAGCGCCGGTCACGCGCCCTGACTCATCGCTTCGGACCGATCCATCTAGGCCCGCCAGTACCGGTTGCGCTGGGGCGTCCTGAACGGGTCCAGATAGAGTGCAGGGACGAACCAGGGGGCGCCGTCGTCTTCGATGCTGATGCTCCAAGAACCGCTGTGGACCGCGTGATGATGCCGGCTGCAGAGCAACACCCCGTTGTCCACGCTCGTCGCGCCGCCGTGGGTCCACCACTGAATGTGGTGAACCTCGCACCACGGCGCGGGCATCGTGCAGCCTGGTGACGCGCATCCGCCGTCGCGGGCCGTGATGGCCCGGCGGAGCCGATGGGGAAAGAGCCGTTGTGTGCGCCCCACGTCCAGGACCTGCCCAGCGCCGCCCATGACTACGGGCAAGATGTCTGCGTCACAGGCGAGGGTGCGGATGGTGCTGGGACTGATGGGGCCGGTGAACGCCGCCTCCGATCTGAAGGTGCCCACGTCGAGAGCGGTGACGGGAAGGACATCAGCCTTGTCGGTTTCGAAACTCGGTGGGCGTGGAGGTCCTGTAGACGTGGACGCCGTCGAGGTTCTGTCCGGGGAAGCCTGGCCGCGTACGACCTGACCGATGAGTGTCTCGTAGTCGATGGTCACCATGACCAGAGGACGGTTCCCGCCGGACGACGGCAGGCCGTTGTCTTCGACCAATGCCAATGCGCCCATGAGGGCAGAAGTCAGGCCGTCCAATTGGCGCTGGTGACGGGAGCGGCGGTCGACGGACACGACGCCAGCATCTGGCCAGAGCCCTGTTCCAATCGAGAAATCCGGGACAGGTTCCTGCGTGGGCGACGTCGAGCTGTGGGTGGCCTCGCCACCGCCCTGAGCACCAGTGTTCTGCGCGCCAGCCTGGACTCTTTCGTCGTACATACCTTCTATCTGAGCGCGCGGATTGGTCGCGGCTCCGGCGATGGTGCTGAGGACCTCGTGCTGGAGGTCGTTCGCGGCGATCTTCCACAGGTGGAAGCCCCGTCGTCTGCCTCGGTAGGAAAGCCCCTGCTGGACGGAGGGGACGGCGTCGGAAGGTTCTGCCCCATCCGGGTTGAGCGCGTGTTGCGCCCACTGACGCCAGCGGGCGCAGGCGTGGCGCATCAACTCCGGGTCCAGGACGGTGGCCTGGGCCGTCAGGGTCTCCTCGCCCCGGGACAGCCAATCCGCTGCCAAGGAGGGGTCCGCGCTGGCCGCCTCTGCATCCCTTCTCGTCTGGTCCAGGGTCGTGGAGATCAGGTCGAGAGTGCACGGGTCGAGATGCCCTCGCAGGAAGGCCTCTGCCAGGACGGGGTAGGCGGCACTGCGCTGGTGGCCGCTGATCTCAGGTACTGGCGGCTGGACCCGCTGGGCACGATGGATGCGTTTGCGTGCCTCCGGCCGGGAGATCCGCAAGGTCTTCACCATCCAGTCCGGGGCATCCCGAAACGGCTTGGCCCCACCGGGAATGCCGAGCATCGGCTCCCGGAGGGAGCCCTCATCCATGGCCTGGGCGGCATGACCGGCCAATGACGTATGTACAGCAGTCAGAAGACGGCCCAGATCTTCAACCCTACGGTGGATGACGGGTAACGAACCGGACGCGAAGGTCTCTGGTGCTGCCACGAAGTCGCGTCCGTGGGGGGACTCTCCCGGGACAATCGGTGTGAGCGAGATCAGCCCCGACCAGTCTTGGTCAGGAGGTGGAGGGACCACGCGGTCGAAGGCATCGACCGTGGTGGGGCCGGAGAGCCGCTCGGCCAGTAGCTCCAAGGCGTGGCGAGCGACATCAAGGACCTCCGGAGTGGCCCACTCGGCCAATTCGTCCAGGCCATGCGCGGGCGCCTTCTCTTCAGCTGTCATGACTGCGCCCTCCTTCCGTCTGTCGTCGCCCTAGCGCAGCCTTGGCGGCCCTGGGGACCCTGGCGGTCCTATTGGCCTGTCCGATGTGAACGCCACCTTCGAGCCTCCGACCCTTCGTGCTAGTACATATATTCGATCACGGGCAAGGGACGAGATAAGCACTCTCCACCGGAATGTGGACGGCTGAGGGAAAAACCCATGGTGTGAAGTACTGCGTCGGACGAAGCAGACGAAGCGGACGCAGTGGGTGGTGATGATAGTGAGAACAGTGAAATCAGGACTCAGGACCCCGCAGCGGCTCAGGACTCCGCAGCGGGCTCGGATGAGACCGGGGCTGAACCCATCGCCAGTCCCTTCTCGGCCGCGGCCGTGCGGATCGCGTTGATGACGAGTTCAAGCGATGGACGGCGTGTGGGGGAGGCCCGATAGGCGATGGAGACCGTCCTCATCACCGGTTCCTCCAAGGCGATGATGTCCACTCCGTCTGGGATCAGCTCCAGCGCGAGATCGGACACCAGTGTCACCCCGAGCCCGCCTGCGGCCATGGCCAGGGCTGTCGGCTGTTCGGCGACCGTGTGGACGATCCTCGGGTCGAAGCCCTTCTGACGGCAGGCGATGCGGACCGCAAGGCCGAAGTGGTCGCTCTCCCGGGCCAGAATCCACGGATAGTCGGCCAGCTGCGCCAGCCGCACCGTCCCGGAGGGGATCATCCCGGCGGGCACGGCGGCGTGGAGCCGCTCCACGGCGATGATCGTCCGGGTCAGGTTGGGTTCCCAGGCCACCGGCGTCACCGAGTAGTCGATGACGAAGGAGAAATCCAAGGTGCCGTCCTTGACCGCTCCCGCCGTCTGCTCGGGATCCAACTCCACGGTGCGGACCTCGATTCCGGGATACCGCACCGCCAGACTGGACAAGGCCTGCGGCACGAGACTGGACGCCACGGACGCCCAGACTCCCGCGGTGAGGCGCGCCGTCACCCCGTTCTGAGCCTGCTCCAGGGCCATTGTCGCCCGGTCCACTGAGCCGAGGATCTGCTCGGCATGCTCGGCGAGGACGAGCCCCAGATTGGTGAGCAGCAGCCGGCGACCGTGCCGCTCCACGAGCCGGGCGCCGACGTCGCGCTCCAGCTGGGCCAACTGCTGGGAGACGCCGGAAGGGCTGTAGTGCAGGGCGGCCGCCACGGCGGTCACGGTGCCGCGAAGATGCAACTCCCGCAGCATCCTCAGCCGACGCAACGACAACTCCATGCGCGTCAGCATAGGGGTGGGCCTCTATCGCGGGGGATACCTTGTAGTCCCAGTACACGGCATCGTGCAGGAACCGGCGATAGACGCCAACGGCAACCCCCTCCACGCTGGGAGTACGAGCCGGAGCCGATCCGGCTGGAACCGAATATTCACCGAAGCACGCACCGGAGCACACGCCGGGGGCGAACCGCTGCGGGACCGACCGTGAACTCGATGGAGGTGGCGGGCATGACCCTGATCCAGAACCCTGATGGCAACCGCACGCACTACGGCACGAGTGGATCGGCACGCAGTACCCGGCCGGGAACCCTGCCCGGCATCAGGCCAGAGGCCCTGCCTGGGAACCCGCCGGGGGAGCCGTTCACGCGTCCAGACCCCTTCGACCGTCCACCGGAGCGGGAGATCGCATGGACCGATCCGGTCACCGGCTCCCGTGGATGGCTCATGGTGCACACCTTGGTCGGGGGCATGGCCACAGGAGGCACCCGCATGCGAGCCGGCTGCACCCGGGACGAAGTCGCCGACCTGGCACGCTGCATGGCCACCAAGACCGCGGCATTCGGTCTGCCCGTCGGCGGGGCCAAGGCAGGAATCGACTGCGATCCGCGGGATCCGGCCGCGCTAGGGGTCCTGGAGCGGTTTTTCGCGCACATGCGGCCATGGCTCGAGAACTCCTGGGTCACCGCCGAGGACCTCGGCGTCTCCCAGTCGGACCTCGACGCCGTCTTCACCCGGCTGGGATTGGACCAGTCCTTCCACGCCGCCATCCGGCGCTCGCCGGACCCGGCCACCACCCTGGACCGTGTTCGGGCAGGACTCGACACCGTGGACCGGGACGGCCTGCCGCTGGGGGACGTGATCGGTGGCTACGGGGTGGCTCAGGCCTGCCTGGGGACGGCGGCCGCCCTCGGCTGGGAACCCACGCGGACCACAGTGGCCATCCAGGGCATCGGCACCATGGGCGGCGGAGCCGCGTGGTACCTGCACGAGGCAGGTGTCCCCGTGACCGCGATCGCTGACGCCGCCGGCACCCTGTTCTGCCCCCGCGGCCTGGACATTCCGGCCCTGCTGGCCGCCCGCGACCATTACGGTGAGATCGATCGGGCGACGGTACCGTCCGGCGTCGAACTCCTGCCGCGCGATGCCGTGCTCGCGGCGCCCGCGGACATCCTCGTCCCGGCGGCTGTCTCCTACGCGCTGGGAGTCGGGTCCGTGGCGGACGTCGCGGCCCGGGCCGTGGTCGAGGCGGCGAACTCACCCACGACGCCGGACGCGGAGGAACGCCTGGCCGTGCGCGGGATCCCGGTGATCCCGGACTTCGTGGCCAACGCCGGTGCGGCGGCTTGGGCCTGGTGGTTGCTGCAGGGGCAGGTGGGCACGGATTTCGAGGACTCGTTCCGCCGCCTGCGGCAGGAGATGCAGGGCAAGGTGGCGTACATGCTCGCGGAATGGAGCGACGCCAGGGTGAGCCCTCGGCGCAGTGCCTGGGGATTCGCCAGCGCCAACGTGGAGGCGCTCGCTGGTCGCGAAATCACTATTCCCTAGCCGTGCCGGGCGCCACTACACCCGGGTGAACAGCTCGCCCAGCCGTTCAGAGGTCACTGACGAGCCAACCAGCCGGAGACCGTGCCAGATCGTGACCTGGTTGGCCGTGAGGACGGGCTTGCCCAACCGGTCCTCGATCGCCGTCAGCACGTCCAACGTGTGCATGGCCGTGTCCGGGATGAGCAAGGCCTCGGCGGCCGGATGGTCGTTCCGCAGGGCCAGTTCCAGGACCTGGGCGCCCTCCAGGGAGCCCACTTCCGCCGCCGTGTTGATCCCGGCGCTGCCCCGGGCCACCACCTCGATCCCCGAGGCCGTCAGGAAGTCGGTGAAGAGCGCCGCTACCGCCTCCGGATAGCTCGCTGCCACGGCTACTCGCTTCAGGTCGAGCGCGGTCACGGCTGCCACGAACGACTGTGACGTGCTCGCGGCCGGCACCCCGGCCACCTCGGCCAGCTGGTCGGCCTGCCGAAGGACGCCCTCGTGACCGTAGACGAAGCTGCCGGACGTGCAGGCCCACATCACCGCGTCCACCGGTCCCACCGCCTCCGCCTCCACGGCCGCGAGCAGCTGCGAAACACCCTTCGCGAGCTTCTCCGGGCTGCCCAGATCGAGGAGTTCGGGGACCGCGTGGAGATCCGTGCCGTAGATGTGCACGACCGGCAGGCGCACGCCGAGCCGGTTCGCCGCCGTCGGGTATTCGTCCTCGGCCGCGTGGTCCGGGTAGATGATGCCGATGGTGGTCATGAAGGTGACTCCTCTCGGAAGACGTCGGCCAACCAGCGGCCCGGGCCGACCATCGGCAGGCCCATGCGGCCGAGGCAGGCCCAGACGGTCAGCTGATTCGCGGTCAGGACGGGCTTGCCGAGCCGGCGTTCCAGCGGTTCGATGATGTCGTAGGTGGGCAGGTTGGTGCAGGAGACGAAGACGGCCTCGGAATCGGGGGTGTCGGCCGCGAGAATGAGCTCGGCCACGGTACGGTAATTGACCCGCCAGATCCCGCCGCCCAGACCGAGGTAGTGGCACTGCGGAACGCTCACCCCCAATTCGCAAAGGAAGGCGACCAGCCGGTCCGTCAGGTCGGCGTCATACGGGGTGATCACCGAGACCCGCCGTAGCCCCAGCGCCCGCACGGCCTCCGCCAGTGCGCCGGAGGTGGTGACGGCGTGGGGAGCTCCGGACTCCAGGATGGACCGGCGGAGTTCGCTTTCGTACCCGAGCCCGTGGATGAAGCTGCCGGAGGTGCACAGGTAGGCCACGACCTCCGGATCCACACCGAGCACGTCCCGGGTGGCTGACTGCACGTGCCGCTTCTCGGAGACGAGTTCGGCCATCTTCAGGCTGACGGGGACCGGCTCGAAGGGCGTCCGGGCGAGGTGGAGGCTGACGTCCAAGGGCGTCCACCGCCACAGCTCCCGCTCCAGGGCCAGGTCAAAGGGCGCGATCACGCCGATGCCACGCTGCGTCACGGGACCGTCGAAATCGATGTCTGACAGGTCCACTGCCGCCCCTCGCCCTCTACTACGTCGATCTGCCGAGTTGGTGATGGGCTGAATCATAGGGGTGCCACCGTCGTGGCGACCATGGGCCGGTCACGACGTGTGGGCCCTTCCATCCGCGCAGATCAAACCCGCATAATGCGGGGACGAGGGCCGCGGGCCGGAGCGTCCGCGAAGCCGTTCGCACGATGTCACCGAACACCATGTCGCCTACCGGGAGCTGCAGATGGACCCCACCCAGATGACCGCCGTCGAGCTCGTGGCCTCCTACAGCAGCCGGGCACTCTCACCCGTCGAGGCCACCACCGCGATCCTGGACCGCATCGGGACGGCGGACGGCGACCTCGGGGCCTACTGCCTCGTGGACGGTGACCGCGCTCTGGAGCAGGCCCGCGCGTCCGAGGCCCGGTGGCTCAGTGGCCATCCCCAGGGGCTTCTGGACGGCGTGCCCGTCTCCATCAAGGACATCTTCCTCACGGACGGCTGGCCCACCCTGCGAGGTTCCCGGTCGATCGACCCGGACCAGCCGTGGACGGTGGACTCGCCCGTAGCGGCCCGGCTCCGCGCGGACGGCATGGTCTTCCTCGGCAAGACCACGACGCCGGAGCTCGCCTGGAAGGCGGTCACGGACAGTCCGCTGACGGGCATCACCCGCAACCCCGCCGACCCGCGGTTGACCGCCGGCGGCTCCTCCGGCGGTTCTGCGGCCGCGGTGGCGGCCGGCCTGGGGCCGTGCTCCGTGGGGACCGACGGCGGCGGCAGCGTCCGCATCCCGGCCTCCTTCTGCGGAATCGTGGGCTTCAAGCCCACCCATGGGCGGATCCCGCTGTATCCGGCCAGCCCGTTCGGTCCGCTGGCCCATGCCGGGCCGATGACGCGCACGGTGGAGGACGCGGCCCTGATGATGGACATCCTTGCGCTGCCGGATCCCCGGGATCCGACCTCCCTGGCGCCACCGCAACGGACCTTCCGCGGCGAATTCAACCGTGAGGTGGCCGGACTCCATGTGGCCTACTCGCGTGACCTCGGCTACGCGAACGTGGACCGGGAGGTCGCGGCCGTCGTGGACACGGTGGTGAGGCGGATCGACGAGGCAGGGCTGCCCGTCACCGAGGCCGATCCTGGCTTCACCGATCCGATCGAGGCCTTCGAGGTGTTGTGGGCCAGCGGGGCGGCCACCCTGCTGGACACGATGGCCGCGACCTCGCCCGGCATGCGGGAGAAGGTCGACCCGGGCCTGGGCCGGGTGTGGGACCGGGGGGAGCGGATCAGCGCGGTCGAGTACCTCCGGGCCCGGGACGTCGCCGCGCAGGCCGGGATCTTGATGGGCTCCTTCCACGAGGAGCACAATGTGCTGCTCACCCCCGCCGTGGGGATCCCGGCGTTCGAGGCCGGGTACGAGGTCCCGCCCGGCAGCGGGCTGGAACGGTGGCCGCAGTGGGCCACGTTCAGCTTTCCGTTCAACCTCACCCAGCAACCGGCCATCAGCATCCCTGTGGGCACCACCGCCGCCGGGTTGCCCGTCGGGCTGCAGATCGTGGGTCCGCGGCACTCCGATGACCTCGTGCTGGCCGTCGCGCGGTTCGTTGAGTGGCTGCTGGAGCAGTAGACCCTATTCGCGCTCGAACACCAGCCGCTCGCCGGCGAATCCGTTCCGCCACAGATCATTGCAGGCCGCGGCCATGGCCTCGAGCCCGGTGGAGGCCGTTGAGCCGTCCGGGCCATCTGGTCCGGCCACGACCGTGCCGAACACGTTGCCCGGGACCCATCCGACGTCGCCGTTGAGGAGCAGGTTGTTCCGGTCGTAGAACAGGGCCAGGTCCGTGGCACCCTGGGCCTCATGGGCGGTGGTGCCGGGCGCATAGCCGTAGGACGGGTTGCCGATCTCCCAGGGCTCGAAGTCGAACAGGCACACGTCTCCGGGGATCGGCGTGACCGTGGGGTTCTCGCGCCTGGGTGCCGCCGTGATGCGGGGCAGCAGGGTGTACACCTCGTTCCGGGCGAACTTGGCGTGATAGGCGTCCCCGGCCAACGGGAGGGCGTCCCAGACGGCCGCACACGTGGCCGGGGCGAGGTCGTCGAGCAAGCGGACGCGGCAGGAGACCCGGCGGGTGGCGAGCGTGATGATGAGGTGGCGTGGCATCGGGTCCCCGTGGTTCCCTCTAGATTTCCGCGAGGACCTCAGACCACAGGTCCAGCCCCTCGTCGATCTCCTCGGCGGTGACCACGAGCGGCGGGATCATCCGGACCACGTTCATGTAGGCGCCACAGGTCAGCATCAGCAGGCCCCTGTCCGCCGCCGCGGTCAGGGCGGCCTTGGCCCGGTCCGGATCGGGGGTGCCGTCCGCGGTGGTGAACTCGCTGCCCACCATCAGCCCGAGTCCGCGGACATCTCCGATCCCGGCAGCGCCGGGGGAGCCGGCCGCGGCCGCCGACCGGGCGCCGTCGAGCAATTGGGTGCCGCGTTCGGCGGCGTTACCCACGAGCCCCTCGTCCTCGATCACCTGCAGGGTCGCGACGGCGGCCGCACAGGACACGGCGTTGGCACCATAGGTGCCCCCCTGGGATCCCGGCCAGGCCCGGGCCATCACCTCCTCGGTGGCGGCGATCCCGGACAGCGGGAAACCGGAGGCGATGCCCTTGGCGAAGGTGATGATATCCGGGGAGACGTCGAAGTGTTGGTGCCCGAAGTACCGTCCCGTGCGGCCGAACCCGGTCTGGATCTCGTCCATGACCAACAGGATGCCGTGCCGGTCCGCCCGCTCGCGCAGCCCGGCGAAGAAGGCGGTGTTCCCAGGGATGTAGCCCCCCTCGCCGAGGACTGGCTCCACGATGAACGCCGCCGTCTCCTGCGGGGACGTCACGGTGGCGAAGAGGTAGTCCAGCTCCCGCAGGGCGAAAGCCGTGGCCTCCTCCTCGCTCCAGCCGTAGCGGTAGGCGGCGGGGAACGGGGCAATGTGGACGCCGGACATCAGTGGACTGAATCCAGCCGAGAACCGGGTGCCGGACGTGGTCATGGTCGAGGCGGCCACGGTGCGGCCGTGGAACCCGCCGTGGAACACGATGACGTTCGGCCGGGCGGTCGCCTGCCGGACCAGGCGCAGGGCCGCCTCCACGGCCTCGCTGCCGGAGTTCGCGAAGAACAGTGAGTCCAGGTGGTCCGGCAGCACCTCGGCCAGCTTCTCCGTCAGCTCGATGAGGGGCCTGTGCATGACGGTCGTGTACTGGCCGTGGATGAGCGAGGCCACCTGCCCCTGGGCAGCCGCCACCACACGCGGATGGCAGTGGCCCGTGCTGACCACTCCGATGCCGGCGGTGAAGTCGAGGAAGCGTCGCCCGTCCTGGTCGTAGAGGCAACTTCCGCGGGCATGGTCCACGATCACGGGACTGGCCTGCTTGAGGTGGGGTGACAACGCCGTCATAGATGAGCCTCCGGTCGAGGAGTGGGTGCTGAGTCGGTGGCTACGGTTGGGTGTTGACAGTACTTCTACGATGGGCTGACCGGCAAGGATCCACGACGCGGAGGCAGCCCATGCGCCAGTCAACCCCCTCTTCAGCCACCTCTTCAGAGGCCGAGGCCGAGGCCATCGCCTCCGTCCCGACCGGCCTTTTCACCGGCGGCCGGTGGCGGACCACCGCCCGGACCATGTCCGTGGAGGATCCGTCCACGGGAGCGGTCCTGACCGAGGTGGCCGATGCCAGCCCGGAGGAGGCCGCAGCCGCCCTCGACGCCGCTGCCACGGCCCAAGCCGACTGGGCGGCGACCCCGCCACGGCAGCGCAGCGAGATCCTGAGCCGGGCCCACCGGCTCATGGTCGAGGAGACCGACCGGTTGGCGCTGATCATGACCCTGGAGATGGGCAAGCCCCTGGCCGAGGCTCGCGGTGAGGTGGCCTACGCGGCCGAGTTCTTCCGCTGGTTCGCCGAGGAGGCCGTGCGGATTGACGGCGGCTACATGACCGCCCCCGCCGGCGATTCCCGCTTCCTGGTCGCCCGCGAGCCCGTGGGGCCCTGCATCCTCATCACACCGTGGAATTTCCCCCTGGCCATGGGGACCCGCAAGATCGGCCCGGCTCTGGCCGTCGGATGCACCTGCGTCATCAAGCCCGCCTCCCACACGCCGCTGTCCATCCTGGCCCTGGCCGAGATCCTCGTCCGCGCCGGGGTGCCGGATGGGGTGGTCAACGTGGTCACCACGAAGCGCAGCAACGACGTGATGACCCCCCTGATCCTCGACCCGCGGTCCCGCAAGCTTTCCTTCACCGGCTCCACTGAGGTGGGCAAAGGACTGCTCGAGCTCGCCGCGAAGACCGTCATGCGCACCTCGATGGAACTGGGCGGCAACGCTCCGTTCCTGGTCTTCGAGGACGCCGACCTGGACGCCGCCGTGGAGGGGGCGATGCAGGCCAAGATGCGCAACATCGGTCAGGCCTGCACCGCCGCCAACCGCATCCTGGTCCAGCGCT
Organism: Citricoccus alkalitolerans; assembly: GCF_039528175.1. Taxonomy (NCBI): domain Bacteria; kingdom Bacillati; phylum Actinomycetota; class Actinomycetes; order Micrococcales; family Micrococcaceae; genus Citricoccus; species Citricoccus alkalitolerans. The sequence continues at coordinate 570,128 of NZ_BAAALH010000001.1, forward strand.
CGGTGGCCGCGGACTTCGCCGATCGGCTCACTCGGCGCATGGCCGAGCTACCGTTGGGACGCGGCGTCGAGGACGGTGTGGTCGTGGGGCCTCTCATCAATGCAGAAGCCGTGGACAAGGTCACCGAACTCGTGCGCGACGCCGTGGGACGCGGGGCGGAGGTGCGGCTGGGCGGGCAGGCTGTGGACCGGGCGGGTCACTACTATCCGGCGACGGTGCTCACCGGGGTGCCGGCCGACGCCGAGATGTGCAGCGCCGAGATCTTCGGGCCCGTGGCCGCGCTCTCCGAGTTCGACACCGAGGAGGAGGCCGTGGCGATCGCCAACGACACCCCCTACGGTCTGGTCTCGTACCTCTACACCACCGACCTGGCACGGGGCTTCCGCGTCAGCCACGCACTGGAGACGGGCATGGTCGGCATCAACCGCGGGGTCGTCTCCAACCCGGCTGCACCCTTCGGCGGTGTCAAGGAGTCCGGTGTGGGCCGCGAGGGCGGGTTCAGCGGCATCGACGAGTTCCTGGAGACGAAGTACATCAGCGTCGGCCTCTGAGGTCGGTCTGGAAGGGATCGGCCCCAGATCGCGCCCGGGCTCAGCTGGTCGCGGCGATCCAGCGCTCCGCGGCCTCGGCCACGATCTCCCGCTCGCCGATCCATGCCGGGACAGCTGCCTCGGGAAAGATGCTCATCCCGTAGCGGGCGCCCAGGAGCTGACCGGCCAGGGAGGCGGTCGAATCGGAATCGCCGTCGTGGTTGACGGCCAGGTGCAGGGCAACGCGGAAATGCAGCGCTGCGCCGAAATCGACGGGCGCCAGCGACTCGACGTCCGGGTCTGCCGCTGCGAGGCCACCGTCGGGTGCCGCAGCCCGTGCGGGATCCACGGCACCGCCGGTCACCAGCACGGCGTAGACCGCGATGGCCAAGGCCTCCTCGGCCACCCAGCCCTCGCCCAGTGCGGCGGGGACAGCACCGGCCTCGGCGGCAGATCCGCCGGGCCCGGCCAGAGCGACAGCCGCACGGACCGCCGCGGCCGTGCCGCCGTCGTCGGGCACGGTGTCCAGCCACTCCAGCGCGGCGGTGACGGACGCGTCAAACCCGTGCCCGGCCATGAGCCGGGAGATCATCAGGCTGAAGGCGGCGGCCGCGGTCCAGGCTGCCGGGTGCCCGTGGGTCAGGACGGCGCCCCGGCGGGCGAGGGACACGACCATGGCGTCCTCGAGGCCGGGGACCATGCCGTAGGGGGCCGAGCGCATGACGGTCCCACACCCCTTCGACTCTGGGTTCTGCGGCTGGTGGGGGAGGCCCATGTCACGCGAGGATAGGCCGGACAGGCAGGCGTTGCCGGGGGCCCGGCGCACGTGCATCTCCGGGTGTTCCTCGAGCCAGCGCGTGGGAGGCTCGGGGGCTCCCTCAGGGAGGGTGCCGGTCTGGGTGCGGTACCAGCGAAGGCAGGAGAGCCACACGCAGGCGGTGGGATCGGCCATGGAGCCTTCGTTGGCCCACTCGATCCAGTCGAGCAGACCGTCGAGGACGAAGAGCGTCATCTGCGTGTCGTCGCTGATCGGGACCGTCCCGCCGGCACGGATGGCGGGGACCTGAAGGGGGTGTGTCAGCCCGCTGTCACCGTGCTCGGCACGGATCTGCGTCAGTGAGGAGAACTCGACGGTGTAGCCCAGGGCGTCCCCGGCGGCACCGCCGGCCAGCAGGCCCAGCACCCGTGAGGGATAGGCGGGGGAGGGTGGGGCGTCGGATTCGCTCATGACCTCCATCGTAGGGACTGCCGAAGGCATCGCAGGACCACATCGGCAGGACCACGGCTGTGGAGAAGTGCCAAACGCGTCCCGTGTGGCGGATAGCGTGGTGTCCATGTTGATCCTGCACACCTCTGACTGGCATCTGGGCCGGTCGTTCCACGGAACCGGCCTGCTCCGGGCGCAGCGAGAAGTCCTCGACCAGATGGCTGCCACGGTCCGGGAACGGGGCGTGGACCTGGTCCTCGTGGCCGGTGACGTGTATGACCGTGCTCTTCCCGCCGCTGATGCGGTGGAGGTCCTCGACCGGGCCCTTGCGGAGCTGGTGAGCGCCGGGGCGGCCGTGGTGCTGACCAGCGGGAACCATGATTCCGCCATCCGGCTGGGCTTCGGGGGCCACCTCATGGGGGCCTCCGGGGTGCACTTCCGGACCCGGACGGACCAGGTCACCGCCCCGGTGGTGCTGGACGATCCGGACGGCGGCCTGGTCGCCGTCTACGGTGTGCCCTACCTCGAACCCCGGCACACCGGCCAGGTGTGGGACGTGGATCCGAACCACACGGCGGTGACGGCCGAGGCCGTGCGAAGGATCCGTGAGGACGCCGAGCGGCGGTTCGGCGGCCAGGAGCAGGAATCCGCCGTGATCGCCATGGCGCATCTCTTCGCCGCCGGCGGTGCCGGGTCGGACAGTGAGCGGGACATCGGCGCGGATGTCCCTCAGGGGCCGGCGACCGGGAACCAGGAGGGACGGGCGGACTGTCCGCCGGAGGAGCTGCTCGTGGGCACCCTCGGACAGGTACCGGTCTCGGTCTTCGAGGGCATCGACTACGTGGCGCTGGGCCACCTGCATGGCCGGCAGCGGATGGCGGAGACGGTGCGGTACTCGGGATCGCCGCTACCGTATTCCTTCTCCGAGGCCAACCACACCAAGGGCGGGCTGCTCGTGAGAACAACTGGGGGCGCGGTGACGGGCATCGAGACCGTGGACTGGTCTGCCGGGAGGAAGCTGGCCGTCCTTCGTGGACGGATCGAGGACCTGATGGACAGCCCGGACTACGCGTGGGCGGAGGACCGCTGGTGCCAGATCACCGTCACGGACCCGGTGAGACCCCCGCAGGCGTACCGCCGGCTCAAGGAGCGCTTCGACGGCTTGTTGAACTTCGTCCTCGATCCCGACGTCGGTGCCGCGGCCACGAAGTCGACCTACGCCGCCCGGCTGGCCGCCGCCAGTTCGGACCTCGAGGTGTGTACCGGATTCGTGGAGCATGTGCGGCGGCGCCCGGCGACAGCGTCCGAGACAGCACTGTTGACGAGCGCGTTGGATGAGAGCCGGGCCGGACTCGGGGACGAGGGAAGTGCCGCATGAGGATCCATCGACTCGAGCTGCAGGCCTTCGGGCCCTTCGCCGGTCGGGAGGACATCGACTTCACCGAACTCAACGAGGCCGGACTGTTCCTGCTCGACGGCCCCACCGGGGCCGGAAAATCAACCGTGCTGGCCGGGATCTGCTTCGCGCTCTACGGAACGGTCCCCGGTGGCCGGAGCGCCGAGGGACTGGCGAGTACCCAGTCCCCGATCGGGACGCGTCCCGAGGTCCTGCTGGACTTCACCATTGGAGCCCGGAACTTCGAGGTCCTGCGATGGCCGAAGTACCGGCGTCCGGCAAAGCGGCAACGCCAGGGTGAGGCAGGCATCAGCCTGACGGAGGAAAAGGCCGGCGCGGTGCTCCGTGAATTCCGGGACGGTGAGTGGGTCGAGGTCTCCGTGCGGGCGGATGAGATCGGCCAGCTGCTGCGCCAGGAGTTGTACCTGGACGCGGATCAGTTCATGCGCGTCGTCCTGCTGCCCCAGGGGGAATTCGCCGCGTTCCTGAGGGCCGGATCCCAGGACAAGGAGACGCTGCTCCGGAAACTCTTCGGCACGGGCCGGTATGACGGGGTCGCGACGTCCCTGGCCGCACGGCAGCAGTCCCTGGAACACGCTGCGCGGCGGGACCGGGATCTCGTGGCCACGGCTCGCCAGGACCTCCTGTTCTCGCTGCAGGACGGACTGGGGAAGGGCTGGTGGGACTCCGAAGGCGAGCCGGAGGGGTGGCCGGACACCGAGCTGGTGTCCCAGTCGACCGCTGCCGTGGCCGCCGCCCTCGAATCCTCCCGGGTCGCACGCCACGACGCCGTTGAGGAGACATCCCGCGCTCAACGGGCCGTGGACGCGGTGCGCCGGACCCGGCAGGACGTGCAGGCCGCTCAGGCCTGGGCGGACCGGACCAGCCGCCACGAGGGGCAACGGGGCCCCACGGTTTCTGCCCGTTCTGCCGTCGAACGGCACCGGGCGGCAGTGCCCGTGAACCGCAGGGCCGCGGAGGCCCGAGCGGCTGAGGACGCTCACCGGGAGCATCGTGCGGCTCTGGACCGTGCCCTGGACAGGGCGTGGGCCGATGACTGGTGCTTGGCATGGGACCGTGACAGGGAGGGGGACGAGACATCGACCGGCCTGGCCCCCCGCTTCGACGACCTGCGTCAACGAGCCGAACGGGACCTCGACCGACTGGCCGATCGCGAGCGGGACGCCGCAGCCCTGACCCGGGCCGAGGCAGAACGTGCCCGGCTGGTCGACTCCATCGAGGTCTCGACCCGCACGGCCACCGCGGCCGAGGCCGAGCGGGACGTGCTGGTGGCAGCGCAGCGAAGCCTGCACCAACGCCTCGAGGACCTGGCCAGTCCGGCTGCGGGCCTGGGCCCTGCCAAGTCGCTGCTCGAACAAGCCACCGCCAGGAAGGAAGCAGCACTGGCCCATGAGCGGGACCACCACGCCAGGGTGGCCGCCGAGGACTCTCTGCGTACTGCCACCGACCGAGCCCAGGCGGCCGTGGACGCCTGGCAGGACGTCGTCGAACGTCGGCTGGCCGGAGCCGCGTCACTGCTGGCGGCTGCCTTGCAGGACGGTGAGGCGTGCCAGGTCTGCGGGTCGGTGGATCACCCGTTCCCGGCAGCCCCGGGCGGCGCTGAGATCTCCGCCGAAGCCCAGGACCGGGCGCGTCAGGACATGGACGGACTCACAGCGGCTCGGCGGAGAGCTGAGGCTGCCGTGGACGAGGCGCGCCGCACAGCGGAATCCAGCCGACTGGCCTCGGCCGGCCTGTCACCGCAGGACGCCGAGGTGGCCCTGAGCCAGGCCCGGGACGCCGTGTCAGCCGCACAGCAAGCCGCCCGGGACCTCGAGTCGACCCGTACCGCTGTGCAGCAGAACGAAGAAGACCAGCTGGTCCAGGCCAAGGTGGCCGAGACGGCCCGCGGAGACCTCGCAGCGGCGCAGACCCGGCTGACGGCGGCGGACGAGGAGATCGACCGCCTCCGTCGGGTCGTGGCAGAAGCCTTGGACGGCCGGACCGACCTGGCTGAGGTGCGTCGGGAGCTGGAGGCCGCCAAGCAACTCGTGGACGCCGTGGTCGTGGCTGCGGCCGCCGAAACCACCCACCGGTCGCTGGCCCTCCAGGCCGCCGAACACCTCACCGCTGAACTCGTGGCGAGTCCGTTCGCCACAGTCGAGGATGTTCACGCCGCCGTGCTGCCGGCCGAGGACGAGACCCGGCTCGCGGCCTTCGTCCGGGACTGGGACCATGAGGAGGCACGCTTGGCGGAGCTAGCCGCCAGTGAATCGGTGCAGCGCGGACGTGAGCTTCTCCGGGCCGGCGTCGAACCGCCGTCGGAGCAGGAGGTGGTGCAGCACGAGGCTGCCCTTGACGCCGCCACGCAGCATCGCGATGCCGCGGGTGAACGGGTCGGTGTGCTGGAGTCACTGCACCGGCAGACGGTCCGGCAGGCCGGCGTGCTGACAGAGGTCGCCGGGCGCTCCGCCGGACAGGTGGCGGATCTCGAAGAGACGGAGGGGCTGCTCAGGCTCGTCCGTGGCGCCGGGGAGAACTCCTACAAGATGACTCTCGGCAGTTATGTGCTGGCCGGTCGCCTGGAGGAGGTGGTGGCAGCCGCCACGGAACGGCTCCTGGGCATGACCCAGGGCCGGTACGAGCTACGCCACGACGACTCGGCCCGGGGCCGTGGCATCCGAGGGCTCGATATCACGGTGTTCGATCGGTACACCGAGGACGAGCGGGCCGCATCGACCCTGTCCGGCGGGGAGACATTCATGGCCTCGCTGGCCCTGGCCTTGGGGCTGGCGGACACCGTGCAGGCCGAGGCCGGGGGTGTGGACATGGACACCCTGTTCGTGGACGAGGGCTTCGGATCCCTGGACACCGCCACCCTGGCCGACGTCATGGACGTGCTGGACGGATTGCAGGCCGGTGGCCGGACTATCGGCATCGTCAGCCATGTCGACCGGATGAAGCAGGACATCGGCTACCGGATCGAGGTGCAGAAGACCCAGCAGGGTTCACACCTTCAGGTCTGTGTACCCGACCGGGCGGGGCCGGTCAGGCGAGCTTGAGCGCGGCGTTGGTGGCCTGCTCGACCTCTTCCATCAGAGACCTGTTCTCGTTGAGCCGGTGACCGCTGGAAGGGATCATCTCCCGCAACTTGGGCTTCCACGCCTCCATCATGGCGGGGAAGCACTTCTCCAGCAGTCCGACCATGATCGGAGCCGCCTGTGAAGCGCCCGGGGAGGCTCCCAACAGGGCGCCGATGGAGCCGTCGCCCGCCGTGACGACCTCGGTGCCGAACTGCAGGACGCCCCCCTTCTTCGGGTCCTTCTTCATGACCTGCACACGCTGGCCTGCGGTGATCATCTCCCAGTCGCCGCCGTTGGCAAGCGGGTAGAAGTCCCGGAGGGCGTCAACCTTCTTGACCTGGCTCTTGGTGACCTCGGTGACGAGATACTTCACCAGGTCGACGTTGTCCTTGGCGACATTGAGCATTGGCAACAGGTTGTGCGCCCGGACCGAGAGCGGCAGGTCAAGGTAGGAGCCGGACTTCAGGAAGTTCGATGAGAATCCGCCGTAGGGGCCGAACAGCAGTGAACGGCGTCCGTCCACGAAGCGGGTGTCCAGATGCGGAACGGACATCGGCGGAGCGCCGACTGAGGCCTGGCCGTAGACCTTCGCCATATGCTGGTTGACGATCGACTCGTCGGTGCACTTGAGGAACTTGCCGGAGACGGGGAAGCCGCCGAAACCCTTGCCCTCGGGGATGCCGGATGATTGCAGCAGGTGCAGGGCGCCGCCTCCGGCCCCCAGGAAGACGAAGCGGGCCCGGGCGGTGAAGGACTCGCCGGCAGCCTTGTTCTTGACCTTGAGTTCCCATCGGCCGTCGGTGCCGCGGTCTACGGAGGTGACCTTGTGGCCGAAGCGCACGTCCACTCCTGAATTGGCCAGGTTGGTGGTCAACTGCCGGGTCAGCGAGCCGAAGTCAACGTCCGTGCCATTGCTCTGGCGGGAGGCGGCCAGCCGCTGGCCATCTTTGCGGCCGTCGATGAGCAGGGGGGCCCAGTCCCGGATGGTGTCCGGGTCCTCCGTGTACTCCATGGTCTCGAACAGCGGATGGGCGCTGAGGGACTCGTGGCGAGTCTTGAGGTAGTCGGCGTGGTCGTTTCCCCAGACAAAGCTCATGTGCGGCAGGGGATTGATGAAGGTCTTCGGTTCGCCGAGCTTGCCCTCGTTGACCAGGTAGGACCAGAACTGGCGGCTGACCTGGAACTGCTCATTGATGGCCAGTGCTTTGGTCGGATCGACCGTACCGTCGGCACCCAGGGGGGAGTAGTTCAGCTCACACAGGGCAGCGTGGCCGGTGCCGGCGTTGTTCCACGGATCGGAGGACTCGAGCCCGGCCTGGTTGAGATTCTCGAACAGGCCGATCGACCAGTCCGGCTGCAACTGCTGCAGGAAGGTCCCCAGGGTGGCGCTCATGATGCCACCCCCCACCAGGACAACGTCGTAGGTGGTTGCGGCAGACTGCTGGCTCACGATTCTCTCCCAGGGTTACGGATGGGTGTCAGATAGGGGTCTGCCCTTGACTTTACTACCGGCGCGGACCGCTCCGATCCACAGGGACGATCCGGTCGAAACGCTCGTCCAAGACTGGAGAAGTCGGGTAGGAGACCAGCGTGTGTCCCGAGGCGACCGCGGAGATCGGATACACCAGGGGCAGGGCGGGCAGGTCCAGTGCCAGCGATTCCGCACTGCGCCGGTACAGGGTTGTGCGGGTCTCGGCATTCCTGCTGGACACGGCCTCGGCCAGAGTCTCGACCACGAACGGGTTCGAGTAGCCGAATTCGGCGGAGTGACTGCCGAAGAGCGGCTCGAGGAAATGGTGGGGATCGCGGTACTCGCCGGTTCGGCCGGACAGGTGGAAGGCCCGGCCGGTGTCCGAGTTGAGCCGGTCAAGATAGCCGTCCTCCCACCGGACGGGAACCGGTTCCAGGACAAGACCAACGTTCGCCAGGTCCTCGGCGATCCGGGCATACACGGGTTCCGGGGAGGGTAGGTAGGGCCGTGACGTTTCCACGGGGTACAGGAATTCCAACGGTTCACCGCGGTACCCGGCCAATTCCAGCAGCTCCCGGGCCTTTGAGACGTCATAACCGTAGGTCGTCAATTCCGGGTGGGTCACCCCCAGGGATGGCGGGACGAACTCGTCGGCCCGTGAAGACCCCGCCAGGAAATAGTTCTCAGCCAGAGCCCTTCGATCGAGGGCATGCGCCACGGCCTGGCGGACATACAGCTGGCCCAGGATCGGATGCTGGGTGTTCATCCCCAGGTACAGGACGGAGAAGGGATCCCGTTGGAGCACCTGCGCACCGCCCTGCACCAGGGGGCGCAGGGTGGACGGGGAGACGTAGTCGAAGGCATCGAGGCGCCCGCGGCGCAACTCCCGGAGCCGTTGCTGGGCACCGGTGATCATCGACAGGGTCACCGGCCCGACGGCGGAGGGACCGTCACGGTAGTCCGGGTCGGCTTCCAGCACCAGCAGGTGCTCCCCGGTGGGCTCGTCGGCACCATCGGTCTGGCCGGCCCCGTCTGCCGGTGCAGCGCCCCAGCGGAACGGGCCGGTCCCTGCCGGTCGGGCCTCCGGGAGCTCGCCGGGCTCAGTCTCGGCCAGGGCACGGTCGAACTCGACCCATGAACCGGGCGAGCTGAGGCCGAACGGCGGGGAGGTGAGCGCTGCGGCGAGGAAGACGATCGGTTCGGACAGGACGAGGGACACCGTCCGTTCACCGACGGTCTGGCACTCGACGTAGCGGCACTGCTCGTCTCCGGCATAGCCCCCGAAGACGGAGGCGAAGGCCAGACGGGGCAGCCGGTCCAGTCGGTCCTGCCCCAGGAGTCCGGGCAGCCGGGCCCACCGTTCGAAATTGGCTGCGACAACTTCGGCGGTCAACGCGGTGCCGTCATGGAATTCGACATCCGGGGTAAGGGAGAAGGTGTAGCGCAGACCGTCATCGGTGACGGTCCAGTCACTGGCCAGGTGGGGAATCGGGGCACCTGTGTTGTGGTCGACCCCGAGGAGCGTCTCCAGGACCTGGCGCGTGCTGCGATGGGACTCGGCGTCCACGGTGAGGGACGGGTCCAGCGATTGGGGCCGGGCCGGAACGCCGATGGTCACGGGCACCGTGGCCGGAGCGGGGGGCGTTGACGGCGGCAGACTGGAGCTCGCCGGTGCGGATTCGCTGCGGATCTGGGCCGCGCACCCGGTCATCGGCAAGACGAACGCCGCCGCCAGGGACGTGATGACGGTGCGGCGCGAGATCTCCACGCGTCCGGGCCTCCCTGAAACTGAGGTGAAAGGGTCTGGTACTTCTGGTGCGGGCGGGGGGACTTGAACCCCCACGTCCGAAGACACTGGAACCTAAATCCAGCGCGTCTGCCAATTCCGCCACGCCCGCAGGTTCCCGCTGACGGGAACAACGGACCATCATACCCGCTGGGGTGGACGCGGAACCGTCGTGTGCCTGAGGTGGCGCGGACAGGAAGGGCCGGCAGCGCTGACGCCTCCGTGACGCGCCCCGGGGGCGTCCTGTGGGACTCAGGTGAGGTTGAGATCCCGGCGGAGCTTGGCCACATGTCCCGTCGCCCGGACGTTGTACTGGGCCAGTTCCACGGTGCCGTCGGCTCCGACCACCACAGTGGAGCGGATCAGGCCTTCGTAGGTCCGCCCGTAGTTCTTCTTCTCTCCCCAGGCGCCGTAGGCCGCAGCCACGGCGTGGTCCTCATCGGAGAGTAGCGGGAAGGCCAGTGACTCGGCCTCGGCGAATTTCGTCAATTTGGCCGGCCCATCGGGCGAGATGCCCACCACTGCGAAGCCCTCTGCCGTGAATGCCGCGAGGTTGTCGCGGAAATCGCAGGCCTGGGTGGTGCAGCCTGGCGTGGCAGCGGCGGGGTAGAAGTACACGATGACGCGCTGGCCGGCGTAGTCGGCGAGGGAGACGGTGTTGCCTTCCTGGTCGGTGAGGCTGAAGGCGGGGGCCGTGTCGCCCGGGGCGAGTCGCTGCTGATCAGTCATGCGCACCACTGTAGGGCTTCTGCCGACGTGCGCCGTCTCCGGGCGAGCCGGCGGAAAGCCGTCGGTCCAGGTTCCCACCCCGACGTCGGTGCTCAGGAAGTCGCTGGCGCTGAGGTGGCCGGCATAGCCGCTGTGAGGAAGTCCTCATCCGAACATGCGGGGAGGGATTCCAGCCAGGCGGTGCTGGGGTCCACCTCCGCCAGGCGGCGTGCATCCACGTGCTCGGGCTCGCCAGCCGCGCTCAGTACGGCGATGACCTCCGTCAGCACAGTGTCGATGGTGATGTCCACGCCGCCGTCGAATTCGTCCTCATTCAGGTCCACGCACCAACGGGCCGCCTCAGACTCGTCCAGGGATTCCGGAAGGGCCGGAGCCTCAGGGGCGGGCGCTGGGTCGCTGGGCGCCGTCACTGGCGGCTCGGGCGACGGGGTTGCCGATGGCTTCGGCGGCTGCGTCGGAGCGGGTGCCGGGGTAGACGGCGACGGCGTGGGCTCCGGCACGGTCGGAGACGGTGTGGGCGTGGGTTCCGCTGTTGGTGTGGGTGTTGGAGTAGTCGGGGGAGTGCGAGTGGGGGCAGGCGTCGAGGGCTTGGCGGTGATACTCGGCTGCGGAGCCGTCGGCTTGGACGGCTTGGACGGCTTGGTCGGCTCGGGCTGTGCAGCGGCAGGCGGAGTCGCGGGCCGTTCGGGTGCCTTCGCCGGCGGGGCGTCGGGCCGAGGCGTCCTGGACCCGTTTCTGCCGCTCTCCTGAGTGCTCTGCTTCTGCCCTTCCTGCTTCTGCTGGTCGGAACGGCCGGCCTCAGAGGTGGAGTCCCTCGTGCCGGACGCGATACTGGTCGGCGGGGCCGTCGTCGGATTGCCGTGGGACGCGTTGCGGATGCGATTCAGATCCGCCGGGGTGAGGGCGGCCGGCTGGCCCGCCACGGCCGGCAGCACGAGGGACGGATCCAGATACCGGCCGTCCAGGGTGATGCCGAAGTGGACATGGCAACCGGTGGAGTTGCCGGTCGTCCCGGCCAGGGCGATCACGTCACCTCGGGTCACTCGGTCGCCGGCGGAGACCAGGAGCACCGAGTTGTGATGATAGGCGCTGGCCAGGCCGTCTCCGTGGTCGAGGTCGATCCGCAGTCCGGACGTTCCCCGGTCTGCGGCGAAGCGCACGGTGCCATCCGCGGAGGCGCGGACCGGAGTGCCACAGGCCACCGGGTAGTCCTGACCGATGTGGAACTGCATGGCTGGACCGACGTTGGTCGGGTTGACGCGCCAGCCGAAGGCTGAGCTGAGTGAGATGGGCCCGGACACGGGATGGTCCATCACCACCTTGATACCGGGGACCGCGCCTCGATGAGCCGAAGCCGGGACGTGGCCGGAGGTGGCGTCAGCGGACCCGGTCCGTTCCTGCAACGTCTGCTGCTGTGTGGCCGAGAGGACGACGAAGGATCCGGGGTAGGCGCTCTGGGCGGTGGCAAAGGAACCGTTCACCGCTGGAGCGAGACCCCCGGGGGAGCCGCCGTCGGAAGGGCCTGCCGTGGCGGGGGCGAGCGAACTGGGAAGGAGGAAGGTCGATGCTCGTTGCGCATCCTGGCCTTGGGTGGGGTCCGTCGCGGCCGCCGATGCGGTGGAGGGAAGCTCCGTCCCCAGTGACGGAAGTGCCATTGACGTGCCCACCCCTCCGGAGACCGCCAGCAGAACCAGTGCCGTTGTTGCAGCACCAGCAGGTGCCCATCCATGCTTCACGATCCGGTGTACCTCGATCTTCCCTCATCGCAGCGACTGTCGATAGCCGATAGCGTGGCACGCTTTGGACACGGGAGGTAGACCTGAAGGTGAACGGACAGTGCTCCGGGCGTGTCGGTTCTCACAATGATGCCGGCGGCGCCTTGGTGGGAGCGCTCGTGCCGGTGACAGAGAGGCCGGGATCCAGCCGGAATGCAGAAGGGCCCCGGTCCTGTGACCGGGGCCCTTCTTGTGGGTGCACCCCCCGGGACTCGAACCCGGAACCCATTGATTAAGAGTCAATTGCTCTGCCAGTTGAGCTAGAGGTGCCAGTTGTTTTGGACCGATAAACGGTCCGTGCAACGAGGAAAAACTTTAGCAGAGAACCGTGGTGGACGCGAAATTGGCAGAGGCGTGGCCTTCGCCACTACGGGCGGTGGTCTCCGGACGCGGTCGGTTCAGGGGCTCCGCCGGTCTCATCGCCGGCCTTCCCGTTGCCGGCGGTCTCACCCGTCTCGGCGTAGTAGGACTCCAGGGTGTCCATGAAGTGGGACATGAACTGGTGGAAGTCCTCGGCGTCCTCCTCCTGCTCCAGGATCAGGGTGCCGTCGTCGTTGTCCTCCTGCCCCGGACCGGGCCTGAGCGCGGCGAGGTGGGCCCGCAGGTTCTCCGGTAGCGGCACCCGGGGCGCCCCGGAGACATCGAACCAGGTCCGGAAGCCGGTCACGGTCTCGACCTGGTAGCCGGTGCCCGTGTCCGCCAGGGTGGCCACATTGCCCAGGGCCACCGTCGCGATGGACGTTTCGGCCGGCACCTCCGGCAGTGCGTCCAGGTCAACGGGGCACAGCAGCAACTCGAGGGGCTGCCGGCGGTAGCCGATCGTCCAGGGATTGCCGGCGCCGGAGGGTTGCGCGTAGACCAGATTGAAGTCGCCGTGGTTGAACACACGGGTATCGAAGACCCCGCGGAGCAGGTGCTTCAGGTCTTCGCCGTCCATGGGCTCAGTCTACGGACAGCCGTGGATCGGGGAGCAAACATGCGCGTGGGGTGCCGTATGCGGTGTCACGTGGGGACCGACGGTGGCGGGCGGTCCTAGGATGTTGCCCATGACCACCCCCACCGCAGACACCACCCTTCCCGGCGGTTCGGAGGGCGGAGGCAACTCCGGCGCCTCCACCCCGGACATCAAGCCCCGCTCCCGCGCGGTCACCGACGGAATGGAGCGCGCCCCCGCACGCGGAATGCTCCGTGCGGTCGGCATGGGCGACGAGGACTTCGCCAAGCCCCAGATCGGCATCGCCAGCTCCTGGAATGAGATCACCCCGTGCAACCTCTCCCTGGACCGCCTCGCACGGGCCTCGAAGGAGGGTGTCCACGCCGGTGGCGGCTACCCGCTCGAGTTCGGCACCATCTCGGTGTCCGACGGCATCTCCATGGGCCACGACGGCATGCACTACTCGCTCGTGTCCCGTGAGGTCATCGCCGACTCCGTGGAGACCGTGATGCAGGCCGAAGCCCTGGACGGCTCCGTGCTGCTGGCCGGCTGTGACAAGTCGCTGCCGGGCATGCTGATGGCCGCCGCCCGCCTGGACGTCTCCAGCGTGTTCATCTATGCCGGTTCCACCATGCCCGGGTACGCGACCCTGGAGGATGGCACGGAGAAGCAGGTCACCCTGATCGACGCCTTCGAGGCTGTGGGTGCGTGCGCCCGCGGATTGATGAGCGAGAAGGACCTGGACACCATCGAGCGCGCCATCTGCCCGGGCGAGGGCGCCTGTGGTGGCATGTACACGGCCAACACCATGGCTTGCATCGGGGAGGCACTCGGCATGTCCCTGCCCGGCTCCGCCGCCCCGCCCTCGGCCGACCGGCGCCGCGACGCCTTCTCCCGCAAGTCCGGCGAGGCCGTCGTCAACCTGTTGCGCCTGGGCATCACCTCGCGGGACATCATGACCATGAAGGCCTTCGAGAACGCCATCGCCGTGACCATGGCCTTCGGCGGTTCCTCCAATGCGGTGCTGCACCTGCTCGCGATCGCCCGTGAGGCCGGCGTCGACCTCACCCTCGACGATTTCAACCGCATCGGTGACAAGGTCCCGCACTTGGGCGACCTGAAGCCGTTCGGTCAGTACGTCATGACGGACGTGGACAAGGTCGGCGGTGTTCCCGTGGTCATGAAGGCCCTGCTGGACGCCGGACTCATCCATGGCGACGCCCTGACCGTCACCGGCAGGACTGTGGCCGAGAACCTGGCGGACATCACTCCTCCAGACCTGGACGGCACGGTCCTGCGCGCCCTGAACAACCCGCTGCACCACAACGGTGGCCTCGCCGTCCTCAAGGGGTCCCTGGCCCCCGAGGGCGCGGTGGTGAAATCTGCTGGTTTCGACGCCGACGTCTTTGAGGGCAACGCCCGCGTCTTCGAGCGCGAACGCCAGGCCATGGACGCACTCGAGGCAAACGAGCTGCAGGCGGGCGACGTCGTCGTCATCCGCTACGAGGGCCCCAAGGGGGGCCCCGGCATGCGCGAGATGCTGGCCATCACCGGTGCCATCAAGGGTGCCGGCCTCGGCAAGGACGTCCTGTTGCTGACGGACGGTCGCTTTTCCGGCGGTACCACCGGCCTGTGCATCGGCCACGTGGCCCCGGAGGCGTCCGACGCCGGCCCCATCGCGTTCGTGCGCGACGGTGATCGGATCCGCGTGGACATCGCCGCCCGAACGCTGGACCTCCTTGTCTCAGAGGAGGAGCTGAAGGCTCGCAAGGACGGCTGGGAGCCGATCCCGCCGAAGTTCACCACCGGGGTGCTCGGCAAGTACGCCAAGCTCGTGCACTCCGCCGCGGAGGGCGCCTATCTCGGCTGACTGTCCAAGGACCGGACACCCGTCTCACGATGTGAGATGGGTGTCCGGTAGATTGACACCGTAAGCACCCACTCGGGGATACTGGTCGCATGTCCAACACACGACTAGTCGTCGTTATCCAGCGCCTGGCCTGAACCACGGTTCGGTACGGCGGGTTCGCCCGCTGCCAGGCGCGAAACCCCGAGTAGGCCAACCGGCCGCCGTCGGGGTTTTTTTGTTGGGGAAGCGGAACGAAGCCGGCCATCACATCGGCTTCACTGGTTTCTCCGCCAGCAGGCGGACGACCCGGGGGACACCCGGGCCGGGCACCCAAGGGGCTTTGAGTAGCCATCGGACTAGCAGTGACGAAGAAGGCACAGCAATGAGCAACGGATCTCGCATCACCCCGTCGGTGATGCCGTCCCACACGGCCCGTGACAAGCGGGACAGGAACGAGTCGCCGGCCGACAGTCTGGTCCCCGGCCCCAACCGGGTCGTCGAGCCGGTGCAGATGACCGGATCAGAGGCGATCGTGCGGGCGCTGGAGGAATTGGGCGTGACGGATGTCTTCGGGCTTCCGGGCGGAGCCATCCTGCCGACCTACGACCCGTTGATGGACTCCACCACCATCCGCCACATCTTGGTGCGCCACGAGCAGGGCGCGGGTCACGCCGCACAGGGCTACTACCTGGCGTCGGGCCGGCCCGGCGTGGCGATTGCGACCTCGGGTCCCGGTGCCACCAACCTCGTGACGGCCATTGCGGATGCCCACATGGACTCCCAGGCCTGCGTGTTCATCACGGGTCAGGTCGCCTCGACGGCCATCGGCTCCGATGCTTTCCAGGAGGCGGACATCGTCGGCATCACCATGCCGATCACCAAGCACTCCCGGCTGATCACGAAGGCTGCCGACATCCCCCAGGCCATGGCCGAGGCCTTCCACATCGCCACCACCGGCCGTCCCGGCCCCGTCCTGGTGGACGTGGCCAAGGACGCCCAGCAGGCGATGATGGAGTTCTCCTGGCCCCCGAAGCTCGACCTGCCGGGCTACCGGCCGGTGGTCCGCGGTCACTCCAAGCAGGTGCGGGAGGCGGCCCGGCTCATCCAGCGGGCCGAGCGTCCGGTGCTCTATGTGGGCGGCGGCGTCTCCCGCGGCCACGCCAGCGTCGAGCTGGCCGAGCTCGCCGAACTCACGGGCGCGCCGGTCGTGACCACCCTGACGGCGCGCGGCGTCTTCCCGGACTCCCATGAGCAGCACCTGGGCATGCCGGGCATGCACGGTTCCGTGGCCGCCGTCTCGGCACTGCAGATGTCCGACCTGCTGATCACGCTCGGGGCCCGCTTCGACGACCGCGTCACGGGCCAGCTGGACTCCTTCGCGCCGAAGGCCAAGGTCATCCACGCCGACATCGACCCGGCCGAGATCTCCAAGAACCGCACGGCGGACGTGCCGATCGTGGGCTCCGTCAAGGAGATCATCCCCGAACTCAGCGATGCCGTGCGGGACACCCATGCCGAGGCCGGGAAGCCGGACCTGGCCGAGTGGTGGACTGTGCTGAACCGACTCCGCGAGACCTACCCGATGGGCTACACGCCCACCGAGGACGGCCTGATGAGCCCTCAGAAGGTCATCGAGCGGCTCTCGGAGCACTCCGGGTCCGAGGCCGTGTACGTGGCCGGGGTAGGCCAGCACCAGATGTGGGCCAGTCAGTTCGTCCAGTACGAGCGCCCCCACCAGTGGTTGAATTCCGCCGGCCTCGGGACCATGGGCTTCGCGGTGCCCGCAGCCATGGGAGCCCAGGTCGGCAACCCGGACCGCGTCGTCTGGGCCATCGACGGGGACGGCTGCTTCCAGATGACCAACCAGGAGCTGGCCACGTGCCTGATCAACAAGATCCCGATCAAGGTGGCGATCATCAACAACTCCTCGTTGGGCATGGTGCGCCAGTGGCAGACCCTGTTCTACGAGTCGCGCTACTCGAACACGGATCTCAACACAGGGCACGACACCATTCGGGTGCCCGACTTCGTGAAGCTCGCCGAGGCGTACGGCTGCGTCGGCCTGCGGTGCGAGAACGAGGCAGACCTGGACGCCACGATCGAACAGGCCCTGGCGATCAACGACCGCCCGGTGATCGTCGACTTCGTGGTCTCCCGTGACTCCATGGTGTGGCCGATGGTCCCCTCCGGCGTGGGCAACAGCGAGATCCAAGTGGCCAAGGACATGACCCCGGACTGGGACGAGGAGGACTGACCCATGGCACGACACACGCTGTCCGTATTGGTGGAGGATGTGCCGGGCGTGCTGACGCGCGTCGCCAGCCTCTTCGCCCGCCGGGCCTTCAACATCCATTCCCTGGCCGTGGGCACCTCGGAACTTGAGGGGCTGTCCCGCATCACCGTGGTGGTGGACGCCGAGGGCGACCTGCTGGAGCAGGTGACCAAACAGCTGAACAAGCTTGTCAACGTCATCAAGGTCGTCGAGCTCTCGTCCGGTGGCTCAGTCCAGCGCGACCACCTGCTGGTCAAGGTCCGCTCCGATGCAGCGTCCCGGTCCCAGGTGGTCCAGGCCGTCGAGCTCTTCCGCGCCTCCGTGGTGGACGTCTCCACGGATTCGGTGACCATCGAGGCGACGGGCGCGGCCGACAAGCTGTCCGCCCTGCTCGAGGTCCTGGAGCCTTTCGGGATCCGTGAGCTCGTTCGCTCCGGCACTATCGCCGTCGGGCGTGGGGGCAAGTCGATGACCGACCGCGCCCTCCCCAAGAGCTGAACCCAGAACCACCCCAAACCATCTCATCCAACAGACATCCACAACGAGGAGATTTCCTGTGACGACCACCAAGTACTACGAAGACGACGCCGACCTGTCGATCATCCAGGGCCGCACCGTCGCCGTCATCGGCTACGGCTCCCAGGGTCATGCGCACTCCCTGAGCCTGCGCGATTCCGGCGTCGACGTCCGCATCGGCCTGGCCGAGGGCTCGAAGTCCCGTGCCAAGGCCGAGGCCGAGGGCCTGCGCGTCGTCTCCGTGGCCGAGGCCGCTGCTGAAGCGGACCTCATCATGATCCTGACCCCGGACCAGGTCCAGGGCGCGGTCTACAGCGAGCACATCGCCCCGAACCTGCAGGACGGCGACGCCCTGTTCTTCGCCCACGGCTTCAACATCCGCTTCGGCTACATCCAGCCCCCGGCCGGAGTGGACGTCGCTCTGGTCGCCCCGAAGGGCCCGGGCCACGTGGTCCGCCGCGAATTCGAGGCAGGCCGCGGCGTGCCGGCGCTGGTCGCCGTGGAGCAGGATGCCACCGGCAACGCCAAGAACCTGGCCCTGGCCTACGCCAAGGGCATCGGCGGCACCCGCGCCGGCGTCATCGAGACCACCTTCACCGAGGAGACCGAGTCCGACCTCTTCGGTGAGCAGGCCGTGCTCTGCGGTGGCGCCTCCCAGCTGGTCCAGTACGGGTTCGAGACCCTGACCGAGGCCGGCTACCAGCCGGAGATCGCCTACTTCGAGGTCCTGCACGAGCTCAAGCTCATCGTGGACCTCATGGTCGAGGGCGGCATCGCCAAGCAGCGCTGGTCCGTCTCCGACACCGCTGAGTACGGCGACTACGTCTCCGGCCCGCGCGTGATCGACCCGTCCGTCAAGGAGAACATGAAGGCCGTGCTGGCCGACATCCAGGACGGCACCTTCGCGAAGCGCTTCATGGACGACCAGGCCGCCGGTGGCCCCGAGTTCAAGAAACTGCGTGCCGCCGGGGAGGCGCACCCGATCGAGAAGACCGGCCGCGATCTGCGCCAGATGTTCTCCTGGCTGAAGGACTCCGACGACGACTACACCGAGGGCACCGCGGCCCGCTGATCGAGCGCGCACCACTGAACACTCTCAGTCGACTTCGCGTGGGTCATCAAGCCCAGAACCCACGCGAAGTCGACTGAAAGCGTTGGTGAGGGGCCGTCGTCGTCCCTCTGGCCGGTCAGCGGGCCGCGATGCGGTCTGCCGCCGACCACCCCTGCCTACCCCTAGAATCGAAACGGCCGACCCGAGCCAGCGCGGTCGGCATCCCTGACTACCCGAAGGTGATCGACCCGTGTCTGAGACCAAGCCCGTTGTCCTCATTGCTGAAGAACTCTCCCCGGCCACGGTGGACGCGCTCGGTCCGGACTTCGAGGTCAGGACCACGGACGGTGCGGACCGCGCTCAACTGCTGGCCGCCCTGCAGGAGGCCAACGCGGTTCTGGTCCGCTCGGCCACGAAGATGGACGCTGAGGCCATCGCGGCCGCACCGAACCTGAAGGTCATCGCCCGGGCCGGAGTCGGGCTGGACAACGTGGACACGAAGTCCGCCACCCAGGCCGGCGTCATGGTCGTCAACGCCCCGACCTCCAACATCCTCTCGGCCGCGGAACTGACCTGCGGCCACATCCTCGGGGTGGCCCGCAACATCGCCCCGGCCAACCGTGCGCTCAAAGGTGGCGAGTGGAAGCGGTCCAAGTACTCGGGAGTCGAGCTCTACGAGAAGAAGCTCGGCATCATCGGACTGGGCCGGATCGGCTCACTGGTGGCCGAGCGCATGCGCTCCTTCGGCATGGAGATCCTGGCCTACGACCCGTACGTCACCTCCGCCCGCGCTCAGCAGATCGGTGCCCGGCTGCTGTCCCTCGACGAGTTGCTGGCCGAGTCGGACTTCATCACCATCCACATGCCGCGGACCCCGGAGACCCTCGGCATGATCTCGGACGAGCAGTTCCGCATCATGAAGGACACCTCCTTCGTGGTGAACGTCGCCCGCGGCGGCCTGATCGACGAGGACGCCCTGCACCGCGCCCTCGAGGCGGACATCATCGGCGGCGCGGCCATCGATGTCTTCTCTTCCGAACCCGCCGTGGACCTGCCGTTCTTCGCCCATGACAACGCCGTCGTCACCCCGCACCTGGGTGCCTCCACCGAGGAGGCCCAGGAGAAGGCCGGTGTGTCCGTGGCCAAGTCCGTGCGCCTGGCGCTGGCCGGCGAGCTCGTCCCGGACGCCGTCAACGTGGCCGGCGGGGTCATCCACGAGGACGTCCGTCCCGGCATCCCGCTGGCGGAGAAGCTCGGCCGCATCCTCACGGCCCTGTCCACGGGGGACTCGCTCACCGTGGTGGAGCTCGAGGTCGCCGGTGAGATCGCGGACAAGGACGTGAAGTCCCTGCAGCTGGCCGCCCTCAAGGGCGTGTTCACGGACGTCGTCTCCGACCAGGTCTCCTACGTCAACGCCCCGGTCCTGGCCGAGCAGCGCGGCGTCGAGTCCCGGTTGACCACCACCGCCGAGTCCCCGGCCTACCGGAACACCGTCACCGTCAAGGGTGCCACCTCCAACGGCACGCAGATCTCCGTGGCCGGCACACTGACCGGGCCGAAGCAGGTACAGAAGGTCGTCGGCGTCGACGGCTACGAGCTCGAGGTCCCCATGGCGGAGCACCTGCTCGTGTTCCGCTACACCGACCGTCCGGGCGTCATCGGCACCATCGGCCAGGTCCTCGGCGACGCCGGCGTCAACATCGCCGGCATGGATGTGTCCCGCCAGGAGGAGGGTGGAGAGGCCTTGGCGCTGCTGACCCTGGACGCCACTCTGCCGTCCGGCGTGGCCGAGGAGCTCGGCAACGCCATCGGTGCCTCGAAGGTGGCCGGCATCGACCTGGAGGACTGACCCTCCCAGCGTGTCCTTCATCACGCTCTCATCCGCGGATGCTTGACTTCTGCCATGCAGAAGACTCGAGCCCCAGGACATCCCGAGGCCCCGGAGGCCCACGGGATGCCCGAGGCCCACTCTGGCGCACGGGGCGGGGACAGTAGACCGTGGTGGCGGCCCGCCCTGTGGTGCCTGCTCGCCGCCGGGCTGGTGCTGGTCATCCTCTCCGCAGTGATGCCCCTCGTCCTGGGGGCTGGCGCTGTGGACCGCACCTCCCCGGTGCGGGTGTTCTTCGACGTGGCAGGGGAGCGCAACCTGCCGACCTGGTGGAACGCGGGCCTGCTGTTGGTGGCCGGCGCCCTCAGCCTCAGTGTCGGACTGCTGCGCCGCCCCACGCGCCTGGACGGCCGCGGTGGTTGGGCCGCGTGGTCCGGGTTGGGCGCCCTGCTGGCCCTGATGTCCCTGGACGAGTTCACCGGCATCCACGAGCGGCTGGACGGGCTGTGGCGGCGTCTCGTGGGGGACAACCCGCTGCCGGCCTTCGAGTGGCTGATGCTGGGCGTACCGGTGGCCGGCGCCGTCGTCGTCTTCCTGTGGCTGTGTGCCCGCGTGCTGCCGGCCCCGTCCATGGCGTTGTATGTGCTGGGCATCGTGGTGTTCTTCCTCGGGGCGCTCGGTGCCGAGGCCGTGGTGGTGGCGGCCGGGGTGCCGCTGGACTCTTGGGCCTACGTGGCGAGCTACCACGTGGAGGAACTGCTCGAGTTCACCGGCTCTGCCCTGTTGGTCGTCGCGCCACTGGCGTCCTTCCGGCTGGCCTCCGGCGCGAAGGCCGATGCGCAGACCAGCGGACCCTCCAGCGGGCTGGAACTGACGTGGCACGCCGGCCGGAGGCGGGGTAGCGAACCGACCCGGCCGGCGTCGGCGATGCGGTAGATTCGACAGGTGACTTCTCCGGATGCCGAGCCCCAGAACCAGACCCCCGAGCGGGAGCCGTACTATCTGACGACCGCCATCTCGTACCCGAACGGTGAGCCGCACATCGGGCACGCCTACGAGTTCGTGGGCACGGACGTGATGGCCCGGTTCCAGCGGCTGGACGGCAAGGACGTGTACTTCCTCACCGGCACAGACGAGCACGGTCAGAAGATGCAGCAGACGGCACAGGCCGAGGGCATCACGGCCCTGGAGCTCGCCACCCGGAACTCCGCGGCGTTCAAGGCGGTCGATGACGAGGTGCTGGACATCTCCTACGACCGGTTCATCCGCACCACGGACGCTGACCACACCGTGGCTGTCCAGGAGATCTGGCGCCGCATGGAGGCCTCCGGGGACATCTATCTGGACCAGTACGCCGGCTGGTACTCCGTCCGGGACGAGCGCTTCTTCGGGGAGGACGAGACCGAGGTCCGCCCAGACGGGAAGCGCTATGCCACCGAGACCGGCACCGAGGTGACGTGGACGGAGGAGGAGAGCTACTTCTTCCGGCTGTCCCAGTACCAGGACCGGCTGCTCGAGCTGTACCGCACCAGCCCGGACTTCGCCGCGCCGCAGTCCCGGTTCAACGAGGTCATCCGCTTCGTCGAGTCAGGCCTGGAGGACCTGTCCATCTCCCGGACCTCCTTCGATTGGGGGATCGAAGTCCCGGCACCCGCTGAGGGCTCCGGCAATCGGCCCACGCAGGACCACGTCATGTACGTGTGGGT
Organism: Citricoccus alkalitolerans; assembly: GCF_039528175.1. Lineage (NCBI taxonomy): Bacteria > Bacillati > Actinomycetota > Actinomycetes > Micrococcales > Micrococcaceae > Citricoccus > Citricoccus alkalitolerans. The sequence goes on from NZ_BAAALH010000001.1 coordinate 592,261, forward strand.
GGACGCCCTGACGAACTACCTCACCGGTGCCGGCTTCCCGGCGGAGGACTCGGAGCAGTTCCGCTTCTGGCCCGCGGACCTGCACGTGATCGGCAAGGACATCTCTCGGTTCCATTGCATCTTCTGGCCGGCCTTCCTGATGAGCGCCGGGCTCGAGCTGCCCCGGCGAGTCATGATCCACGGGTTCCTCAACAACAACGGCGAGAAGATGTCCAAGTCGCTGGGCAACGTCGTCGGTCCCGCGGAGTGGGTCGAACACTACGGCCTGGACGCCGTGCGGTTCTTCCTGCTGCGCGAGTTCCCCTTCGGCGCCGATGGCTCGTACAGCCACGAGACCGTCGTCGGTCGCAAGAACGCGGACCTGGCGAACAACCTGGGGAACCTCGCCCAGCGGTCCCTGTCCATGGTGGCCAAGAACCTGGACGCTGCGGTGCCCCAGCCGGGGGAGTACACATCGGCGGACCGCGCGCTGTTGGACGCAGCCGCCGGTCTGTTGGACACGGCTCGCGCGGACTACGGCGTTCAGGACTACCATCACGCCCTCGAGGTCACCTGGGGGCTGCTGGGGGACGCCAATGCCTACTTCGCCGAGCAGCAGCCCTGGGTGCTGCGCAAGACCGACCCCGCCCGGATGGCTACGGTGCTCTACGTGACCCTGGAGACCGTGCGCCGCGTGGCCCTGCTCGTGCAGCCGGTCATGCCGGGATCCGCCACGAAGCTGCTGGATCTCCTGGGCATCGCGCCCAGCGGCGACGCCGGCCGCACCGGCGCCTCGGGCGCCGGCCCGCGCTCCTTCGCAGGCTGGGACGAAGCCCTGGTCCCGGGCAGCTCCCTGCCCGCGCCCCAGCCGGTCTTCCCGCGGCATGAGGAGCCCGCCGCCGACTAAGGCAGTTGTCCACCATGTGGACGGCCAGACCACATGGTGGACGCTTGGGAGCGTGTCGGCCTAGCCTGTCGCCATGGACCACACCACCTCCGCCTCCGCTCCGTCCGCTACCACGTCCGGTGCCGCACCAGCCGGAACTGCCGCCGCGCTGGACCTCGCCGTCATCGGCGGCGACGGGATCGGCCCGGAGGTCACCGCCGAGGCCCTCAAGGTCATGCGCGCGGCCACCGCTGTCGCCGGCGATGCCGAGATCACGGCCACGGAGTACACCCTCGGGGCCGCCCATTGGCTCACGACGGGGGAGACCCTCACCGATGAGTCGCTGGAGCAGTTGCGCGGCCATGACGCCATCCTGTTCGGTGCCGTCGGTGCGGCCCCCAACGACACCCGGATCCCCTCCGGGCTGATTGAACGCGAGCTGCTGCTCAAGCTCCGGTTCTCGCTCGACCACGGAGTGAACCTGCGTCCCTCCCGCCTCTACCCTGGCGTCCCGAGCCCGTTGGCCCATCCCGGGGACATCGACTTCGTGGTGGTCCGTGAGGGCACCGAGGGCCCCTATGTGGGCAACGGCGGTGCCATCCGGACCGGCACCCCCCAGGAGATCGCCACGGAGGTCTCCATCAACACCGCCTTCGGCGTGGAGCGCGTGGTCCGCCATGCCTTCGCCCTGGCCGCCACCCGGGATCGCCGCCACGTCACCCTGGTGCACAAGCACAACGTCCTGGTCCACGCCGGCCACCTGTGGCGCCGCACCGTGGAGGCCGTGGCCGCCGAGCATCCGGATGTCACCCACGACTACATGCACGTCGATGCCGCCACGATCTTCCTGACCACGGATCCGGCCCGCTTCGACGTCATCGTGACGGACAACCTGTTCGGTGACATCCTCACGGACCTCGCTGCGGCCGTCACGGGGGGCATCGGCCTGGCCGCCTCCGGCAACGTCAACATCTCCGGCACCGCGCCATCCATGTTCGAGCCGGTCCACGGGTCTGCCCCGGACATCGCCGGCCAGCAGAAGGCCGATCCGACGGCGGCCATCCTGTCCGGCGCCCTGCTGCTCGAGCACGCGGGCCACCCCGAGGCCGCCCGCCGCATCAACGAGGCCGTGTACGCGGACATCGCCTCGCGCGGCAGAGCGGATGGCGCGACGGCTCGGAGCACCGCCGAGATCGGTGACGACATCGCCCGCTCCGTCTGAGGGGTGGCGGCGCCAGTCAGCACCCGGCCGGCTGCCGGCACCCGACCGCCGGCCGTCACCACCCCGGGAGCCGGCGGGTTCTATGATGGATGCACCCGATGAGAAAGAAGTTGCCGTGACCATGGAATTCGCCCGCCATCCCCATCCCTCGCCGATCGCCGAGGAGCGGCGCCGGGAGATCCTGGTCAGCCCCGGCTTCGGGGAACACTTCACCGACCACATGGTCTCCATTGACTGGACCCGGGCGTCCGGGGAGGCCGCAGCGGTGTCCGCTGCTCCCCACAGCGGGGGAGAGTGGCATGACGCTCGCCTCGAACCGTTCGGCCCACTGTCACTCTCTCCGGCAGCCGCCGTATTCCACTATGCGCAGGAGATCTTCGAGGGCCTCAAGGCCTACCGGCATGACGACGGCAGCGTGTGGACCTTCCGCCCGCAGGCCAACGCCGCACGGCTCAACCGGTCCGCCCGCCGCCTGGCGCTGCCGGAGCTGCCGGAGGAGGTCTTCCTGGAGGCGTTGCGCGTGCTGGTCTCCACGGACCAGTCCTGGGTCCCCGACGGTGACGGCCAATCGCTCTACCTGCGCCCCTTCATGATCGCCACCGAGGAGTTCCTCGGCGTGCGGCCGGCCAACGAGGTGGGCTTCAAGGTCATCGCCTCCCCGGCCGGCAACTACTTCGGTGGTGAGCTCAAGCCCGTGTCCATCTGGGTGTCGCGAGAGCTGGCCCGTGCCGGCCACGGCGGAACGGGTGCCGCCAAGTTCGGGGGCAACTACGCCGCTTCGCTGGCGGCCCAGCTCGAGGCCTCGGCCCACGGCTGCGACCAGGTCCTGTTCCTGGATCCTGTCCGGGACAACGCTGTCGAGGAGCTCGGCGGCATGAACGTCTTCTTCGTCTTCGCGGACGGCAGTCTGGTCACCCCCGAGCTGACCGGCACCATCCTCGAGGGCGTGACGCGCTCCTCGGTGATCCAGTTGGGCCGTGATCGTGGCATGGACGTGGCCGAGCGCACCATCACCGTCGAGGAATGGCGTGCGGGTGTGGCCAGCGGCGAGATCACCGAGGTCTTCGCCTGCGGCACGGCTGCGGTCATCACGCCGATCGGCACTCTCGTGGACGGCGAGGACTCGTTCACATCGCCGGAGGTCGATCCAGCCACGTCGGTGGCGCTGGACATCCGCCGGGAGCTGCTGGACCTGCAGACCGGCCGTGGTGACGACCGGCATGGCTGGCTGTACCGGCTGGCGTGATCCGGCGGGCCGTTCCGCTGCCCTAGTCTGGTGGCATGCGCATTGCCCGATTTGTTGTAGACGCCGAACCTCAGTACGGACTCGTCGAGGGGGAGGCGGATAACCCCCAGGCCGACTCGGAGGACCTCGAGGTCGTGGTCCTCCACGGGGACCCGTTCTTCCAGGGCATCCAGCCCACCGCCACGCGCCACCGTCTGGCGGACGTGCGCCTCGTGGCCCCCATCATCCCCCGGTCCAAGATCGTGGGTGTGGGGCGCAATTGGGCGGACCACGCCTCCGAACTCGGCAACGCCGTCCCGGACAGCCCACAGTTCTTCCTCAAGCCCAACACGTCCGTGGTGGGACCGGGAGAGCCAGTCACCCTGCCGAGCTGGAGCGATCAGATCTCCTATGAGGCCGAGTTGGCCGTGGTCATCGGCACCATCTGCAAGGACGTCCCCGCCGAACGCGTGGACGATGTGGTCTTCGGCTACACGGTCGGCAACGATCTCACCGCCCGGGACGCGCAGAAGTCCGACCTGCAGTGGGCCCGCGCCAAAGGCTTCGACGGTGCCTGCCCCCTCGGGCCATGGATCGAGACCGGCCTGTCCAGTGCGGACACCGAGGACCTGGGCATCCGGATGGAACTGGACGGCGCCGTTGTCCAGGACGGCCGCACCTCGGGCATGGTCTTCGGCGTGAAGGAGATCGTCTCCGCCGTCTCCCAGGCCTTCACCCTGCTCCCCGGTGACGTCATCCTCACCGGGACGCCGGCCGGCGTCGGTCTCGTGGAAGGCGGGCAGCGGACCGAGGCGACCGTGGAGGGCATCGGTACCCTCACCACGGTGTTCCGCCGCTGACGCCGTCCCAGCACCTCGGTCTGCCCCGGGGAGGGAACCGGCGGTGGGCCCCGCAGTGGCAGCCGGACCGCCCGTGACGAGAAGGCGGCGGGGGCCACACTAGAATGGTGGCCATCATGAGCCCTGAAACCCGACCGGCCCCTGCCGATGTTCCCGCTGTCCCCGCCGAGACGCCCGTCCGTGTCCGCTTCTGTCCCTCACCCACCGGAACCCCACACGTCGGGTTGATCCGCACGGCCCTGTTCAACTGGGGCTGGGCGCGCCACACCGGCGGCAAGATGGTGTTCCGCATCGAGGACACCGACGCCAAGCGCGATTCGGAGGAGAGCTACCAGCAGTTGCTGGAGGCCATGGACTGGCTCGGCATCGACTGGGACGAGGGCGTGGAGGTCGGTGGACCGCACGGCCCCTACCGGCAGTCACAGCGGGCCGACCTCTACCAGGAGGTCATCACCAAGCTCCGGGACGCCGGGTACATCTACGAGGCCTTCTCCACGGCTGACGAGGTCGAGGCCCGGCACCGGGCCGCCGGCCGGGACCCGAAGCTGGGCTACGACAATTTCGACCGCGAGCTGTCGGAGGAGCAGAAGCAGGCTTTCCGGGCGGAGGGCCGGGAGCCGGTGCTGCGCCTGCGCATGCCGGACACGGACATCACCTTCACGGACACCGTCCGCGGTGAGATCACCTTCCGGGCGGGCTCCGTCCCGGACTTCGTGGTGGTCCGTGCCGACGGGAACCCGCTGTACACCCTGGTGAACCCCGTGGACGACGCACTGATGGAGATCACGCACGTGCTGCGCGGTGAGGACCTGCTCTCCTCCACGCCACGCCAGATCGCCCTCTACCGTGCCCTCTACGCGGTGGGCGTGGCCCGGTACATGCCGGAGTTCGGGCACCTGCCCTACGTCATGGGCGAGGGCAACAAGAAATTGTCCAAGCGTGATCCGCAGTCGAACCTCTTCCTGCACCGTGAGCGCGGCTTCATCCCCGAGGGGCTCATCAACTACCTGGCCCTGCTGGGCTGGTCCCTCTCCGCGGATGAGGACATCTTCACCCGCGAGCAGTTCATCGAGGCCTTCGACATCCACCAGGTGCTGGCCAATCCCGCCCGCTTCGACGAGAAGAAGGCCACGGCGATCAACGGCACCCACATCCGGATGCTGGACGCCGCCGACTTCCGTGGCCGGCTGGTGCCGCACCTGCAGGCTGCGGGGCTGGTGGGAGAGTCCCTGACCGACCGGGAGAACGAGATCCTCGACGCCGGTGCCCCCCTCGTCCAGGAACGCATCGCCCTGCTGGGGGAGGCCGTGGACATGCTCGCCTTCCTCTTCCGGCCGGATACGGACATCAGGACGGTGGACGGGGCCCTGAAGGGCATGCCCGCCGATCTCCCGGCGGCCCTGGCCGCGGCCCGGGCCGGCCTGGACGGGATCGACGCCGGCTCGTGGACCGTTGAGGCCATCGAGGCCGCCCTGCGTGCCACATTGATCGGCGGCCTGGGACTCAAGCCGCGGCAGGCCTTCGGTCCCGTGCGGACCGCAGTGTCCGGCAAGAAGGTCTCGCCGCCGCTGTTCGAGTCCCTGGAGATCCTGGGCAAGGACTCGACCCTGACGCGCCTGGACCGGTTTGCGGCTGAACAGGCTGAGCAGCGGGCGGCGGCCACGCCGGACACCTAGGGCGCCCGGCGGGATCCATCTGCTGAGCCCTCCTCAGAGTCCTTGTCGGTGGAGTGCTCGCCGTGTGCCTGTCGGCGCCAGGCGGCCAGGCCGGCGAGCACCGCAGCCAGGGCGAGGAACGGCAGACCGAGTCGCCAGACCTCGCCCTCGACCTGGGTGGTCAGGCCGATGCAGGTGACGATCCCGGCCACGGGTAGGAACGCTGGGACCCGGAAGTGGCGCCGGTCCACCGGGTCCCGCCGCAGCACGAGCACGGCGGCGTTGACCGCGGTGAACACCACGAGCAGCAAGAGCACCATGGTGCCCGCCAGGATCTCCAGCGTGCCGGTCAGCGCGAGTGCCAGGGAGAGGCCGGTGGTGGCGATGATGGCCACCCAGGGAGTCCGCCGTTGCGGCAGCAGACGGGTCAGCACGGCCGGCAGGAGCCCATCCCGGGCCATGCCGTAGGCCAGGCGTGAGGACATGATGCCGGTCAGCAGGGCTCCGTTGGCCACCGCTACGAGGGCGATCACACTGAAGAGGACTGGCGGGATGAATCCGGCGGCCGTGACCACCTGGAGCAGGGGAGCAGAACTCTCGGCCAGTTCCGCCGTGGGGATGACGGCCGCGGCAGCAGCTCCGACAAGTGCGTAGACGACTCCCGCCACGACCAGGGCGCCGAAGAGTGCCCGGGGGTAGGACCGGGCCGGGTCCCTGGTCTCCTCGGCGATGTTCACGCTCGTCTCGAAGCCCACGTAGGAGTAGAAGGCGAGGACGGTGCCGGCCAGGACGGCGGGCAGTGGACCATGGTCCTCCGTGCCCAGCTCTGTCAGCCGGCCGAGATCCCCGTCGCCGCGGGCCACGACGATGATGCCGAGGACGACGACCAGGATGAGCCCCGAGACCTCGATGATGGTGGCCACGCGGTTGGCACCCAGCGACTCGGAGATGCCCCGTGCGTTCAGGGCGGCCAGCAGCCCCAGGAAGACCACCACGACGAGGGCCGTGGGCAGCGTGACGAACTCGGTGAGGTAGTCGCCGGCGAAGCCGAGCGCCAGGGTGCCCACGGACACGATGCCGGCCGCGAGCATGCAGAATCCCACCAGGAAGCCGATGAAGGGGCCGAAGGCGCGCATGGTGTAGTGGGCGGAGCCTCCGGCGCGCGGATACTTGGTGGCCAGCTCGGCGTAGGAACCGGCCGTCAGCAGGGCCAGGACCAAGGCCACCACGAGGGGGACCCAGACGGCTCCGCCCGCAGTGGCGGCGATCTCGCCGGCCAGGACGTAGACGCCCGCGCCGAGGACATCACCGAGGATGAAGAAGAAGAGCCCAGCGGTGGTGACCGTGCGGCGCAGGGAAACAGGCTGACCAGAGGATGCTGTCATGGACACACTGTAGGCATGGAGGAGTCTGTGTGGCGCCCGTTTTGTCATTGGGGCGGAACGTCGGTATAGTAAACACCCGTGCCGGAGTGAGTCCGGCATGCATGGCGCAAGATGGGGTTCGGGCCACTGGACCTTCTCCTTGACAGCCATTGGGGTATGGTGTAATCGGCAACACAACGGTTTCTGGTACCGTCATTCTAGGTTCGAGTCCTGGTACCCCAGCGGAGTCCATCGGTTCGGTTTCGATCGATTTGGTGGAATCTCCCAGAGTGTGAAATACTACTGGGGTTGCCCAATCGGAAACGCCGCATGGCAGGACGGTTGAGCGACGGTGACGGCCCCATCGTATAGCGGCCTAGTACGCTGCCCTCTCACGGCGGTAACGCGGGTTCGAATCCCGCTGGGG
>NZ_BAAALH010000001.1:599908-668815 GCF_039528175.1 Citricoccus alkalitolerans
CTGGAGTCTGCTGTGCTCCCGTGTCCTGTTCCGGTGCCATGATGGGATGCGTGAGCACTGATCCCACCTTCGTCCCGCCACAGCCAGCGGCCCAGGCCGTGGACCTGCTGAGTCGGCTGCGCAGCGAACTGGCCGGGGTATCCCTTCCGCTCGGTGTCGACGCAGCTGCCGGGGCCGTCCGAGTGCGGGACGCCGCCATCGCCCAGCTGGACGACTATGTCCTCCCGCGGTACCGCAACCTGGACGCACCGCTGCTGGCCGTCGTCGGGGGATCAACCGGTGCTGGCAAGTCCACTCTCGTCAATGCCCTGGTGGGGCACGCTGTGACTCGCTCCGGCGCCATCCGTCCGACCACACGGCAACCGATCCTCCTGCATCACCCGGAGGACGTCGACTGGTTCACCACCACCCGCGTGCTGCCGAATCTCTCCCGGACCACCGGCCACCGCGCCATGCCGGGGACCACGGTGCCCGCGGAACGCGTGGGGGTGGATCCGGATCCAGAGGCCATCAATTCCCTGGTCCTGGTGGCCGAACCGGCCCTGCCCGCCGGACTGGCCCTGCTGGACGCCCCGGACATCGACTCCATTGCGGACGAGAACCGCCGGCTGGCCGGTCAGCTCCTCTCGGCCGCCGACCTGTGGATCTTCGTCACCACCGCGAACCGCTATGCGGATGCCGTCCCCTGGGAGTTGCTCCTGGACGCCGCCGCGCGAGACATCACGGTCGCCGTGGTGCTGGACCGCGTTCCGGCCGGCGTGGAGGAGGAGGTGGCCACGGACCTGCGCGGACTCCTCGAGCGTCAGGGGCTGGCCTCAGCCGGGCTCTTCGTCGTCACTGAGTCCGCCCTCGACGCCCAGGGAATGCTCCCGGTGGGCACCGCGCGGCCGCTACGCGAGTGGCTGGAGTCCATTGCCGGCGATGCCGGTTCCCGTGCGGAGATCGCCCGCCGCACCCTCAACGGGGTGGTTCGGCAGCTGGCTGAGAAGATCTCCATCCTGGCGGAGGCCGAAGACGACCAGCGCCACGCGGTGGCCCGACTGTCCGGTGACGTGGACTCCGCCTACGAGCAAGCGCTGGCGGGCGTCCTTGCCTCGACCCAGGACGGGACGCTGCTGCGCGGCGAGGTGCTCTCCCGCTGGCAGGACTTCGTCGGCACGGGAGAATTCTTCCGGTCCCTGGAATCGGGGATCGGGCGGCTGAGGGACCGGATCACCTCCTTCTTCCGGGGCCGGCCGGTCCCACCGGAAGACGTCGAGACGGCCATCGAGACGGGTCTGCACGCCGTCCTCGTGGAACAGGCTGCTGCAGCCTCCGAGGAGTCCGCCCAGCGCTGGCGTCAGGACGCAGCCGGTCGTACGCTCTTCACCGGCCAGGACCCAGACAGGCTCCCCGCCGACTTCAGCGACCGCGCGGCCGCAGAGATCCGGGGCTGGCAGGGGGATCTGATCTCGCTGATCGAACAGGAAGGCGCCGGCAAGCGGACGATGGCCCGGATCTCCGCCCTGGGGGTGAACGGCGTGGCCGTGACCCTGATGATCGCCTCCTTCGCCTCCACCGGCGGACTGCTGGGCATCGAGGTCGGGATCGCCGGCGGGACCGCGGTGGTGGCGCAGAAGCTGCTCGAGTCGATCTTCGGCGAGGACGCCGTCCGCCGGCTGGCCCAACGCTCCCAGGAGAATCTCGTGGACCGGATCACCGGACTGCTGCAAGCCGACGCCCGCCGGTTCACTGCGCTGCTGGATGGCGTCCGTGGCCAGGAGGCGACTGATCAGCTGCGTTCCCTCGTTCCCGACCTGCACCGGCTGGCCGGACGGGAGGGCTGACCCATGACGACTCTCGACTCTGGTCCGCTGGACCGTAAACTCACTGCGCTCGAGACCGCGGCACGGCTGGGTGAGGGCCGGGTGAGCGCGCAGGCGCTGGCCTCCGCCCGTCAGGTGGTGGAACGGGCCCGGGAACGACGCCGGCTCTCGGCCGACCACACGGTCGTCGGCTTCTTCGGCGCCACCGGTTCCGGTAAATCCAGCCTCTTCAATGCGGTCACCGGTCATCCTCTTGCCCGGGCCGCGGCCACGCGGCCCACGACCTCCGAGCCCCTGGCCGCCGTGTGGGGTGCTGACGGGTCCGAACCGCTGCTCGACTGGCTGGAGGTCTCCCACCGTCACCAGCTGGACGGTCCCGCGGCCGGAGCTGAGCCCTCGGGGCCGTGGTCCCGGTTGCTCGGCCAGCGCTGGACCCGGAAGGACGGCCGGCAGAACGGACGCACGAACAGTCGACAGAACGACCAGCCCGGGGGCCTGATCCTGCTGGACCTGCCGGACTTCGACTCGATCGCCGCACGGCACCGGGAGATCGTGGCCCGGCTGGCCGGCCAGGTGGACGTGTTGGTCTGGGTCGTGGACCCGCAGAAATACGCGGATGCCGCCCTGCACCGCGAATTCCTCGAGCCGCTGGCCGCCCACCGCGGCGTCACCCTCGTAGTCCTGAATCAGATCGACCGGTTGGCTGAGGCGGACGTGGGGGCGGTGATCGCGTCCCTGAAGGGCATCCTGGCCCAGGACGGCCTCGCCCGGGTGCCCGTCTATCCCACGTCGGCCACCACCGGCGCCGGAGTCGAGCCCGTCCGATCCGCCATCGCGGAAGTCGCCGCACGGCGGAGCGCCGCCAGTGAACGGCTGATCTCGGATGTGCGCACGGCCGCCAGGGCCCTTGGCGCCGGGGACGCGGGAGGCGTTCCAGCCGGCGTCGGGAAGGCGGATGAGGCCAGGCTCGTGGACGCGCTGACCGAGGCTGCCGGCGTCACCACCGTGGTGCGGGCCGTGCAGCGGTCCTATCGGCTCGAGGGCGGCCGCCGCACCGGATGGCCTGTGGTCCGGTGGGCCACGCGCCTTCGTCAAGACCCGTTGCGCCGGCTCGGGTTGCGCCGCGGGGACGTTCCGCAGCGCGCATCGAACCGAGGCCCGGTCTCCGCGGTGGACGATCCGCGACTGCACCGGAGCTCACTGCCCGAGCGCAGCCCGGCCCAGCGGGCGCAGGGCGACGGTGCCATCCGCGTTTTCGCCGAGGTCACGGGCTCCGGAGCCCCGGATGCGTGGCGTTCCTCCATCCGCCGTGCCGCCCGCAGCCATGCGGACACGCTCCCGGACGAACTGGACCAGGCGATCACCTCCACCGACCTGGGGGCCGGGAAGGGTTCCTGGTGGTGGCACGTGGCCAATGCCCTCCAGTGGATCGCCCTGGTGGCCGCTGTGGCAGGTCTCGCCTGGTTGGGCGTCCTGGCTCTGGCCGGGTACTTCCAGTTCGAGCTGCCTCCCGCCCCGGACGTGGAGAGTTTCCCGATTCCCACGCTGCTCGTGTTCGGTGGACTGGCCTTCGGGTTGTTGCTGGCACTGCTGATGGCCCCGCTGGTGCGGCTGGTGGCGCGGAACCGCGCGCGCCGTGCCCGACGCCGGCTGCGCGCCGCGGTCTCAGGGGTCGCCCGGGAGCGCATCGCCGAGCCCGTGACGGCGGAGATCGAACGCTACGGTGCGTTCCGGGAGGCGCTGGCGGCGGCCAGCGGGCGTCATTGACGGCACGTGGCAGGACACCGACCCCGCCAGTCCACGAGACCGTCGGCGGGCTGGGCGAGTCGGGGATCCTGCGGATCCTGAACCGCCGTTTCGCCGCCGTACCGGCAGCGGGAGACTGGCCGGAGGGAACGGTTGGCCCCGGGGATGACGCCGCCGTCGTGGCCGCCCCGGACGGCCGGTTCGTCATCACGACGGATGCCATGGCGCAGGACCGTGATTTCCGGCTGGACTGGCCGGCCGTGCACGGTGGGCGGGCCCACTCTGACCGTGGGACGTTCGAAGGTCACGGTTTCCCCGGCGGCTACTCCACCGGCTGGAAGGCTGCCGCTCAGAACCTCTCCGACATCAACGCCATGGGGGGCGAACCCTCCGGTCTGCTCCTGGCCCTGACCATGCCACCCGCCACCCCGGTGGCCTGGATCGACGGCCTCGCCGCAGGGATCGCTGGGGCGGTACGTCACCTCGGAGCGGCCCGTTGCCGGATTGTCGGCGGAGATCTGGGTTCGGACGACCGCATCACCGTGGCCGTCACCGCCACGGGCGACCTGGACGGCCGGCTGGCGGTGCGGCGCACCCTGCCGCCGGCAGTGTGCGCAGTCACGGGTCGTGTCGACCTGGACTTGGTCCTGTGCGGCCGGACGGGCTGGGCCGCCGCCGGTCTGGACGTGCTGGAGACGCCCCGTGGGCTGTTAGATGAACGTCTGCGCGCTGCCGAACAGGCGGAACAGCTGGAAGACGGCGTGCGGCGACTTGCCGCGGTCGCGGCAGCCGCCCAACTCCGGCCCCGGCCAGTGCTGGGAGCAGGACGGGTGGCCGCCGAGGCAGGGGCACTGGCCATGATGGATGTCTCCGATGGCGTGCTGAAGGACGCCGGTCGCCTGGCCACGGCCAACGGCCTGCGGGCGGAGCTCGATCCGGACTGGGTGCGACGCGAGGCCTCGGTCCTCGTGCCCCTGGCGCGCGCCCTGGACCCCGCGAGCGGGCAGCGGACTGCCGAACGCTGGGTGTCTGCCGGGGGAGAGGACTACGGCCTCCTCGCCGCCTTGCCCACGGGGGCCGCGGTGCCCACGGGATTCCGGCGGATCGGACGCCTGGTCACCGCGTCGGGTGCACCCGCGGCAGCGGACAACGGAGGCAGCACAGGCGGGTGGGATCACTTCACGGACCGGTGACCATCCGTCGTCGTTCCCCTCGGCTTCACACGGACGTGCCCGGGGCGAATCGGTGTCCAAGCGCCGCGTGGGTGAATCCGGCCGCTTTCCAGGGGGCGGGGTCCAGGACGTTGCGGGCATCGATGAGGGCACGGCGGTCCATGAGCCGGCCGATGTCCTCGGGGTCCATGCGGCGGAACTCGTCCCATTCGGTGAGCAGGATCACCAGATCGGCACCGATGACGGCCTTCTGGAGGGTGTTGACGTAGCCCAGGCGGGGAAAGCGGCGGGCGGCATTGGCGTTGCCCTGGGGGTCATAGACGGCTACCTCGGCCCCGGCGGTGAAGAGCCGGTTGGCGACGTCCAGGGCGGGGGAGTCACGAACATCGTCCGAATGAGGCTTGAAGGTGACTCCGAGGATCGCGATCTTCGCTCCGTTGAGGACCTCGACGGCGGCCGGGGAGGGCACGGTGCCGGAGCCCTCGCCTACGCCGGTGGTGCGGATCGAACCGTTGACGCTGTGGGAAAGGACCTGCACGGCGAGGTCGACGACGCGGTCGCGGCGGCGCAGGTTGATGTCGTCCATCTCAGCCAGGAAGCGCATGGTGCGGTCCAGCCCGAGTTCGGAGACCCGGGCCTGCAGCGCCCGGATGTCCTTGGGCAGGCAGCCCCCGCCGAAGCCGACGCCGGCGTTGAGGAACTTCCGCCCGATCCGAGGGTCGTGGCCGATCGCGTCCGCCAGGGTGCCGATGTCCCCGCCGGCGGCTTCGGTGATCTCGGAGAAGGCGTTGATGAAGGAGATCTTGGTGGCCAGGAAGGCGTTGGCGGCGACCTTCACCAGTTCGGCGGTGGCGAAGTCCGTGGCGATCCACGGGGTGTCCGCGGCCAGGGCTTGCGCGTAGACCTGCCGCAGGATGTCCTCGGCGTGGTCCGATTCCACGCCGACGACCAGGCGGTCCGGGGTCAGGGTGTCCCTGACCGCATAGCCCTCGCGCAGGAACTCCGGATTCCAGGCCAGCTCGACCGTGCCCGGCAGGCCGGCGTTGGCGCGGGCGTCGGTCAGCAGGGTGCGGAGGCGCTCGGCGGTGCCGACGGGGACGGTGGACTTGCCCACGATCAGGGCGTCCCGGGTGATGTGCTCGGCCAGGGAGGTCACGGCGGCGTCCACGAAGCGCAGGTCCGCAGCGGTCTCGCCGGGCTTCTGCGGGGTACCGACCCCGATGAAATGCACATCGGCCCAGGTGCCGACCTCCTCGTAGGAGGTGGTGAAACGCAACCGTCCGGAGTTCACGTGCTTGGTCAGCAGTTCCGGCAGGCCGGGCTCGTGGAAGGGCAATTCCCCGCGGGTCAACGCGTCGATCTTCGCCTGGTCGATGTCCAGGCCCAGGACCTCGAACCCCAGCTCGGCCATGCACGCCGCATGCGTGGCCCCCAGATATCCCGTCCCGATCACTGAGACACGCAGCGGTGGCTCCCCGCCAGTGTCACTGTCCTGCCTGGGATCAGTGGATGCTGCAGCCTCACTACGGAGGGCAGGCTCGGTCGGGGCGGAGACGATGGCTGGCTCGGTCACGAGGCCCATCGTAGGGTCGACTGCGTCCGAGGTCACGGCTGGGAGACGAACACCATGCCTCCACTACGCGAACACTTCGTTGCTGGCGGGGCGAGCGGCTGGGTGACTGGTGGGGTGGCTAGCGCGACTGGGTGTGCGTCGTACGGATCAGTTCGGTGAGGTTGTGCGCGTGGCGCATCACCGTCTCCGCGTGGACCCGTCCGGGTTGGCGGGTCAAACGTTCGATGGGCCCGGAGATGGACACGGCGGCGATCACCCGTCCGCTCGGACCGCGCACCGGTGCCGAGACGGAGGCGACTCCCGGCTCGCGTTCCCCCAGTGACTGGGCCCAGCCGCGGCGCCGGACGGCGGCCAGCACCGTGGGGGTATAGACGGCCCCGTTGAGGCCCTCGACGAGCCGTTCATTGTCCTCCCACGCCAGCAGCACCTGTGCGGCGGAGCCGGCCTTCATGGACAGCCGCGTCCCGACCGGAATGGTGTCGCGGAGCCCTACCGGCCTCTCGGCACTGGCGACGCACACGCGGGCGTCGGCCTGCCGGCGGAAGAGCTGGGAGCTCTCCCCGGTGGCATCCCGCAACCTGGACAGCACCGGGCCGGCGGCCGCCGTCAGCCGGTCCTCACCGGCAGCGGAGGCCAGCTCGGAGAGCCTGCTGCCCAGGACGTAGCGACCCTGGAGGTCACGTCCGACCAGGCGGTGATGGACGAGTGCCGAGGCGAGGCGATGCAGGGTCGGCCGGGCGATGCCCGTGGCGGACACCAGCTCGGCCAGCGACGTCGGCCCCGCCTCGAGGGCATCCAGAATGGCAGCGGCCTTGTCCACCACTCCGACCCCGCTCGGGGTGTGGAGAGCCTGCGGTGTCTCATGCTCCGGAGTGTCCATACTCTGATACTAGCGTCTCAGTATGTGAGACATTCGCGTTCGTGATGGCCACCGTCGGCGCCGCGGTGCCAGAGTATGAATGTCACTGGTGGAAGGACACGAGATGGTAGCCAAGGCATCCCCTGAAAACGTAGCCGCAACAGTCGCAGCGGCCTCAACAGCAGCAGTCGCGCGCACGCTGGCCGAGAAGGTCTGGCAGGATCACGTGGTGGTCTCCGGCAACGGTGCCGGCGATGCCCAGACCCCGGACCTGCTGTACATCGACCTGCACATCATGCATGAGGTCACCAGCCCGCAGGCCTTCGAGGGACTACGCCTGGCGGGCCGCACCGTCCGGCGCCCCGACCTGACGATCGCCACCGAGGACCACAACACCCCCACGCTGGAGATCGACCAGCCGATCGCCGACCCGGTCTCGGCCAAGCAGATTCAGACCCTGCGGGACAACGCCCAGGAGTTCGGCATCCGGCTCCATTCCCTGGGTGACGCCGAGCAGGGCATCGTCCACGTGGTGGGGCCGCAGTTGGGCCTCACCCAGCCGGGCATGACCGTGGTGTGCGGTGACTCGCACACCTCCACGCACGGCGCCTTCGGAGCGCTGGCCTTCGGCATCGGCACATCTGAGGTCGAGCATGTGCTGGCCACCCAGTCCCTGCCGCTGAAGCCGTTCAAGACCATGGCCATCACCGTCGAGGGCACCCTCCGGGAGGGCGTGACCGCCAAGGACATCATCCTCGCGGTCATCGCGAAGATCGGCACCGGTGGCGGGCAGGGATATGTCCTGGAGTACCGGGGTTCGGCCATCCGGGCCCTGTCCATGGACGCGCGCATGACCATCTGCAACATGTCGATCGAGGCCGGTGCCCGCGCCGGCATGGTGGCGCCGGACGAGACGACCTTCGAGTACATCAAAGGCCGTCCCCACGCCCCCCAGGGCGAGGACTGGGACGCCGCCGTCGACTACTGGTCCAGCCTGCCCACGGACGAGGGCGCGACCTTCGACGCCGAGGTCTTCCTGGACGCCGACGAGCTGGAGCCCTTCGTCACCTGGGGCACGAACCCGGGGCAGGGTGTGTCCCTGAGTGACACGGTTCCGAACCCGGAGCACTTCGACGACCTGAACGCCCGGGCCGCCGCCGAGCGGGCGTTGGACTACATGGACCTGACCGCCGGCATGCCGATGAAGGACATCCGGGTGGACACCGTCTTTCTCGGCTCCTGCACCAACTCCCGGCTCGAGGACCTGCGCACCGCTGCCTCGATCATCGAGGGCCGGACCAAGGACGAGAACGTGCGGATGATCGTAGTCCCCGGCTCCGCCCGGGTGCGCCTGGAGGCGGAGGCCGAGGGCCTGGACCGGGTGTTCAAGGATTTCGGTGCCGAATGGCGCTTCGCGGGCTGCTCCATGTGCCTCGGGATGAACCCGGACCAGTTGGCGCCGGGAGAGCGGTGCGCGTCCACGTCCAACCGCAACTTCGAGGGGCGCCAGGGCAAGGGTGGCCGCACCCACCTGGTCTCCCCTGTGGTCGCGGCTGCGACCGCGATCCGCGGCACGCTGTCCTCGCCGTCCGACCTGGCGGCATTCGAATCCGAACTCCAGGAGGCCTGACATGGAACCCTTCACCAGCCACACCGGGATCGGCGTTCCGCTGAGGCAGTCCAATGTGGACACGGACCAGATCATCCCGGCTGTCTACCTCAAACGGATCACCCGCACCGGTTTCGAGGACGCCCTGTTCGCCGGTTGGCGCAAAGACCCGGAGTTCATTCTGAACCGGGAGCCCTACTCTGCCGGTTCCGTCCTCGTCGCGGGCCCGGACTTCGGCACGGGTTCCTCCCGCGAGCACGCGGTGTGGGCGCTGAAGGACTTCGGGTTCAAGGTGGTCCTGTCCGCCCGCTTCGCGGACATCTTCCGTGGCAACTCCGGCAAGCAGGGCCTGCTGGCCGCCGAGGTGGACCAGCAGGACATCGAGCTGATCTGGAAGGAGCTCGACAACCATCCGGGCACGGAGGTGACGGTGGACCTGGAGGGTCGCACCGTGACCTGCGGTTCGTTCAGCACCGGCTTCCAGGTGGACGACTACACGCGCTGGCGCCTGAGGGAGGGGCTCGACGACATCGGCATCACCCTGCGCACGGAGCAGGAGATCACCGATTTCGAGGCGAACCGACCGGCCTACAAGCCCGCCACGCTTCCGGCCCGGACCGCCTGATCCCGGACTGATCCGGCTTCGCCCCGTATGCTGGTGTGCGGATCTGCGCCGGGCCCGTCCCGGCCATCCGCACACCAGCGACGGCCCGTCCCGGCGGGCCACGGAGGAATGCCACTGTCTATGGGAAATCTGCTGACGATCAACGGCGGTAAGCCGCTCGAAGGACGCGTGACCGTCCGTGGCGCCAAGAACCTGGTGCCGAAGGCCATGGTGGCCTCGCTTCTAGGCAGCAAACCGTCGGTCCTGCGCAACGTCCCGGAGATCCGGGACGTCGAGATCGTCACCGGTCTGCTCTCCGTCCACGGGGTCAAGGTCACCAAGGATCCGAAGACCGGGGACCTCGGCCTGGACCCGGCGGCCACCAAGTCCGCCACCAGCTCGGAGATCGACGCCCACGCCGGCGACTCCCGCATCCCGATCCTGTTCTGCGGTCCTCTGATGCACTCCATCGGCGAGGCCTTCATCCCAGACCTGGGCGGCTGCAAGATCGGCGACCGGCCGATCGACTTCCACCTCACTGTCCTGCGCAGCTTCGGTGCCGTGGTGGAGAAGCGCCCCGGTGGCATCCACATCTCCGCGCCGAAGGGGCTGACCGGGGCGAAACTGGAACTGCCGTACCCCTCGGTCGGGGCCACGGAGCAGGTGCTGCTGACCGCCGTGAAAGCGGAGGGCATCACCGAGCTCAAGGGCGCCGCCGTGGAGCCGGAGATCCACGACCTGATCCATATCCTGCAGAAGATGGGCGCCATCATCACGGTGCAGACCGACCGGACGATCCGGATCGAGGGCGTGGACCAGCTCAGCGGCTTCAACCACCGCGCCATTCCGGACCGCAACGAATCGGCTTCGTGGGCCTCCGCCGCTCTCGTGACGCAGGGTGACATCTACGTCGAAGGCGCCATGCAGCGGGACCTCACCGCCTTCCTGAACACCTACCGCAAGATCGGTGGGGAGTTCGAGGTCGATGACGACGGCATCCGCTTCTGGCATGCCGGGGGGCGGCTCAAGCCCCTCGTGCTGGAGACCAACGTGCACCCGGGTTTCATGACCGACTGGCAGCAGCCGCTCGTCGTGGCGCTGACCCAGGCGGACGGTGTCTCGATCGTGCATGAGACCGTCTACGAGGAGCGCTTCGGGTTCACCGATGCCCTGGTGCGCATGGGTGCCTCCATCCAGCTGCATCGTGAATGCCTCGGATCCGTGCCCTGCCGGTTCGGCCAGCGCAACTTCCTGCACTCCGCCGTCATCTCCGGACCCACCGAGTTGCGCGGCGCTGACTTCGACATCCCCGATCTGCGAGGCGGGTTCTCCCACCTCATCGCCGCCCTGGCGGCCCAGGGTACTTCGCGGGCCACCGGCATCGAGATCATCAACCGCGGCTACGAGAAGTTCATGGACAAGCTCATCGGCCTCGGGGCAGACGTCGAGCTGAGCAGCGCGGGCCGGTAGGGGACCACTCGTGACCGAATCCACCGGACTGCGTGCCGGCTACTTCGCGGCGGCCTCTCTCGTCCGTCCCACGCTCAACGCCATCATGTCCAAGGAGTGGCAGGGCGCCCACCACATCCCGGAATCGGGATTCATCGTGTGCGCCAACCACATCTCCAACCTGGATCCGTTGGCCCTGGGGCACATGATCTACAGCCTGGGCAACCTGCCGCACTTCCTGGCCAAGTCCGAGCTGTTCCAGCTGCCGGTCGTGGGCGGGCTCATCACCGGGTTGCGGCAGATTCCCGTGGACCGCGCCCGTGGCGGCAACGAATCGCTCGTGGCCGCAGACCGGGTCCTGTCCGATGGCGGCGCGATCATCATCTATCCCGAGGGAACCCTGACCGCAGATCCGGACCTGTGGCCCATGAAGGCCAAGACCGGGGCGGCGCGGTTGGCTCTCAAGGCCGGGGTCCCGGTCATCCCCGTGGCCCAGTGGGGCATCCATGAGGTGCTGCCGAAGACGGCCAAGGCGCCCCGGCTCCGACCCCGCGGGACGGGACGGATCCGCATCGGCGCCCCCGTGCCCCTGGAGGACCTGCGGGAGTCCACGCTGACGCGGTCCGTGCTGGAGACCGCCAGCGAACGCATCATGACGGCCATCACCGGCGAACTCGAGGTTCTCCGTGGCGAGGATGCGCCGGAGGGACGGTGGAATCCGCGCACCGGTCAACGGGAAGCGGGCCACCGGGGCCAGGGGAGCTCATGAACGCGCGCCCCGAGAAGCTGGTGGTGGTGGGAGCCGGCAGCTGGGGGACCACCTTTGCGAAGGTCCTGGCGGACAGTGCCATCGAGCGAGGGGTGGTTGAGCCGGAGATCGTGCTCTGGGCCCGCCGTTCAGAGGTGGCTGAGGACATCACCGCCCGGAAGCGCAACACCGACTACCTCCCGGACATCGACCTGCCTGCCTGCCTGAGAGCCACCACCGACCTGGCGGAGGCCGTGGCCGGTGCCGGCCTCGTGGTGCTGGCCATCCCCGCCCAAGAAGTCCGCGGGCACCTGCCGTCCATTCGCGCCCACCTGGACCCGGCCGCCGTCGTGGTGTCCCTGGTCAAGGGGCTGGAACGCGGTACCGACGCCCGGATGAGCGAGCTGTGCGCTGAGGAACTCGGCCTGCCGGAGGAACGGTTCGCCGTGGTGTCGGGGCCGAACCTGGCGCTGGAGATCGCCCGCCAGGAGCCGACGGCGACCGTGGTGGCCTCTTCGGACCCGGCCACGGCCGAGTGGATCGCGGTGCGTACCTCGGGCCCGTACTTCCGGCCCTACACCAACTCGGACGTGACGGGCGTGGAGATCTGCGGCGTGGTCAAGAACGTGATCGCGCTGGCCGTGGGGATCTGCGACGGACTGGGCTACGGGGACAACTCCAAGGCCTCCGTCATCACCCGCGGGTTGGCCGAGACCGCGCGCCTGGTCGAGAGCCTCGGTGGCCAGGCGGAGACCCTCGCCGGGCTCGCCGGACTGGGCGATCTCGTGGCCACGTGTGCCTCGCCTCTGTCCCGCAACAGGACGGCCGGCCGCTACCTCGGCCAGGGACTCAGCGTGGAGGAGGCCACTGCTCGGCTCAAGCAGACGGCCGAGGGCATGAAGTCGGTCTCCGCGGTGGTCGACCTTTCCCGGCGACACGGTGTGGAGATGCCGATCAGTGAGGCCATGAATGCCGTGATCGCAGGCGCCCTCGATGTCGACACCCTGGCTGGGCTGCTGCTGGCCCGCGATCTCAAACCGGAAGGACGATCATGACCACGGAACCAGACCGCAATGCACGACTCGGGTCGGGCGCCCACGGCCGGCTCCGCGTGCTCGTGCTCTTCGGAGGCCGCTCCAGCGAGCACCCGATCAGCTGCATCACCGCCTCCGGCGTGCTGAACGCCATGGACCCGGACCGCTACGAGGCAGTGCCCGTCGGGATCACGGTGACCGGCCGTTGGCACGGCTTCGACGCAGACCCGGCGCACTGGAATCTGCCCGGCGGGGACCTGCCGCAGGTCCCGGAGCCGGCCGATCCGCTCGCGTTGCGCTGTACCGAGGGGGGCGGCCATGAGCTGGTCTCCGTGGCCAGCGGTCAATCACACGGTGCCATCGATGTGGTGTTCCCGTTGCTGCACGGGCCGTTCGGCGAGGACGGGACCCTGCAGGGAGAGCTGGAGATGGCCGCCGTGCCCTACGTGGGAGCCGGCGTCCTCGCCTCGGCCGTGGGCATGGACAAGCACTTCATGAAGGTGGCCTTCCAGGCCGCCGGGCTGCAGGTCGGGCCGTGGGAGACCATCACAGACCGTCAGTGGCGTGGTGAGCGGGACGCCGTTCTCGAGAGGGTCGCCGCCCTGACCTTCCCCGTGTTCGTCAAGCCGGCCCGGGCGGGTTCCTCCTTCGGAATCACTCGTGTCGTCAATGCTGAGGGCCTCACAGGCGCGATCGAGGAGGCCCGCCGCTTCGACCCCAAGGTCGTCGTCGAGGCCGGGATCGTCGGCCGCGAGATCGAGTGCGCGGTGCTGGATGGCCGTGGAACCCAGGCTCCACGGGCCTCCCTGCCCGGTGAGATCGTGGTCCACGGGGGCCCCGGCCAGCATGAGTTCTACGATTTCCAGGCCAAGTACCAGGACGACACCGCGGCAGACCTGTCCTGCCCGGCCGACCTGCCTGAGACGGCCATCGACACGGTGCGCCGGCTCGCCGTCGTGGCCTTCGACGCCGTGGATGCCGAGGGTCTGTCCCGGGTGGACTTCTTCTACACTCCCGCCGGCGGTTTCGTCATCAACGAGATCAACACGATGCCGGGATTCACGCCGATCAGCATGTACCCCGCCATGTGGGAGCGGTCTGGGCTGGCCTACGGCGAACTGATCGACGAACTCCTGGGGCTGGCCCTCGAACGCGGCACCGGGCTCCGCTAGGTTAGGCGCAGCAGCGTTCTCAGAGCACCGGGACCGCCGCCACTACGACGACGGCGCGTCCGTCTCCGGGATCGGCGCCTGAGTGGGGGCCGAGGTGGTGCACCCGCCGGTGGCGGGGATGCGTCCCACGGCT
Organism: Citricoccus alkalitolerans; assembly: GCF_039528175.1. Lineage (NCBI taxonomy): Bacteria > Bacillati > Actinomycetota > Actinomycetes > Micrococcales > Micrococcaceae > Citricoccus > Citricoccus alkalitolerans. Next base: position 613,813 of record NZ_BAAALH010000001.1, read on the forward strand.
GACGAGAGGTCCACCATGACCGAGCTCGACGCCGCCCGCGTGTCATCGAACAGCACCTCGATCGCGGGGGAGCGGCCATAGGTGGTCAGGGTCCAGAACTCCCCCTCGTCCCGCGTGACCCAGTCGATGCCGTTGGCCGTCACGCAGTGCTCGGTGGTGGGCCCCGGGACGGGGACGCCACAGCGGAGGATCACGGCAGAGGGCTCGCCCCAGGCTGCCGTCGCCTGGCTGTCCGTCTCCCGTCGGTCGAAGCCAGCGACGGCGTCCGGCAGCGACACCATGGCCTCGGCGCACACCGGGTCGGTCGCCTCCGGGGCGGCCTCGACATCGGCGATGGGCGCACCGCACCCACTGATGATCAGGCCGAGGCCCACCACGGCGACGGCCCCGGCGGACCGGAAGCTGCGACCCCTGGGCAGCCGCGGGCGGGGCCGCCGGGGCAGACACAGTGCGGTGGAACGCTCGGCAGGGGTGAACGTCACAGGACGGCAGGGCGGCACGCCAGGGGAAAGCATGCTGACAGCCTACGATGAGGGCCTGTGACGGTGATCTATCATGGGACGAGCACCACAGGCGGGGGCCGCGACAGGCAGGTTCCGTATGGTGCGCGCACCGAAGGTCCCCGTGGCCACCGTGACTGCCTGTGAGAGCCACTGCCGCCGATACCGACCAACCCTGGAGGACCTCTGTGTCTGAACCCTCGTCTGATCTCGCCGAGACCATGGATGACATGGGCGACGACGGTTCAAAAGGCTCACGCGGCCGCGGTCACCGCAAGAAGCGTAAGAACCGGGCCGTCTGGCTGACGCTCGGCATCGTGCTGGTCCTGGTCATCGGGGCCGGCGCCGTGGCCATCGGATACCTGGCGAACCTCGCCTCCACGTTCGACAACGACACCCAGCGCTTCGAGACGACGTTCCCGGAGGCGGAGTCCCGTCCGACCAAGGCCCCGGCCGAAGACGGCAAAGAGGAGCCGCTGAACATCCTGTTGCTCGGTTCCGACTCCGGTGGCGGCTCGGGAGAGACGGAGGACCTGGCCGGGGTGCCCCAGTCGGGTCGGTCCGACACGATGATGTGGGTCCACATCCCTGGCGACCGGGAAGCGGTCTACGTGATGTCCGTCATGCGCGACCTCTGGGTGGAGATCCCGGGCGAGGGGACCCACAAGCTCAATGCCGCCTATTCCTTCGGTGGCGTGCCGAAGACGGTCCAGACCCTGGAGGGCCTGTTCGGTACCCGGATCGACCATGTGGCCGCCGTGGACATGGCTGGATTCGAAGGCCTGGTGGATTCGCTCGGAGGCGTGGACATCACCGTGCCGGAGTCCTTCCAGTCGGGCAATGGCGGTCGGTCCTTCCAGGCGGGGGCCCAACACATGGACGGGGGTACGGCATTGTCCTTCGTCCGCGAGCGTTATGCCTTCTCCGACGGCGACTATTCGCGCGTCCGAAATCAGCAGCTGTTCCTGAAGGCGGTGGCGCAAAAGGTCCTGACCGCTGAAACGCTGACAAATCCCGGCAGGATTTCGGATATGGTTGGTGGGTTGTCTCCATACCTGACGCTCGATGAAACCTTTAACTCAGGGGAATTGATCTCCATCGGCAGGACTATGACGGACATCCGTTCGGACGACCTGGAGATGTTCACGGTGCCCACCAATGGCGTGGGCCGCGCGAGGGGCCAGTCAGTCGTCTGGCCGGACGAACGGGCGATTGAGGAGATCGGCTCGGCGTTGAGCCAAGACGATGTGGCCTCATACCTCTCCGGTCAGTGACCGGCACACACTTACGAAAGGATCGCGACTTGGACCTTCGCGACTACATCCGGATCCTGCGGAACAACTGGCTGTCGATTCTGCTGATCACCCTATTGGGGGTGGCCATCGCCGCCGGTGCCACGGCACTGACGAAGCCGACCTACACCGCCCGGACTCAGATCTTCGTGGCCGTGAACTCCGGAGACACGGCGAGCGATATCCTGCAGGGCTCCAGCTTCTCGGAGAAGCGAGTCACGTCCTATGTCACCCTCGCCACCAGTCCTCGCGTCCTGGCGCCCGTCATCGAAGACCTCGGCCTCGACCTGACCGTGCAGGAGCTGGCCGCCACGATCGACGCCACGGCCCCGCCGCAGACCGTGCTGATCAACCTCTCGGCCAGTCACGAGGACCCTGCCCAGTCGGCGGAGATCGCCAACTCCGTAGCAGAGTCGCTGATCTCGACCGTGTATGAGGTGGAGGATCCGGAGGGCGCCAACAACCCGCTGGTGGACCTGTCCGTGGTGGAGCAGGCCTCCGTGCCGCTGACCCCGTCGAGCCCCCGCGTGGCGCTGAACCTTGTCCTGGGACTGGTGGTCGGCGCCGCACTCGGTGTGGCCTTCGCCCTGCTCCGCACGCTTCTGGACTCCCGCATCCGCAACCGCGAGGATGTCGAGCGCATCACCGACGCGCCGATCCTGGGTGCCTTCGCCGACCACAAGGCGGCCGAGGACGAGCCGATTATCTCGTTGGATGATCAGTTCGATCCGCGCGCAGAAAGTTACCGTCAACTGCGCACCCACCTGAAGTTCACCAACATGGACGGCGGCACCCAATCCGTGGTGGTGACCTCCTCCATCCCGGGCGAGGGCAAGACCACCACCTCGTGCAACCTCGGCGTCATGATGGCCGAGTCGGGCAGCCGGGTCGTCATCATCGACGCCGACCTCCGCCGTCCGCGCGTCGCGAAGACGCTCGGCTTGGAAGGGGCAGTGGGACTGTCCACGATCCTGTCCGGCCAGATCGACCTCGAGGAGGCCATCCAGTCCTGGGGCCCCGACGGTGAATTGGATGTCATCACCTCCGGCGAGATCCCGCCGAACCCGTCCGAGCTGCTCGGTTCCGAGGCCATGCGCCGCCTGCTGCGCCAGCTCGAGGGACGCTACGACGTGGTCCTCCTCGACGCACCGCCGCTGCAGCCGGTCACGGATCCGACGGTGCTGGCCTCGATAGCCTCCGGCGTCATGCTCGTGAACCGCGTGGACGGTTACGTCCACCGTGAGCAGCTCCAAGGGGGTCTGGACAGCCTGGCCTCCGTGGACGCCCGCGTGCTCGGCCTGGTGCTGACCCGGGTTCCGCAGAAGCGTGGTACGTACTACGCGTACCAGTACGCCTATGAGTCGGACGCCGTGGAACCCACGTCTGCCCGCCGATCTCAGGGCAGCCGTTCCTCCGGCGCCGGTGGCGCCTCCACCCGGGGCAAGGGGCAGTCCAACCAGAAGGCCCTGACGGGTATGCGATTCCGGTGAGGCACCGGGCATGACCATGGACGACACCCCACGCCGGAGTCCCTCGCGGGTGCACCAGTGGCTGGAGCTGGCGGAGACCGTCCTGGGCAATGCCTCCGACCGGATGGATGCCATCAACATCTTCCCGGTCCCGGACGGTGACACCGGCAGCAACCTGTACGGAACCGTTCGCGCGGCCCGTGCCGCGGTGGCCGAGGAGACCACAGAGGACGTCGGTGCCCTGATGTCCCTCGCCGGCCGCGCCGCGCTGGACCAGGCCCGAGGGAACTCCGGGACGCTGCTGGCCGTGATGCTGATCGGCATGTCCGAACCGTTGACCGGCCAGGAGCGACTCGCGGCTCCGACCCTGGCCTCGGCTCTCGAACGCGCCCAGACCAGCTGTTGGGCCGCGCTCTCCGATCCGCAGGAGGGCACCATGCTGACGGTGCTCGCGGCGGCTGCCCGTGCGGCGTCCGAGCATGTCGCCGGGCTGCGGGGCCAACCGGATGACCAGGTCATGAGCCGCCGTGAACTCGGTGCCGCATTGGACGCCATCGTGGGCGCGGCCTGGCAGGCCGTGGTCCAGACCGAGGGCCAGCTGCCGGCCCTGACGGCAGCACACGTGGTCGATGCTGGCGGCATGGGTCTGTTGCTGGTGCTCGACTCCCTGCGGGCCACGGTGATGGGCACCAGCATAGATCCGGGCTTGCTGGACGGGTTGCACGGGTTCTCCGCCTCTGACCCGCACATCCATGAGGGCCTGGACTCACCGGTGGGCTATGAGCTGATGTGCAGCATCTCGCTGGATCCGCTCACCGCAGCCACCCTGCGGTTCGAGCTCAATGACATGGGGGACTCCGTGATCATGAGTCCCGTCGGCACCTCCGGTGGGGAGATCGGCGAGGCCAATGCCCCCGTGCGGTGGAGACTGCACGTGCACGTGGACGACCATGCGGCTGCGGAGGCCCTGGTCCGCAAGGCCGGCGAACCGGAGAACCTGGTGATCACCTCCTTACAGGACCCGGAGACCGCCGGGTGAGACCCGATCCGCTCAACCAGCCGCTCGACCGGCTCCTGGGCGGCCGCACCGGCCAGCGCCTGGACCGGGAGATGGGCCTCGGCACCGTCCGGGACCTGTTGGAGCACTTCCCTCGACGCTGGATCGAACGCGGGGAGCTGACACCGATCACCTCCCTGCCCGTCGGCGACCAGGTCACCGTGGTCGCCCGGGTGGTGTCCGTGGACCGCCGGAACATGCACTCCCGGCGGGGGTTCATCGTGGATGTCACGGTGACGGACGACGACCCGTTGCGTCCGGCCTCCCTTGATATGGCTTTCTTCAACAGCTACGAGGCATTGCGCCGGCTACAGCCGGGCCACCGGGCCATGTTCCAGGGGAAGACCGCGCTCTACCGTGGTGAGAAGACACTGAACAACCCGGACTTCTCCGTGCTGGACGAGGCAGAGGCGCCCGGCGAGGAGGATCTGGCCCCGGTGCCGCTCTATCCGGCCACGGCCAAGGTCCCCAGCTGGGTCCTGCGGGCCAGCATCGGCACCGTCCTGGACGCCCTCGACGCGGACGCACTCCGGGATCCAGTCCCGGCCGACCTGCTCGAGGAGGCGGCCACGGACGGTGTCCCCCTGCCTGGACTCGCCGCCGCGTACCGGGACATCCACCGCCCGGCTGTGGTGGCGGACGCGCTCAGGGCCCGGCGTCGGTTCGCCCTGCAGGAGGCTCTGGTGCTCCAGGGGGCGCTGGCCGTGCGCCGCCATGCGGCGGCAAGGCCGGATGCGGTGTCTCGCGCCGCCGTCGGGAACGGCCTGCTGGCCGCCCTGGACGCTCGGCTGCCCTTCACGCTGACCGACGGCCAGATCACCGCCGGGGAGACGATCTCCGCAGACCTGGCCCGTGACCGGCCCATGAGCCGGCTGCTGCAGGGTGAGGTGGGTTCCGGCAAGACCCTCGTGGCCCTGCGCGCCATGGCACAAGTCGTGGATGCCGGCGGGCAGGCTGCCCTGGTCGCCCCCACGGAGGTGCTGGCCTCGCAGCACTACCGCTCCCTGACGGCCACGCTGGGACCCCTCGCGCACGCCGGCCGGCTCGACGCCCCGGACGGACCCGCCACCGAGGTCGTCCTGTTGACCGGTTCTCTCACGACCGCCCAGCGGCGCGAGGCGTTGCTGAAGATCGCCTCCGGCCAGGCAGGTCTGGTGGTCGGTACTCATGCCCTGTTCTCCGGGACCGTGCATTTCGCCGACCTGGGGCTGGCAGTCGTGGACGAGCAGCATCGTTTTGGTGTGGACCAACGCGAGGCGCTGCGCCGGGAGAATCCCGGTACTCACCTGCTGGTCATGAGCGCGACCCCGATCCCTCGCTCCGTGGCGATGACCGTTTTCGGTGACCTGGACCTGACCCTCCTGCCCGGGCTGCCGTCCGGTCGGCAGCCGGTGACCACCCACCTCGCCCGGATGGCCCAGGGCCCCCGGATCATCGGTCGCGTCTGGGAGGTGATCGCCGAACAGGTGGCCGCGGGACACCAGGCGTTCGTGGTGTGCCCCAAGATCGACCCGACCGACCGCCGGGACAACGCTGACAATCCGGATAGTTCTGACAGTCCGGCCGGCACGGACCGGGACCACCGTCACGACGCTGCGGTCGAGGACATGGTGCCCCGCCTCGCCGCCCTGCCCGTGCTGGCAGGCCTGCGCATCGCCGGACTGCACGGCCGGCAGGACCAGCAGACCCAGGCCGAGACCATGGGCCGCTTCGTGGCCGGGGACCTCGACGTCCTGGTGGCCACCACCGTGGTCGAGGTCGGCGTGGACGTGCCCAACGCCACCATCATGGCCATCCTCGATGCGGATGCCTTCGGCCTCTCCACCCTCCACCAGCTGCGCGGTCGGGTAGGCCGTGGCACTGCGCCGGCCACCTGCCTGCTCGTCACCCGGCTGCCGGACGGGCATCCGGCGATCGACCGCCTCGAGGTGGTCGCCGGCACCCAGGACGGCCTCGAGATCGCCCGCGCCGACGTCCAGCACCGCGGCGAGGGTGACGTGCTCGGAGCCGCCCAGCACGGCGGGAGCCGATTGAGGATCCTGCGGGTGCTCCAGCACGCGGACCTCATCGAGCTGGCCGCCGGATGGGTTGCCCTGCACCAGTCCGCCGCGGGCACGTTGGACCACCCGGAGCTGGCCGCGGCCGTGCAGGCGTGGGAGGCCGGCCATGAGGACGACGGTGACTACATCGAGAAGGGCTGACCGGGCCCGAAGGAGACAGATGCCAAGGATCATTGCCGGCCAAGCCGGATCACTGCAGCTCGAGTCCGTCCCGGGAGAGACCACCCGGCCGACCACCGACCGCACCCGCGAGGCGCTCTTCTCCTGGCTGGCGAGCCGGGGCTGGTTGGAGGGCACCGCCGTCGTGGACCTGTTCGCCGGTTCCGGCGCCCTGGGTGGCGAGGCGGCCAGCAGGGGCGCGGAGACGGTGCTGCTGGTGGAGCGGGATCGGCGGGCCGCCGCGGTCTGCCGGCGGAACGCGGCCGCCGTCAACCAGCGGGTGGGCCGGAGTGTGGTCCAGGTGGCCGCCGGGGACGTGGACCGAGTGCTCTCCGGGCCCACCGGCGCCGGCCCCTGGGACCTGGTCCTGGCCGATCCGCCGTACGCGCTGGGCGGGGCCGACCTGGCGGAGACGCTTCAGCGGATCTCCGCCGTCCTGGTCCCGGACGGACTGCTGGTGCTGGAACGCTCGGCCCGGTCGGCCGCACCGGACTGGCCCGAGGCCTTCGAATTGCTGGAGTCCCGGACCTACGGGGAGACCATCCTGTACTTCTGCCTGAGATCTGCTCCGGACGAGTCTCAGGACGAGGTGGAGCATACCCCGCGGGATGTCCGAGGGGATCGGGCTGCGGGGGCCGGAACGTCACCCGGAGAGGACCCGGCCCAGCCCCTGTAACCGGGCCACCGCCTCGGCCAGGACCTCGGGCGACTTGCAGAAGGTCCAGCGCATCCAGGACCCGAACGGAGCGGGGCCACCCGGGTGTGCCGGCGGCCCGCACAGGGCTCCGACCGGGATTCCCACGACGCCGGCCCGTTCGGCGAGCACCGCGGCTGCGGCCTGCGCGTCGTCCACTCCGAGGTCGGCCAGGTCGGCCACGGTGAAGTACCCGGCGGCCGGCACCACGGGATCGAGTCCGGCTGCGCGCAAGCCGGCCACCAGGATGTCCCGGGCGGAGCGGTAGCGGTCGCGCTGCGCGGCCAGGAAGCCGTCGCCGTCCGGCAGGGCCCGGGCGATGGCCGCCTGGTAGGCGGGGCCGGAGGAATAGGTGAGGAACTGCTTGACCGAGTACACCGCCTCCACGAGATCTGCGGGACCCGTGAGCCACCCGACCTTCCAGCCGGTGAGGGAGAAGCTCTTGCCCGCGGACGAGGCGGTCAGCGTGCGCTCCCATCCGGCGGGCACGGAGGCGACGGGCTGGTGGCGGCCCTCGTAGACCAGGTGCTCGTAGACCTCGTCGCTGAGGATGAGGACGTCGTGCCGCGCACAGATCGCCACGATCCGCGAGAGGATTGCGGGCGGAATCACGGCCCCGGTGGGATTGTGCGGCGTGTTGAGCAGCAGGATCCGGGTGTGTCCCGTGATGGCCGACTCCAGGGCCTCGAGGTCCGGTTGGAAGTCCGGTGCGGCGAGCGGCACGGTGACGAACCGGGCTCCGGCCAGGGTCGCGATCGCCGCATAGGAGTCGTAGTACGGCTCGAAGGTCAGGACCTCGTCACCGGGCTGTACGAGGGCCAGCAGCGCCGCGGCAATGGCCTCGGTGGCGCCTGTGGTCACCAGGACCTCACGGTCCGGGTCCACCTCCAGCCCATAGTGACGGCGCTGGTGATCCGCCACCGCCCGGCGGAGCGCGGGGTCGCCCCGGCCCGGAGCGTACTGGTTGGCGTGCTCGACTCCCTCCGCCCGACCCGTGACGATCGCCTCGGCCGCCAGGGACCGGATCCACTCCGGGCCGTCGGCGTCCGGGAAGCCCTGTCCCAGGTTGACCGCTCCGTGCTGGCGCGCCAACCGCGTCATGGTCTCGAAGATGGAGGGCGGGTGACGGGGTGTGACGTGGGTACGTGCGGCAACGTGGGGGACGGCACCTCGGTGGTGCGGCTGTCGTGCGGCGGGCATGGGCTCCATAGTATGTTCGGTGCATGCGTCGAGCCGTCTGCCCCGGATCCTTTGACCCCTTGCATCACGGTCACGTGGAGGTGATCGCACGGGCCACGAACCTCTTCGATGATGTCATCGTCGCGGTCTCCACGAATTACGCGAAGAAGTACCGGTTCGACGTGGATACCAGGATTGAGATGATCCGGGAGACCGTCTCATCCCTCCAGGGGATCTCCGTGGTGCCCATGGGCGAGGGGCTGCTGGCCGAGTTCTGCCGCAAGGCCGGGGCCAATGCCATCATCAAGGGCCTGCGCAACACCGCCGATCTGGAGTACGAGATGCCGATGGCGGCGATGAACCGACATCTGACCGGCGTGGAGACCGTGTTCCTGCCCACCGACAGTCGCTACGCGCACCTGTCCTCCACGCTCATCAAGGAAGTGAGCCAGCTCGGTGGGGACGTCTCGGAATTCGTTCCGCGGGCTGTCATGCGGCGGCTGAACGAGTCGTGAGCCGATCCTGAGCCGGCCGTGGGCCGTTGCGGCGCCAGATCCGTTGCACCACGGTCGCCAAGGAAGTACCCGGACGGGTTATCCTGCAGCCATGACTGAGCGCTCGCAGAATCCCCGCACCAAGAAGGCCATCATCCCCGCCGCCGGACTGGGGACCCGGTTCCTGCCCGCCACCAAGGCCATGCCCAAGGAGATGCTCCCCGTGGTGGACAAGCCGGCCATCCAGTATGTGGTGGCCGAGGCCAAGGCAGCCGGGCTGAAGGACCTGTTGATGATCACCGGCCGCAGCAAGCGTGCCCTGGAGGACCACTTCGACAGGGTTCCTGCCCTGGAGCGCAGCCTGGAGCTCAAGGGAGACTTCGGCAAACTGGACAAGATCCAGGAGGCCACCAACCTCGGCAACATCCACTACGTGCGTCAGAACGACGCCAAGGGTCTGGGGCACGCGGTGTGGTGCGCCAAACAGCACGTGGGCCGCGAGCCGTTCGCCGTGCTGCTCGGTGACGACCTGATCGATGAGAGGGAAGACCTCCTGAAGCGCATGGTCGATGTCCAGCAGGAGAAGGGCGGCTCGGTCATCGCTCTCATGGAGGTGCCCCGTGAGAACATCTCCGCCTACGGGGTGGCCGAGGTCTCCGCGGTGGCCGGGGGGCCAGAGGACGTGGTGCGTGTCACCGGACTCGTGGAGAAACCCTCGGCGGAGGAGGCCCCGTCCACTCTGGCCGTGATCGGCCGCTATGTCCTGGACCCAGCGGTCTTCGACATCCTCGAGCGCACCGAGCCGGGTCGCGGCAATGAGATCCAGCTGACCGACGCCCTGCAGGTCCTGGCCGAGGGGCAGGGGAAGGGTTTCGGTGTGCACGCCGTGGTGTTCAGCGGCAAGCGCTATGACACCGGTGACAAGCTGAGCTACCTGAAGGCCGTGATCGAATTGGCCAGCGCCCGTGACGACCTCGGCCCGGCCCTGCGCCCCTGGCTCAAGGAGTTCGCCGCGGAACTCTGAGCGCCACGGCCCTGCTCCGTCCGGCGGGTCATTTGGAACGGGGGAGCGGAACGGCTAGACTGGTGAGTCGGTCCTGAGGGTTCTGCCCTGCCTGGATCCCAGCGTACGGTGGAAGCCAGGCGCAGGGATCCGTTCCGCCGCCACCGCCCGCTGAAGAAGGAATGCTGATGTCCGCGTCATCGTCCCCGACCGTAGCCGGTGCAACTGGTGGCTGGGTGGTCTCCGTCAAGGACCTGGTGCGCAGTCCGGGGTCCATGAGGACCCTGGAGGAGCAGTGGCCAGCCCCCGAGGCACTGTCCACTCCGCTCATCGGCATCCCGGCTGGTTCAGCCGTGGACGTCGACCTGCGTCTGGAGTCGGTCCATGAAGGCATCCTGGTCACCGGTGAGGCTCACGCCGACCTGGTGGGAGAGTGCAGTCGTTGCCTGGACCCGATCCAGGACGGGATCACCGTCGACCTGCAGGAGCTGTTCCTCGCGTCCGCCCCGGAGGGTGGGAGCGACGAAGAGCGCCTGGTGGTCCACGAGACGGTGGATCTGGAGCCAGTCCTCCGGGACGCCGTGGTCACGGCCTTGCCCTTCCAGCCGGTCTGCCGGCCGGGATGTCAGGGCCTGTGCTCCGAATGCGGCATCCGACTGGAGGACGCACCGGACGACCACGTCCACGAACAGCTGGATCCACGCTGGGCGGCTCTGGCCGAACTGACGAAGACCTCCGAGTCCGGCGCCGCCGGTCCGGAGACGAAGACCTCATCCGACGAGACAGAAGAGAGATAGCCGTGGCAGTTCCGAAGCGGAAGATGTCCCGTTCCAACACCCGTGCCCGCCGCTCCCAGTGGAAGGCCACTGTGCCCCCGCTGGTGAAGTCCGTGGAAAACGGCCGCGTCACCTACCGCCTGCCGCACCAGGCCCAGGTCGTGACCGATTCTGCCGGTACGCCGTTGTTCATGGAATACAAGGGCCGCAAGGTCGCCGACGCCTGAGGTGCCCATGGCGCCACGGAAATCGGTCCAGGCGTCCGGACAGCAGTCCGGGCGGCGCCGGCCGGTCCAGTTGGATCAGCCGATAACTGAAGACCTGCTCAAGCGTCTCGGGGTCACCATCGACCCCGGGACGCTTGTGCTTGCCCTGACGCACCGCTCCTACTCCTATGAGCACGGTGGGCTGCCCACCAACGAGCGCCTTGAGTTCCTCGGCGACTCGGTGCTCGGCGTCGTGGTCACCGACCATCTCTATCGCACGTATCCGGACCTCCCCGAGGGGGACCTGGCGAAGATGCGTGCCGCCGTCGTCTCCACCCGGGCCCTGGCCTCCGTGGCCCGCACCATCGGCGTTGGTCCCGCCATTCTGCTCGGCGAGGGCGAACGGCGAACCCGCGGTGCGGACAAGGACTCCATCCTGGCGGACACCATGGAAGCGCTCATCGGTGCCACCTACATGGACCAGGGTCTGCCCGCCGCCCATGACCTCGTGCACCGGCTGATCATCCCACTGCTCGCGGACAAGCTGGCCATGGGTGCCGGCACCGACTGGAAGACCTATATCCAGGAGGCCGCGGCGAACGGCGGACTCGGCGCCATCGAGTACCGGATGGAATCCGCTGGCCCCGACCATGACAAGGTGTTCACCGCCACCCTCCTGGTGGGCGGCACGCCCTACGCCACCGGCACCGGCCCCTCCAAGAAGGAGGCCGAACGCCAGGCCGCCGCCCATTCCTGGGACCGGGTCTCGGACGCCGCACAGACGGCCGCCGCCAGTACCGAGGCAGCCTCCGGTGCCTGAACTGCCCGAGGTGGAGGTCGTCCGCCGGGGGCTCGAGACCTGGGCCGCCGGACGGCCGGTCTCCGGCGTCGAGGTGGTGGAGCCGCGGTCCATCCGCCGGCACGACGGCGGCGCGGTCGCGTTCGAATCGCAGCTGCCCGGACTGCGCCTGGCGGCCCCCGAGCGGCGCGGCAAATACCTGTGGGTTCCCCTGTCCGCCGCCGACTCGCAGCCCGACCGGGCTCTCGTGGCGCATCTGGGCATGAGCGGTCAGCTCCTCGTGAACTCTCCGGAGGATCCGGACCCAAGGCACTTGCGCATCCGGATCCTGCTCGAGGGCGAGGGCGAGGGCGAGGGCGAGGGCGAGGGCGGCGACCGCCCGACCGCTCTGGAACTGCGCTTCGTGGACCAGCGGATCTTCGGTGGGCTCTTCGTGGAACGTCTGGTGCCGGCGTCGGACCGTCCGGAGCAGCTGGTGCCCGCCTCGGTGACCCACATCGCCCGCGACCCCCTGGACCCCCACTTCGACCCGGAAGACGTGTACCAGCGGCTCCGCCGCCGCAAGACCGGCCTCAAACGCGCGTTACTGGACCAGGGGCTGATCTCCGGCATCGGTAACATCTATGCGGACGAGGCCCTCTGGCTGGCGCGTTTGCACTACGCCCGACCGACCGAGACCTTGAACCGACGTGAATCGGAACGCCTGCTGGCGGCGGTGCATGCCGTGATGATGGAGGCCCTCGCCCGGGGCGGCACGAGCTTCGACTCGCTCTACGTCAACGTCAATGGAGAGTCGGGGTACTTCGACCGTTCCCTCAACGTCTACGGCCAGGCCGGCCGGCCCTGCGCGCGCTGTGCGTCCGAGGGGCATCAGCGCCTGATCGTCAAGGACCGGTTCATGAACCGGTCTTCGGCTTACTGCCCGCGGTGCCAGCCGGTTCCGCGCCGCGCCCGCTGGTAGTGTCCGGCACGGCAGGGTCGGGTGCCGCGCCGTGGCGGTCTAAGATGATGTGGAACTTTGACGTCTCGATGGGAACCCCTTTTGTCTCACACTGAGAACAACGACTATCTGCCACGCCGCTCGAGCGGCCGGGCACGGCGGCGGCGCCATACCGTCCGTAACGCCTTCATCGTGGTAGCCGCACTGCTGGTGGTCGTCCTCGTGTTCGTCGGCCTCTATGTAGCCTCCATCGCCTCGACCTTCAATGACAAGCGCCAGACGGTGGACGCCGGCATCGCGACCTCCGAGGCCACCAGGGACGGCGCCCTGAATGTCCTGGTCATGGGGTCGGATTCCCGGGGTGAGGGCATGGACACCGCCGAGAACAAGGGCGAGGAGGGTGAACGCTCGGACACTTTGATGCTCGTGCACATCCCCGAGAACCGTCAGAACGTCTACGTCATGTCGATCGTCCGTGACCTGTGGGTGGAGATCCCCGGCAACGGTGAACGCAAGGTCAATGCCGCGCTCGGACTCGGCGGCTACCCGTTGGTGACCGCGACGGTGGAGAACCTGCTGGGCGTCAACATCGATCACCTGGCCGTGATCGACTTCGAGGGCTTCAACGGCCTGACCGATGCCCTCGGTGGCGTCCGGGTCTGCAATCCACAGTCCTTCTCCTCGGGCCAGGTCAACCCCTCCTTCTTCCCCCAGGGCGAGATCCTCCTGGAGGGTTCTGACGCGCTGCGTTACGTCCGAGAACGCAAGGCCTTCCTGGGCGGCGACTTCGAGCGGGTGGCCAACCAGCAGCGCTTCGTCTCGGCGATGGTGGACCAGATCCTGACGGTGGACACGCTGGCCAATCCCCAGAAGTTGATGGGCGTTGTCAACAGCATCGTCCCCTTCATCACGGTGGACGACGGGTTGGACGCGGCGACCATCGCGGGTTATGGCCTCCAGCTCAACGGCATCCGCAGCGATGACATCGAGACCTTCACGGTTCCCCATGGCGATCCGGCCGAGGGCCCCGGGGGGGCCTCGATCGTGCTCCAGGACGAAGCCGGCGTCGAAGAATTGCGCCAGGCCTTGGAAGCCGACGACCTGGACAGCTATCTCTCGGGCGATGAGGGCACTGAGGGGACGTCTGGGGACGATGCCTCGGCCGGATCCACTGGAGCGGCCACTGACAGCGGTGCCACCCCGGATGTCAGCGCCGATGCCTCCGGCGGGCCATCCGGCTCCAGTGCGTCCTCCGAATCCGGTGAACCCTCTGCCACGGACGGCGGCACGGACGCCACCGCCTCGGCCAACGGCAGTGCCAGTGGCTCCGGTGAGGCGACCGAACCCGTCGCTGTCTGCGCCGGGGCCTGACTCATGCGCGTCCAGCTGATCACGCATTCCTACCTTCCTGAACGGACCCCGCCCCAACGGCGGTGGGCCGCCTTCGTCGAGGCGTTCCGTGATGCCGGCTGGGACGTCGACGTCGTCGTCCCGCAGGCCGATCCGGGTCACATCCCGGGTGGGGCGCAGGAGCCGGGGACCTCGGCCGACGCCGACGGTCGTTGGGGCAGCCACGGGGAACGCGTCTGGCGGACCTGGACGATCCCCGCCCTCGGCGCCACGCGTGACGGCCGGTTCCTCGGCCATGTTGCCCATGCGCTGGCGGCCATTCCGGTGGCGCTGCGCGCCGAGCGGCCCGATGTCCTGGTCGTCACCGTGCCGGCTCTGCCGACCGTCGTCGCCGGCTGGACCCTGTCCAAGCTCCGCCGGACCCCGCTGATCGTGGAGATGCGCGACGCCTGGCCGGACCTGGCCCGGGACTCGGGGGTCTCCACCGGGTTGCTGAGCCGGTTGATGGAGTATCTGGTCACGGGGACCCAGCGTTCGGCTGACCTCGTGGTGACGGTGACCCAGGGCTTCGCCGAACGGCTCTCGGAACGCGGTATCCGCAGGGTGGAGGTGGTCGGGAACGGCGTCCCGTTGAGCCGTATCGAACCGGTTCCGACGCGGGACCGCGAGCCCGGAGAGCTCAACGTGCTCTACCTCGGCAACCATGGAGAAAGCCAGGGCCTGGAGACCGTAATCCGGGCGGCTGCCCTGGTGCGGGAGGGGCCGGAGCGCATCTCCGTGCGTTTCGTCGGATCGGGGACCCAGCGGGATGCCCTGTCCGTCCTGAACGACTCCCTGGGCGCTCCGGTCGCCATGATGGAGGCGGTGCACGGGGCCGGTTTGCGCGCCCAATACGCCTGGGCGGACACCTGCCTGGTGAGCCTGCGCCCGGACTGGCCGAGTTTCGACTGGACCATACCGTCCAAGACGTATGAGCTGCTGGCCGTGGGCCGGCACGTCACCGGGGTGGTCACCGGTGAGGCCGCCCGCGTGCTGGAGGAGTCCGGCGCGGCCAGCCTGGTGCCGGCCGATGCCGCCTCCCTGGCGGCACACTGGCGGCGCCTCGCTGCACGCCCGGAGAGCACTGCCGTGGGCAGCCGCGGCCGAGACTGGGCGCACACCCACGCCGACCTGCCGGAGCTCGGCCGGCGCTTCGTCGGACTTGCCCGAGAGACCGTGCTGCGCCGTGGCCCACGGGCCACGGCCTATAATCGCCACTGACCGGATTTGCCCGCGGTCGTGGACCCGAACACCGACGGTCGCCGTTTCCTCGCCCATCGTGTCCGGGACGACCGCCTGAAGGGCTCCATCGATTGAAGGACGTACTCCATGACTGAGATTTCCAGCGTTGCCGTGATCGGCCTGGGCTACATCGGATTGCCGACGGCGGCCATCCTCGCGGGGAGCGGGCTCCGTGTCCACGGGGTGGACGTGAACCAGCACACGGTCGATGCGGTCAATGCGGGATCAGTCCCGTTCGTGGAGCCGGACCTGGACCGGTTCGTGCAGAAGGCGGTCGCCGGGGGATTGCTGTCCGCCGCGACGCAGGCCCCGGCCGCGGACGCCTTCATCGTGGCGGTGCCCACCCCCTTCCACGCGGACAAGTCCCCGGACCTGTCCTACATCGAGGCCGCCGGGCGGAGCCTTGCCCCGCGGTTGCGTGGCGGCGAACTGGTCATCCTCGAGTCGACGTCGCCCCCGGGGGCGACCGAGCGTCTGGCCGAGGTCATCCACGAGGCGCGTCCGGACCTGGCAGAGGCCGGAACCCTGTTGTTCGCGCACTGCCCGGAGCGGGTGCTGCCGGGCAAGGTCATGACCGAGCTGGTCACCAACGACCGCATCGTGGGCGGGTCCAGCAAAGCTGCCGCCGAAGCGGCGAAGGGCTTGTATGAGACGTTCTGCCGCGGTGAGATCCTGTTGACGAACCTGCGGACCGCGGAGATGGCCAAGCTCGTGGAGAACTCCTTCCGGGATGTGAACATCGCCTTCGCCAACGAGTTGTCGATGATCAGCCGGGACCTGGACATCGATGTCTGGGAGCTGATCGAGTTGGCCAACCACCACCCTCGGGTCAACATCCTGCAGCCCGGCCCGGGCGTGGGCGGGCACTGCATCGCTGTGGACCCGTGGTTCATCGTGGACGCTGCTCCGAGCGCGGCGCGGATCATCCGCAGCGCCCGTGAGGTCAACGATTCCAAGCCCGAGTGGGTGATCGATCAGGTCAAGGTCAAGGCGTTCGACGTCCAGCAGGCGACCGGACGGGCTCCGGTGGTCGCGGCCCTGGGCCTGGCGTTCAAGCCGAACATCGATGACCTGCGGGAGTCTCCGGCCCTGAACATCGCTGCGGCCATGGCCGAGCAGTTCACCGGCAGCACGATCCTGGCCGTGGAGCCCCACGTTGACGAGCTGCCGGCCTCCCTGGCCGGCCGGGACAACGTGGAATTGGTGGATCCGATGACCGCGATCGAGCGTGCCGACATCGTGGTGTTGCTGGTGGACCACGCCGCGTTCGCCGATCTCAAACCGCTGGCCGCGGGCAAACACGTGGTGGACACCCGAGGCCAGTGGCGCGAGGCCCGCGTCCTCTGAGCTCCGTCCGGTCCGAGGCGGTCTGGTCCACGGTCCGGACCGGGCTTTCCGGCCCGGACCGTCCCGAGGGGAGCGTCAGCGCAGCCGGCGCCTCACGCCGCGGTAGACGCGGCGGGCCGCCCGCCGCCACCTCGGCTGGAGAGGTCGGGACGGAGCCGCAGGGCCAGAGTCGGAGTCTGAGGTCACGATGGCGGTCGATGGCTCGCGCGTCGGCTTCGCCGTCGCCGTCTCTGATGTCGCCCGGTTCTCCGTCGCGGGGGTTGTGGTTGCGGCCGGTGCCTTCGGTGGGGGCTTTCTTGCGGCGGGCGCCGGGTACCGGACCCAGGCCGGATCCGGAATCCGCAGTGGATCGGACGCCAGTGCCTCGGTGAGCCGGTCCAGTTCCCCGCGGGCGCGCTCCTCCAGCCCGTCCACGTGCGCGCGGGTGGCGAGGGGCAGCTCCGTGTCCCGCAACACCTGGTCGAGGATTCCCCGCAGGTCGGCTCCGGCGACCGCAAGATCCAGCGCATAGCCCGAGCGGCCGAGTTCGGCGAAGTGGGAGCCGACCTTGGGGTCGTAGACGAGGCCGACGGTGGGGCGGCGCAACCGGTGCATCAACAGGTTGGCATGCAGCCGCATGGCGGCCAGCGCCTCGGCACCGCGAAGGACTTCCAGGAGACTCGGCAGGTCGATCCCCGTGGGTACCACCGTGACAGCGACCCTGGATCCTGACTTCTCGGCAGTCTCCACCAGATCCTGCAGGGCGGCTTCGTCGGTGGCCTGCATCGGGACGCCCACGATCCCGAGGCCGTGAGACTGTGCGGCGTCGATCAGGATCTGGTGCAGTTCCCGGCGCTGGTCCGGGTGGTCGGACCAAGGCCGGAGATTCACGGCGAGGTACCGGTCCGGCAGGGCCTCCGGTACCGTTCCGGTTCCCGGAGCAGGCAGGGTAAGCCCATAGACGACGTCCGGGGAGACCTCGACGCGGGCCGGCCAGGTCTCGGACATCGGTTCCAGGACTTCTGCGGATTCAGGGTCGCGAACCGTGATGGTGCGGGCCAGGCGGCCCGTCAGGTTGACGGCGGCGCGTGCCGCGGGGTCCGTCAGCGGGCCGACCCCCATGCCGCGCACATGGACCGCGCCGCCGTAGGCGCAGACGAGCAGTGGCAATTGGGCCATGTGGGCGGGGGAGACGTGGGCCCCTCGGACGATGCCGGCTGCCCCGCCCGCCAGCTCGATGGAGTAGTCGTGCCAGTGGCCTCCTGGGCCCAGGACCAGGGAGGAGGCCCGCTCGGCGTACTCCTCACCGGCCTCGAGGTCGGCGCGGGCCAGAGATTGGAGCCCGTGCTCGCGCTCCACGGCCGCGGGCTTCGAGCCGGCGACGACGGGGTGGAACCCGGGCAGCGTGTCCTGCAGATGGGACACCAAGGTGTCCAGGAGCAGCTCGTCCCCACGGTTTCCGGCACCGTAGTAACCCGAGAACAGCACGGTGCGCGGAAGGGGTGTCTCTCCGGTCCGCACGAGTCCGGCCGACCGGAGGTCTCCGAAGAGTGCCTCGAGGCTGTGCTTGGCGGCATCGTCCGGGGCGATGTCGCTCAGGTCGACGGCTACGATTCCGTGCTGCGCGAAGTAGGCGGACGTCGATTCCGAGGGGACCAGGCCGGCGTCGGCCATCAGGACGATGTCCGGTGCATGGCGCCGGAAGACCGCCTCAACGGGCCCGTGGTCAAAGCGCTGGCCCTCGGTTCCGGGCTCCGGGACCAGGCAGGCCGAGTGCAGTCGGAGATCGAGGTCGAAGACAGTGTGACCCAGCACGTGGAGGGCCCGAAGGATGCCAGCGTCCCGGGTCTGGTGGCGCGAACCGCGGCGGCGGACCAGCACCACCCTGTACCGGGGGGCCTCCTGGTTCGGATGGCTCGGGATCGACTCGTGACTCACCTGGTGTCCTCGCTTCTCCTGCTCGCCGCGCACAGTGGCCGTGGCTCGGGGCTCGGCCATCGTTCAACCTAGCAGGGCGGGCGGCGCACCCCGGGGAGCACGGGGCGGGCGGACCCGGAAACGGTATAGTCGCCGTGAAGCCCTGCCCTGACTGGTCCGGGGTCCGGACCGGAACGTCGGCCGGACACCCAACGAGTCCCCATGGAGGGGTGCACCGGAACGCCAGAACGGAAGGTCTGCCCGCACCATGAGGATGAGCCGTCTCCCGGGTGCTGCGGCGGTGTCGGGCCTGGTCCTGATCACTGCGAGTGTGCCCTTGTACGCCGGGGGGCTGGACCGATGGGCGCCGGCCCTGCTGGCCACCGGACTGCTGGGCGTCGCCGCGTACCTGGTGACGGGCCTCCGCTCCACCCAACGGGATCTGAGGACGCTGGCCGGCAATCTGGAGCGTTCCCGCCGTCAGCAGCTGGCCGCCGATCGGCCCCGGCCGGGCAGTCCCGGTCAGGACGTGTCCGGACAGGAACTGGCGGCTTCTCTGGACGGGATGCGGGACGATATCCGGACCCTGGCCGAGGACGTAGCGGCGCTTCGGGACCGTGCCGCCCTCCGGGCCTGGCAGGTGCTCGGAGACCGCCGGCGCGAGGGGATGGTGTGCCTGGTGGTGGACGGACACGATGCCTCCTCCATCCTGGCCGCGGACCGGACCGGGGCGGCCTTTGAGGTGCTGGACCCGGTGACCGGGGGCATCGATGGAGAGAGATCCGCAGAAGAGCCCACATCGACCACAGGCCTTCCCGCGACGCCGGCCCATGCCGTGGGCGCCCTCCTCATCGACCTCGACCGCTTCGCGATCGGTCAGACGGACCGTGGCCGAGAGGCGTGGTCAAGCTTCGCCCGGTGGCTCCGGTCCGATGTCCCGGTGCTCGGCTTCAGCCGCGTGCCGGAGCGGCTCTCCCTGGGCGCTGCCGGCGTGGCCCGGGCCACGGGAGGCGTCCTCTTGCCGGTGGTCGAGGCACCGACCACCGTGCGTTTCGACCGGGGCATTGAACCCGGTTCCCATCACGGCACCGACCCGGCCACTGAACCCTCCACCGCACGGACCACGGAGGGCCGGGCATGAGGGTGGTGTTGTACGACGGGATCCAGGAGACACACGTCGCCTCCTCCCTGGAACGCGCGCTGCGGGCCCGCGGCCACGAGGTCTACAACACCGGCCGCTTCGGCTCCGGGTACCTGTTCCGGGACACGGGCGAGCTGCTGCCCTCCATCGCCTCCCACCTGGACCTGATCACGGCCTTCCAGCCGGACCTGGTGCTCGTGTTCCGACCGGCCTCGGCCCCCTATCCCGTCCTGCAGGCCCTGCGCGGGACCGGTGCCGTGGTGGCCACCTGGCTGTCCGACGACCCGGTGCTCTTCAAGGACTCCTACGGACCGGTCATCGACCTCTATGACCTCGTCCTGCACTGCGGAAACGAGTCCGTCCTGCGGTTCTACGAACAGCGGTTCGGGCGGCCGACCGGGGTGAACCTCCCCTTCTGGACGGACCACACGGCATTCCCGGCCGTGTACGGGCAGCACGAGCCCGAGTCCACCGTGATGTTCCTGGGGAACATGGTCGGTCCGGTGCGGCGGGCGAGGTATGAACAACTCGCCGCCATGGGCCACTCCGTGAAGGTGTATGGCCGGATGGAGGCAGACCCCGCCGGGATGGGCGGCGGGTTCCTGGATTCCGACGCCGAGGTGGCCGAGGCCGGTGGCCGGGCTCGAGTCGCGCTCAACATCCCCCAGTTCTTCAGTGCCTACCGCGGGCAGCCCACCTGGTTCCCAGGCCTGGAGGATCTCGGTCATTTCGACCTGCCCAGCCGGGTGGTCCAGTACGCCGCCATGGGGTTGCCCGTGGTCAGCGTGGTGCCGGGGGCGCCCCGCAGCCGGGCGTTCCCGGAGATGGAGGTCTGCGGGAGCATCGACGAGGCCGATCGGTGGATCACCGACATGCTGGAATCCGGCGGCCTGCCCGTGTTGGCGGCCCAGACCCTCGACCGTTTCGAGCGCTCCTTCAGCGCCACGGCCCGCGTCCAGGCCCTCGAGGTGCTGCTACAGGACGACAGTTGGCGCTCGCTGGATGCGGCCGAGCGGACGGTCTGGTTCCTCCAGTTCGACGGCCGCCCTGTCCTGGACGCCCCTGCCGTCCCCGTCGCCCCTGAGATCAGAGATGCCCCGGACACGCGGGACAACTCGCCTGCTGCGGAGAGGGCCGACGATGTGGTCCTGGCGTACCGCTACCCGCCACGGCGCTTCGACGCCACTGACGTGATCCGCCGGGAGCTGGAGGACTGGGGCCGGTTGGCGGCGGTGTGGATTCCCGACGACGGCGACCTCCAGCCACTGCTGGCCTCCCTCGAGGGAGGGCCGGCTCGCCATCTGGTGCTCGCCGATGGCCTTCGGCTCTCGGCGCGGGAGGCGATCGCCGTCCGGAATGCGGGCCTGTCCACGGTGTGCTTACTCTCGGAGGAGGCCTTCAGCCCCTCGGACGCCGCGGGCTACGACCTCGTGGTCCGCATCGGTGCAGCCCCGCTGGACCGCGTGAACCTGCTGGCACCGGCGAAGAACGCCCTGCACACGCCGGCCGTGGTGGAATCCGCCTTCTTGGCGGCGGTGCGACGACGGACCGCTCAGCCCCATGACTGCAGTGCCGCCTGGGCCGGACTCACGGTGATCCGGTCCGATGACGTCTCACAGGCCGGGACCGGAGCGGGGGCCTCCGCCGATCCCGTGGCCGACTCCATCAGGCACGTGCTGTCAGATTCAGCGCGGGACCTGAGCACCCGAGACCTGGCGATCCGTGACCTGGCTGCTGGTGAACTCAGAGATGCCGGCCCGGACGGGCTCGCCGCGGCACTGTCCGGCACGGCGGTCTACCTCCAGCCGGCCGGATCAGGCCGGCAGCGGTCACACGCTCCCGTGACACCGTATGCGGTGTGCGCCGGCCCTGTCGTCCTGACGTCCCGGCACCCGGCCAATCGGTTCGACGACCTGTGGAGCGAATGGCTGCTGAAGATCGGCTCCGCGGAGGAAGCGGCCCTGAAGCTGGGGCGTCTGTCCGGGGCGCCCGCAGCGTCGAGGGTGCCCGAGGCGGAAGTCCGAGGTCGACGGCTGGACGCGCGCCGGCAACTCGACGACTGGTTCCGCCGGGCCGAGGCTCACCGGGCGACCGAACGGGTCGATGGCTCAGCTGATCCGGAAGGTCTGAGGAATCCGGGCGATCCAACAGGCGCGCCGTCCCCGTTAACCCCTGATACGGACCGGATGGTGCTCCTGGACTATGGTTGCCCCCTGGACGCGGCCGCCTTCGCCTGGGCCGCCGGCGAGTACCTGACCCTGGAACTCTCGTACACCGGGGCAGACCTGGTCCGTGGGATGCGCGTCCTCCAGGGGGGCCGGCTGCTGGCCGAGACGCGGTTCCCGGCAGGGTCCACGCAGGCTGTGGACCTCATCGCCACGGGGGCTCCGGAACCCGAGCGGGAGCCGGTGTCCGTGGAACTGCTCGGTGACCCGGCCCATCGGCTGCACCGGGTGGCCCGGGTGCGCCTGCGGATGCGGGTCCACCACGGGACCAGGCTGGTGTCCGCGACCAGGACCCCGCGCCTGGCCATCCACCTGTTACCGCGGCCGATGGCCCCACCCGGCTCACCTCGACTTCCGCACCATCCCGGACCCCCGGAAAGGCAACACCCGTGACCCGCTCAGAGATCCCTGGTCCCCGCGCCGGGAAGACCCCGTGGCTGAGGAACCTGGCCCTGACGGCCCAGACCGTGCGCGAGCACATCGTCGACGATCCCGTCCTGCTGGCCCTGCAGGTGTCCCGCCGGCTGCCAGCAGCCGTGTCCCGGCCGCTGGCCTCGGGATTCATCGCCTCGGGGCGCCTGGGCGCGGACGTCATGGAGGCCATCGGCCATGAGATGCGCGGAGACCGGGCCGCGGCCTGGCAGGCGCTGGAGCGACCCCGTCGCGGCGTGTCGGCACGCACGGTTCCCTACCGGGCGGATGCCGCCCTCGGCCTGGCCGACGAGGTGAGGGCGGAGGCACTGCTGGATGACGTGGATCCCGCGAAGCGGCGGGCCGCGTGGTTCGCAGCCGCCTCGCGGGTGGCCGCTTACCGTGGAGACCTGGAAGGGGCGGCCGCACTGGCCGCCCAACACCCACGTAACCGGTCGTTGGCGAAGCGGGCCGCCGGGGAGCTGGCCGGGTTCACCGGCCACGGACCGCGGTCCTCCGGACTCGGACCGATCCATCCGGTGCCCGGCAGGGTGCTCCATGTCCTGACCAACTCCCTGCCGCACACCTCC
Source organism: Citricoccus alkalitolerans (assembly GCF_039528175.1). Classification (NCBI taxonomy): domain Bacteria; kingdom Bacillati; phylum Actinomycetota; class Actinomycetes; order Micrococcales; family Micrococcaceae; genus Citricoccus; species Citricoccus alkalitolerans. The sequence goes on from NZ_BAAALH010000001.1 coordinate 636,682, forward strand.
AGTGGCTACGCACAACGCAGCCATTCGATCCTCCGATCACTGCAGCAGGCCGGTCTCGAGGTCTCGGCCGTCACCCGCCCCGGCTACCCCGTCCAGGTGGGGGTCCCCTGGGCCGCCTCCCTGGACACGGTGGACACCGTGGACTATGCCCGGCTGCTGCCGTACCGGATGGATCAGGGGCTACAGGACCGACTGGTCCAGCATGCGGAGCTTCTGGAGGACCATGTTCGCCGCCGCCGTCCCTCCCTCCTCCACACCACCACGCACTTCACGAACGGACTGGTGACCAGGGCGGTCGCCGAAGCGACTGGAATTCCGTGGGTCTACGAGGTCCGGGGCCAGCTGGCGGACACCTGGGCCGCCACCCGGGGGGAGGACGCCCGGTCCTCGCGGCGCTACCGGGAGTTCGTGGCACGGGAGGCGGAAGTGGCCCGCAGCGCGGACCGGGTGGTCACCCTCGGTGAGGGCATGCGGTCCGCCCTGGTGGCGGCCGGAGTCGACCCGGATCGGATGATCATCTGCCCGAATGCCGTGGGGGATCAGTTCCTGCAGGAGCCGCCCACCCGGGACGAGGCACGGGCGTCCCTCGGCCTGGGGGCCGGGCACACCATCATCGGCACGGTCTCCAGCATCGTGGACTACGAGGGGCTGGACCTGCTGGTGCGGGCGACGGCGGCGCTCGCACCCCGGCACCCCGGACTGCGGCTGCGGCTCGCCGGAGACGGGGTGGCACTGCCCGGACTGAAGGTGCTTGCCCGGGAGCTGGGCATCGAGGACCGGTGTGACTTCCCCGGGCGGGTTCCGCGTACCGAGGCACTGATGAACCACGCCGCACTGGACGTGTTCGTGGTGCCCCGCAAGGATCTGTCCGTGACCCGGACGGTCACGCCCATGAAATCCGTGGAGGCCTCAGCCGTGGGCCGTCCCGTGGTGGCCTCTGACCTGCCCGCGCTGGCCGAGCTGGTCCAGGACGGGGTGACCGGAGTGCTGTTCCGGGCCGAGGACCTCGACTCGCTGACCGCCGCCCTCCAGGGCCTGCTCGAGGATCCCGGGCACGCTCGGCACCTCGGACAGGCAGGGCGACAGTGGGCGCTTCGGACGCGGACCTGGAGCGGCAACGCCGAGCGCTACCTGTCGATGTACCGCGGACTCGGGGTCGCCCCGGCGTAGGCTGGACCCTGGCCGGAGTGCGCCGCAGGGCCGGTGCCCGCAGCCCCCTGTGTGCGCCCGGCAGACCACGCACGGTGTATGAAAGCAGGACATGAGCGTTTACAGCAGAGCACGTCGAGCCCTCCCTGCCCGTGTGAAGGCCCCTCTTCGCCGGGCGCTGAAAGGCACCCTCCGCACGGTGGACGACTACCTCCCGGACTCGCTGTCCCGGCGCGTCCGCCGGGCCGTGGGCCGCGGCGCCCCCGCCCGTACACCCCGGGGCGCCGCGCCCGCCGGTGATCCGCTCGGACTGGCCCCCGGCCGGGGCACCTCCGCAGCCGTGGCCACCGTGGCCACCGGCAGGGCCGCCGCCGTCACCGCGCGGGACCCCGAGTCCGCCCACCGGCTGAACCGTGCGCTGCTGGGCGGTCGGGCACCGCGTCCGGCAGGGGGCGGCCGCCGCATCGCCGTCCTCGCCGCTGCCGACCTCGTGGCGCAGCTGGAGTCCGCGGGCCATGAGGTCCATCACCTGCTGCCCGGGACGGCACGCGCGATCATCGACCTCAGCGAAGTGGCCGTGATCGACTTGGCCGGTGTTGCCGGGACCTGGGCCGGTGCACTGGATGCCGAAGGAGTGGCCCTGTATCAGGAGCTGCAGGAGGCCCTGGCCCACGCCCGCGCCCAGGGCGTCAGCGCCTGGCTCGTGGATCGCGGCCCGGACCGGTTCCGGCTCGGAGCCGTGGCCCTGCGGCGGGACGAGGGCCTCCTGACCGTGCGCCCCGGTGCGGCGGGCCCGCAACACCACATCACCGAGGATCCGGGCGATGCCCCCACCGGGGTGGTGGATCTGCTGCGGGACCTGGACCCCGTCCAGCCGCCGTCCGATCAGCCCGCAGCCCACCAGCCCGCAACCCGGCCGGCGTCGGGCGCACCGACCCATGGAATCCAGGAGGCCCGCGGATGAGCGGCATCGAGACCGCCGGCAGCGAGCCGGCGAACCCGTCCGGAACTCTGCGACCACAGCGGCAGGTCCGGGTGCTGCTCTACGGCGACGTGGACCTGAACATCATCGACGGTTCCGCCGTCTGGCTGACCTCCATGGCCCAGACCTGGTCCCTGGCCGGTGCCCAGGTGGACGTCCAGCTCAAGGCCGTCGAGGACCGCACCCTGTTGTCCGGAGAGCTCCGCAGCATGCCCGGGGTCACTGTGCGGCCGGCCCAACCCCCGCAGGGACGCCGTGCACTGGACCCGGTACCGGCCGCCGAGGCCCTCCAGAAGCTGGACGGTCAGGATCCCTATGACGTCGTCATGGTTCGCGGCATCCGCATCTGCCGCCAGGTCGCCCGTCGGGGGGCCTTCGCGGGGCGGCTCTGGTCCTACGTGACGGAGTTCGGATACCCACACGGCACCGCGGACAGCGGCGCCGAGACCGGCGCCGAGCGTTGGCGGCAGCTCGGCGAGATCGCCGCGGCCAGCCGCCTCATGCTGGCCCAGACCGAGCCGGCTCGCGCCGTGCTGGAGGCCATGGTCCCGGCCGCGGCCGGCCGGACCGTGGTGCTCTCACCGATGGTGCCGGACAGCATCGGCCGGTCCGCTGCCTCAGCTTCGGCTGCCTCAGGGGCCGGATCCGTTGCAGGGCCAAGCGGTCCAGTGCGCCTGGTCTACACGGGCAAGTTCGCCCGCCGCTGGCGCACGGACCAGATGCCGGAGATCGTGGAGTACTTGCGGGCCGGGGGAGTGGCCGCCGAGCTGACCATGGTGGGGGACAAGGTCCAACATGATCCGGACCACCCCGACTGGGCGGAGCGTATGCGGGCTGTCATGGGCTCGCCCCACCCGGACGTGGTCTGGCGGGGGGCGCTGGACCGCACCGCGGCCCTGGACGCCGCCGCCAGGGCTGACATCACCCTCGGGTGGCGTGACGAGGAACTGGACCTGAGCCTGGAACTGTCCACGAAGGTGTTGGAGAGTTGCGCACTCGGCGTCCCGCCACTGGTGAACCGCACGGCGGCCCACGAGGCGCTGCTCGGTGCCGACTACCCCCTCTTCGTGGACGGTGTGGAGGACGGCCCGCAGGAGATCGCACGGCGCATCGCCGCGGTCCAGGGACAGCTGCCGCAGTTGTCCGCCCGGGTCCTGGCCGTGGCCGAGCCCTATCGGATGACCGCACGTGCTGACACCCTGAAGTCGTGGCTGGCCCGGATCGGACTGCCCGGACCGGCGCGGTCGCGGCGCTCCGGGCCGGTACGCGTCGTCGTCGCCGGCCATGACCTGAAGTTCGCGGGCGAGCTGGTGGACCTGCTCACCGATCATCCGGACGTCGACCTGCGGCTGGACCAGTGGTCCTCACTGCACCACCACGATGAGGCGACCTCACGGGAACTCGTGGATTGGGCCGACGTCGTGATGTGCGAATGGGCCGGGCCCAATGCCGTCTGGTACGCGCGGCACAAGAAGGCCGGTCAGCGCCTGGTGGTGCGGCTCCACATGTTCGAGCTGCGTGGTCGGTGGCTCTCCGAGCTGGCCCCGGACGCCGTGGACCGATTCGTCACGGTCTCGGCGCACTACCGGGACCTGGTGGTCGAGCACCTGGACGTCCCCGCCGAACGCGTCTCGGTCATCCCCAATGCCGTGAGCCTGGCCGACCTGGACCGTCCGGGCCTGCCAGGTCGCCGGCACCGTCTCGGGCTGGTCGGCATGGTGCCCCTGCGCAAGCGTCTGGACCGTGCCGTGGACCTGCTGCGGGAGCTCCACCGCACCGATCCGCGGTACACCCTGCACCTGCGGGGACGGATGCCGTGGGAGTACCCGCACGAATGGCGCAAGCCGGTCCAGCGCGAGGCTTACATGGACCTCTTCGCCCGGCTGGGCGGGGACCCGGTGCGCCACGCTGTGGCGTTCGAGCCCTTCGGCGCGGACATGGCCGGATGGCTGCGCAAGATCGGCTGGGTGCTCTCGCCGAGCACGGTGGAGAGCTTCCACCTTGCCCCGGCAGAGGGAATGGCCTCCGGAGCCCTTCCGGTGCTGTGGGACCGGCCCGGCGCCCGTGACATCTTCGGCGACGAGTTCGTGGTGCAGGACACGGCCGCCGCGGCGCAGCTGATCCTGGAGACGGACGCGGACGACGACGCCAGGGCGGCTCGCCAGCGAACGGCACGCGAGCGGGTGGCCGGGTTCGATGAGAGAACCGTCACCGCGTCGTGGCAGCAGGTGCTCCTCTCCGGACTGTGAGCCTGCTGACGTGGCACGGATCACGGTTCCAGCGGTCCCGGAAGGCGCGGGACAGCTCCCCGGTCGGCGGGATGCCCGGTGTTAGGCTGACATCTGGCCGAACCACCGGCGCACTCTGCTCCGTGGGCGTCGACGTCAACCCGCCGTCAAACCAAAGGATGGATGAACCATGCTCAAGATCGCTGTCGTGGCGTTGGGAAAGATCGGGCTGCCGCTGGCCGTCCAATTCGCCAGCAAGGGTCACCAGGTCGTCGGCGTCGACGTCAACGAGAAGGTCGTCGAGTTGGTCAATGCCGGGCAGGAGCCCTTCCCCGGCGAGGACCAGCTTCAGGAGAAGCTCTCGGAAGCGGTGGCCAACGGCACGCTGCGCGCCACCACTGACTATGCGGACGCCATCCCCGGCGCGGACGCCGTGGTCCTGGTGGTCCCACTGTTCGTGGACGAAGTGGCCCGGCCGGACTTCGGCTGGATGGATTCCGCCACGCGTGATCTGGCCGTGAACCTCACGGCCGGCACCCTGGTCTCCTATGAGACGACCCTGCCGGTGGGCACCACGCGGACCCGGTGGCAGCCGATGCTCGAAGAAGGATCCGGCCTGACCTCGGGCGAGGACTTCCACGTGGTCTTCTCTCCCGAGCGTGTCCTGACCGGGCGCGTCTTCGCGGACCTGCGCAAGTACCCGAAGCTCGTCGGTGGACTGGACGCCCGGGGTGCCGAGCGCGCCCGGGCCTTCTACGAGTCGGTGCTCGACTTCGACGTCCGAGAGGACCTGGACCGCGCGAACGGCGTGTGGGACCTGGGCAGCGCTGAAGCCGCCGAAATGGCCAAGCTGGCCGAGACCACGTACCGCGACGTCAACATCGGCCTGGCCAACGAGTTCGCCCGCTACGCCGGGGACAACGGCATCGACATCTACCGAGTCATCGAAGCCTCCAACTCGCAGCCGTACAGCCACATCCACCGCCCCGGCATCGCCGTGGGCGGACACTGCATCCCCGTGTACCCGCGGCTGTACCTCTGGAACGATCCGGCGGCAGACATCGTCCGCACCGCCCGCGCCGTCAACGCCGGAATGCCTGCCTACGCCGTCGGCATGCTGGCCGGGGCCCACGGATCGCTGAGCGGCCAGAAGGTCCTCGTGCTCGGCGCGGCCTACCGTGGCGGTGTCAAGGAGACGGCCTTCTCCGGGGTCTTCGCCACCGTCCGTTCACTGGAGGAGGCCGGCGCACAGGTCAGCGTCCACGATCCTCTGTACACGGACGAGGAGCTCACCCGCCTCGGGTTCTCCCCGTACCAGTGGGGCGATCGGGTGGATGCGGCGATCATCCAGACCGATCACGCGGAGTACAAGGAGCTTTCCGCGGACCAGCTCCCGGGGATCGCCACCCTGGTGGACGGCCGCAATATGACCGATCCGGCCAACTGGACCTCAGTGGCCCGCCGCGTCATCGGAGTGCCCGCGGAGGCCGGGGCCGATGTCTGAGATGACTGATCGCACCACCCCTGAGGACGAGGCGTACAGCGTCGCCCCGGGCGCCGATGTCTCCGCAGACGCGGTCATCGGGGCCGGCACGAAGATCTGGCACCTGGCCCAGGTCCGCGAGAAGGCCCTGCTCGGGTCGAACTGCGTGGTCGGCCGGGGAGCGTACATCGGCACCGGGGTGACGGTGGGCGAGAACTGCAAGATCCAGAACCATGCCCTCGTCTACGAACCGGCGCACCTCGACGACGGAGTGTTCATCGGCCCCGCCGTGGTCCTGACGAACGACACCTACCCCCGGGCCATCAACCCGGACGGAACCCAGAAATCGGCCTCCGACTGGGACGCCGTCGGGGTGTCCATCGGTCGTGGTGCGGCCATCGGGGCCCGGGCCGTCTGTGTGGCGCCGTTGACGATCGGAGCCTGGGCACTCGTGGCCGCGGGCTCGGTGGTGACGCGTGACGTACCTGACCACGCCCTGGTGGCCGGGGTTCCCGCCCGCCGCCTCGGATGGGTCGGCAAGACCGGGCGGAAGCTGGAGCCGTCGGCGACGGAACCCTCCGTCCTGGTGTGCCCGGACACGGGCGAGAAGTATCGCGAGGACGGCGACGCGATCGTCGTCCTGGACGGAGAGGAACCGAGAGCATGACCCAGGCAACACCCGATTTCATCCCCCCGGCCAAGCCGATCATCGGCGACGAGGAACGCGCCGCCGTCGACCGTGTACTCCAGAGCGGCATGGTCGCCCAAGGACCGGAGGTGGCCGCCTTCGAGGCTGAGTTCGCCGATGTCCTGGTGGCCGGACGCCCCTGCGTCGCGGTGAACTCCGGCACCTCCGGACTCCACCTCGGCCTGCTGGCCGCCGGCATCGGCCCCGGCGACGAGGTGATCGTCCCGGCCTTCACCTTTGCCGCCACCGGCAACGCCGTGCGCCTGACCGGGGCGACCCCGGTGTTCGCGGACATCGATCTGGACACCTACTGCCTGGAGCCGGCGAGCGTCGAGGCCTTGGTCACGGACCGCACGAAGGCCATCATGCCGGTGCACCTCTATGGCCACCCGGCCCCCATGGACGAGTTGGGACGGATCGCTGAGACCCACGGCCTGATGGTGTTCGAGGACGCGGCACAGGCCCACGGGGCGGCGTGGAACGGGCGACCAGTCGGGACGTTCGGGGCCTTCGGCATGTTCAGCCTGTACCCCACCAAGAACATGACCAGTGGCGAGGGCGGCATGGTGTCCGTGGACAGCGAGGCCATGGGCCGGGGTGTCCGTCTGCTGCGCAACCAGGGCATGGAACGTCAGTACGAGAACGAGGTCGTGGGCTTCAACAACCGCATGACGGACCTCCACGCCGCGATCGGCCGGGTCCAGTTGACGAAGGTGGGCGCCTGGACGCGCCAACGCCAGGAGAACGCGGCGTTCCTCGACGCCGGCCTGCGCGGTGTCACCACCCCCGTGGTCCGCGAAGGCGCCGTGCATGTGTACCACCAGTACACGGTGCGACTGTCCGAGGACCTGGCCGGTGCCCGGGGTGCGATCCTGGACCGGCTCAAGAACGAGTTCGGCGTCGGTACCGGGGTCTACTACCCGATCCCCACCAACGAGCTGCCGTCATTCCAGCAGCCCGCGGACCTGCCCCACACGAAGATCGCCGCGGCGACCGTCTTCTCGCTCCCGGTCCACCCGTCACTGACGCGGGAGGACCTGGAGCGCATCGTCGACGGCGTGAACACCGTCGTCGGGGAGGCGCGCGCATGACCATCCGCACCGGACTGATCGGGCTGGGCATGATGGGCCGCCACCACGCCCGGGTGATGCGAGAGATCGAGGGCACCGAGCTGGTGGCCCTGGCCGACGCGATCGGGGACCCGCACGGCGTCGCCGACGGACTGCCCGTGTACTCGACCGTGGAGGAACTGATCGGGTGCGGCGTGGACGCCATCGTGTGTGCCGTGCCCACCGGCCTGCACGAAGAGGTTGGCCTGGCGGTGGCCGAGGCCGGCATCCACATCATGGTCGAGAAGCCGATCGCCGCGTCACTGGCAGCCGGTGAGCGATTGGTGGAGGCATTCTCCTCCCGCGGACTGGTCGGCGCAGTGGGTCACATCGAACGCTTCAACCCGGCCCTGCAGGAACTGCGCCAGCGGATCGACGACGGCCAGCTGGGCCGCATCCTGCAGATCTCCACCCGGCGCCAGGGGCCGTTCCCGGCCCGCATCGCCGACGTGGGTGTGGTCAAAGACCTGGCGACGCACGACATCGACCTGACGGCCTGGTTGGCGCGGTCCCGTTTCGCCTCCGTCTCCGCGCACACTGCCCGGAACGCCGGGCGGGAGCACGAGGACATGGTGGTGGCCATCGGCCGATTGGACAACGGCGTCATCACCAATCACATCGTCAACTGGCTGTCCCCGGTGAAGGAGCGCACGACCGTGGTCACCGGTGAGAAGGGCGTGCTGGTCGCCAGCACCCTGACGGCAGACCTCACGTTCTACGAGAACGGCAGCGTTCCCACCGAATGGCAGCCCGTCGCGAACTTCCGAGGGGTCACCGAGGGGGATGTCATCCGGTACGCCTTTCCCAAGAAGGAGCCGCTGCGGACCGAGCACGAGGCATTCCGTGACGCGATCCTCGGCGAGGACAACCGGCACGTCTCCCTGGAGGAGGGGCTGGAGATCCTCCGTGTGGCCGAGACGATGCTCTCCACCGGTCCGGATCCGCAGAATGAAAACCAGACGGCCCCGGAGGGGGCATGAACTTCAAACGTGCCGCCCGCCAACAGCTCCGACGGGTCGGGTCCTCCCTGCCCCCGTCAGTGAAGTCCTCGGCACGGAGGTCGCTGGACCTGCTGCCGGATGAGCTGTCTGCCCGAGTCCGACGGGCGGTACTGCCCGGCCAGGCGCGCGGTGGCGAGGAGAATGTCAGCCAATTGCTGTCCGTTCCGCCCGAGTTCGTCGGCACCACCTACGGCGAGCATGAGGTCCTGCCGATGCTGGCCCTCGAGAACTCGGTGCTGCGGCAGCGGCTGACGGCGGCGCTGGACGAGTTGGACACCCTGCGGGAACCAGAGGCCCAGTATTCCGGGACCCTGAGCGCCGGTCCCGACCTGGATGAACCCGAGGGACCCACAACCGAGGAACTGGCGGACGAATACCTGTCTGGACAGACCCTGCGCCCGGGGGCCCCGAGACATCTGGTGATCGCCAACGACTACCCGGACATCGGCCGGGAGTACGGGAACGGTTTCGTCCACCGTCGCCTCCTGCACTACATCGACTCCGGCATCGACGTGGACGTGGTGCTGGCCGCACCGTCCCAGGAGCGGCGCATCTACACCTTTGACGGTGTGCGGGTGCTGGTGGGACGCGGACCGGAGATCGCGGCCGTGCTGTCCCGCCAGGAGTACCGAAGTGTCAGCGTGCATTTCCTGAACGCCTTGATGTGGCGCCATCTGGTGCCGTTCCTGCCCGACCTCGATCTCCACGTGTTCCTGCACGGGTACGAGTGCGACCGATGGATCCGCCGCGTGTTCAACTTCGGCAAGGGCACGGACCTGGAACGGGGTATCGACCGCACCCTGGCACTGCAGCGCTTCTGGCGGAGCGTGGTCCGGCATCCGCACGGGCCGGCGTCGTTCATCTTCGTGTCCGAATGGTGGCGGCGAGCTGTCACAGATGACATGGGACTGGTCTTCCCGGCCAACCGGTCCAGGATCGTCCACAACTTCATCGACACGGAGTTGTTCGATTACGTCCCGAAGGACGAGGACCAGCGGTACAAGTTGTTGTGGGTGCGCAATGCCGGCAGCCGGAAGTACGGAAACGACATCGCGGTCCAGGTCCTGGAGCGACTGGCCACGGGCCCGCACTGGCATCGGATCGAGGCGACGATCATCGGTGACGGGAAGTACTTCCACGAGTTCGAGGATGCCCTCGGCCACCACCCCAACGTGACGATCCAGCGGCGCTTCGTCTCGCAGGACGACGTGGCGGCACTCCACAAGGACCATGGCATCTTCCTGGTCCCGTCCCGATTGGATTCGCAGGGGGTCTCGCGGGACGAGGCCATGTCCTCCGGGCTGATCCCGGTGACGAACGCCGTGACCGCCATCCCCGAGTTCGTGGACGAGGACTGCGCCATCCTGGCCGGCGAGGAAGAGGTGGACGCACTGGTGCGGGGCCTGAACCGAGTCCTGTCCCGCCCCGCGCTCTTCACGCGCATGTCCCGCGCCGCCTCCGAGCGGGCTCACCGGCAGTGCGGGGCCGATGCCACCGTTCGCCGTGAGCTGGAGCTGATGGGCCTGACTGAACCGACGAAGGGAAACCGCCGCCGATGAGCACGGTATTGCTGCTGACCCGGAGCCCGGGGCCCGCTGAGGCCCAGGTGTTCTCGTCCCTGCGCGACTCAGGGCACGAGGTTCACGTCTTCGACGTCAATGGCCAGTGGTTCCGTGGCGGTGACAGGGTACCGCTGTGGATGAAGGGATATCGTCTGCGCCGGAGCGCCCTGGCGACGTCCTACATGACGCAGTTCATCGAGTCCAAAGGCGTGGACCGGGTCATCGCCCTCGGCCTGGAGGCGGCGGCGTTCGCGGCCGAGAACGTGGTGGTTCCCTTCGTCCCGTGGCTGGTGCGGGGAAGCCTGGACTTCTCCAGTGCCCGCACGGCCCTGGCCGAGGATTTCGCGACTCTCAACGCCGCGACCGACCGGCTGCTGTTGGATGACGAGTGGGAGATGGACAAGTCAGGGGCCAAGGGCTCCACCGTTGCGCACCTCCTGACGCCGCTGCTGCTCGGTGACGGCCAGCCGGTGTTGTCGGCCGGGGCCGGGACACGCGTCGCACTGATCCATCCGCACGCGATGGACGCCGGCCGGGTGGAGACCTACCGGGAGAACCTCTCAGCCGCCCTGGACGGAGCCGACGTCGTCCCGGTGGAGGCAGAATCCCTCTACCGCGGCCGGGACCTGTCCCGGGGCCGTCTCCTGGCCCCGACCCTGAGGGCGCGGCTGGAGGGCCACTCCCATGCCGTGTTCGTGGGGACGTCCCGCCACTATGCTGCCCTGCTCGGGAGCCTGACGGGCCAGTGGGACCGGGTCATCGTGGAGGAGACCATCGGCAACGGCAATCTGGTCCGGGACCTGGGGTTGCCGCGGGCGGCCCGCGGGCTGCGGATCTCGGCCGAGCTGCAGCGGATGGTATCGGGCGGGACCCCGGACCCCGTCGCTGAACGCACGGCATCTGCGCGGACCATCGATCACGACGATGACCTGCTCTCCGCGCTGGACCGGATCATGGGTCGGGCCGTCTCCCGCGACTTCGAGGAGCTCGCGGCACTCCAGGGGACGGGCCCGTTGGACGTCTTCTACTCCGTGGCACCTTTGCAGGACCGAACCAATGGGGCCCGGCCGCAGCGAATCCGCAACATGGCCGAGGCCTTTGACCGTCCCGAAGCAGCCATCCGCCTCTACTCCAGCGGCGGTGGCTTCCGCCGGCGCGCGGCGGCCGTGCGCCGTCTCATCGCCGAAGGCCGCCCGTTCGGGGTGTTCTATGGCGAGAACTCGACCTCCCCGATCGCGTCCACGGACGCCGTGGATGACCTCGAGCGCCTCATGGACGAGATCCGCCAGGCGGGCGGCCGGTGCGCATGGTTCGTTCGCGACCTGCATTGGCTCGACGAGGTGGATGGATACCTCGATGATGAGGAGATGCGCAGCGAGCTGACGGCCCGCGGCCTGCAGGAGCTGCGGCAGATCGGTGACCGTGCCGAGATGTTACTGGCCCCCAGCGAGGCCTCCGGAGACGGGTTCAACCGGCTCCTGACCACCCACGGGGAGACGGCACGCGCATGGGTGCCCCTGCCGCCCGCAGTGGCCGAGGCGAACGTCGTGGATGCCGGAGGTGTCCACCCCGTGGCCGAGGGGACGACCCTGCTCTATGCCGGCGGCATGAACAGCGTCTACGGCATGGACGACTACCTGGCGGCCGTCAGTGATGGCGGCACGGAGTATCTCCTCGATTTCGTGGTCCGGGAGGAGGAGGCCGACTACTTGCGCACCTGCCTGGGCCGTCACGGGTTGCTGGGCCAGGATCGGGTGCGGATCCTGACCGTCCCGCTCGACCTGTACCGGCCGAGAACGGCGGTGTGTCTGGGTATCGTTCTGCTGGACAGCGACTATGCGCGGTTCAGCTTCCCCTACAAGACCGTGAGCATGATCGAGCGAGGGTTCCCGGTCCTGTGCTATCAGGACATGGGAATTGCGGACTTCGTGCGAGAGAACCGTGTCGGCCACGGCTGTGAGCGCACCCCTGAGGCGATACGCGAGGGCATTGAGCGCCTCGTGTCGGAGGGAGCGCCGGGGCTCGACCACACACGGACGAGCGAGACCTGGGACCGCCGCGTCCGCACCGTGCGTGAAGGCCTCGCCGCTCAGTCCTGACGGCGTCGTCGGGCCTGGAGGGTCGGACCTCGTCGGGGCCAAGCCTGATGGGCCGGGCCCCGACCGCCTTACCTCAGACCGTCCAGCACCGTCATGATCCGTTGCACCGTGAGCCGGCCGTCGTGGACCGATTCAGCGAAGGCGCGGCCAGCGATGTCGAGACCATCCAGCTGGCCGCTGGCGTGCGCCCCGGCCAGGTCCATCACGGTCTCAACCACGCTGCTCGGGTCTGCGGCCACCAGGGGGCTCTCGCGGAGGTCGAGTCCACAGGGCGGAGTGCCGGCCCGGCCGACGACTACGCGGCCAGCTGACCAGGCCCAGGCCGCCGCCTCGCTGTAACCTCCCGTCGACAGGGTGTCCACGACGATGTCGGAGAAGACGGCATCTGAGGGATGGAACCTCTTGGCTCGGGGACGCGCCACCCGGAAGCCGGCCGCCGTCGCCGTCTTGTCCAGGGTGTCCAGTGACGCCAGCTCCTGCGGGGAACGAAGCGCCGGGATGATCAGGATCTGCGGCGGGCGGCCGTCCGCCTGCGCAGTGGCCACGTTGTCCGCGAACGCCCGTGGGCCGGCCAGCGGCGACGGTACCCAGTGCACATCGGTCAGGATCTCGGCCGCCACCGCGTCCGTGGTGAAGAGGGGGATACCGACGTCCTGCAGCTCCAGCAGGGGGCGGGAACCACGGTGCACCTGGCGGCGGTACCGCGTGAGCTGCTCTGTGCTCCACTGGGCCAGGGGATGGTGCGGATGGGCGCTGAGGAGCAGACGTGGATCCACAAGGGGGGCCGAACCCGTCCAGATCCCCACCTTCTTGCCGCGTGCCAGCAGGGAGCGCATCTCCGAGGAGACGGGCCCATCGTCTCCACCTCCGGCGGAGGTCCAGCCCGCGTAGAGGACCACATCGGCATGACGATTGATGGCAGACCACGTTGCGAGCACCTCAGGAAGGTCAGCGTCGCCCGCCGTCTCGCTGGGTTCCAGCCCGATGTGCGTCACCGCGGAGCCGCCATGTCGAACCCAGACCTGAGCCAGCGGATCACGGTCGGCGGCACCGACCAGATCGAGCGCTGAGCCCGCTGCTCTCTCCACCGATCCGGCGCCGGCATCCGTCGCGTGAACCGGTGGCTGGGTCACGCACAGCCGCGTCCACGTGTGGATCAGGACCTGTTCGGCGTGGTCCCAGGTCTGCAGCGTGCGGACCTCTCCCTCGTGGACCGCCCGGCGGAATCCGTCGACCCCCTCCAAGAGCCGACGGGTGGCCGCGGCGAGATCGGCGGGGTCCTCAGCCGCGTACACGGTGCCGATGGCATGATCCCGGACGAAGGCAGCCTGGGCCCTCATGTCGCTGACGATGACGGGAAGTCCGGCTTGGACGTACTCGCTGATCTTGGTGGCGATGGCCAACTGGTGAGCCGGAGTGGACAGGAGTGGACTGATGCCGGCCGTCGCCGATTCGATGTACCAGGTGACCGAGGAGGAGGGCACATAGTCCTTGAGGTGGACCCGATCGGCGACACCGAGCTGTTCGGCTCGTTCCATGATGCGTTGCCGGATCGCGACGTCTCGGGACCCGATGAAGGCAATGTGGGTATCTGGCAACAGGGAAAGAGATTCCACCATGATGAGGACGCCGCGACGCTCACTCATCTTGCCGACGTAGACGAACAGAGGAGTCTCAGGACCCAGCCCGCACTCCTCGCGGATCGGCCGGCGGACTGCAGGGTCCATGGGCGTCCGGGTCACGGCCGGAGCATTGATGACCGTCCCGGGACGCTCCTTCAGACGGTGCCGCTGCTGCATTCGGGTGGCGAGCTCGTCGGAGACCGTGAGCACTGCATCGGCGTGGTGGATCAGTTCGGCCTCGGCGGCGAGCCATCCGGTCCGGGCGGCGGCCGGACCCGGCAATTCCTGACCCGGAAGCCACTCATGGGCGTCGTACACCCACGGCACGTCCTGGCCTCTGGACCTCTGCCAGGCGGCGTAGGCCGCGGCCCCCGGCAGCGGGTGGCGGTCATGCACGTGGATGATGTCCGGCTTCAAACGCTGGAGAACGTCCAGGAAGGCATCCTCGTAGTCGGCGATATGCGGCCAGACCCGTCGCCAGCCGCGCGGCAGGGCTGCCAAGGCACGGTCACGCACCTGACCGACAGCGTCGGCTGCCCGCGTGGCACGGTCGTCAAGCTGTTTCTCGATCCGGGTCCTCACGGCGTGGGTGGCTCGGTCCAACCGGTCAACGGTGGAACGGATGCTCCACACCGGCGTATCCCGCGCCCGGCCCCAGACGGCCAGCGGGTCATCGTCGTCCGACCACCGTCGGGGCTTGACCTCCTTCCACTGACCCGAGGTCACGTGGCGGGCGAAGTCCGCGGGGATCCGGTAGATGGGAATCCCTGAGTACTCGCCGATGTGGAACGTGCTTCGGTGCCTCGTGCCGACGATCGTCACCCGATACCCCGCCTTGACGGCGCTGAGGGCGCTCTTCTCCACCCGGGAGTCACCGACCACATGGTTTCCCACCAGCATGACCATGTGGGGTCGGAGGGCGGACTCTCTCGGGGCGCTGTCGGTCACGCGGGTACTCCTCTATAGATTCGAAGGCGAGCGGTTGCTGGGCTCAGATGGTTTAGCACTAGTTCAGCAGCGGGCATGTGGATCCGTCCTTCTCAGACCGTCCATATGCCGTGCAGACCCGCAACGGCCATCTTTCCACCGTAGATCGACTCGGCGAAATCCCGTCCCTGCCGACGCGTCTCCGCCTCAGTCTCACCATCCAGGGCATGTGCCAGGTCCAGGACGGTGTCGACGATGTCGTCGACGGACGATTCCAACAGGGGTGGAGTCGGTACCGTCAAGAGAGGGGAGTCCGGGCTGGTTCTCAGCGACTCGTCGAGGTGCCCGACGACGAGCCGGGACGCTGACCAGGCATGTGCGGCACTGTGGCTCCATTCCCCAAGGGTGATCGCATCGACGACGATATCCGCGTGACCGGCCTGAGAGGGATCGTACCGGGAGGACCGGGGGCGTCGGACCGAGAAGCCGTGTCGCGCGGCGTCCTCCACCAGCCGATCGAGTTGTCTGTTCTCGGCTCGTGACCGGATGGTCGGCACGATGAGGATCCTCACCGGGGCCTGGGCATCGTCGCCCGCCTCGCCCGGTGATGACGGATGAGGCGGTGACAGGAAGGGGAGGGGGGCGGGAATCCAGTGGACTCCGGGGAACATGAGCGCGTTGCGCTGGCTGGAGGTGAAGAGGGGGATGCCGTGCTCCAGCATCGTCAGGAAGGGGCGGGCCTGTTTCAGGGCCTGCCGTCTGTATCGCCCGAAGACCTGCGGGTCCCAATCGCTGAAGGCGTGTCCGGGGCGGTCTCTCAGGACCGCCGCATCCACGAGGGGCGCCTCCGTCAGGACGCCGACCTGCTTCTGGCGGCGTTGCAGAGAGAGCATCTCGGACAGGGATCCGCCGTCGACGTCCCCATGCGCACTGGACAGTCCGCAGTACAGTGCCGCATCGGCGTACTGGTCGATCTCGAGCCAGGAGTCCAGGGCCTCCGACATCGGCTGGCCGTCTCCGTCAGCCTCGGTGGTGGAGCCGGCAAGACAGCGGGCATCACCGGCAAACCGGGACCATGCCTCGGCCCACGCCTCGGGCCAGGGATCGGCGGCTGAAGCACCGACCACGACGAGGGTGGGATGCCGCCCGACCAGTGGCTGCGATGCGGCGGCGTCGACCGGGGCTGCTGAGCGGGGGTCGGCCGGAGGGGGCTGTACCGGGCACAGGGAGTGCCATGTCGCCGCCAAGGCCGTCTCGTTTCCCTCCCAGGTCTGCGAGGCAAGGAAGTCCGGATCCCGGACGGCGCGGCGATACGACTCGTGATCGTCCAGGAGGCGGTGGAAGGCGGCCGCCAGAGAGGTGGCGTCTCCGGCGGTGAAGAGAGTGCCCACTCCGTGGTCCGTGACGAAGGCGGACTGCGTGTCCAGGTCGCTGGCGACGACCGGCAGACCGGCCTGGGCATACTCACGCAGCTTCGTGGGCATCGCGAGCTCATGAGCCGGGTAGGGCATCAGGGCGCTGACACCGCAGGTCGCCGACTCGATGTACCAGGTGACGGAATGGGACGGAACATAGTCCAGGAGGTGCAGCCGTTCCCTCACACCATGCGTCATGGCACGGTCGTGCAGCTGCTGGCGCACCGTGGCGTTCTGCGAGCCGACGAACGCCACGTGGACGCCCGGCATCTCGGTCAGGGCATCGACGATGGTGAAGACCCCTCGGTGCTCGGCCAGCATGCCCACATACACCAGCAGGGGCGTCTCCGGGTCCACGCCGCACTCCTCCCGCAGGGGGCGGCGTTGGTCCGGTGGGAGGGGTTGCCGGGTCCTGCGCGGGGCGTTGATGACCGTTCTCGGACGTGCATCGAGCCGGTGCCGGGCGTGGAGCTCGCCCGCCACATGGTCGGTGACGGTGATGACGGCATCAGCAGTGCGGATCAGCTCGGCTTCCAGGGCGACCCAGGCCGTCTTGGCTTTGGGAGGCCCGCCGATGATGGTGCCGGGCACCCATTCGTGGGCGTCGTAGACCCAGGGTACCGGGGTCCCCGCAGCCCGTTGGCGTGCGGAGTAGGCGGCGGCCCCGGCCATCGGATGCCGGTCATGGGCATGGATGATGTCTGGTTTCAGCCGGTGGAGGGCCTCGAGGAAGCCCTCCTCGTAGTCCAGTGTCTGCGGCCAGAGCGTTCGCCAGCCCCCGGGCCGGCCGGCCTGAATGGAATCCCGCGCGGTGCGGAATCGCTCGGCCCACGAGTGGTTCAGGCGCTGGGTCATGCGTTGCAGGGCCCTGTTCGCCCGGTTCAGGAGGCTCGTGCCGGAGGCCTTGGGTGCTCTGCTGCTGTTCCGTCGCCGGTTCTCGACCGTCCACGCCTTGTGCCGCGTGAAGTCCAGGGGGATCCGATAGATCGGAATGTGCTCGTAGTGGTCGACGCGAGAGGTGCTGGCGTTCCCGACCCCCACGATCGTCACGCGATAACCCGCCCGCACGGCGCTGAGGGCGCTCTTCTCCACCCGGGAATCGCCCACCACGGGATTGGCCACCAGCATGGCCATGTGGGGCTTCTCGACACGCGACACGTCCGTGGTCATGCGGGATCCTCCACACGGCGCCGCCCGAGGACCACATCGGCGAGCTCCGGCAGGACGCGCGATGCGGCGAACCGTTGCGCGACCAGCTGACGTGCCTCCGTCGCCTCAACCTGCCACTGGGACAGGTCGTGGGTGGATTCATAGATGGAATCTGCCAGCGAGACGGCGTCCGGGGCCAACCAGCGGAGGGGATAGAGCAGGTCGGCGCCGGGCCAGGACAGAGAGCGAGGGAGCACCCCGTGGGCGGCTCCGTCCGGGAGCGTGAAGTGGAAGGACTCGAAATCACTCGTGGACAGGGCGGTTCCGATCCGGCTGAACCAGGCGTCCATGTCCGGGCCGAACGGCTCGAAGCCCACCGCCGCCCCCAGGAGCGGATCGTTGTCGATCCGCGCGAACTGGTCCCGGAAGTAGTCGCGCTCAGCGGGGCGATCGGCCATCCACGGGTACTCAGACGGCCTGCGGCCCTTGATGCTGAGGGTGTAGCGGTCGTCGGTGGAACGCAGCCGACGCAGGACATCGAGGGCCGTGTGGAGGCCCTTGCGGGACGGGACGATTCCCACCAGGCCGAGCCGGAACCGGCGCTCTGGCTCCACGGGGCCCTCGGGTGCCCCGGGTATGTCGACGGCGTTGGGCACCACCAGGCTTCGCGCAGCCGGCCAGGTGAAGTCGCGGACCACCTGACGGCGTAGATGCTCGGACACGAAGACCGCGGCGTCGATCCGATCGGCTCGGATCCGGGCGGGGAAATCTGTGGCGGCCTCCTGAAGGTGGAGACGAACGGTCAGCCGGGTGCCGTCCGGGACGTGGCGCGCATACCAGACCGCATTGCCCAGGGCCCATTCACACAGCACGGCATCGGCCCAGCCGGCGAGGCCCCGGCTCAGGCGCGGATCGTGGCGTTCGTGCCCGGCCCACTCGTCCAGCCGGACCTCGTGCCCTTCGCCCCGGAGGTGCTCGATCAGTCCGCTGGCGAATTTAAGGTCGTGCCCCGCGACCACCACACGGCGTCGCTCAGTGCCGACCACGAGCCCCGAGGAACGGGGGCGCTCAGGCCATGGACCGGGCACCGGCTCCAGCACTGTCGGATCGGCGCTGACGAGGGTATGGCGTGCTACCCGGCCGGCGACCCGTCGGTCGGAGGGCTGACCAAGATCCCCAGGCAGTGGTGCGGGGGCGGCATGGGGCAGAAGGGCCACTCCGGCGGCACCGGCCTCACGCGCCCAGGGCGACTGCAGGGGATCCGTGCCGGCGGGGACGGCGACGGCGGCGCACAGGCTGAGCAGGTCGGCGCGGCGTTCGCTGCCGGGGTCGTCGAGAACGAGACAGCCGCGGTGTGCCCCGGCATCCCGGAGCGATTGCGCCACATCGACAGCAGAGCCGTCGGTCACCACCACGAGGGTGTGCGGTCCGCGGCCGGCGTCCCCAGTGTCCGCAGCGGCACGGTCGGCGACGAGGGCCGCGGCGTCGGTGGTGTCGAAGCACCCGTCGCCGCCGGCCGGCGGATGTGTCCGGCTGACGTATAGGGCGAGCAGGTCAGAGGAGCGATCGCCGCCGTCGTTCCTGTTTCCGGTGTCTCCCCACAGCCAGCGGGCCAGTCCCCAGGCGGGCGGCAGGGGTATCACGCGGTTGCCGAGGGGCGCTGTCCGTCCGGGGGAGTCCTGCGTAGCCGGCCAGACGTCGTCGGGAACGCCGATCCGTCCGGCCCGGTCCCAGCGAGCACGCCTGCCGGTCAGGACGGCATCAGACCATCGCGACCCCACGGTCTGTGCGGCGCGGCGGAGGCGGGTGGCCGCGGCGCGGGCCGGACGAGTCATGGGCAACCGGTCACGGAGTGGCCGAGGACGGGGAGCGTTGGTCATTCCAGACGATCTCGGTGCGGACGAGTTCGCTGCGGCACTTGTCCCGGAGATCGGCGGCCTTCTTGTCATGCTTCTTGCCCATATGGCCGGCGTACTCCTGGTAGCGGCCAGTGACCTCCTCCGGTGTCCCGTCCATCAGCAGCTCGCCACGTTCGATCCAGATGGCCCGGGTACACATGTCGCGGATGGTGCCGAGGGAGTGACTGACGAGGAAGACGCAACCGGCCTGCTCGCGCAGCACATTGATGCGTTGGCGGGTGCGTTCTCGGAACTGGGCGTCACCGGTGTTCAGCGCCTCGTCGATCACGAGGATCTCCGGGTCCACGCTGGTGGCGATGGCGAATTGCAAGCGGGAGGCCATGCCGGAGGAATAGGCCTTGAGCGGCAGATGGAGCGAGTCCTTCAGTCCGGACAACTCCACGATGGAATCGAACTTCTCATCCGCCTGCGCCCGCGTCATGCCCATGGCCAGGCAGCCCAGGACGATGTTGTCCTCCCCGGAGATCTGCGGGACGAGGGCAGCATTGACCCCCAGCATGACGGGTGTGTCCGTGGCGTAGACGGATCCGCTGGTGGGGGCGAGCTGGCCGGTGACCAGTTTCATCAGTGTGGACTTGCCCGAACCGTTGGTGCCGATCACCCCCACGCTCTCGCCGTGCTCCACCACCAGGGACAGGGGCTTGAGTGCTTCGAGATGGGAGATCTCGACTCCGGACCCGGCGCGACTGAGCCGGTCCCGCAAGGTCTGGTGCCGTGGGGCCGGCCGGATCGACCGCACCACATAGGTCATGGCGGCGGAGTCGATCACCACGGCCGCCTGGACCGAGGGCGAGGTGACCGCACTGGAGGCGACCTCTGCTGCCGTCATCACTTCTCCTGTCCGTAGCTTTCCTCGGCCTGCCAGAACAACACGGTCCCGACGACCAGCAGAACCAGGGTCCACGCGCCGAGGACGAGCCATCGGTTCGGGTCCGGCCAGGTGTCATACAACAGACTGTCGCGGGCGATCTCCAGGATGCAGTACATCGGGTTCAAATGCATGATGAAGAGGATCGTGGGGTGGTCGGCGAAACGGTCGATGCTGAAGAAGACGGCGGACAGGTACAGCCAGATCCTGGTGCCGAAGGTGATGAGGTTGGTCACGTCGTTGAAGCGGGTGACCAGGCGGGCCAGGATCAGACTCAGACCGAGGTTGAACAGGAACTGCACCCCTACCAGCGGGATGAAGAGCAGCCACTTCCAGGACACTATTTCGAGCGGGGGGAAGGCGAGGATCAACACGAACATCGTGATGAACGCAGGTATCTGCACCATGAGTTCCCGGACGTTCACGGCCAGGGCCAGCGTCGCCCGGGGAAAGGAGAAGGCTCGAACGACGGAGCGGTTGCTGATGATCGCCTTGGATCCGCTGGTGATCGCCGAGGAGGTGAAGCGGAACATGAACACGCCGATGATCAGGTAGGCGATGAAGTTCTCGATGCCGCGGCCGGTCCCCAGGAGCAGGCCGAAGACGAAGAAGTACGTGGCGCCGTTGAGGATCGGGTTCAGCACCAGCCAGATCTGGCCCAGCGAATTGGTGCTGTTGCCCCCGGCGATCCGTGATTTCGAGTCGAAGAGGACGAAGCTCCGGAACTCCCAGATCTGGCGCAGGTAACGCCACAGGCTTGGCCTGGCGCCGACGCGGATCAAACCGTTCCGATCAAGGGCGATCGTGCGGGTTCCGGAGTCCCCGGTGTCTTCGGTGGTGTTCACCTAGGTCCTTCCGTTCAAGTGTGGCTCGCGCCATCCTGCCGGCGCGGCAACATGGCTGACGCCGACGGACAGTATAGCAACGCAGACCAGGCAGTCCGTGGGACGCGGACAGCGTCGACCGGGTCACGGCGGGTCAGAACCCATAGTCTGCCCCGTAGGCTGGGAGGCAACAAACGGCGGGCCATCACCCGCACCGGAATGAGGAGTGCGTACACACCGTGAACCAAGGACAGTTGAAGATCATGCCGATCTACGGCACCCGCCCGGAGGCCATCAAGATGGCTCCCATCATCAAGGCGCTGCAGGAGTCGGATGACATCGATTGCGAGGTGGCGGTCACCGGCCAGCACCGGGAGATGTTGGATCAGGTCAACGAACTCTTCGGCATCGCCCCGGACCACGACCTCAACATCATCCGTCCCCGCCAGACGCTCAACGGTGTGATGACGCGGACCATCGACGGCCTGGACGCCCTCTTCGAGCACGTGAAGCCGGACGCGGTGGTGGTCCAGGGTGACACGACCACCTCGACGGCTGGCGCGATCGCCGCGTTCTACCGGGGCATCCCCGTGGTGCATGTGGAGGCAGGCCTGCGCAGCTTCGATCTCTTCTCGCCCTTCCCGGAGGAGGCGAACCGCAAGATGACCACCCAGGTGGCCAGCCTCCACCTTGCCCCCACCACGACCAGCCGGGACAACCTGCTGCGCGAGGCGGTCAACCCCGACGACATCGTGGTCACCGGTAACACGGTGATCGATGCGCTGTACGAGGTAGTGGAGAAGGCGGTGCCGTTCTCCGACCCGCAACTTCAAGAGCTAGCGGACAGCGGACGCCGTCTCGTGCTGGTGACCACGCACCGGCGTGAGAACCAGGGCGAGGCGATGCGCGGCGTCGGCCGGGCCCTGGCCCGGTTGTCGGAGCAGTACCCGGACGTGGACTTCGTGCTGCCGGCCCACCGCAACCCGGTGGTCCGGGAAGCCATCCTCCCGGAGGTCGAGGGACGGACCAACGTGATCGTGACCGAGCCGCTCGCCTACGGCGAGTTCACGCACCTGCTGTCCGTGGCCCACGTGGTCCTCACGGACTCCGGCGGCGTGCAGGAGGAGGCGCCCGGTCTCGGCAAGCCCGTCCTGGTCATGCGTGAGAACACGGAGCGTCCCGAGGCCGTCACCGCCGGAACGGTGAAGCTGATCGGCACGGACGAGGAGCGTGTTGTCACCGAGGTCTCGACCCTGCTGAACGATTCCGAGGCCTATGCGGTCATGGCCAACGCGGTGAACCCCTACGGTGACGGCCGCGCCGCGGTGCGCACCGTGGCAGCCGTGCGGGCCCTGCTCGGTCGCGGGGAACGCCTACCGGACTTCGCCGACTGACCATCCATCACGAGACCCCGCGCCCATGTACCTGAAGACGTTGACCGTCCGCGGCTTCAAATCCTTCGCCTCGGCCACCACCTTCCAATTCGAACCCGGTGTGACTGCGGTGGTGGGGCCCAACGGCTCGGGCAAGTCCAACGTGGTGGACGCCCTCTCCTGGGTGATGGGGGAGCAGGGCGCGAAGAACCTGCGCGGCGGGAAAATGGAGGACGTCATCTTCGCCGGGACCTCCGGGCGGGCCCCGCTGGGGCGGGCCCAGGTGTCCCTGACCATTGACAACGCGGACGGTGCCCTGCCGATCGAGTACTCGGAGGTCACCATCTCCCGCACGCTGTTCCGCAGTGGTGGGTCGGAATACGCCATCAACGGCAGTTCCTGCCGTCTGCTGGACATCCAGGAGCTGCTGTCCGACTCCGGTCTCGGCCGGGAGATGCACGTGATCGTGGGCCAGGGCCAGTTGGACCGGATCCTGCAGGCCAGTCCGGAGGAACGCCGCGGCTTCATCGAGGAGGCCTCGGGGGTGCTCAAACACCGCCGGCGCAAGGAGCGCAGCGTCCGCAAGCTCGAGTCGATGCGCACCAACCTGGACCGCGTCCGGGACCTCTCCGAGGAGGTGCGCCGTCAGCTCGGGCCGTTGTCCAAACAGGCCAAGACGGCCCGCAAGGCGCAGCGGATCCAGTTCGATGTCCGTGATGCTCGCTCCCGTCTGCTCGCGGACGACCTGTTCCGGCAGCAGGCGGCTCTGGAGCAGTTGGGTGCCGGAGACCAGGAGCTCGAGCAGGCTGTCACCGCCGCGGAGGGCGAGGTCGCCCGGGCCGAGGAGGCCGCAGCCGAGTTGGCCACGGACGTCGCCACGGCCAGTCAGGCCTCCGTGGCAGCCCGTGACCACTGGTACCGGCTCTCGACCCTGGCCGAACGGTACCGTTCCCTGGGTGCCGTGGCCGCCGAGCGGGAACGCTCCCGCAGTCAGCCGGTCCCGGCGCCGTCGGGCCCGGACCCGGAGACGGCGCGGGGCCTTGCCGACCGGGCCGGGACCGAGGCAGCAGAAGCCGAGACCGCCGTGGTGACGGCCCAGTCTGAGCTCGAGCGGGCCTCCACGGAGCGCCAACGTACCGAAGCGGCGGCCCGGGCGGCATCGGAGACCTACACGCGCCTCCTGCAACAGGCCGCGGACCGGCGCCAGGCCGCCGCCGTCGCGGCGGGTCGCATTGAGGCCGCCAAGGCGACCGAGCAGTCCCTCCGGGCGCAGTGGGAGAAGGCAACCGCCCGGCTGACGGACAGTGATCGTGCCGCGCAGTCGCTGCGTGCCGAACTGGCGGACCACCAGAACCGCCTGGCCGGCTCGCTCGACTCCGAGGAGGAACTCGACTCTGTCTATGAGGCCGCGGCCGAGACTGCCGATCGGCTGCGCGAACGCCTGGCCCGGCTCGACGAGGCACTCGCCGCCGCCGAATCGGACCAGGGCGCCGCCCAGGCCCGTCGGGACGCTTTGTCCGAGGCTCTCCAACCGGAGGCCGGAGCCGCCGTGACGGCTCTCGGAGACCTGGCCCCCACCGCACTCGCCGAGGTGCTGACCGTGGAAGGCGGCTGGGAGGCCGCCATCGCCGCCGCCCTCGGCGGACCTGCGGAGCAGCTCGTCCTCGGCGGCCTCGCCCCGGCCGTCGAGGCCGCCGGTCGGCTGGCCGACGCCGGAGCGGCAGACGCGCGCCTGCTGTTCCCCTGGGTGCCGGGCACGGACGCCTCAGCCTCTTCCACGGCCACCAGCGCCGTCTCCGCGGCGCCAGGGTCCGAACTCCCCGAGGGGGCGACGGACGCGTGGTCCGTGGTCCAGCTTCACGAACGGAACGCGCCGATCGCCGGCGCCGCCTCGGAACCGTCGGGTGCGGAACACATGGTCGGGGACACCGTGCGGTCCCTGCTGGCCGGGACGGTGCTCGTGGAGGACCTGGCCACGGCCACCGGGCTCCTGGACGGCGGACTGCTTCCGGCGTTCTACCGGGGTGTGCCGGTCCGCCTGGCCACCCGGGACGGGCACGTGGTGGGTCCGGGATGGGCGGACGGCCGCGGGGCCGGATCCGGCAGTCGGCTGGAGCGTCAGGCCGCGGCAGACCAGGCGGCCGGGGTGGCGGAGCAGGCCACTCATGATGTCGAGCGGCTCCGGTTCCAGCGCTTGGGACTGGCCAGGGAGGCCGAGGAGGCCACCGCTGCCGAGACCGCCGCACTCGAGGCTCTCGACGCCTCCGATGCCCGCTTCACGGCGGTCACCGAGGAACTGGCCCGGCTCAACCAGCAGTTGGCCCATGCGGACGACGGTGTGGAACGCCAGCGTACCGAGCTCACAGCCCTGCAGGACCGTCTCACGGAGGCGACGGCCGGCGTCGGGCGGGCTGAGGAGGAGGCGCGACGGGCCGGGACTGCCGCCACCGCGGAACCGACCGGTCCGGAAGAACCGACCATGGAATCATCAGCAGACACGTCGGCCATTCCCGACCCGGAGGCGAGGGACATCGCGGAGGAGCGGGCCGGCCTCGCCCGGCACCAGGAGACCGAGGCACGGTTGGCGCTGAGGGCCGCGGAGACCAGCCGGTCCCAGCTCGTCGCGCGGGCCGAGCAGGCGCGACGCCAGGTCTCGGCGACCACGCTGGCCCACCAGGAGCGCGAGCGGGCCGAGCAGCAGCGACGGGCCTGGCTGACTCGGGTCTCGGCGGTCACCCACGCACTGGCACAGGCCCTGGAACGCGTGCAGGACGCCGTGGCCCGCGCCGATCAGGACCGCACGGAACTGGACCGCCGTGGCGAGGAACTCGCGGCGCGGCGGCAACAGCTCCAGCGCACCGCTGAGCACCACCGCTCCGTGGTGGCGCAGGCCAAGGACCGCCTGCACGCGGCCCGGATGGCGCGGCAGGAACAGCAGCTCAAGCTGGACCAGCTGCGGGAGAAGTCCCTCGATGACCTCGGCATGACCGGGGACTACCTGCTCGAGAACTTCGGCCCGCACGTGCCGGTCCCGCTGGCACCGCCCGCGGAGCGGGGTGAGGCCGGCGCCGGGCCCGCCGAGTCCGCCGATCCCGGCCCAGAGACCGACACTGAGCCCGAGACGGTGTCCTACGACCGCGCCGAACAGCAGAAGCGGCTGCGCCGGGCCGAGCGTGAACTGTCCGCGCTCGGCCGGGTCAACCCGCTGGCGCTGGAGGAGTATGCAGCCGTGGAGGAACGGCACCGCTTCCTGTCCGGTCAGCTCGAGGACCTGGACTCCAGTCGACGCGACCTCCTGAAGATCATCCAGGACGTGGATGACACGGTGCTGCGGGTGTTCTCCGCCGCGTTCGAGGACACCGCCGCCCAGTTCCAGCATGTCTTCGCCACCCTGTTCCCCGGCGGAGAGGGTCGGCTGTTCCTGACGGATCCGGACAACCTGCTCGAGTCGGGCGTCGAGGTCGAGGCCCGGCCCGCGGGCAAGAAGGTCAAGCGGCTGTCCCTGTTGTCCGGCGGTGAACGCTCACTGGCCGCCGTCGCCATGCTCGTGGCGATCTTCAAGGCCCGGCCCAGCCCGTTCTACGTGATGGACGAGGTGGAGGCCGCCTTGGACGACACCAACCTCGGACGACTGCTGGAGATCTTCCGGGAGCTGCAGCAGGACAGCCAGCTGATCATCATCACCCACCAGAAGCGCACCATGGAGGTCGCGGACGCGCTTTACGGCGTCTCCATGCGCGGTGACGGCGTCAGTACCGTCATCAGCCAGCGTCTGGAGGCGCTGCGGGCCGCTCCGGCGGACTGACCTTCGGCAGGGCGCCGGTCCGTGGGCCACCCGGATCCACCGGCAGATTGGTCTCCGGAGCGAAGGTCCAGGAGATGGCGCCCACGGCCAGGATCCCGCCGGTGAGCAGGAAGGCCCAGCCGAAACCGGCCGTGTCCACCACCAGTCCGGCGATCAGCGGACCGGAGATCGCCCCGAGGTCGGAGGCCATCTGGGCGGTGGACATCACGGGGCCGGCCTTGCGTTCCTGGCCCACGATGTCCGCCACGGCCGCCTGCTGCGGTGCGTTGAGTGTGCCCGTGCCGGCTCCGGCCACCACGCACAGGGCCAGGAACAGCCACGGGTTGTCCATCCATCCGATCACGGCGGTTCCCGCCGCGGCCACGAGCAGGCCGATGATGATCAGGGGCTTGCGGCCGTGCACGTCGGACAATCGCGAGGAGAACGTGACCGCGGCGATGTTGCCGACCGCGAAGAGGGACAGGGCTGCACCGGCGATCTGCGGTCCGTCGAGCCAGAATCCGGTGCCTGTGAAAGCGGTGGCGGCCAGCAGCGGCGTCAAGGAGTTGCGCACGCCGAAGGTCGCCCAGCCATTGGCGAAGAAGGAGGTCAGCGCGGCACGGAAGGCGGGACGCTCCCAGGCCTCGGCCAGCCTCATGTCCGGCCGGGTGTCCGGCTTGCCGCGATCTGCGAGCCGGGAGTCACGCAGCAGGAAGAAGACCAGTCCGGCGGCGACGACCAAGGCCGTACCGTAGATCAGGAACGGCACCCGGTAGCCGAAGACCGCCAGGACTGAGCCGACCACCGGGCCGGCGATGTTGCCGATCAGGAATGCCGAGGCGTACGCCCCGGAGACACGGCCGCGGATACTCGGGGGTGCCTTCCGGGCCAGGAACGCCATCGCGGACACCGTGAACAGGGTGGAGCCGATGCCGCCGAGCGCACGGAAGAACAACAGCTGCCAGTACTCCTGCGAGAACGCGATGAGGAACATGGACAGCGCGACGATCAGCACTCCGGCCATGTAGGCCGGAGTCTCACCGAACCGGCTCGTCAGGCGCCCGGAGAACGGGGCGAACAGCAGCCGGGTCAGGCCGAAGGCGGAGACCACGGCGGACACAGCCGTGGCGGAGGCATTGAACGACTGGGCGTACTGGGGCAGGACGGGCGCGATGATGCCGAAGCCGATCGCGATGACGAAGGCGGCGGCGATGAGGACCTTGATCTCCCGGGGGATGGGAAGCCGCTCCCGCTCCTGCCCGGTGTTCCTCAAGCGCGCCATGACACCCATCTTGCCACCTGCGACCTGCGGCCCCGTGCCGAGCGCGCGTGCACAGCAGGTAACCGGGGTCTTCCGTTGAGCTGTGACAGACTGGTCCAGTGGATCCGATCATCTTGATTTCGCTTGCCTCTGTCCTGCTCGTCGGCCTGGTTCTGTTGGTCTTCATCGACCGCAGGCCCAAGCGTCCCCGGGGCATCTACCCGACCACCCGGGACGCCAATGACCCGGGCCCTACCGGCACCGGGAGCACCGCGGTCCTCGATCGTCCGGAGACGGACGACGCCGGCCCCGCGGGTACCGCGGTCGCCGAACCCGAGGCGTCGGTCGCCGCCCCCGTGCCCGCCACGGACGCGGTGGAGACCGAGACGCCGACCGCCCCCGAGCTGGAGACACCGGCTCCTGTGGCCGGGCGGCTGGCGCGCCTGCGTGCGCGCCTAGCCAAGTCCAACAGCATCTTCGGCAAGGGCCTGTTGGCACTGCTGTCCACGGACAACATCACCGATGACGTCTGGGACGAGGTGGAGGAGACCCTCCTGCTGGCGGACCTCGGCACCGAGCCCACCATGGAACTCGTGGACAACCTGCGTGAACGCGTCACTGTGGAGGGATCCCGCGACTCCCAGCAGGTCAAGGCGATGCTCCACGAGGAACTGGTCAAGATGGTCGATCCGAGCATGGACCGCCGTCTGGATGCCTCCCGCAAGGATGGGCGCCCGGCCGTGATGATGGTCGTCGGCGTCAACGGTGTCGGCAAGACCACCACCGTCGGCAAGATCGGGCGGGTGCTCGTGGCCGAGGACCGCCATGTAGTCTTCGGCGCCGCTGACACCTTCCGTGCGGCCGCCGCTGAGCAACTAGCCACCTGGGGTGCCCGCGTTGGCGTGGACACGGTCCGCTCCCACGAGGATGGTGCCGATCCGGCCTCGGTCGCCTTCGAGGCCGTGAAGACCGGCATCGATCAGGAGGCTGACGTGGTCATCGTGGACACCGCCGGACGCCTGCAGAACAAGGCCAACCTCATGGACGAGCTGGGCAAGATCAAGCGCGTCATCGAGAAGCAGGCCGCTGTGGACGAGGTGTTGCTCGTCCTGGACGCCACCACCGGGCAGAACGGCCTGGCCCAAGCCAAGGTGTTCGCCGAGGTCGTCAACATCACCGGCATCGCCCTGACCAAGCTGGACGGCACCGCCAAGGGCGGCATCGTGGTGGCCATCCAGCGTGAACTCGGCGTCCCGGTCAAACTCGTCGGGCTGGGTGAGGGCCCGGATGATCTCGCCCCGTTCAACGCCGAGGGCTTCGTGGACGCCCTGCTCGATTGAGCCGCACGGTCCGGAACCCAGGGGTTCCGGATTCCAAGAAGTCGATCTGAACGATGACGGCACACGATGGCCCGGGCGTCACCGCCTGGGCCATCGTGCTGTCCGCGGCGAAACATGCTGTTTACCGGTGCGGGGCGATCGTCATCTCGGGGAAACACCCTGACGAGGGCCGTGAAACACGCCACGCGCATTCTCTTAAGCGAGACCGGTCGCAACCCGTCGCGACACCGTACGGTCTCCCGGGCCATCCCCGCCCGGGAACCACGGGTGGTCCTTCGGCGAGAGGATGAACAGTGGAAACGATTGAACTGACATCGGGGCATGTCTGGGCCATGGTGTGTGCCGCCCTGGTGCTGCTGATGACCCCGGGATTGGCCTTCTTCTACGGCGGCATGACCCGTGCCAAGGCCGCCTTGAACATGATGATGATGTCCTTTGTGTCCATCGGCCTGGTGGCCGTGGTCTGGGTGCTCTGGGGCTACAACATGACCGGTGGTGACGGCATCGCCGAGATGTTCGGCAACCCCTTCGCCGACTTCGGGCTCTATGGTGCCCTCGGCACCGAGGATCTGATCGGCATCGGTTTCGGGGCCACCTTCGCCATCCTCACGGTCGCGCTGATCTCCGGTGCCATCGCCGACCGCGCCAAGTTCAGTACCTGGGTGGTCTTCGTCCCGATCTGGGTCACCGCCGTTTACTGCCCGCTCGCCTTCATGGTCTGGGGCGGCGGCCTGCTCTCCGCCGACGGTGTCATCGGCAGCGCTGTGGGCGAGGCGGTCGACTTCGCCGGTGGACTAGTCGTCCACATCTCCGCCGGGGTGGCCGCCCTGGTCATCGCCCTGCTGCTCGGCAAACGCCAGGGCTTCGGCACGGACCCGGGGCACCGCCCCCACAACATCCCCTTCGTGATGCTCGGCGCCACCCTGCTGTGGTTCGGCTGGTTCGGCTTCAACGGCGGAGCCGCCGGCGATGCCACGGAGGCTGGCCTCATCTGGGTCAACACCCTTGCGGCCCCGGCCGCCGCCATGCTCGGCTGGCTGCTGACCGAACGGATTCGTGGCAAGCGCGCCACCTCGATCGGCAGTGCCTCGGGCATCGTGGCCGGACTGGTGGCCATCACCCCGGCGTGTGCCTTCGTCGATCCCGTGGGCGCCCTCATCATCGGCTTCCTCGCCGGTGCCGCCTGTGCCCTGGCCGTCGGCCTGAAGTACAAGCTCGGCTTCGACGATTCGCTGGACGTCGTCGGACTGCACCTGGTGGCCGGCATCCTCGGCACCGTCATGATCGGCCTGCTCAGCCTGCCCATGGAGGACGGCCGCGCCGGCCTGTTCTATGGTGGCGACGCCTCTCTGCTGCTGGCCCAGGTGGTGGCCGTGCTGGTCGCCGTCGTCTATGCCGCCGTGGTCACCTTCGTGATCGGGATCGCACTCAAGGCCACCATGGGGTGGCGCGTTACCGCTGAGGAGGAGGAAGCCGGCCTGGACCGGTCCCTGCACAGCGAGAACGCCTACGAGTTCGGTGGCGGTGGGATGGGAACGTCCTATTCCGAATCCCCGGACACCGGAGAGCAGGAGACGGTGGAGGCCGCGACCCCTGCACATCGGGAGACCACCTCGGTCGGTGTGAAGTAGGGAGTCACGTCCGCCAGGGGCCCCGCCAGCAAGCGGGGCCCCGCGCCGTCGGACTTGATACCCTTGGGAACTGGTAGTTTCCGCCACCCCCGAACCCGAAGGAAGAGCACCGCAGTGTTCAACTCCCTGTCCGATCGCCTGGCCGCCACCTTCAAGAACCTGAAGGGCAAGGGGCGCCTGTCTGAAGCGGATATCGACGCCACTGCCCGTGAGATCCGCCGGGCCCTGCTGGATGCAGACGTGGCCGTCCCGGTGGTGCGGGAGTTCATCGGCCACATCAAGGAGCGGGCCCTCGGCGAAGAGGTCAGCCAGGCCTTGAACCCCGGCCAGCAGGTCGTCAAGATCGTCAACGAGGAACTGGTCGCCATCCTCGGTGGTGAGACGCGTCGGCTGAACCTCGCGAAGAACCCCCCGACGGTCATCATGCTCGTCGGCCTGCAGGGTGCGGGTAAGACCACCCTGGCGGGCAAGCTCTCGAAGCATCTGAAGGAACAGGGCCACACCCCGATGCTGGTGGCGGCCGACCTCCAGCGGCCCAATGCGGTCAAGCAGCTCCAGGTCAACGGCGAGCGTGCCGGCGTGCCGGTCTACGCGCCGCACCCGGGCGTCTCCAGTGAATTCGAGGATCCCACGGGGGATCCGGTGCAGGTCGCCCGGAACGGTGTCGCCGAGGCCAAGGCCAAGTACAACGACATCGTGATCGTGGACACCGCCGGCCGTCTCGGCATGGACGCTGAGCTCATGCAGCAGGCTGCGAACATCCGCGCGGCGGTCCAGCCGGACGAGGTCCTCTTCGTCCTCGACGCCATGATCGGCCAGGACGCCGTGGCCACGGCGCAGGCCTTCAACGAGGGTGTCGGCTTCACGGGCGTGGTGCTCTCCAAGCTTGACGGCGACGCTCGCGGCGGTGCCGCCCTCTCGGTGCGCTCGGTCACGGGCAAGCCTGTGATGTTCGCCTCCACGGGTGAGAACCTCGCCGACTTCGAGGTCTTCCACCCGGACCGCATGGCCTCACGCATCCTGGACATGGGTGACGTGATGAGCCTGATCGAGCAGGCCGAGCGGAACTGGGACCGGGCCGATGCCGAGAAGATGGCCCAGAAGTTCGTGGACCAGGAGGACTTCACCCTCGACGACTTCCTTGATCAGATGCAGCAGATCAAGAAGATGGGCTCCATGAAGAAGCTCCTGATGATGATGCCCGGGGCGCAGGGCATGCGCCAGCAGCTCGAGCAGTTCGACGAGCGGCAGATCGACCGCATCGAGGCAATCATCCGGTCCATGACCCCGCACGAGCGGGTTGCTCCCAAGATCATCAACGGCTCCCGCCGGGCCCGCATCGCACGCGGCGCCGGCGTCCAGGTCTCCGAGATCAACGGCCTGCTGGAGCGCTTCGGCCAGGCCCAGAAGATGATGAAGAAGATGGCTGCCGGCGGCGGCATGCCGGGAATGCCCGGCATGCCCGGAGGTGGAGCAGGGGGGGGCGGTGGTGCCGGCGCCCGCAAGGGCAAGGGCAAGGGTAAGAAGGCCAAGCCCAAGTCGGGCAACCCGGCCAAGGCGGCCCAGGAGATGCGTGAGCTCGAGGACCGCCGCAAGCGCTCCGGCTCCCCGGCTGCGGGTTCTGCCTTCGGGCAGGGCGCCGACGGCGGTGCGGACGGCGGCTTCGACCCGTCGTCGCTGAACCTTCCCAAGGGGTTCGAGAAGTACCTCGGGGGCAACT
>NZ_BAAALH010000001.1:668844-699440 GCF_039528175.1 Citricoccus alkalitolerans
TGGTTGCGGCCCCCTGGTGTTTCCGGGGTGGCGTGGTTCTGGCCCACAGCATCGAGCGGCGGAATACTTGAAGCGTCAACTACGTTGTGTTGTGATGAAGGCATTGACGGGGACACGACCCGGTGAATCCGCAGTGCCGGCTCAGACGCCGCCCGCCCGAGTAGAGGACGGGTCGAACCCCGAGGAGACCAGCCATGTCCTTCACCGCATCTGGTACCACCGCAGATCCTGTTGTCCTGCGGCGCCAGTCCATGCAGCATCAGCCCATCAGTGGGCGCCCTGTCGCCGATCTGCTGCCGGCCGGCCTGTCCATGGGGATGGTGACCCTGAAGTCTGACGACGTGGCACGCCTGCGGACCTACTACGAGCAGGCCCTGGGGCTCGTCGCCTTGGCGGAGGATGGCCCCAACGTCATCCTGGGCCGGAACGGCGTGCCGCTCGTCGGCGTCGAGGAGGCTCGTGGCCTCAAGCTCCCGGGTGAGGGCCAGGCCGGCCTCTATCACGTGGCCATCCTCTTCGAGGAGGCTGCCGATCTCGCTGCCGCCGTCTACTCTGCCGTGCGCCTGGACCCCACGCGGTTCGTCGGCAGTTCGGACCATCTCGTCTCTGAGGCCTTCTACTTCCAGGATCCGGACAACAATGGCATCGAACTGTACGTCGACCGGCCCCGTGGCCAGTGGCAGTGGGGTCCCGACCGCCAGGTGGCCATGACGACCAACTACCTGCCGTGGGACCGGTACCTGGACACGCATCTCACCGAGGAGGCCGTGAACCGGCTGACCACCGCGCCTGCCTCCGTGGGGCACGTCCACCTCCAGGTGGGAAACGTCCAGGAGGCAGAGGACTTCTATATCCGGGAGCTCGGCTTCGAGAAGACCACCGCGCTCGGCACCATGGCCCTGTTCGTATCCGCGGGTGGCTATCACCACCACATGGCCATGAACACGTGGAACTCCACCGGAGTCGGTCCTCGCCGCAACACTCTC
Organism: Citricoccus alkalitolerans; assembly: GCF_039528175.1. Taxonomy (NCBI): domain Bacteria; kingdom Bacillati; phylum Actinomycetota; class Actinomycetes; order Micrococcales; family Micrococcaceae; genus Citricoccus; species Citricoccus alkalitolerans. The sequence continues at coordinate 669,831 of NZ_BAAALH010000001.1, forward strand.
GGGCTGGGGTCCGTCGAGATCACCCTGCCGCAGGGTGACGGGCTGGGGTCCGCCGAGGACCGGCTCAGGAGAGCCGGACGGGCCGTACAGCTCACCGAGCGCGGCCTCGAGGTCCGCGACCCGTGGGACACGCTGCTCGTGCTCTCCGAGGCCGAGGTGCCGGCCGGCGTCGGGCCCGGTGCGGAGGCCGCGCCCGAGTCGAAGTAGGGCGCTCCGCGGGCGAACTAGGACAAACGGCCGGGTGTCTGGCAGAATGGAACGGTACTGAACTGCCGTCCGGGCGACCCTCTATCACTCCGGTCGGCCGTTCTGTCAGCAGCACACCACCCCGCGCCAACCCCACGGCCGGCGTGCACGCTGCGCCAAAACCAAGAACCAGGAGCTACCACACCCGTGGCCGTAAAGATCCGTCTGAAGCGTTTCGGCAAGATTCGCGCCCCGTACTACCGCATTGTCGTCATGGACTCCCGCACCCGCCGCGATGGCCGTGCGATCGAGGAGATCGGCAAGTACCACCCCACCGAGGAGCCCTCGTTCATCGAGGTCAACTCCGAGCGGGCACAATACTGGCTGTCCGTGGGCGCCCAGCCCACCGAGCAGGTGCACGCCATCCTCAAGATCACCGGTGACTGGCAGAAGTTCAAGGGTGAGCCGGGTGCCGAGGGCACCCTGAGGACCAAGCAGCCGAAGGAGGCCTTCGTGACTCCGCAGAAGGGCTCGGTCATCATCCCGGAGGCCATCACGCCGAAGAAGGAGGCCGCTGAGGCCCCTGCCGACGCCGCTGAAACCACCGAGGTCGCCGCCGACTCCGCCGAGGCTCCGGCCGACGAGAAGACCGAGTGACCATGCTGCAGGAAGCGCTCGAACATCTGGTCCGGGGAATCGTGGATTCCCCGGAAGATGTTCAGGTCGACCTGCGGAACAACCGTCGCGGTGAAGTCCTCGAGGTTCGTGTCGATCCAGCCGACCTGGGTCGGGTGATCGGCCGCCAGGGCCGGACCGCCACTGCGTTGCGCACCGTGCTGGACGGCCTCGCCGGCCATCCGGTCCGGGTCGACGTCGTGGACACGGACCGCCGCCGGTAGCTGTACCGTGCCGCGCCGTCCCGCCCTGCGGGGCCGGCGAGGCCGCATGACATGATGGCCCGTGTCCGGACACCGTCCGGCACGGGCCATCGTCGTCCCTGACCCTCTTGCCCTCTTCTTGACCTCTTCCGAAAGGACCCCACCGACATGCCGCAGCCAGGTGCCGAGAACCAACCCCGCGACGAGCGCGAGCTCGTCCGAGTCGCGAGGATCGGCAAGCCCCATGGCATCCACGGTGAGGTGACCGTCCAGGTGTTCACGGATGAGCCCGGAGAGCGGTTCAGTCCGGGAGCGGTGTTGCGAGGCCGCCGTGGTGGTCAGGGTGCCGGCCGGGACGGGACGCTGACCGTGGTCCGGGCTCGGTGGAACAAGGACATTCTCTTGCTGGCTCTGGATGAGGTGGCCGACCGAAATCAGGCCGAGGCGCTCCGCGGCACCGAGCTCTTCGCCGAGCCGGACGAGGCGGAGGAGGATGACGCCTGGTACGAGGAGGACCTGGTCGGACTGATCGTCATGGTCGACGGCACGAAGGTCGGCACGGTGACCGGGCTGGTCACCGGAGAGGTCCAGGACCTGCTGGAGGTGGAGCTCGACGGCGGTACCGGCGCCCTGGTGCCGTTCGTCGAGGTGATCGTCCCGGAGGTCGATCCCGAGTCCGGCACGATCACCCTGACTCCGCCACCGGGCCTGTTGACGCTCAACGATCCCACGGCTGACGGCAGCTCGGCAGCGGGGGATCCTGCATGAGGATCGACGTCGTCACGATCTTCCCCGAGTACCTCCAGGCCCTCGATGTCTCGTTGATCGGCAAGGCTCGCCGGGATGGCCTGCTGGAGATCCGCATCCACGACCTGCGCGATCACACCTCTGACCGCCACCGCACCGTGGACGACACCCCCTATGGCGGGGGCGCCGGCATGGTCATGAAGCCGGAGCCCTGGGCGCTGGCGCTCGAGGAGATCGCAGCCTCCGCACCTGGCGCCGTCGACGCCTCGACCGCGCGTCCGGTACTGCTGGTGCCGACGCCGTCGGGCACGCTGTTCCGACAGTCCGTGGCCCAGGAGCTGGCCGGCGTGGAGCACCTCGTGGTGGCCTGCGGACGCTATGAGGGCATCGACGAGCGACTGTTCGAATGGGCCACCGAACTCTTCGAGGTCCGGCTGGTCTCTCTCGGCGACTACGTCCTCAACGGCGGAGAGGTGGCGGCTCTGGCGATGATCGAGGCCGTGGGGCGACTGGTGCCCGGTGTGGTCGGCAACCCGGAATCCCTCGTGGAGGAGTCCCACAGCGACGGACTGCTCGAGTACCCGGTCTACACCAAGCCCTCCTCGTGGCGTGATCGCGACGTCCCGGAGATCCTGTTGTCCGGCGATCACGGGCGGATCGCCGCCTGGCGGCACGACCAGCAATTGGCCCGCACCCGGGCCCGCCGCCCGGACCTCTTGCCATCCGAGTCCACCATGCCAGGAGACAAGACGGACTCGGATCTGGCATAATGGTCAGCTGTGTCAACTGGACATCCGACCTGCCACAGGGGGCGGATGCCGACAGTCTGACCCACCGGCACCCAGACGGGTCAACCGGGCCCTAGCTTGGGCATGCCCATCCCGACGCCTCCACATCCGGAGGCACCGGCCGGCGTGCCGCTGATGACGTGAATGACCTGTGGCGTTCGCCAGGAGTATCACCATGCATATTCTCGACTCCCTCGATGCGCCCTCGCTGCGCAACGACGTTCCCGATTTCCGCCCCGGTGACACCGTCAAGGTGCACGTGAACATCGTCGAAGGCAAGACCGCCCGTGTGCAGGTCTTCCAAGGCTTCGTCATGGGCCGCCACGGCCATGGCGTGCGCGAGACCTTCCGTGTCCGCAAGGTGTCCTTCGGCGTCGGCGTGGAGCGTACCTTCCCGGTGCACTCCCCGGTCATCGACAAGATCGAGCTCGTCTCCCGCGGGGACGTGCGCCGCGCCAAGCTGTACTACATGCGCGATCGCCACGGCAAGGCCGCCAAGATCAAGGAGAAGCGCGACTTCTCGGCCAAGAAGGCCTGATCTGCGCGTCCGCGTGATCATGACCCGATGACCGACCTGTCGTCAGACTCGTCGCCTCGTCAGCGCCGCGGGCGCCGGAACCCCCAGGGGAACCGGCGCCCGCGGCGTCGTCGTCTCCGGGCGGCGTTCGAGGCGTATCCAGCCCGGGCCTGGACCGTCCTCGTCGGCGCGGTGCTGATCGCCGCCGTGCTGGCTGCTGCCCTGCTGCGCAGCACCGTGGCGGACCTGTATCTCATTCCCACCGGGTCCATGGAGCCGATGCTGCTCCCCGGAGACCGTATCAGTGTGGACCGAGGAGCCTACGCGGCCGAGCCCGTGGAGCGGGGCGACGTGGTCGTCGTGGACGGGGAGGGCAGCTTCGTGCCCTATGATGCACGGCCGGCAGCTGCCCGGGCGGCGGACGAGGCGCTGCAATGGCTCGGCCTGGCACCGGACACCTCTGCCTACGTGAAGCGGGTGGCCGGCGTGGGCGGGGACACCGTCTCCTGCTGCAGCGCCGACGGCCTGCTCGAAGTCAACGGCGAGGCCGTCGCGGAGGACTATCTCGCCGAACCGCCGGCCGCCCGCACCGCGTTCACCGCCGACGTGCCCGAGGGGCGGCTGTTCCTCCTGGGGGACAACCGCCACCACTCCCACGATTCGCGCAGCCTCCTGGGTGCCCCGGGTGGCGGCATGATCGAAGAGACCAAAGTCGTCGGGAAGGTGACCGGCATCGCGTGGCCCGTGGAGCGACGCACCCCGCTGGAGCCGGGGCCGGGAGCGGGTGAGCGGTAGAGTGGACAGCCGGACCAGTGGAGAGGACGGCGAGATGGCCCAGGAGAACAACCCGGGGGCACCTGAGGCCCCTCGAGGGGAAGGCTCTGGGACGACCCCCGCCGAAACCCCCATCGATTCCCCCGTAGGCCATGATGCTGGTCATGTCACCGGCCCGGCCACGAGCCACGGCGGCGCTTCCTCCGGAGGGCACCGGCTCTGGCTCGCGGTCCGTGAGGTCGTCCTGATCGTGCTCATCACCCTGCTGGCCTCCTTCCTGGTGAAGACCTTCCTGTTCCGCGCGTACTACATCCCGTCCGGATCCATGGAGCAGACGCTGCAGATCAATGACCGGATCTTCGTCAACCTCCTCGTCCCCGGCCCCTTCGACGTGGAGCGCGGTGACGTGGTCGTCTTCGAGGACACCAAGGGATGGCTCGGAGAGCCGGCCCCGGTGGCATCGAATCCCGTCCGCGAGGCCCTCGAATTCATCGGCCTGATGCCGAACTCCTCCGAGCAGCACCTCGTCAAACGACTCATCGGCCTGCCGGGGGACCGGGTGGAGTGCTGTACCGCCGAGGGCATGCTCACCGTCAACGGCGTGCCGGTCGAGGAGCCCTACCTGCACCCGGGGTCGGCCCCCTCGGACGTCCCCTTCAACGTCACGGTGCCCGAGGGCCAGATCTGGGTGATGGGCGACCACCGGAACGCCTCCGCCGACTCCCGCATGCACCAGGACGGCCCGGGCAACGGATTCATCAGCCTGGATGACGTGACCGGCCGTGCCGAGGTCATCGCCTGGCCCTTGTCCCGCTGGGGGGACGCCGGCGGCAATCGCGACGCCTTCGAGCACGTCCCCGAGTCCGAGGCGGCCCGGACGGGGTCCGAATGACTCCCGCCCGCCGCCGAGCTGGACGTCGGTCCGCATGACCACGCGGACCACCGTGCCCGGCCCTGACCTGTCCGTCGAACTCTCACTCGTCGCGGCTCAACTGGCCCTCGCATCATCCGCAGGTCCCGGTGACGTCGGGCGCACCGGGCGGACGGAACACCCCGGGCGCCCGCTGTTGGTCGCCGGCATGGACGAGGTGGGCCGGGGTGCTCTCGCCGGTCCGGTGAGCGTGGGGGTCGTCGTCGTGGCCTTGCCCGACGTCGGCCCGCAACCGGCCGTCCGTGACTCCAAGGCCCTGTCCGCCAAGCGTCGGGAGGCGCTGGTCCCCGAGATCCTCGCCTGGGGTGCCGCAGCCGCCGTCGGTCATGCGGAACCGGGGGAGATCGACCGGTACGGGATCTCCGCAGCACTCGCCCTTGCGGGGAGGCGGGCCTGGCACCGGGTGGCGGCCGATCTGGGGTGCATCCCGGACGCGTTGGTGCTGGACGGGCGAGACAACTGGCTGCCGCGGTCTCCGTTCCAGGCGAGCATCGGCTTGGCCCCCGGCCCCGGTGCGGTTCACCTCCAGGTCAAGGCCGATGCCACGTGTGCGACCGTCGCGGCCGCGTCGATCCTGGCCAAGGTGGAACGCGATGGGCTGATGACCGGCCTGGCGGAGGCCTTTCCCGACTACGGTTGGGAGGGCAACAAGGGCTATGGTGCCGCGGTGCACCGGCAGGCCATCCTGGACCGGGGGCCGAGCCCCTACCATCGGATGAGCTGGAACCTGGGCCTGTCCCGCGGCCAGGAGTCGACCCCGGTCTGGCCGCAGAGGACGGAACAGGGCTGGGAGCCGGGCCTGCAACAGGGAGAATGGACGGCATGAGCGGCGACGAACTCGAGAACTACGAATCCGAGATGGAGCTCCAGCTCTACCGGGAGTACCGCGACGTGGTGGGCCTCTTCCGGTACGTGGTGGAGACCGAGCGCCGTTTCTACCTGGCCAATGCGGTGGAGGTGAAGGCCCGCTCTGAGGGCGGCGAGGTGTTCTTCGAGGTCCTGATGGAGGACGCCTGGGTATGGGACATCTACCGTACCGCCCGATTCGTCAAACGGGTGCGGGTCCTCAGCTTCAAGGATGTCAACGTGGAGGAGCTGCCGCAGAACGATGATCTGCAGCTGCCCCAGGACGGGCCGGCCCTGCCGTAACGCCCGCCCTGCCGTCACCGGAGAGCCGGCGAGTTCCTCCACAGCGCACCTGTTCGCCCCTCACATCCACAGTGACCACCCGCCACGCCCCACGCAGCCCTGCCAGCGAGCAGGCTGGTGCGTGGAGGTACATCAATGGAGCAATCCACCGCGGCCGGTCGCCGGCCGCAGCAATCATCAGCCCACACGGCACTCGGCCGCTTCGGGGAAGACGTGGCCGCCCGGTGGCTGCAGGACCAGGGTTACGAGATCGTGGACCGCAACTGGCGCTGCCCGGACGGTGAACTCGACCTTGTGGGGATCCACCAGGGGTGGTGGGTGGCGGTGGAGGTCAAGACCCGACGCGGGATCGGCTACGGGCACCCCTTCGAGGCCATCAACCCGCGCAAACTCCGCCGGTTGCACCGGTTGTCACTCCAATGGGCGGCGGCGCACCCGGAGTTGCGGCGGTTGGCCGGCTGGAGGGTGGACGCGGTCTCCGTCCTGCTTCCGGCCGGTGGGGGCCTGACCGTCGAGGTCCTCAAGGACATCCGCCTGTGAGCGCGGCTGCCGTCATGGGACGGACCTTGGCCGTGGCGCTCACCGGCATGCACGGCCACTTGGTGGAGGTCGAGGCTGACATCGGCCAGACGCTGCCCGGCTTCGTCCTGCTCGGCCTGCCGGACCAATCGCTCCAGGAGAGCCGGGACAGGATCAAGGCCGCCGCCCGCAACTCCGGGTTGCCGCTGACCCGGAGGCACCTGACCGTTAACCTGGTGCCGGCAGCACTGCACAAACGCGGGCCGGGATTCGATCTGGGGATCGTGATGGCCGCATATGCCGCAGACCGACAAGTGCACGGCGTGCACGGGCCCGTGTTCCTCGCCGAACTGGGATTGGATGGCCGGTTGCGCCACGCGCCGGGGATCCTGCCCTCTGTGATGGCGGCGGTCGAATCCGGGTATCCGGAGGTCGTGGTGGCGGAGGAATCGGCGGATGAGGCCTCCCTGGTGCCCGGTGCCAGGGTGCGCGGGTTCCGCTCGTTGCATGAGGTGATCCGGGCCTTCGGCGGCGAACCGGAGCCCCCACTGGCCAGTGCCGTGGCGGGGCGGACACCGGCGTCGGGGGGTGAGGACACGGCCACCTCCGTTTCTCTGAAGGGTGGACACGAACCCGATCTCTCTGAGGTCTCGGGGCAGTTCGAGGCCCGCTTCGCCTTGGAGGTGGCTGCAGCCGGGGGACATCACATTCTGTTGGAGGGGAGTCCGGGGGCGGGCAAGACAATGCTGGCGGAACGGCTGCCTGGCATCCTGCCGCCATTGGATGACCAGACAGCTCTGGAGGCGACCGCGGTACGGTCACTGACTGGAAGGCCTCAGGATGCAGCCCGGCTGATCCGTAGCGCCCCGTTCCAGGCTCCCCACCATTCCGCCTCCATGGCGGCTCTGGTGGGTGGTGGCTCAGGCATCGCCCGGCCCGGGGCTGCGTCCCTGGCGCACGGCGGGGTGCTGTTCCTGGACGAGGCCCCGGAGTTCGACCGGCGCGTCCTGGACGCCTTGCGTCAGCCCCTGGAGTCCGGCGCCATCACCCTGCACCGATCCTCCGGGGCAGTGCGCTATCCGTCCCGCTTCCAACTCGTGCTCGCGGCGAATCCCTGCCCCTGCGGCTGGGGCGGTGGGCGCGGCAGCAAGTGCCGGTGCACGTCCTTGCAACGGAGGCGCTACACCGCCAAGCTCTCCGGCCCTCTGTTGGATCGGGTAGACATCCAGGTCACGGTGCCGGCAGTGGACGCGGCTGCCCTGACCTCCGGGGCAGGAGGGGAGGACTCGGCGACCGTCCTGGGCCGCATCCTGCCGGCGGTCGAGAGGCAGGCCACGCGGCTGAGTCCCTTCGGACTGTCCCGCAATGCGCACATCCCGGCGGCCGTGTTGCGGGACGGACCATTGGCCATCGAGCGTCGGGCACGCGCCGCAGCCGATGCGGCCCTGGATCGAGCAGAACTCACCGCCCGGGGACATGCCCGTGTCATGCGACTGGCCTGGACCATGGCGGATCTGCGGGATGCGGCCCGGCCGGCAGCGGAGGACGTGGACGCGGCCCTGTACTTGCGGCGCCGGGGAGATGGGGAGAAGGCAGCATGAATGGAAACTCGGACAAGGAGATGAAGCCCGACATGAGCAGTGGTGCGAGCCTGGAGGACACCGGACACCCGAGCCGCCGCATGATCGGTCTCCTCGGCGCGGAGACGGGTTTGGACGAGATCCGCATTGCCCGGGCGGCGTTGACCCGACTGCTCGAGCCGGGATCGGTCCTGGGTGCCACTGCGGTCCGGGTCTGGGGTGCCTTGCGTGCGGTCCAGATCCTCACCGGGCAGGACACTCCGGGCGCCGATGAACGGCAGGATCTGAGACTGGCCCTCGCCTCCGAGGGCGTGACGCTGACCGATCGGACCTGGACCACGTCCCTCGCCGGGTGGGCGGCCCGCGCCTCGAGCCTCGCCCCCGAACGCGACTTGGCCTCGCTCGAGCGAATGGGCGGAGGATTGCTGATCCCTGAGGATGCGGAGTGGCCCAGCGGAGCGGACGATCTGGGGCCGGCCGCCCCGGTGGCCTTGTGGTTCCGGGGTGCAGGACCTGTTCCTCGCGGGGGCTCCACCCTGGCCGTGGTGGGGAGCCGTGACGCCACCGGCTATGGGCAGTCGGTGACGAGGACCCTGGCGGGGGGTCTGGCCGCGCGGGGACTGACAGTGATGTCCGGAGGGGCCTACGGCATCGACGCCATGGCCCACCGGGCGGCGCTGGCCTCCGGCACGGGAGCGCCGCCGACGGTGGCCGTCATGGCCGGAGGCCTGGACCGTTACTACCCGGCCGGCAATGAGGACCTGTTGCGAGAGGTGGTGGCCCAGGGGCTGCTGCTGTCCGAGTTGCCACCGGGTGCCAGCCCGACTCGGCACAGGTTCCTGCAACGCAACCGCGTCATCGCTGCCCTGTCCGCAACTGTGCTGGTGGTGGAGGCCCGGTGGCGTTCCGGCGCGCAGAACACGGCCGGTCATGCCTTGGGCCTGGGCCGGGACGTTGGGGTGGTCCCCGGACCAGTGACCTCCCCGCAGTCCGCCGGTTGCCACCGGTTGCTTCGAGAATCCCCCGCGGTCGTCGTCAGTGACGTGGAGGAGGCTCTGGCCCTGATGCCGAGCAGTGACGGCCATGTCGAGCACGCCGCTCGCGGTCGAGAGTCGGTGCTGCGCGGGGACAGCCCTGGAAGTGCTGGAGATGGTGGAGGCCCTGGAAGGTTGAGTGGCTCGGGTGGCTCGGGTGTCTCGGGTGGTTCATCGAGCACCGCTCGGCCCCATGACCACCTCACGGTGGAAGAGCTGTTGGTCTATGAGGCGCTGCCCCTCCGTACTGCCGCGCCGGTGGACAAGCTCTGCGCCGTGGCAGGTCTGGGGCCCGGTACGGTCATGGGCACCCTGAAGAAACTTCAACGTCAATCATTGGCCGAACAACGGGAGTCGGGCTGGCGCCGGGGCGCGGTCTCGGGGAATTGATAGCGGAAACCACAGCGGCAGTGACCGCGCCAGAGATAACCACAGTGATGACGTCAGAGATCACGGCAGGGCAGCCAGACTGACAATGACCTGGGAGGGGAGTCGTATCCCAGCGAGAGAGCGGGACGGTGGCAGAGTGGGACCATGTCCGCCTCCTCTGCACCGCGCTCCGTGCGAGCCGGAACTCCGCCCCGGCTCGCGGCCCGGGACCGTGCCTGGGTCGAGGGCTTCGCCGACCACTTGATGCACGAACGCAACCGCTCGGACCAGACCGTCCGGGCCTATCTCTCGGACGTGGAAGGCCTCGTCATCGAGGTGGCCGAACACGAGCAGCTGGTCCCCGTGGGGGGAGCCTGGCCTGAGGTCCTCGGGGGACTCGACCTGGCCGACCTGCGCGGCTGGCTGGGCCGTCTGTCCGCCGCCGGTCGTTCGCGGTCCACGCTCGCCCGGAAGACGGCCTCCGTGCGGGTCTTCATGGCGTGGGCCGTGCGCGAGGGTCACCTCGAGCAGGACCCGTCGCTCCGGTTGAGCTCGCCGAAGCGCAGCAGCACGCTGCCTGATGCGTTGAGTGCCGACCAGGCCGGACGACTGTTGGACTCCGCCGGGGCTCCCTCTCCGGAGGACGCCCGGGGACGGGCCGTGGCCCTACGGGATGCGGCCCTGCTGGAGGTGCTGTATGCGACCGGCTTGCGCGTCTCCGAACTGGTGGGACTGGACCGTCAGGACGTAGACCATGAACGCCGCACGCTGGTGGTTACCGGCAAGGGTGGCAAGCAACGGACGGTCCCTTTCGGTGCGCCGGCGGCGACCGCCATCGAACGCTGGCTGGATCACGGTCGCCGGGTCCTCGTCCCCGGTGACCCGTCTGGCCATCGTCCGCCCTCAGCCTCAGCCTCAGCCTCAGCCTCAGGCCCAGGCCCAGCCGGGGACGCCCTGTTCCTGGGCGTCCGGGGCGGACGTCTGGGCGTACGCCAAGTCCGCGAGGTCGTCAATCGGGCCCTGGCCGGGCTCGGGGACACCGCCGCCCGCGGTCCCCACGTGCTACGTCATACAGCAGCCACCCATCTGCTCGACGGCGGCGCAGACCTGCGCAGTGTGCAGGAACTACTGGGCCACTCCTCCCTGCAGACCACACAGCTGTACACCCACATCTCGGTCGAACGACTGCGCGAGGGGTACCGGCAGGCGCATCCGCGGGCCTGAACGGGTGTCGATCTTGGCTCTGGACGCAGTTGTGGGGCACAATGGTCCCGGAAGCACACCGGTGTCATTCCTTCGACTGACCTCGGAGCTTCCGGTAGCAGCTTCAGTAACTGAACATATCGAGGCATCTGGCGCAGGTCGCTGCCTCCCGGGAACCCTTGAGGTTCACCCGCCTGTGGGGTCGTTGGGGAAGACGTACCGCACAGCACTGGGAGGAACGTATGTCTGAAACCATGGTCCGTGGAATTGTGTACATCCACTCGGCCCCGGCCGCTCTATGCCCACACATCGAGTGGGCGGTGGGCTCTGTTCTGGGTGCCCAGGACCAGCTCGAGTGGACGGCGCAGCCGGCATCCCAGGGTGCCTATCGAGCTGAGATCGTCTGGACCGGACCCCAGGGTTCGGGTGCCCGGCTGGCATCCGCCTTGCGTGGGTGGGCCCACTTGCGCTACGAGATCACTGAAGAGGCCTCCGCTGGAGCGGACGGCAGCCGATGGTCTCATACTCCCGAGCTGGGCATCTTCCATGCCACCACGGACGTCACGGGCAACATCATGGTGTCTGAGGATCGCATCCGCTACGCGTACGAACAGGGTAGTGGCAACCCCTCTGCCGTCTTCCACGAACTGAGCCTGGCCCTGGGCGAGGCATGGGACGAGGAGCTTGAGCCCTTCCGGCAGGCCGCCGAGGGAGCCCCGGTGCGCTGGCTGCACCAGGTCGGTTAGTAGTCCTCCACAGCTGCAGCATCGGCCTCAACAGCCGCCACGCTTCTCTAGCCGCCGCTTGAGCTGACGCGGGGAGCCGCGCCTCGGCAGTGCCCTTTTCCTCCCAGAACGACAGAACCCGCCAGGTGATCCTGGCGGGTTCTGTCGTTGAAGCAACAGCGGGCGCGGGCCGTTGGTCCGGTGTCAGATGCTTCGGAACAGGGACACGGCGTTGTGACCGCCGAACCCGAAGGAGTTGTTGACCGCCACGCGGGAGCCCTGGGGCAGCTGATGAGGCTGACCGGTCACCACGTTCAGCGGGATCTCCGGGTCCTGGTTCTCGAGGTTGATGGTCACCGGGGCCTGACCGTGGTGGACGGCCAGCACGGAGAGCACGGACTCGATGGCACCGGAGGCTCCGAGCAAGTGCCCTGTCTGGCTCTTGGTGGCGGACACAGCCACCTCGTCCAGGTGACCACCGAAAACGGACTTCATGGCCAGGTACTCCGGGCGGTCGCCGACCGGGGTTGAGGTGGCGTGGGCATTGACGTGGCTGACGTCCGTCGGTGCGGCACCGGCCGATTCCAGGGCGAGGGTCAGGGCGCGGGAGGCCCCGAGCCCCTCAGCCTCGGGAGCGGTGATGTGATAGGAGTCCGAGGTGACGCCCGTTCCGGCCAGCTCGGCGTAGATGCGGGCTCCGCGGGCCTTGGCGTGTTCCTCGGACTCGATGACCAGGGCACCGGCTCCCTCGCCGAGCACGAAGCCGTCACGGTCCCTGTCATAGGGGCGGGAGGCACGCTCCGGTTCGTCGTTGCGCCGGGACAGGGCCTGCATTGAGGCGAATGCGGCGATCGGCAGCGGGTGGATGGCGGCTTCCGCGCCGCCGCAGACCACCACGTCCGCCTGGCCGGAGCGGATGAGTTCCAGACCGATGTCGAGGGACTCGGTGCCGGAGGCGCAGGCGGACACCATGGTCCTGGCACCGGCTCGGGCGCCCAGGGCCAGACTGATGGCTGCGGCCGGTCCGTTCGGCATGAGCATGGGCACCGTCATGGGCAGCACGCGGCGCGGGCCCTTGTTCCGCAGGGTGTCCCAGCCGTCGAGCAGGGTCCACACACCGCCGATGCCGGTGCCGAACGACACGGCGAACCGATCCGGGTCCACGGAGCTGTCCTGGTCCGTCCCGACGGCCAGCCCGGCGTCAGCCCAAGCCTCACGGGCGGCCACCATCCCAAACTGGGTGCTGGGGTCCATCCGCTTCATCTCCACCTTGGACAGTGTCTCTGACACCGGGGTGGACACCTGGGCGGCGAAGGTCACGGGCAATTCGTACTCGGCGACCCATTCCTGCTCCAGCGGGCGGGCACCCGAGGTTCCGGCGAGGGCGTTCTGCCACAGGGTCGGGACGTCACCGCCGATGGGTGTCGTGGCACCGAGCCCGGTGATCACGGCTGTGCGGTTCATGTATCTACCTTTGGTCTACCGGGTCGGTGGACCCGAACGAGTGGTTTGTGAGGGGCGGGAACGGCCCTGGACCGGGGGAGGGGCCGGCCGGCGTCGGGACAGTCCGTCGGTTCGCCGGCCGGCTCACTCACCGGTCGCTGTGGTCCAACGGCAGGTCAGGCCTGGGCGTTGGCGATGAACTCGACGGCGTCGTTCACGGTCTTGAGGTTCTTGACTTCCTCATCCGGGATCTTGACGTCGAACTTCTCCTCGGCGTTGACCACGATGGTCATCATCGAGATCGAATCGATGTCCAGGTCATCGGTGAAGGACTTATCCAGCTGGACGTCCTCGGACTCCAGGCCGGTCTCTTCGTTGACGATCTCTGCGAGGCCGGCGAGGATCTCTTCCTTGTTTGCCATGGTGGCTCCTTCAGTGTGGATGGTGGTGGTTGATCCAGCGTCGATCGACGTGGAGGTCAGGTCAGGGGGAGCGGCTCAGGGGAGCCGGACCACCTGGGCGCCGTAGACCAGCCCGGCGCCGAAACCAATCTGGAGGGCGAGGCCCCCGCTGAGAGAGGGGTCCTCCTGCAGGACCCGGTGCATGGCCAGGGGGATGGAGGCGGCGGAGGTGTTGCCGGTCTCCTTGATGTCCCGGCCGATGGTCACCGTGTCCGGCATCTTCAGCTGCTTGGCCAGTTCGTCGATGATCCGCTCGTTGGCCTGGTGCGGCAGGAAGGCAACCAGGTCCTCGGCGCGGACACCGGCCTTGTCCAGGGCCTCCTGGGCCACCTTGGCCATGGACCACACGGCCCAGCGGAACACGCTCGGGCCGTCCTGGTGCAGCGTCGGCCACAGCTTGGAGTCCGGATCGGTCAGGGCGGAGGTGTCCCCCGTCCTCCGAGCAGTCTCCGCGGCATCACGCAGGTCGAGGATCGAGCGGGACATGCTCACGGTCTCCCAGCGCTCACCGTCGGACCCCCAGACGCTCGGGGCGATCCCGGCATCCTCGGCGGCGGCCACCACTACGGCACCGGCGCCGTCGCCGAGGATGAAGGAGATCGAGCGGTCCGTCTCGTCGATGAAGTCGGAGAGCTTCTCAGCACCGACGACGAGCACGTGCTGGGCCATGCCGGACCGTACCAGGGCGTCGGCCTGTGCCACGCCGTAGCAGTAACCGGCACAGGCGGCGGAGATGTCGAAGGCCGGCGCGGGGGTGGCACCGATGTTGTGGGCCAGCGCGGCAGCGGCGGAGGGGGTCGCGTAGGGGGAGGTGACGGTCGAGACGATGACGGCGTCGATGTCCGTCCCGCTGAGGCAGGCCTTCTCCATCGCCTCCTGGGCCGCCTGGGTGCTGAGGTCGAGCAGGGACAGGTCCCGGTCCGCCCGGCGACGGGTGACGATGCCGGTGCGCTTCTGGATCCACTCGTCCGAGGAGTCGATCGGCCCGGCGATGTCATCATTGGTCACCACCAGGTTGCCGCGCGCGGCGCCCACGGAGAGGATGCGGCTGCCGGCAACGGGCTCGTACTGCTTCAGGGTGGTGGTCATGGTGTCCTCGGGGTTATCGGGTGCAGTCTGGTGAGTGGGGCGCGGACCCAGGAGGTCCCCGTGCGTCCGGCGTCCGGTCAGCCGGCCCTGTCGGTGGTGGGGACGGTGGCGGCCCCGCCGTGCTCGGCGATGAAGTCGCGGGCGGCGTCCAGGTCCGCAGGGGACTTCACGGCCAGGGTGGGCGTCCCCTTCAGGGCGCGCTTGGCCAGCCCGGTGAGGGTGCCGCCCGGCAGCAGTTCCAGGATGCCGGTCACGCCGGAATCCCTGAGGGTGTCCATGCAGAGGTCCCAGCGGACCGGACGGGTCACCTGGTCCACGAGCTGATCCATGAACCGGCGTCCGGTGTCCACCTCAAGCCCGTCACGGTTGGACAGCAAGGAGACGGCAGGGTCCCGGGGGGCCAACCCGTCAGCGTAAGAGGTCAGGGCCGGGACGGCCGGGGCCATATACGGGGTGTGGAAGGCGCCGGCGACCTTGAGGGCGATGACGCGGGCCTTGGCCGGCGGGTTCTCGGCCAGCGCGGCCAGCGCGGCGGCCGAGCCGGCGGCGACGGTCTGGCCCCCGCCATTGACATTGGCCGGTACAAGTCCGTGGGCCTCGAGGGCGGTCAGGACCTCGTCCGGGTCGCCTCCGAGGACGGCGGACATCCCGGTCGGTTCGGCCGCTGCGGCCTGGGCCATGCCGGTGGCGCGAATCCGGACGAACTCCAGGGCCTCGTCCGCGGGGAGGACGCCGGCCAGGACAGCCGCGGTGATCTCACCCACAGAGTGTCCCGCTGCGATCCATCCGCCAGCGGGAACGGAGCCCAGATGCAGGGCCCGGGCAGCCAGCAGGCCGGCGGCCACGATGAGGGGCTGGGCCACGGCTGTGTCCCTGATCGTGGCCTCGTCCGACACGGTTCCGTGGGCGGTCAGGTCGACCCCGGTGGCGGTGGACCACTCGGCGAGCAGGCCAGCCATGCCGTCCAACTCGAGCCACGGTGTGAGGAACCCGGGGGTCTGGGAGCCCTGTCCGGGGCACACGATCGCAAGCATGTCCTTAACTGTGTCAAAACCGTGACCGGGTTCCGGGGCGGCGGGGACACCAAGCTCCGGTCGGTGTTTTGGAGGATTCCTACAAGTTGGTCCCGGGGGCGGGGGGCAGACGACCGACGACCAGGGCGGTCTGCAGGACGTAGGCGTCCCGCGGGGACAGGGGATCCCACCCGGTGATCTCGCTGACCCGCCGTAGTCGGTAGCGGACTGTGTTGGCGTGGATGAACAGTTCCCGGGCGGTTCCCTCGAGGGAATGGCCCAGCTCGCAGTAGGCGTCCACCGTCTCCAGCAGGGAATTGCCCGCGGCCTGGAGGGGTGTGAAGACGCGCTGGACCAGCACGTCGATGGCGGCCTGGTCGCCATGCAGGGCGCGCTCGGGGAGGAGGTCCTGGGCATGGGCGGGGCGGGGTGCGCGGGGCCAGGCGGCGGCGGCGGCCAGTCCGGCGAGGGCTTCGCGAGCGCTGCGGTGGGCATCCACCAGGCTGTCGGAGAGGGGGCCGTAGACCACCGGGCCGTCACCGAACCAGGGTGCCAGGGCGACTGCTGCCTGGCTGGCATCGGTGACGCCGCCGACCACGAGGACGATCCGTTCGGACTGGACCCCCACCAGCAGGTCATGGCCGGCGCGGACCGCAGTGCGCCGTGCCCCCGCCAGACGGGTGGGCAGATCGGCGGCCGGGGTCGGCCCGGCCATCACCATGATTCCCTTGTCGCCGTTCCAGCCGGCAGCGGTGGCCCGGGAGAGGATCTCGTCCGGTGCCTCACCGCGCAGCACAGCGTCCAGCAGGACCGCCTCGTTCCGACTATCCCAGGCGCCGCGGGTCTCGGCGGCACGGGCATAGACATCGGCCAAGGCGAAGGCGATCTCGCGCGAGTATCTCAGGACTGCCTCGCGCACGAGGATCTGGTCTCGGTCCTGCACGATCCCCGGGACTTGGGCCTCCACCACATCCACGACCGTGCGGATCAGCTGGAGGGCTCGCTGCAGGCTGATGGAGCGGGTCAACTCGGTGGGGGCGCCGCCGAAGACCTCCCCCAGGACGGTGCTGATGGAGGTGGTCGGGCGTTCGAACCAGGACAGGAATCCGGTGAGCCCGCGCTGGGCGATGAGGCCGAGGGAGGAGCGTTCGTCCGGCGTCAGCTTGCGATACCACGGCAGGGTGGAATCCAGACGCTGGAGCGTCGCAGTGTTGAGCACGCCCAGATGGCCCCGCAGTCGGCGCAGGGACTCCTCGGAGATCTTGCGCGTCGGTGGGGTGCTACGCGCGTCGGACATGCACTCGAGCATAGGCCCCGGCGAGGGCGTCGTGACGCGCGTGACACAGGCGCATTGTGGGAAACCCACAAGGACGACGACGGCCGGTGAGGCGCGCTGGGCACCTCACCGGCCGTCGTCGGGATCCGGACGAGCCCGGACAGGGATCCCGGAGGACCCTGGGGAGGGGGTCAGGAATCGCCACCGGCATTGCCGGTGGTCCCGGCGTTGACGTCGTCGATCCGGTACTTGCGGTAGGCCTCGGCGGCAGTGCCCTCCGTGACCTTTCCGTCCTTCTCCAGCATCTGCAGTGCCTTCACGACCATCGAGTGGGTGTCGATGAGGAAGTAGCGGCGGGCTGCGGCGCGGGTGTCAGCGAAGCCGAACTCGTCAGCACCCAGGGTGGCGAAGTCGTTCGGGACGAAGGGGCGGATCTGGTCGGGAACCAGGGTGGCGTAGTCCGTGGTGGCCACCACGGGTCCCTCCGTCTCGGCCATCTTCTGCGTGAGGTAGGGAACGCGGGCCTTGCCCTCCGCGTTCTCCATCGCCTCGCGTTCGGCGGCCACGGCGTCACGGCGCAACTCGTTCCAGCTCGTCACGGACCACACGTCGGCGGCCACGTTCCACTCCTCGGCGAGGACCTTGGCCGCGTCGATGACCCATGGTACGGACACTCCGGAACCCATGAGCTGGACCTTCGGCCCGGTGACGTCGGCGCTGGCCTGGCTGTAGCGGTAGATGCCCTTGAGCAGCCCCTCCACGTCCAGGTCCTCCGGCTCGTTCGGGTGGATGATCGGCTCGTTGTACACGGTGAGGTAATACATGACGTTGCGGACGTCGTCTCCGCGGTCATGCTCCCCGTACATGTCCTCCAGGCCCTGGCGGACGATGTGCGCGATCTCGAAGGAGAACGCCGGGTCGTAGTGCTTCACCGCGGGGTTGGTGCCGGCCAGAATCGGCGAGTGGCCGTCCATGTGCTGGGTGCCCTCACCGGCCAGAGTGGTGCGTCCGGCGGTGGCGCCGATGACGAAACCGCGGGCCAGCTGGTCACCGGCGGCCCAGAAGGCGTCGCCGGTGCGCTGGAAGCCGAACATCGAGTAGAAGATGTACACGGGGATCATCAGCTCGCCGTGCGTGGAGTAGGACGTGCCCACGGCGGTCATCGCCGAGGTGGCGCCGGCCTCGTTGATGCCCACGTGGTACAGCTGGCCGGATGTGGACTCCTTGTAGGACAGCATCAGTTCCCGGTCCACGGACAGATAGTTCTGACCCTTGGGGTTGTAGATCTTTGCCGTGGGGAAGAACGAGTCCATGCCAAAGGTACGGGCCTCGTCCGGGATGATCGGCACGATGCGGTTACCGATGTTCTTGTCCCGCATCAGGTCCTTGAGCAGCCGCACGAAGGCCATGGTGGTGGCGGCCTGCTGCTTGCCGGTGCCCTTGCGGGCGTGCTTGTAGGTCGCCTCCGGCGGCATGGGGATCTTGTCATAGTCCGTGCGGCGTTCTGGCAGGAACCCGCCCAGCTTCTGGCGCCGCTCCATCATGTACTTGATCTCCGGTGCATCCGGACCCGGGTGGTAGTAGGGCACGTTGTACGGGTCGGCTTCGATCTGCTCGTCCGTGATGGGGATGCGGTGGCGGTCGCGGAACAGCTTGACGTCCTCGACCGTGAGCTTCTTCATCTGGTGCGTCGAGTTCTTACCCTCGAAGTGCGGACCCAGTCCGTAGCCCTTGATGGTCTGCGCGAGGATGACGGTCGGCTTGCCCTTGTACTCCATGGCGGCCTGGTAGGCGGCGTAAACCTTGTTGTAGTCGTGTCCGCCGCGCTTGAGGCCCCAGATCTCGTCGTCCGTCATGTCGGCGACCATCTCCTTGGTCACCGAGGAGCGGCCGAAGAAGTGGTCCCGGACGAATCCGCCGGACTCCGCCTTGTAGGTCTGGTAGTCGCCGTCGAGGGTCTCGTTCATGATGCGGACGAGCTCGCCCTCGTTGTCCTGGTCGAGCAGCTGGTCCCATTCGCGGCCCCAGAGGACCTTGATGACGTTCCAGCCGGCGCCGCGGAAGTAGGCCTCCAGCTCCTGGACGATCTTGCCGTTGCCGCGAACCGGCCCGTCGAGTCGCTGCAGGTTGCAGTTCACCACGAAGTTCAGGTTGTCGAGCTTGTCATTGGCGGCGATGTGAAGGGCGCCACGTGATTCTGGCTCGTCCATCTCGCCGTCGCCGAGGAAAGCCCAGACCTGCTGGTCCGAGGTGTCCTTGATCCCGCGGTTGTGCAGGTATCGGTTGAACTGCGCCTGGTGGATCGCGTTGATCGGACCGAGGCCCATGGACACGGTGGGGAACTGCCAGAAGTCCTTCAGCATGCGCGGGTGCGGGTAGGAGGGCAGGGCCTGGGGCGCCTTGGACTTCTCCTGGCGGAAGCCGTCGAGCTCCTCCTCGGTCAGCCGTCCCTCGAGGAAGGCCCGGGCGTAGTTGCCGGGTGAGGAGTGGCCCTGGAAGAAGACCTGGTCGCCACCGCCCGGGTGGTCCTGTCCGCGGAAGAAGTGGTTCAGGCCCACTTCGTAGATGGTAGCCAGGCCGGCGTAGGAGGAGATGTGTCCGCCGACCCCGACCCCCTCGCGCTGGGCACGCTGGACGATCATGGCGGCGTTCCACCGCAGATAGTTGCGGTAGCGGCGCTCGAGCTCCTCGTCTCCGGGGTACTCGGGCTCCTGGTCCACGGGGATCGTGTTGACATAGTCCGTGGTCGTGACCATCGGTACGCCGACCGACTTGGTGCCGGCCCGCTGTAGGAGTTGGCGCATGATGTACTCCGCGCGCTCCGTGCCCCGCTCTTCCACGAGTCCGTCGAAGGACTCGATCCACTCGGCCGTCTCCTGGGGATCTTTGTCTGACATCTGGTTGGTCAGTCCGCTCAGGATGTGGGAGCTCTCTTCAGCTGCGCTCACGGCAACCTCTCTGTCGGCGGATGGTCTCCGCTGGTCTGGTGGGCCCGCGGTCCACACCGGGATCGTCCGGCTGGATGGTCAGTGGCGAGTCCTCTGGTTCCACCCACGACTGTATAACCTGACGGGCCTCGGATGCAGGCTTGCGTACCCCGCATGGCCCGTGGTGCCCGGGAGGACGTAATCTGGTGAGATGATGCCCACATGGGTACCACGCAACAGTCAAGGAGAGATGTGAACCAGCCAGACTCCGCCCCCGCCGTAGGGCGTACTGCGGAGACCAGTGAGGGACCGGCCGCGAAGATGGGCCTTTCCGAAGGCAAACTGGTCCAGGAACTCGGTTTTGACGAGGACATCGACTTCGATTTCCGGAACACACTCGAGGACGAGCTCGGTAACGAGTTGCTGACTGAGGAGGACCAGGAGCCGGTCGATGCCGTCCTGTTGTGGTGGCGGGAGGCGGACGGAGACGTCGACGACCTGGCCGATGCCCTCATGGACTCGCAGACCACGTTGGACACGGGCGGGACGCTGTGGTTGCTCACCCCGCGCAACGGTCGAGACGGCCACGTTCCGCCGGCGGACATCGCCGAGGCGGCGCCGACGGCTGGCCTGCACGTCACCACCACGGCCGGCGTCTCTGCGGACTGGTCTGCCACCCGGCTGGTGGGCAAGCGAAACCTGTGACCGGTCCGGCGGGGGAGAGGGAGATCCCCGCGGACATGCCGGCCCTGCGGGACCAATACGGCCAGCTCTGGTCGTGGCCTCCCGTAGTGCCGCCGTCCCCGGCGGCGCTCGGTGCCAGTCGCGGGACCACGCACGACGACGGCGCCGCGCCCACCCGCTGCTGGCTGTTCTTCCTGCCGGGTGCCTTCACCCCGGTGTGCTCTGCCGAGCTCGGCTGGGTCGACGAGCTGGCCGAGCGGCTGGCACCGGCCGGCGTCGGGCTCCGGGTGGTGTCCTGCGATTCCGCCGCAGTGCTGCGCAAGATCGCAGACGAGACCGGGATCCGAACCCCGCTGCTGTCCGACTTCTGGCCCCACGGGGCGGCGGCCCGCGCGGTAGGTGAGTTCAATGAGGTCACCGGCCGGGCGCGGCGCAGCAGTGTCCTGATGGACGCCGCCGGAACGGTGCTGGCCCGAGTCCGGGCCGACGCAGGGGGCGAGCGCCGGCTCCAGGACCACCTGGACGCCGTTTTGGGGGAGAGGTCCAGCACCCCGATGTGACGTTGCAGATCGTGCCGCTGAGGTAGCATGGAGCGGTCCGGTGGCGGTCTGCCCGCACCGGGGGTTGGGGCCTATAGCTCAGTTGGTTAGAGCACTTCGTTTACACCGAAGGGGTCGGGGGTTCGAGTCCCTCTGGGCCCACCTAACGCACAAGGCTCGATCCTTGCCGACAGAATTGCTGATGGTGGTTCGGGACCTGTCTACGATCACCGCCCATGTAAGGGCGTTGGTGTTGATCTCGAGGTTCAGCAGCATCTCAAAGGGCCGGTTGTTCTCGACGCCTAGTTCGTCGTCTTCGGCTATTTAGACCTTGGGGAAGAACGCCTGGTTGGATAGGTGCCGGTTGGAGTCATCGCACCGGTTTTTGATGTCAGCACAGTTGGCCATCAAATTCAGCGCGTTGTCGAGGCGGGCTCGGGCGTCGGTGTACTCGCGGTGATGGGCATCCACGAGCTGTCTGATTTGGTCGAGTTCACCCAGGATGCGGTCCTGCTCGCTCTTCGGGAGGGCGAGCGGGACCGCTTCGGCGTAGTGGGCTTGAAGGCATCGTTCTTGCTTGAGTTGAACTGTTTGTTCCCTCGCCTCGTCGCGGCGCGCGGTTTCACGGGGGCCGCCGACATCGACTCCGTTTTTCACTACCGCGTCCCTCGCACCATTGCGCGCCCGGCGGGGTCCGGTCGCACCCGTAAGTTGCCGCACCTGATCGCCGGCCTCATCACATACGCGGATGGTCCGATGAGTGCCGACATGCGGGAAGTATTGGAAGAGTGGCGGAGGCTGATCGAAGATCGCGCAGATGTGCTAAGCGACGCTGCGGAAGTTTGGATGAGACCATTGGGGGCGCCGCTGAACGATCCGCACGAAGCGCAAGCGTGGCCGAGGTATACCCGCACGGTCGCCGGCCGCCGGGACCGGTACGGCATCGCCGATGAGACACCCTGGGCATGGCACCCGGGACGACTGCACAGAATATCGACGCCGCTCGCGTCCGCAGTGCCCTTGATCGAGCACGTGACATCGCTCGCGTCCGAAGCCCGCGCACGGAGCATAGAGCCGGGTGTGAGGAGCTGGGACGAACGCTTTAGCGCAACTCTGAAAGGGCAGGCGCGTCCGAAGGCGCTGATACGCTTGCACTACGCCACCCGACCCGCTGAGTTCGGGATTTCTTGTCCCAGTGGGGTCCGAGTTGGGTCTCGAACCCGTGGCGTAGTTAATTGCAGCCCGCTGCGCGAGCCAATGGGGAATGTCCGTACCCTCGGGACGCTAGGGTCAGACCACTGCTGGATTGTGCCCGAGGAGGTGAGCGCCGTGACGCAAGAGTCGTCGCATAGTGCGGCCGGCCAAGCCCTCGGATACGTACATCAGTGCATGTGGGCACTGGTTGAACTAGGGAAGCGCGCGACTTCAGAGCCGGCAACTCAGCTTCGTCTAGAAGCATTGGATGATATCGAGTTCGACAGCGCAGGTTCGCCCAATGAGCTTCTACAAACGAAGCACCACACACAAGGCGACAGTCCGCTCACAGCTGCAACAGTCGACCTCTGGCGAACACTGAATGTCTGGATGGACTTGCCTTCATCCGACAAACTCGTGCTACGCCTAGTCACCACTCGGAAGCTCAATCAAGAGTCGGGACTAATCCGTCTCCGTGACGGCGAGCGCCGCGACACTTCTGCTGCGCTTGATGAGTTGTTGGATGCCGCAAGAGAGTCGACGAGCAAGACCACCGAAAAGTGGCGCCAGAAGTTTATCGACCTCGACGAATACAAAAGGGTTGAGTTGGTGGACCGCATCATCATTGATGATGGGTCACTACCAGCAGTTCAGATCGACAGTGACTTGGTCCGGACCTTCCGGTATGCATTTCCAACCGGACGAGACGAGATCTTCCTCCACCTCCTAAAAGGGTGGTGGTCCGGGATATCGGTGCGACTTTTGAGCAGGTCGCTGGAATCTGTCACCGGTCAAGACTTGATCGTGCAGGTTACTGAGATCGCCGACCAGCTCAAGAGTGACACCTTGCCGATCGACCCAGCTGTCATGCAAGAGCATGACGAGTCGATTTCCGATCTATACAAGGACCGGCCGTTCGTGCAGCAACTCCTCTGGATCGCGCTTGAGAACAACAGGCTTTGGAAAGCCATCCGGGACTATCACCGATCATTCACTCAACGCTCGTTCTGGCTGCGCCACCAACTCCTGGCCGAGACCGAACTTGACCGGTTCGCCTTTCGTCTCCAAGACGAGTGGGAACAAACCTTCGACTCACGAGTGGCCAGCATGAGACGTGAAGGGCGGACCGACCATGACGTCGTCGGCCAGGAGATTCTAGAAGAAGTAGCGAGAGAGTCGCGGGCCCGTCTGCGCGACCGCTTTGACGAGCCGTGGTTCAACCGTGGAATGTTTCACGCACTCGCCGATGGCGAGTTGGGGTATCGGATTGGCTGGCATCCCGAATTCGAGTCGAGATTGGAGGAGATGCTTGGCCATGTCTCAACCACCTGAGCCGCTGGTTTCACCTGTGGCGCGCGCGCCCGAAGCTATGGCACTCTTCAATACCGTTTTGACTACGGAACTTCTCGTCAATGCATGTTGGGCGAAAGCACAGAACGGCACCACCGGCCTCGCGTGGCCTGCTGCGTACCTGATCTTGCCGCTGACTTTGCACCCGCAGACACGAGACAGCCTGCCCCGTGATCGACGAATCACTCTCGC
Source organism: Citricoccus alkalitolerans (assembly GCF_039528175.1). NCBI lineage: Bacteria > Bacillati > Actinomycetota > Actinomycetes > Micrococcales > Micrococcaceae > Citricoccus > Citricoccus alkalitolerans. The sequence goes on from NZ_BAAALH010000001.1 coordinate 693,399, forward strand.
GCGTTGGGCAGTTCGAAATCACGATCTGCTTGCGGACATGGAGTTCCGCGTGGCGAACATGGCGCTGCCAACGAAACGAGCCATCCGCCACGGCCTCCGCTCCAAGCGGCTCGGGCTCGATGGCACCAACCTTGTCGCGCTCGCTAGACCGAAAAACGCCACATCAAAGTGGCCGACCGAACTGAGCGATTCCGTCAAGGCAGCACGCTTTTGCGGACAATGGTTTAACGCCGTCGAAACCCACCTAGCGTTCGAACTACTCGGAATCGGAGGCTGATAGTGCAAATCGTGTCCCTTGGTGTATTTAATGAGTCGGGGCGACGTCGTGACGTCAATTTCCGTCGGGGTGCGCTGAATATTCTGACTGGAAAGTCGAAAACCGGTAAGTCGGCGATACTCGACATCGTCGAATATTGTCTCGGAAGAAACACAGTCACCATCCCGACTGGAGTTATTAGCGATCACGCCTCCTGGTACTACGTAATCGTTGAGTTCTCGAACGAACGCGTTCTGATCTGTCGACCAAACCCAGAAGGTGCAAGCACTCATCGCGCGATGGTCCGCACAGGTGGTCTCGACCTCACTGCGCCTACGTATGACGAACTCGAAGTCAATGCCGATACCGATGTACTAAAAGACACACTTACTGAACGTCTTCGTATCGAGTCCTTCACCATTGACCCGGAAGGTGGATCACTCAGACAGCCCTTCAACGTCTCAGTCCGACAAGCGCTCTTCTACTGTTTCCAGAACCAAGGAGAGATCGCTAGTCGCGACGTGCTTTTTCACCGTCAGGTGGAGAACGACATCAAAACAACGATTCGCGACACTCTCCCGTATTTCCTAGGTGCAGCGACGCCCGAGCAAGGTGCACTACGGCGCCAGCTTGTTGCAACACGCAGGACTCTGCAACGTACTCAGAACAGCATTCGCGCTGCCGAAGCAGACCTCGACCAACAAGATAGCCGCGTCACCCACCTGATCGAGTCCGCGGTCAGCCTTGACCTCCTACCCAGTCATGCAGGAATTGGCGCCAGAGAAGGGATACGCGCCATGCTGGAAAGCATCTTGGCGTATCGGTCTGACAACGCGTCAGACGAAGAGTCGGAGGACTCGCGCCGAAGGAGAGAACTTGCGGAGGAAGGACGAACGATCCGGGCTCGAATCCGTGAAGTTGATGATCAACTCGAACTCCTTAGCAAGCTGCAAGGCGAACAGGGTGACTCGCAGACCGAAGCCCAGTACCAAGCGGAGAGGCTTCGTGCGCTCGATCTGCTCGTCCCCAAGTCTGCCTTGATCGATGGAGATGTGAGTGTCTGCCCGCTTTGCGACCAAGGTCTGGATCACCCAGACGAGACCGTCATTGAGTTGCGATCGCTCCTGAAAGCCTTGGAGACGCGCCTCGAAGCATCGAAGGGCGTCTCGTCTCGGCGCCAAGCGACGATCGAACGAGTGGAGGCGAGCCGCGACCCGCTCGTGGGAGCACTCCGCGAGAATGTCGTTGAGCTCGATGCCGTAGCTCAACAAGAAGCGGCGATCGCAGCAGGCCGTGAACGACGAGAGCGAATTGCGTTCCTCCAAGGCCGAGTCAGTCAGGAACTCGAAAGGGGTGTCGATATCGCTGCCGACCTCACCAACCTGCGAAACGCTGAGCGTCGGTACCGCGGACAGCTCGCGCGGCTGGAGGACATTAGCGAGCGTGACGATCCCGCCGCAGCTCTTCGCACTGCCATCGACTCGGTGTCTGAACTGATGACGGACTATGCGCGTTACCTTCAACTGGAGGGTTCTGAGCACTACGTGCGTCTTGACCCAATTGACCTGACCGTAACTGTTCAGCGCCCTGGAGGCCGCGTCCCGCTTGGGCGTATGGGAAGCGCTGAGAATTGGGTCGGCTACCACCTGGTGGCACACCTTGCTCTCCACCACTGGTTCGCGACGAACAATCGACCTGTTCCGCGATTCGTCATGTTCGATCAGCCGACGCAGGCGTTCTTTCCTGAAGAGGTCGTTGATGCTACTGACGACGAGAACGCTGACTGGGAAGCAGTACGGAGACAGTTCACGCTTATGCGGGATGTCGTCTCGACGCTAACCGGGGACCTCCAGGTGGTCGTGTGTGACCACGCGAACCTCGCAGACGAGTGGTTCCAAGACGCGGTTGTCGAGAACTGGCGCAATGGCGTCGCCTTGATCCCCACCGACTGGTTGGGAGACGGGGCGGGATGATGTAGGTGCTCTTGCCCTCCGGACCTGGCTGCGGCCGAAGGAACTTAGCCGTGGAGAAGGCGAACAGTAGAGGACGTCTGCCCCTTTCGCGTTCGTGAGCGCCTACCGCGACTCGATGCTCCTACAGTGATTGCGGCCTTCCACCCTTGTGATGAGTCGAGACATGGGTTGCACCTGAGTTGAGTCAACAGTGGCAGAAGGCAGGGAGCCCGGCCATGGGCCGGGCTCCCTTTCAGGTTCATGGGCACCATCGTCGGGTATCAGATTGACGGCCATGACCGATGGCACTGGTCCCGGCCCGGTGATGTCGGATGTGCTGGGTGGTACCGGACAGATCCACAGGCGTCCGGTGGATCTCGGAGGTGACCATGGCTGGTTGGATCGGGGTCGGTGGAGCGCTGTTGTTCGTGGCGGTGTTCCTCCTCGAAGGGTGGGCCCGGCCGGGATACTCTCCAGTGCGGCACCCGGTCAGTGCCCTCGCCCTGGGCGCCCGCGGTTGGATCTAGACCCTCAACTTCATCCTCTGTGGGGCTGCGGTCGCCGTGGGAGGTGTGGGGATGGCCGTCTCTGATGTCTCCCCGGCCTTGGGAACCGCGCTGGCCGTCGTGGGGGTCGGACTGCTTCTCTCCGGGATCTTCCGGATGGACCCGGTCCGGGGATATCCACCCGGCACCCCAGAAGGCGATCCTCCGGCGACGAGCATCTGGCACCGACTCCACGATGGTGTCGGGATGATCCTGTTCCTCGCATTGCCCGCGGCGGCAGCCCTGGCCGCCTTCGTCATACCGGAACTGGTCTGGAAGATTGCCTCCGGCGTTGTGGCCCTCTGGCTGATCCGAGCCATGGTGGCCTTCGGGGTAGCGTGGGAGAACGACTCGCCGCGGACAGGCCTCGTCCAGCGGGCGTTCCTTGTCCCGGGGATGCTTTGGGTGGCGGTGGTGTTCGGGCTGTAGGCCGGTGGCTCATCCGAGCGGGGGACTGCTCGGCCGCTTCGTGTGCAGCCTCCACAGCGAGGTGACTTCCCGCGAACGGGCGGCGTGGAGAGGATCTGAGCGGTCGGTGGCTCGCTGATGGCGGGGTGTCGTATCGAGCCGATCGATCACCTCAAGGCCTGCCTGGTCAATGGCGTCCAGCAGCAGCTGTCGACTGCGCAGTCCGAGGATCTCGGCCAGGTCCGAGAGGACCAACCAGCCCTCGCCGTCATCCGTGAGGTGGTGCGGTAGTCCGACCAGAAACTGCAGCAGCATGGTGCTGCCGGGGTCGTACACGGCCGCGTCGAGGGTGGTCGCCGCGCTGCCCGGCAACCACGGGGGGTTGCAGACGATGAGTGGTGCCCGTCCGTCCGGGAACATGCTGGTCAGCTGAGCTGCGGCAGCGTCTTGGATGCCCAGCCGGGCGAAGTTGTCGTTCGCGCAGTCCACCGCACGCTGGTGGAGGTCCGTCCCCACCACCTTCTGCACGCCACGGTTCACGAGCACAGCGGCCAGTAGTCCCGTGCCGGTGCCCACATCGAACGCCACATCCCGATTGGTCAGCGGTGCCTGCGCCACCAGGTCGACATACTCGTGGCGGGTGGGCAGGAACGTGCCGTAGTGAGGATGGATCCTCCCGTTCACGGCGGGGATGTCGATGCCGGTCAAGTACCACTGGTAGGCGCTCTGGACGCCGGTCAGCTCCTGCAGACTCACCACAGCGTTGCTCTCGCCGAAGCCGGGTTGCTGCGCGTAGGCGAATTCGACCGCGGGGCCGACCTGTGGGGCGCGGGGCAGAGGCACCCTGGCCGACCCGCCCAGTGCGTCGAATGCGAGCGGCACCAGCATCAAGGACATCATCCGCGATCGCTGGGCGCGGGCTTGGCGCAGGCGATAGAAGGCATCCGCATCGCCGATGACGGGCCGTGCCGCCTCGCCGCTTCGGCCCTTGGCCAGGCGTCGATCGATCGCGCTGAGGATCTGCTTCGCGTTGTGGAAGTCGCCCAGCCACAGCATGGCGGTGCCCTGGGCCGCGTACTTCACGGCCTGGACGGTGGTGAGTCGGTCATCGACGACGACCAGCTTCTTGGGGGCCGGCCGGCCGTTGGCAGACCACCACGTGGCGGATTCGGTCACCCCGGCCTGTTGCCAGGTCAACGAGGGAGCGTCAGCAATCGGTTCCGGAAGGATGGAGATCAACCTCGTTCAGTAGCGGCTCGTCACCTGTGGGCCACCGCGCACGAACTGACCGACCACGGCCATGGACCATCCCTATGCTACCGAGGACGCCCGCCGGGAGTCTGCTGGCCGGCCCTCGAGAGATTGGTGCCGGTCTCGCGCACCCCGAGGTCCCAGATCGCCTCTGCCGCGGCGTCGTCGCGGGCCAGTGCTGAGGTCTGCTGTGCTTCGGGGCTGCCCCGCCACTGGCGGAAGCCGTCGGGACCGAAATAGGTCAGGGGCGGCAGGCCGGTCACGGCGGCCTCCAGTATCGGCAGCGATCCGTCTGCTGCCGACTGGCCGATCAGGCGGCAGACGCCCGTGACGGCGCGGTCGAGGACGGGCACGCCGGTGGCATTCTGCAGGTTGGTGACGGCCCAACCGGGGCGGGCGAGCTGGACGTCGAGGGCGGATCCTTGATCGGCCAGCCGTTTCTGGAGCGCGCGGGCCCAGAGCATGTCGCAGAGCTTGGGCTGCGCATAGGCCGCCGCGATGCTCCAGCGGCGGTGCCGGAAGTGCGGGTCAGCGGCATCGACCCGTCCGCTGTGATGTGCGCCCGAACCGACGATGACCACCCGCCCACGGAGGTGTCCGGCGATCAGGTTGGTCAAGGCGAAGGGCCCCAGGAAGTTGGTGCCGAGGATCATCTCGAAACCGTCGGTGGTCTCGCGGCGACGCGAGGTGACCGCGCCGGCGTTGTTGACCAGGACGACAATGGGCTCGTCCAGGCCGGCAGCGAAATTCCTGACGGATGCCAGGTCGGCCAGATCCAGGTGGCCCTCCACCACTTCGGCTCCGAGCCGGCGCAGCTGTCCCGCCACGGTACGGCCCCGTTCCCGATCACGGCACGGGATCACCAGCCGTGCCCCCGCCCGGGCGGCCGTACGGGCCACCTCCAGGCCGATGCCGTGGGTCGCACCCGTCACCAGCCACGTGCGCGCCGATTGGTCCGGCAACTCCGAACCGGTCTGGATGGAGGGAGACGAGGAGGGAGAAGTGGAGGGAAATTGGACCATGGTCACACGGTACCGGCGGTCTGGGAAGGCGTCCGGAAGTCGGGAACCCTGGCTGGGAGCACGACGAGCAGGTTAGTATAGGGGGTTGCTTTCGGAATACGGGAAGCACCTTGACCGTTGAAGTAGGCACTACGGGAAGACCAGCCATCTGAAGGGACGCACGCCACATGGCCATGACCCGAACCATGTTCAAGTCCAAGATCCACCGGGCCACCGTGACCCACGCCGATCTGCACTACGTCGGCTCCGTGACCGTGGACCAGGACCTGCTCGAGGCCGCGGACATCCTCCCCGGCGAGCTCGTGGCCATCGTGGACGTGACCAACGGGGCACGGCTGGAGACCTACACCATCGCCGGTGAACGCGGTTCCGGGGTGCTGGGCATCAACGGCGCCGCGGCGCACCTGGTGGACGTGGGGGACACCGTCATCCTCATCACGTACGCCCAGATGGAGGCCGCCGAGGCCCGTTCTTTCGTGCCGACTGTCGTCCACGTGGACGCGGACAACCGGATCGTGGAGCTCGGATCCGACCCGTCCGAGGCCCTCGCCGAGGACCTGCAGCGCCCGCCCTTTGCCGTGGCCCTCTGACCTCCTGACCCAGACCTA
>NZ_BAAALH010000001.1:699463-702175 GCF_039528175.1 Citricoccus alkalitolerans
CCCCCGGGACTGTTCATGGCCTGTTCACCGGAGGATGGGAAAACGAGAAGTCGTGGTCCGTAACGCGTCCATCCAATGATGGAGAATGAAAGCCCAGCCCGGCGTAGAAGGAGACCACATGCTGTTGACCCCTGATGCTCCGCGGGAGAACCTGCGCGAATTCATCGACAAACTGCGCAACGGCGGATACACCGTCTCCGACGGGCATACCCCGGACCCGGACCTGATCGACCCCCAGGGTCGGGCCGTGGAGACCTGGCAGGAGGACTACCCCTACGAGTCGCGACTGTCCCGTGAGGAATACGAGCTCGAGAAGTACAAGCTGCAGATCGAACTGCTGAAGCTGCAGTACTGGGGCGAGGACACCGACCAGCGGCACATCATCGTCTTCGAGGGCAGGGACGCGGCCGGCAAGGGTGGCACCATCAAGCGCTTCACCGAGCATCTGAACCCGCGGACAGCCCGCGTGGTGGCGCTGAACAAGCCCTCGGACCGGGAGCAGGGTCAGTGGTACTTCCAGCGCTACATCAACTATTTCCCGACCGAGGGCGAGATCGTGCTCTTCGACCGCTCCTGGTACAACCGCGCCGGGGTGGAGCGGGTCATGGGTTTCAGCTCAGACGACCAGTACACGACCTTCATGAACCAGGTGCCGCTGTTCGAGAAGATGCTCGTGGATGACGGGATCCACCTGACCAAGTTCTGGTTCTCGGTGACGCAGTCCGAACAGCGTACGCGCTTCGCCATCCGTCAGATCGACCCGGTACGCCAGTGGAAGCTGTCCCCGATGGACCTGGAGTCACTGGACCGTTGGGAGGACTACACGGCCGCCAAGGAGGCCATGTTCCTCCACACGGACACGGACCACGCGCCGTGGACCACCATCCGCTCCAATGACAAGAAGCGAGCTCGGCTGAACGCCATGCGCTACTTCCTGTCCAAGTTCGAGTACGACGGCAAGGACCACGAGGTCATCGGTATCCCGGACCCGCTCATCGTCCGCCGGGGACGCGACGCCGTCGGTGACTGACGCGCGGCCGGCCAGTCCTGCGCCGGTCCGGCCTTGGACCGGCGGTCAGTGGGGCCTGCGACCGCGTAGGCTGGAGCACGGTCGCACCGCCCCTCCTCGGGCGGAGGCCCACCCCCTGTTGGTAGCAGCACCGAGCGTGCTGGGAAGGAATGGCATGAAGGCTGACATCGGCGTCACGGGACTAGCGGTCATGGGGGCCAATCTGGCCCGGAACTTCGCGCGGAACGGCTACACCGTGGCCCTGCACAACCGCAGCCGAGCCAGAACCGATGCGCTCGTGGCCGAGCACGGCAACGAGGGTACCTTCATCCCCACGGAGACGCTGACCCAACTGGTCGAGAACCTGGCCGTGCCGCGCCGCGTGCTCATCATGGTCAAGGCCGGTCAGCCCGTGGATGACGTCATCGACCAGCTGGTGCCGATGCTGGCACCCGGCGACATCGTCATCGACGCCGGGAACTCCCACTACGAGGACACCCGCCGCCGCGAAGCCGCCCTGGCCGCGAAGGACCTGCACTTCGTCGGGATCGGCGTGTCCGGCGGCGAGGAGGGTGCGCTCAACGGTCCGGCGATCATGCCCGGCGGGCCGAAGGAGTCCTACGAGGCACTCGGTCCCTTGTTGGAGGACATCTCGGCCCACTACGAGGGCGATCCGTGCTGTGCCTGGATCGGCACCGATGGCGCCGGTCACTTCGTCAAGATGGTCCACAACGGCATCGAGTACGCGGACATGCAGGTCATCGGCGAGGCCTATGACCTGTTGCGCTCGGTGGGCGGGATCGAGCCGGCCGACCAGGCCGGGATCTTCCGCTCATGGAACTCCACCGACTTGGCGTCCTACCTGATCGAGATCACGGCCGAGGTCCTCGGACACGTGGACGCCCAGACCGGCAAGCCACTCGTGGACGTGATCGTGGACCAGGCGGGTCAGAAGGGCACCGGCCGCTGGACCGCCATCTCCGGGTTGGACCTCGGCTCGCCCATCGGGGCGATCGCCGAATCCGTCTTCGCCCGATCACTGTCCAGCCAGTCAGAGATCCGTGCCACCGCCCAGCAGATGCTGGCCGCGGGCACCGGCTCGGTGCCCGCCCCGCAGGACGCGGACCGGGATGCCTTCGTGGAGGACGTCCGTCTGGCGCTGTACGCCTCCAAGCTCGTGTCTTACGCCCAGGGTCTGGACATGCTCACGGCAGCCGCCGCCGAGTACGGCTGGTCGCTGGACCTGGGCACCATCGCCTCGCTCTGGCGGGACGGGTGCATCATCCGTGCCGACCTGCTCGACGTCATCATGAAGGCATTCGGCGGCCGGGACACCTCCCGCCACCCGGAACCCGGCACCACCGCCGAGGGCCAGCCGTCCAATCTGCTGTTCGCCCCGGAGTTCCGGGATGCGATCGCCGCCGCGCTGCCGGCCTGGCGCCGCGTGGTCGCCACCGCCGTGGCCGCCGGGGTGCCGGTGCCGGTCTTCTCCTCGGCCCTGTCCTACTATGACGGGCTGCGCCGTGATCGCCTGCCCGCCGCCCTGACCCAGGGCCTGCGCGACTATTTCGGCGCGCACACCTACCGCCGCGCTGACCGCGAGGGCACCTTCCACACCTTGTGGTCGGGGGACCGCAGCGAGATCGAGGCCTGAGGCCCAGCCCTCGTCCTCACGGAGTACGACGACGGCCGGCACCTTCTAC
>NZ_BAAALH010000001.1:702201-712724 GCF_039528175.1 Citricoccus alkalitolerans
ACGGAAGGTGCCGGCCGTCGTCGTACCGGGATGGGGGTTTGTTCTCGGCGTTGAGCCGGTCAGATCCACATGGCGGGGTCCACGTACTCCGCCGGGTCCACGGCCGGCAGCTGCTCCTTGGGCGAGCGGTGCCGGAAGGTCGCGGGGATGCCGGTGGCGATCGAGTCCGCCGGGGTGTCCTTGACCACGACTGCGTTCGCGCCGACCGAGGAGCCCTGGCCGATCTCCACCGGGCCCAGGATCTTCGCCCCGGCCCCGACCACCACGCCGTCATGCAGGGTGGGGTGGCGCTTCACCTGCTCCAGGGAGCGGCCGCCGAGGGTGACGCCGTGGTAGAGCATCACGTCGTCCCCGATCTCGGCCGTCTCACCGATGACCACGCCCATGCCGTGGTCGATGAAGAACCGGCGGCCGATGGTCGCCCCGGGATGGATTTCGATGCCGGTCAGGGTGCGGGCGGCCTGGGAGAGCACCCGTGCAGGGGTTCTGAGCTTCTCGTGCTGCCACATCCGGTGCGTCAGGCGATGGGCCCAGATGGCATGCAGACCTGAGTAGACGACGGCGACCTCCAGGTTCCCACGCGCCGCCGGGTCATGGGACCGGGCATTGGCGATGTCTTCCTTCAATCGGGACAGGAAACCCACTGGTGGCCTTTCGATCGGGTGGTTCCGGGCTGCGCCGGGATGCCGGGGAGAGGAGGGGCGACCGGCCGGTCAGCCCCGGATGTCCTCGAACAGGACGGTGGAGATGTACCGCTCGCCGTAGTCCGGGACGATCGCCACGATGAGTTTGTCCCGGTTCTCCTCGCGCTTGGCGATCTCCAGGGCGGCGGACACGATGGCTCCGGCCGAGATGCCGCCGAGGATGCCCTCGCGGGTGCCCATGGTGCGGGCGACGTTGACGGACTCCTCGAGCGTGGCGGTGTACACCTCGTCGTAGATCTCGGTGTCGAGGACCTCCGGGACGAAGTTGGCGCCGAGACCCTGGATCTTGTGCGGGCCGGGCTTGCCACCGGAGAGGATCGGGGAGTCGGAGGGCTCCACGGCCACGATGCCGATCCCGGGCTTCTGCTCTCGAAGGTAACGGCCGGCGCCGGTGATGGTGCCGCCGGTGCCGATGCCGGACACCAGGATGTCCACGGTGCCGTCGGTGTCGTTCCAGATCTCCGGACCCGTGGTGTCGTAGTGGGCCTGGACATTGGCCTGCGTGGAGAACTGCCGTGCCCAGATGGCGTTGTCCGAGTCGGCGACGATCTGCTGGGCCTTCTCCAGGGCTCCGCGCATGCCGTCGGCGCCCGGGGTCAGCACGATTTCCGCCCCGTAGGCGCGCAGCATCACCCGGCGCTCGTTGGACATGGTCTCCGGCATGGTGAGGATGACCTGGTAACCACGGGCCGCGCCCACCATGGCCAGGGCGATCCCGGTGTTGCCGGAGGTGCCCTCCACGATGGTGCCGCCGGGCTTCAGCTCACCGGAGGCCTCGGCGGCGTCCACGATGGAGCGTCCAATGCGGTCCTTGACGGAGTTGGCCGGGTTGTAGAACTCGGCCTTGACGGCGACCTTGCCGGGAAGGCCCTCGGCCAGGTGGTTGAGCATGACCAGCGGGGTGTTGCCGATGGCTTCGGTGATGTTGTTCAGGATGTTGGCCAAGACGGTGTTCCTTCCAGAAACGGTGGACGTGGGCAAGCCGGGGCCCGCCGGGAAAACAGTGCTGACTTCAGCCTATGACAGGCCGGTGCTCTCCGAGGGTTCCACGAGCCATTCCGAGTAACGCTGGCGCACCTTGGCCAGCTTCGGGGTGATGATCACGTGGCAGTAGCCGACGTCCGGGCGGTTGGAATAGAAGTCCTGGTGGAAGTCCTCGGCCGCGTACCACGTGCCGAGCGGCTCGATGGTGGTGACGATGGGGTCCGCCCAGTTCTCCTGGTTGCGCCGGATGGCCGAACGGTACAGCTCCTCGTCCGCGGCGTCCGCCGGGAACAGGGCTGACCGGTATTGGGTGCCGACGTCGTGGCCCTGGCGGTTCAGGGTCGTCGGGTCATGTCCGGTGAAGAAGAGGTCCATGATGAGGTCCGCGCTGACCACAGACTCGTCGAACCCGACGCGGACGGCCTCGGCATGGCCCGTGCGGCCCGAGCAGACGGACTCGTAGGTGGGGTTCGGCCAGTCGCTGCCGGTGTACCCGGATTCCACGGAGGAGACTCCGCGGATCCGCCGGTAGACAGCGTCCAGGCACCAGAAGCAACCGCCGGCCATGGTCAGCACTCGGTGGGACGAGCGCTGGTCCCCGGAGGCAGGGGCGGAGCTGGCACCGGGGGCGTCGGCGGCGTCAGTGGCAGCTGTGGCTTGAGGGGCGTTGTCGAGATCACTCACATTCCCCTACAGCACCACGCTGGCCGCGTTCATTCCCGGGTCAGGCAGAATGGCACCATGAGCGCCGAGACCCACGCCACGGATGCGAACACCCCGAACACAACGACGCCGACCCTTGCCCAGGTGCTGGAGTGCTTCGAGGAGTTGTGGCCGGCCTCCCTGGCCGAACCGTGGGACGCCACCGGCCTGGTGGCCGGCCGCCCCGAGCAACCGGTGGGACGGATTCATTTCGCGGTGGACCCCGTCCAGGACGTGGTGGACGAGGCCGTGGGCGCCGGCGCCCAGCTGCTCGTTACCCACCACCCCCTGCTGTTGCGAGGCGTGACCTCGGTGGCCGCCACCGGCTTCAAGGGACAGGCCGTCCACACCCTGATCGAGGGCGGCTGTGCGCTCTTGACTGCCCACACGAATGCGGATTCCGCCGTCGGCGGGGTCTCGGATGTCATCGCGGACATCCTCGGACTGGAATCGGTCGTGCCCCTGGCCCCCACGCAGGGCGGGCTGCCCGAGGAGGGCATCGGCCGGGTGGGGCGCCTGCCGCAGGCGCTCACGCTCTCCGAATTCGCAGCCCGCGTCTTCGGGGCCATGCCCGCCGTCGCCGGAGGCGTCCGGGTGGCCGGCGACCGGGACGGCATCATCCAGACCGTGGCCGTCTGCGGCGGGGCCGGGGACAGCCTGTTCAACCAGGTCCGAGCAGCCCAGGCGGACGTCTACGTCACGGCAGACCTCCGCCACCACCCCGCCTCCGAGCTGCGGGAAGCCGCCCGTCTGACCGGTGGCCGTCCCTACCTCGTGGAGGTCTCCCATTTCGGCAGTGAGTGGCTGTGGCTGCCGGCGGCCGCCGAGGCGCTGGACACCCTGCTCACCGATCGTGGCTTCGACGTGGAGATCGCCGTGAGCTCGTACAACTCCGATCCCTGGGACTTCGTTCTGACTCCCGGGCCGTGACCACCGAACCGTAAGGACACCACCATGAGCAACGCCCCCACTGTCCCCCTCGCCGACCAGTTGCGCCTGCTTGAACTCCAGCAGCTGGACACAGCCCTGGACCGCGCCCGTCACCGCATGCAACAACTACGCCAGGACCCGGACTACGCCCGGCTTCAGCAGGAGCTGGCGGATTACCAACGGGCCGCCGAGGAGACCGCCACCGGCCTGGCCGAGGCCCGGAAGGCAGTCCGGACGGCAGAGGCCACGGTGGCCGGTGTGCAGGAACGCCGGGACCGCAACCAGAAGCGCCTCGATGCCGGGCAGGGGTCCGCCAAGGACCTGGAGAACATGATGCACGAGTTGCAGACGCTCAAGGCCCTGCAGGACGAGCACGAGGGGACCGAGCTGGAGGCCATGGAGGCCGCAGAGCAGGCCGAGGCGGCCGACGTCGATGCTCAGCGCCGCCTGGCCGCGGCCCAGACGGAAGCGCAGGAACGCGGTGCCGCGCTGAAGGCGGAGGCGGCCGGCGTCGCCGCCGAAGGCAAGGACCTCACCGGCCGGCGCCAGGCCCTCGCCGCCACCCTGCCCACCGGCCTGGTGGCCCGTTATGACAAGATCCGGGAGCGCAACGGCGGGATCGGCGCGGCGCGGCTTGTCGGGAACAAGTCCGAGGCCTCCGGCATGCCGCTGAGCCCTGCCGACCTGGCGCAGATCGAGCAGACACCCGTGGAGACGTTGGCCTACTGCCCCGACTCAGGAGCCATCCTGGTCCGCGCCGAACAGGCCTAGACTCGACCAGTTCCGCACCGCACCCGCACCACCCCCATTGATCCACACCATCCTCACCCTCCATAGGAGAATTCCGCGTGACCCAGCAGTCCACCCCCTCCACCGGCCGTCTCCTCTATGTCGAGGCCGATGGCGGCTCCCGCGGCAATCCAGGTGTGGCCGGCTACGGAGCGCTGGTGCGCGATCCATCTACCGGAGCGGTCCTGGACATCGACGCCCAGCCGCTGGGGCGGGCCTCGAACAACGTGGCGGAGTACTCGGGCATGATCGCCGGACTGCGGATGGCCCGGCGGATCGACCCGGATGCTGCCGTGCACGTGCGGCTCGACTCCAAACTGGTGGTGGAGCAGATGAGTGGCCGCTGGAAGATCAAGCACGCCGACATGCAGAAGCTGGCCGCCGAGGCCCGAGGCATCCTTCCCGCCGGTCAGGTCACCTACGAGTGGATTCCGCGCGCCAAGAACAAGGATGCCGACCTGCTCTCCAACGAGGCCATGGACGCGGGGGCCGCCGGCACCGAGTGGGTCAAGGCAACGTCGGGCATCAAGGTCACCGGGGACTCCTCCGCCTCCGCACACACTCCCTCACCTGCTCGCGAGGCCTCACCAGCAGCCACCCACGACGCCGGCCTGCTCGCCCCGGCTGAGCGGGATGCGGTGCCCGCCGCGGCTGCCGCCCCGGCCGGCGTCACGCCTCCACGGCGGGCGGGACGCCTGCACCACGTGGAGATCTGGGTGGAGGATCTCGAGGCCGCACGGTCGAGCCTGGGATGGTTGTTCCAGGAACTCGGATATGCCGTGAGCGGGGAGTGGTCCGAGGGGACCAGCTACCAAGGGGCAGGGGAGTACCTGGTCCTGGAATCGGGCCCGCATGTCAGGGCCAGCGGCCATGACCGGTTGAAGCCGGGACTGAACCACGTGGCGTTCCACGCCGGCTCACGGGAGGACGTCGATGATCTGACCGAGGCCGCACTGAGCCGCGGCTTCACACTGCTGTTCGCGGACCGGCATCCCTTCGCCGGCGGCCGGAACCACTACGCGGCCTACCTGGAGGCACCGGGCGGTTTCGAGGTCGAGCTCGTGGCCGAGCCGGCCTAGCGGGTCAGGATCCTCAGACCGTCGTGTGCTCGTCCGGGAGAGTGATCTGCAGGCTCGACGGCTTGATCCCGGTTCCCGGTACGAGGTCAACGGACCAGTCGTGGGAGCCCTCGGCGGAACCGGCGGCCGCGATCACCTCGGCGGCGGACTCGGGTGATTTCACGACCCGGGGGCCGGCCAGCAGCAGCTCACGGGCCACCAGGCCACGGGTGTACTTGGCGAAATGGGAGACGACTTTTCGCTCACCGTTCCGGATCTGGAAGACATCCACGGTGGCGGTGATCGACGCTGGGGCCCTCCACTGCGCCGCATAGCCACCGGATCGGCCGTCGATGATGACGCCGGAGTGCTCGGCGTGGGCATCCAACGGAGGGGTGAGCCGCGGCTTCCACCAGCTGGACATACGGCCCAGACCGGGCAGGGAGCTGGTCACGGACAGGCGGTGGTTCGGGATGTGGTCGCCCAGGGCGAGCACCCCGAACAGGCCGGAGAAGATCAGGACCTTCTCGCGGGCCCGCCGACGGGCCGTATCCGGGAGGGAGGCGTAGTCGAGGGCGTCGTAGAGCACTCCGGTGAAGACCTGGTGGGCCGGGGCAGCAGGCGACTCCATGAGCACCACGTTGGCATCGATGTCCGCCCGTACGGTCTCGCCCACACCCAGCACCTCGGCAGCATCGGGGGCGGAGGAGACGGCAGCGAGGATGCCCATGGCCGTGGTCCTTTCACCGGCCAGCGTGGGCAGGACAAGGGAGGTGAGGTCCAGGGGTGCGCCGGAACGGGGAGCGGTCTTGCCCTCGGAGGGCGGCAACAGGATGAGCACCGAAACAGCCTAGCGATCCCCGCCGGGCCCCGCGCACCACGTCGATCCGCGCAGCTGGCGGAAGCACAGTAGCTCGGGCCACGGACCGGACATCGATACGGACATCGATACGGACGCCGGTACGGACATCACCGTGGCAGGCCACCGGTAGACTGGTGCGCCGGGACAGGCTGGCGGACGGCCGCAGGGCGCCGTTTCTCGGTGCCGTGAGGAACGTCCGGGCTCCACAGGGCAGGATGGTGGGTAACGCCCACTCGGGGTAACCCGCAGGACAGTGCCACAGAAAATAGACCGCCGGCCCGCTGGGTGCATGCATCAGGAGGGCCGGTCAGGGTGAAACGGTGGTGTAAGAGACCACCAGCGGTCCGGGTGACCGGATCGGCTCGGTAAACCCCATCCGGAGCAAGGCCGAACAGGATGTGTTCGAGGGTTGCCCGCCCGAGCATCCGGGTTGGCCGCTCGAGCCCGCCGGCAACGGCGGGCCTAGATGGATGGCCGTCGCTGGGAAGCGGGTGACCGCTCCCGGTACAGAACCCGGCGTACAAGCCAGCCTGTCCCTTCACGCTCCTCCACGAGAGACTGAGAACCGACGAACCCCCGGTAGGCCAAGAAGCCTTCCGGGGGTTCGCGGTGCCTGGCACGAGCGGACTCGCGGCGGGTACCGATCGGGGACGGGATCCCCTCTTTGGACCTACTGGTCGTCCTTCCGGCGCCCGCCGAACAGCCGGCGGGACTGGTCCCGGCGCCGGACGGCGTCCGGGTCAGTGGACGACGTGGGCTCCGGCGGGGCGTCCGGGTCGGCGGTCTGCGTGGCCGTGCCCCCGTCCCGGCGGCGGTCGAAGAGACCGGTCGTCCGGGAGATCCGGTAGTCGATGCGATGATCCACCTGTTCGCCGAAGGCGTCGTCGAAGTCCGCGGAGAGCCGGTCGCTGATCTGCTCGTACCGGAGTCGGCGTTCTCGGGCGTCGATCGCGTCCTGATCCTTCTTCAACGCCTTGACGATGGCGAAGCACATGGCGATCAGGATCAGGCTGAAGGGCAGTGCCGTCGCAATGGACGCAGCCTGCAGGGCTCCCAGACCACCGGCCAGCAGCAGGCCGATGGCGAGCGCCCCCTCCAGCACGGCGAACAGCACGCGGGACCAGATCGGCGGGTTCGGGTGACCGCCGGAGGCCAGCATGTCCACCACCAGGGAACCGGAATCGGAGGAGGTGATGAAGAAGATGGCCACCACCAGGATGGCGATCACGGAGAGCACACTCCCGAGGGGAAGGTCGCCCAGCACGTCGAACAGGGTTGCCTCCACACCGAACTCGGTAGCGTCTTCCGGCACCAGCGGGTCATCGGAGAAGAGCTGCCGCCACAGGCCGGTGCCTCCCATGATGGAGAACCAGAGGAAGCCGAGCAGAGTCGGCACGAGCAGCACCCCGGAGATGAACTGGCGGACGGTGCGGCCTCGGGAGATGCGGGCGATGAACACGCCCACGAAGGGGGCCCAGGAGACCCACCAGCCCCAGTAGAAGATGGTCCAGCTCGCGCCCCAGCTCGCGCCCGCCTCGCCCGTGTAGGCGCCGACGTCGAAGGTCATGTTCATGACCTCCGCCAGGTAGACGCCGAAGGACTGGACCAGGTTCTGGAACAGGAAGAGCGTGGGGCCGAGCAGTAGTACGGAGATCACCAGGATGGCGGCCATGGACAGGTTGATGTTGGACAGCCACTTGATGCCCCGGCCGAGGCCACTGACCACGGACAGGGTGGCCAGCAGGGTGATGACGATGATCAGGACGATCAGCAGGGTCATATCCGGTGTCTCGACGATGCCCATCGCCGCCATCCCGGACCCGATCTGCTGGACGCCGAGTCCGAGTGAGGTGGCGATGCCGAAGACGGTGCCGAAGATGGCGAGGATGTCGATGACATCGCCCATCCAGCCCTTCACCCGATTGCCCAGGATCGGTTCCAGGGCCCAGCGGATGGACACCGGACGCCCGCGGCGGTGGATGGCGTAGCCGACGGCGAGGCCGATCACGGCGTAGACGGCCCAGGGGTGCAGCCCCCAGTGCACGAACGTCTGGGCCATGCCGAGCATGGCCACGGAGTGTTCCCGTCCGGGGATGATCGAGGTGATGCCATCCGCTCCGGTCTCGGTGCCGGGCCAACCGGGCTTCGGCGTGGTGGTGGCATAGCCGAGTGGTTCACCGACGCCGTAGAAGACCAGACCGATACCCATGCCGGCGGCGAAGAGCATGGCGAACCAGGACAGCACGCTGAACTCAGGCTTCTCGTCGTCCTTGCCGAGGCGGATCTTGCCGAACTTGGAGAAGCAGATGGCCAGCGCCACGATGATGAACACGCCGATGGCCAGCATGTAGAACCAACCCAGGTTGGTGCTGATCCAGCCCTGAATGGCGGACAGTACCTCGCCGGTCGGAGTCGGGGCGAGAATAGCCACGATCGCCACGGCCGCGATGAGAATCAGCGAGGGCCAGAAGACTGCCGGCGCGATGGTCCCCGCACCCAGGCGGACGCCCTGACGCTTCAGCTTCTCGGTGATCTTCTGGTCGGAATCGTCCTCGTGGATCCGTGCTGAGGGAGGGACATGCTCTCGGCCGTACTCCGAGGTGGAGGCCGTGGGCGGCGTGGGCGGTTCCTCCGCTGCGATCGGGGGTTCGTGGTCCGAACTCGACATGATTACCTCTCTTGGTCTGACGACGGATTCCGTCGCTGGTTTGGGGACGGTGTTCCGGATCGTCGGTTCCCAGCCACCATTCAGGAAGTCGGTGGACTGAGTCAAACAAGAAATCACAAGGCTGTCAGTACTTGACAGCCGCCCAGGGTGGCGGAGGGCACATCTCTTCGCGTGTCACCGGGCGTGCACTTCGACGGCGAACGGCGCTGGAGTCATTAGACTGGACACCGCCGTGTGCCATCTGGATGCGGTATTGGCCGGGACGGGCCATGACCGTCCGCTCATCGGGTGCCCATCGGTGCCCGTCAGCGACAGCGCCGTCGCCGCCTGGAGGCAGGCGCACAAGGGAAGGACCTACCGTGGCAGAAGAGACCAACGGAACCGCGCATGACCAGCGCGCCGCCTGGAACAACCGGGAGGAGCTGGCCGAGAGGATGGTTCCGCTGATCGGCTCGTTGTACCGGGACAACAACGTGATCACGAGCATCTACGGCCGCCAGCTCGTCCACAAGGGCGTCATCGACATCATCAAGGCCCACCGCTACGCCCGTCAGATCGACGACGTCGAGCTTCCGGTGGAGGATACCTACCCCATGGTCGAGGCCCTGGCCGGGATGAACCTCGGTGCCGCATCCATCGACCTGGGCAAGCTGGCCGCGAAGTTCCGCACCGCCGGTGGCGGTCTGCAGAACTTCCTGGACAGGGAGTTGGCCGAGGTGGCCGGGCAGGGCGGGCAGGGCGTCAAGGCCCCCAAGGACGTCGTGCTCTACGGCTTCGGCCGCATCGGGCGCCTGCTGGCCCGCATCATCCTCTCCCACGAGGGCGGCGGCTCGTCATTGCGCCTGCGAGCCATCGTGGTTCGCAAGAACTCGGAGGACGACCTCGTCAAGCGTGCCTCGCTGCTGCGCCGGGACTCCATCCACGGGCCCTTCGAGGGCACCATCACCGTGGACGAGGAGAACAACACGATCACCGCCAACGGCACGGTCATCCAGGTCATCTACTCGAACGACCCGGCCGCTGTCGACTACACCGCCCATGACATCCACGACGCGATCGTGGTGGACAACACCGGCCGCTGGCGGGACGAGGACGGGCTCGGCCAGCACCTGAAGGCCACGGGTGCCTCCAAGGTGCTGCTGACCGCCCCGGGCAAGGGTGACATCAAGAACATCGTCTTCGGTGTCAACACCGATGACATCACCGCCGAGGACACCATCCTCTCGGCCGCCTCCTGCACCACCAACGGCATCACCCCGGTGCTGAAGGTCCTTCACGACGAGTACGGCATCGACTACGGCCACGTGGAGACCGTGCACGCCTACACCAACGACCAGAACCTCACGGACAACTTCCACAAGGGCACCCGCCGCGGCCGCGCCGCCGGCCTGAACATGGTCATCACCGAGACCGGTGCCGCCAAGGCCGTGGCCAAGGCCCTGCCCGCACTCAAGGGCAAGCTCTCCGGCAACGCCATCCGTGTCCCCACTCCGGATGTCTCGATGGCCATCCTGAATCTGGCGCTCCAGAAGGAGACCACGGTGGAGGAGCTCAACCGGCGGCTCCGGGAGGAGTCCCTGACCGGCGAGCTGCGCAATCAGATCGATTACATCAACTCCCCGGAGATCGTTTCGTCCGACTTCGTCGGCTCCAACCGCGCCGGCATCGTGGATGGCCTGGCCACCATCGTCAACGGAGGCAAGAACGCCGTGCTCTACGTCTGGTATGACAACGAGTTCGGCTACTCCTGTCAGGTGGTCCGCGTCATCGAGGAGATGGCCGGGGACGTGGTCCCGGCCTTCCCGAAGGCCTGAACCGTTCCGGAC
>NZ_BAAALH010000001.1:712763-716240 GCF_039528175.1 Citricoccus alkalitolerans
GTGACCGGGCCGGCGTCGTATTCCCCGGTATCCCGCCTCACTGTCGGGGCAGAAACCACCGGTTGTCTCTGCCCGCACGGCGAGGTGGTCAGTGGTTCTCGTGCTGGTGATTCTCACGGTCGTCGGCGTGATCGTGGCCGAACGGGTCGGGGTCCACTCCGGGCAACCAGGTGTGGCCCGGCACCGTCCAGCCCTCACGGCGCAGAGACTTCTTCCAGCGGCGGGTCCACTTGCCGTTGAGACGGTTGATGTAGAGGTAACCGTCGAGGTGGTCGTACTCGTGCTGCATGACGCGGGCGAACCAGCCGGTCCCCTCGAAGTCGATGTCCTTGCCGTCCACGTCGAGGCCGGTCAGGCGCACGTGGTCGGAGCGCTTGAGCGGGAAGCTGTAGCCGGGCACGGACAGGCAGCCCTCGGCCTCCTCGTTCGGATCCGGATCCTCCTGAGAGGTCTTTCCGATTCGGGTCAGCACCGGGTTGATGACGTGTCCGCGCGCCGGGGCGTCCCCGGAGTCCTCGAAGGTCCACGTGAAGACCCGCAGTCCCACGCCCACCTGAGGCGCTGCCAGTCCGACGCCGCGGGCGGCATCCTGGGTCTCGAACATGTCCGCCACCAGTGCCCGGATCTCGTCATCGATCTGCGTGACCTCGGCTGCCCGGCGGTGGAGGACGGGTTCGCCGTGAATGGTGATCGGACGGATGGTCATGGCGGGGGTTGCTCCTTCAGGTGCCGTGCGGGACAGCAGAGAGTCTAGTCTCCACGGCCGCCGGACCTGGCTAAGGCGTCAGGTAGGCGCACGCCGCCACCACGTGCGCCCGGGTGGCGATCTCCAGGGTGGGGTCGAGGGCCGGGGCGAAGAACGGCGAGTGGTTGGCCGGGATGGCCGAGGACACCGTGCCGGCCTCCACGGCGGCACGAAGAGTCTCCGGGGCCACGGAGCCCACGAACCAGTAGACGGAGGGGATGCCGAAGGCGTCGGGGATGCGACCGAAGTCCTCGGAGGCGGTGGCGGGGGCGGCTTCGAAGACTTGTCCGGGGGCGAAATGGTCGGAGAAGGCCTCGGTCACGGTGCGGTTCGCCCCGGCATCGTTAATGGTCACCGGGAACTGGTCGTAGTACTCGAACTCGGGCTCACGGGGCGCGCCGGCGGCGGTGCACTCGCCACGGACGATCCGCTCGATCGCGGTGATGACCTGTGCGCGCAGTGCGGCATCATAGGTCCGTAGGTTCAGCAGTAGCTCGGCGCGGTCGGGGATGATGTTGGACTTCGTGCCTGCGTTGGAGGCGCCCACCGTGACCACGGCGAACTGGTCAGGCTGGATCTCCCGGGACACGACGGTCTGCAGTCGCAGCACGATCGAGGCTGCGAGCACCACGGGGTCCACGGAGGTGTGCGGCATCGAACCGTGGGCTCCGCGACCGTGCACGGTGACCCTCAGTGAATCGCCGGCGGACAGCACGGGGCCCGGCGCGGTGCCGATGGTGCCCGCCTCGGCGGGCATGACGTGTTGGGCCAACGCCACGTCGGGCCGGGGCACCCGGGCCGTGAGGCCGTCGTCGAGCATCGCCTGGGCGCCGGCCGCGTTCTCCTCCGCCGGCTGGAACAGGCCGATATAGGTTCCGGACCACGCCTCCCGGTGCGTGGAGAGCAGCCGGACGGCACCCAGCAGGGCGACGAGGTGCATATCGTGGCCGCAGGCATGCATCACACCGTCCACCGTGGAGGCGTAGTTCAGGCCGGTGTCCTCGGTGACCGGGAGCGCGTCGATGTCCGCGCGGGCCAGGACTGTGGGTCCTGGTCCGTTCTCGAGGACGGTCACGACGCCGGTCCCGCCGATGCGCAGGGTCTCCAGTCCCAGCCCGGCCAGCTCGGCCTCGATGCGCTCCGCTGTCCGGAGCTCCTGCAGGCTCAGCTCGGGGTGCCGGTGGAAGTGCCGGTAGAGGTCGCGTTGCCAGTCCAGCTGACGATCGATGGTGTCCAGGAGACCGGCGGCAGTCATCAGAGGTCTACGACCTCGAACTCGAGCAGTTCCGCGCCGGTGGACACAGGCTTGCGCTGTTCGCCGTCCGGTGCACCAGCAGGTCCGCCATGGGCTGCCGCGGCCCCGTGGTCCCGCCAGTCCTGGAAATGAGCCTCGGTGGCCCACTGGGTGACCACGAAGTAGCGGTCCTCGCCGGCGGTGGGGCGCAGCAGTTGGAAGCCCTCGAACCCGGGGGAGTTGTCGACCGCGTGCTTGCGGGCGGCGAAGCGGGATTCGAGCTCGGAGCCGGATCCCTCGGGGACGCTGATGGCATTGATCTTCACGACGGACATGAACGGGCCCTTTCGACGGCGTTGGTCACGGTCATCCTAGGCGCACGGTTCCATCGGCATCCGGACCTGCCCAGGCATGACGATGAAGGGCGCGGAACTGTCGACCAGCGGCGTCAACGCAGTTGCGGCAGGACGTGCTCGCCGAAGGCCTCGATGAAGGGACGCTGCTCCTGGCCCACATGGTGCAGGTAGACGGCGTCGAATCCCAGGGCGGCGAGGTCGTGGATCCGCTGGGTCATCTCGCCCAGATCGGAGCCGACCATCACGGAGGAGCGAATTTGCTCCTCCGTGATGCCCTGGGCGCTGACCGCGTCATAGGTCTCCCGCCGCAGGTCCGTGTTGGCCGGAGGGGCGAAGACGTTGGAACGCCACTGCTCGTAGGCCAGGGCGTAGGCCTCCTGATCGGTGGGGGCCCAGGACAGATGGATCTGCAGGATCCGGTGCTCGGCCCCACCCGCCTCACCCCATTGGTCCAGCATCTTCCGGAGCGTGTCCCGGTCCTGGTTGATGGTGGCCAGCCCGTCGGCCCACCGGGCTCCCCGCACGGCGGTCGGCACGGTGATCGCGGGGGCGATCAGCTGCGGCCTGGGGTCCGCGACCTCCCAGAGGGTGGCCTCGTGGACCTGCACGAGGCCCTCATGGGAGACGGTCTCACCGGCCAGTAGCCGAGCGATGATGTCCGCGCACTCCTCGAGCCGTTGCTGGCGGACCTCCTTGCGGGGCCAGGCCTCGCCCGTGACGTGCTCATTGGCGTATTGACCCGTGCCCAGGGCCGTCCAGAACCGGCCGGGGAACATCTGGCCCAGGGTGGCCACGGCCTGGGCGACGATGACCGGGTGGTAGCGCTGTCCCGGTGCGGTCACGGTGCCGAAGGTCAGGTTCGTGGTGGCCAGCGCGGCGCCGAGCCAGGGCCAGGCCAGTCCCGAGTGCCCCTGACGTTCCGACCACGGCTCCAGGTGATCCGAGCACATGGCTGCGGTAAAGCCGGCCTGTTCGGCCAGCTGAACGTCCGCGAGGAGTTGCCGCGGAGAGATCTGCTCTTGCGAGGCATGGAACCCGTACACCGTCATGGTTCGTTTGTAGCAGACCTCACAGGATCGTGCGGAAGGCCGGCACCAGCGGGCTGGGGGAGCGGGCCGCGCCAACGGCCGGGACGGGGGCGG
>NZ_BAAALH010000001.1:716282-756164 GCF_039528175.1 Citricoccus alkalitolerans
TCCGTAGAAGTCCGGGCCTCATCTCTGGGGTGAGTAACGGGGCTTGAACCCGCGACCTTCTGGACCACAACCAGACGCTCTACCAGCTGAGCTATACCCACCATGATGGTCCGCTGAACGGACCTTGACAGCGCGTTCCATCATACATGGATTTCGCAGTGGGTCCGAATCGGCCCCGCGGTCAGGCCTCCGGCGCGGCCACAGAAGCCATGCCGGCGGCGATCCGCTGTGCGGTCTTCGAGTCGGGGCCGGGGGCCGGCACCATGACGGCCTCACGGTAGTAACGCAGCTCGTTGATGGAGTCGATGATGTCCCCGAGAGCGCGGTGTCCACCGGCCTTGGCCGGCGCCTGGAAGTAGGCCTTCTGGTACCAGCGTCGGGCCAGCTCCTTGAGGGTGGACACGTCCACGATCCGGTAGTGCAGGTGGTCGGTGATGGCCGGCAGGTCTCGGGTCAGGAAAAGCTTGTCCTGGCCCACCGAGTTCCCGGCCAGCACCGCCTTGCCCGGCTGCGGGCAGTGCTGGGTGATATATGCCATACAGGCCTCGGACGCCTCGGCGAGGGAGACGCCGTCGTCCAGCCGGTTCAGCAGCCCTGAGGTGATGTGCATGTCCCGCACGAAGGGGACCATCTGGTCCAACGCCTCACGTGGGGGTTTGATGACCACGTCCACCCCCTCACCCAGGACGTTGAGCTCGGAGTCCGTCACCAGGACGGCGATCTCCACCAGTGCATCCTTGACGGGATCCAGCCCGGTCATCTCACAATCGATCCATACGAGGTTCTCTGCAGTAGCTGCCACGCCTCCCACAGTAGCCTGATGCCCAGTGGTACTTTGTGGAAGGCCTTGAGACGGCCCGCCAAGCCACGGAAGGAACCCGCCTGCGATGAGTGTGTCAGGCACCCGGACGGAACGTTCTTCCGCTTCCTGGACGGCCTCGGTGTGGATCCCGGCTGTGCTCGGCTTCGTCGGCTCGGTGGCCGTGATGGCCGGATCCCTGTCCGTGGGCTGGCTGGCGTCCGTGTCGCCGATCAACCGGTGGGGCTGGCTGATCCCCTGGCGCACCACTGAATCCGGGGTCATCACCGGCACCGTGGTACTCACCCTCGGCTGCTGGCTCATGTTCTGGGGCTGGCTCCGCCTGGGCCAGGTACTCCGGCCTTTCGGCCCCGGCGCGCTGCGGATCGTCACGCTCACGACGACGGCCTGGATCCTGCCGCTGTTGGCCTGCCTGCCGATCTTCTCCCGGGACATCTTCGCGTACATCGGTCAGGGCCGGCTGATGATCGCCGGCCGTGACCCCTACGAGGACGGCATCTCCACGCTCTCCAATTGGTTCCAGC
Organism: Citricoccus alkalitolerans; assembly: GCF_039528175.1. Taxonomy (NCBI): domain Bacteria; kingdom Bacillati; phylum Actinomycetota; class Actinomycetes; order Micrococcales; family Micrococcaceae; genus Citricoccus; species Citricoccus alkalitolerans. Next base: position 717,627 of record NZ_BAAALH010000001.1, read on the forward strand.
TGGGCGCGGATACCACCTGGGCGCAGACCGAGACCCCCTACGGTCCGGTGTTCCTGTGGATCGAGCAGTTCGTCATGGCCGTGGCCGGGCCGGACGACCCGGACCTGGCCATCTTCCTGTTCCGCCTCGTCGCGGTGGCAGGGGTGGTGCTCATCATGGTCTACGTCCCCAAGCTGGCCGCCCTGCTGGGCACGAATGCGGCCCAGGCCCAGTGGATCTCGGTGGCCAACCCGTTGTTCCTCATCAGCTTCGTGGCCTCCGGTCACAATGACGCCCTGATGGTCGGCCTGGCGGTCGCCGGTGTCTGGTATGCGGCGACCAATCGGGGACTGCTCGGTGTCCTGCTGGTGACCGCCTCTCTCGGCATCAAGCCGATCACCATGGTGTTGCTGCCCTTCATCGGCCTGCTCTGGGCCGGCCGGGGCGCCAGTTGGGCACGGCGCTTCGGCTACTGGTTCCTGACGGCCGGCATCGCGGGGGCGATCATGGTGGTGGTCGGGTTGCTCAACGAGTTCGGCTTCGGGTGGCTGACGGTCATGCTCGGCACCGGCACCGGCTCCGTGCCCTGGTCCCCGGTCGGGATCCTGGCCGAGGGCACCAAGGTGATCCTCGGCTCGCTCGGGATCGAAGACAACTGGGTGCTCGACGCCTTCAAGACCGCCGGCCGGCTGTTGTCCATCCTCATCGTCATCTGGCTCATGTTCCGCGGCCGGCACGAGCACCTCATGCAGCGGCTGACGTGGGCCTTCACCGCGCTGGTGGTGCTGACGCCGATCATCCAGCCCTGGTACCTGCTGTGGCTCCTCCCGTTCTTCGCCGTGCTGGGGATCCGCAGTGACTGGCAGCTGAAATGGGTGGTGTTCACGGTGGCCTTCTTCGTGGCCTTCGGTGCAGCCGACCAATTGTTCGTATGGCAGTTCCTCGGCATCGGCGAGCAGCTGGCCCACCTGGCCACCTTCCTGTCCTGGGCCTGCATGCTGTGGATCCTGCTGTTGGACCCCTGGACCAGTTCCATTCTGAAAGAAGAGTGGCACGTGCGGGCCGCCCTGCGCCGGACGGTGGCCCGGCTGAGGGGCCGTCCCGATGCTTCCAACGCTTCCGACGGGTTGACGCCCGCGGGCGAGCCCGGCCCCCAGGCCGGAGTCGCCTCCGCCGGAGAGCCTGACCGGACGGGGGACAGACGGGCAGACCAGGGGACGACCCCCTCGTGACCGCCTCCGAACCGACGGGCACCCCCTCCGGTGCCCTGGCCGGACTACGACGCCGGCTCGGCGCCTTCCCGCTGACCCACCGACTGGTGGGCGGTCCGGACGAGGAGACGGCCCCGAGCCTGTGGCAGGGGCTCATCGGATCACTCCTGATCATGATCGGCTCCTGGGGTGTCGGCTGGCTCGCCATGACGCCGGCCTCGGTCTTCGCCCGGACCACCGTGCTCAACCCGCTCCGCGTGGAGCCGGTGGGCGTGGTGGTCTGCGCCATCCTCCTGGTCCTGGGATCACTGTTGCTGGTGCGGGCATGGCTGCGGCTGGGCCAACGCCTCGAGGGCCGATGGGCCATGGCCGGGCCGGTGGTGGTCCGGGCTACCTGGTTGTGGGCCGGTCCGCTCATGGTGACCTTCCCCGTGTTCTCGAGGGATGTCTATTCCTACCTCAGCCAGGGGCGGCTCCTGCATGCCGGGCTGAATCCCTACGAGGACTGGATCTCCGAGCTGCCCGGCTGGTTCATGCAGGGCGCGGACTCCATCTGGGCCGAGTCACCCTCGCCCTACGGGCCCTTGTTCCTGCTGGTCTCCCGGGCCGTCTGGTTCCTGACCGGTGGGAGTCCCGAGCCAGCCCTGCTGCTGTTCCGCCTCGTCTCGGTGGCCGGGTTGGCGCTGTGCCTGTGGGCGGTGCCGCGGCTGGCCCGGCGGTTCAGAACCGACCCCGGGTGGGCGGTGTGGATCTCTGTGGCCAATCCGCTGTTCGCGCTCTACATGATCGCCGGCATCCACAACGACTCGCTGATGGTGGGCCTCTTGCTGGCCGGATTCGTGCTCTTGACTCCGGGAGCCTCGCGTGGCCGTAGCCTGGCCGGGCTCGTGCTCGTGTCCCTCTCGATCGCCATCAAGCCGTTGACGATCCTCGCGCTGCCCTTCGCCGGGTTGTTGCTGCTTCGGGACGCTCCGGGGTCTCCGCGTTGGGGGGCGCGAGCAAAGGTCTGGACGTGGTGCCTGCTGGTGGCAGCGGTGGTGCTGACGGGCATGGGGGCCCTCACCGGGCTCTGGTTCGGGTGGATCCCGGCCATGCTGACCTCAGGCGATGCCGCCTTCCCCTACGCGCCCTTCGGGATCCTCGGCCTGGGGGCCGGCTGGGCCGTGGATGCGGTGTCCGGCGCGGGGGTCCGCCCGGTGGCCGACCTCGTCTACACGCTGGGCAAGGTGGCGGTGATCGGTTTCACGGCCTGGCTGGCCCTCACGCGCCGGCCCATCCACCCCGTGCTGGCCACCGGCCTGGCCCTGCTGGCCGCCGTCCTGCTCGCGCCGATCATCCAGCCCTGGTACCTGCTGTGGGTGCTGCCGATGTTCGCCGTCGTCCGGCGTTGGCGAGGGTGGCCCGTGTGGACGCTGTACCTGTTGGTCATGGTGCTCGTGGTGGTCGGCGTGGTGGACCAGTTGTCCGTGGCGCAGTGGATTTCCCTGTTCTGGGTGCGAATCACCGCTGCGGTCTTCGGACTCGCCTATATGGTGTTCATTGTCTTTCTCGATCCCAAGACGTCCACGCTGTTCCCCTTCACCGCACGGTGGAGGTCGCCGGGACGCCCGAACGCCACCACCCGCCAGACCAATCAGGAGACCTTGTGAACCAGACCGGACCAGCGAAGGCCGCACCCAGGGCGGGGTCTCGCGCAGGCTTCCGTGCCGGCGGACCGGACCGCCGGCTGCTGCTGGTGCTGGTGGGCGCGACCCTGCTGGCGGCCGTGGTGGCGGTGCTGTCCAAGCAGTGGTGCCGTCTCAACGGCTGGGAGGCACCGGGGGTGCACATACACATGTGCTATTCGGACTTCGGACAGCTCTTCCCCACGCGTGGCCTGGCTGAGGGATACTTCCCGTTCTTTACGCCGTTGCCCGAGGACCAGTGGATGGAGTACCCGGCGCTACTGGCCGTCGTCGCCGGGGTGACCTCGTGGTTCGTGCCGCAGGACGGGACGATGCTGGAACGGACGGTCACCTACTTCGACATCAACGCGGTCGGCGCCCTGCTCTGCTGGCTGATCGTCGTGATCGCGACCGCCTACACCGCACGCGGCCGGCCCAAGGACGCACTGATGGTGGCGGTGGCGCCGGGCATCATCCTGACCTCCTTCCTGAACTGGGACCTGTGGGCCGTCATGCTGGCCGCCCTCGGCCTGCTGCTCTGGTCCCGTAATTGTCCGGTCCTCGCCGGGGTGGCGCTCGGCCTCGGAGCGGCCATGAAGCTGTATCCGTTGTTCTTCTTCGGCGCGATCCTCGTGCTCTGCTGGCGAGCCGGGAAGCTGGGCGTCTTCTTCAAATCCCTGGCCGCCGGGGCGGTGGCCTGGCTGGCCGTCAACGTTCCCTTCATGCTGACCGCCTTCGATCAGTGGAGCCGGTTCTACACCTTCTCGGGCGACCGCGAGGTGTCCTTCTCCTCGATGTGGCTGGCCCTCACCTGGACCGGCTGGTCCGGCGAGACGTTCTCGCTGATCTCGAATGGACTCTTCGCCCTGTGCTGCCTGGGAATCGCCTACCTGGGTCTCTCGTCCCGGCACCGTCCCCGGATGGCCCAGCTCTGCCTGCTGATCGTCGCGGCCTTCATTCTGCTGGGGAAGGTGTACTCACCGCAGTTCGTGATGTGGCTGATCCCGCTGGTCGTCCTGGCCCGCCCGAACTGGCGGCAGTTCTGGATCTGGCAGGCGGTGGAGGTCTACCACTGGGGCGGCGTGTGGATGGAGTCCGCCCGCATCACCTCGGAGGGCGCCTTCGGTGGGGGAGCGCTGTGGATCCCGCTCTGGTACGGATCCGGGGTCGTGCTGCACATGGCCGCCGTGATCTGGATCTGCGTCTCCGTCATCCGGGACATCCTCGACCCAGACCGTGACCCGGTCCGCCGCTCCGCAGCGGCTGGTGCGTCGCGGGACCCGGCCTCAGCTGTCACCGGGGCGCCAGCTGTCACGGCCGCGCCGGGTGCCACCACCGAGGCCTCGGCCATCGACGCCACACCTTCGGTGTCACTGCCGCCCTACGACCCCTCGGCGGGAATCCTGGCGGAGGAGCCGGATCGATTCCTGCTGCCTCCAGCTGGCCGAGGCCGCGTCCTGACCGGCTGACCCCATCCCACCCGGCTCCGCTGTGCACCTCAGAGGCGCTCCTCACACTCATCATCCGGACATCCGGGTGTCTCCCGTGGATTTCGGTCGAGACACCCGGAAATCCGGATGACGAGATGGCAAGTGGCACCCCGAAGCCCGGTGTCGCCAGGGTTACCGCAGCGGCACGCCATGCTCCGCGAGCATCCGGCCGAAGGCCCGAGGGTTCTTGAGGTCGCTGTCGATCCACCGCACAACGTCATAGCCGAGTCGCGCGAGCATCAGCTCTCGTTTCTTCTCCCGAGCGAGGGCGTCGTCACCGCCGTTCGGTCCGGCCAGGGCGGCCCCGTACTTCATCAGACCGTCGAACTCGCCCAGCAAGATCCTGGCCCGCAGGGTGCTGCGTCTCCACTTGAAGTCGGTTCTCGCGACCTCGCGACCGGTGGCGTCCAAGACCTGGTATTGAAGATCAGGGACTTCAAAGCCCAACTGGTAGATGAGCGCCCTGCTGGCTGATTCCTTCGGGGACTCAGATCGGGGATCGGCAAAGCTCATCGTGAGACAAGCGCGTCGATGTGCGGCCCGAGAGAGGGCCAGGTCCTCGATCAGGGTGGCGGTTGCAGCGAATTCATCGGGACGGTGTCGAAGCAGGTGGTCTGACATCGAGATGGTGTCGATCAGGGATCCGCTGCTGAAAGCGGCCGCACAGGCCCAGGGAACCGAGTCCGCCAGGACATGGCCGATGAACCGTCCGTCACTCAGATGGACTGGAACGACCCCGAATTCGGGGCTGGTCTGGAGCAGCGACGGCGGAATGTTCCAGAGCGCTCTCGTGACGGGAAGACCGGGCAGTGTGCGGCGCGCAAGCTTGAGGCCTTCCGCTCGTAGGGAACCGACCAGGCGCGAAGCTGCGTCGACGTTGACATAGGGATTGCGTGCGGGTGAGCAACCGGACCCACCCCGGGACGTGGCGCGCGTGTGGATGACATCCAGAGTGTCTGCGGAGGGAAGTCCGTGGAGGACGGCGGCCGTCTGGTGGCAGAACACCACGTCTCGGTTGCGCGACGCCGCATGGGCGACCACGGCCAGGAGATGTCGATCCCACGGGGCCGACCGAAGCCACGTCTCCAGGGCACAGTAGGTCCCGCGGGCGAGCCGGACGAGTTGACCATCCCGGGCACGGCGGGCCAAAGCCTCACTCTGCCAAGCGTCGCCGTGGGCCGACAGGAGAATCGGGTCGGAGGCGGCAGTCGAAGGGGCGGAGAGCAAGGCCTCTGATGCGAGCGGAACCAGACTGGGCACGAGATCATACTGGGTTGCACCCCGTTTACTGGGCCACCGAAGTAGGGCCTGCTGTGGACGAGGCGGCGAGGACAGTCCACTGTGGAGTAGCGGTGGCGTCCGGAGTGGAGCGTGGATCGGTACTCGGCTGCGAGCCGCACGGTGATGTGAGTGGCCCGGTCAGGAGCCAGTGGACGGTGGCCCATCATGGGGAAATCCGGGTGTCGTGGCCTATTTCAGCTGCGACACCCGGATTTGCGCATGACCAACAGACATGACCAGCACACATGACCGGCGGAGATCACGAGCGCACGTCAGCCAGGGGGCGGCCCCTGCCTGCCCGATCTACTCGGTCGGTCCGCTCTCCACCATCCTCCGGGCGCGCAGCACGAGTTCCAGTTCGAACCGCACTGCCGGCCGATCCAGCTCGCCGCCGAACAACTCCCGCAACTGGGCCACCCGGTAGCCCACCGTCTGCGGATGGATGCCCAGTTCATGGGCCACGGGATTGCGCTGGCCCCAGTGCACCAGCCAGGACAACAGGGTCTCCTCCAGGGTGGTGCGCTTCGTGCCGCTGAGTCCGTCCAGGGGTGCCAGGCGCCGAGCGGCCAGGTCCGCCATCACCTGGGTCTCTGCTCCGAGGATGATCTGCGCCAGGTGGTCAGAGGCGAAGACCGGGTCGCCGTCCCCGGGGGGCTCGGCGTGCAGCTGTGGCAATTGATCCGCGACGAGCCGTGCCACGCGGTGGGAGTGTGCCACCCCGTCCCACTCGACGGCGGGACCGAGAACGGCGGAGGTGCCGGCGAAGACCTCTCGCAACCGGGGGCGCAGGCGTTCGGACTGTGGTGCGGCCACGATCGCGGTCGCCTCGGACTCGCGCTCCACCACGATGCCCGAGATGCCCAGGCGGGTGCGGACCCCGGACGCGGCTGCCAGGGGCAACACGACTGCCGCCATGCGCTGAGGCAGGTGCCAGTCGGCTCCCGAGGCCAGCCGCCGCACCTCGTGGATCTCGGCGCCTCCACCCACGAGCGCCGCCACCAGGTCGGCACGCCGTAGCTCCAGCGCGCCCGCGTGGGCCGATTGCTCCACCGCGTAGGCCTGGACGCTCACGGCGGACAGCTCGTCGATGTAGGCCAGGATCGTCTCCCCGAGATCCACCACCACGTCCATCGCCATGCCCTGCTCGGCACACGCCTCGGACAGGCCGCGGAACGTGATCCGGGCACTCGTGCGATACGCCGCCAGCAGCGCGTCCATGCTGCGGCCTTGCCGGTACTCGCCGGCCCCGAGCGCCGCCACCAGTTCGCGCGACTCCTCGTTCAGGGCAGGATCGGCCGTCCCCGGCAGGGACAGCAGTTGCTCCAGGGCGCCCTGCACACCGAGGAAGAGCACCTCGCTGAATCGCTCGGTCCTGGTGATCTGATAGGCGGGGATCTGATTCGGCACCGTCTGGATGATCTGCTCGACGACGGCCGGCACGGCGGGTGCCAACAATTCCGCCAGTTCCGGAGGCAGCGACAACCACGGTGGCCGGGACGCGTCCCTGGCATCGGAGGTTCCCCGGGAGCGTGGTGCCTGCGGGGTCTCCCGGACCTGCGGTGGCGGTGGACCGCCGGCTAACGGATGCGATGGCAGACTATCCTCGGACGACAGATTCATGGCAGCAATCGTATCCGTTCGGTGCAGAAATTAGTTGGCGGGGCGCATAGTCTGGACACATGGCTAGTCGTTCCCTCGTGTCGGTATTCTCCTTGTTCTCCTCTGTCCTGGCGACGCCCCGCTCGCCTCGCGATTTCCTCGCGTTGTTGGACCCGGTGCACTCCTCCCGGCAACTGCGCGGCATCGTCACCCACGTCTCCCGTCCGGTTCCTGGCACGGCCACGATCTCGTTCCGCACGGGCCCCGGTTGGAAGTCCCATGAGGCTGGCCAGTGGGCCCGCATCGGGGTGGACGTCAATGGGGTGCGCCAGTGGCGGTCCTACTCCCTCTCCGCCGCTGCGGGGGAGGATCCCGAGATCACCGTCACGGACATCGGTAAGGTCTCCGGGGCGCTGGTCCGCAACACCGAGCCCGGAGACGTCCTGTTCCTGGACCGCCCGGAAGGGGACTTCACCCTTCCCGAGCACCCCCGGCCCCTGCTGATGCTCACCGCCGGATCCGGCATCACGCCCGTGATGTCCATGGTCCGAACCCTGGTGCCGCGTCGCCCTGACGCGGACGTGGTCCTCATCCACTCCACCCGCACCTCCGAATCCTCTCCGTTCCGCGAGGAACTGGACGAGCTCGCCCAGCAGTTCCCCGGGCTGCGGGTCCACCACCACACCACGGCGGACGAGGGCCGGCTCGACCTGACCGGCCCCCACGCCGTGGACACCCTCTGCCCCGACTGGCGTGACCGGGCGGCCTACGCCTGCGGACCCACGGGCTTCCTCGACGACGCCGAGGAACTCTGGAAACGCGAGACCGGTTCCGGCGCGGCCGGGCTCAAGATCGAGCGTTTCCAAGCTGAACTGGCCGGCGGGGTCGCCGGCGCCGGCGGCCTGGCCGTCTTCGAGAACTCGGACCTCGAGTCCGAGGCGGCCGGGGACACCCCCTTGCTGGAGGTCGCGGAGGACGCCGGCGTGGCCGCTCCCAGCGGTTGCCGCATGGGGATCTGCCACGCCTGCCTGATCCCGCTGCGCTCCGGCCAGGTCACCGACCTGCGCACCGGCGAGGTGCATGGGGATCCCGGTGAACTCATCCAAACTTGCGTCAGTGCGGCCGCCGGCCCCGTCAGCCTCGCGCTGTAGCGCGCGGCAGGGACTGCGAACCGTCGCTGTCGCCACGTACCACCCCAGACCATCCGACGCCCACTCCTAGGAGCCTCGTGTTCAAGACCAACACCCATGCCAAGACCATCAGCGCACCGGACACGGTCAGCTGGGCCCCGGGCCGGGGCAAGGGCCCCGACGGGCCTCCGGAGCCGCGCATCGAGCCGCCCGGCCGGCGTCGTGCCCCGGGAAGCGGAGTGCCGCGACCGGGATCCCTGGCGGCCGACGGCAGCCCGACTGTTCGCCCACCCGCCGCAGCCCATCTGTCCGACGACCAGGTGGCCGAACTCGGCCGCGAGCTCGACGCAGTCCGGGACGCGGTCCTGGCCGAGCGCGGAGCCACGGACGCTGCGTACATCCGCAAGGTCATCCGCTGGCAGCGTGCCCTGGAGTTCGGCGGACGGGCCTGTCTGATGGGCGCCAACAACAAGCTGGCCTGGGTGGCGGGAACCTCCATGCTGTCCGTCGCGAAGATCATCGAAAACATGGAGATCGGCCACAATGTGCTGCACGGCCAGTGGGACTGGATGCGGGACCCGGACATCCACTCGACCACGTGGGAGTGGGACTTTGTCACGCCATCTAAGGCTTGGCAGAACACTCACAATGACATGCACCACCGCTGGACCAACGTGATCGGCAAAGACCGGGACGTGGGCTACAACGTGCTGCGCGTGGACAAGGACCAGCCTTGGGAGCCCAAGCACATCCTCAACCCGGTCATCAACGCCGGCCTGGCGCCCGTCTTCGAATGGGGCATCGCGCTCTACGACCTGGAGATCGACCGAGTCAAGACCGGCGAGAAGTCCAAGTCCGAGCTCATGCGGGACCTGAAGACCGTGGGGATGAAGGCCGCCAAGCAGTTCGCCAAGGACTACGCGGCGACCCCCGTGGCGGCCCAGGTGTTGACCGGCTCGGGGAAATCGGCGTTGCTGGCCACGGCCACCGCAAACGGGCTGCGCAACATCTGGGCCCACGCCGTGATCTTCTGTGGCCACTTCCCCGAGGGGGCGGAGACGTTCACCGAGGAGATGGTCGAGGGGGAGACCCGCGGTGACTGGTACGTCCGTCAGATGATCGGCTCGGCCAATATCTCCGGCTCCAAAGCCATGCACTTCATGACCGGAAACCTCTCCCACCAGGTGGAGCACCACCTGTTCCCGGACCTGCCGTCCAACCGCTACGCCGAGGTGGCCGTGAAGGTCCGCGAGATCTGCGAGCGCTACGGGCTGCCCTACAACATCGGTCCCCTGCACAAGCAGGTCGGCTCTACGTGGGGCAAAATTTTCCGGTTGGCGTTGCCGGACCGGAAGTAGCCAACGCAGGTACCTCGAAGCCCGGCCGGAGCATCACGCTTCGTGGTGGGTGGGGTCAGGGCACGTCCAGGCTCACGGCACGTAGTCCGCGCAGACCGGGTCCACCGGCTGGTCGCGGTGCAGCACCCAGATGCCGTGGTCGTCCTCGGTGACGACCTCGTAGCCCAGGCGTTCGGCTCGTTGCAGGGCCTCGTCCGGCGTGAGCGGATCCCACCCGCCGAGCTCCTCCACGGTGGTGTCGATGATCATCCAGGTGGCCAGCTCGTCACCCATGTCCCCGTGCAGGCCCACGTAGGTGCGGTCCACGAGGTGGGGCACGGCATTGTCCGCGGCCTCCACGCAGACGTCGTCCGGAATGGTGTCCACGGCCCGGTCCAGGGCGTGAGCCCACTCCGTCATCTGCCAGTTCTCGCCCGTCGCGGTGCGGTGCAACGGGAAGACCTGCGGGAAGATCGCGGTTCCCAGCACGCCGCCACCGAGCAGGACCGAGACGAACACGAGGGGCAGTCGCCCCTGAAGCGAGACGCCCGGGGCAGGCAGGCAGGTGGTCGCCGCGGAACCGGTGCGCCGGCGTCGTGCTGGGTCTGGTGACTGAGCCCATGACTGAGCCCGTGACTGACGGCGTGCCTCACGCCAGACGCCGATCCGGGCGAGCGCCTCGAGCGCGGCCAGCAGGAAGATCGGGGCCAGGATCGCGTCGTACTGGTAGACCGGGCTCCACACGTTGAGCCGGTCGTTGAACAGGCGCGAGAGCAGGATCGGCGCGCCGATCAGGGTGTAGGGGGACAGGAACGGCAGCAGCCACAGGGCCACGAAGTGCAGCAGCCACAACCCGATCTTCAGCGGGTGGTCGAACAGGACCGCGACGGCGTCGAGGGGCTGGGACAGGATGAACGCGATCGAGGACCCCATGTCTGGGCCCAGCGCCGTGAACTGCCAGTACCCGAACTCGCCTTCGGGGGAGAAGTGCGGGATCACCACGGAGGTGGCGAAGACATAGCCGGCCACCCCCAGCACGGCGGTCACGACGGCGGGCAGCCAGGCCCGCTTGATCGCCAGCACCATCGCGATGGCCAGCAGCGTGATGCCCATGTCCTCACGGACGGTCAGCAGGGACACCGCGAAGAGGGTGGCTAGCCAGTACCGGCGGCCGTCGATGGCCCAGATGACCCAGGCGGCGATCGGCACACCGAAGGCGACCTCGTGGAAGTCCCAGTTCACCATCGCCTGGAACGGCCACCAGAGCAGCAGGGCGGCGGCGCCAATCAGCGCGGTGGCGTGGCTGAACCGACGGCGTGCGAAGAGGTAGACCGGGACGGCGGTGGAGACCAGCAGCGCGGTCATCGCGATGCCCAGCATGCGCGGGTCGTCCCAGATCCAGTACAGGGGGGCCGCCAGCGCGATGACCGGGTGGAAGTGATCACCGAGGATGTTGAAGTCCACGCCCTTGATAGGCACGATCGGCTCCCGGAACAGCGCGTACTGACGCACGGCCTGATCGAAGATCCCGAGGTCGTACCCCTTGGCCTCGAAATTCCGGAAGCGCAGGAACGAATGGACCAGGTAGATGACCGAGGCCACGGCCATGACAGCGCCCAGCTGCCACCATTGGCGGCCGGTGATGCGCGGTCCCACGGTCAGTGCGCCGTCGCGGCGGTCCGGCTGGCGGCCGATCACCCACCGGGGCGTCCGCCCCGGGCTGCGGGTGATGGCGGTGCCGGTCTCGGAACCGGAGTCGTCAACGGCGGGATTCTGCTGCACGGGCCACCTGAGGGATCGGAATCGGGACATCCCCTCCATCGTAATGACCCCGGACAGGCCGGGGGCGCCACAGGCCTCCGGGCCGGCGCCGCGCCGCGCCGGCCGGAATCGTGCCGTGGCTACTCGACCAGCTTGCCGTCCTGGGAGACCTCGCGGATCAGTGCGGCGATCTCCTCCGGCACCGGCGGGATCTCCTCGCGCGTGATCCCGGCGGTGGGAGACCAGACGAGGTTGACCTGCAGTCCCGGATCAGTGTCCGGGAAGTCGCTGCGATTGTGGCAGCCGCGCGTCTCGCGGCGCTCGCGGGCGGCCTCCAGCGTGGCCCGGGCGGCCAGGGCCGAGGCCTTGAGGTCGAAGGCGTGGGCCAGGTCCTGGTAGCCGGCGATGTCCGGGTGGATGCCGACGTCCTGCAACCGCTCCTCGATCGAGTCCAGCTCGACCAGTCCCGCTACGAGGCCCGCCTCACTGCGGACGACGCCGGCGTGCTCGGTCATCGTGTTGCGGATGGCCCGCTGAAGGGCGCGGACATTCTCCTGCCCTTCCGCGGCCAACAGCTCCTCGATCTCGGCCCGGGCAGCATCCACGGCCTCGGGGGAGCGACGCTGCGCGTCGAGACCGGCGGAATGTGCGACGGCGGCCTGGCCGACGATGCGTCCGAACACCAGTAGCTCGATCAGGGAGTTCCCTCCCAGCCGGTTGGCGCCATGGAGTCCGGAGGAGGCCTCACCGATGGCATAGAGGCCCTCGACGTCCGTGCTGTGGTCCTCGGGCCGGACCCAGACTCCGCCCATGGAGTAGTGCGCGGTCGGGGCGATCTCGATGGGGTCCGTGGTGATGTCCAGCATCTGCAGTTCTAGCAGTGTCTGGTAGACGCGCGGCAGACGCGTCATGATCGTCTCCCTCGGGAGGTGGGAGACGTCCAGCCAGACGCCCCCGTTCGCCGTGCCGCGGCCCTCATGGATCTCGGTGTAGGCGGCCAGGGCCACCCGGTCACGCGTGGAGAGCTCCATCCGTTCCGGATCGTAGTTCGCCATGAAGCGCTCGCCGCGGCCGTTGCGCAGGATCCCGCCCTCTCCGCGGGCGGCCTCGGAGACCAGGGTGCCGGCGGCGTTCTCGGGCTCGATGATGCCGGAGGGGTGGAACTGCACGAGCTCGGGGTCGCGGAGCCGGGCCCCCGCTTCCACCGCCAGTCGGAACGAGTCCCCCGTGTTCTCGTCACGGCGGGAGGAGGTGCGCCGCCAGATGCGGTTGTGCCCCCCGGCTGCGAGGATGACCGAGTCAGCGTGGATGAGGTAGCGCGAGCCGTCCTGGAGGTCGAAGCCGTAGGCGCCGAAGACCACGTTGTCCTTGACCAGTAACCGGGTGATGTAGACGGTATCCAGGATGGGGACCTCGAGCTGTTCCGCTCGGTTCACCAGGGTCCGCTGAATCTCCAGTCCCGTGTAGTCCCCGGCGAAGGCGGTACGCCGATAGGTGTGGGCACCGAAGAAGCGCTGCGAGATGCGGCCGTCCTCCTCGCGGGCGAAGGCCATGCCGTATTGGTCCAGGTCGGCGATGCCCCGCTCGGCACCGCGCGCGACGATCTCCGCCGTGTGGGGATTGGCGAGGTGATAACTCTCCTTGATGGTGTCCGCAGCGTGCTGCTGCCAGCTGTCCTCCGCGTCCATGGTGCCCAGGGCGGCGTTGATACCGCCGGCGGCCAGGGATGTGTGGGCGTCCTGCCGAGGGCGCTTACCCACGGCCAGGACGTCCACCCCCTGTTCGGCCACCTCGATGGCGGCACGAAGCCCTGAGCCGCCGGTGCCGATGACGAGGACGGTGGTGGAGATCTGATGTTCGGTTACGCCGGTGGGACGTGCCGCAGGTGACGCGCTGGGACGTGGTGTGGAAGTCATGGAATCACCGTAGAGAGTTCACCCTTCATTACTCCAATGAATATTGAGAGTGGAAACGATACGCTTTTGCTATGACGATGAACCTGGAACAGTTGAAGGGTTTCCTGGAGGTGGCCCGGGTGGGGCACTTCACCCGTGCCGCCGAGTCCCTGCACCTGACCCAGCCCTCGCTGAGCCGGCAGATCGCGACACTGGAACACGACCTGGGATCCGAGCTGTTCCACCGGGCGCGGGGTCACATCACCCTGACGGCGGCGGGGGAGACCTTGCTGCCTCTGGCGCGCCGGATGCTGGCCGATGCGGAGACGGTACGCCGGGAGATGGCGGAACTGGCCGGCCTGCAGCGGGGCCGGGTCAGGCTCGGGGCCACCCCGACGCTCTGCGTGAGCATCGTGGCCGATGTAGTGACGGCGTTCCATGCGGCCCACCCGGGGATCGAGTTGCACTTGACGGAGCGGGGATCCCGAGGATTGGTCGAGGAGCTCGTCTCAGGGGCCCTGGACCTGGCCCTCGTCATCACCTCGGACGCGCATCCGGCCACGGCACCGAGCCTGCACCGCAGCCGGTTGCTGACCGAGGAACTCGTGGTGGTGGGCGGCGGGGAGTCGCCATTCGGCGAACGCACCACGGTGACCATGCAGGACCTGGCCCTCATGCCGCAGATCGCCTTCCCCGCCAGCTACGACTTGCGGGGCACCATGGACGAGGCCTTCCGGGCGGAGGGGCTCGCACCGACGGTGGTGCTGGAGGGAGCGGAGATGGATGCCGTGCTGCGCTTCGTGGAACTGGAGATGGGAGTGGCGTTAGTGCCCGCCATGGTGTTGAAGGACCGGCCGGGGTTGAGCTCAGTGCGTCTCTCGGAGCCCCGGTTGACCCGCACCATCAGCCTGGCCCGCCGCCAGGATGTGAACCTCACTCGCGCCGCGGCGGAGATGCAGCGCACGATCCTTTCGACAGCCGATGCCCTTGCCGACGGGCAAGGCGGAACCGGGGGATTGGTCACCCGCGCCGGCTGAGGGGCAATGCACCGCACCGCGCGCAGGCCGGGACGAGCTCATTCGAGAACCGGCACCTCACGTCCGTCCTCGACGACGTAGGTTCCGTGCTGGAACGGCGTCGCCGTGACGACCAGGTAGGTGGCGCCGGTCGAGGTCGTCCGGGTCTCGTGCACGGTGAACCCGCGCGGAGGGCCGTCGTCGTCGAACAGCCGCTTGCCGGCGCCGACGGTGACGGGGAAGACGAAGAGCCGGTACTCGTCGACCAGGCCGGCCTGGTGCAACGCCTTGGCCAACTGCCAGCTGCCGTGGACCTGGAGCTCGCCCTCGCCGTGCTGGCGCAGGTCCGAGATCGCGTCGAGCGCGTCCGGGCCCGGGATCAGGTTCGTGTTCTCCCAATCCGGGTCGTAGCCGGCGTGTGCCACCACGTACTTCGGGCCGTGGTTGATCTCTCGGGCCACCGGGTCGTCGTCACTGACCTCGGGCCAGTAAGAGCGGAACATCTCGAATGTGGTCCGGCCCAGCAGGAGCGCGGTCGTCTGCTCGAACCAGGTGGTGACGATCTCACCGAAGACGTCGTCGTTGTAGGGGACCTGCCAGCCGCCCGCAGTGAAGCCGCCCGTGGTGTCCTCGTCTCGACCTCCGGGACCCTGCATCACGCCGTCGAGGGTCAGAAAGGTGTGGAGTGTCAGTCTCATGATCGTCACGCTACGCAGCGTGCCCCGGAGGTGCCGTCTCCGATCCTGCGTTACTGGCCTGATCGCCCGACTGCGGGGTCTGACCGCGCCATGGTGTTACCAACGGGGTGCCGCAAGGGCGGCACGCCGAAGATGCAGAACATGGGGTGCCCCAGGAGGGAGTCGAACCCCCGACCAAGAGATTAGAAGGCTCCTGCTCTATCCACTGAGCTACTGGGGCTGGGCCCCGTCATTCTAGCGGGATGGTCCTCCTCCACAGGAAACCGTCCCCGGTGGGTTGTCCACGGATAGACGGTTCGGGTCTGTTGCCGTTGTATCGGTGCGGCTGTGCTGGAAGGGCAGGAAGTCCTCTTCCTGCCGCCGTCAGACACCATGACCGACGGCGGCCCCTCGCCGGCCGCGGGCCGGCTCACCGAAAGGCATCAGCATGAGTCAGCACATCACCGTCCGCGGCTTCGTGGCCACCGATCCGACCATCCGCAACGCCCAGGCAGGGTTCCCGGTCGGCAATTTCCGGCTGGCCGCCACGGACCGTCGCTTCGACCGCGAGCAGAACTCCTGGGTGGACGGCAACACGAACTGGTTCACCGTCAATCTCTTCCGCAGTCTCGCCCAGAACGCCTTCACGTCCCTGCAGAAGGGCCAACCCGTGGTAGTCACCGGCCGGCTCAAGGTCCGTCCCTGGGAGACGGAGGAGCGTTCCGGGACCGCCGTGGAGATCGAGGCGGACACCATCGGTCATGACCTGTCCCTGGGTACGGCCACCTTCCAGCGGTCATCCGGGCGACCGGGCGAGGTGGCGGCCGGAGCGGCAGAAGCCGGGACGGGGTCGGGTGAACCGGTCGGGCCGGACAGCCCGGGGGATGAGACCTTCGACCGGGAGACTGGCGAACTGCTGGACCACGAGGCCACCGTGTCCGGGGCGGCAGAGCCCGATGGGAACTCAGACGCAGAGGAGGACTCGGCGGACTCGCAGGCCCTGTCAGCAGCCTGAGGGAGCCCGGTGGCCGCCGGACGCCACCGATGCGGGCAAACCGGCGGCCACCCACTAGCCTGGGGGACATGGCGGAATACATTTACAGCATGGTCAAGGCCCGCAAGAAAGTGGGCGACAAGCTGATCCTGGATGACGTGACGATGGCCTTCCTTCCGGGAGCGAAGATCGGCATGGTGGGCCCCAATGGCGCGGGCAAGTCCACGATCCTGAAGATCATGGCGGGGCTGGACACGCCCTCGAACGGCGAGGCCCGGCTCACTCCGGACTACAGCGTCGGCATCCTCATGCAGGAGCCCGCGCTGAACGAGGAGAAAACCGTTCTCGGCAACGTCCAGGAGGGCGTCGGCGAGATCTATGGCAAGATCCAGCGCTACAACGAGATCTCCGAGGCTATGGCCGATCCGGATGCCGACTTCGATGCGTTGATGGAGGAGATGGGCAAGCTCCAGGAGCAGATCGACGCCGCTGACGCCTGGGACATCGACTCCCAGCTCGAGCAGGCCATGGACGCGTTGCGCTGCCCACCGGGCGAGGCCGACGTCACCAACCTCTCCGGTGGTGAGCGCCGCCGCGTGGCGCTGTGCAAGCTGCTGCTGCAGAAGCCGGACCTGCTGCTCCTCGACGAGCCCACCAACCACCTGGACGCGGAGTCCGTACTGTGGCTGGAGCAGCACCTGGCGGCGTACCACGGCGCAGTGCTCGCCGTGACCCACGATCGCTACTTCCTGGACCACGTGGCGGAGTGGATCTGTGAGGTGGACCGCGGACGCCTGTACCCCTACGAGGGCAACTACTCCACCTACCTGGAGAAGAAGCGCGCCCGCATGGAGATCCAGGGTAAGAAGGACGCCAAGATGGCCAAGCGGCTGTCCGAGGAGCTCGACTGGGTGCGCTCCAACACCAAAGGGCGCCAGGCCAAGTCCAAGGCCCGTCTCTCCCGCTACGAGGAGATGGCCTCGGAGGCCGAGAAGACCCGCAAGCTGGACCTGGAGGAACTGCAGATCCCGCCGGGCCCGCGGTTGGGCAACCAGGTGATCGAGGCCAAGAACCTCCAGAAGGGCTTCGGCGATCGCGTGCTGATCGACGGACTGTCCTTCTCCTTGCCGCCGAATGGCATCGTCGGCATCATCGGCCCCAACGGCGTCGGCAAGACCACCCTCTTCAAGACCATCGTCGGCTATGAGTCCCTCGACGGCGGAGAGCTGAAGATCGGCGACTCGGTCAAGATCTCCTACGTGGACCAGTCTCGTGGCGGAATCGACCCGGAGAAGTCGCTGTGGGAGGTCGTCTCGGACGGTCTGGACTACATCAAGGTCGGCCAGGTCGAGATGCCGTCCCGTGCCTATGTCTCGGCGTTCGGCTTCAAGGGCCCGGACCAGCAGAAGAAGGCCGGCGTGCTCTCCGGTGGTGAGCGCAACCGCCTGAACCTGGCGCTGACCCTCAAGGAGGGCGGCAACCTGCTCCTGCTGGATGAGCCCACCAACGACCTCGACGTGGAGACCCTGACGTCCCTGGAGAACGCGCTGCTGGAGTTCCCGGGCTGCGCCGTGGTGATCTCCCACGACCGGTGGTTCCTGGACCGGGTGGCGACGCACATGCTGGCCTACGAGGGCACGGAGCAGAACCCGGCGAACTGGTACTGGTTCGAGGGCAACTTCGAGTCCTACGAGGCCAATAAGGTGGAACGGCTCGGCCCCGACGCCGCCCGCCCGCACCGCGTGACCCACCGCAAGCTCACCCGCGACTGAGCGGAGCCCGTCCTGCGGGGCGCCGGCATGCCACGGATTCTATCGACGTGGCCGGCCGGCGCCCTTCAGGAGCAGGCTCTGAACCGAGTTCTTGACCCGGTACTGCAGGTCGCCGGGTACCCGGATCATCCCCTCCTGTGCCACGGAGGCCACCAGCTCACCGTTGCGCGAGTAGATCCGTCCGTTGCTGAGCCCGCGGGCGCCCTGCGCCGAGGGGCTGGATTGGACGTACAGCAGCCACTCGTCCGCCCGGGCCGGCCGGTGCCACCACATGGCATGGTCCAGGGATGCGACCGAGATCCCGGGGCGAACCCAGGAGATGCCATGCCGGCGCAGGATCGGTTCCAGCAGGGTGTAGTCCGAGGCATAGGCCAGGGCCGCCCGGTGCAGGTTCGCAGTGCCCTCCATGGTGGAGAACGTTTTCATCCACACCATGTTGGTGGCCACCTCCCTCCGGTCCGGAGCGATCTCGATGGGTGGATCCACATGCCGGACGTCGAAGGGCCGGGCCCATGACCACTCCTGCGCCATCGGGTGACGCATCCGGCCGAGCCGGTCGGAGGTGGACGGCAGGGATTCCGGATCGGGCACTCCCGTGGGCATGGGGGACTGGTGGTCCAGGCCGGACACGGGATCCTGGAAGGACGTGATCAGGGACAGGATGGTCTTGCCCTCCTGCTTCGCCTGGACTCGGCGCGCGGAGAAGGACCGTCCGTCGCGCAGGGTCTCGACGGCGAAGGTGATGGGCAGCAGGGCGTTGCCGGGGCGGAGGAAGTACCCGTGCATCGAGTGGATCGCGCGCTCCCCGTCCACGGTGGATATGGCGGCCATCAGGGACTGGGCCATGACCTGCCCACCGAACACGCGGCCGCGCGCCTGCGGTGGGGTCTCACCGGTGTAGAGGAGCTCTCCGGTGGACTCGTCCTCTCCGACCGTCGTCAGATCCAGTACGCTGCGGAGCACATCGGTCGGATCCTCCGGGAAATCGGTGCGCCCCTTGTGGACCTTGCCAGTACTCATGAATGCCCCTTCGCTGTCTCCGAGCCGTCTGGCCGATCCGGCCTTTCCGACGGGAGCGGTACCGGCCGGTAACCGTCCCGGAAGTCTACTCCGCCAACACGGAACCGCCGCGCTGACCTGCCCGGTGATCCTCCCGGGTGATCTGCCGGGTGATCCGCCCGTTCGATCTGTCCCGGGGGCCCATCGATGGGACAATGGATCTCATGTCCTCCTCACCCGTCGATCCGTTCCGTCCCGACTCCACGTCCCCCCGGGACCCCGCTGGTCCCGAACTGCATCTGGAGGACCTGGAGACGGCCAAGGACCTCGAACGGTACGCGACCCGGGCCAAAACCATGGCGGACACGGGCCTTCGACTCCAGGTGGCCGGCAACGTGCTCGCCTCCTGGGTCTCCGTGCTCCACCCGCGCGGACTGGGGGACCGGGTTCCGGTGGCCCTGGGTCTGCGGACAGTCCGGTTGGTGGAGGGCCGGCTTGACGGGATCGACGCTGTCTACGCGCTGTCCTCTGTGCTGGAGCGGCTGGCCCGCATGGCCGCCACGGGATCCACGGCCCTCACGCTGCCGCCGGCACCCGAGAGCGCCCCGTGGACAGCTGTGACCCCGCCACGGGGTGGCTGGACACCGGCGGCCACCGTGGAGGACGGCGAACTCCAGCAGATCGCCCGGGACGGGATCCGTGAGCTGGCCGACGCGCTGCCCCAGGATCCGGGGGCCTCCATGGTCGCCCAGGCCCGTGCCGCGGTCTGGGGACGGCTGCTCGGTGGCACCTCGGCGGAGGCCGATGACGGCTTCCTGCCGGCTGGAGCGGCCTTCGCCGCCCACGGCCTGGGCTTCCTCAGCCCTCAGGGCACGACGGCGGTCCACACCTCGGGTCCGTGGGCGCGCCTCTCGAACGCGGCCGGGTACGTGCTCTGCCGCCAGCCGATGCTGCTCTAGGCCGAGTTCACCATCGAGTGGGCGGCCCGCTCCAAGTAGTCCCAGAGGGTCTCCTCCAGCAACGGTGCCAGGCCGAGGGAGTCCACGGCCACCCGCATGTGCCGCAGCCAGGTGTCCCGGGCCGCGAAGTCCACGGTGTAGGGAGCGTGCCGCATTCGCAGCCGAGGGTGGCCGCGTTGCTCGCTGTACGTCTTCGGCCCGCCCCAGTACTGCTCCAGGAACATCCGCAGCCGTTCCTCGGCCGGGCCAAGATCCTCCTCCGGGTACATGGCCCTGAACTCCGGGTCCGCCGCGACCTGCTCGTAGAACACCCGGGCCAACCTCACAAAGGTCTCGTGCCCTCCGACCTGCTCGTAGAAGCTCGCATTCTCCGGCTGGGATTCTGCATCAGCACTTGCAGCTCCGCTCCCACTGCCACGGACTGCGGCGCCGGAAGCGGGAGCCATCACCTGCGGCGGGCGGTGGCCCGCGGAGGTGGTGGGCCGGTCCTGCAGTCCGGTCACCCGGCTGGGAGCCTTGCCCTGGCGCGGCTTCAGCACAGCGATGGGCGCGCCCAGACGGCTGCCGAACTCCGGCAGGCTCTGGTTCTGATGGCGGCGCACCTGCTGCGGCTTGATGGTGACAGGGAAGCTCACGGAGCGGGCGATGAAGCACTGCTCATGGGCCTTCGCGTGCAGTCCGTCCGCGGTGCGGCGCTGGTCTTCGTCGGCGAGCCAGATCTCCGGTACCAGGGTCGCGGAGGTGATCCGGCCGCCGTCGTGGTCATGGGTCAGCACACATTCGGCACGCACGGAGGCGCCGGTGACGACCACTTCGGCCTGAGTGGCGGCCTGGAGATAGGACAGCAGGTGGCACTCGGCGAGGGCCGCGAGCAGGAGCTGTTCGGGATTCCACCGGGAGTCGCTCCCGTGGAAGGCTCGCGCGGCGGAGCCGTTGAGTTCGCCGGGGCCCTCGGCGCGGACCACGAGCTCACGGCCGTAGTCCTTGTATCCGGAGGTGCCGGAGCCACGGTTTCCGGTCCATTCGGCATGCAGGGAGAAGGAGTGTTCCACGAGCTCTACGGTACCGCCCGATGCGGCGGAGCCGTGCCTCGGCTCCGCCACGGCCCGCGGTGGTGGTGCCGCCGGGTGGTGCACTGGCCGGACCGCCTCTGTCACCCTAGACTCGAGTCACGCTGGGAGGTTTGATGCCACACATCCACATCTTGACCGTCTCCGACCGGGCCCATGCGGGCCAGGCTCCGGATACGGCGGGGCCGCGTGCCCTCGAACTGGCGGCTCAGTACCTGAGCGAGTGGACGGCGGACGGGGCCATCGTGGCGGACGGTGTCGAATCCGTCCGGTCCGGGGTGCGGACGGCACAGGGCAACGGAGCCGATGTGGTGGTCACCCTGGGCGGGACCGGTGTCTCCCCGCGAGACCTGACGCCCGAGGCGATGGACGGCCTGTTGGACACGGAGTTGCCCGGCATCGCTGAGATGCTGCGCCGTGAGGGTGCCGAGCAGACCACCACCGCCGCACTGGGACGCGGACGTGCCGGAATCCTCGGCAGGACCGTGGTCGTGAACCTCCCCGGATCCCTGCGTGCCACGGCCCAGGGCATTCCCCTGCTCGCGCCCTTGCTGCCGCACCTGCTCGACCAACTCGGAGGAGGTGGTGACCATGCCCGTCACTGAGGATGCAGCCACCCTGCGGCCGGTCCCAGGAATGCCTCGCCCGGCAGCACCGGTCCACACCGGCGTGACCGAGTCTCCGCTGGATCCGTCCGCGGTGGAGGCCTCGGTGGTGACCCCTGTCTGCGGGGCGGCCCTGACGTTCACCGGCATCGTCCGGAACCATGATCCGGAGGCCACGGGCACGGTGGCCTCGCTGGACTATTCGGCGCATCCGGACGCCGGGACGATCCTGGCCGGGATCGTGGCGCGTCACGTCCGCGGCCCCGGGGACCCGCGCGGGGAGGTCCGGGTCGCCGCGGCGCACCGGATCGGACACCTCGACGTCGGCGACCTCGCCCTGGTGGTCTCCGTGGCCTCCGCGCACCGGGCCGAAGCCTTCGAGGTGTGCCGGGCCGTGGTGGAGGACATCAAGGCCGAGGTCCCAATCTGGAAGAAGCAGCAGACCGCCTCGGGCGAGGCCCACTGGGTGGGACTGCCATGACCTCGGTGCCGCTCACCCTGACCACCCGGACCGCGACTGGGCCGGGCGCACGCCCTGCCGGCGCCGCGGATACTGCGCCAGCACCGGCACCCGGCCCCGAGGCCAGGCGGCTGCTGCCCACCCCGGCTGAGCTGGCCGGCGTCGGGCCCCATGAGGGAACCGACCGGTCCCTGACGGACGGTTTCGGGCGCGTCCACCGGGACCTGCGCGTCTCGTTGACGGACAAGTGCTCGTTGCGCTGCACGTATTGCATGCCCGAGGACGCCGGCCCGTTCATGCCGAAGGACCAGTTGCTCTCGGCCGCCGAGATCGAACGACTGGTACGGATCGCGGTGGACCACGGCATCACTGGGGTGCGGCTGACCGGTGGCGAACCGCTGCTGCGCCAGGACCTCGAGGACATCGTGGCCCGGCTCGCCGGAATCGAGCTGTCGGATGCGGCCGGAGGTGGGCGCCTCCCGGTGGCCATGACCACCAACGGGATCACCCTGGACCGGCGGTTGCCCGCCCTGCACGAGGCCGGACTGTCCCGCGTGAACATCTCCATCGACACGCTCCAGCCGGAGAAGTTCCACCAGCTCACGCGCCGTGACCGGCACGCCGACGTCCTGGCGGGGATCGCCGCGGCCCGGGACGCCGGGCTGCGCCCGCTCAAGCTCAATGCGGTCGCCATGCGCGGGGTCAACGACGACGAGCTGGCAGATCTCGTGGCCTTCGCCGTGTCCCAGGACGCGCAGATGCGGTTCATCGAGCAGATGCCCCTGGACGCCGGGCACACCTGGAAGCGGGACAACCTGGTGTCCGGCGAGGAGATCCTCGCCCGGCTCGCCGAGCGCTTCGACCTCGCGGAGGTCCCCGGCCGCGGTTCCTCCCCGGCCGCGCTCTACACGGTCGACGGCGGCCCCCACACCGTGGGCGTCATCGCCTCGGTCTCGAAGCCCTTCTGCGGAGACTGTGATCGCCTGCGGCTCACCGCTGACGGCCAGATGCGCAACTGCCTGTTCGCCCGGGAGGAGACCGACCTGCGGACCCTGCTGTGGGACTCGGCGTCCGACGCCGACCTGGCTGCGGCCATGAAGATCTCGGTCGGGGCAAAGAAGGCCGGTCACGGCATCGACGATCCGGACTTCGTCCAGCCCGGCCGCGGCATGAACGCCATCGGCGGCTGACTGCCGCACCGTGACAACGGCCCAGCGGCCGTCAGCTAGCCGCCGGCGAAGGGTGGCAGGACGTCCACGAGGGAGTCCGCCTGGACAGGGTGGTCGTCCGTGGCCGCGCGCACGCCGTCCACCATCAGGGAGCAACGCGAGACGACCTGCTCGGCACTGGTCCCATGACCAGCCACCAGGAGTCGGCGCAATTCGCCCGCGGTGGCGGCCTCGAGGGTGAGTTCGGAGGCATCCAGGATCTCAGCGGCTCCCGCGAAGAGACGGATCCGGGCCATCAGCCCTCACCCCCTGCCGGGTCATAGCCGAGTGCCAGGTCCTGGATCCGAGCCGAGAGCCGGTCGACCACGTCGGAGATCTCCTCCGGTGTGCGCTCCCGACCGGCCAGCTGCTGTCCGACAGCCACACCGATCAGGTAGGTCGAGGTCGGCGCGCCGGGGCGCAGGACCCCGTGGGCCACGTCTCGGGCCACGTCCAGCAGCGGACCGGGGAGCACAACGGAGGCCGGCAGGCCCAGCTCTCCGGCGACGGCATCCAGCCAGTCCGCCAGTCCGGGAATGTCCTGCTGGATATCGCGGTGGGTGCCCGGGTGTGTGCCGGGCGAGACTTCGCCGCCGCGGGGTTCGGTACTGTTCTCAGGCACGGGTGCTCCTGGTGGTGTCGTGGCCGGTGCTGGCGGGGGGGACCGGTGGCGTTCCAGATCCTCGGGGGTGTCCATATCGTCCCAGAGTCCGGGATGGCCTGCCGGTTCGGGGACCTCGACCAGTTGCAGGCCGGCGACCCGCTCCCGCACGCGGGTGACGGGGATGTCACCGTCCTCGGTGGGGCGTGCCGCCTGCAGGCGCAGGGCTGGAAGCCGGAAGAGGGCCGTCAGGTGCTGGCGGCGACCGGTGGAGTCCACGGCGACGACGCCATCGTGGCCGCCGGCGTGCAGGTCTCCGTCCAGGGCTTCATCCACGGCCCCGTCCAGGGTCCCGGTCAGCGTGCGGTCGAAGGCCCGGACGAGTTCACGGGCGGCCGCCATCGGATCTGCCAGGTCGCAGGGCAGCACCAGGACTCGATCTGCCTCGAGGCCGGCCAGTGCGGCGTCCAAGGCGGCGACCGGGCCGGACCCCGGTGGATCCTCGCGCACGAACCGTACGAGCGGCGAAATCAGGATGGAGCCGCCTGGACCCGTCGAGCCTGTGGGGGAAGAGGCCGGTACAGTCTGCACAGCCTGTGCCGTGGGTACAGCCTGCACCCTGGGCGCAGCAGGCACCGGCCGGTCTCCGGCCACGACGATGGTGGTGGCGCCGGCCGACAGCGCGGCCTGGACGGTGCGTTCGAGCAGGGTGACTCCCCCGGCGGGATCCACCACGATCGAGCCCTTGTCCCGGCCCATGCGAGTGGACGCCCCTCCCGCCAGGACGATCGCCGCCAGAGTCTCAACCACGGGCGACCGGGGCATTCGGGGCAACTGACGCATCTGAGGCTTCCGGAGCCGCCGGGTGCTCCGCGTCGTCACGGCGCCACGTGCCGGAGCGGCCCCCGGTCTTCTCCAGCAGCCGGACTCCGGTCAGCTCGACGGCCCGGTCCAGGCCCTTGACCATGTCCACCATGGCCAGCCCGGCCACGGAGGCGGCGGTCATGGCCTCCATCTCTACCCCGGTCCGGTCGGCGGTCCGGGTCGTGGCGATGATGCGGATACGGTCGGGGCCGACCTCGAAGTCCACCGTGGCCCCATGGACGCCGATCACATGGGCGAGCGGCAGCAGCTCGGCGCACTTCTTGGCGCCCTGGATACCAGCGATCCGGGCCACGGCCCAGACATCACCCTTGGGCACGGTGCCCCCGGTCAGGGCCGCGAGGACCTCCGGGGCCACGAGCACGGTGGCCTCAGCGGTGGCGCTGCGGATCGTCGGTGTCTTGGCCGTGACATCGACCATGCGGGCCGAGCCGTCACCGGCTAGGTGGGTGAAGCCCTCGGCTCCGGCGTCGATGGAGCCGGCAGCAGTGGGTTGGACGGCAGGGGATTCGGTCATCAGGCCTCCAAGGCTCGGTAGAGGACGGTGTTTCCGGCGGACACCGCGTCGGTGGTGGCGGGCACGCGGGCCAGTCCGGTGGCGCGGGCCATCCGGCCGGCGAGATGGGATCCGGAGCCACGCTCGGTGGCCTGGGCGATCCGCAGCGGTTCACCGGGGGCGGAGACCACCCGTGCCGGCACGAACTGCTCCCGCCCGGGTGGTGAACGCCAGCCCTCCTCCGTGACCACCGGGTACCAGGGGGCCACGGGCGTATCGCGTCCCTGCATGGCCAGCAGCCCCGGCTCCACGAACAGCAAGTAGGACACCCACGCACTGACCGGATTGCCCGGCAGTGACCACACGGCCCGCCCGTCCGCCAGCAGGCCGAACCCCTGGGGCTTACCCGGCTGGACCGCCACCCGGTCGAAGCGGACGGTGGGATCCTCGGGAACCGGGGTGCCGCCGTCGGGCGTGGAGGTTTGCCTGGACGGCACCGTGCCGCCCGGTGAGTCCGGTGCCAGGACGAGGCGCGCGACGTCATGGGCCCCCACGCTCGCCCCTCCAGTGAGGATCACGGCGTCTGAGGCACCCTGGGTGGACCGCAGTACGGCCTGCAGCTCGGCGGGATCGTCGGAGACGCGGCCCCGGTGGGCCACCTGCCCACCGCTGGCCGCCACCAGGGAAGCCAGCAGGAGACTGTTGGAGTCGGGGATCTGGCCGCGGCGGACCGATTCACCGGGGGCCACCAACTCTGAACCGGTGCTGACGACCATGACCCGTGGCCGGCGCCGGACCCGCACCTCGGCGATACCGGCGGCGGCGAGCGCGGACAGCCGGTGTGGTGTCAGCGGCCGTCCTGCGGGGGAGACGAGATCGCCGGCGCGCACGTCCTCCCCACGCCGCCGCAGATGGCGTTCCGCAGTCACGGGGTGGTTCAGCTCCACGTGAGCGGGGGGCTCAGTGCCGGCGGTGGGCGCGGCCGGGTCCCAGTCCACGGCATCCTCCAGGGGCACGACGGCGTCCGCGTCCGTGGGCATCGGTGCGCCGGTCATGATGCGGGCCGCCTGACCGGGGGCCAGCGCTGGGTCGGCCTCCGTGCCGGCGGGCAGTTCCGCGATGAGGTCCAGGCGGACCGGTGACTCCGCGCAGGCTCGCGTGGTGTCCGCAGATCGGACAGCGTATCCGTCCATGGCGGAGTTGTCCCACGGGGGCAGGTCAAGGGTGGCGGTGGCGCCGGCCGCCAACGTGAGTCCGGCGGCCTCGGCCAAGGCCAGGGTGTCCTCGGGCAGGAGGGGGGCCAGGGCAAGGACCCGGCGCTGGTGCTCTTCGACAGTGCTGCGGTAGCGGGCCTCAGCCACGGTGGTCTCCTCGGGGCTCGATGATTGCTGCGGGAAGTCCGCCGTCCAGGTACCCCTGGACGGGCCAGCCGAGGCGCGCCAGGTGACGGGCCGCCGTCGCGCTCCGGGGGCCCGCCGCACAGAAGGGGAGCAGCGTCGGTCCAGCCGGCGAACCGACGACGCCATCGGGGCGCAGGGCGGCCTGGGCGGGTGCCAGCGGATGATCGGGAGGCAGGGGCAGCTCTGGTCCGCCCTGAAGACGCAGGAGCTGGTCAAGGGGCAGCTCCACCGTGCCGGACGGGCCGGGGTGCTCGCGGGATTCCTCTGGCCTCCGGACGTCGAGCCAGATGGCGGCCGGGTCCACGTCAGGACGGACGATGGGGACTACGCGGGCGGCGTCTCCGGCCGACGCGGCGGTGGAGAATGGAGGACCATCCGGTACAGACCGTGCAGTCGGCGCAGAAGGCGAAGCCGGTCCGGACTGGCTGGATGGGGCGGACGGCGCGAGGGGGATGTCCGTGGTGGTGCCGGAGAGCCCATCGATCAGCATCATCCGACCCAACAGCGGCGTGCCGGTGCCGAGGACGAGCTTGATCGCCTCCAGGGCCATCAGAGAGCCGGTGATTCCGACGACGGCGCCCAGCACCCCGGCCTCGGCGCAGCTGGGTGCGGCATGGGTGGACGCGTTGTCCGGGAAGACATCGGTGAGGGTGACGGCGGGAAGGCCGGAGGCCGCGGGGGGATCGGACCAGAAGACGGTGACCTGGGCGTTCCATTGCATGAGGGCGCCGAACACCACCGGCGTGCCGAGGGCGCTGGCGGCCCGGTGGATGATGAAGCGGGTGGTGAAGGAGTCGCTGCCGTCCATGATCAGGTCGGCGCTCGCGAGCAGGTCTGTCGCATTGGCGTCCGTCAGGCGGACGGTGTGGGGGATGACCGTGGTCTCGGGAGAGAGGCGCCGGGCCGCGGACACCGCGCCGTCGGTCTTGAGCCCGCCGAGGGTGTCCACGCCGTGCAGGGTCTGACGGTTGAGGTTGCTCAGCTCTACCCGGTCGTCGTCGATGACGTGCAGGGTCCCGATGCCGGCGGCAGCGAGGTAGCTGATGACGGGCGAGCCGAGCCCTCCGGCGCCGACGACGGCGATGGAGGCCTGTGACAGGAGATACTGTCCGGAATCACCGATCTGGGGCAGGGTCCGTTGGCGGAGCGTCCGTTCTGCGGCGTGAGCGGGGCGGTCCTGGGGCATGGAGCCAGCCTAGTCCGCGGCGTCGCCACTAGCCTGCGGCGCACTCATCCCCCGCGTTTCCAGGCGGCTTCGTCCGGGTGCTGGGCGTCGCGACCCCCACAAAGTCGACTGAAAGCGGGCCGGCGGCGAAGATGGGGGCATGGCACGAAGTGAATCGCGGGTCCGCGTCGTCAGGGTCAAGGCTGGGGAGCGTGACGCCCGGGCGGATGTTCTGGCGGCCGAGGAGCCCCTGGAGATCCGGGTGAACGGCCGGCGGCTGGCGGTGACCATGCGCACCCCGACGGAGGATTTCTCCCTGGCCGTCGGATTCCTGTTGAGCGAGGGGCTGATCGGCGCCGCCGACGAGGTGCGCTCCGTCCGGTACTGCGGCCGTGACTTCGGCCCGGGAGCGGAGGAGACCGACAACACCGTGGACGTGGTGCTGCGCCCTGGGGTCCAGGCCCCTGCCCCGGAGATGGAACGCCAGGTGCTCATGTCCAGCGCCTGCGGCCTGTGCGGGCGGACCAGCATCGAGAACGTCCGCACTCAGTCCCGGTTCCCCGTGGACGGTGACCCGATGCAGGTCACCGAGTCCTTCGTGCTGCAGATGCCCGAGGTACTGCGCGAGCGGCAGAAGGTCTTCGACCGCACTGGCGGGCTGCATGCGGCCGGCCTGTTCAACACCGCCACGGGCGAGCTGGTCGCGGTGCGGGAGGACGTGGGCCGCCACAATGCTGTGGACAAGGTCCTCGGCTGGGCGTTGCTGGAGGGGATGCTGCCACTGTCCGGGCACGCCCTGATGGTCTCCGGCCGGGCCAGCTTCGAACTCACCCAGAAGGCCATGATGGCCGGGGTGCCGATGCTCGCCTCCGTCTCCGCGCCGTCGTCGCTGGCGGTGGACCTGGCCCGTGAGGCCGGGATGACACTGGCCGGCTTCGTCCGCGGCGACCGCTTCGTCATCTACGCCGGGGAGCAGAGGATCGTGGCCGATGGTGGAGCCGTCCCGGCGTGCGAACCACATTAGGCCGAGGCTTTGCGGGCAGAAATAAGTACTGATCTCTGCCCGCAAAGCACTCTGTCAGGGGGTGGCGTCTGCCTGGCGCGCGGCCAGGGCCCGGACCATCTCATCGCGGGACTCGGCCACTGTGCGGGACAGCGCGGCCTGCGGGCCCCGCGAGCGCTCCACCAGGGAGTTCGCGGCGTCAATGGTCTCCTGGGAGACCTGAGCACCCGGGAACAGCCCGATCGCCGCGGACTCCGCCATCTCGTGTGAACGCGAGGCCCACAGTTCTTCCACACCCGCGAAGAACTCGGCGGCGAACGGGGCCAACAGGGCCGGATCGTGCACGCGGTTGAAGCCGAGCAGCACGTTGCGCTGGGTCATGTTGGACAGTTCCCCGCTCACCACCTGGTCCCATGCCGTGCGCTTGGCCTCAGTGGTGGGCACCGCGGCGCGAGCCTGTGAGGCCGCCAGGGCGCCGGTGGCGGTGGCATCGGCGGCCTCGGCGGCAGCGATCTCCGACTCGCCGGCGCGGCCCCCTGCCACCAGTCCGGTGAGCATCTCCCACTTCAGGTCCGTGTTCAGGTCCAGCCCGTCCAGGGAGTCGGTCCCGGCATGCAGGGCGGCCAGCGTGTCCAGCTGCCCCTCCGAGCGGGCCGCCGCCGCGAACGCCTTGGTGAACTGGAGCTGGTTGTCCGAGCCCGCCTCCGCGTTCCGGGCCAGGTCCAGGAGGCGGTCCGCTGCAGAGATGCGCAGTTGCACGGCGTGCTCGGGTGCCGCGTACTGGGACAGCGTGGTGGCCAGCTGGCGCAGCAGGGTCTGCACCACGGAGGAATCCCGCTCCTCGCCGATGTTGGACAGCACTAGGTCGGTGAACCATCCGGCCGTGGCCTCGGCATCCCGGACGGTGTCCCAGGCGGCACTCCACAGCAGGGTGCGCGGCAGGGACTCCGCCACATCCTTCAGGTGAGTGGCCACGAAGGACCATGAGGCGTCGTCCAAGCGGATCTTGGCGTAGGACAGGTCGTCGTCATTCGGCAGGATCAAGTCCGGACGCGGCACGCCGGCGGCTTCCATGACCTCGGTGACCTCGCCGGCCACATCGAGTTCGAACCGGTGGGTGCGCACCAGCCGTCCGGAGTCGTCCGCAGAATAGAAGCCCACGGCCATGCGATGCGGTCGCAGCACGTCGTCCCCGGGCTGCTGGTCTCCCGGCGCTGACTGACGCAGGCGCAGGGAGGTGATGGCGCCGGCGTCGGGAGTTCCGCCCTCCGTGGTGCCGGAGCCGGACGCCCCGGCGGTCTCGACCTCCACGGACAGGGTGTTCACCCCCGAGGTCTCCAGCCACAGCCGGGTCCATTCGGTCAAGTCGCGGCCGGAGGAGGCCTCGAGTTCGCGAATCAGGTCGGGCAGCTCGGTATTGGACCAAGCGTGCTTGCCGAAGTAGGCGCGCACTCCGGCCATGAAGTTCTCCTGGCCCACCCAGGCCACGAGCTGGCGCAGCACGGACGCGCCCTTGGCATAGGTGATGCCATCGAAGTTGACCAGGACGTCGTCCAGGTCCCGGATCTCGGCCTTGATCGGGTGCGTGGTGCTCAGCTGATCCTGCTTGTAGGCCCAGTTCTTCTCCATGGCGGAGAACGTGGTCCAGGCTCCGGTGTAGCGGGTGTTCTCCGCGGCGGAGAGCGTGGACATGAACTCGGCGAAGGACTCGTTGAGCCAGAGGTCGTTCCACCACTTCATGGTCACCAGGTCGCCGAACCACATGTGGGCGAGCTCGTGCAGGATCGTGATGGCGCGTCGCTCCACCATGGCCTCGGTGACGGTGGAGCGGAAGACGTAGTTCTCCAGGAAGGTCACGGCGCCGGCGTTCTCCATGGCCCCGGCGTTGAACTCCGGCACGAAGAGCTGGTCATACTTGGCGAACGGGTACGGGGTGCCGAACTGGGCCTCATAGAACTCGAAGCCCTGGCGGGTCAGCTCGAAGATGTTCTCAGCATCCAGGTATTCGAACAGCGAGGCACGGCAGTAGGCGCCCAGCGGGATCGTCCGGCCGTCCGAACTGGTCAGTTCCGAATGGGTGGACCGGTAGGGGCCGGCGATCAGCGCGGTGATGTAGGAGGAGATCCGCGGGGTGGGCTCGAAGGTCCACGTGGAAGCTCCGTCCCGTGCGCCCACCGCGGGGGCCGGCTGCGGGGTGGGGGAGTTGGAGACCACGGCCCAGTGGTCCGGGGCGGTGATGGTGAAGGCGAACGTGGCCTTCAGGTCCGGCTGCTCGAAGACGGAGAACACGCGACGGGAGTCCGGGACCTCGAACTGCGAGTACAGGTACGTCTCGCCATCCACCGGGTCCACGAAGCGGTGCAGGCCCTCACCGGTGTTCATGTAGTCGGCCAGCCCGTCCACCACCAGCACATTCTCGGCTGCCAGCGGGCCGACGGCGATGCGGGTGCCGTCGAAGGCCTCCGCCGGCAGAACGGCTCCGTTGAGGGTGACGGTCGGCGCCTGGGTGGAGACGAAGTCGATGAACGTGCTGGTGCCCACGGCCGCCTCCACCGCGGAGAAGGTGACGGTAGTCGACGAGCGGAAGTGGTCGCCGTCGAGCGTGAGGTCCAGGTCGACCTCGTAGGAGGCGACTCTCAGGGCTGCGGCACGCTCCGCGGCCTCGATGCGGGTGATGTTCAGAGTGGGCACGTGGCCTCCGGTCGATCGGGAACGGACAGTGACGATGACTGCAGAGGCCATCGGACGGACAGGGCCAGCAGGCACCCCGGTGTGAAGCGTATGCTGGGTATCTCGCCATTGTGCCACCGGACACACCTCCGCGGGTAGGGGATGCGCCCCGGTAGGCTGGTCGCTGGTCCCGACCGTATCCCACCGCATCGCCACGGCCGGACGAGAACCCGCCAGATGCCGACAGCAGGAGCAGACCCATGCGCGTGCACATCGCCACCGACCATGCCGGCCTCGAACTGAGCGCCCACCTCATCGAGCACCTGACGGCCGCCGGCTACGAGATGGTCGACCACGGACCCCGTTCCTATGACCCGCAGGACGACTACCCCGCGTTCTGCATCAACGCGGCCGCCGCCGTGGTGGTGGACCAGCAGTCCGGGGTGGACGCGCTCGGGATCGTCCTGGGCGGTTCCGGCAACGGCGAGCAGATCGCCGCCAACAAGGTCCGCGGCATCCGCGCCGCCCTGGCCTGGAATCTGGACACCGCACGGCTGGCCCGGGAGCACAACGACGCCAACGTCATCGCCGTCGGCGGCCGGCAACACTCCCTCGAGGAGGCCACCGCCATCATCGAGGCCTTCCTTGCGGAGCCCTTCTCCGGCGACGAGCGCCATGTGCGCCGCATCGGCAAGATCGCGCACTACGAGCACACCCGCGAAGTCCTCGACTGACGGTGGCCTGATCCATGCCCGAGGGCCATTCGATCCATCGCCTCGCCCGGCAGTTCACGGATGTCTTCGCCGGTGAACGCCTGCGGGCGTCCTCGCCACAGGGCCGCTTCGCCGCAGGCGCCCGCCTGATCGACGGAGCTATGCTGACCGCCGCGCGGGCCCACGGCAAACACCTGTTCCTCGACTTCGGCCAGGACACCGGCACCGCTCTCGTCCTCCGCGTCCACCTCGGCCTGTATGGCGCCTGGAGCTTCGGTGGCGATGAGACGTTCCGCGGTGCCTCCAGCATCGGCGCGCCCCGCAGGATGGGGGAGACCGATACCTTCGACGCCCCGTCGGCGCCGGCAGACACGGCACCGGACACCCCGGCGCACGACGCCGGCGCCGCACCCGCGTACGCCGGCCCGCCAGCACCGGTGGGCCAGGTCCGCGTCCGGTTGGTCTCCGCCCACGGGTGGGCGGATCTGCGCGGCCCGACCGCGTGTGAGGTGATCACACCGCCCGAGGCGGCCGCCGTCATCGACCGTCTGGGACCCGACTCGCTCGTGCCCGGGACTGGCCCGGAGGAGTTCCT
Source organism: Citricoccus alkalitolerans (assembly GCF_039528175.1). Lineage (NCBI taxonomy): Bacteria > Bacillati > Actinomycetota > Actinomycetes > Micrococcales > Micrococcaceae > Citricoccus > Citricoccus alkalitolerans. The sequence continues at coordinate 750,259 of NZ_BAAALH010000001.1, forward strand.
GCGGCGGGTGTCCGGACGCCGGGTGGCTCTCGGGCAGCTACTGATGGATCAGCAGGTGATCGCCGGAGTGGGGAACATCTACCGCGCCGAGTCCCTGTTCCGGCAGGGAATCGACCCGTACCTGCCGGGGCGGGCACTGGGGCGCCAGGCCGGCGTGGCCCTCTGGCAGGATCTCGTGGCCCTGATGAACGACGGTGTCCGGGACGGCAAGATCGTCACCACGCGCCCCGAGCACCGTGCCACGAAGGCCGGGCAGGATGAGCAGGGGCAGATGGCACCGGTGTGGCCGGACAACGCGTACTACGTGTACCAGCGGGACGGGATGGACTGCCGGGTCTGTGGGACCACGGTTCGGCTGGCCGAGATGCAGGCCCGCAAGCTCTTCTGGTGCCCGGGCTGTCAGCTCACGGGGTGACGGGCTGAGTGAAGGCCCGCGATTCCCGGTGATCACGAGCATTCCCCGTGATGATCACCGGGATTCTTCACGATCGTTGGGAGTGGTGGACCGGTTGCGGGCGACCAACTCTGCGCCGCGGCGGAACAACGCGTCCCGCACGGCTGGAGGTTCCTGGACCTCGACGCCCGGAACCTGCACGAGCTGGGCCACGGTGATGTCCTCATGCTCCATGGGCAGGTCCAGTTCCACCCGGTCACCCACGCGGCGGGCCGAGGCACAAGCGGACTCTGTGCCTGGCCCCGGGACCGCCTCCCGGAGGACTTCGAGGGAGCTCGCGGGGAGAGACAGCCGTACGGGAACGCGGCGGACGGAATCCTGGAAAGTGCGTCGACTGCCTTCCCAATAGGCCGCCAGGGAGAAGTCCTCCGGCCGCCAGGCCGACTCCGACTGGATCTCGGCGGAAGCGATGCGGGAGAGGCGATAGGTGCGCGTCTGACGACGATGTGCCGCCACGAGGTACCAGACGTCTGTCTTGAGGACGAGTCCGAGCGGGTCGACCAACCGGGTTCCGCGGCTGTACTCGATGCGCAGCCGGCGACCGGACCATACCGCCTGCGAGACCACCGGCAGGGAAGCGGGCCGCTCCGGCTCGGCGAACCATCGCTCATGGTCGATGAGGAAGCGTTCGCTGACGGAGCCGACGCCGGGCTCACGGGCCGCCGTGGTGCCCAGCATCTTCAGGCAGGCGGTCTCGTAGTGCGGGTGAAGACCGAGGTCGCGGGATCCAGCCTCGCCGATCAGCAGCGCTTGAAGCTCGGACGCCGTCATCCCGGTGATGGGCGAGGACCAACCGTCCACCAGCCCGACCCCTCCGGCCGGACCCGTGCGGGTCCACACCGGGACGCCAAGCTGGTGCAGTGCCGTCAGATCCCGTTGGATGGTGCGAGTGGATGTCATGAATAGGCATCACCATGGGAGCACGAGCATTGATCGAACACGAGAAGCGGAGTGGACACAATCATGACGATGGACGCAACGGGACCAACAGAATCCGCCGAGCCAACCGAAGCAACAGGGTCAACGGGGCCACGCCCACGGGCGCTGGAGGGAAGGATCGCTCTGGTGGCCGGAGCCACCCGCGGTGCCGGCCGGGCCATTGCCCGGGAACTGGGCCGGGCTGGGGCGGTCGTGTACTGCACGGGCCGCTCCACGGCGGGGCACCCCTCGGACTACGGGCGGCCGGAAACGGTCGAGGAGACCGCCGGCCTGATCCGGGCTGAGGGCGGGACGGCCCATGCGATGGTCGTGGACCACCTCGAGGTGAGCGCCGTCCGTGAACTCGTGGATCGGATCGATCGCGAACAGGGCCGACTGGACATCCTCATCAACGACATCGGGGGAGAGGCCTACGTGGAGTTCGGCATCCCGTTGTGGGAGTACGACCTAGACGACGGCATGAGGCTCTTCGACGCCGGCTTCCGCACCCATCTGCTGACCAGCCACGCCGCTCTGGGTCTGCTGATCCGCCACCCCGGGGGCTTGGTGGTGGAGACCACGGACGGGACCCGGGACTACAACCAGGGCCATTTCCGGGAGACCGTGTTCCTGGACCTCGCGAAGACCGCCGTGGACCGGTTGGCCTTTGCCGAGGGGCACGAGCTGAAGGCGCACGGGGGCACAGCGGTCTCCGTTTCAGCCGGATGGTTGCGCTCGGAGATGATGCTGGATGCCTTCGGCGTCACCGAGCAGACCTGGCGCGAGGCAGCGGCAGCCAATCGCGGAAAGACGGATGTGGTCCCGCCCTACGAGTTTGTGATCTCGGAGACTCCTGCCCTGCTCGCCCGCGGCATCGTGGAGCTGGCGGCCGATCCGCAGCGGGATCAGTGGAACACCCGGTCGGTCAGTTCCTTCGAGCTGGCCCGGCACTATGGCATGACCGACGTGGATGGCTCCCGGCCGGACGCCTGGGGGTTCATCACTGCGATGGACACGACGCCGTCCGCGGACCTGGCGGTGGAGGACTTCCGTTGAACCGGTGAGCCAGGGGCAGGGCCGGACGACCCCGGAGCTGGGCCGCCCCGGGGTACCGGATCAGGCGTCCGACCCGGTATAGAAGCCGTACGTGGCGTCCGCCGCGCGGGCGGCCACCGTGGGATCCGCGCCGGCGGACACGTGGGCGGCCGCCCAACCGTCAGCGGCTCCGCGGTAGAACCGCTTCCCCTCCTCGGTGACGGCCCAGGCCTCGGCCTCCTGGGGCGAGAGGGAGCCTTCGACGGCACCGAGGTGCAATCCCAGGCCCAGCAGGCCGCCATCCCAGCCCACCCCGGTGGCGCCGGGGCCATAGGTGTCCCACATTCCGTCCGGCAGATCTGCTACTCGGGCGACGTGTTCGAGGATGAGTCGCGTCGAGTCGCCCTCGGCGGCCAGGCGCACGGTCACCCAGGAAAGGCCGCCGCCGAACTCCCAGGTGATCCGGTAGCGTGCCGTGCCGTCCGCGGGAGGGGTGCATTCCAGCACGGTGCCGCCGGCATTGCCCTCGAGCTGATACTGGCCGTCGAGGCTGAGGTCGCCGCTGACCGGTAGGAACCACCGGGCGATGCGATCGGCTGTGGTGACCGCCTCCCACACGTCCTCAAGCCCTGCCGGGTAGGTCTGCTCGAGGGTCTGGACGTGCGAGGGTTCGCCGTCCCGGTCCTCGGATGAGAGGCCGCGTGTGACGGCGGAGAGTTGGTTCCGGATATCGACCATGTCATGACTCCTGATGGGGTGGATGGTGGTGTTCGGTGTCGTCCGCCGTGGGCTCCACTGCTGCACGTTCAGCGGCCAGTCTCCGCTGGCGTTTGCCCCGGGCCAACTCGGTGCCCAGGGCATCCAGCCTCGGCCGCCAGAACTGCTCGAACGGACTGAGCCAGTCGCTGGCCTCTCGGGGCCCCTGGGGGTCTACCGCGTACAGCCGCCGTGTGCCCTGGGGCCGCACGGTGGCGAAGCCGTGATCGCGAAGGACCTTCAGCTGCTGCGAGACCGCCGGCTGGCTGATCCCGAACTCGGCCTGCACCTGGGTACCGACCTCTCCTGCGCTGAGCTCGCCCCCGGCCAGCATCTCAAGGATGCGGCGCCGGACGGGGTCACCGAGGACATCGAGAGCGTGCATGGATCCATGCTGGCACCGATCCTTATATAAGCCAAGGCTTAAACAATGGCTTTCGGTTATGAAGGGCTCGGGCATTAACCACGAAGGCCCCGGACGGATCCGGGGCCTTCGTGGTGTGGCGGAGGGGATGACGGGAATCGAACCCGCGTAGCCAGTTTGGAAGACTGGGGCTCTACCATTGAGCTACATCCCCGCAGCGTCGGCCGATATGTGTGTCCCTAGGGGCATCTACCGAACGCAGCGAGGATGATCGTATCAAGCAGTGGGTGTGAGCAGCAAAACAGCCACATGTCGGCGCGGCGCAGAAATGCGGCTTGGGCTTGAACGCCGCAGAAATGCGGAGTATGGGGCCGTCATGCGTACACTGGTCTCTGGCCAGAAATGGCCAGGGCCGTCTGCGGGGTGTAGCTCAGCTTGGTAGAGCGCGCGCTTTGGGAGCGTGAGGCCGCAGGTTCAAATCCTGTCACCCCGACGTCATGGTCGCCCCGCTTGCCGGGGCGGCCTGATTCACCGGATGCCCGACGGCCGGGCCCATCCGCGCCATATAGACGAGACGATCAATCCACACAGGAGTCCCACGTGGTCAAGAGCACCGCAGAAAACCTCAGCCCGACCCGGGTCAAGCTGGACGTCGAGGTCCCCTTCGAGGACCTCAAGCCGCGCCTGGACCAGGCCTACAAGACGGTGGCGAACCAGATCCAGGTCCCCGGCTTCCGCAAGGGCAAGGTTCCTGCGCGCCTCATCGACCAGCGGGTCGGCCGTGGCTACGTGGTGGAGACGGCCGTCAATGAGGGCCTGAACGACTACTACCAGGAAGCCCTGACCCAGACCGAGACCACCCCGATGGCACGTCCCGAGGTCGAGGTCACCTCCATGCCCGGCGTCGACGGCGAGGCCGAGGGCCCGCTGAAGTTCAGCGTCGAGGTGGACATCCGTCCCGAGATCGAGCTGCCCGACTACAAGGGACTCAAGGTCACCGTCGAGCCGGCCGCCGCGTCCGAGGAGGACGAGCAGAAGGCCCTCGACGAACTGCGTTCCCGCTTCGGAACCCTCAAGACCGTCGAGCGCCCCGCCGCCAAGGACGACTTCGTCACCATCACCCTGACCGCCACGGTCGGGGACGAGCAGGTTGACCATGCCGAGGACCTGTCCTACCAGGTCGGAGCCGGCACCATGCTCGACGGCATGGATGAGGCTCTCGAGGGCCTGTCCGCCGGTGAAGACGCGGTCTTCGAGACTGTCCTGGCCGGTGGCGACCACTCCGGCGAGAAGGCCACCGTGAAGGTCATCCTCGGTAGCGTCAAGGAGCGCGAGCTGCCCGAGGCTGACGACGACTTCGCCCAGCTGGCCTCCGAATTCGACACCATCGACGAGCTCAAGGCCGACCTGAAGGAGAAGGCCGCCGAAGGCGCCGTCACCGGACAGGGCATCGAGGCCCGTGACAAGGTCCTCGAGGAGCTCGTGAAGCTCGTCGAGGTGCCGGTCCCCGACTCCGTGGTCAACGAGCAGATTGAACAGCACTTCTCCCAGCAGGGTCACTCGGAGGGCGACGATCACGACACCGCGGAGCACCGCGCCGAGGTGGAGTCGAACGCCCGAGAGGCCTTCCGCAACGAGATCATCCTCGACAAGGTCGCCGACGCCGAAGAGGTCGGCGTGGACCAGGGCGAACTGATCGAGTACATCATCTCCACCTCCCAGCAGTACGGCATGGACCCGAACCAGTTCGCCCAGATGCTGGACCAGGCCGGCCAGGTGCCGATGATCATGGGCGAGGTCCGCCGCCGCAAGGCTCTCGCCAAGGTCCTCGAGTACGCCGTGGTCACCGACACCGCCGGCAACACCGTTGACCTGACCTCCTTCGTCACCCCAGGAGGCGAAGACGGCGTTGCCTCGGCCGACTCCGCAGATTCTGCGGATTCTGCTGATTCGGCCGACTCCGCGGATTCTGCGGATTCCGCTCCGTCAGCGGATTCCCCGGCCGAGGCGGAGAAGGCCCCCGCCAAGAAGGCCCCGGCGAAGAAGGCCCCGGCCAAGACCGCCGCTGCCAAGAAGGCTGAAGAAGAGGGCGCGGCGGATGCCGAGGAGGCTCCCGCTCCGAAGACCGCAGCGAAGAAGGCTCCTGCCAAGACCGCAGCGAAGAAGGCTCCTGCCAAGGCTCCGGCCAAGACCGCCGCTGCCAAGAAGGCTGGGGCCGAGGGTGAGGAGAAGGCGCCCGCCAAGAAGGCACCTGCCAAGAAGGCTCCTGCCAAGAAGGCTCCGATCGAGGCCGCTGACACAGCCGAGTGATCGCCGAACCACCGGCCGCCCGCCGAAGGTGACCCCACCGGATGGCCTGTGACGGGAGTCGAACGCCCG
>NZ_BAAALH010000001.1:756214-985038 GCF_039528175.1 Citricoccus alkalitolerans
GGCCCGGGCGTTTTGGCGACCGGATCAGGGAGGCGGCCGCCGGCGTCGTCCATGCACGCCAACAGCGAACAGTAGGGTCAGGAGGGCCCGGGTGGCGCCGTTGGACAGTAGTCTCGATCCAAGACCAGTGCCGGACGTGTACCACCAGGTGCCGTCGTCGCATGTGAAGTCCATCTGAAGGAAGGCAGGGCGCCATGTCCGCATCGTCCACTGCTCCCCGTATGGCGTCGGTTGATCCGGCGGCCCGCGAGGACTACATCTACAACCGTCTGCTCAAGGAACGCATCATCTGGCTGGGCTCCGAGGTGATGGACGAGAACGCCAACGCGATCTGCTCCCAGATGCTCCTGCTCTCCGCCGAGGACCCGGAGAAGGACATCTACCTGTACATCAATTCCCCGGGCGGCTCCATCACCGCTGGCATGGCGATCTACGACACGATGAAGTACATCCCGAACGACACGGTCACCGTCGCCACCGGCATGGCAGCCTCCATGGGCCAGTTCCTGCTGTCCTCGGGCACGCCGGGCAAGCGCTATGCCACCCCGCACGCCCGCATTCTGATGCACCAGCCCTCCGGCGGCATCGGCGGCACCGAGTCGGACATCCGCATCCAGGCGCAGCTGATCCTGCACATGAAGCAGGTCATGGCCGAACTCACCGCGGAGCAGACCGGCCAGACCGTGGAGACCATCCTCAAAGACAACGAGCGGGACAAGTGGTTCACCGCCACGGAGGGCCTGGAATACGGGTTCTTCGACCACATCGCCGAACGTGCCGGAACCGTGTCCGGCGGCGGTGGCGTGGACAACTCCTGATCCGGCCCCGGCCGCCCCAGGACAGTCCTCCCCACCCCACAGACCCTTCGCCCAGGAGAAACCAGACATGAACCACTTCACCACGGGAACACCGACCGGAATGCCCTCCGGTGCCGGTCAGTCGGCGCCGAGCAACCGCTATGTCCTGCCCCAGTTCGAGGAGCGCACGCCCTACGGCTTCAAGCGCAACGACCCCTACGCCAAGCTGTTCGAGGACCGCATCGTGTTCCTCGGCTCCCAGGTGGATGACGTCTCCGCGGATGACATCATGGCCCAGCTGCTCGTGCTGGAGTCCATGGACTCGGAGCGGGACATCACCCTGTACATCAACTCGCCGGGTGGCTCGTTCACCGCGATGACCGCGATTTACGACACCATGCAGTTCGTCCGTCCCGAGATCCAGACCGTGTGCCTGGGCCAGGCGGCCTCGGCCGCGGCCGTGCTTCTGGCCGCAGGAGCGCCGGGCAAGCGTCTGGCCCTGCCGAACGCCCGCGTGCTGATCCACCAGCCATCCATGGGTGGGGACCGTGGCACCGCCACGGACCTGCAGATCCACGCCGAGGAACTGTTGCGGATCCGCACCTGGATGGAGGAGACGCTCGCCATGCACACCAACAAGTCGGCGGAGCAGATCCGCCAGGACATCGACCGGGACAAGTTCCTCTCGGCCCAGGGCGCCAAGGACTACGGCCTGGTGGACGAGGTCCTCGAGTCCCGGAAGATCACCCGCCCGCAGCTCTCCAACTGATCAGGGCCGCCGGTGGCCCCCGACCGTGTGAGCGGCGGCGGGGACCGCTGGGGACCAGGGAATGGCCCGACGGCGGCCCACGCCTGGACGTGCTGCGTCACGTCCGGTGTGGGCCGCCGTTGCAATCCACCGTCCTAACGTGTCCACCCCCTAAGCTGTAATGGCAGTACCCCGGGCAGCTTCGTCTGGAGGCCCGACCCAATCGAGGAGATTCCCGCATGGCCCGCATCGGTGAAAGCGCCGACCTGCTCAAGTGCTCATTCTGTGGAAAGAGCCAGAAGCAGGTCCGGAAACTGATCGCCGGACCCGGCGTCTACATCTGCGACGAGTGCATCGAGCTGTGCAACGAGATCATCGAGGAGGAGCTCTCCGAGGTCGCGGAGACCGCCGAGGTTGAGCTGCCCAAGCCCCGGGAGATCTACGACTTCCTCGAGGAGTACGTGATCGGCCAACCCGATGCCAAGCGGTCCCTCGCCGTCGCCGTGTACAACCACTACAAGCGCATCCGCTCCGGACAGCAGTCCACGCAGGCCAAGAGTGACTCCTTCGCCGACCGCTCGGCCGAGGAAACCGACGAGCTGGCGGATGTGGAGGTCGGCAAGTCCAACATCCTGCTCGTGGGCCCCACTGGGTCCGGCAAGACCTACCTCGCCCAGACCCTGGCCAAGAAGCTCAACGTGCCGTTCGCCGTGGCGGACGCCACGTCGTTGACGGAGGCGGGCTATGTGGGCGAGGACGTCGAGAACATCCTCCTCAAGCTCATCCAGGCCGCTGACTATGACGTCAAGAAGGCCGAGCAGGGCATCATCTACATCGACGAGATCGACAAGATCTCGCGCAAGTCCGAGAACCCCTCCATCACCCGGGACGTCTCGGGCGAGGGAGTCCAGCAGGCCCTGCTGAAGATCCTGGAGGGCACCACCGCCGCGGTCCCGCCACAGGGCGGCCGCAAGCACCCCCACCAGGAGTTCCTGCAGATCGACACGTCGAACGTCTTGTTCATTGTGGCCGGGGCCTTCGCCGGCCTGGACGAGATCATCTCCTCGCGTGCCGGGTCCAAGGGCATCGGGTTCGGTGCGCCGATCAACACCATCGGCAAGCGGGACGTGTCCTACTCGGACGTGCGCCCGGAGGACTTGCTGAAGTTCGGCCTGATCCCCGAGTTCATCGGCCGCCTGCCCGTGATCACCACGGTGGACAACCTGGACCATGAGCAGCTCATCAACATCCTGACCAAGCCCCGGAACGCCCTGGTGAAGCAGTACCAGAAGATGTTCCTCATGGACGGCGTCGAGCTGCAGTTCGAGGATGAGGCGCTGGACGCGGTGGTCGAGCAGGCCGAGGAGCGGGGGACCGGCGCCCGAGGGCTGCGCTCCATCCTGGAGGAGGTCCTCAAACCGGTCATGTTCGACCTGCCCTCCCGCGAGGACATCGCCACCGTGGTCATCACCGGTGATGTGGTCCGCGAGGGGACCGAGCCCACGCTGATCTCCCGCGAGGTGCAGCGCAAACGCCGTACCAAGTCCGCCTGAGTCCGCCGAGCCCCCAGTGGGTCCTCGCCGCGGACTAGTCCCGAACCACCCAGACGAATGCCAGGAGGCACCATGACCGAGACCGCTAACGCCAGGACGAGCGCCACCGAGGCGGGAACCCAGACCGTCGACTTCTGGTTCGACTCCGTCTGCCCGTTCGCCTGGATCACCTCACGCTGGATGCTGGAGGTCGAGAAGGTCCGCCCGATCAGGGTGAACTGGCACATCATGTCCCTCTCCGTCCTCAACGAGCACCAGGACCTGGACGAAGACTACCGCTCCATGCTCGATCGGGCGTGGCTGCCTGCCCGCGCCGCCACCCAGATCCAGGAACGCCACGGCAACGAGGCCATCGGCGCGTACTACACGGCCGTGGGCACCCGCATCCACAACGAGAGGCAGAAGGACTTCGAGGCCGCCGTCCGCGGGGCGCTGGACGAGCTTGGTCTGGAGACCGAGGAGATCCTCGCTGCGGCCCGCACAGACGTGCTGGACGAGACGCTGCGGGCCTCCCATGGGGAAGGCATCGAGAAGGTCGGGGACGACGTCGGCACGCCAGTGGTCTCCTTCAACGGCACCGCCTTCTTCGGTCCGGTGATGACCCGCATCCCGCGCGGTGAGGAGGCCGGCCGGCTTTTCGATGCTGCGGTCACTCTCGCCGGATTCCCCTACTTCTACGAAATCAAGCGTTCCCGCACGACCAGCCCCCAGTTCGACTGACGCTCGCTCGTCCGGTTCGACGGTTCGACGGGATTGTTTGCCGGCCCGGGCTTCCCGTGGTGCGCTGCGGGCGGGTTCAGCGCCTGCGGGCAATACGCCCGGCAGCCCGGATCATCGGGATCTGGAGTGGCAGACGCGCGAGCGTGATTGCCCTGATTCTCGGCGAGGCGTTCCGGGCACGCCACGCGTGGTAGAAATTCCCCGGCCAGACGGCCAGGAAGAGCACCTGAGCGGCCCGACCCCCCATGCGCCGGGTAGCCGGTACGGCCAGCAGCCCGGCGACCGCCAGTTCCGCCACGCCCGAACCGTAGGTCCAGGCACGGGCCGAGCCCGGCAGGGCGCGAGGGACGAGTCCATCGAAACCCCGAGGTTGCGCGAAGTGCAGAACGCCCATGCCCGCCAGGGCGGCGGCCATGGCTCCAGCTCGTCCCGTGCTCTCATCTCGTTTCAGGTCAGTTCGTGCCATGGTTTGACTCCGTCGCGTTCGTCCGGCGGTACAGGCGCCACACGTTCGTGGCACCGGCACGTTCGAAATCGAGGCTGACGAGGGCACGGATCAGGGCCAGCCCGCGTCCCGACTCCGCCAGAGCATCGGCCATGACACCCCCGAGCGGCACGGTGCCCAGCGGAGCGCTCGGCGCCGCCGAGACGGCACCGAACTCGACGATGGTCGCTCGCAGCTCGGCGGGGGAGGCCACGAGTTCCATCCCCAGCTCGACCGGTCCCGGGTCGCCCACACCGTGTCGGATGGTGTTGCTGACCGTTTCGATGACGGCGGTGTCGAAGGCCATCCGGTCCAGGGCCGGAACATGGTCGGCCGCCGCCCACAGATCTTCCAGGTGGTCATGGACGGTCTCGATGGTCCCCGGTTCTGCCGGAAGGCGGTCGGCGCAGAGCAGGATCGGCTCAGGCACGGGAGAACGCCGAGGCGGAGTCGGGGTAGGGAGTCAGCACACGGTCCATGCTAGTCAGTTGAAGCACCATCAGCACCTGCGGCGGCACCTGGGCGATGCGCAGGTCTCCGCCGGCCTGGCGAGCCATTTTGAGACAGCCGATGAGGGCTCCCAGGCCGGAGGAGTCCATGAACTCGGTGGCGCTGAGGTCCACCACGATCTGCCGCGAGCCCGCACTGATCTCGCTGGAGATCACGTCCTTGAGCTTGGGAGCGGCGACCATGTTCAGGCGGCCCTCACTTTTCACCTCTGTGTAGGTGTCATGTCTTTCTACGGTGACGTGCATTAGCGGTGGTCCTTTCCTGGGACATCGGGATGACGGTGGACGACGACGGCGGTGACGTCATCGTGTTCGGGATCGTCCTGGGTGAGCCGGACGAGATGGTCCGCCACGTCCTGAAGGGTGGGGTGGGCCAGGACGGCCTGTGACATGGCCGCGAAGGTCCCCTCGAGGTCGCCGACGGCATCGAGCACGCCGTCGCTGACGAGGATCAGTGATTCTCCGGGGTTCAGGTCGGCCCGCTGGGCCACCCAGGGGTCCTCGACCCAGAGGCCCACCGGCGGTCCGCCCGGATCCAGGCGCCTCGTGCTGCCATCGGGGCCCACGATGGCCGCGATTCCATGGCCGGCATCTACGTAGGAGAAGCGGCCGTTGGCGGGATTGAGGCGGACCTTGAAGACCGTGGCATAGGAATCGGAGCTTTCGAGAGCGCCTCTCAGCGACTGGGCGGCATGGTTGAAGGCTGAGGTCAGTCCCGGCATGTTCCCGACGGTCCGGAAGGCAGATCGCACTGCTGCGGCGATCATTGCCGCGCCCATGCCCTTGCCCATGACGTCCGCGAGGATCACATGCAACTGGCCGGAGGAGACGTGCCAATCGTAGAGGTCGCCCCCGACCGCCCGGGAGGGGCGGAAGCTCGCCGCCATCTCGTACCCCGGCAGATCCGGAGAGGCATCCGGCAGAAGACCACGCTGAACCTCGACGGCGCGTTCCCGTTCCGTTGAGTCCGTTACCAGTTCGCGGGGTCGCCGAAACAGGGCGGCGACGCGGGCCCTCAGCTCACGGGGGCTGAACGGTTTGCTGAGGTAGTCATCGGCGCCGGCGTCCAGGCCGGCCAGTTTGTCGATCTCCGTTGAGCGCGCGGAGATCATCACCACATAGGCGTTGGAGTACTCGCGCAACTGGCGGCAGACCTCCAGCCCATCAAGGCCGGGCAGCTGCACGTCCAGGGTGATCAGTTCGGGATCGAGGGTCTGGAGCAGTTCCACAGCCCGGGTGCCGCTGGGGGCTTCAGACACGGTGAAGCCCTCCCGGATCAGGGTGTGGACCAGCAGACTGCGGATGTCATCGTCGTCCTCGACCACGAGGGCGTGACGAATTGAGGATGGTGGCGCCATGAGTAGACCAACTCCCGTCGGAAGATACGGAGATCGTGCGGGCCAATGACGGGCGTCCTGGGGATAGAACGCGGGTCATCCGGTGATCCCTATATCAGCACGGCAGCCGAGCTTTTTTACCCTGGACCGGGACCATTAATCCCCGGTCCGGAATCATGGAGCAGATCCGTCCGCCTGACCGCCATGCCTATTCGGCGGTGGCCTCCGAGATGTCCGGCGCGGCCAGCTCCACCTGGGAGACCTCGATGTCAGCGTCCCCGTCCGGGCTGCCGGCCACCAGAGTGAGGTCGCGGGCATTGCCCGCGGCCTTGAGATCAGCGAGCCCGCCGCGCAGGGAACCGAGGCGATTCTCCGGGGCGGTCACGACGGCGGCGAGCACCTCGGTGCGCTGCTTCACCTTGGCCTCGGACTTCGCCCTCCGGATGCCGCCGAGGGCCAGGGCGACCGCTGCGAGCACATCGGCGGTGGCGCCGGCGGAGGCGGCCTCGATGCCGGCGATCTCCTCAGACCGGCCCGGCCACGGGGCGCGGTGCACGGAGCCGGTCCGCCACCAGCCCCAGACCTCGTCAGTAGCGAAAGGCTGGAAGGGGGCCAGCAAGCGCAGCAGTGCATCCAGCGTGGTGGCCAGGGTGGCCAGCACCGAGGCCTGCTCGCCCTCGCCGTGGCCACCGTAGGCGCGGTCCTTGATGAGCTCCACGTAGTCATCCGTGAACTGCCAGAAGAAGGACTCCGTCAGATTCAGCGCCCGGGCGTAGTCGTACGTCTCGAAGGCCCGCGAGGACTGCTGGACGGTGTCGTACAGGCGGACCATCAGGGCCTTGTCCAGCGGGTTGGTGATGACCGCGGCATCGTCGGCCGAACGCACCACGTTGTCCACCGAGGCGCCGAGGTTCAGGGCGAACTTCGAGGCGTTGAGGAGCTTGATCGCCAGCCGTCGGCCGATCTTCATCTGCGCCACCTCATAGGCGGTGTCCGCGCCGAGCTTGGCGGAGGCCGCCCAGTAGCGGACCGCGTCCGAACCGTACTCGTCCAGCACGTCGGTCGGGACCACCACGTTGCCCTTGGACTTGGACATCTTCTTCCGGTCCGGATCCAGGATCCAACCGGACAGGGCGGTGTGGTTCCACGGCACCGAGTCATTCAGGGACTCAGCCCGGACCACGGTGGAGAACAGCCACGTGCGGATGATGTCGTGTCCCTGGGGACGAAGGTCGAACGGGAAGACCTTGCCGAAGAACTCCTCGTCGCGGCTCCAGCGGCCGACGATCTGCGGGGTCAGCGATGAGGTGGCCCAGGTGTCCAGGACGTCCGGATCTCCGGTGAAGCCACCGGGCACATCGCGCTGGGCCTCGTCGTAGCCGGGCGCCGCCTCCGCCGCGGGATCAACCGGCAACTGGTCCTCGGTGGGCACGATCGGGTGCTCGTAGTCCGGTTCGCCGGAGGTGTCCAGCGGATACCAGACCGGAATCGGCACTCCGAAGAACCGCTGACGGGACACCAGCCAGTCGCCATTGAGGCCTTCCACCCAGTTCTCGTAGCGGGAGCGCATGAACTCGGGATGCCAGGACAACTGGCGGCCACGGGCGAGGAGCTTCTCGCGGCGTTCGGCGTCCCGGCCACCGTTGCGGATATACCACTGGCGGGAGGAGATCACCTCGAGGGGCTTGTCACCTTTCTCGTAGAAGTTCACCGGGTGGGTGATCTTCTTCGGCTCGCCGTCCACCAGCTCGGCGTCGGTCAACGAGGTCACCACGGTCTCCTTGGCCGAGAACACGGTCTTGCCAGCCAGCTTCCCGTACTCAGCGCGGCCTGGCTCGCTGGTGATCCATTCAGGGGTCTCGGCGTGGAAGCGGCCGTCGCGGCCCACCACGGTGCGAGTCGGCAGATCGAGTTCGCGCCACCACGTGACGTCGGTGAGGTCGCCGAAGGTGCAGACCATGGCGATGCCGGATCCCTTGTCAGGCTTGGCGAGCCCGTGGGCGCGGACCTCGACCTCGACTCCGAACAGGGGAGAGGTCACGGTTTGGCCGAACAGCGGCTGGTACCGCTCGTCGTCGGGGTGGGCCACGAGGGCCGAACAGGCCGGCAGCAGCTCGGGGCGGGTGGTCTCGATGAAGACCTTCTCCCCGGCGGCGGTGAAGAAGGGAATGCGGTGATAGGCGCCGGGCACCTCTCGGTCCTCGAGCTCGGCCTGGGCCACGGCGGTGCGGAAGGTGACATCCCACAGCGTGGGGGCCTCGGCCATGTAGGCGTCCCCGGAGGCCAGGTTGCGCAGGAAGCCGCGCTGGGACACGGCGCGGGACGTGTCATCGATCGTCCGGTAGGTCAGGGACCAGTCCACGGACAAGCCGAGCCGCGTGAACAGGTTCTCGAAGACCTTCTCATCCTCGACGGCCAGCTCCTCGCACAGCTCGATGAAGTTGCGGCGGGAGACCACATCCCAGTCCCGCTGGTTCTTCGCGGGCTTCTCCGGCGGCTGGTACCCGGGGAGGTAGGGCTTGGTCGGATCGCAGCGGACGCCGTAGTAGTTCTGCACGCGGCGTTCCGTGGGCAGACCGTTGTCATCCCAGCCCATGGGGTAGAAGACGTTCTTGCCGTTCATGCGCTGGTAGCGGGCCAGCACGTCGGTCTGCGTGTAGGAGAACATGTGCCCCACGTGCAGCGAACCGGAGGCAGTCGGCGGCGGGGTGTCGATCGAGTAGACCTGCTCCCGCGTGGTGTCGGCCTCGAACGCATAGGTGCCTTCGGCCCTCCACCGGGCGGAGAGCTTGTCCTCCAGCCCCTCGAGCGCGGGGCGGTCCGGAACGGTCACGGCAGGACTGGTGGACGCGGTCGTGGAAACGGGCGTGTCTGTGCCCGGGATCTGTTCAGCCATGATCCCGATTGTCCCATGCCCCCTGAGCCTCTTCGAACCGGATCACGCTGGACGGCCTGATGGCGGACCGGGGGATCCCGGCCTACGGTGGGACCATGTCCACCTCACGCAGCAAAGCCGGAAGCAAGGCCGGCAGTACCCCGGCGCAGATCCGCATCCGCCGTGTCCACGATGCCCCGGATGGCGGTTACCGGGCCCTGGTCGACCGGATCTGGCCTCGGGGGATCGCCAAGGCGGACCTTGAGCTGGACGAGTGGTGCAAGGCGGTCGCCCCCTCCGGCGAGGCCCGCAAGGACTTCCACCATGATCCTGAGCGCTTCACGGACTTCACCCGGCGTTACGAGGCCGAGCTGGACGCCTCGGGACGCGCTGGAAACCATGGAGCGCCCGACGACGGCGGCGCACCGGCCGTCGACGCGCTCCTGGAACGCTGGGACTCCTCCCGCAAGAAGGATTTGGTGCTCCTGTATGCGGCCAAGGACCCGGAGGCCAACCATGCGGTGGTGTTGCGCCGGTTCCTTCAGGACAAGGTTGCGTCATCATGATCCCCTCCAGCTCCAGCTCCAGCCCCAGCCCCAGCACCGGTCTCGGTGACTTTACGACCAGCACCGCGCCCGTTGCGGCAGAGCGCACTGACCGGATGGAGCTGGCGCAGCGTCTGGTCAACGAGTTGGGACCCGAGCTCACCCCGGGGGCCGTCAGCGTCGAACCGGGCGTCGTCGCGAGCCACGCCGCGGACCAGGCACCCTTCGCCGCGGTAGGCGATGCGGTGGCCCTGGTGCGGGCCCGCACCGTCCAGGATGTCCAGGCGACGCTGCGGTTCGCATCCCGGCTCGGCATCCCGGTGGTGCCTCAGGGCACCCGCACCGGCATCTCCGGAGGTGCGAACGCCGTGGACGGGTGCATCCTGCTCTCCGTCGAGCGGATGGACTCGATCCTGGAGATCAACACCGGCGAGCAGACGGTGACCGTGGAACCCGGGGTCATCAACCAGACCCTGAAGGAGGCCCTCGTGTCCCACGGTCTGGCGTACCCGCCGGATCCCGGCTCGGTGGCGATCTGCTCCATCGGCGGGAACGTGGCCACGAACGCCGGCGGTCTGTGCTGCGTGAAATACGGGGTGACACGGGACTACGTCCGGGAACTCAAGGTGGTGCTGGCTGATGGCACGCTGACCCGGCTGGGACATCGGACGGCCAAGGGGGTGGCCGGACTGGACCTCGTCGGTCTGTTCGTCGGCTCAGAGGGGACCCTGGGCATCGTCGTGGAGGTGACGTTGCGGCTGGTGCCCCTGCTGCCGCCCCCGTTGACGGCCGTGGCGGCCTTCGCCTCTGAACGCGCGGCTGCCTCGGCCGTGGCCGCGTTCATGGCCACGGGCGCCCGCCCTTCGATGCTCGAGTCCCTGGACCGCCATGCCATATCCCTCCTCAATCAGTTCGGGGACTTCGGGCTCGATTCGGCGGCCGGAGCCTTGCTGCTCATGCAGTCCAACGGGGATGGCCACCGGGAGGCCGCCGAACAGGAGGTGGCCGCCTTCGCGGCGACGGCCGAACACCACGGCGCCCTGGACGTCGCCTTCAGCACGGATCCGGAGGACAGCGACGCCCTGGTGGCCACGCGACGGATGGCCCACCCCGCCTTCGAACGCCATGCGCAGGCCCACGGGGGTGGACAACTGCTGGACGATGTCTGCCTGCCACGGATGGCCATGCCCGAGTTCTACGACCGTCTGGACGTCATTCGCGAACGGACCGGCCTGATGATCGCCGTGGTCGCCCATGCCGGTGACGGCAACGTCCATCCCTCCGTGTTCTTCGACGCCCGGGACCCGGAATCGACGCGTCGGGCGCACGAGGCGTTCGAGGAGATCATGGACGTCGGCCTGCAGCTGGGCGGTACCATCACCGGCGAGCACGGGGTGGGCTCGCTCAAACGCGCTTGGTTGCCGCGCGAACTGGATGAGGGGAGCCGGCTGCTGCACCGGTCGATCAAGGACGCGGTGGATCCCCGGGGCATCCTCAATCCCGGCAAACAACTCGCCGAACTCTGACTGGGTGTCCGGCGGTGGAGGCCCCAGATCGTAGGGAGGCCAGACCGTGAATAGAGTGGTGCCATGACTGGTGAGAGGAACACCCGACTGAACCGCGCCGCCGTCGTGACCGGTGCCTCCTCCGGCATCGGCCGGGCCGCAGCCGCGCAACTCGCAGCCGAGGGCTGGACCGTCTATGCCGTGGCCCGCAGAGCCAAGAGGCTCCAGTCCCTCGCCGAGGCGGTGCCCGCCGGCACCGGAACCATCGTCCCGGTGCCCGCGGACGTCACGGACGCCGAGCAGATGGCCAGGGCACGCCAGGTCGTCGAGGACGGCGGAGGCGTGGACACTGTGCTGTGCATCGCCGGCGGTGCACGGGGCACCGACCGGGTGGCGGACGGACAGGCCGGGGACTGGGACTGGATGTACCGCGTCAACGTCCAGGGCACCCTGAACACCACCCAGGCATTCCTGCCTCTGCTCCGCGCCACCGGGCACGGCACTGTGCTGGTCCTGACATCGACGGCGGGGCTCGCCAGCTATGAGGGCGGCGGTGGGTACAACGCGGCGAAGATGGCCCAGCACGGACTTGTCGGAGCCCTCCGCCTCGAGGAGGTGGACCACAACATCCGGGTGGTCGAGGTACTGCCGGGACTGGTGCACACCGAGGAGTTCACGCTGAACCGCCTGGGCGGTGACCAGGAGGCGGCGGACCGCGTGTATGCCGGTGTGGAGAAGCCCCTGACTGCCGAGGATGTCGCGGACGTCTGCACCTACGCCGTCTCGGTGCCCCACCACGTCAACCTGGACCAGATCGTGCTGCGGCCCGTGGCCCAGGCGGCCAACTTCAAGATGATCAGGACAACGTGAGGAATCCCCGCATGGCAGGACAGCACCGAGATCAGCCGACTGACGCGGCCCGGGACGGCAGCACGGACACCGACCACCCCGGCGTGGACGGCCGGCGGCTCCGGCGTGCCCTCGGCCTGGGCGCCGCCACCGGGATCGCGTCCGCCTTCCCCCTGTGGAGGGTACCCCGCAAGCCCCTGGCCTTGTGGTCCGGTGGCATCGCTGCCGCAGCAGCGGCCGGCGTCCTGATCCTGAAACGGGACCAGTCCGAGCGTGAGGCCGAGGTGCAGGGTGAACCCCGTTCCGAGGTGTCCTGGGCCCGGCGACTCGGCACCCCCGTGGTCGTGGGAGCCCTCGTGGGCGGATTCATGGCCGGCTCGATGTGGTTGACCTCGGTCACCGACGAGTGGTCCGAGAAGCTGATCGCCCGGCTCGGGGCGAAGCGTCCCCGGGCCACTTACGCCGTCCTCGCCGGGGTGGGGACCGTGCTGATCGAGTACTTCGACGATTCGACGAAGAAGAGCGGCCAGGCCGGGAAAGTCGCCCCAGGCGAGTTGGGCGAGAAAAGGGCGTAGAATCAACGCCAGCAACACCAACAGCACTGACCCGGCCATCACCGGCGAGCTTCCGGAAGAACGGGCACGGCATGTGCCAGCCCCAGTAGAACCGGACGGGTAAGCCCGTCACAGCAGTCATGAGCGGCCGATCACGCCCCACGGGACCACTGGGGGAGCGGGACGGCAAGCAGGGTGGTACCGCGCCGCCGTCGTCCCCGATCTCCGCACCGGAGGCCGGGAACAGCGTCAGCGTCCTTGCAGGAAGACCAGACAGCACCACAGTCGACCCCTGCAAGGATGGAACGCCCGTGTACCCCCTCGCCAGCTCGGATCCGAACGCCCAGTCCGGCACCCCCTCCTCCCCGCGTTTCCCGGAGATCGAGGAGCGCGTCCTGAAGTACTGGGACGAGGACGGCACCTTCCAGGCGTCCATCGACGCGCGGCCGGCCACCCACGAGGACGGCACCGGCAACGAGTTCGTCTTCTACGACGGCCCGCCCTTCGCCAACGGCCTGCCCCACTACGGCCACCTGCTGACCGGTTACGTCAAGGACCTCGTGGCCCGCTACCAGACGCAGCAGGGCCGCCGCGTGGAGCGTCGCTTCGGCTGGGATACCCACGGGTTGCCCGCCGAACTCGAGGCCATGAAGCAGCTGGGCATGACGGACAAGGCGCAGATCGAGGCCATGGGGATCGACACGTTCAACGATGCCTGCCGCGCCTCCGTGCTCAAGTACACGGACCAGTGGAAGGACTACGTCAACCGTCAGGCCCGCTGGGTCGACTTCGAGAACGACTACAAGACCCTGAACCCCGAGTTCATGGAGTCCGTGCTCTGGGCGTTCAAGGACCTGCACTCCAAGGACCTCACCTACCGCGGCTTCCGGGTCCTGCCCTACTGCTGGAAGGACGAGACCCCACTGTCAAACCACGAGCTGCGCATGGACGACGACGTCTACCAGTCCCGTCAGGACCCCTCGGTCACCGTGGCCTTCCCGATCACCGGCGTGGCCGCGGCCACAGATTCGGACAGCGCAGATTCGGACAGCGCCGATGCGGCCCTGGCTGCGGAACTCACCGGCGTGCGCGTGCTCGCCTGGACCACCACTCCCTGGACCCTGCCGACCAACCAGGCGCTCGTCGTCGGGCCGGAGATCACCTACGCAGTGGTCCCCGCGGGACCGGAGGCCGCGGAGGACGTGGCCGGAACCTCGTATCTGCTGGCCCAGGATCTGCTGGGGGCGCACGCCAAGGAGCTCGGATACTCCGATGCCGGCACCGCCACCGAGGCGGTGCAGCGCACCTATCTGGGCGCCCGGCTGGGGGGACTGGCCTACGAGCCGCTGTTCACCTACTTCACGGATGCCGAGGCCTACGGCACCGAGAATGCCTGGCAGATCCTCGTGGACGACTACGTCACCACCGAGGACGGCACCGGTGTGGTCCATCAGGCCCCGGCATACGGTGAGGACGACCAGCGGATCTGTGAGGCGCACGGCATCCCGGTAATCCTCTCCGTGGACGAGGGTGCGCGCTTCCTGCCCCTGTTCGGGGACGCGAACCGGGGCGGCGGAGTACTCCAGGACATCGCCGGAGTGCAGGCGTTCGAGGCCAACCGGACCATCATCCGGGCGCTGAAGACCGCCGGGAAGCTGCTCAAGGAGACCTCCTACGAGCACTCCTACCCGCACTGCTGGCGCTGCCGGACACCGCTGATCTACCGCGCCATCACCAGCTGGTACGTCTCCGTCACCGCGTTCAAGGAACGCATGGTCGAGCTGAACGAGGACATCAACTGGATCCCCTCCAACGTCAAGCACGGTCAGTTCGGCAAGTGGCTCGAGAACGCCCGGGACTGGTCCATCTCCCGCAATCGCTACTGGGGCTCACCCATCCCGGTGTGGGAGTCGGACCACCCGGAGTACCCGCTCCAGGAGGTCTACGGCTCGCTGGCCGAGATCGAAGAGGCCTTCGGGCGGCTGCCACGCAATGACCAGGGCGAGGTGGATCTGCACCGTCCCTGGATCGACGAACTGACCCGGCCGCACCCCGACCAGGAGGCCGCCGCCGCCGGGGCCGTGATGCGCCGCGTGGAGGACGTGCTGGACGTCTGGTTCGACTCCGGCTCCATGCCGTACGCGCAGGTGCACTACCCTTTCGAGGCGAAGAAGTGGTTCGAGACCCACAACCCGGCCGACTTCATCGTGGAGTACATCGGCCAGACCCGCGGCTGGTTCTACACCATGCACGTCCTGGCTACCGCCCTGTTCGACCGACCGGCCTTCTCCAACGTCATCAGCCACGGGATCGTCCTGGGCTCGGACGGGCAGAAGATGTCCAAGTCCCTGAAGAACTACCCGGACGTCTCCGAGGTCCTGGACCGGGACGGCTCTGACGCCATGCGCTGGTTCCTGATGGCCTCGCCCATCCTGCGCGGCGGGAACCTGGTGGTCACTGAGGAGGGCATCCGCGAAGCGACCCGCCAGGTGCTGCTGCCCGCCTGGAACGTGTGGCACTTCTTCAGCCTCTACGCGAACTCCGCGCGCGCTCGATCCGAGGACGGCGCAGGGCGCCCTGACGGCTACCGGGCCTCGTTCCGTTACGAGTCCACGGATCCGCTGGACCAGTACATCCTGGCCGCCACCGGGCGCATGCTCCGCGAGGTCAAGACCGGCCTCGACTCCTACGAGGTCTCTGACGCGACCGACGCTTTGCGCGCCTACATGGACACCATGACGAACTGGTACGTCCGCCGCTCCCGCCAGCGGTTCTTCGACGAGGACACCCAGGCCCTGGACGTGCTGTACACGTCCCTGGAGGCCTTCTGCCGCGCCGCAGCCCCCTTGATGCCGCTGGTGGCCGAGGAGATCTGGCGCGGACTGACCGGCGGCCGGTCGGTGCACCTGACCGACTATCCGGATGCCGTGCCGTTCTTCGCCGGCTTCGCGTCTGAGGATGAGGCGGAGGCCCTGGTCGAACGCATGGAGACCGTCCGCCGCATAGCCTCCGCCGGCTCCTCCCTGCGCAAGGGCGCCAAGCGCCGCGTGCGGCTGCCATTGCAGTCCTTGACCGTGGTGGTGCCGGATGCCGCCGGGCTGGCCGGGGCCTACACGGACATCATCATGGACGAGCTGAACCTGAAGTCCGTGGACCTACAGGACGCCGCAGAGGTGTCCGCTGCCGACTATGGCATCAGCCAGTCGCTGGCCGTCAACGCCCGTGCCGCCGGTCCGCGCCTGGGCAAGCAGGTCCAGGTCGCCATCAAGGGCGCCAAGTCCGGTGACTGGTCCGTGGCCGAGGACGGGACGGTCGTCTCGGGCGGCATCGCGCTCGTCGAAGGGGAGTACTCCCTCGAGACCACCGTCGGCGCAGCCGGGACTGGTGCCGCGACTGACGGCAACCAGGACCACGACGCCGGCGCCGCGGCCGCATCGCGCGCGGTCACCGTGGTGCCCGGCGGCTTCCTGGTGCTGGACACCTCGGTTCCGGCGGACATGGCCGCCGAGGGCACGGCGCGCGACGTGATCCGGGCCGTGCAGGCCGCCCGCAAGGATGCGGGCCTGGAGGTCTCGGACCGGGTGCGGACCGTGATCACGGGACCGGCCGCGGTCGTGCAGGCCGTGGAGATGCACCGGGACCTCGTCTCCGGGGAGACCCTGACGGTGGACTTGGTGCTGGAGGACTCCGGCACCGCGGACCCGCGCCAGGACCCCGCGGATGACGCGACCAAGACCGTGCAGGTGGCAGTGGCCAAGGCCGCCGCCGCATCCGTCTCGACCGGGAGTGACGCATGAGCAAGAACAAGAACGTCAAGAAGCACAAGAACCAGAAGAAGAACAAGAACGAGGACCAGCAGTTGCCGGGCGGGCCGTCCGAGACCTCTGAGACATCCGAGGCGCCCGAGACGGTCGAGGCCGTCTACCGTGACCTGCTCGCGCGGGCCCCGGAGAACAAGATGGAACCGCGGATGGAACCGATCTTCCGGACGATGGAGCTGCTCGGTGAACCCCAGCGGGCGGCGCCGGTCATCCACCTGACGGGGACGAACGGCAAGACCTCCACGGCGCGGATGATCGAGTCGGTGCTGCGGGCCTATGGCCTGCGCACCGGCCGGTACACCTCGCCGCACCTGAAATCCGTGACCGAGCGCATCAGCATCGACGGGGCTCCCGTGGACCGCAGCACCTTCGTGCGGATCTGGAACGAGATCCTGCCGGTGGTCCAGGTGGTCGACGCCGAGCTGGAGGCTGCCGGGGAGAACCGGCTGACCTACTTCGAGGCTGTCACCGTGCTCGGATTCGCGGTCTTCGCGGATGAGCCGGTAGACGTGGTGGTGCTGGAGGTCGGTCTCGGCGGAATCACGGACGCCACCAATGTGGCCGACGCGGTGGTGTCCGTGGTGAGCCCGATCTCGCTGGACCACAGCGATCTGCTCGGGGACACCGTGGCCGAGATCGCCGCGGAGAAGGCCGGGATCATCAAGCCCGGCGGCTTCCTCGTCTCCGCCGCCCAGGAACCGGACGCTGCGCAGGTGCTGCTGGACGTGGCCCGTGCGGTGGACGCGGGCTTCCGGTTCGGTGGCGTCGACTTCGGTGTGGAATCCCGGTCCGTGGCCGTGGGCGGACAGCAGGTGTCTGTCCAGGGCATCGCGGGCCGCTACCCCGAACTCACGCTGCCGTTGCACGGCGGACACCAGGCAGAGAACTTGGCCCTGGCCGTGGCCGCTGTGGAGGCGTTCTTCGGGGGCGACAAGTCGCTGGAGTTCGATCTGCTGCAGCAGGGCATCGCCGAGGTCACCGCACCCGGACGGCTCGAGGTGGTGCGCAACGCCCCGACGATCGTGGTGGACGCCGCGCACAACCCGGCAGGCATCAAGGCCACCGCCGGGGCCCTGCAGGAGGCGTTCGGGCTCGAGAAGCTCGTGCTGGTGGTCGGTATCCTCCAGGAGAAGGACGCCCTGGCCATGCTCACGGAGCTGTACCGGGAGTTCGGTGACCTGGTGGAGGACCTCTGCCTGACCCAGTCCGATTCGCCGCGTGCCATCCCGGCCGGCGAGCTGGCCCAGACGGCTCTGGACGCCGGCTGGCCGGAGGAGGATCTCTTCGCCACGGAGTCCGTTCCGGACGCCATCGAATGGGCGGTAGGGCGCGCCGAGGCCACCGCTGCCGGGGAGGCAGGCCTGGGCGGCGGCGTGCTGATCACCGGGTCCATCACCCTCGTGGCCGAGGCCCGTGAGCTCCTCGGTGCGCCCTCGGCGGGTGCGCCAGGGTCCGGGACCCCGGAGGCGGTGGCCGTGCCCACAGCCGTGGACGTGTTCAACGACTTCGGCCTGGAGTTGGGTGACGGCCTCGACGAGGATGAGGAGGACTTCGACGACATCTTCGAAGAGACCGATCATGACGATGTCGATGGGAGAACCGAGGGGACTGAGGGCGCCCGGGGATCTCGGGCAGACGGAGGGAACAGCGCATGAGTACGGACCACTCGGCCGACAGGACGACCGGGCACGAGTCCTGGCGACCGGCACGGGAGACCAAGTCCCAGCGGCAGTGGAAGCCGGGGCAGGTCAAGAAGGTCCGCTCCATCCGGGCGACCTTCACGTCCACCGTCCTGGTCATGGAGGCCTTCGTGCTGGCCTTCTTCGGCATGGCCGTCTACGGGGTCAACCGGGGCGAGCCGATGGCACCCTGGGCGCTGGGCCTGTCCCTGGGACTGGCGGTGGTGGCCATTCTGACGTGCGCGTTGGTCCGGAAGCCGCTGGGCATCTGGATTGGCTGGACCATCCAGATTCTCCTGGTGGCGTCCGCCTTCATCGAGTACACCATGACCATCGTGGGCGTGGGTTTCGGCCTGGCCTGGTGGTATGCCGTGGTCAAGGGCGCGCAGATCGACCGTGAGAACACCTCACGCGCCAAGGCCGAGGCGAAGTGGCGTGAGGAGCAGGACCCCGCATCCCAGTAGTGTTGGAACCGGAGTCCGCGCGAGCGGCCTAGAAACCATCCATCCCGGGACCACCCGACCCTGGAGATCCAAGGAGCACTTGTGACCACCACTGTTGAAGAGACCCTCGTCCTCATCAAGCCGGACGGAGTCGCCCGCAACCTCACCGGCCAGATCCTGGCCCGCGTCGAGGCCAAGGGCTACACCATCGCGGACCTGAGGATGCTCGAGCCGACCCGCGAGATGCTCGTACAGCACTACGCAGAGCACGAGGGCAAGCCCTTCTTCGAGCCGCTCGTCGGATTCATGGGGTCCGGCCCGGTCGTGGCCGTGCGGCTGCAGGGCAATCGCGTCATCGAGGGCTTCCGCTCGCTGGCCGGCGCCACCGAGCCCACTGCAGCGGCCCCCGGAACCATTCGCGGGGACCTCGGCCGCGACTGGGGCGAGGCCGTGCAGAAGAACCTGGTCCACGGCTCCGACTCCACCGAGTCGGCCACCCGCGAGCTCGGCATCTGGTTCGCCTGACCTGACCGACCGCTCCGGATGACTCCGGCTGAGCCGCCACCACCCGGGGATATCCGGGCGAGGAAGACTCGCGCGGATCTTCCGGGGTGGTGACTTCTCGTTCACCCGGCGGGACCGCCGACGCAGACCGCAGGTATGGAGTGGGGCGGCCCGGGCTCGCGTCCTAGGGTGATCATCGGACGTACCGCCCCTGATCATCCCGCCGCCCCTTGACAGAGAACATGGGGGACCCCGACCCGAGGAGCCATCATGACGCAGAACGCCTCCAGCCCGTATTACCTGGCCGCTCCCTACACCGAGGTCACGATCCTCGAGGTGCCGCCGGTCACCACGGTGGTGCAGGTCGTCAACGATTCACCGATGGCCGCCATGGCGGAGGTGTTCGACTCCACCTTCTCCGCGCTATTTCCCGCGCTCGGCGCCCATGGCCTCCACCCGGTCGGCCCTGCCTTCTCGCTGAACACCCGGATGCCTTCGGACTCGGTGGACATGGAGGTGGGCCTGCCGGTGGACCGACCTCTGGAGGAGCCGGTCACCGCGGAATCAGGAATCACGCTGGAGTCCTCCCAGTTGCCGGGTGGGCGGATCGCGATCGTGTCCCACCTCGGCGCCTATGAGGGGCTGGGGGATGCTTGGGGTACCTTCATGCAGGCCGTCGCCGAGGCCGGGCATCAGCCCGCGCTGCCGTTCTGGGAGATCTACGCGACTGAGCCGAGCCCGGACCAGGACCCGGCCGCCATGCGCACCGACCTGGTCACGCTGCTCGCCTGAGATCACGCTGCTCGACTGGGCCGTCCGCTGAGGCGGTTCTGAACAGCGGCTCAGAAGAAGGCGTTGGAGAAGCGCAGCAGGATGGACGCGAGCACGCCCACGTAGAGCAGAACGATGATCGGCCAGGACCATTCGGCGGCGAACTTGCGGAGACCGGCCGGTGCGGGGATCACGCCGTGTTGGATGTTCCGGGACGTCAGCAGGACGAACAGGGGGATCATGCCGGCCCAGACGACCATGCAGTACAGGCAGAGGATGTTGATCTCGTAGACGGCCTGGCTCCACAGCCAGACGATGAAGACGAAGCCAGCCAGGACTCCGAGGTTCATGCCGATCCAGAACCAGCGGGCGAACCGCGCCCGGGCGAACAGGGCCATGGCGATCGTGACGACGATCGGGAACGCCACCATGCCGATGAACTGGTTGGGGAAGTTGAACAGCTGGGACTGCCACGTCTTCATGACCTCGCCGCAGGACACCCAGGGATTGAGGTCGCAACTGGTGATGTGGTTCGGATCGTTCCACAGCATCACCCGTTCCATGACGAGCATGAGGGTGCCGAACAAGCCCAGCAGGGCGGTGACCAGCAGCACCCAGGCTGTACCGAGGGGCCGGGCGTACCAGCTGAGGCGGTCGTCGAGCCCGCTGCCGGGGGTGGCGCCGTCGCTGCCGGCGTCGGTCGCGGTGTGGGGGGAGGCATCTGCGCGGGAGTTCACCGCTCCATCGTAGAACGTGGGGTGCTTCAGCGAATGAGTCCTGGTCTCGCGCACGGCCGTGCGCCGGGTGGCGGAGGCTCATCGGCTTCATCCCGACGATCAGGCTCCCCGTGTGAGAGAATGATCATCGACCCGCCGATGGCCACACCATGGGCAGGGTCCATTGGACGGCCACCGGGCCGGCGGTAGAGGACTGAGGCAGTGTAAGGAAACTGCCAGGCCTGAGAGACGCGGACCACGCGTCCCCGGCCTTGCGACAGCCGCCATGGGCACGCGACAAGACGCGTGAACCGGGATGGCCGCCGATGGTTCCGGGAGAGGGCGCCGCATCCCGCGGAGACCGAACCTACGGTTCACCTAAGACTTTTTGGAGTCCGTCGACGGCGGCACCCCGAGTACCGCTTGACGGATCGGGGGAAACGCCACCGGGAACGGACCGAGCCGCTCCACGGGCACGAGTGTGGCGTGACCGCGGTGCAGGAGGTGCTGTCCATGGCAGCCAACGAACACCACGACAACGACGCAGCAGCAACGTCCGAACAGGACGCGCAGACCGCCGGCGACCGGACGCTGGATCCGCCCTCGGCTGTTCCCGAGGACGCCGGAACAACGGCCGCGCAGGAATCGCCCTCCGCTGAGGGAGCACCGGCCGCCGAGGAGCCGGCCGCTGATGACCCCTTCGCCATCCCGGAAGACCCGTTGGCCCTGATCTTCAAGGCTCCGGACCTGTCCACTCTGCCCCAGGTACCGCGCAGGTCCCGCGAGGACCGCAGTGAGCGCAGTGAACCCGAGGGCCGCGGCCCGCGTCAGAACCGCAACCGCCGTCAGGACGAGGACGCCAGCGGCGGCTATGACGAGGTCGAGGCCACCGCTGACGACTCCCGCATATCCCGCGATGACCGGGACGAGCAGGATGACGATGGCGGCCAGCCCGGTTCGCGCAGCTCCCGCCGTCGCCGTCGCAGCCGTAGCCGCTCGGGCAACGCCTCGGACCAGGGCCGCCCCACCTCGGAAGACGGCGACGACGACCAGTCCCAGCGCAGCTCCGGTGCGAGCGGCCGAGACGGGCGTGAGGACCGTCAGAACCAGGACCAGGTGGACGCCTCTGACGCCGACGGCGACGGCAACGGTTCGCGCCGACGTCGCAAGCGCCGCCGCGGTGACGTGGACATGGAGCTGGAAGGTGGCGCCGGGGATGACCCGGAGAACACCGTGACCCGCGTGCGCGCACCCCGCCAGGCCGCCTCCACCGGCCCGGAGGCCGTTGCCTCCCTCAAGGGCTCCACCCGTCTGGAGGCCAAGCGCCAGCGCCGCCGCGATTCGCGGTCCGGTGGCCGTCAGCGCCGCCATGTGATCACCGAGGCCGAGTTCCTGGCCCGCCGCGAGTCGGTGGACCGCAAGATGCTGGTCCGCCAGCGCGAGCACCGCATTCAGATCGCCGTCTTGGAGGATGGGGTCCTGGCCGAGCATTTCGTGTCCAACACCACCCAGGACTCACTGATCGGCAACGTCTACGTGGGCAAGGTCCAGAACGTGCTGCCGTCTATGGAGGCCGCCTTCGTGGATATCGGCCGGGGCCGCAACGCGGTGCTCTACGCCGGTGAGGTCAACTGGGATGCCGCCAGCCTCGAGGGCAAGTCCCGCAAGATCGAGAACGCCCTGAAGTCCGGCGACTCCGTCCTCGTCCAGGTCACCAAGGACCCGGTCGGTCACAAGGGCGCCCGGCTCACCAGCCAGATCTCCCTGCCGGGCCGCTACCTCGTGTACGTGCCGGGTGGTTCCATGACGGGTATCTCCCGCAAGCTGCCGGACGTCGAACGCTCCCGCCTGAAGAAGATCCTGAAGGACCATCTCCCGGAGAACGCCGGCGTGATCGTCCGCACGGCGGCCGAGGGCACCTCGGAGCAGGAGCTGATGCATGACATCAACCGCCTGCGCGCCCAGTGGGAGGGCATCGAGGCGAAGTCGACCTCCACGAAGACCCTGGCCCCGGAACTGCTCTACTCGGAGCCGGACCTGACGATCAAGGTGGTCCGTGACGTCTTCAACGAGGACTTCTCCGGCATGATCGTTCAGGGCGAGGACGTCTGGGACAACATCGAGGCCTACGTGACTTACGTAGCGCCGGACCTACTGCCCCGCCTGGAGCAGTGGAAGCCCGAGGAACACGGCGGCGAGGACCTGTTCGCGTCCAACCGCATCGACGAGCAGCTGCAGAAGGCGCTGGACCGCAAGGTCTTCCTGCCCTCCGGCGGTTCACTCGTCATCGACCGCACCGAGGCCATGACCGTGGTGGACGTCAACACCGGCAAGTTCACCGGGTCCGGCGGCAACCTCGAGGAGACCGTCACCAAGAACAACCTCGAGGCTGCCGAGGAGATCGTCCGGCAGCTGCGGCTACGGGACATCGGCGGCATCATCGTGATCGATTTCATCGACATGGTGCTGGAGTCCAACCGTGATCTGGTGCTGCGCCGCATGGTCGAGTGCCTCGGCCGGGACCGCACCAAGCACCAGGTCGCCGAGGTCACGTCGCTCGGCCTGGTCCAGATGACCCGCAAGCGTATGGGCACCGGCCTCGTCGAGATCTTCTCGGAGACCTGTGAGCACTGCAGCGGCCGCGGCATCATCGTCCATGACATGCCCGTGGAACACCGCCGCGCCCATACTGCGCACGGCGAGCCGCGGGCCCACAGCGCGTCCCACAGCCACGGCGGATCGGCCCGATCCGGCGGATCCGGCAGTTCCGACGGATCCGGGCAGGATGACTCCAACGACGCAGGCCGGAAGTCCTCCCGCAGTGAGCGCCGCCGCCGCAGCCGGGAACGCCAGGCCGAGCGTGAGCGCCATGAGCATCAGGAGCCGCCGGTCGAGCAGAAGCTCTCTCCCGAGGAGGAGGCCGAGCGCAAGGCCCGTGCCGAGGCGGCCCGGGCGGCGTTCGCCAACATGGCAGCCGCCGCGGCCAGCGCGCACGAGGAGAAGGACGGGGACCCCACCACTGAGAAGGCCTCCCAGTCGGTGCCCGAGCAGGCCTCCGAGAAGGTCGCCGGGCAGGACCGGCCGGATCCGGCACCCTCGACCCTGACTCTCGCGGGCGAATCCGTCGAGGTGCCGCAGGCCAAACGCCGCTCCCGGCGGTCGAAGGCCACAGCGGCCCACCCAGCCGACTTGGCGTCGCTGGAGAGCGCTCTCGACCAGAAGACCCCCCGCGACCAGCGCGCCTCCGGCGACACGGTCCAGCCAGGTCAGGCAGCTCAGGCAGTCCAGGCGGGCCAGGGGGGCCAGGCTGAACCGGCAGCACGGCCTCAGCGTCGTCGTCGGGCAGCCTCCTCCGAGGGAGCCGGTGACATCCGGACGGTGGAGGTCGCGGCGGCTGACGAGAACACCGGCGGTGGACATCGGTTCAGCGCTACCGCAGCCCCGGCCGGGAATGCCGCGGAGGCGGAGGCCCGGCAGGAGAAGGTGGCCGCGCCCTCGGCCGCACCCATGATGCTCGGTGTCGGCGTCAAGGCGGAGGATATCGCTCGCCCCGAGTGAGCGTGTCATTTGGCCCGAGGGGCACCGGCGGGTAGGATGGATACTCGGTGCTGCGCCGCCGTCGTTTTCTGTCTGCCCGGTGAATTGGGTGTTGGAAAGCCCGCCGGTACGCCGAGAGCCGTTGCCCCCGCTGTCCGGGACCGTCCGCCTTTGCCGGCCGGACACCGCTGGTTTGGGCAGGCCGGGTTGCAGTCAAACAGATTCGTAAATGTCGAGAGAAGTGAGTCCCAAGTGGTGTACGCGATTGTCCGCGCTGGCGGCCGCCAGGAAAAGGTCTCCGTTGGAGACCTCGTTACCCTTGACCGCGTTGCCGCTGAGGCCGGAAGCTCCCTGGAGCTCTCCGCCGTCATGCTGGTGGACGGGGACAAGGTGACCACCGGTGCTGATGACCTGTCCAAGGTCAAGGTCACTGCCGAGGTCGTTGACCATTCCCGTGGCAAGAAGATTGTCATCCAGAAGTACAAGAACAAGACCGGCTACAAGAAGCGCCAGGGTCACCGTTCCGAGCTGACCACCGTCAAGGTCACCTCGATCGCCTGATCCGGACTTCCAGGTCCCCGAGATAAACACCGAAGGATTGCACCATGGCACATAAGAAGGCCGGTAGTTCCTCCAAGAACGGCCGCGATTCGAACGCACAGTACCTGGGCGTCAAGCGTTTCGGCGGCCAGGCCGTCAACGCCGGCGAGATCCTGGTCCGCCAGCGCGGTACCAAGTTCCACCCGGGCGCCAACGTCGGCATCGGCAAGGACGACACCCTGTTCGCCCTGTCCGCCGGCGCCGTCGAGTTCGGCAACCGTCGTGGCCGCAAGGTCGTGAACATCGTTACTGCCGCTGCTGAGTGATCATTCAGCTGACGGCACCGGGGGAGTGATCCCCCAGTAGTTCAACGCTCCGGCGGGGGTGGGCCACTGCGGCCCGCCTCCGCCGCAGTGGTTAACGCGCTCTATGCTCCGCCCCGGAGCACAGCGATTTGCGCAAGACTGGGACCACCGTACGGGTGGTACCGAGAAGTTCTTCAGGAGAGGCGGCCATGGCGGCTTTCGTGGACCGAGTGGTCCTGCACGTTTCCGGCGGACACGGAGGCCACGGCGTGGCCTCCGTGAAGCGGGAGAAGTTCAAGCCCCTGGGCGGTCCCGACGGCGGCAATGGCGGGGATGGCGGAGACGTCACCCTGGTCGTGGATTCGCAGACCACCACGCTGCTCTCCTTCCACCACGCACCGCACCGTCACGGCGGCAACGGCGGGCCCGGGATGGGCGATTTCCGCAATGGCGCCAACGGCGAGTCCCTGACGCTGAGCGTGCCGGACGGCACCGTGGTCAAGGACGCTGAGGGCAACATCCTCGCCGACCTCGTGGGTCACGGTGCCAGCTTCGTGGCGGCAGAAGGCGGCATGGGCGGCCTCGGCAACGCGGCGCTGGCCTCGGCCAAGCGCAAGGCCCCCGGCTTCGCCCTGCTCGGCATCCCCGGGGAAGAGCGGGACATCGTCCTGGAACTGAAGTCCGTGGCGGACGTTGCCCTCGTGGGCTTCCCCTCGGCCGGCAAGTCCTCCCTCATCGCCTCCATCTCCGCGGCCCGCCCCAAGATCGCCGACTATCCGTTCACCACCCTGGTGCCGAACCTGGGCGTGGTCCAGGCTGGACAGACTCGATACACCGTCGCCGACGTCCCGGGCCTGATCCCGGGTGCCTCCGAGGGCAAGGGCCTGGGCCTGGAATTCCTGCGCCACGTGGAGCGCTGTGCGGCTCTGGTGCACGTGCTGGACTGTGGCTCCCTGGAGACCGACCGGGATCCGCTCTCCGACTTCGAGGCCATCGAGGCCGAACTCGCCGCCTACGCCGTGGAGCCGACCTTCGCCCAGGGCGGTCAGGGCGTCATCCCGCTGAACGAGCGCCCCCGGTTGATCGCCTTGAACAAGACCGACCTACCGGACGGTCAAGACATGGCGGACATGGTCCGTGCCACCCTGGAGGCGCGTGGACTGCGCGTGTTCGAGGTCTCCGCCGTCTCCCACAGGGGACTGGACCCGTTGAAGTTCGCCATGGCCGACCTGGTCCGCCAGGCCCGCGAACGGCTGCCCGAGCCCGAGGAGATCGCCGAACCCGACGTCATCCGCCCGCGTGCCGTCCGCTCGCGCAAGGGCCGCAAGGGAGAGTTCGAGATCCGCCGCGAGGAGCGCAACCTCGAGCCCCTGTTCCGGGTCCGTGGCGTCAAGCCCGAACGGTGGGTGGCCCAGACCGACTTCACCGTGGATGAGGCCGTGGGCTACCTGGCTGACCGCCTCAACCGCCTCGGCGTGGAGGACGAGCTGTTCAAGCAGGGCGCCAAGCCCGGCGATGCCGTGGTCATCGGCTCGGATGACAACGGGGTGGTCTTCGACTGGGAGCCGACCATGGCGGCCGGTGCCGAACTGCTCGGCGGCCCCCGCGGAGCGGATCTTCGCATGGAGGAACGGGACCGGCCCACCCGTGAGGACAAGCGTCGTGACTACGAGGAGCGCAAGGCCGCCCGCGCCGCGACCCAGGCCGAGCTCGAAAGTGAGCGACGCACCGGCGTGTGGGCGGTGGATCAGGAGATCAATCGCCTGGCGGGTATCAGCGACGAGGAGTCCGACGGTGCCGGCACGGCCGGGGAAGCCGAAGAGGTCACGGGCCGCGAGGACTCCCATGGCTGAGCAGGTCCCCAATCCGGTGACGGGTCGGGACACCCTGCGCCGGGCCCGCCGCCTGGTCGTCAAGATCGGCTCCTCCTCCCTGACCACCCCCACGGGTGTGAACCGGGAAGCCATCGACTCGCTCGTGGACACGATCGCCGCGGTCCGCGCCCGCGGCACGGAGGTCATCCTGGTGTCCTCGGGGACCATCGCCGCCGGCATCCATCCCCTCGGGCTGGGCAAGCGCCCTCGGGACCTGGCCACGCAGCAGGCCGCCGCCGCCGTCGGGCAGGGCAAGCTGCTTGCCGAGTACACGGCCTCCTTCGCGCGACACGGCACCGAGGTGGCGCAGGTGCTGCTGACCGCGGAGGACCTGATCCGCCGCACCCAGTACACCAACGCACACCGGGCCCTGAACCGGCTGCTGGCGTTGTCGGTGGTCCCGATCGTGAACGAGAACGACACTGTGACCACTGCGGAGATCAGGTTCGGGGACAATGACCGGCTCTCGGCCCTGGTCGCCAACCTGCTGCGCGCAGATGCGCTGCTGCTGCTGACGGACGTCGACGCCCTGTACACCGCACCGCCCTCGCGTCCCAGCTCGGAACGCATCGCTCACGTGGTCTCGAAGGCGGACCTGGAGGCGGTGCAGATCGGGCGGACCGGGCCGGCCGGCGTCGGGACCGGGGGCATGGTCACCAAGGTGGACGCCGCCGGGATCGCCACCGGATCGGGGATCCACGCGATCGTCACCTCGGCGCAGAACGCCGAGGCCGCGCTGGCCGGTGAGGATGTGGGGACGTGGTTCCAGGCCTCCGGGAAGCGGCAGTCCGCGCGCGGCATCTGGCTCGGCCTGCTCGCCGAGGTGCAGGGCCGTGTGGTGCTCGACGACGGCGCGGTCGCCGCGGTCGTGAAGAACCGCCGGTCCCTGCTGCCGGCCGGGATCACCGGGGTGGAAGGGGCTTTCGAGGCCGGCGACCCAGTGGAGCTGGCAGACGCCGTCGGTACCGTGGTGGCCCGTGGCTTCGTCAACTACTCCTCGACGGAGCTACCTGCCATGCTCGGACGGCACACCGTCCAGCTGCGTGAGGAGTTCGGACCGGAGTACCAGCGGCCCGTGGTGCACACTGACGATTGTGTCCGACTGCCGGCGAGGGCACGGGCCCGGCGTTAGGCTGGGGTGTATGTCCACGACTGCCCAGAACAACGCCCCCGTCACCGACTCATCCATCGGAACCGGACCCTCCGGGGAACAGGCCGGAGCTTCCGTGCCACAGGAGGTCCGCGAGGCGATCCGCGCGGTGGCCGAGCGGGCCCGCAGGGCGCGTCCGGAACTGGCCACCGCGCGTCGGGCCCGAAAGGACGAGACCCTGCAGGGCATGGCGGACGCACTGCGTCAGAACGCCTCCGCCATTCTGGCGGCCAACCGCAAGGACGTGGAGAACGGCCGCGAGAAGGGCACCTCGGAGGCCATGCTCGACCGGCTCAGCCTGGACGGGCCGCGGATCGAGGCCTTGGCCGCCGCGCTGGAGGAG
Organism: Citricoccus alkalitolerans; assembly: GCF_039528175.1. Classification (NCBI taxonomy): domain Bacteria; kingdom Bacillati; phylum Actinomycetota; class Actinomycetes; order Micrococcales; family Micrococcaceae; genus Citricoccus; species Citricoccus alkalitolerans. The sequence goes on from NZ_BAAALH010000001.1 coordinate 784,374, forward strand.
CTGATGGCCTTGCCGGACCCGGTCGGCAAGGTGGTGCGTGGACGTGACCTGCCCAACGGCTTGCACATGACCCAGCTGCGTGTCCCCCTGGGCGTGGTGGGAGCCATCTACGAGGCTCGCCCCAACGTCACCGTGGACATCGCCGGGCTGGCCCTGAAGTCCGGCAATGCCGTGATCCTGCGCGGCGGCTCCGCCGCGCGGGAGACCAACACAGTGCTGATCCAGATCCTTCGGGAGCAGGCACTGGCCCACGGCTTCGAAGCGGACATCGTCCAGGGGATCGACGAGTTCGGCCGGGACGGCGCCACGGCACTGATGTCCGAGCGCGGGTCCGTGGACGTGCTGGTGCCGCGGGGTGGACGGGAACTGATCCAGTCCGTGGTCCACAACGCCAAGGTGCCGGTCATCGAGACCGGCGAGGGCAACGTGCACCTCTACATCGACGAGTCGGCTCCGGTGAAGATGGCCGTGGACATCGCACTGAACGCCAAGACCCAGCGCGTCTCCGTGTGCAACACCGCCGAGACGCTGCTGATCCACGCGGGGGCGGAGAAGGCCGGCCGTGAGGTGCTGCGCGCCCTGCACCGGGCCGGGGTGCTTCTGCACGTGGACGAGGGCGCCCGTGCCTGGTTGCCCGCCGAGGCGGAAGCCTCGGCCGCGCCGGCCACGGAGGAAGACTGGGGCACCGAGTACCTGGCTCTCGAGCTGGCCGTGAAGACCGTCGGCTCGCTCGATGAGGCCATGGACCACATCCGCCGCTGGTCCACCGGGCACACCGAGGCGATCGTGACCAATGATCTGGCCCATGCCGACCGGTTCGTCGCCGAGATCGACTCCGCTGCAGTCATCGTCAACGCCTCTACCCGCTTCACGGACGGCGGTCAGCTCGGGCTCGGTGCCGAGGTGGGGATCTCCACGCAGAAGATGCACGCACGCGGTCCGATGGGCCTCGAGGAGCTCACCACCACCAAGTGGGTGCTGCGCGGCCAGGGCCAGGTCCGATCCTGACGCGGGCCGGAACCCTGCGGGGAACGTACTAGGATGGACCGCAGACATCACCGTGATACGAGGCTGGGGTACCGGCCGTCATAGCAGTCTTAGCAGTGTTAAGGGAGAACCACCAGATGCAGAACATCACCGCGGCCGTGGCCGTTGCCGCTGAAGAGGCCCACGTGGTCAACGAGCTCATCGCCCCGGACTGGGTCTTCGGCGTGGGAAGCTTCGCCATCCTGATGCTGATGCTGGTGGCCACCATGTCCCTGCGTTCCGTCTCGGAGCGCCACCCCGCGCCGGCCACTGACGTCAACGTCCACGGATCGGCTGGCCACGGCGGTCAGCGTTCCGGTCACTGATTCTCCCCTGAACCGCATCTCGCTGTGACCCACCGTCGCTTCCGCCTGGGCATCATGGGCGGCACCTTCGACCCCATCCACCACGGTCACCTCGTCGCCGCCTCCGAGGTGGCCTCCGAGTTGGACCTGGACGAGGTCGTCTTCGTGCCCACGGGCCAACCCTGGCAGAAGGATGCGGGGAGGGTGTCACCCGCCGAGCACCGGTACCTCATGACCGTGGTCGCGACGGCCTCGAACCCCCGCTTCACGGTGTCCCGCGTGGACATCGACCGGCCCGGCCCCACGTACACGGCGGACACTCTGCGCGACCTGAAGACTCTGCGCCCCGAGGCAGAGCTGTTCTTCATCACCGGTGCCGACGCCCTCGAGCAGATCATGACCTGGAAGAACGTCGAGAAGCTCTGGGACATGGCCCAGTTCGTGGGCGTGACCCGTCCTGGACACGACCTGGTGGAGCTGGGGCCGGAGACGGGCATCAAGCTCATGGAGATCCCCGCCATGGCGATCTCCTCCACCGATTGCAGAGTCCGGGTCCAGGGCGGCAAGCCGGTCTGGTACCTGGTGCCGGACGGTGTGGTCCAGTACATCGCCAAGCACAACCTGTACCTGCCGTCCGCCCATATCCCCGGAGGGGGACTGGGCGGCGGCAGCGGTGAGGGTCAGGAGCCGTTCACCGGGGGGAGCCGCCCGTCCGACATGCTCCCGGACACACCACGGCAGGCCGGGGACCCGGCTGCCGCAACAGCATCGACGCCGGGAACCACCGTATGAGTCATCAGCAGGACCAGAAGCCACAGGGCGCCAACCCGCGTCTCGGGAAACCCGAGATCAAGCGCGTCGCCCCCCGGACGGAATCGGCGCCGGGAGCCACTGGCGCAACCCAGACCGAGCAGCCGTTGCCGACACGGCGGTCCCTCCGCCAGCACCGCCGTGCCGACAGCGAGGCGGGCGCTCCGGCCGGCGATCCCTCCAAGGCGACCATCCTGGAGTTGCCGGCCACCTCCATCAGCCCCGCCGACGTCGGCCCCCTCACCGGACAGCTGCCCCGCGTCATCTACGCCACGGGCGAGTCCGGAAACGGCGCCTACGCCATCAAGTCCCCGGCCGAGGCGGTGTCCTCGACCGGTGGCGACACCGCACCCGCGGACCGGCCCGCGCTGAAGGCCCGCCGGGCCACCGGTGCAGCGGACCGTGGGGCCAGGGGGCCGGGGAAGCAGACCACCGCGCCGGTGGCGGCCTCCTCAACTGAACGGCTGCCCGAGGGTGTGACTCTGGACCGGGACGGTGTCCCCACGGGCCCGGGCGGGCAACCGCTCTCGCGGCGCCAACTGCGCGAATGGCGACGCCAGCAGGGTGCAGCCATGCCAGCCGCTGCCACCACGGATGGTCCGGTCTCCCCGGAGTCCGAGAACGCCGCTGAACGTGGCAATCCGGAACCCGTCCGGCCGACTACCCGCCGCGAGGCCACCCGGGCCCGCCGGGCCGAGGCGCCGGAAGGGGCACCCTCCGGTGCTGTGGCGGAGTCCGCTGAGATGACCGATGGCGGCACGGCCGTGGCCGTGGCCGCGGCTCCGAGCACCTCCGCGGGACAGCCGTTCACCCGGGAATCCCTCGCCGCGGAGGGAGTTGCGCTGGCAGCCCGGATCGAGGCCGCAGCAGGGGCGGATCCGTCCACGGTCGACCCGGCTCTGCTCCGGGAACAGGAGTTGTTGGCCGAGAAGGCGCGTCAACTCAACACCGGCCTCATCAGCCAGGTCCCATCGGTGGATCCGGAGGCCGCTTCGCCCTCGGTGACGAGATCACCGTCCGTAGCGAAGCCAACGGCTGGCGCTGCCGCGGCGAAGCTGGGGGCAGTTTCTCCCACCGACCGGCACGAGCCCGTGGACGCGCAGTCCGCGCATGGACTCGATTCCATCCAGGCCTCCGAATGGTCCGCACGCGAGCGGACTCTGATCATCGTGGCCGCGATCGTGGTCCTGATCCTCGTGGTCGCGCTGATCTTCGCCATCGTCTTCTGACGGCCTGCCCCTCCACGGCTCCTTTCGTCCTTTCCACCGCCTCCTACCGCTCTCACTGTTCCTTTCCGCTTCCTTCCTGAGTTCACTCATCCGACCAGTTCACTGACCCACACCGAGGTGCCTATGACCATTCCCGAGACCACCCTGACCGCACTCAAACTGGCCGGACAGGCCGCCGCAGACAAGCAGGCCACGGACATCGTGGCCGTGGATGTGGCACAGCAGATGGGCCTCACAGACGCCTTCCTGATCGCCTCCGCAGGCTCTGAACGCCAGGTCGTCTCGGTGGTGGATGAGATCGAGGACGTGCTGACCCAGCAGCTCACGCTGGACGTCATCCGCCGCGAAGGCAAGGCCGGTGGCCGCTGGGTCCTGCTGGACTACGGCCACTTCGTGGTGCACGTCCAGCACGAGGAGGAGCGCGTGTTCTATGCGCTGGACCGCCTTTGGAAGGACGCCCCACTGGTGGACCTCGGCCTGGCCGATGGCGTGGCCGCGGACGAGGGCGGCTCCGCGGTGGACCCGGACGAGGGCCCGCGGGACTGGACCCCCAGCCGGGATCAGGACTGATCGCCGCCTGCAGATCTGAGTGGAACTGACCGGTGCTGAACAGCTCTGAACTGCACTGAACGGGGGAGAGGGAATGCGACTGGTCTTGTTGCGGCACGGCCGCACGGCGTGGAACGCCGAGGAGCGCTACCAGGGACACACCGATATCCCCCTGGACGACGTCGGCCGGTCTCAGGCCGCTCAGGCCGCACTCCGGTTGGCCGGCCACCATTTCGACCTGGCGGCGTCCTCACCCCTGGTCCGTGCCCGCGCCACCGCGGAATCCGTGGTGGACGGCCGTGGTCTGGACCTGGTTCTGCACGAGGAGTTCATGGAGACCGGTGGCGGCACCTGGGAGGGTCTGAGCTTCACTGAGATCCGGACTCAGTGGCCGGACGACTGGACCACGTGGCGCAGCTCCCATCTGGACCACGGCCCGCTGGGAGGGGAGACCCCACGACAGTCCGGCACCCGGGTGGTCACCGCCATCACCCGCATGGTGGGCGAGGCGGAGTCCACTCTCGGCACGCCGGAGGCCATGCTGGTCACGGCGCACGGCAACTGCCTCCGGGCCGCGGCCACGCTCCTGACCGGTATGGACGCGGCCGGGATGGGGCGGTTGGAGCGGCTGCGCAATGGTGCGGCGATCGTCCTGGAGGGCTCGCCGCAACGCCCCGGACGGTGGCGGATCGAGGCCTACAACGCGTGAAGAACGAGTGATCAACGGCTGAGGGCCGGCGCCCGGACGGTGGATCTTGTGCCCTCCACCACAGGGAGTCCGGTTGATTTGCGGAGCGCACGATGTGCTGTGTATATTTATGGAGTTGCTTCGGGCGGAACGGAAACGGGAAGGCCCAAAACAACGCATCTGGGGGTATGGCGCAGTTGGTAGCGCGTCTCCATGGCATGGAGAAGGTCAGGGGTTCGAATCCCCTTACCTCCACCAGATGAAAAGCTCTTGTTCTTCGGAACAAGAGCTTTTTCGTTACCTCGGCGCGGCGGAGCACCACCGTGAGGGGTAGCATGGGGAGTTGATCTCCCTGTAGCGGTCCGCGTCCATGCCGGTTCCGTACAGTCGGCATGGTCCCCCTGTCTTGAAACAACCCCGATGAAAGCGTGATCCTTTGGCCCGTTCGCCTCGCAAGTCCAAGTCCCCGTCCGGCGTTCCTTCCGGGGGGTTGCGGGTCACGCCACTGGGAGGCCTCGGCGAGGTCGGACGCAACATGACCGTCTTCGAGTACAACGGCAAGCTGTTGATCGTCGACTGCGGTGTGCTCTTCCCGGAGGAGCACCAGCCCGGGATCGACGTCATCCTGCCGGACTTCACGTCCCTGCAGGGCCGCTGGGATGACATCGTCGGCATCGTGCTGACCCACGGGCACGAGGACCACATCGGCGGCGTGCCCTACCTGCTCAAGGAACGTCCGAACATCCCCCTGATCGGCTCGCAGCTGACGTTGGCCTTCATCACCTCCAAGCTCACCGAGCACAAGATCACGCCGGTGACGGTCCACGTGGAGGCCGAGGACCTCTACCAGGCCGGTCCCTTCGAACTCGAGTTCGTGGCCGTCAACCATTCCATTCCGGATTCGCTGGCCGTGGCCATCCGCACTCCTGCCGGCCTGGTCCTGCACACCGGTGACTTCAAGATGGACCAGTTCCCGCTGGACGGGCGCATCACCGACCTGCGGCACTTCGCCCGGCTGGGCGAGGAGGGGGTGGACCTCTTCCTCACCGACTCCACCAACGCCGAGGTGCCCGGCTTCACGATCTCCGAGCGAGATCTGACCCCGGCGATCGACCAGGTCTTCGCCACCGCGCCGAAACGGATCATCGTCTCCAGCTTCGCCAGCCATGTGCACCGGATCCAGCAGGTCCTGGACTCCGCGCACGCTCACGGCCGCAAGGTCGCCTTCGTGGGCCGGTCCATGGTCAAGAACATGGGCATCGCCCGGGAACTCGACTACCTCAAGATCCCGCGCGGGCTCGTGGTGGACTTCAAGAAGCTGCAGTCCATGCCGGACAACAAGGTGACGTTGGTGAGCACCGGTTCCCAGGGCGAGCCGATGGCCGCCCTGTCCCGGATGGCCAACGGCACCCACCAGATCAAGCTCGGCACGGACGACACCGTGCTGATGGCCAGCTCCCTGATCCCCGGCAACGAGAACGCCATCTACGGCATCATCAACAAGTTCACCGACCTTGGCGTGAAGGTGGTGCACAAGGGCAATGCCAAGGTGCACGTCTCCGGACACGCCTCCGCTGGCGAGCTGGTCTACTGCTACAACATCGTGCAGCCCACGCACGTCATGCCCGTGCACGGTGAGTCCAAGCACCTGCACGCCAACGCCGAACTGGCTGTGAAGACCGGTATCGCTCCGGAACGCGTGCTGGTTGTCAAGGACGGCACTACCGTGGACCTGGTCAACGGCAAGGCAGCTGTCTCCGGTCAGGTTGAGGCCGGCCTGGTCTACGTGGACGGCCACACCGTCGGCAAGGTCACCGAGGAGACCCTGAAGGAGCGCACGTCGCTGCAGGAAGGCGGCTCTGTGACGGTCGTGGCCCTCGTGGACGCGGACACCAACCAGCTCGCCGAGCCCCTGGAGTTCGTCACCAAGGGTTTCATCCAGGACAAGGTGATCTTCGACGGTGCGGCCAAGAAGGTCTCGATCGCACTGTCGAAGCCGTCCGTGTCCGAGATCGACGACCTCGACAAGCTCGAGCAGCTGATCGGCGACACTGTGGCCCGTCACCTCGATCGTGCCTACCGCCGGGCGCCCGTCCTGACGGTCGTCGTCATCGACGCCTGACCCGGGCTATTACGGTTGGGGCATGGAATCGCCCATCCAGGAGTACCTCGAGTCTCTGCTCGCTGACGTCCAGCGCCTGCGCGGGGGAGAGCCCTACCGGGTGCACCCCACGGGGCGTGAGCCTAACCCTGAGGACTTCGGCATCTGCCTGGCCACCGTGGACGGCCGGGTCTACTCGGTCGGGATCGCCGACCAGGAGTTCTCGATCCAGTCGATCTCCAAGCCGTTCAGCTACGGGCTCGCCCTGGCGGACTTTGGCTTCGAAGCCGTGGACGAGAAGGTGGACGTGGAACCTTCCGGGGACCCGTTCAACCAGATCTCCCTGGCCCCGGTGACGGGCCGGCCGCCGAACGCCATGGTGAACGCCGGGGCTCTGGCGGTGGCCTCGATGATCCGTGGCGGTGGCGGCAAGTCCGCCGTGCGCCGGATTGTGGACACCTACTCGAGGTTCGCCGGGCGGGACCTGTCCAGCAGCCGTGCGGTCTTCGATGTGGAGATCCGACACAGTGACCGCAACCATGCCCTGGCCTACCTGCTCAGCTCCGTCGAGGTCATCGAGAACGATCCCAGCCGCGCCCTGGAGAACTACCTGCGCCAGTGCTCCGTCCAGGTGACCTGCCGTGACCTGGCCATGATGGCGGCCACCCTGGCCAATGGTGGCACGCAACCGGTCACTGGGGAGCAGGTCTTCGAGATCGACGTGGTGGAACGGGTCCTGTCCGTCATGATGACCTCGGGCATGTATGACGACGCCGGCGCATGGGTCAGCAGCGTCGGCATGCCCGCGAAGTCCGGGGTGGGCGGCGGAACGCTGGCCGTACTGCCAGGACAGGCCGGCCTGGCTGTCTTCTCGCCTCCGCTGGACGGGCACGGCAACAGCGTCCGGGGGCTGGAGACCTGCCGGCGGGTGTCGAAGGACATGGAGATGCACTTCGTGCGCGCCGCCCGCAGCGGGCGGTCCGCGGTCAAGGACACCATGGAGATCTCCCGGTTCCCCTCTCGCGTGCGGCGCACCGAGGAGGAGGCCGCGGTGCTGGAGCGCTACGGGGACCGGGCCCGCATCATCGAGGTGAGCGGCGACCTCTTCTTCGCCGGCACTGAATCGCTGGTCCGCGCGGTCAGTGAACTGGAGGACGGCGTCGTCTTCGTGGTCTTGGACCTGCGGCAGGTGTACGACGCCGGCCGGCTCGCCCGCCAGATGATCACCGGGCTCCAACGGCAGCTGGCCGCGGCGGGACGTGAACTGGTCCTCGTCACCGGTGAGGCGGCCCCCGCCCTGATCTTCCATCCCGACGCCGGCCCCGAGGGACACGCCGTCCCGGTGCCGGTCTTCGAGGGCCTCGGTGAGGCGGTCGAACACTGCGAGGACGCCCTGCTGGAACGCTACGGCGCGCCGATCTCGGCCACGGAACGGGTCCCGGTGACCGAATCACCTGCCCTGGACCTCCTGGAAGCGGCCGACCGTGAACGGCTGGCCGCACTGATGGAACACCGGTTCCACGAGGACGGCGACGTCATCCGCCGGGTCGGGCAGCGCTTCGGCGGCGTGCATTTCATCGTCTCCGGACAGATCAACACCATCGCCACCAACCCCCTGGGTGAGCGGGTGCGGTTGAACACGCTGGGGTCCGGGATGACGTTTGGTGAGCTGGCCCTCGGAACCGCGGACCGGCAGGAGACCACCGAGAAGGCCGTCGGCGAGGTCGAGCTCATGGTCCTCACCCCGGAGGCGATCGAGGTGCTGGAACAGGACGATCCGGCGCTGGCGCTGCAACTGTGGCGAGCCCTGACGCGGGACGCCTACACGCTCGTGGACCGCTACCTGCGTGAGGCCGCAGTCCGCCTGACGTACTGAGACGTACCGTGGAAAGTCGCTGAACTATAGTCGTCATCAGGCATTATTCGTGGAAAGGGGGCAGCCGTGGAATTCCTCGAGTTCCTGTGGAACCGGGCAGACGACCTGGTCGAGATGGGTCTGGCACACGCCGCGATCGTCGGTGCGGCGGTCCTCATCGCCACCGTCATCGGCGTGGCCCTGGGCATCGCCACCTATCGGACGGAGCGTCCGCGGGAGTTCGTGCTCGCGATCACCGGGACATTCCTGACCATCCCGTCCTTCGCCTTGTTCATCCTGCTGCTGGGGCCGCTCGGCCTCGGCTGGCCGCCGGTGCTGTTCGCCTTGGTGCTGTACGGACTGCTGCCGGTGGTGCGCAACACGATCACCGGGTTGCGGGAAGTGGACCCGGCCGTCATCGAATCGGCCCAGGGCATGGGACTGAACCGGCGGCAGCGCCTGCTGCGGATCGAATTGCCGCTGGCCTGGCCCGTGGTCATCACCGGTGTCCGGGTCACCACCCTCGTGCTGCTGGGCATCGCTGCCATAGGCGCGGTGGTCAACGGACCTGGCTACGGCGAGATGATCTTCACCGGGCTGGCCCGGGTGGGAACACCCGTGGCCGTGAACATGGTGTTGGCCGGCACTCTCGGTGTGATCGTGCTGGCCGTCCTGTTCGACCTCATCTTCTACACCGTCCAGCGACTCACTACTTCGCGAGGTATCCGATGACCCAGACACCACAGGCCGCACCGGAACCCGAGGTCATGATCCGCCTCGAGAACCTGACCAAGCGATTCGCCGGGACGCAGCGCAATGCCGTGGACGGACTCACCCTGGACATCCACACCGGTGAGATCGTGGTCCTCGTGGGCCCCTCGGGCTGCGGCAAGACCACCACCATGAAGATGATCAACCGGATCATCGAACCGACCTCCGGACGGATCATCCTCGGCGGCGAGGATGTCACCACCACGAACGCGGACCAGTTGCGGCGCAGGATCGGCTACGTCATCCAGCAGACCGGCCTGTTCCCGCACCTCACCATCGGTGAGAACGTGGCCACCGTGCCGAAGCTGCTGGGGTGGGACGCCGCCCGCACCCGGTCACGGGTGGACGAGCTGTTGAGCATGGTCAACATGGACCCGGACGAGTACCGCGGCCGCTACCCGAAACAGCTCTCCGGCGGGCAGCAGCAACGCATCGGGGTCGCTCGTGCGCTCGGTGGCGACCCTCAGGTGATGCTGATGGACGAGCCCTTCGGAGCGATCGACCCCATCACCCGTGAACGCCTCCAGAACGAATTCCTCCGTCTGCAGTCGGAGGTCCGCAAGACGATCGTGTTCGTCACCCATGACATCGATGAGGCCATCAAGATGGGGGACCGGATCGCGATCCTGCAGGAGGGGTCCTCGATCGCGCAGTACGACACCCCGGAGAAGATCCTCACTGCACCGGCCAACGACTTCGTGCGTGACTTCATCGGTGGGGGCGCCTCCCTGAAACGGCTGAGCCTCTCCCGCGTCCGGGACATCGAGCTCGCTCCCTGGCCCACGGTGTCCGCGGCGGACTCCATGGAGCAGGCACATCGGGTGCTGCGCGAATCGGACCACAGTGCCGTCCTCGTGCTGGACCCGGAGGGACGCCCGGCCCGCTGGGTCGGCGCCGACGATCTCCGCCGGATCCAGGGACAGCCCCTGGACCGGATCGGCACGGTGCCCCAGGCGGTGGTGGAGTCGCGGGCCACCCTGAGTGACGCCCTGAACGAGCTCATCGCCGCCCGCTACGCCGTCACCGTTGTGGTAGACCAGCACGGTCGCTACCAGGGGGTCGTGGACATCGAGCAGATCAACGAGGCCATCCGGTCCATGCGTCACTCCGCTGTCGCCGAGGCGCGCACCGAGTTCGCGGACGGGAGGTCCACCCCATGAGTACGGCCACCCACGCCCGGGTACGGGACGCCGACGTCGTGACACAGACCCCGCCTGCCCCCGGCCGCCGCGGGTGGGTGGGATATCTGACGATGCCCCTGATCCTGGCCGCCGTGCTGGTCTCGCTGTACCTCTACGTCACCGGTCAGGAGCTGGACTCGATCGAGGCACGCTCACTGAACGCCAATGCCCTCTCCACGGCGGTGGGAGAGCACGTGGCGCTGACGGCGGTGTCCACCGTGATCACGCTGGTGATCGCGGTCCCCCTGGGGATCGTGCTGACCAGGCCCTTCACACGCCGGGTCCGTCCGTTCATCATCACCCTCCTGACCCTGGGCCAGGCGGTGCCGACGATCTCCGTCCTGGTGCTGTTGGCCGTGATGTTCCTGTTCCTCGGATTCCAGGCCGCGATCGTCGGCCTGGTGCTCTATGCGATCATCCCGGTGCTGCTGAACACCATGGTCGGGCTGGAACAGGTGGACGAGAACGTGCTCGAGGCAGGGAAGGGCATGGGACTGTCCCGGTTCCAGGTCCTGCGCCGCCTGGAGCTTCCCCTGGCCGTGCCCGTGATCCTGGCCGGTGTCCGCACCGCCCTGGTGATCAACGTGGGCACGGCAACATTGGCGACCTACATCAACGGCGGTGGACTGGGTGACATCATCATGGCCGGACTGTCCACCAACCGGGTGCTGGTCCAGGTGGTCGGGGCCGTGTTGACGTCCGTGCTGGCCCTGCTCATCGACTACCTCGCCGGACTGGCAGAGGACACCCTGCAGCCCAAGGGTCTCCGGTCACGCCGGGCCTGAACGGCGGCACCGCCCACTTCTGGCCCCTCCACGTGACCGCACCCGAATCGCACTGACCAGACCCTGATCGCACTGAAATGAGGAGATACATGAGAAACGCACTGAGGCGCAGGTCCACGCTGGGCATTGGCCTGACGGGCATGGCCGCGCTACTGCTGACCGGCTGTGGTGGTGGCGACGGCGCCGCTGACAGCGCCAACGCCGGCAAGCTGGACGGGGCTGAGCTCACCGCCGGCTCGAAGGAGTTCACCGAGTCCGTCATCCTCTCTCAGATCACCGCGCTTGCCCTGGAGGACGCGGGGGCCAGTATCGAGGACCAGACCGGGATCTCGGGCAGTGCTACCGTCCGTGAGGCGCTGGAGACGGACCAGATCGACTTCTACTGGGACTACACCGGCACCGGCTGGGTGAACGTCCTCGGCAATACCACCGAGGAGGTCCCGGAAGATCTGTTCGCGGCGGTCTCGGAGGCGGATGCGGAGAACGGCATCGCCTGGCTGGACGCGGCACCCTTCGAGAACACCTACCGGATCGCGGTCAAGCAGGACTTCGCAGACGAGAACTCCCTGGTCACGCAGTCCGACGCCGCGGAGTTCATCAACGCCAACCCGGACCAGGCTCGCGTCTGCGCGGCCAGTGAGTTCATCAACCGTGATGACGGGCTGCCCGGCCTGGAGGAGACGTACGGTTTCGAGTTCTCCGAGGTGGTCGAGCTGGAGTTGAACCTGATCTACACCCAGGTCGGGGACACCTGCGAGTTCGGCGAGGTCTTCTCCACGGACGCCCGCGTCGCCTCGAACGACATGCTGGTCCTGGAGGACGACCAGCAGTTCTTCGTCGAGTACCAGGGCGCCATGACCCTGCGCCAGGAGACCCTGGACGAGTACCCGGCGATCGCAGAGATCATGGCCCCGATCTCGGAGAAGCTCACCAACGAGACGATGATGGAGCTCAACGGCAAGGTGGACACCGACGGTGAGGACCCGCAGGATGTCGCCGAGGAGTGGCTCCAGGACGAGGGACTCCTCGGCGGCTGACCGCTCCCTTCCAGATCGCCCCACGCCATCGTCGGCCGGTTCCCGGAGACCTGATCAGGCCTCTGGGAACCGGCCGACGGTCTCCTGCGCGTTGACGCCGTGCAGGACCGTGTCGAACATCCGGTAGTAGGCCAGTTCCTCCCGGGTGCGCACCGGAGGGATGAGGGCGTGCGCCTCGGCCGCCAGCTCGTCGTCGCTGACGGTGCGGCCGAAGTGCTCGCCCAGGACATCGTTCATGCCGGTGCCCTCACCGAACTGCTCCTTGCGGCGCCAGAGCACCTCGTCCGGCAGCCAGCCGTCGAAGGCCTGGCGCAGCAGCCACTTGGCCGGACGGTCCCGCCCCACCAGCTTCCATTCCGGGGGGAGAGCCATCGCCAGTTCCACCATGTCCAGGTCCAGGAACGGCAGGCGGGGCTCCACCCCGAGCGCACCTGCCACGCGGTCCACCCGTTGCAGACCGCCGATATGCATGCCCTGCAGGGTCTCCAGCAGTTCCGCGTGCAATTCGGATCCGTCACGGTGGTGCCCGTAGTGGGTGTAACCAGCGAAGAGCTCGTCGGCGCCCTCGCCCACGAGGACGATCTTGACGTGCAGGGACGCGAGGCGGGAGACGAAGTAATTGGGCACCGCTGAATGCACGAGTTTCGGATCGAAGGACTCGAGTCCGGCGACGACCTCGGGCACCGCCTCGACGGCGTCCTGGGCGGTGTAGACCAGCTCGTGGTGGTCCGTGCCGCAATGCTCGGCCACGATCCGGGCGGCGGCGAGATCCCCGCTGCCCTCGAGTCCGACGGCAAAGGTCTTCAGCGGTGCTGACGCCCAGTCGCCGCGTCGGGCGGCGATGGCGGTGATGATGCTGGAGTCCACGCCACCGGACAACAGCACCCCGGGACGCTGCCGGCTGGCCAGGCTGCGGTCCACGGCCCGGATCAGGGTCTCGCGCAGGGCATCGAACACCCAGGCCGGCGGCTCGTCGTCCGCGGATCTGCTCTGCAGGAGCACCGGCGTGGTGCCGGGGAAGCGCCGAATGGGTTTGAGCCCCTCCTGCGGGGTCCAGCAGTGTCCCGGCGGAAAGGGCCGCACGGCGGGGCGCTGGTCCTCGTCGAAGGCCTTCAGTTCCGAGGCGAACACCACCGTCTCGCCCTCGTGTACCCAGTACAGCGGAGCCAGCCCGAGGATGTCACGGGCCGCGGCGAAGCGGCCGTCCGCGCCGGCGACCACGAGGGCGAAGGGTCCCCACAGGTGTTCGAAGGCCTCGTCTCCGTACTCCTCGACGAGGACGATCGCGGTCTCCAGGTCCGAGTCGGTCCGGAAACGCCCTTCACCCAGCCGCTCGCGGATCCGGCGGTGATTGTGGATCATGCCGTCCCCGACGACCCAGAGCCCGCCGTCCCGTCCGCCGGACAACGGCTGGTCACCGGAGACCGGGTCGACGATGGACAGATACCTGCTGCCGAGCCAGGACCGGCCCAGTTCCCGACTGCCCGCCCCGTCCGGGCCGCGGTGGGCCAGCCGGTCCAGCATCCGCTGGCCGCGGCGGGGATCGAAGGAACCATGGGCTGCGACTACACCTGACATGGATATCCACCCCTGATCGAGAAAACCGGTACGTCTGCTTCCAGCCTAGTCTTCCAGGACGCCCCTCAGTCCTCCAGGATCACCAGCTGCCGGGTGGCCCTGCTCATGGCCACGTACCGGTCCACCGCACCCTCGGTCCCGGTACCGAAGTCCCGCGGGTCGACCAGGATCACCAGGTCGAACTCGAGGCCCCTGGCCAGGGCGGGGGTCAGGGACCGCACCCGGCCCCGCAGAGCCATCGGCGTCCTGCCCTGAACCGCGCCGGCCGCGGCGGCCCCGTCCGCACTGATCACGACGGCGGTGCCCTCGCCTTGGTCGTGTTGTTCCAGCCAGGCCTCCAGCACCTGGCCCAGCTCGTCCACCGTGCCGTGGCGCCCCGCGTTTCCCGAGGCCCGGACCGAGGTCGGCACGTTGGCATCCGGAATCTCGGCCCGGATCACGGGGGCCGCCTCCTCCATGACCTCTTCGGGTGTGCGGTAGTTGATCGTGAGCGTGGCGATCTCCACCGTCCCGACCCCGACGCGCTCCAGCCGTTGCCGCCAGCTCTCGGTGAACCCGCGCCGGGCCTGGGCGCGGTCCCCGACGATGGTGAGGCTCCGGGACGGACACCGGTCCAGCAGCATCTGCCACTCGGCGTCGGTGAGTTCCTGCGCCTCGTCCACCACGATGTGCTCGAAAGGCCCCGTCAGCAGGTCACGGGCTTCCGCCGGCAGGTCCTCGTCGACGACGAGTCTGTCCCGGATGTCCTCGGTCTTCAGGGACGCCATCTCCTGCAGGTCGGAGTCGTCGGCGGCCACCAGTTCGTCGATCACCCGATCCATGGCGGCCTGGTTCCGCTCGCGCGCCCGGTCGCGTGCATGGCGCTTCCGGGCTGCCTCCGGATCGCCGATGCGGCGGCGGGCCGCGTCAAGGATCGGCAGGTCGGACAGTGTCCACGCTTGAGGATCCGCGCGGTGCAGGGAGCGCACCTCGGCCGGCTCCAGCGCCGGGGCGCACCTGGACAGGTAGGCGGGCACCGTGTGCAGGTCTCCGACGATCTCCTCGGGACGCAGCACAGGCCAGGCCCGGTCGAAGGTAGCCCGCAGGTCACGGTTCCCCTCGAAGGACCGGTACAGCAGCTGGGTGGACGGCCCCCCGTTCTCCTCGTCCTGGGCGGAGTTCCGGTCCATCGCGGTGCTGTGGGTTTCCACCAGGATGTGGAGCAGAGCCGTCCAGACGTCCTCCCGGGCCTCGTTGTGCGGGGTGCCGGAGTCGGGGGCGTCGAAGGCCTCGGCCCAATCCTCGGGATACAACCAGACCTCGTCCCAAGGCGTCTCCACCAGCAGAGGCTCGGCCGGAGGTTCCTCATACAGCCGGACCGCGGGCTCCACGGCGTCCACCAGGTCGCGGCGAGCCTTCAGATCGGCTACCTGCGGATCCGCCTCGGCGGGAGCCGACGCCCCCTCCGGGAGCAGGCCGCGCACCGTCGTCGTGAGCACCCCGTCCTCGCCGAGTGAGGGCAGCACGTCCGCGACATAGGCGCTCGTGGGGGCCCACGACCAGTAGGCCGCCACGGTGGCGGCGCAGCCGCTCATCGGCGTAGAGCAGGTGTGCCGTGCGGTGCAGGGCGACGACGGTCTTTCCGGTGCCCGGGCCGCCGTCGACCACGAGCGCCCCGCGCGAGCTGGCGCGGATGATCGCGTCCTGGCCCGCCTGGATGGTGCCGAGCACGTCCCGCATGCGCCCGGTCCGGTGGGCGCCGAGACTGGCGATGAAGGCGGACTGGTCGTCGAGTGCGGCGTGGGCCTGCAGCCCGCCCGACAGTCCCTCCGTGGTGAAGACCTCGTCCCAGTAGTCGGTGATGCGCCCGTGGCTCCACCGGTAGCGGCGGCGGCTGGCCAATCCGAGGGGATGGGCGTGGGTGGCGGCGAAGAACGGCTCAGCCGCAGGGGCGCGCCAGTCGATGAGCAGGCGGTGGCCATCAGCGTCGGTCAGGCCGGCGCGGCCCACGTAGACGGTGGTGCCGCTGCTGTCGGACGAGACCATCCGGCCCAGCACCAGGTCCAGACCGAACCGTTGGAACAGGAGTAGGCGTGAGGACAGCCGGCGGATCTCGGCATCCCGCGTCAAAGCGTACTCCCCGCGGCCACGTGGTTGCCGGCGCAGGGCGTCGAGGCGGCTGCCATCCTCGGCACGACGGCGGCCGAGGGCGGCGGCGATGGCCGCGAAGTGGGCGTCGTCGGCGGCCACCAGGTCCGGATCCGCCTTGGCGGCGAGGTGCTCCGGGAGGGCGAAGGCTGAGGTGCTGGTGCGCTGGTGGGCTGTGGTCACGGGACGGCTCCGATCTGATTCGACCCGGCGATTCTGGCAGCGCCGGGGGGCCTTGCGGCAAGGCCCCCGCTCGGGCATAGTCTGAAGACGGCGGAGGGGATCCGACCCCATTCGACCTCCCGGGGATCGGACACCATGAACGGAACCACACTGCACCGGATCGCCCGGGACGTGGCCCTCCAATTCCCTGCCGTCACCGTGGACCAGCCCTTCGGCCCGGATAACGACGTGTTCAAGGTCAAGGGCCGGATGTTCATGTTCCTGGCCGAACTGGGCGGCGAACCGATCGTCAACCTCAAGGTGGAGCCAGAAGACTCCGGCGCCCTGCGCCTGGCTCATCCCGAGATCACCCCCGGGTACCACATGAACAAGAGGCATTGGATCACCGTGACCGGTGGGGACACCATCACCGGCGGACTGGTCGGGGAACTCGTGCTTGATTCCTACCGCCTGGTGGTTGAGAAACTGCCACGGCACGCCCGCCCGGTGGACCCCGAGACCTTCGGCACCACCACCCCGGCCCGCTAGCGAGAGAGGGACCCATCATGACCAGCATCGACCTCACCGAGAGCACGCGGAGGGTGGCGGCCGTGGTGCGCGGGATCGAGGACGCGCATCACTATGCCCCCACGCCGTGCCCCCAGATGCCCGTCCACCTGCTCCTGGCGCATCTGCACGGCCTGGCCATCGCCTTCCGTGACGCCGCCCGCAAGATCGATGGACTGACCACCCACACGGCCCCGGACCCGTCGCGGCTGGAACTTCCGGAGGACTGGCGGGAGACCCTGCCGGCCGAGTTGGAGAACCTCGCCGCCGCCTGGAACGAGACGGGGGCACGCACCGGAACGACGACGGCCGGGGCGCAGACCATGCCCGCGGACGTGGCGGTGCTGGTCGCCCTCGACGAGGTCGTGCTGCACGGCTGGGACCTGGCGGTGGCCACCGGTCAGGACTATGCGGTGGAGCAGCAGGCGCTGGACGCCGTCGAGCAATTCTGCGCCGGGATCCCGGAGGAGCCGGGCGAACGGGAGGGGCTCTTCGGCCCTCGGGTCCCGGTGCCGGCAGAGGCACCCCAGCTGGATCGGGTGCTGGGCTTGTCCGGCCGCGATCCCGGGTGGCGGCCGCCGCATCACTGAGCAGCGAAACCATCTGCGGACCGGTGGCGCGGGGTCTACAGGTGCAGGCGTTTGGCGAGCTCGTGGCGGACCTGCCGACCCCGTCCGAGCTGCAGCAGCCCCAGGGCGAGCAGGCTGAGAGCACCGCAGATCGCGGACGGCAGCGGGGTCGTCACCCATCCGAAGACGAGGAACCCGAGCGGTGCCAGGCCCAGGAGCACCGTCAGGCCGCTGTAGACGATGTGCTCGCCGACCTCGATGCGCATCACCCGGACCGTGATCAGCAGGGCGACGATCGACGAGGCGCAGACGATGGGCACCGCGTAGGTCAGCGACCAGCCGAGCCACCCCGTGAGGTAGTCCCAGTACACGCAGACCAGGCCCACGAGCACTACGAGGTACACGGTGCTCTTGGCGAGATTGCGCCGCTTGCGTACAGCCATCAACACCACCAGCCACATGGCGCTGACGCCCAGCCACACGGAGCGCAGCACACCAATGCCGTCCAGGTCCCGGCTGAACAGCAGTTGGGCCGTGAACGACCCGAGGATGACCGCGATCGAGGCCAGGAAGAGGGCCCTCAGGACTCGACGCCGGGAGAACTGGAGGGGCACCGCGGGGAACGGACTCGGGGTGACATCGCCTGAGGTCGGGGCCGCGCACAGGGGGCAGTGGTTCCAGGCGCCCTCGATGTCCACAGCGCACTCCGGGCAGCGCCTCATGCCTCCACCTCGGTCTCTACCCCGGTCTCCACCAACCTGAGCTCCTCCTCGGTGACTCTGGCGGCGGACACGGATACCGCGATCCCGCGGTCGGTGAGGTGCCGGGCGTATTCCCTGATGTGTCCCGTCTCGGTGAACGGTGAGGAAAAGCTGATCGTGAGCAGGCCGGCGTGGGAGACGGCGCAGAACTGGGGGCGGGCCGCCGAGACGTGGAGCAGCATGCGGCCCACGTGGGAGTCGACCGGGTCAGGCAGGCTGACGCGGCCCATGTTCGAGATCGCGACGGTCAGGCTGCGGTTGTTGATCCGATTGACCAGTCCCAGGATCAGGTCCTTGAGCGGCCGTGGCACCACCCTCAACACGGGAGTCCGCTCGAAGCGGATGAAGCGCCGCAGTTTTCGCTCCAGGGCCTCCGGGGTGGCTTTCGGTCGGAACTGGCCCTCCAGCTGGCGGGCGACGGAGCCGACGTCGTCCTCGCCCTCGCCGTAGGTGTGCTCCACCCGGACGGCCGCGAAGAAGTTCCGTGCCGACGTCGACGGGAAGAACTGGCGGAGGTTCACCGGCACCGAGACGGCAAGGGTGCGGTTCCGG
The DNA here is from genome assembly GCF_039528175.1 of Citricoccus alkalitolerans. Lineage (NCBI taxonomy): Bacteria > Bacillati > Actinomycetota > Actinomycetes > Micrococcales > Micrococcaceae > Citricoccus > Citricoccus alkalitolerans. The sequence goes on from NZ_BAAALH010000001.1 coordinate 803,027, forward strand.
CCCAGCCCGCCCGAGGACCGGCGGACGGACTCGAAGAAGAGGGCGGTCAGGTACATGGTGAGCGAGACACCCTCGGCCCGGGCCAAACTGAGCACGTCCCGGGCAGGCAGGGTGAGTTCGACGGCGCGGGTGCGGTGGTCTGGTGTGCGGGTGCCTCTGACCCGGTGCACGCGCTTCCGCGGGTGCCGGGCGGTTCCGGTGCCGGGAGCCCGTCCCTGGCGACGCCGGCGGAAATAGTGCGCGAAGCTGTCGGCGGTCAGCTCGTGGACCGGAGGCTCGTGGAGTCGGCCGGCCGGTGCCGTGCCGTTGGGCTCCGCACTCGGCTGTTCGATGGCCGCAGCCTCGGCGCCGGTCTCGCGGGATGCCCCGAGCGCACGGCCGGCCTCCGGGTAGCGCAACCCGAGGTAGGCGGTCACCAGGTCGGAGAGGAACCACAACGCCCCGGTGCCGTCGGAGAGCGCGTGGAAGACCTCGAGGTTGATGCGCCGACGATGATGCAGCACGCGGAACAGAAGGGTGCGCCGGTCCGCCTGATAGATCGGGGCACAGGTGTGCTGTACCTCCGAGCTGACGATGGGACGCAGGTCGCTGTCCTGCAGGTAGTACCAGAACACGCCGCGCCGCAGTACCGCACGGTACAGCGGATACCGGTCGTACGTGGCGTCCAGTGCCTCTTGCAGCAGGTGCGGATCCACCTCGTGGTCCGTTTCCGCGCTGAGGCGGAACACCTTGGGATCGGCATCGGTCCGCGCCGCCAGGAAGATGTTGGAGGCGTTGTCCAGCCGCGCCCAGGTCTGCCCGGTCATGGTGCGTCCTGACGGCCGGGACGACTGGAACCGCCGGGCCGCCCAGCGACCGTGGAGTCCTCGTCGGAGTCCTCGTCAAGGAAGGCGTTGACCACCTCGTACGCCTCCCGCAGGGACCGCGAGAACCTCGGCAGTGCGATGAACCCGTGCAGCGCCCCGTCCACCCGGTGGAACCGCACCTCACTGCCGGCTTCTGCCAGGGCCTCTCCGTAGGCCTCTCCCTCGTCACAGAGCAGGTCCAGTTCGGCAGTGATCAGCAGGGTCTTCGGCTGCCCGGACAGGTCTGGGGCCATCAGGGGGGCGACCAGATGGTTGCGGCGCTGCTGGTGGTCGGGCACATACAGGTCGAAGTAGTCCTGGACCTCCATGGAGGTGAGCCGGTAGTCCTCACCGTGATGGCGGACCGAGGCGAACGGCGAGGTCGCCGGATCATGGTCCCAGTGGGTCACCGGGTAGAGGAGGACCTGCCGGCTCGCCCCGCGGTGGCCGCGCTCCCGCAGCATCAGGGAGACGGCGGCTGCCAGGTTGCCGCCGGCGGAGTCGCCCACGAGGACGACGTTGGCGGCCGAGGCGATGCCGGCCCGCTGTGGATCCTCCAACACCAGCCGTGCCACGTTGAAACAGTCCTCCAGGCCAGCCGGGAAGGGATGTTCCGGGGCCAGCCGGTAGTCCACGGAGGCCACCACACAACCGGTGAGGTCGGCCATCGTGGCACAGGCCGGGGTGTAGCTCTCGATGTCACCGGTGACCCAGCCGCCCCCGTGGAAGAAGAGCAGGACCTCATCGCGCCGCTTCTCCTTCGGCTGGAAGACCCGCACGGGGATACGATGGGTCCCCACATCAGCCGCCGTCTGTCGGTACACGGGCCGGTAGCGCGGACCCGACAACGCGGCGACGTGCTGCTGGAAACGCCGGACCTTCGCATAGTCCTCCCGCACGTTGAGTCGCGGTGCGGCGAACAGGCCCAGAACGGACCGGAACAGCCGGTTCACGGGCGGGAGAGGGGTGGTGCGGTGGACGGGTCCATGTGCTCAGCCTAATGGTCCCCCGTGGGTGGCCATCGACTCAGTCCGAGGGATCCAGCGGGGAGAGGGCGGGCGGGAAGGTGAACAGCGGCAACCGGACATTCCCACTGACAACGGACGTCCGTGATGTTGCTGTTCATCTGGCCCAAGCCGTCATCGTCTCCGGCCGGGTTCTCCCGCCAGAGCCTGAGATGCTGTACGACATGTGGCAACAGGCGGCGGGTCGAGTGGCGGTCACCGTTTCGTGGTTGGAACGGCACCAGGTGGTGCTGTACGTGGCCGCGCTGCTGGCCGGGGCCGGCGTCGGGCTCCTGGTCCCGGCCGTGGCCACACCGGCAGGGCACGCGGTCAATCCGGTGCTCGCTCTCCTGCTCTACTCCACCTTCCTCGCCGTCCCTTTCCGGCGGCTGGCGGGAGCCTTCCGGGACGGCCGGTTCCTGGCGGTCGTCCTGCTGGTGAACTTCACGGTGGTCCCGCTGGTGGCCTTCGGACTGTCCCGCCTCGTGGCACCGTCCCCGGCGTTGGAGGTAGGGGTGCTGTTCGTGCTGCTGACTCCGTGCGTGGACTATGTCATCGTCTTCACGCGCCTGGCCGGTGGTGCCGCGGACCGTCTGCTGTCAACCACGCCGCTGCTCATGCTCGCCCAGATGGCACTGCTGCCCGTCTACCTGCGGCTGATGGTGGGGGATAGTTTCCTCCAGGCGGTCGACGCCGGCCCCTTCATTGAGGCCTTCGTCCTCCTCATCGCCCTGCCGCTGGCCGCCGCGTGGCTCACCCAGGCGGCCGCCGCCCGCTGGCGTCCTGGCCGGTGGCTGCGTGCCGGGGCGCTCGCCGCCATGGTCCCGCTGATGATGGCGACCCTGGCCGTGGTGGTCGCGTCCCACATCCACGACGTCGGCGCGCACCTGGGCGGCCTGCTCGCCGTGGTCCCCGTATTCGTGGCGTTCGCGGGGGTCATGGTGGTCATCGGCCTGGCCACCGGCCGGCTGGCCAGACTGGACGCCCTGGACCGCACGGCGGTGGTGTTCAGCGGTGTGACCCGGAACTCGCTGGTGGTCCTGCCGCTGGTGCTCGCCCTGCCGGCCGCCTTCGACCTCACACCCCTCGTGGTGGTGACCCAGACCCTGGTGGAACTGGTGGTCATGGTGGTGCTGGTCCGGGCCCTTCCCCTGCTGGTCCGGCGACGGCCCCGATCGTGAAGGCTCAGCGGGCCGCGCGGCCGCCTTCGGACTGCTTGTCCTGCTCGACACCGCCGTGGACCTCAGCGGGCAGCTCCTCGACGAGGGCGACCACCACGTCCTCCAGCTTCCAATCCAGATCGACGATGCCCTCGGCCAGCTCGCGCAGGCGTGCGGGGGTCTGTGCCTGGCCCTCCTGCGGGACGACAAACATCTCCGTGTGGAACACGTGCCCCTCATCCCGGACACGGGCTCCGGCATCCTGCACCCAGTCGACCGACCGGGCGTAGTCCTCCGCCTTCGCCACCAAGGGGTGTGGATCATCGCCCGTGATGGTTCGGGCCCGGGAGTCGGCCAGGTCGGTGATCGCGGTGCCCACGTTCGAGATGCCGTCTTTGACGATGCTCAGCCCGATGAAGATGGCGGCAGCCGCGTCAAACCACCACCACCCCAACCCCAGACCGGCCACGCCGATGGCGGTGCCCAGACTGGTCCGCCAGTCGGCCTTGAGCATGTCCGCATCCGCGTAGAGGACCTTGTTGTGCAGTTCGGTCGCCACCTGCATCTTCAGGCGGCCGAGGACCACGGGGACCGGGATGACGAGCAGCATGAGGGCGATCATGAACCAGCCCTGCCACACGGTCTGGCCGAAGAGGTGGAACGTGCCGATCGGCGGGTGCTCGCCCTGGATGAGGCCCATGGCCGAATCGATGACCAGGTACGAACCCATCACCAGCAATGCCACCGCGGCCACGAGATGGCCCACGCCCACGGCCCGGTGGTTGCCATAGGGGCGCTTGAGCGTCGGCCGGGTGTTCACGACTGTCACGGCCACGATGAACGCGATGGGCGGGACGAAGGCGAGCATGTCCTCGATCCACGCGGCCTTCATGGCTTGGGAGCTCCCCATGACCAGGGCGATCAGTGAGACGGTGACGGCCAGGTATCCGATGGTGACCCACTGGAGCCGCATGGCCCGGCGCAGGGACCTCTGGAGTTCGGGGGAGAGCTCGGTATGCCCGAAGCGGCGGTCGGCCTGGTTCACGGAGCGACCTCCGCGTGACGCTCGTCGAGGAATCGCTCTAGTTCGCCGAGCATCTGGTTCTCACCCAGCGGGACGGCCAGGACGAGTTTGACGGTCTTGCCGTCCGGCCCGGTGTCCTCGGCATAGGAGCGGGTGAGTCCCGCCTGGGAGGACCAGGGGGACTGGTCCGTCAGTCCTCCGGCCATCAGGTCCACGTCCCCGGTCTCAAGGGCCGTGATGAGGGCCTCCTCGCCGGAGGCGGTCCACTCGATCTCCGCGTCGATCTCCTCGGCGAAGGTGCGGATGAGTTCCACCTCGCTGCCGCTGGGCTCCGCACCGGTGGCATCCACGTACGGGGGGTGGTGGACCACCCCTACGGAGAGCGTGCCACCCGAGACGTCATCAAAGGTGCCGTTCGGGTCGGCTGGGTATGCCGAGGACGTGCAGCCCGTCGCCGTCAGGGCTACTGCGGCAACGAGGAATCCGCTGGTCATGGCGGTTTTTCTGGAAATGCTCATGGATCCTCCTTCTCCTGGGGCCACTGTAGGGAGAACCTGCACCCGGTGGCTAGCTCCGGTGAGGGCAGCTACAGCGGCAGCCGGGCCTTCACCGTGAAGCCGCCCTCCGGCGTCGGGCCGGTCTTGACCGTGCCGCCCAGTGCGCCCACGCGCTCGCGGATGCCCTTCAGGCCGAGGCCGGCGCCCGGCGCCGCCACGGACCCGCGACGGGCGGCCGGTCCGTTGGCGATGCGGACCCCGATCTGGTCTCCCACCGAGACCTGCACACGGATGGCGGCGCCAGGCGCGTGCCGCAGGGCATTGCTGACCGCTTCCTGCACCACACGGTAGGCGGTCAGACCCGTGGCCGGGGGCACGACCGCGGACCAGTCGCCGGCCGCGCTCGCCACCCCCGGGCCGCCGCTTCCGGAAGCCGCAGTCGCCGCACTCAGCGGCAACGGGAGGAGCTCCGGATCGATCTCCAGTTCCACCCGTGCCCCAGAGGAACGCGTGGTGGCCACCAACTGGGGGATGTCCGCGATGGTCGGCTGGGGTGTGGTGTCGGCGGCATCGTCTCCGCGCAGGATGGCGAGCAACCCCCGCATCTCGGTCAGCGCCCGGCGGGAGGAATCGGCGATCGAGTCGAACTCGCCCCGCGTCGGCTCGTCCATGCCGGGCAACCGGTAGGGGGCGGTGGTGGCCTGCACGGAGATCACGGACATGGAGTGGGCCACCACGTCATGGAGCTCCTGGGCAATGCGGTTGCGCTGCTGCAGCTCGCGGCGCTTGGTCTCCTCCTCGGCGGTGAGCTGGCGTTCGTGGTCTAACTGACCACGGCTGCTCACGAGCAGTCGAACACCGCTGCCGACGGCGAGGGCGCCGCCAGTCAGTGACGCCACGGTCGTGACGTTGGATATCACCATCCCGGGGGGAAGCTCGGTGTCCGGGATCAGCGCGAGTCCGAGCCCCCCGACCACGGCACCGGCGAGCCAACCCGCAGCGCCGAGCCGCCAGGAATGGCGGACCGAGACCACCAGAATGAGCAGTACGTAGGCGATCAGTGTGGTGACGGGCCAGGGCCACGGGGCGGAGCCCAGATCCACAGCGGACATCGTGCCCAGGGCTGCGGCCGTACCCAGCAGGATGGCCAGGATCGGCCGCCGGACGGCGAGGGGCACAGCGGCCGCCTGGCCGATGGCCAGCACCATGGCGATGGCAACGTGGACATGGTGGACCGCAGCGAGAATCGGCCAGCCCGTGGCGATCAGGACCACGGCCGCGCAGGACGTCAGCAACCAGACCCACCCACTGCGTGAGAAGCTGGCCCGGGTCGGAGACGGGGGAGACGACAGGGGAGATGAGGGAACGGACGGCTCAGCGGCGCGCATACTGTTCACGCTACCCGGGCCGCAGCCGGCAGCGGGTACTCCGACGTCGGCCCGGCACCCAGCGCGGCAGCCGTGGTGGCTGCGTCCAGCAGAGCCAGCCCTCGCATCACGGCGGGCAAGGTGAGCAGGAAGAATACGCCGACCAGGAAGGTGAAGACGGACGCGACCGCGTAGCTGGTGGCCACGGCATCCGGGATGGCTCCACCGGTGAGGGCTTCGAGCATGCGTGCGGCCAGAGGATACTCCTGCCCGCCGCGGGGAAGGTAGTGACCCCACAGGACATAGGTGATGCCCCCGAGCGCGCCCGCCGTCCAGGTCACGGAGACCACGAAGGTGAGGGTGCGTACGGGGAAGGCGATGAGGGTCTCGAACAGCAGGTCCAGCCAGCGCCTGGGGTCCCCGAGGTAGCGGAGGGGCCCGGTCACCCCGGTGCCGCCGGGACGGTACCGGGGTTGCTCGAGCTGGCCGCCCCAGGACCGCATGCGGTGGCGGGACAGCTCGGCGAATCCGGTGGCCACCAGCAGGGCGAGGGGCAGCAGCCACATCCCGATCCAGATGACAGCCGTGCCGAGTGCCAGCGCGAACAGGGGAACGAGCAGGGCGAAGGCGAACAGGGAGATGAAGAACCCGGGCAGGACGAAGGCGTAGTCACGGCCGAGGCGGGCCAACAGGGAAGGTGTGGAGTTCATGGTGGGGAAGCTACGGACCCGGCCAGGCCCGGTCATCACCCGGCAGGGTGAACGTGGGGACTACCAGGGGGTGACGGATACGCTGGGCGGGTAAGTCAGAGACCTGCGGAGCCATTCTCCGCCGTACACCCGATCCGCATCCTCATCGTGGATGACCAGGCCATGGTCCGTCAGGGCTTTGGGGCCCTGCTGGACGCCCAGGAGGACATGGCCGTCGTCGGGAGCGCACAGGATGGCGTCGAGGTTGTGGACCTGGTCAAGCGGTCCCGGCCGGACGTGGTGCTGATGGACATCCGGATGCCGGTGGTCAATGGTCTTGACGCCACGCGTGCGGTCTTCGCGATGCCGGGGGACACCCACCCGAGGGTGATCATGCTGACCACCTTCGACGCGGACGAGTACGTCTTCGCGGCACTGCAGGCCGGCGCCAGCGGGTTCCTCCTCAAGGACGCCACCGCTGAGGACCTCGCGAACGCCGTGCGGGTGGTTGCGGCCGGGGAGGCCCTGCTGGCACCGTCGATCACCCAGAAGTTGATCGCGGACTACGTCAGCCGGCCGGTGGCGCGCCCACTGGACGTGACCATCCTGGGAGAGCTGACCGAGCGTGAGCTGGAGGTCATGCGGCTCGTGGCCACCGGGCGGTCCAATGCGGAGCTGGCCGGTGAGCTGTTCCTCTCGGAGCAGACGATCAAGACCCATGTATCCCGCATCCTCGCCAAACTCGGCCTGCGGGACCGGACGCAGATCGTGGTCGCCGCCTATGAGTCAGGGCTGGTCAACGCAGGGCGGTGAGAGTCCGCAAGGGTGAGTCTGCCCGACGCCGACCACCCGGGTTGGGGGTGGGCGTCGGGCAGCACCGCCGTCGGCGGACCGGCTCGCCTCAGCAGTCGTCCAGGGGGGTTGCCTCCGTCAACCCGTACTCGGAGCGCTCATCGAGCAGCAGCGGGATCAGCGTCTTGCCCGGCTGTGCCATGGTGACGACGGCGCCCTCGGCGTTCTCCTCCCATGCGATCTCGTGAAGTTCCAGGGTGGACGCCAACTCGGACAGCTGCGCCTCGGTCAGTTGGTATCCGCACATGGGGTGGGGCTCCGCGCCGTCACTGGTGGTCGGGAGCATGTTGTCCTGGCCGCTGAAGTAGACGACGCCGGCCTGGTCGGCACCGGCCTGGGTGGCCCGTTCGGCGGCCTGGGCCGACTGACGGGCGAGTCGGGTCCGGTTCTCCGAGATCATGGCCAGCGAGCCGACCGCGCTCGAGTACTGCACGTCCACGGCGCGGCGGTTCGCCAACAGCGGGTCGTTCTCCTCCTCGGGAGTCACCGGTCCCTGCGCCGCTTCCGTCAGCTGCCCGGTGATGTGCTTCAGGCCCGTGTAGTTGCGCAGGATCCTCGCCTGGTGGTCACCGGCCACCTGCTGGAACGGCTCACCGTCCTTGACCAGCAGGCCGTAGATCCCGCTGGTCATGCCATTGGCTTCGATCTGTGCCCCGGTGTAGTCGTTGACCATCCGCTCGGAGAGATCATGGATGGTGGAGTCCACGTTCCGGTTGCGGGGCCACAGGACCAACGCCTGCGTGTCATAGAACTCGCGGGGGCCGTATTCGTGGAGGTCGTTGAGCACGTCTGGATTCCAGTCCCGCATGACCGTGGCCAGGGCCTGGGCCTCCGGGGTGGCCAGGGCCAGGAAGTCCCGGTTGATGTCCACATCGTCCGCATTCTCCCGAGTGTCGGCCTCCCAGCCGTCCGGGTTGGTGAAGATGAAGCCCACCGTGGTCTTGTTCAGCAGGCGCTTCCACGCCGGATCCTTGGTGGTGCTCAAGTCCCGGGCCAGCTGCAGACACCCCTCCCGCCCGGAGGGCTCATCGCCGTGGATCGAGCAGTTGAACAGGATCATGGAGCCGTCGGCGACCTCCTCCTGCGATTCCGGTGCCGGGGATCCGATCGTGACGAGGTTGAGGGGCCGGCCCTCCACCGACTCACCCACCTGCTGCAGGGCGACGCGCTTGCTGCCCGCATCGAGATCCTCCAGGAAGGCCTGCGCCTCATCGACCGTGGTCCAGTTCGCCCCGTTGCTGGCCTCGAACGGTGTCTGCAGTCCCTGGGATGGAGCCGCGGTCAACGACCGTTCCAAAGCCTGAGAATCGGCCGTGGCCGATGTCTCGGACGTCTCCGGTGCGGCGGCCGTCGGGCCGGCCAACAGTGCCGTGCCGGCCAGGGCCAGCACGCATCCGACAGCGGTCAGTCTCTTCTGATGTCCCATCGAAAATTCCCTCCTCCTCAGTCGAGGCCGGGCCCGGCCGGACGTCCTCGTCCATGGGCTCGGCCTGTTGAACCCGGCCAGTAGATGTGACGCGTTCAGGCAACGTCAAGGTTTAGTCTGTGGCCAGGAGGCAGACCATGACCACGTTGTTCCTCGTCCATGGGCGCGGCCAGCACACCGCTCCGAGCATCCCGCCTGGTCAGGTCGCAGAGCATGCGGACGCCATCCGCGGCCGGTGGTTGCGGGCCCTGAACACCGGACTTCACGACGCCGGCCGGCCGCCGATTCCGCTTGCCGCCCCCGTGCTGTTTCCGTTCTATGGCAATGCCTTCCGTGACGCGGTCGCCGAACGCGAGGGCACCGGCCCGGGGCCGGACCTCGCTCGCTGGAGTTCCGGCCCACCGCTACCCGCCGACGTTCAGGAGGTCTGCGAGGTCAAGGCGGGCCTGCTCCAGGACGTCACCACGCATCTGCGCTTCGACACGGCGGCCGCGCCGCCGTACTCGACGGCGACGGCCCTGCACCCGGCGGCCGGTGAGCCGACCACCGAGGGGGTACCGGCCGGCGTCGGACGCCCTTGGTGGGAACTGGACGAGCTGCTGAGGGTTCCATGGCTGCGAGCGGCCCTGCAGTTCCTGGCCGAAAGGGCAGGGGTCTCTGCTGGGGCGATCGAAGAGTACTTCACTGACGTGGCCTACTACCTGGGCTGCGCCGAGGTGCGTCAGACCGTGCTGACGACCGTGGAACGGGCGCTCGCGGATGTTCCGAGGGGTGAAACCGTGGTGATGGTCGGGCACAGCCTAGGCAGTGTGGTCGCCCACGACGTTCTGACCCGGGGTGCACTGGAACTGCCGATCGCCCTGGTGGCGACCACCGGCAGTCCGCTCGGGCTGCCGGTGGTACAGCGGCACCTGCTCGGGGGCGCGGGGAGTGTGGGGGAGGAAGCCGCACCGGTGCCCGCGGTGGTCCCTGCCCGGCGGTCGGTCTGGGTGAACGGCTACGACGTGCGTGATGTGGTGGCGATCCTGAACCCGCTTGCCCCTCGGCTGAAGCAGGCCGTGACGGGGCAGATCCGGGACCTGCGGGTCAGCGCCGGCGGCGAGCCGCATTCGGTGATCGGCTACCTCGAGAACGCGGCGGTGGCGGAGCCGATCGGCCGCGCCGTGTTTTCCGGATCTCGTGCTGCTCCGTGAGCGCCCACGGCATCTTCACACCATTGAGCGGCGGTCCTAGGCTGGGGATATGAGGTGCACCTGATGCACGTGATCTTCCTGATCCGCCGTGGTGCGCCCGGCCCGATGCAGGAGGTCCGACATGGTTGTCTCACATGATTCGCGGCCGGCAGCCGGCCGGCAGGATCCCACCAGCCAATTCAGCCCGTATCGCCACCCGGACCACTCTCCACCGGAGCCGCACGGTCCGGTGTCCGTCTTCCGGGCCCTCTTCGAACTGAACGGGGACCAGCGGATGTCGATGGGCCTGGCCCGCGGCGTCTATGCCGTGGTGGTGGTGGGCATCGTGGTGACCTGGGTGGCCGTGGTGGTCATCGGCTTCAGCCAGGGGATCACGCTGGGGATCCTTGCCCTGCTGCTCGGCTGGATACCAGCCGTGCTCTGGATCGCCTGTGCCCGGATCATCCTTGAGTTCTCCACCGCCATGGACACCCTGATCGAGCGGCCCTCTGACGGACGTGCCGCGCACTGAAGTACGACACCATGCAGCACCGGAATCGCGCCATCGGTGACGTCGACATGGATCTGACGTCCGACGCCTGATGGTGAAGGCCAGGTGAGTCTCCGCCTCGTCGAGTCGACTGTGCCTCTACCGTGACTACGATGAACGCACTATGACACCACGTCCCGTCGGCTCTCGCGCTGGATCCCCTGACCCGCCAGAGTCGGTTCGTGGCCTGACCGCCGACATCATCGTGATCGGTGCCGGTGCGGCCGGATGCGCGGCTGCTGCCGCCCTCGCTGAGGATCCGGACCGGCGGGTCCTGGTCCTGGAAGCCGGCCAGTGGAATCGCAACCCCCTGGTGGCCGTGCCGAAGGGTTTTGTGCGGACCATGTTCGATCCGCGGATCAGCCTCGAATACCCGGCACTCCCAGCACGGGAAACCGGCCCCGTGGACCTGTGGCGGCGGGGCCGTGGTGTCGGCGGCTCCACGCTCATCAACGGCACCATGTACCTGCGCGGGGAATCCCACCTCTATGACGACCTGGCGGATCACCTCGGCCCGGACTGGTCCTGGTCTGCCTTCGGACGGGCCTTCGATAGCCTGGAAGCCGCCCTGCCCGTCTCCGTGCCGCCGTCCGAACCCTCGTCTGAACCTCCGTCCGAGGTCCTGCACGCCCTGATCGCCGGCCTCGGGGAGATCCGGGTGCCGTTCGTGCAGGACGTGCGCGCCGCCGTCGGGTCCCGGGTAGGACGGACCCCGGCCACCATCCGAGCCGGGATGCGGCGGAGTGCAACCACGCTGCTGCGACCCGGACTCCGTGCGGGGAACCTGAGGGTGCTCACGGGACAGACGACCGTGCGGGTGCTGGTCGCCGGTGACCGTGCGGTCGGCGTGGATTCTGTCCTCGCCGACGGCAGCCGCGTTCGTCACAGCGCCCGGCTTCAAGTGGTGCTCACCGCCGGGACGTTGGAGACACCGCCGCTCCTGGAGCGCTCGGGCATCGGAGACCCGGACCGGTTGCGGCACCTCGGCATCGACCCCGTCGTCTCAGCGCCGCGGGTCGGTGAAGGTCTCAAGGAACAACGAGGAGCCACCGTCAAAGCCCGGATCCGCCCCGGGCTGGGGCTCAACGGCAGGCTCAGGACCACCCGAGGGCTGCTTGGCGCCGCCGCCCAATACCTCGTGACCCGGTCGGGGTCCCTCGCCTCCGGCCCCTACCCGCTCGCCGCCTCCGTGGACTCGACCGGTGGGAACCGGCCGGACCTGCAACTGCTGCTCACCGACGTCTCCACGGACGGCACTGGCCTGGCACCGGCGGACCATGCCGGACTGATGATCCAGGCCTATGCCCTCAGCCCGTACTCCACCGGGTCGGTCCACGCGGCGAGCACCGACCCCTGCCTGCGCCCGCATGTCCGTGCACCCCTGCTCGAGGATCTCCGCGACCGGGCCGCGGCTGCCGATGCCCTGAAGGCGGCCCGCGCAGTGCTCGCCGCACCGGCTCTCTCGGGAGTGGTCATCGAGGAGCTCCTTCCCGGAGCCACCGTCGCCGGCGCTGACGACGAGGCTGCCGCCGCCTTCGTCCGCACCTCCGGCGGCGGCATCTATCACGCCGTGGGGACCTGCGCGGCCGGCGGACCGGACGCTGTCCTGGATGAGCACCTGCGCGTGCGTGGCATCGACGGGTTGCACGTGGCCGACCTCTCCGCATTGCCCACGCATCCCTCCGGAGGGACGGCCGCGGTGGCCATGGCGCTGGGGCACCTGGCCGGGACCCGGATCAGGGAGGGGCGGTGACGGGGATCGCTCGGACGCAGGGCTCCTACACCCGTCGAAGCGGTGAACTGGTGTTCGGCGGGTCGCCGTGGGGACTGGCCCGCCTCTCGGCCCCGGCCCGGCCCTTCGCCAGGAGGGCACTGCGCCGCGGCGCCGGGGCCGTCGAGCCGGTCAACGACGTGGAACGTGCCACGGCAGGACTCCTCGTGGACCGCGGTCTGGCCCTGCCCATCCACCCGCCCCGCCGGCCCCGTCCGGACGAAGTGGACGTGATCGTACCGGTCCACGGTTCGGCCGTGCCCCTGGCACGTCTGCTCCCGGCATTGGACGGCCATCGGGTGACCGTGGTGGACGATGCCTCGAGCGCCGACGATGCCCGGGAGATCGCACGGGTCTGTGCAGCCCACGGCGTGCGCCTGGTGGTCCTGCCCGAGAACGTCGGGCCCGGCGGCGCTCGCAATGCCGGTCTGGCCGCGTCGAGCGATGCAGCCAAAGTACCGGCCGACTTCGTCGCGTTCCTGGACGCGGACACGGTGCCCACCGAAGACTGGTTGGACGTCCTCCGTCCTCACTTCGACGAGCCGGCGGTGGCCGTCGTCGCTCCCCGCGTCCGCGGCACCGTGACCGGCGCCGGCGCGGGCACCGTCCTGGAACGGTTCGAGTCCCGGCGCGGCGGACTCGACCTCGGCTCTCATGCGCGCCGCGTCGCCCCCGGTGGACAGATCGGCTATGTCCCCACCGCCGCACTGCTCGTACGCCGCGAGGCCCTGCCGGACCCGCCCTTCGAGCCGGGACTGAGGGTGGGGGAGGACGTCGACCTCATCTGGCGACTCGTCGCCGCCGGCCACACCGTCCGGTATGTGCCGTCCGCCGAGGTTCATCACGAGGTCCGCCCTGGGCTGCGGGACTGGTCCAAGCGCCATGCGGCCTATGGAACCTCCGCAGTACCGCTCGAGGACCGGCACCCCGGCCGCCTCGCCCCAGCCACCTGGGGGTGGCCCGGTCTGGCGGTGCTCGCGGGATGCCTGGTGGCTGCCGGCGGCCGGGGTGCGATGCGAGGGATGGGCCTGGCGGTCGCCGCGGGTGGTGTGGCAGTCCAACTCGGCGCCGGCGTCCGCCGATTCCATCGTCGGGGTCTGCCCGTCTCCGGCGGCGCCGAGGTCGCTGTGCTCGGATTGCGGTCCGAGATCACCGCCGTCGGCAACGCCCTGCGCCGCGAATGGTGGCCGATCGGGGCGGTGGCCCTCGCGGTTTCCGCGGCGCCGGCGAGTCGGCCGCGGCGGGTGGCGCGCGCCGTCGTCGTACTGGCCCTGGCTCCCACGGTGCCGGACACCGCGCAGGCCGCCCGGCACTGGGTTCAGGACCGCCTCAGCCATGATGACCCACCACACGACGCCGGTGCCGCCCTCGATCCCGTTCGGCACCTTGCCCTGCGACTCGTGGCGGACGCGGCCTACGGTACCGGCGTGCTCCATGCCGCGGTGCGGTCCCGGCGGTGGGCGGTGCTGCGGCCGCGGCTGCGCGGTCGGGCGGCCTAGAATCTATCGCTTGTGCCGTCTATCCCGTGAGGCCATCGAATGCAGCGGTGGCTCGGTCGCGGAGCCGGACGAACAGGTCCGCCCCCTCGGCGGCGCTGGCGCCCGTCGGATCGCCGAGCACGCCGTTCGGGCTCACGCCCCGCACCCCGTGGGCCTTCATCTCGGCGAAAAGCTCTCGCACGGGTGTGGTGTTGCCGGGCTCCGCGTGTTCGAGCCGCACCCGCTCCGGGGTCAGGTGCAGCATCAGCGAGGTCTCGGTCCGGCCGGCATGGGCGTCCATGCCCGGCAGGCCGAGGTGGTGGAGGAGGAGTGTCCGTCCTTCGGCCGTGCACAGGTCGGCTGCGGACCGGAGAGCATCCACATTGCCGCCATGGCCGTTGACCACCATGACCGCTGAAAACGCCGGAGTGGAGCTGCGGACCACCTCGACGACGAGCTGACGCAGGGCGTCACTGCCGATGGACAGTGTGCCGGGGAAACCGGCATGTTCCCCGCTGGCACCGATCGGCAGGGTCGGGGCGAGAGCCGCACGAGGCCGGGCGTCTGCCACGGCGGCGGCCACCGCCGTGGCGGTGACGGCATCCGTGTCCAGGGGAAGGTGTGGACCGTGCTGCTCCAGTGCCCCGATCGGGAGTACCAGCACCGGGGCCGCCCCGCCGAAGGTCTGCGGGTTGATGTCCGGCCAGGTGGCATCAGTGAGTCTCATTGGCGTTCCTCTCCTGCGTTTCCCGGATTGTCCCGATGATCGTGGTTCTCCTGTGGTCCTGCCGGAGGGTCCAGTCGCGTCGACAGCTGCGCGGCGACGCCCTGCTCCAGCCGGTCCAGGTCCACGAGCGCAGCGAAGGCGGTGTCGATGAAGGTCGTGAGGTCGGTATCGGATGAGGGAATCCACTGCCGATAGGCGGCGACGGCCGCGCTCAAGGCGACCTCACCGACCAGTTCGGGGAAGAAGGACGTGGGCTCCATATCCAGGCGCCGAGCCGTGAACTCCGCGATGACCCCACGCCAGTCCAGGAACTTCACCTGGGAACGGGCGATCAGTTCCGGCTCCGTGAGGATGAGTCCGAGGCGGGCGCGGTGCTGGTCAACGGCCTCCGGCGGTACCCGGTTGAACTCCACGACGGCATGGCGCACGGCCTCCATCAGGGGGACGCCATCCGGCACGAGGGCCAGTTCTCCGCGGAGCCGCTCCACCTCCCGGGCGAAATCTCCCCAGGGCAGGTCCGCCTTCGTCGGGAAGTAGCGGAAGAAGGTCCGGCGGGACACTCCCGCCGCATCGGCGATCTGTTGGACCGAGACGTGCTCATACCCACGGCTGGTGAAGAGCTCCACGCCGATCTCGGCCAGCACGTCATGCGTGGTGGCACGGGGACGGCCCAGCGCACGGTCAGGTGTCTCGTGGTTCTCGGTCATGGCCCCTCCTCTCGCCTCTAGGGGGATTGTTCACAAGGTTGTCAACGATCCATTGCATTGGCACCCTGTGTCATTTAGTCTCTCATCATGTGAGTGATCCAACTCACATCTTGTCAGCACTTTTCCGGGAGGAACTATGGAGCAGTCCAGCGCCCCAGCCCAGAGCACCGACCCCGAGGTCACGGCGGACGACCTTGTGGAGGATGTCTCAATCGACGGCATGTGCGGGGTCTACTGACCTTGGCTACCACCACACACCTGGCTGTGGATCCGGGATCGGGGCTCGGCCTCGATCCCGGGACGGCCTGGATCCTCAATCCGCGCGTGGCAGTGCGGCCTGAACCCTTCGGAGCACTGCTCTACCACTTCGGCACCCGCCGCCTCAGCTTCCTCAAGGACACCCGACTCGTCGACCTGGTCACCGCACTGGCCGACTTCCCGAGTGTGGACGCGGCGTTCACCGCCCTGGAGATCGACGAGGAATCCCGTCCGGGCTACGTGTCCGCCCTGCATCGACTCGCCGAAACAGACATGCTGCTGCCGGCCATCAACCACGCCTGACGACTCAACCCACGGGAGTATCCCTTGACCCTCGCCCCCGAGCGCCGTCCTTCCCTCATCGACCACTTCGAACGTGGCCTCGATTCCCCCATCTGCCTGACCTGGGAGTTGACCTACGCCTGCAACCTCAGCTGCTCGCACTGCCTCTCCGCCTCCGGGCGCCGCGACCCGAACGAGCTGTCCACCGAGCAGTGCAAGGAGATCATCGACGAGCTCCAGCGGATGCAGGTCTTCTACGTCAACATCGGCGGCGGTGAGCCCACCGTCCGCTCCGACTTCTGGGAGATCGTCGAGTACGCCACCAGCCATGACGTCGGCGTGAAGTTCTCCACCAACGGGGTACGCATCGACGCTGCCGCGGCCCAGCGGATTGCCGACAACGGCTACATCGACGTGCAGATCTCCCTCGACGGGGCTACCGCGGAGGTCAATGACGCCCTGCGGGGCAAGGGATCCTTCGACCTCGCGGTCCGGGCGATGCAGAACCTGAAGGAAGCCGGCGTCGAGGGGTTCAAGATCTCCGTGGTCATGACCCGGCACAACATCCCGCAGCTCGACGAGTTCAAGGCCCTGGCTGACGAGTACGGGGCCACGCTGCGCATCACCCGCTTGCGGCCCTCCGGACGTGCGGTGGATGTCTGGGATGACATCCACCCGCGCCCCGAGCAGCAGCGCGAGCTCTACGACTGGCTGGTCGCCCACGGAGAGGGGGTGCTGACCGGTGACTCGTTCTTCCACCTCTCGGCCTATGGAGAGACCCTGCCCGGGCTGAACCTCTGCGGTGCCGGGAGGGTGGTGTGCCTGATCGATCCGGTCGGCGATGTCTACGCCTGTCCCTTCGCGATCCATGACGAGTTCAAAGCCGGCAATACGGTGGACGATGGCGGATTCGCCAACGTCTGGCGGGGCTCCGAGCTGTTCACCGAGCTGCGCGAGCCCCAGACGGGCGGAGCCTGTGCCGGGTGTCAGTTCATCGACACCTGCCGTGGCGGCTGCATGGCGGCGAAGTTCTTCACGGGGCTGCCGCTCGACGGACCGGACCCCGAATGCGTGCGCGGCCTCGGCGAGGAACTCCTCCAAAGTCGTGAGGCGGACCTGGAGTTCCCGCGGCCCAGTGTCGACCGGTCCCACCGGACCTCACCGCCCCGCCCACGCGCGAAGTCTCGTCCGGTGCCCGTGAGCATCGGTATGGGCGCACCCGCACGCCCCCCAGTCAGTGCCTGTGAGATCGACCCCCTGGCCGGATTCGTGCCCCCGAAAGCCTCCTCGTCCGGATCCTCCTGACCGGATCCTCCTGACCGGATCCCCCCGCTGACTCTCCCGGCGTCGGCCTCTCGTCCGTCGTCTCCCGAACCCACCGCATCACCCATGACGATTCTCAGCACCATCACGCATCAAGACGCAGGAGGCACACATCATGACAGGACGTATGGAAGGCAAGGTCGCCTTCATCACCGGCGCTGCACGCGGACAGGGCAGAAGCCATGCGATCCGGCTGGCCGAGGAGGGCGCGGACATCATTGCGGTCGACCTCTGCGCCCCGGTGGACAGCCTGGAAGGTTTCTACGATCTGCCGGGAGAGGAGGAGCTGCGGGAAACCGCGCGGCAGGTGGAGGCACAGGGTCGTCGAGTGGTGGCGCGCGTTGCGGACGTGCGGGATCTGGACGCACTGAAGTCGGCCGTCAACGATGGCGTGGCCGAACTCGGCGCCGTCAACGTCATCGTCGCCAACGCCGGGATCTTTACTTTCGGGGCGAACACGCATGAGGTCAGCGAGACGTCGTGGAACGACATCCAGGACATCAATCTCACCGGCGTGTGGCATACCTACGCTGCGGCTGCTGAGCACCTGATCAAGGCTGGAGAGGGCGGATCCGTCATCATCATCTCCTCCCTCGCCGGATTCAAGGGGCTGGCGAACGTTGCGGCCTATACCGCTGCGAAGCACGGCATCGTCGGTCTGATGAAGGTGCTCGCCAACGAGCTGGGTCCACACGGCATCCGAGTCAACACCATCCATCCAAACTCGATCGACACACCCATGGTGAAGAACGCGAGCGCGTACCGGCTCTTCCGGCCGGACCTGGATGAACCGGAGGCGTCTGACGCCGAAGCAGCGTTCGCCGGTCTGAACCCCTTCGGGAAGGCATGGATCGAGCCCGTCCATGTGTCCAACGCAGTTCTGTGGCTCGCTTCCGATGAGTCCTTCTACGTGTCCGGTGGCCAGATCCCGGTCGACGGTGGCGCGGCCATCAAGTAGGTCGAGCCGGATGAGGAGGGCCGCGCCGTGAACGGCCTGCCGGAGCACAGTCAGGCGGCCCGCACTCGGGCGAGCCAGTGCACAACGGCGTCTGGCTCGCCGACGAGCAACGATCAACGACATCCAACAGTGAGGACAGCATCACCATGACCAATCCCTGGTTCGAGAGCGTGGCGGAGGCCCAGCGCCGGGCCAAGAAGCGCCTTCCGGCGTCCGTGTACATGGCCCTGGTAGCCGGTTCGGAGCGCGGCATGACCGTGCAGAACAACATCGATGCCTTCGCCGAGCTCGGCTTCGCGCCCAAGATCACGGGCAACCCGCTCGCACAGGACACCCGAACCACCATCATGGGCGTGCCCGTCGAGTCGCCGGTGATGATCTCTCCCACCGGGGTCCAGGCCGTGCATCCCGAGGGTGAGATCGCTGTCGCTTGGGCGGCGAACAACCGGGGTGCGGCCATGGGGCTCGGGGCGTACTCCTCCAAGGCCATGGAGGATGTGATCCCCGAGAACCCGGGCCGGACCTTCTTCCAGCTGTACTGGTCGGGTGGCCGTGACCAGATGCTGGCGCTCACGCAGCGTGCCAAGGACGCCGGGGCGGCCGGACTGATCATCACCCTCGACTGGACGAACGGCTATGGCCGGGACTGGGGCAGCCCGGAGATTCCGCAGGAGATGAACCTCAAGGCCATCCTCAAGTACGCCCCGGAGATCATCGCCGGCGGCAAGTTCGGCTACGCCCTGGACTGGGCCAGAACCCTGCGCCCGCCGGAGCTCTCCGTGCCGAATGCCGTGCCGAAGGGTGAGCCGGCGCCCGGCTTCTTCGAGGCCATGGGATGGTGGCGCCAGACCGAGATCCCCTCGTGGGATGACATCGCCTGGTTGCGCCGGCAGTGGGACGGGCCGTTCATGGTCAAGGGCATCACCCGGGTGGATGATGCCAAGGCCGCCCGGGACGCCGGCGTCACCGCCGTCTCCGTGTCCAACCACGGCGGCAACAATCTCGATACGACGCCGGCCACCATCCGGCTACTGCCCGCCGTCGCGGAGGCCATTGGCGAGGACGTCGAGGTGTACCTCGACGGCGGCATCCGCCGCGGCTCCCACGTGTACAAGGCCCTGGCCCTCGGAGCCCGAGGGGTGCTGATCGGCCGAGCCTACCTGTGGGGAATGAGTGCCAACGGGCAGGCCGGAGTGGAGAACGTCCTGGACATCATGAAGGACGGCCTGAAGGCGGCCATGATGGGCAACGGCCATGCGACCCTGTCCGAGATCTCCGCCCAGGACCTGCTCATCCCGCCGGGATTCGCCATCACCGCCGGCGGCGACGAGGGCCACGTCTGGGGCGCTCCGGCCCTGGGCTCCTCCGCCTTCGAAGGGGCTGCCGGCGGGCTGGGTCCAGCCACCCGTCCACCCCTGAGCTTCTGACCCCCGCAGTACTTCTGAGCTGGGCGTTTGCCCCGGGGCGCTGGCGATCCGCCTCGGCGACTATCGTGTGATGGGAGGCACACGAGGAGGAGGAATCCTGGCTGGCGAGGATCAACGAAGCATGCTGTCCAGGATGGCGTCCATCCTCCGAGCCTTCGAGCGGGGCGCGGAGGAACTGACCGCCACCGAGGTCAGCCGTCGGACCGGGTTGCCGGCTTCCACCTGCCACCGGATCATGCGGTCCCTGGCGGAGGAGGGAGTGCTGGAGCTCGGCGAGGGGCACCGGTATCACGTGGGCTTGTGGCTGTGGGAGGTGGCCTCGCACGCGCCGCGGTCCGGCGGCGTGCAGCAGGCGGCACTGCCGTTCATGCAGGACCTCATGGACATCACCGGCCACCCGGTCCATCTGGCGGTGCGGGAGGGGTCACAAGCCGTCTTCATCGAACGGATGTCACATTGGCGCGCGCGGAACTCCCGGCCCTACATCGGAAGCCACTATCCGCTGCACCTGACCTCGGTGGGGCTCATGCTGCTGGCCCAGGCGCCCGTGGAAGTCCAGGAGGACTATCTGCTGGGTCGTCTGGAGCAGCGGACTCCCCTGACCGTCACCAGCCCCCAGGAACTGCGGCGGATGCTGGCCTCGATCAGGTCACGCGGCTTCGCCGTCAGTGACCGCCAGGTCGTCATGGACGCCATCTCCGTGGCAGCGCCGATCCGTGACACCCACGGCCAGGTCATCGCTGCCCTGTCCGTCAACACGCCCCTGGGAAGCCTGAAGGAACAGACCATGGCCCACGCGGTCCAGACGACCGCTCTGGCCATCACGAGGTCCATGGCACTGAACGTCCAGATGAACCGCCAGATCCGGCACGTCGTGTGACTCAGATCTCACTGACTGAGATCTTCGTAGAGCTGGATCACCCCCGTTGGCAAAGTCGTGTTCGGCGATCCATCCGAACAAGGAGTCAACGATGTCCCTGCAATCCCCACTCGTCCGATCCCAGGTCAACCGGCGCGGTTTCCTCGCCGGCACCCTGGGACTGTCGGCACTCGGTATCACCGGACTTCTCAGCAGCTGCGGTACCGCATCCTCCGGTGCAGCAGGCGGCGGTGAAGGCGGAACCGCACCTTTCACGTACCTGAGCTACCTGCCGATGGAGACACTCTCGGTCGCACCCGAACTGCTGGCGGACGCCGGAGGCCACTTCGAGAACCACGGTCTGAAGGTCACGTTCCAGTCCACCAAGGGCTCGCCCCAGGCCATCCAGACGCTCGTGGCGGGGGCGGGGCCGCTGACCCGCGTGGGGGCCATCGACCTGATCACGGCAGCCGCGGACGGACAGCCCCTCGTCAACGTGGGCAGCATCGTGCGCGGCTCGTCCATCCGTATCCTCAATTCCACGGCGAATCCCCTGGAGAAGCCCGAGGACTTCCTCGGCAAGACCATCGGGGTGCCCTCCGAGGGCGGCACCAGCGACAAGTCGCTGTCCCTGATGCTGCACAAGGCCGGCCTGAACCCCGACGACGTCGCACGCCAGGTCGTCGGCCTGGGCCCCGGGACCTTCGAACTGGTCAAGCGGGGGGACATCTCCGGGTACATGGTCAGCATCGACCAGTCCATCGTCACCCAGCAGCAGTTCGCGGGCGAGGCACAGGCCTTCGACGCTGGCGATGCCGTGCGCGCGGACTCCCAGATCTACACCGCCACCCAACAGTCCCTGGAGGAGAACGGGGAACAGATCAAGGCATACATGGCCGCCATCAGGGATGCCGTCCAGGAGATCGTCGACGATGAGTCATTGGAATCTGTCATCGAGACGATGCGTTCGAAGTACTCGTTCGGGTCCCTGGACGACGACGAGGTCGCCACGGAGTCACTGAGCCAGAGCCGGGACCTCTGGACCGCGAAGGGAACCCAGCCGCTCCTCACCACGGACGAGGGCTACTGGGCCGAAGGCTACGAGGAACTCGTGTCCGCCGGGATGGTCGAGGCCGGAGCGGACCCGTTGGAGTGGCTGGACAACAGCTACCTGCCGGCGTCCTGAACTCTGCCCATCCCCGAGGAGCAACCATGAGCATGCAAACCCAGCCCACCGTGGCATCGCCGGAGACCTCGATTCCGGACTCGAGTCCGGAGATCCGGATCTCCGGACTCGACAAGACATACAAGACGGAGCGAGGGACCACCCACGCGCTGTCTGACATCAACCTGGAGATCCGCAAGGAGGAGTTCGTCTCCCTGATCGGCCGTTCCGGCTGCGGGAAGACGACGCTGCTGCGCATCATGGCGGGCCTGGTCCCGCCCACCGCCGGTCAGGTCGAGATCGGAGGGCGCGCCCTGTGGCACCACGAGACGGTCGACTCGTCCGTCATCCGCCGTCTCGGCGTCGTGTTCCAGGATTCCAATCTCTTCCCCTGGTACAACATCGAGGACAACATCGCCCTGCCGCTGCGCCTGCGCGGGGTCAAGAAGAACGAGCGGCGGGACCGGGTCCGGGAACTGGCGGAACTGGTGGGACTGCAGAACTTCCTCCCCAACTATCCCCGCGAACTGTCCGGAGGCATGCGCCAGCGCGCCGCCATCGCCCGGGCACTCAGTGACAACCCCGAGCTCCTGCTGATGGATGAGCCGTTCGGCGCCCTGGATGCGCTGACCCGGGAGAAGATGAACATGGAGATCCAGCGCATTGCACTAGCCACCCGCGCCACCGTCGTCTTCGTGACCCATGACATCGACGAGGCCGTGGCCCTCGGGGACCGGGTCGTCCACCTCACCCCGCGTCCCGGTCGCATCAAGGACATCGTCGAGGTCCCCCTGGCCCGGCCTCGCGGACTCGAGATCAAGAAGGACGCAGCCTTCCACGGGCTGGTCGGGAACTTGCACACCTCACTGAACGAAGAGGACGACCGTGAATCGTAAGAAGCTGTTGAAGGTCCTGCCGTGGATCACCACTCCCGGACTGCTCGTGGTGTTGTTCGTGATCTGGGAGCTGAGCGTCAAGGCACTGGACGTCTCCCCGCTGATCCTGCCGCCGCCGACCATGATCTTCGAGAATCTCGGGGAACTCCTCGCCCAGCCCACCACCTGGGACAACGTGCGGGTGACCGTCATCGAGATCGTCCTCGGCTTCTTGGCCGGCACCCTGGCGGGGGTCCTCGTCGGGGTCCTCCTGGGGAAGCTGCCGCTGCTGGAGGCCAGCGTCAGGCCTTTGATCATTGCCCTGGAGGTGGTGCCGAAGGTCGCTCTCATCCCGCTGTTCGTCATCTGGTTCGGGTTCGGCATGACCACCAAGGTCATCATCGCCGGCCTCCTGGCCTTCTTCCCGGTCATGCTCAACGTCCTGCTGGGCGTGCGCTCCGTGGACCGGGGGCACCGGGACCTGATGCAGAGCATCAACGCCAGCCGGTGGCAGACCTTCCGGCACCTGGAGTTCAAGAGCATGATGCCGCACGTCTTCGCCGGCATGGAGACGGCCATCGTGCTGGCGGTGATCGGCACCATCGTGGGCGAGTACCTGGGTGGCAACGAGGGACTGGGCTACATGGTGGTGAAAACCCTCAATGAGCTCAATGCACCTGCGCTGTTCGCGGTCATCCTGATGCTGGCCACCGTGGGCCTGATCATGTACTTCATCGTGACCTCGTTCAAGCGGGTGGCGATCCCCTGGCATGAATCCGTCTATGGGCGAAAGGACGTGGGCTGAGTGGATCTGCGCAGCAACTTCCCGGTCGGCTCCCCTCGGTGGGCGACCCGTCGAACCCAGTGGAAGGCCCTGGGCCTCAGTGACGAGGATGTGGTCAAGCCGAAGATCGCCGTCGTCAACTCCTCATCCAAGCTGGCACCCTGTTTCAGCCATCTCGATGACATCGCCGACCACGTGGTCGAGGCCATCCGCGAGGCCGGCGCCGTGGGCTTCGAGATCCGGACAGTGGCACCGACTGACTTCATCATGGCCGCCGGAGGCCGGGGCGGCTATGTCCTGTCCAGCAGGGACCTACTGGCCAATGACATCGAGGCCGCCGTGGAGGGAGGCCAGTTGGACGGCATGATCTGCCTGGCCTCGTGCGACAAGACGACACCCGGCCAGTTGATGGCGGCCGGACGGATCAACGTGCCCACGATCGTCGTGCCGTGCGGCTACCAGCCCTGCGGGGTGCTGGACAACGGCGAACCCGCGGACATCGAGGAGGTCTTCATCAAGGCCGGACACGTGGCCACGGGTGGGATCACCGTGGAGGATCTCTGCACCATGAGTGACCGGGCCATCGGCGGGCCTGGCGTCTGCACCGGCATGGGGACCGCCAACACCATGCACATCATGGCCGAGGCCCTCGGCATGGGCCTGCCGGGATCGGCTCCCGTGGCGGCCAACAGCCCCGCCATGTGGGAGAACGCGCGAGCCTCAGCCCGAACCATCGTCGAGGCGGTGCTGGCCCAGCGCCGTCCGCGGGACATCCTGACTCCGGGCGCCTTCCGCAATGCCGTCGCGGCCGTACTGGCTGTAAGCGGGTCGATCAACAGCGTCAAGCATCTGCAGGCCATCGCCGTGGAATCCGGTGTGGACGTGGACATCAGTGCCCTGTTCGCCGAGCTCGGCCGCGAGGTGGGGCCACTCACGGCCATCCGGCCGAGCGGCCCGGACAGCATTGAAGACCTGGAGGCCGCCGGGGGAGCCCTCGGCGTCCTCTCGCAACTGCGACCGGTCCTGGACCTCGAGGCCGCCACCATCGGGGGGCGCACGCTGGGCGAGGTCCTGCAGCGGGCACCGGAGGCGGACGCCGGCATCATCCGTCCCCTGCACGAGCCTCGCGCCACCCACGCCACCATCCAGATCCTGTACGGATCCCTGGCGCCGGCCGGTTCGATCGTCAAGCTCTCCGCCACCGAACGCCGCCAGGACAGCTTCGAGGGCCCTGCCCGGGTCTTCGAGGATGCGGCCGAGGCCATCTCGGCCATCAATGCACATCAGGTCGAGGCGGGGAACGTGCTGGTCCTGCGCGGCCTGGGTCCCTCCGGTACACCGGGGATGGGTATGGCCTCCAACGTCGTGTTCGCCCTCAACGGTGCCGGTCTCACCGGTCAGGTGGCGGTGGTGACCGACGGCCAGCTCTCCGGGCTCGTGAACCAGGGCATCGTCGTCGGCGAGGTCAAGCCGGAGGGAGCCCTGGAGGGGCCCCTCGGACTGGTCCACGACGGCGACCGGATCCGTGCCGACATCCCGGCCAGAACCGTCGACCTGCTCGTCTCCGGTGAGGAACTCGAGCGACGCCGGCTGACCCAGCCGGGCCGCGAGTCCGCTACCACCGGTGGCTGGTTGGGCGTCTATGCCCGCACGGTCACTCCGCTTGAACGCGGCGCCACCCTGGTCCCCGACACTGCCCCCGCACTGCACCACCACTACGCCAAGGACTCCTGATGCCCCACAAGCTGACCGATGTGAAGATCCACACCATCACGAAACCACCGAGCGGACCGCTGGAGGAACTGCGCGGAGACCTGTGCGTCGTCGGTGCCGGCATCGCCGGCGTGTCCGCCGCCCTGACCGCGGCGGGCCTGGGACGGCGGGTGATCCTCGTGGACGCCCTGCCCATGCTCGGCGGGCAATGCGCCAACTCCCTGATCGGACTGTTCTGCGGTGTCTACGGCAACGGGCCGGAGTACCGTCAGCTCACGCACGGGCTCTTCGACCGGATGTTCCCCGACCTGGAGAAGACGGGCGATCTCTCCTACAACCACCGCCACACCATCACGGTGAACTATGACGAGCACGCCGTGGGTCGCTGGATGGAACGCGAGATCGTCCAGGCGGGAGTGGTCCCCGTGACCGGAGCCTCCATCCTCTCGGTGGACCATGACGCCGGCCACCTGCGTTCTGTGACGTTCGCGACCCGCTACGGACTCCTGAAGGTCGAGGCGGATGCCTTCATCGACGCCTCCGGAGACGCCGCCCTGACCTGGGAGGCCGGCCTCGAATGCCGGGTACCCGAACGGACCATCTGGGGATCGCAACAGGTGCGCGTCGAGGGGCTCAACCCCTCCGCCGCGCCGGACCCCCAGGACCTGGCCCGGAGCGTGTACGACCACGCCGAGGAGTACGGGCTGATCCGTCGGGACGGACTGGCCTTCTTCTTCCCCGGCCGGGACACGGCGGTGCTGAACATGACCCACATCGAGTCTCCTCTCGAGGCCGTGGGGGCCGCAGAGGCCCAGCTGCGCGGGAAGGACCAGGCCGATCGTGTCATCCAGTTCCTCCGGGACCACCATCCGGCGGCCTTCGGGGAGGCCTCCGTCCGCTTCTATGGTCTTCCGGGCCGTCGCCAGACCCGATGGATCGCCGGCGAACACCAGCTCACAGAACACGAGGTGCGCTCAGGATTCCGGTTCGAGGACTCGATCGCCCGGACCTCCTGGCCCATCGAACTGCATGACCAGCCCGAGGGGTACGTCTGGGAGCAATTCGACGGCGACCACGTGCACTATGTGCCCCTGGGCAGTATCACCCCCCGGGGTGCCGTGAACCTACTGGCTGCCGGACGGTGCGTGGACGGCGACGCAGCCGCCCTCTCCAGCATCCGCGTGATGGGCCCCTGTGCCGCCATGGGCGAGGCCGCGGCCCACGCGCTCGACCTGGCCGACGGCGGTCCCGTGACCGAGATCGACCGGGCCCAGCTACGCGAACGCATCCGCGCCAATATCGGACCGGACGAGGCCGGCGTTGACGCGGTCCCGGCCGGGGCTCCAGCCAGCAGCCGTCATGATGAGAAAGACGGAGAGAAGGAGCCCCTCCATGCTGCTCACTGACGATGACCGCGCCATGCGGGATGGGCGGGACGGAGACGCTGTGGCCGCGGCCATGGACCTGCTGGTCCGCTACGGGGAGGGACTGGGAGCCGAGAGGCTGTGCAGTGTCCGCAACGTGGCCGGAACGTCGACCCAACCCACCCCGGCGAAGGAGAAGATCGCCGCCGAGGGCGGCTGGAACAAGGCGTACGCCGTCATCAACCTCGATTGCGATGACGAGATTGAGATCCCCAAGATGCGGGTGCCCACGTGTCAGCTACAGCACGGCTTCAGTGCCGATGCCCTCAACATCACCCCCTACAACCCCCACCTGGTCGAACTGCAGGCTGAGGCCGAGGCCTTCGCCAGTGACCGGGGTATCAACATCCTGGCCACGTGCACGCCGTACCAGGTGGGAAACCTGCCCGTGCGCGGAGAGCACATCGCCTGGATGGAGTCCTCAGCGGTGGTCTACGCGAACTCGGTCATCGGGGCCAAGTCCAATTGCGAGGGCACCGCGTCGACGGGAGCGGCCGGACTGACCGGCCGCATCCCCTATTGGGGCAATCATCTGGACGAGAACCGTCACGGATCCCACCTGATTCGTGCGGACGTGCCCATCGACTCGTTCTTGGACTGGGGACTGTTCGGGTACTTCGCGGGGCAGGTGGTCCAGGAGGAGCGGCCCGTCTTGACGGGGGAGCTGGCACTGCCCAGCCAAGCCGACCTGAAGCACCTCGGGGCGGCCCTGGCCACCACCGGGGGCGTGGAGATCTTCCACCTACCCGGTGTCACACCGGAGGCACCCTCGGTGGAGGCCGCCTTCGGCCCGCACCGGATTCCGGACCCCGTGGCGTTCACCGCTTCGGATCGACGCCGCATGTACGAGCTGCTCAACAACCAGGGGAACACCGAGGACGTCGACTTCGTCTTGCTGGGATGTCCCCATGCCTCCCTGGACCAACTCGGGGAGATCGCCGCCCTCTTGGACGGGCGGAGCCTGCATCCCGGGACGGAGTTGTGGATCATGACACCGCGGGCCCTGCGGGCCGTGGCTGATCGCAACGGTTACACGGAGGTCATCCAGCGTGCCGGTGGACGGTTGCTGACGGACTCCTGTCCGGCCATGTCCCGGACGGCGCCGGCGGGGACGCGGGTGTTCGCCACCGACAGCGCCAAGCAGGCGCACTATCTGCCCGCCATCCTGGGGATCGAGGCCTGGTTCGGCACCACTGCCGATTGCGTGCAGGCCGCGATCACCGGAACCTGGACAGGAGAGCTGTCATGAGCATGCCGTCCGCAGGAGCCCGCGGAGTGGTTCCCGGAACGGTGCTGAGGGGACGGGGTATCGTTCCCGGAATCGTCCGGGCCGAAGCCCTCGTCTCGCCGGAGACCATCTCCGGCTGGGGCGGAATAGACCCGGCCCGGGGCACCATCATCGAACGGCGCCACGCCTTGTTCGGTGTGTGCTTCACCGGCAAGGTCCTGGTCTTCCCCGGGGCCAAGGGCTCGTCCGGCTGGTCAGGGTTCTTCCAGAGCACACGGTTGCTGGGTACGGCCCCTGCGGCCATGGTGTTCACCACGGTGACCACCAAGGCCGTGCTCGGCGCCGTCGTGACCCGTGTACCGACCGTCAGCGAGCTCGACCGTGACCCGGTCCAGGTCATCCGCAGCGGAGACATCGTCGAGGTCGATGCTGACGCAGGAACCGTCACCATCGTGGGGTAATGCCCGACGACGGCGGGCCGGCGAGCAGAACGTTCGGGCGGGAGACTGCCGGTAGCGTGGGGATTATGAAAGCGACCTTCATGTACGGTGCCGGAGACGTCCGGGTCGAGACCATTCCCGACCCGAACCTGATCGAAGCGACGGACGCCGTGATCCGCACCGTGCGCTCCTGCGTGTGCGGCTCGGACCTGCATCCCTATCACTCGATGGAGGCCTCGGAACAAGGCAGCCCGATGGGGCACGAGGTCGTGGGCGTGGTGGAGGAGATCGGCGCCGCCGTCACCTCGCTGCGCCCGGGCGACCTGGTGATCTCCTCCTTCACCTACCAGGACAACACCTGCGAGTTCTGCACTGAGGGATTCCACGTCTCCTGCCTGCATGGAGGATTCTTCGGCGGCCAGGGGATCGGACTGCAGGCCGAGTTCGTGCGCGTCCCGCTGGCTGACGGCACCCTCGTGGCCGTCCGGGCAGCCGACGGTTCTGCCGTCGATGAGACGGGCAACGACTCCGAGGAACTGCTGGCGAGCCTGCTTAGCCTCTCGGACGTCTACCTGACCGGATACCACGCCGCGACGATGGGCCAGGTGGGCCCCGGACAGATCGTGACGGTGATCGGTGACGGTGCCGTGGGTCTCTCAGCCGTCCTGGCGTCCCGTCAGCTCGGCGCGGACCGGATCATCCTCATGGGCCGGCACGCCTCACGCACGGACCTCGGCCGCGAGTTCGGCGCCACGGACGTCGTGGCTGAACGCGGTGACGAGGGCATCGAGCTGGTTCGGGACCTCACCGGTGGCCTCGGTTCCCACGTGGTGCTCGAGGCCGTGGGCCACCGTCCTGCCTACGAGCAGGCGGCCGGGGTGGTGCGCGCCGGCGGGACGATCTCCCGCGTGGGCGTTCCCCAGTACCGAGAAGCCCCGATTGGCGGCAGCCTGTTCCTGAACAACATCACTCTGACGGGAGGCACGGCACCCGTGCGCCGCTACCTCGAGTCAGCCACGGCGCAGGTCGTCCGCGGTGAGATCAGCCCCGGGCGGGTCTTCGACGTCGCCATGCCGCTCATGCAGGCACCGGCCGCCTATGCCGCCATGGACCGCCGCGAGGCCCTCAAGGTGATGCTGGTCCCCTGAGCCGGGGCGACCGTGGCTACCGGAGCCGCCTTACCTGTTCGGCCCACGCGGAGGGTCCTGCGAGGAACTCATCGTCCGTCAGCGCGGCCTGGTCGAGGGCGGCGGAGGACCGTACGGCGGCAGAATCCAGTCTGCATCCCGCGTCACACCGTGACACGAGGTCAGGTGTCCTTCCGTGCCTTCGACCGGACGCGACCCGCGATGGAGATCACCAGGGACAGGGCAAGGAGTGCGTAGATGGCCACCGGAATCGGCCCATCGACGAAGACGCCGTAGCTCTGGTTGGAGCTGGCCAAGGCGTCCCGCATGCTCGTCTCGAACAGGGGTCCGAGGACCATGCCGATCATCAGCGGGGCCAGCGGCACACCGAACCGGCGCAGCGCGAATCCCAGGAGGCCGATGCCCAAGAGCATCAGCAGGTCGAAGGTGGAGCCCGAGGTCGCATAGACGCCCATACCGCAGAAGACAGTGATCCCGGCGTACAGGTAGGGGCGGGGGATCGCCAGCAGCTTGGCCCAGAGCGGTGCGAAGGGCAGGTTGAGGATCAGCAGCACGACCATCGCGATAAAGAAACTGGCCAGCAGCGCCCAGATCCTGCTGGGCGCCTCCGTACCGGTGATCGCGGTCAAGGTCCCCAAGAACCACTGACGCCGGCGTCCTACTCCCAGCGGAACAGCCAGATCGCCACCCCGGTCCCGACCACCGTGGTGGTCACGAGGCTGATCAGATGCGTCAGCTCGAGGGCGGCCCCGGCCCAGGCCGTTCCCAACGCCTGGACGGCGGCTCCGAACGGCAGCCAGTCGGCCAGCGGCGCCAGCGCGTCAGGCAGCATCTGCACCCCACCGAACAACCCTCCCAGGGCGCCGAAGGCGAAGAACAGGACCAGGCCTATGGCGACGGCCGAGTTCGGCGTCGGAGCGACGGCGGCCACCATCATCCCCAGCGCGTACATCGCGGCCATGGCCAGCAGGAAGATCCCGACGGTGGTCCAGAGGTGCGCGGGCGGGTTCGCCCCGAACCCCCAGAACGCGACCACCAGGGCGAGGGTCAGCCCGAGCACGGCCTGCACCAGGCTCACCACCACTTGTGCCACCAAGACCATAGCCGGAGACGCCGGCGTGACCGCCAGCCGGCGCAGGATGCCCGAGCGACGGTAGTAGGCCAGGAAGCTGGGCATGTTGATGATGCCGATGGTCGCGATGATGACGGTCAGCACCAGCGGCAGTACGAACAGGTCCAGCGCTGTGCGCCCGTTGACGATGACCTCCTGGGAGGCGGGGGCTGCGCTCATCACCAGGATCAGCAGGGGGAGGCCCAACGGGATGATGAGCCCGGAGGTGTCCCGGGTGACCATCTTCGCCTCGGCGCCCACCAGGGTCAGCCAGGACTTCGGGCCAGGGCGTCGTGCCGTGGGTGGGTGAAGGGTGGCGGTCGTCATCAGTGGGCCTCGGCTTCCGTGGTGGATTTCCCTGTTGGACTCTCGTCGTCCTCGTCGAGCTCCCGCCCGGTCAGTGCCAGGAAGGCTTCCTCCAGTGAGGGAGTCCCAGTGGCGGAGGTGATCTCGCCGGGGGTGCCGCGGGCGATGACGCGTCCGGCATCGAGCACGACCAGCCGGTCGCACAGGTGCTCCACCTCGTCCATGGCATGGCTGACGAGCAGCACGGTCACGCCGTCATCCCGCATCTGGTCGACCAGCGACCACAGTCGGCGGCGCGCCCGCGGGTCCAGTCCCGTCGTCAACTCGTCCAGGATCACGACGCGCGGGCGGCCGGCCAGCGCTAGCGCGATGGAGACACGCTGTTGCTGGCCGCCGGAGAGCTTCTCGAACCGGGTACGGCGCTGTGGGCCGAGGCCCACGCGGTCGATGAGCTCCCCCGCCGGTACCGGGTCGGGGTAGAAACTGCGGTACAGGTCCACGAGCTCGGCCACGGTCAACGCCCCGTGGAGGTAGGACTGCTGCAACTGGACGCCGAGGATCTGCCGCACCGCACCGCGATCATGCCGGGGGTCGAGCCCGAGGACCCGGACCGTGCCGACCTCCGGGGTGCGCAGTCCCGCGATCATCTCCACAGTGGTGGTCTTGCCGGCACCGTTGGCCCCGAGGACGCCCATCACCTCACCTGGTTGAACCGAGAGGGTGATGCCGTCCACGGCGGATCTGCCGCGATAGGACTTGCGCAGGTTCTCGGCAAGGATGGCGGGTGCAGGTGCCGGTGATGGAATCGTCATGGTCCTGACGCTAGGCATCATGGGCCGTGCGCACAGGTGCCGTCGGTCATCACCGTGCTGGGCGACCACCCATGACCATCGGCACGGGCAACGGCACTCGCATCCTCCTAGACTCTGAGGATGAGCCAGCGGTACGGGTACGAGATCTGGTCGGGACTGGCGATGCTCGTCGTCGCCATCGCCGTGGCGTCCCCGGTCCTGCTCGGAGCGGCCGAGCCGTCGATCCACCGCACCCTGTGGACCAGTCTGTTCGTGGTCTTCCTGATCAACCTCATCGTGGCGGTCTCCGGCATGGGGCGGCGCGTGGACCTGATCGGGTTCGTGGCCGCCATCGTGTTCTCCTGGGTGCTGGTGCTGACCGCCCCCGGGATGGGACTGCTGAATATCCTCCTCGTGCTGACCGCCGCCATCAGTGCCTACCTGGTGCCCGTAGGGGGCGGGTTCGTGCTGATCGGGCTCAACACTGTGGTGCTCACGGTGGATGCCATGCAGGAGGCCTCGACCCAGGTGGATGGCGCCCTCACGGAATCCGCCCTGATGGAGCTCGGACTGTTCCTCGGGTTCTACCTGATGATCCAGGTCGCGACCTTGTTGAGTACCGTGACCTTGATCCGTGAACAACGGCAACGCCGCGAGCTGGCCAGGGCCCACGTGGACCTGCGGGCTGCCTCCGCCGTGTTGGCCGTGAACGCCCGCGCCGCCGAACGGCTGCGGATCTCCCGGGACCTGCATGACACGATCGGTCACCAGCTCACGGTCCTTGCCCTCGAATTGGAGGCGGCCAGGCACCGGACCCCAGAACCCGGGAGAGAACACGTCGAGCGGGCCGGTACCGTGGCCCGGGAATTGCTCGCGGACCTGCGCGCCGCCGTGGGTCAGCTTCGCACCGAGCCGACCGACCTGGCCGATGCGTTGGAAGGGGTGGTGGCAGGCCTCCCCGGCCTGCACGTGGAGCTTGAGGTGGAATCCGGGCTGAGCCTGGATGAGGCGCGGACCGAGGCCCTCGTCCGCACCGTGCAGGAGGTCACCACCAACACCCTCCGCCACGCGGATGCCACTCGCTTGTGGATCACCGTGGGACTGGACGGTGAGGAGGATCGTCTCAACAGCGAGGTGGTGCTCATGGCCGAGGACGACGGGTGTGGACCCCTGGATGTGGACGCCATCGGAAACGGGTTGCGGGGGATCGCCGAACGGATCGAGATGCTGGGTGGCACGGCGGAGTTCGGCCTCGCCGTGGACAGTACAGGCAACACAGAACGAGACATGCCCGTGAGAACCGCGGCCGGCGTCCGCGGCAACCCGGGCCAGGGATTCCGCGTCATCGCCCGGGTGCCGTCCGCATGACCCGCGTCGTGGTCGTCGACGACCAGACCCTCGTGCGGCACGGGATCCGCACCCTGTTGGACATCGCTCACGTCGAGGTGGTGGGAGAGGCGGACGACGGCGCGGCGGCGCTGGAGGTGATCGCCCGGGTGGCGCCCGACGTCGTGCTCCTGGATCTGCGGATGCCCCGCTACGACGGGCTGTGGACTCTGCGGCAACTGCGGGACCGGGGGATCGAGATACCTGTCCTGGTACTGACGACCTTCGACGACGACACCCTGGTGCTGGACGCCCTGCACTCCGGTGCCCGCGGATATCTGCTCAAGGACGTGACCGTCGCACAGCTCACCCATGCGGTGCAGACCCTGGCCGACGGCGGAACCCTCATCGCCCCGTCCATCACCGATCGGTTGCTGCGGGCGATCCGCACCGGGGCCGTCCCAACGCCGGAGGCTGTGGTGCCCGCCCAGGAACTCACCGAACGGGAACAGGAGGTGCTGCGGCTGATGGCCGAGGGCTACCCCAACCGGCAGATCGCACAAGCCCTGTTTCTCGCCGAGGGCACGGTGAAGAACCACGTCTCCACCATCCTCCTGAAACTGGGCGCGCGGGACCGGACGAACGCAGTACTGCGCGCCCTGCGTGAGGGTCTGCTGCGGTAGGCCTGGCCGCTGCGAACATCTGGGTCCTGATGGTCGAGCCTCTCAACGGCCGCAGCGGATCCGGTGTTGGGCATCGCTGCCCTGCTGCTGGGATGGATCCCCGGTTTCATCATGCTGGTGCTGATGCGGGTCACCGTCGAGTTCTACATCGCCATCGTGCGGACCTCGCAGAACACGGCCGCCACGGTGGCCGAGCTGCAGTCAATGCGTCAGGACAACCAGCGCCGGTGATTTTCGGGATCGGGAGAGCCGGCGCACAACCGGCACGTCACCCTTCGGTACTCACCGGGATGGCCGGAGTCGCCTAGTTGAGTCCGCCGTTGGCCCGCCGGACGAGTCCGGGCAGGCGCACCAGGTCGAGCAGGCACAGTAGGAGCACGACCCCGCCGAACACGAACCCGATGCCCCACGGAGCACTGGCGAGGCCTGCCACGGTCAGAATCAGGTACACCACCCCGAGAGCACGATGCCCCAGGTAGAACCGGTGCGCCCCCAGCAGCCCGAGTGGCAAACACAGGATGTAGGTGAGCAGGAGGTTCTTCGGCGTACGGTCCACGCGGCAACCCTAGCCGGGACTAGAACAACTGCCGCAAGTTCGTCTTCGCCAGGTCGAACAGCTCGTCGCCTCGGCCCGAGAGGACGGTGCGGATCGAGTACAGCGCAAAGCCCTTGGCCTGCTCGAACTGGATGGCCGGCGGAATGGTGAGCTCCTGCGGATCCGTCACCACGTCCACGAGAACCGGGCCGTCGTGGGCGAAGGCCTCCGTGAGGGCGGCGTCCACGCCCTCCGAGTCCTCCACGCGGATGCCCTTGATGCCCATGGCCCGGGCCACGGCGGCGAAGTCGGGATTATCCAGGTGCGTGGCGAAGGGCAGCTGTCCGGCGGCCTTCATCTCGAGCTCCACGAAATTCAGCGACGAGTTGTTGAACACCACCACCTTCGCCGGCAGATTCATCTGCACCAGCGTGAGCAGGTCACCCAGCAGCATGGTCAGCCCTCCGTCGCCGGAGAGCGTGACGGTCTGCCGGGCGCGGTCCTGGGCCAGCACTCCGATCGCCTGCGGGACCGCGTTCGCCATGGAGCCGTGCGAGAACGAGCCGAGCAGCCGGCGTCGTCCGTTCATCTCGAGGTAGCGGGCGGCATAGACCACGGGGGAGCCGACGTCGGGGATGAACACCGTGTCATCGGCCGCCAGGGCGCTGATCCGCCGTGCCAGGTACTGCGGGTGCACCGCTGCGCCATTCCGTGCCGGGGTGGCGAGGTCGTCCAGCTTCGCGCGCGTCTTGGCGTAGTGCTTCCGTGCGTCCGCGAGGTGCCTGCCCTTCTTCTGGTCCAGCAGCGGGACCAGCGCGGCCGCCACTTCCCGCACCCCGCCCAGCAGGGCCACGTCCACGGGGTGCCGGCGCCCGATCTGTTCGCCCCTCAGATCGACCTGGACCACCTGGGCATCATCCGGATAGAACTGCGGGTAGGGGAAGTCCGTGCCGAGCATGAGGATGGCATCCGCCTCGCACATCGCCTTGTAGCCGCTGGCGAAGCCGAGCAGGCCGGTCATGCCGACGTCATAGGGGCTGTCATACTCCAGGTGTTCCTTGCCGCGCATCGCATGAACGATCGGCGAGGCCAGCCGCTCGGCCAGCTGCATCACCTCGGCGTGGGCTCCCGCGGTGCCCGCACCGCCCAGGATGGTGACGCTCCGCGCCGCGTTGAGGACGTCGGCGGCCTCCTGCAATTGTTCCGGCAGGGGCACGACGGCGGAGCGGGTCTTCCGCACGAGGGTGCGGCGATCATCGTGGGCGGCCGCCGAGGCGACATCGCCGGGGATCACGAGGACCGCCACGCCGCGTTGCTCGATGGCGGTGCGCAGGGCGATCTCCAGCAGGCGGGGCATCTGCTTCGGATCGGCCACGTACTCCACATAGACCGAGCACTCCCGGAACAACTCCTGCGGGTGTGTCTCCTGGAAGTAAGTGGTGCCGATCTCCTCCGTGGGGATGTGCGCGGCGATCGCGAGCACCGGGACGCGGCTGCGCTGGGCATCGTAGAGACCATTGATCAGATGCAGGTTCCCGGGGCCGCAACTGCCCGCACAGACCGTCACGTCACCGGTCATCTCGGCCTCGGCCCCGGCGGCGAAGGCGGCGGTCTCCTCATGGCGGACGTGCACCCACTCGATCTCGGGGTGGGTCCGGAGGGACTCCGTGACGGCATTGAGCGAATCGCCGGGCAGACCGTAGATGCGCTTGACGCCATTGAGGGAAAGGGTCTGGATGAGGTTCTCGGCAACGGTGACCATGGGCTCAGCGTAGGGGCGCGGGCGCGTTCAGTGGGAGGGTGTCCGGTCGATGGGGACGGACCCGCGCGTTCGGCGGGCGCGGGGTGCCTGTCCCTCGCCACACGGGGTGCGCTGATGGAAGGGTGGTCCCATGGCTTCCCCCTCCACCCCAGCGTCTACGCCCATCCCGGCGTCGATCCCCACACCGGTCCCCACGCCCGGGCCCGGGCCCGTACCCGCCACGTCCGCTACGTCCGTCTCTGTGTCCAGGACGGTCGACGCCATCGTGATCGGGCTCGGGCCCGGCGGGGAGGACATCGCCGCGCGGCTGGTGCGCGGCGGCTGGTCGGTGCTGGCCGTGGACGAGCACCTGGTCGGCGGCGAATGTCCTTACTACGGCTGCATCCCGTCGAAGATGATGCTGCACGAGTCCCGGAGGGCGGGCGCCTCGTGGGCGAGGGTGGCGCAGCGGATCCGGGAGGAGGCCACGGACCACTGGGATGACCGAGTGGCTGTGGAGAGGCTGCTCGGCACCGGCGCGAAGTTCGTCCACGGGCGGGCCGAGATCGTGGGCGGCCCCGCAGCCGGCGCGGCCTCAGACGGCACCGAGGTCACCGTCACCCCGAATGACGGCAGCGCGCACCAGACCTGGATGGCCCGCCGTGCGGTGGTCCTGAACACCGGCTCGGAAACAGTGCGGGTCCCGGTTCCCGGCCTATCGGAAGCGGTGACATGGACCCACCGGGACGTGGTGACGGCCGAGACACTCCCGGCCTCCCTCGCCATCGTGGGCGGGGGACCCGTGGGGTGCGAACTGGGGCAGGCCCTGGCCCGGTTCGGGGTCCGCGTGAGCCTGCTGGTGCGCGGTGGACGGCTGCTCTCGGGAGAGGCACCGGAGGCCGCCGAGCTGGTGGTGGAGCGGTTCCGGGCCGAGGGGATCGACGTCCGTACGGGGACGGAGATCAGTGGCGTGCAGGCGGGGGATGTCTCCCGGTATGAGACGTCTCACGGCATCCCGGCCTCGGCTGGTCCCGTGGATCTGGAGCTGACCACGGGGGACCGGTTGACCGCGGACCGTGTGCTGCTGGCCACGGGCCGGGCGCCGCGGGACCCGGTCGAGGTGGATGAGTGGTGCCGCGTGTTGGACGGTGCGGCCGCGGAGGGCGGGCGACCCGTCCCGGGCCGGTACGCCATCGGGGACATGACCGGTGCCGGTCCCTTCACCCACACGTCCATGGCCCAAGCGGCGGTGGTGGCGGACCAGCTCCTGACCGGAGCGGCCCGGCGCCCCTTCCTGCGGCATGCCGTACCCCGGGTGACATACACGGATCCGGAAGTGGCCGCCGTCGGGCTCTCTGAGGATGAGGCCCGGAAGGCCGTGGAACAACAGGGCGGCGATGCCTCGGAGGTCCACGTGGCGAGAGTGGACCTCGGGGCCTCGAGCCGGGGGTGGATCGATGAGGTTCGAGGGCACCTGACCCTGGTGGCTCGGGTGGATGGAATGACAGCCGGGAAGGCGGATGGGCAGGGAAACAGGAGCAGGAAGAATGGGACGAGCGGGGGCGTGCTCGTCGGCGCGGCGGTGGTGGGCCCCCATGCCGGGGAGATCCTCGGGGCGCTCACCGTGGCCGTCCACGCCCGGACGCCTGTGGCAGAGCTGGCCCGCATCCCGTGGGCCTACCCCACGTTGCACCGGTCCATCGGGGACGCCGTCACCCAGTTCGGCAGTGACGTCATTGGCGCAGAGTCGGCAGCAGGCCCGGTTTCCTGACGTGGACCGTGTGGTAGATCAGGCCGGAAGCTCCCGCGGTGAAGCGGCGCATCGAGCGCCGGGGCATCCACAGGAGGTCACCAGGCCGTAGGGCCAGGTCTCCCTCTGCGGTGCCGAGCGTGCCGGAGCCGTGGAGGACATGGATCATCACATCGTTGTCCGGGCCCTGGTGCGCGTCGATCCCGTCACCGGCCGGCAGCGAGATGATGTTCGAGTCGAGCTCCCGGACCGGATCCTCGAGTTTCCAGATCGCGCCCGCGACTGTGGCGTCTGCGGCGTCGGTCGAGGTCGCTGTCTCGCGGGCCGCGAGGGCGGCGCGGGCGGCGAGGTCTTCGGTGTTGACCAGGCGGCGGGGTGTCTGGGGTGTGGGCATAGGAGTCCCTTCCGTGGTGCCTCCGGTGGTTCCTCGAGGCTAACCGTCCTGTCCTTGATGTTGGCACGATGCCGACACGCCGCCGCCGTGGACAGGACACGCCGCCGGACTGGATCAAAAGAACCTGTGCACAACGGTGGGCCCCTTCATCCACACCCTGTGGACGTCCTCCGGCCCGCAACCGTCGATCGGCGTGATTCCGGCGTTCCGGGCGGGTGCGTTCACGGTCCGTTCATCCACACTGCCTGTGGACGAGCTGGGGGAAACTAATCTCAACCATGTAAGACAGGATCTTGTGGTTGTTCCATACGGTCACCACTAGATGTAGTATTGATGTCAGCAGTTCGGACCGCGCAGTTTTCACGCCGGAGAGTCCGGGCGGACCCGGAATCCACGGTATCGGGACCTGTTGAACAGGTCTTGGTCGGATTTCGTGGCCATGACGCAAGAACACAGACCACAGAGCAGAAACGCCCGCCGGTCCGGCACCCCGGACGCGGTAACCGAGGACAGGGGAATGACCATGACCGTCACCGTTTACTCCAAGCCGGCTTGCGTGCAGTGCAATGCCACCTACCGCGCCCTGGACAAGAAGGGCATCGCCTACGAGACCGTGGACATGTCCCAGGACGCCGAGGCGCTGGAGCGTGTTCGGTCGCTGGGCTACATGCAGGCCCCGGTCGTCATCACGGGTGCCGAGCACTGGTCCGGCTTCCGTCCGGACAAGATCGAGGAGCTGGCCACCGCCGCTGCCGCCTCGGTGGCCTGAGGTCCCCGAGGTCACCATGACGAGCGTGGTCAGCGACAGCCGGCCGACAGGTGTTGTGGGGTCCCAGACCCCACAGCAGACGGCCGCACGCCTGATCTACTTCTCCTCCGCCTCCGGCTACACCCACCGCTTCGTCTCCAAACTGGAGTTGCCTGAGGGTGAGGCTGCACGGTTGCCGATCATCACCAAGGAGCCGACCCTCCTGGCCACGGAACCCTACGTCCTCATCCTGCCGACCTATGGCGGGGGAGACGGCAGGGGAGCGGTGCCGAAGCAGGTCATCAAGTTCCTCAACGTCACGTCGAACCGGGATCTGATCCGGGGCGTCATTGCCGCGGGGAACACCAACTTCTACGAGGCCTACTGCCTCGCCGGGGACATCGTGGCACGCAAGTGCGAGGTCCCCCTGATGTACAGATTCGAACTCATGGGCACGCCGGAGGACGTCACGGCCGTGCGCGAAGGACTGGAAAGGTTTTGGGGATGACAATCACCGAGCAGGACATGATCAGGTCGGCCAAGGAGCTGCCGGCGGCATGGCAGAACCTGGGCTACCACGAGCTGAACGCCATGCTGAACCTCTACGGTGCGGACGGCAAGATCCAGTTCGAGGCAGACCATGCCGCAGCGCGCCAATACTTCCTGCAGCATGTCAACAACAACACCGTCTTCTTCCACGACCTCGACGAGAAGCTGACCTACCTCGTGGAGCACGACTACTACGAGGCCGAGACGCTCGAGCAGTACTCCGCGGAGTTCCGGACGAGTCTCTGGGACCGCGCCTACCGGCTGAAGTTCCGCTTCCCCACCTTCCTGGGTGCCTTCAAGTTCTACACCTCCTACGCGCTGAAGACCTTCGACGGCAAGCGCTACCTGGAGCGCTACGAGGACCGCGTCTGCATGGTGGCCCTGCACTTGGCCCAGGGCGATGAGCAGCTCGCCATCGACCTGGTGGAGGAGATGGTGGGTGGACGATTCCAGCCCGCCACCCCGACCTTCCTCAACGCCGGCAAGGCCCAGCGCGGCGAACTCGTCTCCTGCTTCCTGCTGCGCATCGAGGACAACATGGAGTCGATCGCGCGCAGCATCAACTCGTCCCTGCAGCTGTCCAAGCGCGGCGGCGGCGTGGCGCTGTCCCTCACCAACATCCGTGAGCACGGCGCCCCGATCAAGCAGATCGAGAACCAGTCCTCCGGCGTCATCCCGGTGATGAAGCTCCTCGAAGACTCCTTCTCCTATGCGAACCAGCTCGGTGCCCGCCAGGGCGCCGGCGCCGTGTACCTGCACGCCCACCACCCGGACATCTACCGGTTCCTGGACACCAAGCGAGAGAACGCGGATGAGAAGGTCCGTATCAAGACCTTGTCCCTGGGCGTCGTCATCCCGGACATCACGTTCGAACTGGCCAAGAAGAACGAGGACATGTACCTCTTCAGCCCGTATGACGTGCAGCGCGTCTACGGCAAGCCGTTCACCGAGATTTCGGTCTCGGAGAAGTACTACGAGATGGTCGACGACGCGCGGATCAAGAAGACCAAGATCAACGCCCGCGAGTTCTTCCAGACCCTCGCCGAGATCCAGTTCGAGTCCGGCTACCCGTACATCGTGTTCGAGGACACGGTGAATCAGGCCAACCCGATCAAGGGCCGGATCACCATGTCCAACCTGTGCTCCGAGATCCTCCAGGTCTCCGAGGCCTCGGAGTTCAACGAGGACCTGACCTACGCCTCCGTGGGCAAGGACATCTCCTGCAACCTCGGGTCCATGAACATCGCCAAGACCATGGACTCGCCGGACTTCGGCAAGTCCATTGAGACGGCCATCCGGGCGCTCACCGCGGTGTCCACCATGTCTGAGATCAACTCGGTGCCGTCCATCGTCCAGGGCAACAACACCTCACACGCCATCGGCTTGGGCCAGATGAACCTGCACGGCTACCTGGCCCGCGAGCGGGTGCACTACGGCTCCGAAGAGGGCATCGACTTCACGAACATCTACTTCTACACGGTGCTGTTCCACGCCCTGCGGTCCTCCAACCGCCTCGCGATGGAGACCGGGACGACGTTCGGCGGCTTCGAGGACTCCACCTACGCCTCCGGGACGTTCTTCGACAAGTACACCGAGCAGGTCTGGGAGCCGGCCACGCCGCGGGTCGCCGAGCTGTTCTCCGGTGCCAACGTGTCCATCCCCACCCAGGCCGACTGGCGTGAGCTGAAGGCCTCCGTCATGGAGCACGGCATCTTCAACCAGAACCTGCAGGCCGTGCCGCCGACCGGTTCGATCTCCTACATCAACAACTCGACCTCCTCGATCCACCCGGTCGCATCGAAGATCGAGATCCGCAAGGAGGGCAAGCTGGGCCGCGTCTACTACCCGGCCCCCTACCTGTCGAACGAGAACCTCGAGTACTACGACGATGCGTACGAGATCGGCTACGAGAAGGTCATCGACACCTACGCCGCCGCCACCCAGCACGTGGACCAGGGCCTGTCCCTGACCTTGTTCTTCAAGGACACGGCCACCACCCGTGACCTGAACAAGGCTCAGATCTACGCCTGGCGCAAGGGCATCAAGACCATCTACTACATCCGGTTGCGCCAGCTCGCGCTGGAAGGCACCGAGGTCGAGGGCTGCGTCAGCTGCATGCTGTGAGCTGAGGTACCCGGGCCCGACGCCGGCCATTAGCCTTGGTCGGGCGGGTCGCCTTCCCGGCGGCCCGCCCGACTGAACCACGAACCACCCGAAGCACTGCACCCTTGAAGTGAGGACGACACCTGAGATGATGGCCGACGCTGTCAAGACCCTCGAGACCGTCGAGGCAATCAACTGGAACCGCATCCAGGATGACAAGGACGTGGAGGTCTGGAATCGGCTGACTTCCAACTTCTGGCTCCCAGAGAAGGTGCCGCTGTCCAATGACATCCAGTCCTGGGCCACGCTGTCCGAGGACGAGAAGACCCTCACCATGCGGGTCTTCACCGGGTTGACCCTGCTGGACACCATCCAGGGCACCGTGGGCGCCGTCTCCCTCATCGCGGACTCGCTGACCACCCACGAGGAGGCCGTCTACACGAACATCGCGTTCATGGAGTCGGTGCACGCCAAGAGCTACTCATCGATCTTCTCCACGCTCTCCAACACCAAGGAGATCGACGACGCGTTCCGTTGGTCCCAGGAGAATGCGAACCTGCAGAGGAAGGCTCGGATCATCCTGGACTACTACCACGGTGACGATCCGCTGAAGAAGAAGGTCGCCTCCACCATCCTGGAGTCCTTCCTCTTCTATTCAGGCTTCTACCTGCCCATGTACTGGTCCTCCCGCGCCAAGCTGACCAACACCGCGGACCTGATCCGTCTCATCATCCGCGATGAGGCCGTGCACGGGTACTAC
This sequence comes from Citricoccus alkalitolerans, assembly GCF_039528175.1. NCBI lineage: Bacteria > Bacillati > Actinomycetota > Actinomycetes > Micrococcales > Micrococcaceae > Citricoccus > Citricoccus alkalitolerans. The sequence goes on from NZ_BAAALH010000001.1 coordinate 844,977, forward strand.
ATCGGCTATAAGTACCAGCGCGGCTTGGAGAACGAGTCGGCAGAGCGCCAGCAGGAGCTCAAGGACTACACCTTCGAGCTCATGTTCGAACTGTACGAGAACGAGGTCCAGTACACCCATGACCTCTACGATTCCGTCGGCCTGGCCGAGGACGTCAAGAAGTTCCTGAACTACAACGCCAACAAGGCCCTGATGAACCTCGGTTACGAGGGGATGTTCCCCGCGGCCGTCACCGATGTGAATCCGGCCATCCTCTCGGCGCTGTCCCCGAATGCGGATGAGAACCACGACTTCTTCTCCGGTTCCGGATCCTCCTACGTGATCGGCAAGGCTGAGACCACGGAAGACGATGACTGGGACTTCTAAGAACTGCGGCGAGCTCTGACAGCCATCCGCCGGCGGCGCGCATAGGGACACCGGGTCCACCCTTGTGGGGGGCCCGGTGTCCCTTCGTCTTGTCTTGGCTTGGCCTGGTCATCAGCGCCAACCGCGGAGTGAACTCTGTGTGAAGGCTGAGACCAAAGGGACAAAAGTGATTACAAGTCAATAAACGCTTGATAACCTAGCTGTGGCGTGGAGGGGAAATCCCACGTCCACGTCCATCGCTCTGCACCACTTGAGGGAAAAACTGATATGTCCCGGACGCTCCACCCTGTCCTGAAGGCCGGCGCCGCCACCGCCCTGGCCCTCACACTCACCGCCACCACCGTCCTGCCGGCCACGGCCATGCCCGTGGTTCCGGACACCACTGCTGCTCCGGAGGTGACCACGGGCACCAGCGAGAGTGCCGTTGACCCTGCCGTCGAGTCAGGAGAGGTGGCTTCTGAGGTCAAGGGTGCCGAGGAGCAGTCCATTGCCCTCGGTGGCATTGACCCCGAGGCGCTCCCCGCGGTGACGGACACCCCTGAGTCGACACCGGCTCCTGATGTGACGGACGTCCCTGACTCACCCAGTCTTGACAGCACCGAGACGTCTGACAGCAACGAAGCGCCTGACAGCACCCAGGCGCCTGACAGCACGCCAGTTCCCTCGGTCACGGACACCCCTGATGTCGCCGAGCCGACGGCGTCCTCGGCACCCGAGGCCAGCGACGCCGCCATCGAGTCCGCGGCCACCGAGCCCGACGTCGCGCTGATGTCCTCGACGCTCTCGGCCCGGTCGGCCCCCGCGTCCGGCACCGCACCGAAGTCCACGGGCAGCGTGTCGCAGCCCTCCGACGTCGTGATCCGGGAACTGCGGGCCAAGGCCGAGAGCACCCCCGCTGCCACTGACACCGACGCCGCCGCTCCGGCCGCCCCCGAGGCGGAAGAACTGGTCGACTCCGTCTTCGACGTCGCCCTCTCGTCTACGCGCGACGTCGAGGTCGAGCGGATCGCAGCCCTGACCCAGCCGGTGGAGACCATGGACTTCATCGTCGCGGGCGTGACGTGGGACATCATGGAGGCGGACCCTGTCACCGACGTGTCCCTGCGCGTGCGAGAGGCCGGGGAGTGGACCGACTGGAACAGCATGGAGATCCACGACGGCGATGAGGCGCCCCATGCGGACCGCGTGGGCACCGAGCCGTTGATCTCCAGCGGTGGCGACGCCATCCAAGTTCGCGTGACCACGGCGGACGGCGAGGTTCCCTCGGGACTGAAGCTCGAGCTCATCGATCCCGGCACGGCCGAGACCGACGGCAAGCTGGAAGCCGCTTCCTCCGCCTCAGGCGACCTGGCGGAGATCGAGCAGCAGGCCGGCCTGGCCAGCCAGGAGTCCGCACCGTCCACCCAGGGTGCAGCGGCCGTACCAGCCGCTTCCCTCGGTACGGGCAGCGACGCGGCCTTCACGCCCGCCGTCCACCAACAGCAGGGACTGATCACCGGGACCGCCCAGGCCACCGCCACGGCCAACGCCTCGGCCGATGCGATCAAGCCGAAGATCATCACCCGCGCACAGTGGGGCGCCAACGAGTCCTGGGTCAACGACTGGGGAACCCCGTCGGCGGACCTCCAGGCCATGTACGTGCACCACACGGCCGGTTCGAACAACTACACCGAGTCCGGTGCCTACGCCCAGATCCGGGGCATCTACAGTTATCACGCCCGCAGCCTGGCGTGGGGGGACATCGGCTACCAGTTCCTGGTGGACAAGTACGGCAACATCTTCCAGGGCCGCCGTGGATCGATCGAGAAGCCCGTCCAGGGAGCTCAGGCCGGTGGGTTCAACTCGGACACCATCGGCATCTCCGCCATGGGCAACTATGACATCGCCTCGGCCCCGGCACCCATGGTGCGGGCCATCGAGAAGGTGCTCGCCTGGCAGGCCTACCGGTATGACGTGGACCCGTCGGCCACAACCACGTTGACTCAGCGGGGAAAGAGCACCGCCCGGTGGAGTGACGGCACCAGGGTCACTGTTCCCACCATCCTGGGGCACACGGTCACCAATACCACCGCTTGCCCAGGCCGGTACCTGAACGCCCAACTGCCGACCATCCGCAAGAACGTGGACCGCCTGGTGGCTGCCGCCGGGGCCAATCAGAAGCCCGGCACTCCGTCCTTGCCGTCCAACCACTACCGGTTGGGCAGCCCGGGGACGCAGGCCACCGCGTACTGGAACGCGGTCTCCGGGGCGGATCAGTACCAGATCATGTATCGCGCTGTTTCGCAGGGTGGCGGGGCGATCTCCAACCAGGCGTGGACCGCCGGCAAGACCGTGACGGGCACGAGCACGCTGCTGTCCAACGCCCCCGGTGAGACGGCCCAGTATGCCGTCCGTGCCCTTCGCGGCGGAGTCGCCGGTGCCCAGCGATACCTCGGACAGCACACCGCTCCGCTGAGCTGGTCCGATGCTGATATCTTCTACGGCAACGGCACGACTCGGGTCTCCGCAGGCGTCCAGGCCGACGCCACGGGGGAGGCCATCAGGATCGAGAACGCCGGCCAGGCCGACCGGGTGGTCGTCACAGCCCAGGTGGCTTCAGGGACGGCCAACATCCGCGTGGAGCGCGGAGGCAAGAGGGCGGGCCGGCTACAGATCAAGGCGGGCGGCTCGACCGTCTGCGCCATCAATGTGGGCCAGGGCTCCAACATCCGCCTCGAGTTGGAGAACAATGCCACGGTGACGTACACGTCGGTGGCGCTCACCCGGTCGGGACAGACGCGGGATCTGGCCACGACGGCCAGCCGCTGCGACGCCACCTTCTCCGACGTCACCAGTGATGACGCGGCCTTCGAAGCGGTGGACTGGATGAAATGGAGCGGAGTCTCGACCGGTTATGCCGGGGACAACACGTATCGGGCGGGCCGCAGCATCAACCGTGGGGAGTCGGTCGCCTTCCTGTACCGATACCTGGATCCGAATCACACCCCCGCTTCCCAGCAGCCGTTCAAGGACGTGGCCAAGGGCAGCAGCTTCTACGGTGCCATCAGCTGGGCCAAGGACTCGAAGGTCGCGCTCGGTCACGCCAGCGGTGAATTCGGTGTCTATGACAATGTCACCCGCGGCGAGTTCGCCTCCTTCCTCTATCGGGCGGCCAAGCCGAAATGGTCTGCGCCGAACGTCAAGTCGTTCAAGGATGTACCGGTGGGCAGTACGCACCACGCCGCGATCGCCTGGATGAAGGACATCGGACTGACCACCGGATATGCGGATGGCAACTTCCGTCAGCACCAGTCCATCACCCGCGGTGAGGTCGCCCGGATCCTCCACCGGTTCGACCAGGGCCGGTAACAGGCGCCCGGATCGGGGCACCCGGCGCCGTTCTGGCAGGATGGAGGACATGACTTCCACCACCATGGCCGGCGGTTCCGGCATCGAGGGGCACGACGTCGGCGCCAACTTCCAGCGGACCTCGCCTCCCAGCGTGGTGGACGGGGCGCGCACCTCGGAGTTCGACTCGCTGGTCCATGCCCAGGGGACGTGGCGAGACGACGAGCTGCATATGGCCCCCGTCTCCGGACTGATGACGGCAGAGATCCTGGCCCATGATCCGCGTCCCGAGCTGCGGTTGGCCCGGTTGTCCTTCGAGATCCTCGGAACATTGCATTACGGGCCCCTGACGGTCACCACCCGTACCGTGCGCCCCGGGCGGACCATCGAACTGGTGGAGTCGACCCTGGTGGCCCAGGGCCGCGCCGTTCTGGTGGCCCGGGCCTGGCGCCTCGTCACCTCAGACACGGCCGGCGTGGCTGTCACGAACGACTCCGCCCTCACCCCCGTGCACCAGAGCCGGCCGTTCCCGGCGATGGAGCAGCGGTGGCCCGGCGGCTACATCAAGTCGCTGGAGATGCGGGTGGCCCCGGACCATGCCCCGGGGCACGGGCGCTGTTGGTCCACCACTGCGGTGGACATGATTGCGGGCGAACCGACCAGTGACCTCGTCCGACTGATGGGGATGGCGGACACCTCCAACGGGGTCGCCCCCGTGCTGGACGCCGGACCTGGCGGCTACGGCTTCCCGAACGTCGACCTGCAGATCCACCTCTACCGTGACCCTGTGGGTCCATGGCTGGGCTACGCGACCACCTCGAACATGGGCTCGGACGGGATCGGGCTGACTTCCTCCGTACTCCATGACGAACGGGGCCCGTTCGGCCGATCCGAGCAGATCCAGACGGTGCGGAAGGTCCCCTCCCGCGATGCTTGAGATGGTCCAGCCGTCGGCTCGGCACGCAGCCCCGCCGGTCGTGCTGCAGTGGACCCGGCAAGGGCCATCTCTGGGCCCGTCAGAGGACCTCGATTACGGGATCACCCTGCTCCGTGCCGCCCAGAGCGGAGTGGCCAGTTCACCGATGGTCCGCGTCTACCGCCCCGCCCCCACTGTGGCCTTCGGCCAGAGGGACACCCGGCTGCCCGGCTTCACTCGAGCCCAGCAGGCATGCCGCGCCCACGGTTTCGCCCCCGTGGTCCGGCGTGCGGGCGGTCGTGCCGCGGCCTATCACGCCGGCAGCGTGGTGGTGGATCACATCCAGCGTGACCAGGACGCCATGCAGGGATTCCAGGACCGTTTCGCCGGATTCGGTGAGATGTTCGCACAGGTATTCCGGAGCGCTGGGGTACCGGCCGCCGTCGGGGAGATTCCAGGCGAGTACTGCCCGGGGGAGTACTCGGTACACACGCCGCTGCCGTCCGGGCCGGACGGTGCCGAGCGTGGTCCGGTGAAATTGGCGGGTACGGCGCAGCGGGTCGTCAAGGGCGCGTGGTTGTTCTCGTCATCGATCGTGGTCGAGGATCCCGCGCCGATCCGGGCCGTGCTCGTGGATGTCTACGAGGCACTCGGCCTGGACTGGGATCCGGCGACCGCGGGAGCGGCCACGGACGCCGTCCCGGGGCTGGATGTGGAGACGTTCGCGGCCGGGCTGCGCGCGGCCTACCAGCCCGTCGAAGACCGGCCCTGGGCTGATCTGCTTGAGGCGGTTCCGCCCCGCTAGGTGTGATGTCCAGGGACGTTGTTTCGGTGATGGGGCGTTGAAGAGCTGACGAGGGAAGGCCTCCTGGTGCTGGAGTGGAGCTGTCTAGGAACCGTTCCACGAGCCCAGGAGGCCTTCGTGTCCCACGCTAACGCTGCACTGACCCCTCGCGCCCGTCTTCGCTTGGCCAGGTTGATCGTCCAGGACGGCTGGTCCGTCACTGCGGCGGCGAAGATGTTCATGGTCTCGTCCGTCACGGCACGGAAATGGGCGGCCCGGTACCGGGCCGAAGGTTCGGCAGGAATGACGGACCGGTCCAGCCGGCCTCGCCGGATGCCGTCGAAGACACCTCCGGGCCTGGTGAAGCGGATCGTGAAGGCGAGGTGGCGGCGGCGGCTCGGGCCGGTGCAGATCGGCGGTGAGCTGGGCATTGCCGCATCGACGGTGCACGCAGTGCTCGTACGGTGCAGGATCAACCGGCTCTCCCGCATCGACCGCGTCACCGGGGAACCGATCCGCCGCTACGAGCACGAGCATCCCGGATCGATGATCCACGTCGACGTGACCAAGTTCGGCAACATCCCCGACGGTGGCGGCTGGCGCTATGTCGGGAAGCAGCAAGGCGACCGCAACCGCGCCGCGACGCCGGGCACACCGCGCTCCGCGGGACGGGCGCCGCTGCTGGGCACGGCCTTCGTGCACACCGTCATCGATGACTGCTCCCGCGTGGCCTATGCGGAAATCCATGCCGACGAAAAGGCCGTCACTGCGATCGGCGTCCTTGAACGCGCCGTCGCCTGGTTCGACGACCAGGGGGTGGTTGTCCAGCGGGTCTTGTCCGACAACGGCTCCGCCTACAAGTCCCACGCGTGTCCCACGCGTGGGCCAATGCCTGCAGGACGCTCGGGATCACCGCGAAGAAGACCCGCCCCTACCGGCCGCAAACCAACGGGAAAATCGAGCGGTTCCACCGCACCCTCGCCGACGGCTGGGCATACGCCCGCTTCTACCCATCAGAAACCGAACGCCGACAAGCGTTGCCCGGCTGGATCCACTTCTACAATCACCACAGGCACCACTCCGCAATCGGAGCCCCACCCACCAGCAGACTCAACAACCTGCCTGGACATCACAGCTAGGTCATCCGCTTGGTCGTCCGGTGATCCGCCTGGTTCGCCTCGTAGGCCGGCGCTGTGGCGGTCTGCGGGTGCGTTGGCGCCGCGCCGTCAGCGCGCTGCGAGACGCCGATGCAGCTCGCGCTTCGGCACCGGGGTGAAGCCGGCATCCAGATAGTGGTCGCGGATCTCCCGTTCCCTGCGGAGGAGGGACCAGCCCCGCTGGATGAGGAAGGGGACCGGCTTCCGGCGTTCCGCGAGGTCGCGCGCCAACCGGCGGGCCGCCGTCGTGAGCCGTTGCTGGTCGATGTACCAGGCCTGGAAGTCGACACCGAGCCGGGTGAGGATGCGGGGGAGCTCTGCAGCGAAGATGCCCTCTGCGACGATCGGTCCTCCGGCCAACTCGAGGTCCACGTAGCCGGTGATGGAGGACGTGGTGATGGAGTAGTCGGGCACGCGGGTGCGGCCGGTCTCCCGAAGTTCGATGATCGCGTCCACGGCGGCGCGTGCATTCCACGTCAGCGGGTGGTCCCAATCGATCTCACCGTAGGCGGTGCGGGGGAACGAGTACTCCGGGTCACCCTTCTGATCCTCGGAGATCTCCCGGTAGAAGGAGTCCAACAGCAGGTGCGGACGGCCGTAGGTGCGGGCCAGATAGGACTTTCCCGAACCGGAGGCCCCGCCCAAGAGGACGAGGCCCCCGGAAGGGTGCTCGGATGATGCGGCACTCACAGAGTCGGTGTTCCCGTCGGAGACTGAAGGCGCCTGATGGGAAACCGGCCCGGCGGTCAGTGACCGCGGTCGATCCACTCCTGCAGGTGCGGGGCTTCGGCGCCGATCGTGGTGGAGTCCCCGTGGCCGGTATAGACCGTGGTCTCATCCGGCAGCGTCAACAGCCGGTTCTCGATCGACTCCACGATGGTACCGAAGTCCGAATAAGACCGCCCCGTGGCACCCGGTCCGCCCTGGAAGAGGGTGTCGCCGGAGAAGACGACGCCCTGGGTGCCGGACTCGCTGACCAGTTCCGGTGAGTGGAAGCAGACCGAGCCGGGGGAGTGCCCCGGGGTGTGCAGTGCGGTGAGCTGGATGCCCGCCACGGTGAACGCCTCGCCGTCGGCGATGGTGCCGTCAGGGGCCTGATCCGGGTAGACGGTGTCCCACAGCATCCGGTCGGCCTCGTGCAGCAGCACGGGGGCGTCCACGAGGGAGCGGAACACCTGGACGGCGCGGATGTGGTCGTCGTGTCCATGGGTCAGCAGGATGGCCAGGACCTGGCGTCCGTTGACGGCCTTCTGCACCTCCAGGGCGTCGTGGGCGGGATCGATGACCACGCAGGTCTCGTCGTCGCCGACAATCCACACGTTGTTGTCCACCTCCCAGGTGCCCCCGTCCAGGGAGAAGGTGCCGGAGGTGACGATCTTGTTGATGCGAGCCATCAGAGCACCACCACCGAGCGGAGGACGTCACCGGAGTGCATCTTGGCGAAGGCGGCCTCGACGTCGCCGAGACCGATGGTCTCGGTGACGAAGGCATCCAGGTCGAGGCGGCCCAGGTTGTACTGGTCGACCAGCATCTGGAAGTCGCGGGACGGCAGGCAGTCCCCGTACCAGGAGGACTTCAGGGATCCGCCGCGGCCGAAGACGTCCAGCAGGGGCAGTTCCAGCTGCATCTCCGGCGTCGGGACGCCGACGAGGACGACGCGTCCGGCGAGGTCGCGGGCGTAGAAGGCTTGCTTGTAGGTCTCGGGGCGGCCGACGGCGTCGATGACGAGATCGGCGCCGAAGCCTCCGGTGAGGGCCTGGATGGCCTCCACGGCATCCTGCTCCTTGGAGTTGACCGTGTGGGTGGCTCCGAGCTCGACGGCCTTGTCCAGCTTCCGTTGGTCCAGGTCCACGGCGATGATGGTGGTGGCCCCGGCCAGTTTGGCGCCGGCGATGGCGGCCGTGCCGACACCGCCGCAGCCGATGACGGCAACGGACTCGCCACGCTTGACCTCACCGGTGTTGATGGCGGCACCGATGCCGGCCATGATGCCGCAGCCGAGTAGCCCGGCGGCGGCGTTCTGCTCGTCGGAGACACCCTCGACCTTGGTGCACTGGCCGGCGGCGACCAGGGTCTTCTCGGCGAAGGCGCCGATGCCCAGGGCCGGGTCCAGTTCGGTGCCGTCCTCAAGGGTCATCTTCTGGGTGGCGTTGTGGGTGTTGAAGCAGTACTGGAGCTGCCCCTTTTTGCAGGCGCGGCACTCGCCGCAGACAGCCCGCCAGTTGAGGATGACCTTGTCACCGACGGTCACGTCCGTGACGCCCTCACCGATCTGGGACACGATGCCGGTTGCCTCGTGGCCGAGCAGATAGGGGTAGTTGTCACCGATGCCGCCCTGGACATAGTGCAGGTCGGTGTGACACACACCGCAGGTGAGGATGTCGACGACGGCTTCACCCGGACCCGGATCCGGAATGACGATGGTCTCGATGCTGACGGGGGCGTCCTTCGCCGTGGCGACGACCGCCTGGACCTTCTGGGGCACGGTGCTGCTCCTTCCGGGGCCCGCGGTGGGGCAGGGCTCCGACTCGTGAATGGTTTCGAACCCATCCCATCACATCTGACGCGGTGTGGGTGGCACGTTCCCTGTGAGACGTATCCGAAGCCTTCGGATTTGTGTTGTGGATATCTGTGACGTGGTTCATGGGGGTCTGTTTAGACTGTGGGGCAGTGCTGGATGGGCGGGATCTGTCTGGGCTGCAGAGTTGGTGAATGTTGGCAAGCCGTGGGGACGGCGTACTGCCTCATCTGGGGATCATGCGCGATGTGGTTTTCGGGTTCGTGGTCGGTGGCCCTGTGGCCTTGAGGGAGGGGTCTGCATGACCGATCCGGTGAATCGTCCTGTCCGACTGGCTGGCCTGGCCGGTGTGGTGGCCGTGGGTTTGGTGTTGGCCGGTTGTTCCGGTGATGGGGGAGAGGAGCAGTCGGCCTCCGCTGCGCCGAGTGCTTCGTCGGTGTCGAGTGAACCTGCCTCACCCGAGGGATCTTCGAGTGCGTCGCCAAGTTCGTCCGCATCGGGATCGTACGAGCCGGCCACCGAGACTTCGCCAGCCAAGAACGTGCCGGTGCCCGAGACGCCCGAAGCGGCAAAGCAACCCACTCAAGAAGGGCTTGAAGCCGCAGTCGAATACTGGTGGGAAACCGAGCATTTTCTTAAAGCCACTGGCGACTCCAGCCCTATGGGGGATGTTTCCAACGACGACTGCATCGCATGCCAAGACCTTATTGAGGACTGGACCTGGGTGTATGGGGAGGGAGGTTGGGCCATGGTGGGCGCTGCCGACATCGATGTCCGCGTAGCAAGTGTTGACGATGTTGGTGGCACCTTCATCTTCTTCACATCAGAGGAGCCCGGCGAAGTTTTCCAGCCAGATGGAACCCGCGTCGAAGATGCGAGCTCGACTGGATCTAAGGACATTCCCTGGACTGGATCGGCGACGTTTGACGAAGAGTCTGAGGTCTGGCGGATCGATGAACTGTCAGTCGAAGGTTCGTGACAATGGAGAGATTTCGGCTTCCACTACTTGCCGTGTTGGTTGTTTCCTTTATTCTCACACTGCCGCTTGGGGTTGCTCCTTCGTCAGGCGTAGCTGTCACGGTAACTAAGAACTGGGACGACATCCATGCGAATACGGGAGAGAACACTGTCGATGTCACGGTTTCGTCGGAAACCACTGAGGAATCAGACCTGAATACAGGTGCTGGGTCGCCGGGAAGTGAACGTGTGGGCTCTCTAGTAGATCAATCGTCCGAGAGTCAAGAACCATTGGACCCGAAGCGAATCATATCCATTACGCAGCCTTATTGCTTTACCTTGGGTGGTACTGGGCAACTCGATTGTTTTGAAGCAGCCTCGATTGTCTGTGGAGACGAAGGAAGCCAATGGGTGATTCAGGCACAGTACCCGGCGAATAACCTTCCTGCTATCGAGCGGGTTGGCTCACCGTATTGTTCGGATCCCGCCGGACCGGTTGTATCGGACCCCGCTTCCGGGACCCCGGATGCTCCGCCGATGCCGGTGGTGACGTTGTCCGATTTCCGTGCCTTAGATATTGCCCCCTCGAAGATTGAGTCTGATTCCGGGGGCTTCGGCCTGATCCGTGGGAACACCAACTTCTTCGCGACTGAGGAAAACCAGACGCTAAACACCACGATGCTGGGTCAGCAGGTGGCGATTCAGGCAGTGCCGGTGCAGTGGACCTGGGACTACGGGGACGGCTCGGAGCAACTGTCGAATCCGTACCCGGGTGGGCCACAGGTGGAGTTCAATCAAGAGACCACCACCAGCCACGTCTATGAGGACACCGGTCAGTACCCCGTGGGGCTGACGACGTCCTACCGGGGCCAATTCTCTGTCAACGATGGTCCCTGGATCGCGATCCCGGGCACCGCCGAGATCCCGAGTGAAGCGGTCACTGCGGACATCTGGCGGTCGCAGTCCAAGAACGTCGCCGACGACTGCCATGAGAACCCCGAGGGCTGGGCCTGCGGCAGCCCGTTCGTCGAAGATTGATCGTTGGAGGTTGATCCACGGCGGTTGACCGTCCGATGAGGGATTGCGGCAGACTGAAGCCATGTGTGGACGGTATGTGATGGCCAGGGCCATCGGAGACCTGGTGGCGGACTCGGGTGCGGACGTCGACGAGGAACTGGTGTTGCCACCGAATTGGAATGTGGCGCCCACCGATGACGTGGCCGTGGTGCTGGAACGTGCCGTGCCGACGTCGGGCTCCGAGGCTGGAACGCGCCGGGAGATCCACGTGGCCCGGTGGGGCCTGGTCCCGCCGTGGGCCAAGGACCTGTCCGTCGGCTCGAGAGCTTTCAACGCGCGGTCTGAATCCGTCACGGAGAAGCCGACGTTCCGCTCCGCGGTGAAGGCCCGCCGCTGTGCCGTCCCCGTGGACGGCTATTACGAATGGCTCAAGCCGGACATGGGCGCACCCAAGTCTGCGAAGAAGCGTCCCTTCTACGTCCACTCCGCAGACGGCTCGCCGACCTACTTCGCGGGACTCTACGAGTGGTGGAGGGACGAATCCATGCCGGAGGGTGATCCGGGACGGTGGCTGCTGAGCTGCACCATCCTCACGGGGCCCTCGCCGGACGCCGCTGATCTCGAGTCGGCCCGGAGGGGCGGTGTGAACCAGGCGGGGCTCGGCATCCTGGAGCAGCTGGGTGGACTGCACGACCGGCTCCCGCTGCCCCTGGACCGAGACTCCCTGGACGCCTGGCTGGACCCCGTGAAGCTCCCATCCGCGGAGGCGGCCGAGGCTCTGGTGGCTCAGGTGCGCGAGCAGGCCTATCGGACCGCGTCCGCCTGGACTCTTGATGAGGTGGGCACTGCTGTCGGCAACGTCCGCAATAATGGTCCGGAGCTCATCGAACCCCTGGAATCCCTGCTCTGACGGCTTTGATGTTCCGGCTCTAGCCAGGCTCCGTTCTACATCCGCCGGGCCCATGTCAGCCCCGGATTCGGGCACTGACCCCGCCCCGGATCCCTATCGTGTCCGGGCTCTGCCCTAGCCTCATTCTTGGTTTTAGAACACATGTTCGAATACCATGGTGGGGTGCGGCCGGTCCTTCCCGTCGGCCGTTTCACTTCCCACCGCCCCACCGGACAGCCCCGGTTTCGGGTCCGCCGTTCCTTCCCAGACGGCAGGGCACGACGCCGGCCCGGGCTGCTTCCGGACGAACCCGCCGGCCACGTGCCGGAGGGCGGAAGAACGGCATGAGAAGTCACGACGAGAACAGGGCAGGAATCACGTCCCATGGGAATCTTCACTCAATCGGTCGCCGTTGGATGCACCACGGCAGGGGCGCCGGAGCGCCTGGAATGGAACGGCCGTATCTACGCACTGGCGGCCGAGCCGGTGCGCTGGTACGAGCGGCGCAAGTGGTGGACCGAGGAACGCCGGGCAGAGCGGGGCCGTGGTGCCGGTCTGGTGGACCACGAGGTCTGGCGGGTCCAGGTGCGCCTGGAGAAGGCACGCAACGCACCCTTGCTGACCTTGGATCTCTCCCACCATGTCGACTCCGGCCGCTGGCGGTTGGTCCGCATCCATGACGGCGCCGCCGTGCGCCTCAAGGAGAGTGCTTGATGGGCGCTACCCCGGGCTTTCCGCATCTGCACGTGGCCAGTGCCTTCAGTTCCCATTACGGGGTGTCCTGGCCCGCTGAGCTGGCTACAGCCGCCGCCGCGGACGGCGCGGAGGTGCTGGCCTGCACTGACCGGGACGGGCTCTACGGCACGGTCAAGCATGTCAGCGCCTGCCTGGAGCAGGGGCTGGACCCGGTGATCGGGGTGGACCTCGCGGTGACCTGGGGCAAGCAACGGTCGAATCCCGCTGGCCGGGTGGTCGTGCTGGCCCGAGGCGGCACACAGGGCACGGGATACCGAGCGCTGGTCCGACTCATCTCGGCAGCGCATGCCCACACCACGGGTGGCTCTGCCGGGGGAACGCCGTACGTCACGATGGCCGAACTGGCTGAGTGGTCCGCCGGCAGGCACCACGGTGCCCCGCCGGAACTGTTCGTGCTGCTGGGGCCGGGATCCGACGTCGGACGGCTGATGGCCGCGCGTAAGTACACGGCCGGCCGGGCGCTGTTGCGCCAGTGGAAGGCCGCACTGCCCACCGGATCCCTGCGGGTGGAGGTGGTCTGCCATCTCTCTGCGCCGGGGGAGAAGCTGTCAGCCGCCCACGCCGTGAAGATGTTGCGTGCCGCCCGGGAGGTCAAGGTGCCAGCGGTGCTGACCAACGCGGTGCGCTATGCGACCCCGGACGGGGCCGCCACCGCGGACGTCCTGGACGCCGCCCGGGCCCTGAGCTCCCTCGAGGCCCTCACCGACCTGCAGCCCAACGGGCAGGGCTGGCTGAAGCCCGCGGAGTCCATGCACCGGATCGCCCTGGAGATCTGCGAGGCGGCGGGGTCCGGGACGGACGGGCGGGCCGGCGGCAGTGCTGAGGGGGTCACGGCCCTGTTGGATGACACCTATGCCCTGGCCGATGTCTGCCGCATGGACCCCGGTCCGGACCTGGGCTGGAGGCAGCCCACCGTACCGGAGGCCTCGGTCATCGGGATCACCGGGGACCCGGTCAGCGAACTGTGGAACCGCACTCTCGACAGGGTCGGCGACCGCTTTCCGGACCTCTATACCGGCACCCGTTTTGCGTCGTCGACAGCAGGCCAGGACCTGGAGAAGCGGTTGGAACATGAGCTGGGCATCATCAACCGGCTCGGCTTCGCCAGCTACTTCCTGACCGTGGCCGAGGTGGTGGAGATGATCGAGAAGATGGGAGTGCGGGTCTCGGCACGTGGATCCGGGGCCTCGTCGTTGGTCAATTACCTGTTGCGGATCTCAAACGTGGACCCCATGCAGCACGAGCTGATCTTTGAACGTTTCCTCTCCAACGACCGCTCGACCCTGCCGGACATCGACATCGACGTGGAATCGGCCCGCCGGCACGATGTCTACCATGCGATGTTCGAGCGTTTCGGGGCTGAACGCACCACGCTCATGAGCATGCAGAACGGTTACCGCGCCCGAGGAGCGGTGCGTGACGCCGGGATGGCACTCGGCATGGAACCGGGGCAGGTGGACACGATCGCCAAACAACTGTGGCGGTTCTCGGCATCGAGCTTCCGCGAGGCCATGGACCGGATGCCGGAGTTGCGCGGTTTCGCGGAACAGGTCGAGTCAGGCCGGGCCGCCGGACAAGAGCAATTGGACCTGCTGGTGGACCTCACCGAGCGACTGGACCGGCTGCCACGGCACATCGCCATGCACCCGTGCGGGGTGATCCTCGGAGACACCACCCTGCTGGACCGGACGCCGCTGCAGCCCTCCGGGATCAACCTGCCGATGAGTCAGTTCGACAAGCACGACATGGACCCCATGGGCATGCTCAAGCTCGACGTGCTCGGAGTGAGGATGCAGTCGACCATCGCCTACACGCTGGCCGAGATCGAGCGGACCACGGGGAGGACGGTGGACCTCGAGCAGGTGCCCCTCGACGACGAGTCGACCTTCGAACTGATCCGGACCACGCATACCCTGGGCATCTTCCAGATCGAATCACCGGGCCAGCGTGAGCTGATCGGGAAGATGGCGCCCGTGGAATTCAATGACCTGACCATCGACATCTCGTTGTTCCGGCCCGGTCCCATGCAGTCGGACATGGTGCGGCCCTTCCTTGAGCAGCGCCACGGTTTCTCTCAGGCCCGGTATCCTCACCCGGACCTGGAACCCGTGCTGGCCGAGACGCACGGGGTGACGGTGTTCCATGAACAGGTGCTGCGGACCTTCGACGTGATGACCGACTGCGGGCTCGCGAAGGCCGATGAGTTCCGCCGTCAGATCGGTGGTCCACAAGAAGGGGTGGTGGAAGAGTTCTTCAGGTCGACGGCGCTGGCGAAGGGCTACCCACCGAAGGTCGTCGACGAGGTCTGGGGGACGCTGCACGCCTTCGGCTCCTTCGGCTTCTGCAAGGCTCACGGTGCCGCGTTCGCCGTTCCCACCTACCACTCGGCGTGGCTCAAGACCCACCACCCCGAGGCGTTCCTGGCCGGGATCTTCGAGCACGATCCCGGCATGTACCCCCGCCGACTGATGATCGCCGAGGCCCGCCGCATGGGCATCCCGGTGCTGCCCGTGGACATCAATGCCTCCACTGATCGGTTCAGGCTCGAGTGGGTGCCCGGTCATCCAGAGATTCCCGACGCCGGCGCCGCGCCCTTCCCAGAGAAGGTGCCGGCCGCTGGGAACCGGCCGGCCGGCGTCGGATCGAGGAATACCGCGGGGCGCTGGGGGATCCGGCTCGCACTGAACGCGCTGTCCGGACTGAGCGAGACGGAGATCAAGAGGATCGTGGCGGGGCAGCCCTATGCCTCGCTGGCCGATGTACGGGACCGGGCCCGTCCGACCCGGAGGAACTTCGAACGGCTGGCGCAGCTCGGTGCCCTGGACTGCCTCCTTCCGCCGGGTGGCGCCTCGCGCACGGACCTGGTGCACCATCTGGAACTGCAGCACGGAGGGCAAGTGGAAGGGCCCTCAGGGCGGAGGAAGCGGTCCGGGGGGCGCCAGGTCGACGGTCAGCTCTCCCTGGAGTTGCCCGATACCGAGGCGGCGGCGATCGTGCCGATGTTCCCGGAGCCGAGTAGGGACCAACGGGTGCGGACTGAGCTTGATCTGACCGCCATGGACACGACCGCCCATTTGATGGAGTCACACCGGCCGTACCTGGAGGCGCTCGGGGTGACAGCAGCGGAAGATCTGCTCGGGTTGCGGTCGCAGTCACGGGTGCTGGTGGCCGGAGTGCGGGTGGCGACGCAGACCCCGCCCATGCGCAGCGGCAAACGGGCGGTGTTCATCTCCGTGGACGATGGAACGGGTTGCGTGGATGCCTCATTCTTCACGGAGGCCCAGTATGAGACCGGTGAGATGCTGTTCTCTGCCCGGCTGATGCTGATCGAGGGCACCACGCGTCGGACCGGCCCCAAGGCCATCAGCCTGCAGGCCATTCGTGCCTGGGACTTGCACCGGCCCGAGGCCCTGCCTGATCCGGACTACCTGGAGGGCACGCGGGAGGAATGGCGTGCCTGGCTGCGCCGGGACCGGAATCGGGCGAATGCGCCAGCTGCTCCGGTGCCGTGGGGCCCTGCTGCCTCGTCAGCCGCCCAACAGCAGGACACCGGCGGCTCACGTCAGGCGGCGGGGGCCAATGCGCGACTTCCCGACATCCCGCACCATGACACCGGCGCCTGGCCGGTCAAGGTGCGCGGCCCGGTGGGAGTTCCGGAGGGTGCCTCGGCGACGGGCGGAAACCGATCTGCCTCCGCTGGCGCGTTCTCGCGGGCAGGTGTCAGATCCATCCATCGACCGGTCCCCGTGCCGCATCCGGAGACCTGGGAGTTGCTGCCGACCCCCGGTGACATCGTCTGAGCCACTTGCCCTCCGCGGGGGTCAGGACGTGCGACGATCGGACCATGACGAGCACATTCACGGTGGTGACCCCTTCGATGCACGCGACCGAGATGCTCTTCGATCTCTCCCTGAATATCGATGAGCATCTCGGATCGATGGCCGACTCCGGCGAACAGGCCATCGATGGCGTGACCTCGGGACAGATCGGTCTCGGTGAGACGGTCACCTGGCGGGCCCGGCACTTCGGGATCTGGTTCACCATGACCTCACAGATCACTGAGCATGACCGTCCCCGCCGGTTCGTCGACGAGCAGATCACCGGCCCCTTCCGCTCCTTCCGCCATGTCCCCGACTTCTCGAGCGAGGTCCACGGATCAGCCGGAGCTGGACTCGTGACGGCCGGAACCGCCCAGAGTGCGAGCACCATGACGGATACGATCACCGTGACGTCGCCCCTCTTCGGCCGCCTGGCCGAAAGGCTGATCCTGGTGCCCTACCTCCGCCGGCTGATCCGGCAGCGCAACCGGCATCTGCTCGCGGTTCTCGACGCCGAGGCCACGGCTCAACGCCAGAAGAAGTGATGCTCCATCCCACTGGGGCTCAGGACACTCTCATGATGGAAGCGGTCCTCGAAGTCCGTCGGACTGGACCACAGCCGCAGTCCTGAACCGATGTCATGGGGCGCCACGGCGATGTGCAGGTCATCCACGAGGTCCGCTTCAAGGAACTCCAGCACCGTCGTCACACCGCCACCGAGACGGACATCCTTGCCCTGGGCGGCGTCCATGGCGATCCTCAGCGCCTCGGACGGGCTGGCATCGAGGAAATGGAACGTCGTGTCGCTGAGCGAGAAGGACGGGCGCAGGTGGTGCGTCAGCACAAACACCGGAGTGCGGAACGGCGGATCATCACCCCACCAGCCCTTCCAGTCCTCGTTCGTCCAAGGGCCCCGGAACGGACTGAACTTGTGACTGCCCATGATCTCGGACCCGATGTTGTGGGTGAAGTCGCGGACGATGTGGTCGTCCACGCCCCGGGAGCCGCCGGGATCCGTCCGATTGGGCCAGCTGTCCGTGGCCCCCGCCCACCGGGTCAGGGGGCCCGGGTCCACGTGGCCGAAGGGGCGTTCCAGGCTCTGGTCTTCCCCTGCGGCGATGCCGTCCCGCGAGACGAAGAAATTCTGGACCCTGAGTCGTTGAGGCCTGCGCCTGTGAAGCGGCTCGCCGGTGGGGGAATCTGTCGTGGAAGGCATAGGTACATCCTGGTTCTGGGCTGTGTGCTCAGCAGTCGGACGCTGGTGGTTGCCCTGAGTGTAGAAACGCACGACGCCGGATGGCCAGATCCGCGGTGCGTGCCCCTTCCTGCACAGGCAACCGAAGGGAGGAAGACGTCCACATTCTGCGGTGGTGGTGTTTATCGTGTCCCAGCATCATGATCGAATATATGTACTAGAAGGCCGGGTCAGTGAGGACAGGTTAGACAGGGAAGGAGCACCCGAGATGGAGAAGGACGAGCTGGCAGAGTTGGACCTGCCCGAGCTGCTGATGGCTTCCCGTCTCATCCTGGAAGAGCTGGCGTCACGGGTGTCTCATCCTCGGTTGTCGGACGCAGTCGACCGCTTCCCGGACGGGCCGGATCATGATCGTTCCGCGGAGTGGGGGCTGTATGTCCATGCGGACAGGGTGCTCGACGAGAGGGGCGGCGCGGACCCGGATGAGTTGCTGAGTGGTGAGTCCCTGAACGACGAGGCCCTGGGTGCACCGGCGGAAGGTATGCCGGTGGGATGTCTGCCAGTCGTGCTGTCCCGGGTCGAGGAGCTCGGCCGATGGGTGGATGCGGCTCGAACGGGATTGGCGGGACATGTGGACCACGTCTTCGAGGAGCATGTGACCCGTCGTGGCCTGTTGGGGATCCCGGAGGGTAAGTGCGCCTACCGCAATGGGGCGGACTACCTGCAGCAGGTCCTTCGCATCCCCCGTCATGAGGCGAGGAAGCGTGTCCGTCGCGCTGCCCGCGTCATGCCGCGGTTATCCCAGGACCGAGCCCAGGTGATTCCAGCCGAGATGACCGCACTGGCCGGCACTGTGACCTCTGCTCAGGCCGACCTCGTCGCGGTGGACACGGTGGCTGACGCCCTCACGTCTGCTCGTGCTGACGCGGCCCGAGCCGGAGTGCCGAAGGACCACATCGACCTCTTGATCGCTGAGGGGGAGCGGGTGTTGGCGGCCCAGGCGCAGGAAATGGACCCGGATGCCGTCAGGAAGGTGTGCGCGTACTGGCGCCAACGCTTTGATGCCTTGGTGAATCCCGATGGTCTCGAGCCCACCGAGGCCCAGATGAACGCGGCCCAGGGGCTTTTCTATCACGGCAAGGGAACCGCGAACCTGCACCGTTGGTCTCTGTTGGCGACCGACGGCCAGCATGAGACGCTGAAGACCCTCGTCTCTGCCTCCTCCAACCCGCGCAGGATTGCTGACGAGCAGCCGGGTTCAGAGGTGTGGGCGGAGCACCTGGATGTAGCGGACTCGCTGGATTCCCGGAGCCGGGCCCAACGGGAATTGGACGGACTCATCAGTGCACTGACCGGTGCACTGGCCTTGACGAACCAGACAACTCCCACGGCCGAAGAGGGCGGGTCTGACCTGCCGGATGCCGCGGGTGGCGGAGTCAGGCCCCAGGTCCTGGTGACGATCGACTACGAGTCCCTGGCGGGCCACTACACGAGCGTGAAGGGTCGGGGTAGCACTGGTCACGTGATCTCCCAGGCAACCTATGCGGGGGCGGTCGATCCACAGACCATCCGGCAGAAGGCCTGTGATGCGGACCTGATTCCCATCGTGCTCGGTGGGTCAGGAGAAGTGCTCGACGTGGGCCGCTCCCAGAGGCTGTTCACCCGAAAGCTCAGACGAGCCATCGTCGCCCGAGATGGCGGATGCGCTGCACCCGCCTGTTCCATACCCGCTCCCTGGTGCGAAGCCCACCACATCCGCTATTGGGAGCATGGCGGGCCCACCAGTGTTGAGAACGGAGTCCTGCTCTGTTCACATCATCACCACGCAGTCCATGCCGGAGCATGGGAGGTCGAGGTCAAAGACGGTGTGCCCTGGTTCATCCCTGCCCGCTATCACGACCCCGAACAACGGCCTCGCCGCAACCAGTATTGGCGTCCCCGAGACCCAGGCGGCCCGGAGAGTTCTGGGCCTGAAGGCCCAGGGGAATCAGGGGAACCAGGGGGACCACGTTGCCGAGACAATCTCGATGATGCGGCGTGAACCAGCCGAACCGGCTGAACCGGCTGAACCACCACCGTCACCCTTCTGACCTTTGACTTTCTGAGACTGTCTGATCCGCGGCACACCTCCAGAGGCACCACGGCGTACACGCCATCGGACGGAGAACCGCCCATGACTGCCCTAGAATGGCCGGTGGCTGGCGGTGGCCACCGTATGCCACCAGCCCTGAAGCCCTACCCGAGGAGGAACCGGACCGTGTCCGAGGCGTCGCAGCACGAACAGATCACCATCACCGTCAACGCGGAATCGCGGGAGGTGACCTCGGGTACCACCGGCACAGAGCTCTTCTCCGATCAGAAGACCATCGTCGTGATGCGTGTGGACGGCCAACTGCAGGACCTGAGCCGTCAGGTTCCGGCTGGCGCCGACGTCGTGGGTGTGGACATCTCAGATGAGGACGGTCTCAACGTCCTGCGCCACTCGACCGCCCATGTCATGGCCCAGGCGGTCCAGCAGCTGCGGCCGGGCGCCAAGCTCGGCATCGGCCCCTACATCACGGACGGGTTCTACTTCGACTTCGACGTCGAGGAGCCCTTCACCCCGGAGGACCTCAAAACCCTCGAGAAGATGATGCAGAAGATCATCAACTCGAACCAGACCTTCGCTCGCCGCGTCGTCACCGAGGACGAAGCCCGCGAGGCGATGGCCGATGAGCGGTACAAGTTGGAACTGCTGGGCAAGCAGGAAGACGCGGACGCCGTCGGCGAAGGTGCGAACATCGAGGTCGGCGCCGGCGAGATCACCATCTACGACAACGTGGACCGCAAATCCGGCGACAGCGTCTGGTGCGACCTCTGCCGCGGCCCCCACCTGCCGAACACCAAGCTCATCTCCAACGCCTTCGCACTGACCCGTTCGGCTGCCGCCTACTGGCTGGGCAATGAGAAGAACAAGCAGCTGCAGCGCATCTACGGCACCGCCTGGCCCACCAAGGACGATCTCAAGGCGTACCAGGAGCGACTGGCCGAGGCAGAGCGCCGTGACCATCGCAAGCTGGGTGCCGAGATGGACCTCTTCTCCTTCCCGGACGAACTGGGCTCCGGCCTGCCCGTGTTCCATCCTCGCGGCGGCATCATCCGCAAGGAGATGGAGGACTACTCGCGTCAGCGTCACACCGAGGCAGGCTACGAGTTCGTCTACACCCCGCATATCACCAAGCAGCACCTCTACGAGATCTCCGGACACCTCGACTGGTATGCGGACGGCATGTTCCCGCCCATGCAGATCGACGAGCAGCGGGATCCGCTCACGAACGAGATCACCAAGCAGGGGCAGAACTACTACCTCAAGCCGATGAACTGCCCCATGCACAACCTGATCTTCGCGTCGCGGGGCCGCTCCTACCGTGAGCTGCCCTTGCGGTTGTTCGAGTTCGGGCAGGTGTACCGCTATGAGAAGTCAGGTGTGGTGCACGGCTTGACCCGCGTACGCGGAATGACGCAGGACGACGCCCACATCTACTGCACCAAGGAACAGATGAAGGAGGAGCTGTCCACCACGCTCACCTTCGTCCTGGATCTCCTCAAGGACTACGGCCTCAACGACTTCTATCTCGAACTGTCCACCAAGAACCCCGAGAAGTACGTCGGCGAGGACGCCGTCTGGGATGAGGCCACCCGCACCCTCGAGGAGGTTGCCACCGCCTCCGGCCTGGACCTCGTCCCGGATCCGGGCGGCGCCGCCTTCTACGGCCCCAAGATCTCCGTCCAGGCGAAGGATGCCATCGGCCGCACCTGGCAGATGTCCACCATCCAGCTGGACTTCAACCTGCCGGAACGCTTCGACCTCGAGTACCAGGCCGCGGATGGCACCCGCCAGCGGCCCGTGATGATCCACCGCGCCCTCTTCGGGTCCATCGAACGCTTCCTCGGCGTGCTGACCGAGCACTACGCCGGGTCCTTCCCGGCTTGGCTGGCCCCGGAGCAGGTCGTGGCGATCCCGGTCGCGGAGGCCTTCAACGACTACCTGGCCGAGGTGGTCACCCAGCTCAAGGCCCAGGGCATCCGGGCCCGCCTCGATGATGGTTCCGACCGCTTCCCGAAGAAGATCCGCACCGCCTCCAAGGAGAAGGTGCCGTTCGTGCTCATCGCCGGGGGCGAGGACGCTGAAGCAGGAGCGGTCTCCTTCCGGTTCCGGGACGGCAGCCAGGACAACGGCGTGCCCGTGAGCGAAGCCGTCGAACGCATCGTGAACGCCGTGAGGAACCGGGAGACCCAGTGACCCCGGAGCCGAGCCCGAGGGGCAGCGATCCCGTGACCGGGCCGGCATCGGGCGCCCTTCCCGACGCCGGCCCCGGCACCACGGGCGCGCACTCTCAGGGCACCGGACCGGCCGCGGAGAGCACCACTGCCACTGACGACTTCGAACTCGCCGGAACGCCGGACGGCTTCCAACGACTGTGGAACCCCCACCGGATGGCCTATGTCCGCGGGGGACAGGACCAGGTCAGCGGCGAATCCACCTGCCCGTTCTGTGCCGCCCCGGGCCGATCTGACGAGCAGTCACTGATCGTCGCACGGGGCAGGACGGCCTTCGTGCTGTGCAACCTCTACCCCTACAACGCGGGGCACCTGTTGGTGTGTCCCTACCGCCATGTTCCCGACTACACGGACCTCACCGTGGACGAGACCCTGGAGATCGCCCGACTGTCCCAGATCGGCATGACGGCACTGCGCGCCACGGCGAAGGCCACCGGCTTCAACCTCGGCATGAACCAGGGCAAGACCGGCGGTGCCGGCATCGCCGCCCACCTGCACCAGCACATCGTTCCCAGGTGGGGCGGCGACGGCAACTTCCTCCCGATCATCGCCGAGACCAAGAACATCACGGTGACCCTGGACACGGTCCGCGCGGCGGTGGCCGGAGCCTGGGCGGAAGCGGAATCCGCATTCGACACCCACCAGGCGACCACCGCCGCGGAACAGCGCGGCTGATGCTGAACCGCTACGCCCGGGCCCTGTTCACCCGGATCTTCACGCCGGCGGCCAGGTTCCTCCTGGCCCGCGGTGTCTCGGCCGATGCCGTGACCATCGTCGGGACCCTCGGCGTGGCACTGGGCGCACTGATCCTGTTCCCGTTGGGTGAACTGTTCTGGGGCACCATGGTCATCACCCTCTTCGTCTTCTCGGACGTGCTGGACGGGGTCATGGCCAGGATCGCCGGAACGACCGGCAGGTGGGGAAGCTTCCTCGACTCCACCCTGGACCGGGTCCAGGACGCCGCCGTCTTCTTGGGACTGATGCTCTGGTTCTTCGGCGCCGGAGACTTCTGGATCGCCGGCGTGGCTGCCGCCGCCAGCATGGCACTCGGCATGCTGGTGTCCTATGTCCGTGCCAAGGCCGAATCCCTGGGCTTCGACGCCAATACCGGCATCGCCGAACGGGCAGAACGGCTCGTGGTGACACTGGTGTTCGCCGGCCTGACCGGTCTCGGCCTGAACCCGTGGGTCCTGGCCGTGGTCCTCCTGATGCTGGCGGCCGCGTCCGCCATCACGGTGGGCCAGCGCATGGTCACGGTATACCGGCAGTCCCGGAGGGGCCGCGAGACCGACGGCGGTCAGTAGACCCGGCGCTCGACAGTCTGCCCCAACCGGAACTTCAACCGGAACTTCAACCGGAACACCGCCGATCTCCGCCGAAGACCCCGATCACCCCGACCGCCGCAGGTTCTCTCTGCCCTGCGCAATCGGTGTCTTCTGCGCCACAATGGGTGGATGAGCGAGCCCTTCACGGACAGCACTGAGGCTGTCACCGACCGACCGCTGAACATCCCCGAGTACTTCCTGCTGCTCTGCCTGGACGACGAGAAGGGCAAGCTCCTGCTGGACGGGCCGACCGTCGGGATGGGAATCGCTGGGGCCGCACTGGTGGAATTGGCCCGCCGGGGCCGGCTCGAGGTCACGCGGAGTACTGTGCGCTCAATCGAACATCCGCGACAGGTCTTCGCCGCTGATCCGACTCCGCCGGTCTGGGCGCACAGCACCGAGCTCGAGTGGCCGTTGGAGCAGGTGTGGGACATCATCCGCGCCTTCACCCGCCACCGCGACGCCGAGCAGTGGATCAACCGGTTCTCGCGCCAGACGCTCCGGGATGCCGTGGCGGCCTCGCTGGTGAAGCGGGGAGTCGTGGAGGAGGACGAGAGCACGGTGCTCTGGATCTTCCACCGGACGCGCTACCGGGAGCGTGACGAGCACTTCGAACACGAGCTGCGGGACAGGATCCGCGGTGTGCTCATGGAGGATCAGCCGGCCGACGACATCACGTGGCCGCTCATCTCGCTCATGCGCACCACCCGCCTGCTCCACCGGCTGTTCCCGGACGTGGACAAGGCACACATCCGCGCGGCCGCCGTCACCCCGGTAGGCAGCCCCGCCACGGAACTGTCCATGTCCGAGGCGCTCCTGGCGACGGAGAACGCCGTGGCCGAGGCCCTGACGGCGACCACGGGCGGGGCCTCAGCGCTCGACTGATCCCCGGACGGAGCAGTCCCACCGATTCGATTCCTCTACGGGTTCCCCTACAGAGCCGCGATCGGTGCGACGCGTGCCTGCGTCACCGTCACCAGGTCCTGCGGTTTCAGCCTCACGTCGAGCCCACGGCGGCCCCCCGACACCAAGACATGGTCCAGGGCCAGTGCCGAGGAATCAATGACCACAGCGGAGTGTTGCCGCTGGCCCATCGGCGATATCCCGCCCAGCACGTAGCCCGTGCGTCTCTGGGCTACAGCTGGCTCGGCCAGGGCGACCCTCTTGACCCCGAGCGCGGATGCCAGAGCCCGCAGATCGAGGGACCCGGCAACGGGCACCACACCGGCGGCCAGGGACTCGTCCGGAAGGGTCACCATCAACGTCTTGAACACCACGGCGGCGTCGAGCCCGAGCTTCTCGGCGGCCTCCTCGCCGAAGCCCTGGCCGGATCGTTCGTCATGCTCGTACTCCAACACCTCATGCGCGACGCCGGCCCGCTCCAGCACGCGCAGGGCGGGCGTCGACGCGGTAGGCGCGGGCCTCTTGCAGGCCATGGGGTGTCCGGCGTGTCCGGCGACTCGACCTGTTGCCGGCTCAGCCAGACAGCTGGTCCGCGATGTTGCGCTTGATGCGGCCGAGCATGGCAGACATGCCCCGCAGCCGCAGGGGAGTCAGGGCCTTCTGGAGGCCCAACCGGGTCGAGAGGTCCTCGGGGACGGCCAGGACCTCCGCGGCGGGCAGGCCGTTCAGGCTCTGCGACAGCACCGAGGCGAAGCCGCGGGAGGTCGGAGCCTCCGGCGGAGCGGAGACGAACAGGCGCACGATCGACTCGGGGGTGGGGCCGGCGTCGGGCGTGGGGTTCTCCAACTCCACGGCGAGGAACAGCGGCGTCTGGCACTCGACGACCTGCTCCATCTGGTCCTGGTGACCGGAATAGCGTTCGGGCAGGGCCGGCAGCTCCTCCGAGAACTCCAGCAGCAGTTCCAGCCGTTCCGGGTCCGGGACGGCTCGGAAGTCCTCGACGATCTCGTGGAGCTTCTCGGGGAGTTCGGTGGTGGTCATCGTGGAGTGGGTTTCCTTCCAGAGTGATCGGTGAAGGCCGGCAGAACCGGTGACGGGCGATTCTGTCCCTTAAACACCGCTGGGGTGCGATCTATGCCGCACCCCAGCCTAGCCCCGGATAGAAATCTGCCGGAGACCGGTCAGCGTCCGGCCGGTGCCTCGCCACGCTCTTCGCCCACGGCGATGGGCAAACGGACGGAGTTGCCCCACTCGGTCCAGGAGCCGTCGTAGTTGCGGACCTTCTCATAGCCGAGGAGGTGGCGCAGCACGAACCAGGTGTGCGATGACCGCTCGCCGATCCGGCAGTAGGCGACCACGTCGTCGGAGGTGCCGAGTCCGGCGTCGTTCCGGTAGATCTCCTCCAGTTCCTCGCGGGACTTGAAGGTGCCGTCCTCGTTGGCGGCTTTGGCCCACGGCACGGAGGCGGCGGTGGGGATGTGGCCGCCGCGCAGGGTGCCCTCCTGCGGGTAGCCGGCCATGTGGGTGGTCTCACCCGTGTACTCGAGCGGGGAGCGGACGTCTACCAGGGGCTTGCCGAAGTGGCCCAGCACGTCCTCACGGGAGGCGCGCTCGGTGGAGTCGTCGCGCTCGATCACTGGGTAGTCGACTTCGGTCACCGATGGGACCTCCCGGGTCGTCTCGCGGCCCTCGGCGATCCACTTGTCACGGCCGCCGTCCATCAGGCGGGTGTCGGCGTGGCCATAGAGCGTGAAGACCCACAGTGCATAGGCGGCCCACCAGTTGGACTTGTCGCCGTAGAACACCACGGTCGTGTCCCGGCTGATGCCCTTGGAACCGAGGACGCGGGCGAACTCCTCCGGACCGACGAAGTCCCGGGAGACCGGATCGTTTAGCTCGGTGTGCCAGTCGATCTTGAGGGCGCCGGGAATGTGGCCGGTGGAGTAGAGGAGGGTGTCCTCGTTGGACTCGAGGACCACAATGTTCTCGTGGCTCCCACCCTGAGCATGATCGGCGACCCACTGGGTGGACACGAGCTTCTCCGGATGCGCATAACCGGAGAAATCGGGGGAGGGGTCAGCGGCGGGGCGAACGGACGAGTCAGGCGAACTGGATGATTCAGTGGTCATTCTCATACATTACGCCACGGGGCCCGGTGGTAATTGGTGAGGGTTGCCTTCATTGAAATCGGAGGACATCGGCAGGAGGCCCCCGCCGGTAGAGTTACCGTCGTCATGGCCGGGTCGCACCGCCTGACCCAACCCGTCACACCCCATCAGGATGGAGCCGCCCGTGGCTGAGACCGTTCACCTCGCAGACCGCACCCCCCAGGTGTCCGCCGAGGACCTGCTCGCCGGCTTCCACCCCTCCTACCGGTTCGGCGAGGTCTCCTTCGACACCTACATCCCGGACCCAGCCCACCCGTCACAGGCCGAGGCCGTGAGCCGCCTGCGCGACTTCGCCGCCTCCATCAAGGGCGCCAAGGGCAACGGCAAGGGCGACGGTGGGGGACTGTTCGGGTTCCTCAAGGGTGGCAGGTCCGGCTCAGGCGGAAAATCCAAGGGCACGACGTCGGCCGCCGGCATCTACCTCGACGGCGGCTTCGGCGTGGGCAAGACCCACCTGCTGGCCTCCACGTGGCATGCTGCACCGGGCCCCAAGGCGTTCGGCACGTTCGTCGAGTACACCAACCTCGTCGGCGCGCTGTCCTTCCGCAAGGCAGTAGACGTCCTCAAGGAGTACACCCTGGTCTGCATCGACGAGTTCGAGCTGGACGATCCCGGTGACACCGTGTTGATGTCACGACTGATGCGCGAGCTCTCGGACGCCGGGGTGAAGCTCGTGGCCACGTCCAACACCTTGCCCGGTTCGCTCGGTGACGGGCGCTTCGCGGCCCAAGACTTCAAGCGGGAGATCCAGGTCCTGGCCGATCAGTTCGATGTGATCCGGGTGGACGGTGACGACTACCGCCACCGTGGCCTGACCGCGGCTCCGGACCCGCTGGAAGACGACCAGCTGCTGACGGTGCTGGCCGATCGCTTCCCGGACGCCGGCGTCGTGTCCGAGGACTCCTTCGAGGATCTGACCGCCAACCTGTCACGGGTGCACCCGAGCCGCTACCGCAAGCTCGTGGAGGACGTCGATGTGATGGTGCTGCACCACGTGGAGACCATCACCGAGCAGGCCATGGCCCTGCGCTTCGTGGTCCTCGCCGACCGACTGTATGACAAGGACGTGCCGGTCATCGCCTCTGGCGTGCCGTTCGACCGGCTGTTCACCGAGGAGATGATGAGCGGTGGGTACATGAAGAAGTACTTCCGCACCGTGTCACGCATGACCGCCCTGGTCCGGGAGGGTCAGATGGGGGAGACGGGGCTGTAGCCCGAACGGCTCCCGGCTGGCTGATCGCTGCTGGCCGGGGCCGTTCAGTCGCGAACTCCCCGCGAACAGAAGATCCCCCGATGACGGTGACCGTCGTCGGGGGATCTTCTGGTGGTTCACATTCTTCAGTGGAGCGGATGACGAGATTCGAACTCGCGACCTCCACCTTGGCAAGGTGGCGCTCTAGCCAACTGAGCTACATCCGCAGGACCAGGATAGCCTCGAAAGGAGGATCAGTCCGTGCGCGATACTGGGATCGAACCAGTGACCTCTTCCGTGTCAGGGAAGCGCGCTACCGCTGCGCTAATCGCGCCCATGGGCTCCGGCTAACCGGAACTTCTGAGTTGCAGGTGCCCATCCTAGCGGATGGAAACCGATGCGAGGTGGGGACGGGATTCGAACCCGCGTACACGGCTTTGCAGGCCGTTGCCTCGCCTCTCGGCCACCCCACCAGGGATTGGAGACTTGCGAGCGGATGACGAGATTCGAACTCGCGACCTCCACCTTGGCAAGGTGGCGCTCTAGCCAACTGAGCTACATCCGCACAGAAAACTGGTGACCGGAAAAACCAGTCACCGTGATTTCCAACGAGAGATGACTCTAGTGCACGTCAGGTGGGAACGTCCAATCGGGAGCTGTTCCGGCGTGTTCCGGGCCGTAGCCCCTGCCGGCCGGCCGCTAACGTGTCCGTCGCAGTGGGAGAATAGATCATCATGACCCAACCTCAACTCGCCCACCAGACCGAATACGGACGCATGTATGCGCGGAGTCTGTCCGGCGTGCCCGAGGTTCCGTCCATCACCACGGTGATCTCGCAGCAGAACACCGATCTCAGTGGGTGGGTCGGCCATATGGCGGCGACCGCCGTCATCGAGGACCCCCGGTTGTCCCAGGCGGTCGGCTCCAAGCCACAACTGAAGACCGTGGCCAGGCAGGCCTCGACTGCGGCCGAACGCTACCGGGACGAGGCTGCCGCCCGCGGGGACCGTGTCCACAACTACGCCGAGCAGGTCGGGCTGCACGCCCTCGGCAAACCGCACCAGATGGCCCAGATGCGCGCGCTGCTCGCCGAGCATGGGGAGGGTGCCTACGCTGACCGGTTCGATGAATGGTGGGACCTCTACGACGTCCGGCCCCTCGCCACCGAGATCACCGTCTGGAACGGCACCGTCGGATACGCCGGGACCCTGGACCTGGTGGCCACCATCGGCGGCCGCACGTGCATCATCGACTACAAGACCAAGGGCACCACGCGGGACGGACGCGTCAAACCCCTTGACGCGAAGGTCGTCATGCAGCTCGTGGCCGGGCTGAAGGCGGAGGAGTCCCTCGTGGACCCCGTGGCCGGGACCTGGGAGCCGTGGAGGTACGGTGATGCGCCAGTGCTGCTCGGAGTGGCCGTGGGGCAGACAGAGGTCGTCGCCCACCAGGCCAACCCCGAGGTGTTGCCGGACCATTGGCGCAAGTTCTGGTCGCTGCGCCAGGTCTGGGGGTACTCCCAGGCCGCGGATGGCGCCGGCCCGGCACTGCGACCCATCGGCCCTCCGCCCGCATCCTCCGTGTCAGCAGCCCCGGTGCCCGGGGCGCGGATACAGTAGTCGCCGTGACTGTCCTGCCCATCCGCACCATTCCCGATCCCGTGCTGCGCACCCTCGCCGATCCCGTGCCGGTCGGCCGTCAAAACCTTCACCAACTGGTGCAGGACATGTTCGAGACCATGGACGACGTCGGCGGTGTGGGTCTCGCTGCCCCGCAGGTCGGCGTGGGGTTGAGGATCTTCACCTTCGATGTGGAGGGCCAGCGCGGCCACGTGGTCAATCCGCTCCTGGAGACCTCGGGGGAGAAACTGACCGAACCGGGGGAGGGCTGCCTGTCCGTGCCGGGACTGCGCTACCACCCCGAACGATTCGCCGAGGCCACCGTGACGGGTGTCGACCAGGATGGAAGTCCTGTGAGCTATCGAGGCGAAGGTCTGACCGCTCGCTGCTTCCAGCACGAGGTCGACCACCTGGAGGGCATGCTCTACATCGACCGACTCAGCGGTGAGGACCGCAAGGACTCCCGCCGCAAGCTCCGCGACCCCGGCTACGGCCGCATCACCGGTTCCACCCGGGCTGACCGTGCGGCGACGATCAGCTCCAGCTTCGGAGGATCTCTTTGAGCGCTGCACCGAACACTGAACCGAGCGGCAATTCCACCTACCGGATCCTGTTCGCCGGAACCCCGGACACCGCCGTCCCGACGCTGGACGCCCTGGTGGACGCCGGCTTCACGATCGCCGCCGTACTGACTCGTCCGGATGCGCCGGTGGGTCGCAAGCGCGTCCTGACCCCCTCGCCGGTGGCCGCCCGTGCCGCGGAGCTGGGCCTGCCGATCCTCCATGCCTCCCGCCTGACGGGCGAGGCCGGCCGGAAGACCCTCGACCGGATCGCCGCGCTGGACCTGGACGCGGCCGCCGTCGTGGCCTATGGCGCCCGGGTACCCACCGCCGGCCTGGACCTGCCGCGCCACGGCTGGGTGAACCTGCACTTCTCGCTGCTGCCCGCCTACCGGGGTGCCGCACCGGTGCAGCATGCCGTGATCGACCAAGCACCTCAGACCGGTGCATGTGTCTTCCAGCTGGAGGAGGGGCTCGACACGGGGCCCGTGTTCTCCTGCCTGGCGCGTGACCTACAGCCCGGCGAGACGTCCGGCGAGGTGCTCGCCGACCTGGCTGTCTCGGGAGCGGATCTGCTCGCGAGCACCCTGGCGGCGATCTTGGCCGGCACCGCCACCGCCGAACCGCAGAGCGGCGAGTCCAGCCTCGCCCCCAAACTGGACCAGGCCGACGGGTTCGTGGACGCCGCACGGCCGGCGGCCGCCGTCGCCGCCCGGATCAACGGCACCACGCCGGAACCCGGCGCCTGGGCCCTGCTGGAGGTGGAGTCGGAGGCAGAGGTCTCGCCGACACAGCAGCGGGTCAAGCTCCTCGGAGCCATCCCGGAAGACCTTCCCGTGGGCGCCGCTGAGCTGCCCCCTGGGGGCCCGACCCCCGGCCACCTGCACCGCGGCCGCAAGACGGTGCATCTGCAATGCGCGGATGGGGCGGTGCGGTTGGTGCAGGTCCAGCCCGCCGGCAAGAAACCGATGTCCGTGGCCGATTGGGCGAGGGGACTGCCGGAGGGCGCCCGGTTCCAGGCGGGATCCACAGCAGAGTCAGCGACTGAAGGAACACGATGAGCGAGCAGGGCAAGAGCCGCCGGTCAGGGCAGCCAGAGAAATCAGGCCAACCAGGTCGGCCGGAGCGCCGCAACGAGCAGCGCCGCAATGAGCAGGGCCGCACCCGCAACCGCGGTACCTCCGGCGGCCCCCGGCAGTATTCGGCGTCGGCACCCTCCCAGCGTCGCCGGTCAGCGGACCCACCCCGGTTGGCGGCCTTCGAGACGCTGACCGCGGTCAGCAGGGACGACGCCTACGCGAACCTCGTGCTGCCGGGGCGGATCGCCGCCCACCGGCTGGACAAGCGCGATGCCGGCTTCGCGACCGAGCTGACCTATGGCGCCCTGCGGGGGCAGGGCTTCTATGACGCCGTGTTGGCCACCTGCGTGGACCGGCCCCTGGACCAGCTCGACCGTCCCGTCCTGGATGCCCTGCGGCTGGGCGCCCACCAATTGCTTGGTATGCGGGTGCCGTCCCACGCGGCCCTGGACTCGACGGTGTCCCTGGTGCGCAATCAGATCGGTACCGGCCCTTCCGGCCTGGTCAACGCCGTGCTGCGCAAGGTCACTGCCCAGGACCGCGAGGCGTGGCTGGACCAGCTGGCTCCCGTGGACGAGCAGACCGGTGCCGCCTCGGACGCCGCCCTGGCCATCCGGCACTCCCACCCGCAGTGGATCATCCGTGCCCTGCGTCAGTCGCTGGCGAACCACGGGCGCCCGGCTGACGGGAGGACAGCCGAACTCGAGGCACTCCTGGAGGCGGACAATGCCGCCCCGGTCGTCAACCTGGTGGCACTGCCCGGATTGGGTGATCTGCGGCCCGTGCTCGAGGCCGGCGCGGAACCCGGACCGTTGGCACCGGGCTCGGCTCTCTACCGGGACGGCGACGCCGGCCGGTTGCCCGGGGTGAAGGAGGGCACCATCCGCGTGCAGGACGTGGGCTCCCAGCTCACGGCCCGTGCCCTGGCGGTGGTCCCCGTGGGCAGGACCGCGACGGGTGCGCAGGGTGGATCCGGGGACGCGGACGCGGACGCGCCGGAACGTTGGCTCGACCTCTGCGCCGGCCCCGGCGGCAAGGCGGCCCTGCTGGCGGCGTTGGCGCGCGAACAGGGAGCGACCCTGCTGGCGAACGAGCCGGCCGAGCATCGGGCCAGGCTCGTGGAGAACGCACTGGCCGCCGTGCCGGGTGGAGCTCGTGGGGCTGATGCAGGCAGCACCTGGTCCATCCGCTGCGGAGACGGCCGGGACCTGGGGACGGAGCAGCCCGAGTCCTTCGACCGGATCCTGGTAGATGCGCCGTGCACCGGGCTGGGGGCCCTGCGACGCCGGCCGGAGTCCCGGTGGCGGCGCCAGCCCTCGGACCTGGGCCCCTTGACCGAGTTGCAGCGTCAGTTGCTGGACTCAGCGGTGGAGTCGCTGAAGCCCGGCGGCGTCCTGGGATACGTGACCTGCTCACCCCATCCGGCCGAGACGGTGTTCCAGGTTCAGGATGTGCTCAAGCGCCATGCCGGGCTGGAGCTGCTGGACACCACCGGCTATCTGACCGCAGTGGCACCTGCTCTGAAGGATGCTGGCAGTGAGCCGACTGCGCCCCCTGCCGATTCGGGAGCCAACTCCGCCGGCAACACCAGCCAGTTGTGGCCACACCTGCACGCCACCGACGCCATGTTCATGGCCCTGTTCCGGAAGGTGGAGTCGTGAGTCACGCCATGCCCCACCATGCGGAGCATTCCCGCGGCATCCACATCCACCCGTCCATCCTGTCGGCAGACTTCGCCCGGCTGGCCGAGGAACTCGCGCGGATCCGGAACGCGGACGCGGTGCACGTGGACGTCATGGACAACCATTTCGTGCCGAACCTGACGCTCGGCCTGCCCGTGGTCCAGGCCATCCGTCGAGCCACCGAGCTGCCCCTGGACGTGCACCTGATGATCCAGGACGCCGATCGTTGGGCGCCCGACTACGCGGAGGCCGGTGCCGAGTCCGTGACCTTCCATGCGGAGGCGGCCGGGGCGCCCATCCGGCTGGCCCGGGAACTGCGTTCCCACGGGGCCAAGGCGGGCATGGCGCTGAAACCGGCGACCGCCGTCGAGCCCTATCTGGACATGCTCGAGGAACTGGACCTGCTGCTGCTCATGACCGTAGAACCGGGTTTCGGCGGACAGCCGTTCCTCGACGTGGTCCTGCCGAAGATCCGGCGCGCCCGGGAGGCGCTGGACGGTTCCGGTGTGCCGGTCGCCCTGCAGGTGGACGGCGGCGTGACCCGGGACACCATCATGCGTGCCGCCGAGGCCGGTGCGGACGTGTTCGTGGCGGGCTCGGCCGTCTACGGGGCAGAGGACCCCGAGGCCGCAATTGACGAATTGAGAAGCGCTCCGCTCCGCTGAGGGCGGACACCGGGTGCGTTGTGGCACAATCGAATCAACGTGCTCCGGGGTCGGTGTAAATCCGAACCGGCGGTCAAAGTCCGCGACCCGCGCGTCGATCCACACCCGTGGCCATCGACCAGCGGTTGAACCGGTGGAATTCCGGTACCGACAGTTAAAGTCTGGATGGGAGAAGCACGTGCAGCACCGCCGTTCCGGTGGGTGCGGTTTCGCGGTAGCCGATTCGGGCTATCCGGGGCCGTTCCATGGGAGGGGCGAATCCGCAGCATGATCCCCCGGAGCCGCCGCGTTCCGAAGGAGGATTCATGGATGTCATGCGGTGGCTCGTCGAACTCTTCAATTGGTACATCCCGGTCGCCGGCGGCGGCCTGTTGATGCGAGAAGTGGTCGGCAACATCTTCGGTCTGGCCTCGGCCCTCGGCGGCATGCGCCGCAAGGTCTGGGCGTGGCCCATCGGCATCATCGGCAACGTCATCCTGCTCACGGTGTTCCTGTCCAGTCTGTTCGGTGGGGCGGACACAGCGAACCTGCTGGGCCAGGCCGGCCGTCAGATCATGTTCATCACCGTCTCGGTCTACGGCTGGGTGCAATGGCGCCGGGCCAAGGCTGAACGCGCCGGTGACGACACGGCTATCGCCCCGCAGTGGGCCGGCGTGAAGGCCCGCATCGGAATGGTCGCCGGTATGGTCATCGGCACCCTCGCCCTCACGCCGCTGTTCACGGCCCTGGGGTCCTACGAGCCGGTCTGGGCGGATGCGTGGACCTTCGTCGGCTCACTCATCGCCACGTACGGGATGGCCCGTGGCTGGGTGGAGTTCTGGCTGGTCTGGGTCGCGGTCGACGTGGTCGGGGTGCCCCTGCTCTTCAGCGCCGGCTACTACGCGAGCGCGTTCATGTACATGTTCTACGGGGCCTTCACCCTCGTCGGCTTCTTCGTCTGGGTCCGTGCCAAGGCGAACGAGAAGCCCGAGGTCGAGACGGTCATGCCGGATCCGACGGTGCGCGTCCCATGAGCACGTTGGAGATTGCCGACACCACAATTGCCGGTCCCGAAGACGCCCTGGCCCTGGCCGTGGCGCAGGCCCTCCGGGGAGTCCGAGGTGCCAATCCGCTCGTGGGGGCGATCATCACCGCCCCAGACGGCAGGGTGCTCGCCTCCGGATACCACCGTGGCCGCGGCACCGCCCATGCCGAGGTCGAGGCCCTGGCCGGATTCAACGGGTTCAACGAGTCCAGCTCGACCTCGGGGTTCGATCCCGCCGACTCCACGCTGTGGATCACCCTGGAGCCCTGCGACCACACCGGCACCACCGGCCCCTGCACCGAGGCCATCCTGGCCTCGGGAATCCGTACCGTCCGGTATGCGGTGGCGGACCCCACCGGGCCCGACGGCGGCGGCGCGGCCCGGCTGCGCAGCGCCGGCCTCGACGTGGGCCAGGTCGACGCGGAGCAGGCGCGCCGTGCCGGGGCGGCCGACCTCAACCCACGGTGGATGTTGGCCCGCGACAGCGGACGTCCCTTTGTCACGGCACATCTTGCCCAGTCCCTGGACGGCCGCGTGGCCGCCGTGGACGGCACGAGCCAGTGGATCACCGGACCCGAATCCCGGCGGCATGCCCAGAGTGTGCGCTCCCGGGTGGACGCGATCATCGTCGGGACCGGGACCGTGCTGACGGACGATCCGCGACTGACGGCCCGGGATGCGGCCGGCCGTGACCTGCCCCGGCAGCCGGTCCCGGTGGTGCAGGGTCGTCGAGCCGTTCCCGCCGGGGCCGCCCTTCGGGGTGGCGACTCCTGGCTCCATGTCGAGGACCATGACCCTCAGGTGGTACTGGATCGACTGACCGCTGGAGACAACGCCGCAGGCACCACCGTCTCTTCAGCGTGGCCCCACGGCGGTACCCGCCCGGGCCATGTCCTGATCGAGGGCGGCCCCACCGTGCTGTCGGCCTGGATGGGAGCCGGGCTCGTCGATGAACTGTTCCTCTACCAGGCCCCACTGATCCTCGGCTCCGGACTAGCAGGACTCGACCTGCCCCAGCACACCACCCTGTCCCACGCCCTGCACCTGACGCTGGACGCAGCCGAGAACGGCGCCATCAGTCGGCTCGGCGACGATGTCCTGCTCCACTATGCGGCCCCCTAGGGGCCGAGCCGCGAACCGCGCGGACCCCACGACCCACCACGGACTCCCCGGAGGGAACCCCATGTTTACCGGAATCATCACTGAGCTCGGCACCATCACCGAGCTCGAGCACCACCCGGACCAGGACTCGGCGCGGCTCACCATCCACGCACCGGCCTCGAGTGTCGACCTTCCCCTCGGAGGATCCCTCGCGGTCAACGGCACCTGCCTCACCGCCACGGGGGTGTCCACCGGCTCGGTCGCCGTCGACGTCATCGGTGAGACGTTGCACCGGACCGCCATCGGTGGCCTGCAAGCGGGAGACCGGGTCAACCTGGAACGCTGCATGCCGGCCGCGGGCCGCTTTGACGGTCATATCGTGCAGGGCCATGTGGACGGAACCGGGACCATTGCCAAGATCGAGGTCCACGGATCGTGGCGCCAGGTTCGCATCGCCCTGCCCGCCGGTTTGGGCCGCTATGTCGCCGAGAAGGGATCCATCGCCGTGGACGGCGTCTCCCTGACCGTCACGGCCGTCAATGACGTGAACCGGCCTTCGACGTCAGAAACCCTGTCCGGGGCACCGGCGGGTGCTGTCAACGATTGGTTCGAGATCGGACTCATCCCCGCCACCCTGGCCGAGACCACGCTCGGCACCCGCACGGTGGGCGACCGGGTCAACCTCGAGGTCGATGTGGTGGCCAAGTACGCGGCCCGGCTGACGGACCATGACCGCGCGAATGCCAGTACCAGTGACAGTGGCAAGGCATCGCAGGAGGTGACGGGATGAGTGCCCAGGCAGCACCAAACCACCAGCCGATCCACCTGGACTCGATCGAGTCGGCGATTGCGGCCATTTCGGCCGGTCGGGCCGTCGTCGTGGTGGATGACGCAGACCGCGAGAACGAGGGCGACATCGTCTTCGCGGCGGACGCCGCCACCCCGGAGATCGTGGCCCTGACCGTGCGCTACACCTCCGGGGTGCTGTGCGCGCCGATGCCGGCCGACGTCGCCGAACGCCTTTACCTTCCGCCCATGACCGCACGCAACGAGGACCCCAAGGGCACCGCGTACACCGTGTCCTGTGATGCGATCGCCGGCACCACCACGGGCATCTCCGCCGCGGACCGTGCGATCACGCTCAAGGTGCTGGCAGACCCCTCGGCCACCGCCGACCTGGTCAGCCGACCCGGGCATGTCTTCCCGCTGGTGGCGGCGGCCGGCGGGGTGGCCGAGCGGCGTGGACACACCGAGGCGGCCGTGGAACTGAGCCGGCTCGCCGGGAGGGCCCCGGTGGGGGCCATCGCCGAACTCGTCAACGACGACGGCTCCATGATGCGACTGCCCGACCTGCGCCGCTTTGCCGATCGGCACCGCTTGCCGCTGGTCTCGATCGAGGACCTCGTCGGGTATCTGACCACCGAGGGCGACGAGCATCGTGAGGTCCGAGGTGTCGGGCACGGCGGTGGATCCACTCACGGGTCCGCCCTGAGCAACGGTGCCGAGCCAGCGGACGACCCCGACACCAGCACGCCGACGGTGAACCTCCCGACCCGCTACGGCACGTTCCAGGTGTCGGTCCACCCCGACCAGGAGACCGGTGCCGAGCACGTGGTGCTCCAGGCTCCGGGGGCCGGGACCACCCGGCTGGACCGGAGCCCGCTCGTCCGGCTGCATTCGGAGTGCCTGACGGGGGACGTCTTCGGATCGGAACGCTGCGACTGCGGCGACCAACTCGACCACGCCCTGCGGCAGGCGATGGCCGAGGGTGGGACGGTGATCTACCTGCGCGGCCACGAGGGGCGGGGGATCGGTCTGGCCAACAAGATCCTGGCCTACGCACTGCAGGACTCCGGACTCGACACCGTCGCCGCGAACGAGCATCTCGGCCTGCCCGCCGATGCCCGCAGCTACCGGTCAGCCGCCGCGATCCTGCGCCGGCTCGGACTGGACCGCATCCGGCTGGTGACCAACAACCCGGACAAGTCACAACAGCTGGAACGAGAGGGGATCGAGGTGGCGGAGATCGTCCCGAGCCCCGCGCCGGTCACCGAGCACAACCGCGGCTACCTGACCACCAAGCGGGACCGCATGGCGCACCGGCTCTCCGGCGACCTCGTACCGCGGCAGGCGAGCACGACGCCCGCGTCGGCAGCCGCGTCACCTGCAGCAACATCACCAGCAACCACACCACCCACAACCACAGGAGATACAGCATGAGCGGTCATGGAGCACCCCAGGGACTGGGCGCGGCTCTCGGCGAGGAACTCGCCGGGAAACTCACGACGGCGGCCGGCGCCACGGACGCGAAGGGCCTCCTGCGCGTCGCCGTGGTGGCGGCCCAGTGGCATGAGCAGGTCATGGAGGGGCTGCTGGCCGGCTCTCGACGAGCAGCCGCGGAGGTGATGGCTGCAGCGGAGTCGGCGGCAGGAGCGGGGATCGAGGTCGTGGAGATCCGCGTCCCGGGGACCTTCGAACTGCCCGTGGCGGCGGCCCGGCTGGCTCCCCGCTTCGACGTGATCGTGGCTCTCGGCGTCGTGATCCGGGGCGGGACCCCGCATTTCGACTATGTCTGCTCCGGGGCGACTCAGGGCCTGGTGGACGTGTCCGTGCGGACTGCGACCCCCGTCGGATTCGGGGTGCTGACCTGTGACACCGAGGAACAGGCCCTGGACCGGGCCGGGCTCGTGGGATCGAACGAGGACAAGGGGTATGAGGCGTTCCAGGCGGCCGTCCTGACGGAGCTGGCGCTGCGCTGAGCGGTGGCCTCTGCGTCACATTGGACGGACGCGGTCAGGGGCACTGCCCAGCGGTGGCTACGCTGGGAGGGTGAAAACCTTCGATGAACTCTTTGCCGAGCTGAGCCGGAAGGCCGAGACCCGGCCGGAAGGGTCCGGGACCGTTGCCGAACTCGACTCCGGAGTCCATGGGATCGGCAAGAAGGTCGTGGAGGAGGCCGCCGAGGTGTGGATGGCCGCCGAATACGAGTCGAAGGATGAGGCGGCCGAGGAGATCTCCCAGCTGCTCTACCATCTGCAGGTCATGATGATCGCCAAGGGCCTGACCCTTGAGGACGTCTACCGCCACCTCTGAGGATTCCCGGCCTACGCCGACCACCTCACCATCCGCCGCACCACCCACCACACCAGGAGAACCAGCACCCATGCTGCGCATCGCCGTTCCCAACAAGGGCGCCCTGTCCGAGGCCGCCCGAGACATGCTCCAGGAAGCCGGATACCTCCAGCGGAGGGACTCCAAGGAACTGGTCATGATGGACCCGGAGAACCAGGTGGAATTCTTCTACCTGCGGCCCCGTGACATCGCCGTCTACGTGGGACAGGGCACCCTGGACATCGGTCTGACTGGGCGCGACCTCTTCCAGGATGCCCAGGTTGGCGGGTCCGCGGAGGAGATCATGGCCTTGGGCTTCGGCAAGTCCACCTTCCGCTTCGCCGCCCCGATCGGCCGGTTCTCCTCGCAGGCCGACCTCGAGGGCAAGCGCATCGCCACCAGCTATGACGGTCTGCTCGAGGACTACCTCGCCACTCAGTCCGTGAAGCCGGAGATGATCGTGCACCTCGACGGCGCCGTGGAGTCCTCGGTCAACCTGGGCGTCGCGGACGCCATCGCGGACGTGGTGGAGACCGGCAGCACGCTCAAGGCAGCCGGCATGGAGACCTTCGGGGAACCCATCATGCAGTCGGAGGCCATCATCATCGGTCAGAGCGGGCGCCGCCCTGAAGGCCTTGATGTGTTGCTGCGGCGCCTGCAGGGTGTCCTGGTGGCCCGCCGCTACGTCATGATCGACTACGACGTGAGCCGGGCGAACCTGGATCGGGCCTCGGCCGTGACCCCCGGCCTGGAATCGCCGACCATCTCCCCGTTGCAGGACGAGAACTGGGTCGCAGTCCGTTCCATGGTCAAGAAGGGGGACACCAACAAGGTGATGGACGAACTCTATGACCTCGGCGCCCGCGCCATCCTGGTCTCCGCCATCCACGCCATCCGCATCTGATCGGTCCGCATCTGATCGCCCCGACCCCGAACCACCCGAGGAAGTGCCCATGTCCGTTGCCGTACGCGTGATCCCCTGCCTGGATGTCGATGCCGGCCGGGTCGTCAAGGGTGTCAACTTCGCGGCCCTGCGGGACGCCGGCGATCCGGTCGAATTGGCCCGCCGCTACAACGAGGCTGGCGCCGACGAGCTGACCTTCCTGGATGTCACCGCCTCCACCGCCGACCGTGGGACCACCTACGAGGTGGTCTCCCAGACCGCTGAGGAGGTCTTCATCCCGCTGACCGTCGGCGGCGGCGTGCGCACCGTGGACGACGTGGCCCGGTTGTTGAGGTCCGGCGCGGACAAGGCGTCCATCAACACCGCGGCCGTGGCCCGGCCGGACGTCATCAACGAGATCACCCAGCGCTTCGGATCCCAGGTCCTCACCCTGTCCCTTGACGCCCGCCGCACGGACGACCCAGCGGTGGGCTCAGGCTACGAGGTCACTACCCACGGCGGGCGCCAGGGCACGGGAACCGATGCCGTCGAGTGGTGCCGGGAGGCCTCCGGGCGCGGTGTGGGGGAGATCCTGTTGAACTCCATCGACGCCGACGGGACCAAGGAGGGTTTCGACCTGGACATGATCCGCGCCGTCCGCGCCGTGACCACCGTGCCCCTCATCGCCTCCGGGGGTGCCGGTGCGCCGGAGCACTTCCCGCCGGCCATCGAGGCCGGGGCGGACGCCGTGCTGGCCGCCTCCATCTTCCACTTCGGACCCGTGGACATGATCGCCCGGGTCAAAGCCGCCATCAGGGAGGCCGGCTATCCCGTCCGCTAACGTCCCCGTTCCCTCCCCGGTCGAGCTGCAGCGCTTGACCCTCCTGGGCTGGCCGGCCATCGAGTCGCAAGAGGTCAACGGCTGGTCTGTGCGTTTCTCGTCCGGCATCACGCGGCGTGCGAATTCCGTGGTGTCCGCGACGATGCCGGCATCCATGGCGGAGATCGAGGCCGCGGTGGATGAGGTCGAGCGGCGAAGCGCCGAGCGTTGGCTGGCTCCGACCTTCCAGCAGTGGTTGCCGGCGTCGGGATCCTGGCTGGAGGGCTATTCGGAAAGCCCTACGGAACGTACTACAGGATTGTCGGGGGGATTGTCGGATGGGTTGTCGAGGGTTCCTGCAGCAAGCAACCCCACCGCGGCACACCATGTGGAGTCCGAGACGTTCTTCGAGGGCCAGCAGCGCCTGGGCAGTCTCCTGGAACGCCGCGGCTACGAGGCTGTCGCCCCCACCGGCGTGCTGTGGATGGATCGGCAAGGACTCCCGGCGGATGCCGACTGGGACCGTCGCATCCTCGTCAACGAGACTCTCAGCGGCGAGTGGCTGGAGGCCTACATGGGCCGGGACGCGGGCAGCGGGTCGTCCGGGGACGACTCCGCCAGCCGGATGGTCCACCGTCGCCTGCTCGGGGGCGGTCGCAGCCGGTTCTACAGCTGCCTGGACGAGGACGGTGGAATCGCCGGCGGCGCGAAGGTGTCCCTGGTGGCCCCGGAGGGCTCCTCGAACACCTATGCGGGCATCTATGCGCTGTGGGTCCGCGGGGACCGGCGCGGACTGGGACTCTCCGGCCTCCTGCTGGACGCCATCTTCAACCACCTCGTGCGGTTGGACGTGGCCGGTTGCTGGCTGCAGGTGGAAGAGCGGTCCACGCGGGCGCTAACGGTGTACCAGTCCGCAGGCTTCTCGACGGTGGCGCGGTACCGGTACCTCACCCGCGCCCACTGACGCTGTCCGTCCGCATCCGGCGAAGAGGTTCAGACCACCCGGTTCAGACCACCCGATTCAGCACACGCGGATCAGCCCACAAGATCAGTCAACCAGTACCAGGGCATGGTCGCGGCGACCGAACGCATGCAGCACGAGTTCCCCGGCCGGGCCGGAGACGGTCCGGGTCTCCTCGTCCTTGCCGGTGGGGCGCGCCACCAAGCGCTGGCCAGTACTGCGGGCCAGGACAACCCCGGTCGGCTCGGAGCGGTACATCATGCGGACACGTCGGCCGAACTCGGTGAAGAGGGCGTTGGCGTAGTCATCGGCGAGGTGGCGCGGGGCCCAACGGTCCTGGGCACGCCGGACATCCTCGGTGTGGACGAAGAACTCAAGCAGGTTCGTGGCCTGGGCGGCACGCCGGGCCGCTGCGGAACCCTGGATGGTCTTGGCGAGTCTCGACGCCCTCGGGTTCTGGCGCAGTCGCGCCGGGGGCTGCGGCCCGGAGGCCACCCGGTCCACCAGCTGCTGGTAGGCGTGCGGCGAGGACGATGCGGCACCGAGTTCCCTGGTCTTCCGCTCCAGCGAGCGAGACAGGGGACGGAGCACCAGACCGGCCACGAGCGGCGAACTCTCCCGCAGGACGACATGGGCCGCGAGGTGCTCTGTCTGCCATCCCTCGCACAGGGTCGGCCGGCCGGGACCGGCAGCCAGCAGCGACTCGACGAGCGCATCCCGAGAGGCCGCGGTGAAGTCGCGTCCTGGTGTCTGGCCGGTGGTCCGGTCGGCGTGGTTCCCCATAACAGGGACAACGCTACACGGAGCTTAGACTGGATCACCATGGACAACACCGCCTCCGCCGATGTGGCACTCGACCCGGCGATCGCACAGCGGCTCAAGAAGACGCCCGACGGCCTTGTCGCGGCCATCGCCCAACAGCACGACACGGGTGAGGTGCTGATGCTGGGCTGGATGGACGAGGAGGCCCTGCGGCGCACCCTGACCTCCGGCCGGGCCACTTACTATTCGCGCTCACGGCGGGAGTACTGGCGCAAGGGGGACACCTCCGGTCACATCCAGGAGGTCCACTCCGTGGCATTGGACTGTGACGGGGACGCGTTGCTCGTGCAGGTCGACCAGACCGGAGCCGCCTGCCACACGGGCACTCGCACGTGCTTCGACGGGCGCCAACTGCCGCTCACCGGCCCTGACCGTGCGGCTCCTGCTGACGTCCCTGCAACCCCCACAGTGAAGGAGACCACCACGGATGCGTGAGCTCGGCACCATCACCCCCTCCGCGGAGGACTTCGAGAGCCTTGCCGGGCAGCACCGGGTCATCCCGGTGACCCTGACGGTGCTGGCGGACGGTCTGACTCCGGTCGGCATCTACCGCCGCCTGGCCGCGGACGAGCCCGGCACCTTCCTGATGGAGTCGGCGGCCCAGGGCGGCGTCTGGTCCCGTTACTCCTTCATCGGGGCGGGCAGCGCTGCCACGCTGACCACGCGCCGCCAGGCAGGGGAGGCCGTGGCCCACTGGCTGGGGGAGCCTCCGGCTGGAGTGCCCACCGAGGGCGACCCCATCGAGGTGCTCCGGGCGACCCTGGACCTGTTGTCCACTGACGTGCGCGATGGGTTGGGCAAGGACCTGCCCAACCTGGTCTCCGGGATGGCCGGCTTCCTCGGCTGGCCCACGGTGCGCCGCTGGGAGAGGCTGCCGAGCTCGCCGCCCGACGACCTCGGGCTGCCGGAGATGGCCATGAACCTCATCACGGACCTCGCCGTGCATGACACCGTGGACGGCACCGTCACCCTGGTGGCCAACGCCATCAACCACAACGGCCTGGCCTCCGGCGCCCGCGAGGCGTGGACGGACGCCGTGGAGCGACTGCGCTCGATGGCGACCCGGCTCACCGGTCCTGCCCTGTCCGACGCCCCGGGGTCGGCAGGAGGCGCGGCGGCCGGCGGTGACCCGGTGTCCGTCGCCCCGAGGGACTGGCTGAACCTCGATGTCTCGGCCCACGTGCACGACTCGTGGACTCACGAGGGCTTCCTGGACGCCGTCGCCAAGGCCCAGCAGGCCATCGTGGACGGTGAGGTCTTCCAGATCGTCGTCTCGCGCCGCTTCTCCGCGGAGACAACGGCCAGCGGCCTGGACATCTATCGGGTCCTGCGCGCCATGAACCCCAGCCCGTACATGTACCTGTTCTCCTTCGAGAAGCCCGGGCCCGACGGCGGCCGGTATCAGATCGTCGGGTCCTCGCCGGAGGCGCTGGTCACCGTCAACGACGGCTCGGTGATCACTCACCCGATCGCTGGATCGCAGCCCCGCGGAGCCACCGTGGAAGACGACCACCTGCACGAGAAGGTGTTGGTCAACGACCAGAAGGAGCGGGCGGAGCATCTGATGCTCGTGGACCTCTCCCGCAATGACCTGTCCAAGGTGTGTGTGCCTGGCAGCGTGTCCGTCACCCAGTTCATGGAGGTGGAGCGGTTCAGCCACATCATGCACCTGGTCTCCCACGTGGAAGGCCGGCTGGAGCCGGGGCAGAAGGCCCTGGACGTCCTGGCCGCGGCCTTCCCCGCCGGCACCCTGTCCGGGGCGCCGAAGCCGCGGGCGCTGCAATTGCTGGATGAGTGGGAACCCCAGGAGCGAGGCCCCTACGGGGGCGTGGTCGGCTACTTCGACCTGGCCGGCAACATGGATATGGCCATCAACATCCGCTCCGCGACCCTCGTGGACGGGACCGCCTACGTGCAGGCCGGTGCCGGGATCGTGGCCGATTCAGACCCGGAGACGGAGGCAGCCGAGACGGTGACCAAGTCGAGCGCCCCCATGCGGGCCGTCCTCGCGGCAGGCCTGCTGAGCACCTTGGACCCGGAGGCGATGCCATGATGATTAAGAGGCGCACCGCGGTCCTCTGGGCCATCGCCGCCGGGGCCATCATCCTCGGCACCGGGGCCCAGACCTGGATCGAGTCCTCCCAGATCTCCGGGTTGCCGGGCAACGCGGTCACCACCACCGGGAACGAGGCGGCCGCCGTCGTGCCTGCCATGGCTCTGGTTGGGATGGCCGCCGGCATCGCACTGTCCATGGCCCGCCGGATCGGCCGGTGGATCACGGCGCTGCTCCTGCTCCTCGCGGGCGTGGCAACCGCCTGGTCCTCCGTCCAGGCCGCACTGGACCCGGCAGCCGCGGCCCACTCCCAGGTCTCCGAGGCCAGCGGGACCACCGCAGGCGCTGGAGTCTACGCCGTGACCGTGTGGCCATGGCTGACCCTCGTCGGCGGCATCCTGCTGTTCCTCTGTGGTCTCGCCGTACTCTTGTTCGGCCGACGGTGGGCCACCACCCGCCGCTATGAGGCCGCACCGGCCACCCGAACGGCCACCACAGCCTCCGGTACGGAGTCCCCTGCGGGGCCCACCGCTGGGCCAACGGCGGCATCCACGACGCCGGAGGACCTGGACGAGATCGACGCCTGGGACGAGCTCAGCCGCGGCCAGGAT
Organism: Citricoccus alkalitolerans; assembly: GCF_039528175.1. Classification (NCBI taxonomy): domain Bacteria; kingdom Bacillati; phylum Actinomycetota; class Actinomycetes; order Micrococcales; family Micrococcaceae; genus Citricoccus; species Citricoccus alkalitolerans. The sequence goes on from NZ_BAAALH010000001.1 coordinate 889,576, forward strand.
CCCACCTGATCGAGACGGGGCGAGACCTGCGGGTCCGGCCCTGACTTCCGTGGCAGAATGAGGCACAGACCTGATCAGTTGCCGCACGCCTGACTGCGGGCAGTGCTGGCCTGGATAGACCTGGATATACCTGGAACGAAAGGGACGGTCCATGACCACCTCGCACCGCACCACCGACGACGACCTCGTCCTGAACGACCCGACTCACGCCGAGCCCCTCGGCCACGGCAACTCGCCGGCCGCGTGGACGCTGGTGCTGCTGATCCTCGCCGGATCCCTGCTGGCCGGCGTCGGCATGCTGGCCGACCTGTTCGTCCTGGTCATCGCCGGTGCCGTCGTCGTGGTGGCCGGGCTCATCGCCGGGTTCATCATGGGCAAGGCCGGCAAGGGCACCAAGGGTCACGCCAAGCCTGCCCGGCACTGATGGCCACCGTTCTCGAGGAGATCGTTGCCGGGGTCCGCGCCGACCTCGCCGAACGCCGCCGTGCGGTGTCCCTGGAGGTTATCCGCAGTCTGGCGGCCGAGGTCACGGACCGGGCTCCGGTCCGGGACGCCTATGCCGCCCTCGGCGGGGGACGTACGGACCCGGAGGGCGTCCGCATCCTTTCCGAGGTCAAACGGTCCAGCCCCTCCAAGGGGGCTCTGGCGGACATCGCCTCCCCGGCGGATCTGGCCCGGCGCTACGAGGCCGGTGGGGCCGCGGCCATCTCCGTGTTGACGGAACAGCACCGCTTCGGCGGCTCGCTCGCCGATCTGGATGCCGTCAGGGCAGCCGTGGACATCCCGGTGCTGCGCAAGGACTTCACGGTGGACGAGTACATGATCCACGAGGCCCGGGCCCACGGGGCGGACCTGGTCCTGCTCATCGTGGCCGCACTGGACGACGCGCAGCTAGCCGAGTACCTCGGCATCACCCATGAGCTGGGCATGAATGCCCTGGTGGAGGCACACACCGTCGAGGAGATCGAGCGCGCGGTGGCCGTGGGTGCCAGGATCGTCGGTGTGAACGTCCGCAACCTCAAGACCTTGGACGTGGATCCGCGGAACTATTCCACCCTGGCCCCGCACCTGCCCGAGGACGTGGTCCGGATCGCCGAATCGGGCGTCCAGGGACCGGAACAGGTGGCCGACTACGCCCGTGACGGTGCCGACGCCGTCCTGGTCGGAGAGGCCCTCGTGAAGCACGGTGACCCGACGCAGGCCATCCGCGACTTCCGCACGGCCTCGCTGGCCGTCCGCGGCTGACCTGTCCCTGACGTACCCCCGAATCTCCTGAAGTACCCGAACACAGACTGGAACGTACGATGATTGAGCACACCGGCAGCTATCAGCACCAGCCGGGGCCGTACTTCGGACCCTACGGCGGGCGCTGGATGCCTGAATCCCTGATCGCCGCACTCGAGGAAGTGGATCGGACCTTCACCGAGGCCCGGGACGATCCGGAGTTCACGGCAGAGCTGCAGGACCTGTTCACGAATTACGTGAACCGTCCCTCCCTGCTCACGGAGGTGCCGCGCTTCGCCCAGGATTCCCCGGGCGTGCGGATCTTCCTCAAGCGCGAGGACCTCAACCACACCGGGTCCCACAAGATCAACAACGTGATTGGGCAAGCCCTGCTGGCCCGCCGGATGGGCAAGACCCGCCTCATCGCGGAGACCGGTGCCGGACAGCACGGCGTGGCCACCGCGACTGCCGCTGCCCTGTTCGGCCTGGAGTGCACCGTCTACATGGGCGAGGTGGACACCCAGCGCCAGGCGCTCAACGTCGCCCGCATGGAGATGCTCGGGGCCACCGTCATCCCCGTGACCACCGGTGCCCGCACGCTCAAGGACGCCATCAACGAGGCCCTGCGGGACTGGGTCGCCTCCGTGGAGACCACCCACTACCTCCTGGGCACCGTCACCGGACCGGCGCCGTTCCCGGCCATGGTCCGCTACTTCCACTCGGTCATCGGCGAGGAGGCCCGCGAGCAGATCATCGCGCAGGCCGGTCGGCTGCCGGACGCGGTCTGCGCGTGCGTCGGCGGGGGTTCGAACGCCATGGGCCTCTTCCACGCCTTCCTGGACGACTCCAGTGTGGAGCTCTACGGCCTGGAGGCCGGAGGCAAGGGGATCAGCACGGGCGAGCACGCCGCGTCGATCAATCTCGGCCGCACCGGTGTGCTCCACGGCGCACGCACCTACCTCATGCAGGACGAGGACGGCCAGACCATCGATTCACACTCGATCTCGGCCGGCCTCGACTACCCTGCCGTGGGCCCCGAGCACGCCTGGCTCAATGACACCGGCCGGGCCACCTACGAGCCCGTGGACGACGCCGAGTGCATGGACGCCTTCCAGCGGTTGTGCCGCACCGAGGGCATCGTGCCGGCGATCGAGTCCGCCCACGCCCTGGCCGGCGCCCTGCGCCTGGCGCAGCGTTGGGCGGACGAGGGTATCGTCAGTGCCTCTACCGCCGCTGGTGACGAGAAGATCATCATCGTCAACCTGTCCGGACGTGGTGACAAGGACGTGGCCACGGCGGCGAAGTACTTCGGCATGCTGCCGGACGCCGCGACCCCCGAGGGCGGCGACGCGGAGGCCGTGGCCGCACGCCCCGAAGGAGCGCAGAACTGATGACCGAGCAGACCGAGAACATCGCGATCCGATCGCTGACCACTGAGAGCATCGAGGCCGCGCGCGACGCCGGCCGCACCGCCTTCATCGGCTACCTCCCGGCCGGCTTCCCGACTGTCGAGGACTCGATCGAGGCGGCCGTCGCCTTGGGCAACAACGGTGCCGACGTCATCGAGATCGGCATCCCCTACTCGGACCCGGTGATGGACGGGCCGGTCATCCAGGCGGCCACGAGCCAGGTGCTGGCCGACGGCTTCCGGATCGATGCGGTCTTCGACATCATCCGGGCCGTCACGCAGCGCACTGACGCCGCGGTGGTGGTCATGACCTACTGGAACATCGTCGACCGGATGGGCGTGGAGACCTTTGCCCGTCAGCTGGCCGAAGCCGGGGGAGCGGGAATCGTCACTCCGGACCTGGTGCCGGAGGAGGCCGGAGCTTGGTTCGAGGCCTCCGACCGCTACGGACTGGACCGGATCTTCCTGACCGCGCCGAGTTCCACGGACGAGCGCGTGAAGCTGATCACCGAATCCTCGCGCGGCTTCGTCTACGGCGTGTCCGTCATGGGCGTCACCGGGGCCCGCTCCGAGGTCTCCACGGCCGCCGAGAACGTCGTCGCCCGGGCGCACGCCGCCGGGGCACCCCGCGTCGCGGTCGGCCTGGGCATCTCGAAGCCCGAGCACATCCGTGAGATCGGTGAGTATGCCGATGGTGCGATCGTGGGCACCGCCCTGGTGGCGGCCCTGCGGGACGGGGGCCCGGCCGCCGTCGGGGCCCTGGCGGCCGAACTGGCCACGGGCGCCGTGAAGAACCCACGAGGAGACGCCTGATGTACGGCGCGCTGACCACGGCCGCCATCCCTGCCCCGGTCTGGGACGGCTTCGACCTCGGCCCCGTCACGATCCACGCCTATGCGCTGTGCATCGTGGCCGGCATGGTCGCTGGCCTCTGGCTGGCCTCGCGGCGCTGGAAGGCCCGTGGTGGCCCCGAGGGCAGCATCATCGACATCTCCATCTGGGCCATTGTCTTCGGCCTGGTCGGCGCTCGGCTCTACCACGTAGTCTCGTCACCGGACGCCTATTTCGGCCCCAACTTCGACGGCACGGGCGACCTGACCAAGATCTGGCGGGTCTGGGAGGGCGGCCTCGGGATCTGGGGCGCGGTCGCACTGGGCGCCGTGGGTGCCTGGATCGCCTGCCGCCGCTACGGTTTCAAGATCTCCGCCTATGCCGACGTGGTGGCCCCAGGAGTGCTGCTCGCCCAGGCCATCGGCCGTCTCGGCAATTACTTCAATCAGGAACTCTTCGGCGGCCCCACCACGGCGCCCTGGGGCCTGCAGGTGTCCGCCGACCACGCGAACTTTCCCGCCGGTGCCCTCGAGGGCACCCTCTTCCACCCCACGTTCGCCTACGAGATGCTGTGGAACCTGCTCGGGGTGGCCCTGCTGCTGCTGATCGACCGCCGGCTGCACCTGCGGCGAGGCATGATGCTCTGGTCCTACGTCGCCTGGTACACGGCTGGCCGCACTTGGATCGAGATGCTGCGGATCGACGAGGCGGAGATGGTCACGCTCTTCGGCAGCACCCAGCGCCTGAACGTCTGGACCTCGCTGTTGATGTTGCTGATCGCCATCGGCTATCTCATCTACCTGGGCCTCACCCGGCCGAAGACCGCCGAGGCGAAGGCCGAGGCAGAGTCAGTGTGGCGTGCAGGCCGGGAACCGGTCGAGGACTCCGATACGGCGACCGAGACCGAGACCGACTCGACACCCGCGTCTGCGACGGTCGCCGGGGCCTCAGATCCAGCCGTGCCATCCGTCGACGGGGCGAAAGTTAACGCAGCCGAAACAAAAAAAGTGGCCGATCCGACCGAAAAGTGAGATGGACGGCCCCCCGCCTCGGTAGTATCGGATCCACTGCATTGACGTGAGGTGAAGCGGACGAAACCGCGTGTTCATCTCTCGACGTAGGGGCCGATGATGTCCCCTTCCACCGCAGCAGAACCCCTGCGCAACGGAAGGACTCTCATGACATTGCGCCGTGATGACCAGCACGCCCGCCCTCCCCAGGGCCAGCCCGCAGAGGCGGGGCACCCAGTTCAGGCCGTCCCGCCGGAGCCGGCAGACCGGCCGCTGCCGGAGGACTCGGTCCAGGACGCATTGGCCCGGGATCCGAAGAACCCCTTCAACCGGTTCTCCGCGATCCCCACCGAGCAGGGTCTGTACCGACCTGACGCGGAGACGGACAACTGCGGCCTGGCCGTCATCTCCACCCTGCGCGGCACCCCGGGGCACGACATCGTGCAGCACGCCCTCGTGGCGCTGCGCAATCTCGAACACCGCGGCGGCGTGGGCGGGGATGACGGCACCGGAGACGGGGCCGGACTACTGCTGCAGATCCCGGACGCCTTCTTCCGCGAGGTCGTCGACTTCGACCTGCCGGACGCCGGGCATTACGCCGCCGGTACGGCATTCCTGCCGCAGGATGCCACCGAGCGCCGTCAGTGCGTGGACGGCATCCAGGAGCGCGCCACCGAGGAGGGACTCGTGGTCCTGGGCTGGCGCGACGTCCCGGTGGACACCGACGTGCTCGGTGCCTCTGCCCGAGCGGTCATGCCCCACTTCTCCCAGCTGTTCCTCGCCCTGGACCCCTCGGTGGGGACCACAGCCGGCGACTCGCTGGACGCCCGCGTCTTCCGGGTCCGCAAGCGCACCCAGAACAAGTTCGGGGTCTACTTCCCCTCACTGTCCACGCAGACGATCGTCTACAAGGGGATGCTGTCCACGGCCCAGCTCGAGCCGTTCTATCCCGATCTCTCGGACGAGCGCTTCGCCACGTCCCTGGCCGTAGTGCACTCCCGCTTCTCCACCAACACCTTCCCGTCCTGGCCGCTGGCCCAGCCGTTCCGGACCATCGCCCACAACGGCGAGATCAACACGGTCAAGGGCAACCGGAACTGGATGCGCGCCCGCCAGTCCCAGCTGGCGTCCTCGGTGCTCGGCGAGGAACCGGAGAAGCTGTACCCGATCTGCACCCCAGGTGCCTCGGACTCCGCGAACTTCGACGAGGTCGCCGAGCTGCTGATGCTTGCCGGCCGGCCCCTGAGCCACGTGGTGATGATGATGATCCCGGAGGCGTGGGAGAACCACGAGTCCATGGACCCGGACCGCCGGGCGTTCTATCAGTACCACTCCATGCTCATGGAGCCGTGGGACGGCCCCGCCGCCGTGGCCTTCACCGACGGACGCCAGGTCGGGGCGGTGCTGGACCGCAACGGCCTGCGCCCGGCCCGTTACTGGGTCACTGATGACGGGCTGGTGGTGCTGGCCTCCGAGGTCGGCGTGCTGCCGCTCGATCCCTCCCGGATCGTCCGCAAGGGCCGCGTGGCACCGGGCCGGATGTTCCTCGTGGACACCGCTGAGGGCCGCATCATCGAGGACAACGAGGTCAAGGCGGAGGTGGCCTCGGCCAACCCGTGGCGAGAGTGGGTCCGCGAGAACCTCATCAACCTGGCCGACCTGCCCGAGCGTGAGCACGTCAACTACTCATCCACCTCCGTGGCGCACCGCCAGCGGACCTTCGGCTACACCACGGAGGAACTCCGCCTGCTCATCGGCCCCATGGCGGAGAAGGGAGCGGAGCCCCTGGGTGCCATGGGCACGGACACCCCCATCGCGGTGCTCTCGAAGCGGCCCCGGCTGCTGTTCGACTACTTCACGCAGTCCTTCGCTCAGGTCACGAACCCGCCGCTGGACTCCATCCGCGAGGAACTCGTCACCTCCATGCGGACCTCGATCGGCCCGGACGGCAACCTGCTGTCCACCGACCGGGTGCGGACCAACCACGTGAACCTCGAGTTCCCGGTCATCGACAACGACCAGCTGGCCAAGATCGCCAATCTGCGGTCGGAGGGTGGTCAGCAGTCCAGTGGTATGCCCGGGATCCAGTCCGGCGGGAAGGTCGCCCTGAAGGTCCGTGGCCTCTACCGGGTCGACGGCGGCTCGGCCGGCCTGCGTGATCGGCTCACCGAGATCTGCGAGCAGGTCTCGGCCGCGGTGAACCGTGGAGTGCAGTACATCGTGCTCTCCGACCGCGATTCGAATGCACAGTGGGCTCCCATCCCGTCCCTGCTGCTCCTCTCCGCCGTGCACCACCACCTCTTGTCCTCGGCCAACCGAACCCGTGCCTCGCTGCTCGTCGAGGCAGGTGACGTCCGCGAGGTCCATCACGTGGCCGTGCTCATCGGCTACGGTGCCTCTGCGGTGAACCCCTACCTGGCCATGGAGTCAGCCGAAGACCTGGTCCGTACCGGGGCCATCACCGGCGTGACCCGCGCCGAGGCAGTCGCCAACCTCATCAAGGCTCTCGGCAAGGGCGTGCAGAAGATCATGTCCAAGATGGGCATCTCCACTGTGGCGTCCTACTGCGGGGCCCAGACGTTCGAGGCCATCGGCCTGTCGCGGCCCCTCGTGGACCGGTACTTCGCCGGCACGCACACTCCCATGGGCGGGGTCGGGCTGGGCGTCATCGCCGCCGAGAACGAGCAGCGCCACTGGGCGGCCTACCCGCCGGACGGCAACGACATCGATCCCTACCGGGAACTGGAGACCGGGGGCGAGTACCAGTGGCGTCGGGACGGGCCACCGCACCTGTTCAATCCGGAGACCGTGTTCCGGCTCCAGCACGCCACCCGGACCCGCCAATACGGCATCTTCAAGGATTACACGCAGCGCGTGGACGAGCAGGCCCGGGACCTGATGACCCTGCGTGGGCTGCTGACCCTGAAGACCGGGGTGCGCCAGCCCGTCCCGCTGGACGAGGTCGAGCCCGTCTCGGAGATCGTCAAGCGCTTCTCCACGGGGGCCATGAGCTACGGCTCGATCTCCCGGGAGGCCCACGAGACCCTCGCGATCGCCATGAACCGGCTGGGCGGCAAGTCCAACACCGGCGAGGGCGGCGAGGACCCGGAACGCCTCCTGGATCCGGAACGCCGCTCGGCCATCAAGCAGATCGCCTCCGGCCGCTTCGGCGTGACCAGCCTCTACCTCGCGACCGCGGACGACCTGCAGATCAAGATGGCACAGGGGGCCAAGCCCGGCGAGGGCGGTCAGCTCATGGGCACCAAGGTGTACCCCTGGGTGGCCTCCACCCGGCACTCCACGCCCGGCGTCTCGTTGGTCTCGCCGCCGCCGCACCATGACATCTACTCGATCGAGGACCTCGCCGAGTTGATCTATGACCTGAAGCGGTCCAACCCGGCTGCCCGTGTACACGTCAAGCTCGTCTCAGAATCCGGGGTGGGTACCGTGGCGGCCGGCGTGACCAAAGCCAAGGCCGACGTCGTGCTGATCTCCGGGCACGACGGCGGCACCGGGGCCTCGCCGCTGAACTCGCTCAAGCATGCGGGAGCCCCGTGGGAGCTGGGGCTCGCCGAGGCTCAGCAGACCCTGATGCTCAACGGCCTGCGGGACCGGGTGGTGGTCCAGGTGGACGGCCAGCTCAAGACGGGCCGGGACGTGGTCATCGCCGCGCTGCTCGGTGCCGAGGAGTTCGGCTTCGCCACCGCACCCCTGGTGGTCTCCGGCTGCATCATGATGCGCGTCTGCCACCTGGACACCTGCCCGGTGGGGGTGGCCACCCAGAACCCGGAGCTCCGGTCCCGGTTCACCGGCCAGCCGGAGTTCGTGGTCACCTTCTTCGAGTTCATCGCCCAGGAGGTCCGGGAGTACCTGGCCGAGCTCGGCTTCCGGTCCATCGACGAGGCTGTCGGCCACATCGACGTCCTGGACCGGGATGCGACCCGGAACCACTGGAAGACCGAGGACCTGGACCTGAGCGGCATCCTGGCCGGGTACGATCCTGCCGATCCGGCCAAGGCGAGTCAGCTGTCCAATACCCACGGACAGAACCACGAGCTGGACCAGCACTTCGACAACGACCTCATCACCCTGGCCGAGCCCGCCATCGCGAACGGCACGCCGGTCGAGGTCACCAAGCGGATCGTCAACACGGACCGGGCCGCCGGCACCATGCTCGGCTACCACGTCACGAAGGCCCGGTTGCTGGACGAGCTGCCGGCGGACACCATCACCGTCAACCTCACGGGGGAGGCGGGTCAGTCGCTGGGCGCCTTCCTGCCGGCCGGGATCACGCTCCGGCTACAGGGGGACGCCAACGACTACGTGGCGAAGGGACTGTCCGGGGGGCGCATCGTCGTGCGCCCGGACGCCTCGGCAGGGTTCGCGGCCGAGGACAACGTGGTGGCGGGCAATGTCATCGCCTATGGCGCCACCTCGGGCGAGATCTTCCTGCGTGGTCGCGTGGGGGAGCGGTTCCTGGTCCGCAACTCTGGGGCCAGCGCCGTCGTCGAGGGGATCGGGGACCACGGCTGTGAGTACATGACCGGGGGACGCGCCCTCATCCTCGGCCGGACAGGCCGCAATTTCGGGGCTGGCATGTCCGGTGGCACCGCCTGGGTCCTGGACCTGGACGAGACCACCCTGAACCCGCTGGCCGTGGAGCAGAATGACCTGTTGCTGCTGGAGCCGCGCGCCGAGGACCGGGAGGCCATCATGGGCCTGCTGGAACGGCACCGTGCCGAGACCGGTTCGCCGGTGGCCGCTCATCTGCTCTCCGACCTGGAGGCTGACCCGGAGGCGGTGATGGCGCGCTTCACCACCGTGCTGCCAGCCACCTACGACGCCGTGCTGAAGACGCGTGCGGCCGTCATCGACGAAGGACTAGACCCGGACGGCGATGCCGCCTGGGGTCGTATTGTGGAGGCTACCCGTGGCTGATCCCCGTGGATTTCTGAACACCCGTGAGCGGCAGGACCGGCCGTCCCGTCCCGTGCCCGTGCGCATCCTGGACTTCAAGGACGTCTATGTCCGCCAGGATGAGGCCGTCATCCGGACGCAGGCCGGACGCTGCATGGACTGCGGCGTGCCGTTCTGCCACCAGGGCTGCCCCCTGGGCAACCTCATTCCCGAGTGGAACGACCTGGTCCACCGGGGCCGGTGGGAGGAGGCCGCCGCGCGGCTGCATGCCACGAACAACTTCCCCGAGGTCACCGGCCGCATCTGCCCGGCACCCTGTGAGTCGTCCTGCGTGCTGGGGATCAACCAGCCGGCCGTGACGATCAAGCAGACCGAGGTCTCCATCGCGGACGCCGCCTTCGACAACGACTGGCTCGACCCCGTCGTCCCCCAACGGCTCAACGGTCACACCGTCGCCGTCGTCGGATCCGGCCCCACCGGGCTGGCCGCCGCCCAGCAGCTGACTCGGGCCGGCTTCACCGTGGCCGTCTACGAGCGGGACGGGAGGGTCGGCGGCCTGCTGCGCTACGGGATCCCGGACTTCAAGATGGAGAAGGACATCCTCGACCGCCGGATCGAGCAGATGGAGGCCGAGGGAACACGTTTCCGCACCAACGTGACCATCGGCACCGACATGTCGTGGGCCGAGCTGCGGTCGCGTTACGACGCCGTCATCATGGCCACCGGAGCGCCCGTGCCGCGTGACCTGCCCGTGCCGGGCCGGCAGCTGGATGGTGTGCACTTCGCCATGGACTACCTGGTCCAGTCCAACCGGGCCGTGAACGGAGAACTGGACGAGTCGGAGGCGGCGGCTCAGATCCGGGCGGACGGCAAGCACGTGGTGGTCCTCGGCGGTGGTGACACCGGGGCCGACTGCATCGGCACGGCCCACCGCCACGGGGCTGCGTCTGTGACGACCCTGGCCATCGGCAAGGAACTGCCGGCGGAACGTCCGGATGACCAGCCGTGGCCGACTGTGCCGCGGGTCTACGAGGTGACCACTGCGGACGCCGAGGGCGGCACGCGCGAGTACCTGGCCTCCACCGTGGAATTCCTGGGCGAGGTGGGTGCCGACGGCGTGGAGCGGGTTCGAGCCGTGCGCGTGGCCGAGACCGAGTACCTGCCGGACGGCCGTCGCGTGCCGAAGCCCGGCACGGAGCGTGAGATTCCGGCTGACCTCGTGCTGCTGGCACTGGGGTTCACCGGGGTGGAGGATGCCGGACTGACCTCCGGAGAGGGCCACGCCGGTGTCGTGCTCGAACGCGGACTGGTCAAGCGGGACCACCGCTACGAGACCGACACCCCGGGGGTCTTCGTGGCCGGCGATGCCGGGCGCGGTGCCTCGCTCGTGGTGTGGGCTATCGCGGAGGGACGGGCCTGCGCCAAGGCCGTGGACGAGTCGCTCGAGACCTGGACTCGGCTGCCGTCCCCGGTGGAGCCGACGGATCGTGCCATGTCGGTGTGATGGAGCCACGGCTGTTCACCTCAACGTCAGTTCGGCTCGTTAGGCTGGGAGCATGAGACACGCGAAGATCGTCGCCACGTTCGGCCCGGCCAACGAGGGATACCAGAACACGAAGGACCTGATCGCCGCGGGGGTCGATGTCGCGCGCATGAACATGAGCCACGGGAGCTGGGACGTCCACGAGCGGACCTACGCGGACATCCGGAAGGCCGCCCGGGACCTCGACCGTCCCGTGGCGATCTTCGCGGACCTGCAGGGACCCAAGATCCGGCTCGGACGGTTCGCCGATGGACCGCACGAGCTGAGTGTGGGTGACCGCTTCACCATCACCACGCAGGAGATCGAGGGAACCGCGGAGCGCTGCGGCACCACCTTCAAGGGGCTGCCCGACGACGTCAAGGCCGGGGATGCCCTGCTGATCGACGACGGCAAGGTCGCCCTGCGCGCCGTGGAGGTGACCGGGACCGACGTCGTGACCGAGGTGGTGGTCCCCGGAGCGGTGTCCAACAACAAGGGCATCAACCTGCCCGGTGTGGCAGTGAACGTCCCCGCCCTGTCCGAGAAGGACGAGGACGACCTGCGCTGGGCCCTGGACCTGGGCGTGGACATGATCGCCCTCTCCTTCGTCCGCTCGGCCGAGGACATCCAGCGGGTGCACGAGATCATGGACGAGAAGGGCCGCCGGGTCCCGGTGATCGCCAAGATCGAGAAGCCCCAGGCCGTGGAGGCGCTGCACGGGATCGTGGACGCGTTCGACGCCATCATGGTGGCCCGCGGTGACCTCGGAGTGGAGCTGCCGCTCGAGGACGTCCCGCTGGTACAGAAGAGGGCCATCGAATTGGCCCGCCGCTGGGCCAAGCCCGTCATCGTGGCCACCCAGGTGCTGGAGTCCATGATCGACAGCCCCCGTCCCACCCGCGCCGAGGCCTCCGACTGCGCCAACGCTGTGCTGGACGGGGCCGATGCCGTCATGCTCTCGGGGGAGACCTCGGTGGGCAAGTATCCGGTGACCACCGTGGAGACGATGGCACGGATCATCGAGTCCACCGAAACCCACGGACTCGACCGCATCCGCCCACTGGGGTCCAGCCCGAAGACCCGCGGCGGGGCCATCACCCGGGCGGCCGTGGAGATCGCCGACCAGTTGGACGTGCGCCACCTGGCGGCCTTCACCCAGTCGGGCGACTCTGCCCGGAGGCTCTCCCGGTTGCGTCCGCAGCAGATGATCTACGCGTTCACGCACGTGGAGCACACGCACAACATCCTGTGCCTGTCCTGGGGCGTGCTGCCGAAGATGGTGCCCTTCGCGGACTCCACGGATGAGATGACGGCGCAGGTGGATCGCTCACTGCTCAAAGAGGGCATCGCCGGCGTCAACGACCTGGTGGTCATCGCCGCCGGTTCCCCTCCTGGCCTGGTCGGCTCCACCAACATCGTCAAGGTGCACCGCATCGGCGACCTGGACGACTCCGGGGGACTCGTGGAGGGTTACCCGCGGCCGAATGCCGAGCGGGTCGGGATGTGGCCGGCACGTTCGCCCCTGTGATCGAGCGCGCGCGCGAGGTCATCTCATCTGGTCGATGACCGTCTGGGCGACCTCGCGCATGCTCAGCCGCCGGTCCATGGAGCTCTTCTGGATCCACCGGAACGCCTCCGGCTCGGTCAGGTTCAGGGTGGTCGTCAACAGCGACTTGGCACGGTCGACGAGCTTGCGGGTGGCGAACTGCTCGGCGAGGTCGGAGACCTCCTCCTCGAGTGCCCGGAGCTCATCGAAGCGGGCCACCGCCAGCTCGATCGCGGGCACGAGGTCGTTCTCGTTGAACGGCTTGACCACGTAGGCCATGGCTCCGGCCTCACGGGCCCGCTCCACCAGCTCCCGCTGGCTGAAGGCCGTCAGGAGGACCACGGGGGCGATCTTGGCCTGGGCGATGTGCTCGGCGGCGGTGATGCCGTCCATCACGGGCATCTTGACGTCCATCAGGACCACGTCCGGCTCGAGCTCGGTGGCCAGGTCCAGGGCCTTCTGGCCGTTGTCCGCCTCGCCGACCACGTCATAGCCCTGCCCAGTGAGGATCTCCACGATGTCCACGCGGATGAGCGTCTCGTCCTCGGCGACGACGACGCGGAGTATGTCGGCACCGTCACTGGTTCCGGCCTGGCCGGGCGTCGGGTCCGTCTCGGGGCTCGGGTGGATCTCGGGATTCTCGGACTTATCGGTCGACATGCAGGCTCCTTGCGCTTGTTCCCCCGACAGCGTATCGGTGCCTGGTGGCGATGACGTGCGGTTGGGCCGCGATGACACGTTCACAGCGTGTATTCTTGTAGGGTTGTCATGCTCGAGATTCCCAGAGGAGACTCCAGGGGGACCGAGCAGACCATTCAAGCCCGAATGGCGGAATTGGCAGACGCGCCGCACTCAAAATGCGGTATCGAAAGATGTGTGGGTTCAAGTCCCACTTCGGGCACCAGTCTCATCCCGTCACTGTCCTGCCGCGACTCACCGCCGGCCCGGTTCCAGGATCATGTTCGTGATCTTGGCCGTGGACAATCGTTTCCCGTGCTCATCGGTCATGACGATCTCATGCGTGGTCAGCGTGCCGCCCAGGTGGATCGGCGTGCAGGTGCCCGTGACCAGGCCGCCCGTGACACCGCGGTGGTGGGTGGCACTGATCTCAATCCCCACGACCGGTTTCTGTCCGCCCGTGTGCAGTACGGCGCCGATCGACCCCAGGGTCTCGGCCAGGACCAGGTGCGCGCCGCCGTGCAACAGCCCCGCGTTCTGCTCATTGCCCGCCACCGGCATGGTGGCCACCATCCGCGCCACCGTCATCTCCTGGAAGACGATGCCCATCTTCGCCGCCAGGGGACTGATGCCCAGTACGCCCAGCTGGTCGTGGAGGTCCTCCGGGATGCCGGAGTCGAGCATCATCCGCCGGCGCTCGTCGGGGCTGAGCTCGGGGGTGGTGCCCGGCACGAAGGCATAGGGTGCCGGCTTCGTGGCCGGTGATGTCGCCGGTGAGGTGGCGGGGGCTGCTGTCTGGGCATCGTTCATGACCATTAGGCTGGCACCCGTGACTGATTCGAGCAATCCCGTACCTGATTCCGCCGTCCCCGCCGCGCCACCGGCGGCTGACCAGCGCCTGCTGGTCATCGATGGCCACTCCATGGCCTTCCGGGCCTTCTACGCGTTGCCGGTGGACAACTTCGCCACGGACACCGGTCAGCACACCAACGCCGTCTACGGCTTCACCACCATGCTGCTGACCATGATCCGCCAGCAGAAGCCCACGCACGTGGCGGTCGCGTTCGACCTGGACACCCCCACGTTCCGCTCGGAGGAGTACACGGAGTACAAAGCAGGCCGCTCGAAGACGCCGGAGGAGTTCCACGGCCAGATCAACCTGATCATCAAGGTCATGGAGGCCATGAACATCCCCACCGTCTCAGTGGACGGGTTCGAGGCGGACGACATCGTGGCGACCTTCGCCGCCCAGGCGGAGGCCGCCGGCTGGGACACCCGCGTGGTCTCGGGGGACCGGGACGCCTTCCAGCTGATCACGGACCAGACGACGGTGCTCTACCCGAAGAAGGGCGTCTCGGACATCCCGCCCATGGACGCCGCCGCCATCATCGAGAAGTACGGGGTGGCTCCGGAACGCTACCCGGATCTGGCCGCATTGGTCGGGGAGACGGCGGACAACCTGCCGGGCGTTCCGGGCGTCGGTCCCAAGACCGCCGCCAAGTGGATCAACCTCTACGGCACCGTCGAGGACGTGCTAGAACACGCCGACGAGATCAAGGGCAAGGCCGGCCAGTCCCTGCGGGACCACGCGGACGACGTCCGGCGCAACCGCCGCCTGAACCATCTGCTGCGGGACATGGAGCTGCCGGTGGCGCTTGAGGCCACCGAGCTCACGCACCCGGACCACGAGCAGGTCGAGGAGCTCTTCGACGCGCTCCAGTTCAACACCGTGCGCCAGCGACTCTTCGACACCCTGGCTGAGCGCCTCGGGGGTGAGCCGGAGGCCGCCCCGGTCGAGGCCACTCCGGAGTTCACGGTCCTCACCCCGGATGCCGCCGGCGCGGCCGCACTGGAGTCCTTCCTCGCTGAGCACGCCGCCAACCTGATCGGTGTGCACGTGGTCCTGGACGGCCCGGCTATCCTGCCCAAGCGCAAGATCCCGGCCCCGGGGGACTATGGCGTCGCGATCGGTGCCGCCCTGGTGGCCGAGGTCAGCGGCGGTGCCGGCACTGCGGGCTTGAGCACCGGACGGGTCGGGAAGGCTGAGAAGGCCGCAGTCTATGTTGACCTCCGGCTCCCTTCCGCGAACACCTCCTCTGAGGACACCACGCCCGACGCCGGCCCCGGCCCGGTGCTGGCGGCCTACCTCGCGCAGGCGGGCCACCCGAAGGCGATCTACGACCTCAAGGCCGTCGCGAAAGCGCTCTCGGCGGCTGGGCACCGGACCGCACTGGGCGCGGACGTGGTGCTGGCCGGCGTCGTGGACGATGTCCTGCTCTCCGCCTACTTGATCCAGCCGGACCGCCGCGGCTACGGGCTGGACGCCCTGGTGCAGACCTATCTGCAGTCCACCCTGGAGATGGAGGATGATCCGACCCAGGCCGGGGACCAGCTGGAACTGGATCTGGACAGTGCCGCCGACGCCGGGGCCTCCTCCGAGGAAGCCGTCCTCCAGGCCCAGGGCGCAGCCGCCGTTCGGGCGGGCTGGATGGTGCGCCGGCTCTCCGAGATCTTCTCGCCGGCGCTGATCGAGCGTGGCGCCCAGCAGTTGCTGCTGGACCTGGAGATCCCGCTGGCCGAGGTCATGGTGGACATGGAGCTGGCCGGCATCGCCGTGGACCGTCCGGTCCTGGACGGGCTGTTCGCCGACTTCACCGAACGCATGGAGGCGGCCCAGGAGTCGGCGTGGGCCTCGGTCTCCGAGGTGACCGGCGGGGAGAAGGTCAACCTCGGCTCCCCGAAACAGCTGCAGGCCCTGCTGTTCGAGAAGCTGGACATGCCGAAGACCCGCAAGACCAAGACGGGTTACTCCACGGACGTCGAGTCCCTCAACGACCTGCTGAACCAGACCCAGCACCCCTTCCTCGAGAACCTGATGCTCCACCGGGACGCCACGAAGCTGCGGCAGACGGTGGAGGGGCTGCGGGACACCGTGGCGCAGGACGGGCGCATCCACACCACCTATTCGCAGACGGCCGCCGCCACCGGGCGGCTGTCCAGCCTGCACCCGAACCTGCAGAACATCCCGGTGCGCACGGAGGCCGGCCGGAAGATCCGCGACGTGTTCGTGGTGGGCGAGGGCTACGGCACCCTGCTGACCGCGGACTACTCCCAGATCGAGATGCGGATCATGGCGCACCTCTCCGAGGACGAGGCTCTGATCCAGGCCTTCCGGGACGGTGAGGACCTGCACCGGTTCGTCGGGGCACAGGTGTTCGGCGTGGATCCGGCAGACGTCTCCGGTGAGATGCGGGCCAAGGTCAAGGCCATGAGCTACGGACTCGCTTACGGGTTGAGCTCTTTCGGACTGTCCAAGCAGCTGCAGATCCCCGTGGACGAGGCACGGGGACTGATGAAGGGCTACTTCGACCGCTTCGGTGCCGTACGCGACTACCTGAAGGACCTGGTGGCGCAGGCCCGCCGGGACGGGTACACGGCCACGATCAAGGGTCGGCGCCGGTACCTTCCGGACCTCAACAGTGACAACCGCCAGTTGAGGGACATGGCCGAGCGGGCCGCCCTCAATGCCCCGATCCAGGGCTCCGCCGCAGACATCATCAAGCAGGCCATGCTGGACGTGCAACTGGCCATCAACGAGCAGGGCCTGCGTTCCCGGATGCTGCTGCAGGTGCATGACGAACTCATCCTCGAGGTCCCGGACGACGAGTTGGAGGCAGCCACCGCCTTGCTGGAGGACAAGATGGGCCATGCGGCGCAGCTCTCGGTACCGCTCGACGTGAACGTGGGAGTAGGGCGGAGCTGGCATGATGCGGCCCACTGAGGAGTTCACCGCCGGGATCCTGCCCGGCCTGGACCTGTACCGCTTCCGCTCCTCCGGCCGGCCCGCCGTGGAGGACCCCCGCGCTGCCCGCATGACCGCCGCGGTCGAGCGGGGCTTCTACGAGGCGGTCCCCACCGGGGCGGCACTGGACCAGGTCCTGGACCTGGACGCACAGGACCGGCGCACCTACGTGGGGGTCTATGAGGCCGGGGTGGCACCGGAGGACGCCGAGCCGGTCGGCACCTTCGCCTCCTTCAGCAAGCACCTCCAGACCGGCGCCGGCCGGGAGGTCGAGGGCTTCCTCATCTCGGACGTGACTGTTCGCTCCACCCATCGCCGCCGGGGCATCCTACGGGCCATGATGCGGGCGGAGCTGGACCGGGCCGCCTCTGCCGGGTTCCCCGTGGCAGCGCTGAGTGCCTCGGAGGCCACGATCTACCGGCGGTTCGGGTTCGGGGTGGCCACGACCCGGCGTACGGTGGAGGTGGATTCCGGTGGTGAGGCCGCCCTCGCCGGCCCGGTGTCCGGGTCCATGCGGCTGATCGATCCGAAGGACCTGCGGGACCTGGGGCCGGTCCTCTACGACCGTGCACACCGCCAGAGCCCCGGCGCCGTGGGCCGTACGGCCGCCTACTCGGTGATCGAGACGGACACCTGGATGTCCAAGAACGATGGCAAGGGCACCGGGGTGATCGCGGCCGTGCACTACGACGACGGCGGCACACCCCGCGGGTACGTCACGTACACGTTCACCGGCTGGGACCAGAAGATCCCGGCCGTCAAGATCGGGGTGCTCGTGGCGAGCACAGCCGCCAGTTACCGGGCGATCTGGGACTACCTCCTCCACCTGGACCTCATCCGGAAGGTCGAGTGGGGCTTCGCCTCGGACGACCGGCTGATCGAGAACCTGCTGGTGGATCCGCGCCGGGTCAAGACCACCGGGCATGCGGACCAGTTGTGGCTGCGTATCCTCGACGTTCCGGCGTGCCTGACGGGCCGGCCGTACCACCGGGACGGCGAGCTCGTCCTGGAGGTCACGGACCCCCTCGGCTATGCCGCCGGAGTCTGGCGGCTGACCGTGGAGGGTGGCGCGGCCGACGTCGTGCGGGCGGCCGTGAGGGTGGGCGACGCCGAGACGGAACCCCAGACGGTGACGGCGGACCTGACCCTGGAGGTGGCCGACCTCTCCAGTGTCTACCTGGGCGGTGTGTCCGCGGAGGTGCTGCGTCAGGCCGGGAGGATCACCGAGCACCGGGCCGGCTCCGCCGCGGAATTGACCGCCCTGCTGGCTCAGGACCGGCCGGTGTTCTGCATGACGGGCTTCTGACGGACTGCCTTTGACCCAGACTTGCCAATGTCGTTAGACTGAACGAGCACTTTCTGTGCGCTACCAATATTCATATCAACCCACTATCCGGGTTGTCGCGTTCCCTTCCTGTGTCCGCGTCGCCCGGCCGAGTGAACAATCCACATCGGAGCCCCTACTACATGACCATTACCTCCACCGCCCCGCAGGTTGCCATCAATGACATTGGCACTGCTGAGGACTTCCTCGCCGCCGTTGACGCCACCATCAAGTACTTCAACGACGGCGATCTGGTCGAAGGCACCGTCGTCAAGGTCGACCGCGACGAAGTGCTGCTCGACATCGGTTACAAGACCGAAGGCGTCATCCCGTCCCGGGAACTTTCCATCAAGCATGACGTGGACCCGGACGAAGTTGTTGCCGTCGGCGACAGCGTGGAGGCCCTTGTCCTCACCAAGGAGGACAAGGAAGGCCGCCTGATCCTCTCCAAGAAGCGTGCTCAGTACGAGCGTGCCTGGGGCTCCATCGAGAAGATCAAGGAAGAGGACGGCGTCGTCACCGGCACCGTCATCGAGGTCGTCAAGGGCGGCCTCATCGTGGACATCGGCCTGCGCGGCTTCCTGCCCGCCTCCCTGGTCGAGATGCGCCGCGTCCGCGACCTGGCCCCGTACATCGGCCAGGAGCTGGAAGCCAAGATCATCGAGCTGGACAAGAACCGCAACAACGTGGTCCTGTCCCGCCGTGCGTGGCTCGAGCAGACCCAGTCCGAGGTCCGCTCGAACTTCCTGCACAAGCTGGAGAAGGGCCAGGTCCGCACCGGCACCGTCTCCTCGATCGTCAACTTCGGTGCCTTCGTGGACCTGGGCGGCGTCGACGGCCTGGTGCACGTCTCCGAGCTGTCCTGGAAGCACATCGACCACCCGTCCGAGGTCGTCGAGGTGGGCCAGGAAGTCACCGTCGAGGTGCTCGAGGTGGACATGGACCGCGAGCGTGTCTCCCTGTCCCTGAAGGCCACCCAGGAAGATCCCTGGCAGCTCTTCGCCCGCACCCACGCCCTCGGCCAGGTCGTGCCGGGCAAGGTCACCAAGCTGGTTCCGTTCGGTGCATTCGTTCGCGTCGAGGACGGCATCGAGGGCCTGGTGCACATCTCCGAGCTGGCCTCCCGCCACATCGACACCGCCGAGCAGGTCGTGTCCGTCAACGACGAGCTGTTCGTCAAGGTCATCGACATCGACCTCGAGCGTCGCCGCATCTCGCTGTCCCTCAAGCAGGCCAACGAGGGCGTCGACCCGGAGGGCACCGAATTCGACCCGGCGCTCTACGGCATGGCTGCCGAATACGACGAAGAGGGCAACTACAAGTACCCCGAGGGCTTCGATCCCGAGACCAACGAATGGCTCGAGGGCTTTGAGACCCAGCGTGCCGCTTGGGAGCAGCAGTACGCTGATGCCCAGGCCCGCTGGGAAGCCCACAAGGAGCAGGTGTCCCGCCACCTCAACGAGGACGCTGAGGTCGCGGCCGACGTCGAGTCCGGCGCCGCCTCCTACTCCTCCGACGACAACGATCAGGTTGCCGATCAGGGCACCCTGGCCTCCGATGAGGCTCTCGCCGCCCTGCGCGAGAAGCTCACCGGCAACTGATCGACTGATCAGTCTCCGGTCGGCCATTGGCTGACCCACCCGAATGACAGACAGGCCCCGCACCCTTCGGTGCGGGGCCTGTCTGTCATTCGGGGGGATGGGGTGCAGCCAGGTGGCGAAGCTCAGGAGCGGGTGCTGACGGTCACGGTGAACGTGCGATCGCGGGCGAGCTGCCGGGTGGGACCCACCAGTCTTTCAAGGTCG
Source organism: Citricoccus alkalitolerans (assembly GCF_039528175.1). Lineage (NCBI taxonomy): Bacteria > Bacillati > Actinomycetota > Actinomycetes > Micrococcales > Micrococcaceae > Citricoccus > Citricoccus alkalitolerans. Next base: position 909,643 of record NZ_BAAALH010000001.1, read on the forward strand.
GGCCGGTACATCAGGTGCGAGTTCCACACACACCACAGCTGACCGCCGGGACGCAGGACCCGCGCCGAGGCAGCCATCAGGCGCACCGCGACCCGCGTGTCCACCGCGTTGCCGGCATGGAACGGCGGATTGAGGACGAGGAGGTCCTCGCTGGCGTCGGGGAAGGTGGACAGGGCATCATCCCGGCGGACCTCGATCCGGCCCTGGACTCCGTTGAGTGACGCCGTGAGCCGGGTGGACGCACAGGCATCCGCGGACTGGTCTGTGGCGATGACGCTCACACGTTCCAACTCGTCCAACCCCGGGCTATCCAGCCGCGGCAACTGCGAGGCCAGGTACACCGCGATCGTGCCGTTGCCGCAGCCTACGTCCACGGCCCGCTTCCGTCCGGCCCACTCGAGCCCACCCCGCTGGAGGTCAGACTCCAAGGACCGGAGCAGAAAGGCCGTCCCCGGATCGAGGTTCGTCCCCCCGAAGGTCGCGCCGTGGGCGGCCAGGGTCACCGTGCCCAGGCCGGGCATCTGGTGCTCGGCGGTCCGGGGGAACGGTGCGGGGCGTCCCCGCCGCGGGACGCGTGCGGTGATGACCCGGGACTTGGACCGGCCTCGGCCGGACACCACCGAGCCGAAGTACCGCTCGAGGACGGTGTTCTGGCGCGGGGTCATGTGCTTGTCCCGGCCTCCGGCGAGGAGCACGACGTCCTCGTGCGCGTGTTCGGCGATCAGGTGCGCCCACTGCTCCAGGGCATCCAGGGATCGGGGCAGTTGCAGCAGGATCATGCGCGCACCGTCCACCAGGTCGGGGCCGATGCGGTGACGGCTCAGCGGTCCAGCGTGCTCCAGCGCACCGGAGTCGCGGAATGTTGCCACATTGGCGTCGAGTGAGCGCTCCTGGCCTAAGGCGTCCTGACCGATGCGGACGGGGTGCCCCGCGGTCAGCAGAGGCAGGGTGAGGGCGCCGTGACGGTCCTCGAGGACGACGACCGGGACGACCGGAGAGAGCCTGCCGCCGTCATCTGCCGACCCGGCATCCCACCAGGCCTGTGCCGTGTCCAGCAGCAGCAGATCTGCGGCATCGTGGGCCTGGAGCTGGGGGGACTCCGGATAAGGCCACCGCGAGAGGGCGGCGGCGTCGAAGCCCGTGGTCAAGGCGGTCCGGTGGACCGGCGGGGTCTGGCCCGGGGGAACGGGGTCCACGGCAGGAGAGTTCACGGGAGGTCCACCCACTCGGTGCCCAGCGTGTGCGAGTGACCCGCCCCTGCGGTGACGGACGCCAGCCGCTCGGTGAACGCGGCGCCGGACCGGCCGTCGTCGGGCAGGGGCACCACCAGCGTGGCGGATCCGGAGGTGTAGCGCGTCTCCTGGACGTGGAAGCCCGCGGCGCGCAGCTCGTTCTCCCATCGCCCGGCCTCGGCATGCGGGGCCTCGACGCCGGCCAGCACCATGCGCTGTCGCGTCACCATCACCGTCTGGTCAAGGGTCGCGGAGACGGCATCCGAGTAGGCGCGGACCAGCCCTCCGGCGCCGAGCTTCACCCCGCCGAAGTAGCGGACGACGGCGACGCACACGTCGGACAGGTCCCTCGCCGCGGTGTTCCCGGGCCGTGCCCCGGTCTCGCGCTGGGACAGGGCCTCCAGCATGGGGACGCCCGCCGTGCCGGCGGGTTCGCCGTCATCCGAAGAGCGCATGGCGCCCCGGTCCGCGCCGAGGATGAACGCACTGCACACGTGCCGGGCCTCGTGGTGCTGTTTCCGGAGCGACGCGATGAAGGCGCGGGACTCGTCCTCGGTCGTGACGCGGAGGGCATGGCCGATGAATCGGGAGCGCTTGATCTCCACTTCGTGGACGACCGGAGTGCTGCTCGTGATCGACGGGAGCACCGTATAGCTCGATGCCCGGGATCCGGGCTGCTCCTCAGACATGCCGTCCACTCTACTGCCGAGTACCCAACCGGCCGGGATGAGGTAGTTTGTTGGCCAGCGTGAACCCGCCCCGGCACGACCGCCGGTGACGGCTCGACCGGAGGGGGACTCCACATGCTGACCCGATTGCACAACCGACTCGGTCTGCGCACCGGCCCGGCGATCTTCTTCATCTCGGCGTTGATCATCGCCGTCTTCACCCTGGCGATGGCGATCTTCCCGGCGCCGGTCCAGGGGGCCTTCGGAGTGGTCTCCACCTACCTGCGGTACGACGTCGGCTGGTTCTACACCCTCGGCACCACAGTCCTGGTGGTCTTCGCGGTGGGGTTGGCCCTGAGCCGCTTCGGCCGCATCAAGCTCGGCGACGACGACGCCCGGCCGGAGTTCTCCGGACTGGCGTGGTTCGGCATGCTGTTCGCCGCCGGCATCGGTGCCACGCTGATGTTCTGGGGCGTGGCCGAGCCGATGAACCACTACGCCAACCCGCCGCTGTACGGCACCGAGCCCCTCTCGGACCAGGCCGCCACGCAGGCCCTGGCCATTTCCAACTTCCACTTCGGCATCCACATGTGGGCCCTGCTGGTGGTTCCCGGGCTGTGCTTCGGCTATTTCACCTACAAGCGCAAGCTGCCTCCTCGCGTGTCCTCGGCCCTTCAGCCCCTGCTCGGGGACCGGATCCACGGACCCTGGGGCAAGCTCGTGGACATCATCTCCGTGCTGTCCACCGTGTTCGGCCTGGCGGTCTCCGTGGGCCTGGGCGCCATGCAGATCAACAGCGGCATGAACTACGTCATGGGCGTCCCCATCAGCGGCTGGCTGCAGGCTGGCATCGTCGCCGTCATCACGGGCATCGCCCTGGCCTCGGCCGTAGCCGGTCTGGACAAGGGCATCAAGCGCCTGTCCTTCCTGAACATCGTGCTGGCGATCGTGCTGCTGGTCTACGTGCTCATGTGGGGCGCCACCATGGACACCGTGCGCGGGATCGTCGAGTCGGCGGGGGCATACCTGTCGAACCTTCCGATGCTCTCCTTCTTCAACGACACCTTCGGCGGCGGAGAGTGGTCGGGCGACTGGACCGTCTTCTACTATGCCTGGACCGTGACGTGGTCGCCCTTCGTCGGGTTGTTCATCGCCCGGGTCTCCCGCGGCCGCTCGATCCGCGCCTTCGTCACCGCCTGCCTCGGCCTGCCGACGGCCTTCGTGGTCATCTGGTTCGGCATCTACGGCCTGAGTGCCTTCACCGTCGATCGGGCGGAGGGGACCTCCGGGTCACTGACCGAGACCATCGTCACGAACGGCAACGTGGAGGCGGCGCTCTTCCAGCTGCTGCAGTCCTACCCGCTGTACCTGGTCACCGCCGTCCTGGCCCTGATCATCATCGTCATCTTCTTCGTGACGTCACTCGACTCCGGGGCCCTGGTCCTTGACTCCATGGCCTCCGGGCACGAGGACGTGGGCCCGAAACGCCAGCGCGTGTTCTGGGCTGTGGCCGTGGGACTGGTCTGTGCCGTGATCCTGGTGACCTCCGGCGAGAACGGCCTGAACGCGCTGCAGGAGGTCATCATCGTCATCGGCGCACCGGTCATGGCCCTGACTCTGTTCCAGGCCTGGCTGCTGCTCCAGGCCCTGCGCGAGGACGCCGGAACCGCCCGGCCACTGCGCACCCGGCAGTGGAAGAAAGTGCTGCCGATCGAGGAGTACCACCGCCGTGCCCATGAGGACGAGCACGACTTGGACGAGTATGTGATCCGGCCCGAGTACGAGGTGGGGACCGAACCCGAGTACGAGGCGCTCCAACCGAACACCTATCACCGGCAACAGGCCCTGGAGGGACGCGGGTTGTTGACGATCGGTCTGACCGGTGGCATCGCCTCCGGGAAGTCCCTCGTTGCCCGGGAACTCGCTCAGTCGGGCGCCGTGGTCATCGATGCCGACGAGCTGGCCCAGGAGGCTGTCGCCCCGGGGTCCGAGGCCCTGTCGGAGATCCGCGAGGTCTTCGGTCCGGAGGTGATCGCCGAGAACGGCGAACTGGATCGCCAGGCCCTGGCGCAGCTCGTCTTCGGCAACACCGTGGCCCGGGAGAGCCTCAATGACATCGTCCACCCGAGGGTCCGGCAGGAGATCGAACGGATCGCTCGAGAGGCCGGACCCGAAGCGGTGGTGGTCGTCGATCTGCCGCTGCTGGTGGAGACGGCCTCTGCGGGTGAGTTCGACGTGGTGCTCACCGTGGAGACCCCCGCGGAGGCGAGGGTCAACCGCCTCGTGCATGAGCGCGAGATGTCCATGCAGCAGGCCTGGGCGCGGGTGGACGCCCAGGCCTCAGACGCCGAGCGGCGGGCGATCGCCGACAAGGTCATCGTCAATGATGGGAGCCTCAACGACCTCTCCGAGGCGACGCGTGGTTTCTGGGAAGAGTACGTGCAGCCCGTCCTCGACGAGCACCACGCCACCACCGCGGCGGGCAGCGCCACTCCTGAGGGCGGAACTCCGTGAGCGACGCACAGGAGAAGGGGACCGGCATGGTCAGGCCCCGGCTGCACATCGGGCTGACAGGCGGCATCGCCTCCGGCAAATCCACGGTGGCCGCGGAGCTGTCCGCCCTCGGCGCCATCGTGGTGGACGCGGACGCACTCTCCCGGGCCGTCGTGGCGCCCGGCAGTGAAGGCCTGCGCCGCGTGGGTGAGGCCCTGGGCCCCACCGCGATTGCGGCGGACGGATCCATGGATCGCGCCGCCGTCGGGAAGCTGGTGTTCGCCGACGCCGAGGCCAGGGCCAGGCTGAACGGGATCATCCACCCCCTGGTGCGCGCTGAGGGCCAGCGGCTGGTCACCGAAGCCGGTCCGGATTCCGTCGTTGTCCAGGACGTGCCGTTGCTGGTGGAGACTGGTCAGGCGGACTCCTACGACCTGGTCCTGGTCGTCGAGGCGGACCCGGAGGAGCGGGTTGCGCGGATGGTCCGGGACCGGGGGATGACCGAGGCCGATGCCCGGGCCCGGATCGCCGCCCAGGCCACGGACGGCCAGCGCCGCGCCGCGGCTGACGTGCTCATCGTCAACGACGCCGGTCTGGAGGACCTGCGGCGGACCACCCGTTGCTTCTGGGAACAGTATGTTGCCCCCCGCCTCCAGGGGCCGACCAGCCGGTCGCAGGGCGGGCAGACAGGTGGGACGACAGGCAGGCCGAAGGACGGAGCCTGAATCCGCCGGCGGTGAACCTGACGGCCGCTGCCTTCCCACCGTGAATCGAACAGTTGTACGGTGGTGTCCATGAGTCTGGCGCAGAAGATCAACCGGCAGGTCGCCCCCTTCGAGGTCATCTCGGACTACCAGCCCTCCGGTGATCAGCCGAAGGCGATCGCCGAGCTCGCCGAACGCGTCCAGGCAGGGGAGAAGGACGTCGTCCTGCTCGGTGCCACCGGTACGGGCAAATCGGCCACCACTGCCTGGCTGGTCGAGAAGGTACAGCGTCCCACGCTCATCATGGTGCAGAACAAGACGCTCGCGGCGCAGCTGGCCAACGAGTTTCGGGAACTGCTGCCGAACAACGCGGTCGAGTACTTCGTCTCCTACTACGACTACTACCAGCCGGAGGCGTACGTCCCGCAGTCGGACACCTTCATCGAGAAGGACTCCTCGATCAACGAGGAGGTCGAGCGGCTGCGACACTCCGCCACCAATGCCCTGTTGACCCGCCGTGACGTGGTGGTGGTCGCCACCGTGTCCTGCATCTATGGCCTGGGCACCCCGGAGGAGTACATCGAGCAGATGGTCACGCTGCGCCGGGGCGCGGAGATGGACCGGGACACCCTGCTGCGCCAGTTCGTGGCCATGCAGTACGTACGTAACGACCAGGACTTCCACCGCGGGACCTTCCGGGTCCGCGGGGATACGGTCGAGATCATCCCGATGTACGAGGAACTGGCCATCCGGATCGAGTTCTTCGGGGACGAGATCGAGGCCATCCAGACCCTTCACCCCCTGACCGGGCATGTGGTCCGCGAGGAGGATGAGATGTACATCTTCCCGGCCTCGCACTACGTGGCCGGTGATGAGCGGATGCGCGGTGCCATCACCACCATCGAGGACGAGCTGCGGGAGCGTCTGCAGGAGTTCGAGTCCCAGAACAAGCTGCTCGAGGCGCAGCGACTGCGGATGCGCACCACCTATGACCTCGAGATGATGCAGGAGATGGGGTACTGCAACGGCATCGAGAACTACTCGCGGCACATCGACGGCCGCGATGCGGGTTCCGCCCCGCACTGCCTGCTGGACTATTTCCCAGACGACTTCTTGCTCGTGGTGGACGAGTCCCACGTGACCATCCCGCAGATCGGGGCCATGTACGAGGGTGACATGTCCCGCAAACGCACTCTCGTGGAGCATGGGTTCCGGTTGCCCTCCGCCATGGACAACCGTCCGTTGAAGTGGGACGAGTTCCTGGAGCGCATCGGCCAGACCGTCTACCTGTCCGCCACTCCCGGCAAGTATGAACTGGGGCAGGCCGACGGGGTGGTGGAGCAGATCATCCGGCCCACGGGGCTGGTGGACCCGGAGCTGGTGGTCAAGCCGACCCAGGGCCAGATCGATGACCTGCTCGAGGAGATCCGCGTCCGCAGCGAACGTGACGAGCGGGTGCTCGTGACCACCCTGACCAAGCGCATGGCCGAGGATCTCACGGAGTACCTGCTCGAGCACGGGGTCAAGGTGGAGTACCTGCACTCGGACGTGGACACCCTGCGGCGCGTGGAGCTGCTGCGGGACCTGCGCAAGGGAGTCTTCGACGTCCTGGTGGGCATCAATTTGCTGCGTGAAGGACTGGACCTGCCCGAGGTCTCCCTCGTGTCCATCCTGGACGCTGACAAGGAGGGCTTCCTGCGTTCCTCCACGTCACTGATCCAGACCATCGGCCGTGCGGCCCGCAACGTGGATGGACAGGTCCACATGTATGCCGACCGGATCACCGATTCCATGCGCCAGGCCATCGACGAGACCAATCGGCGCCGCGAGGTGCAGGAGGCCTACAACAAGGAACACGGCATCGACCCGACGCCGTTGCGCAAGAAGATCGCGGACATCACCGACCAGCTCGCTCGGGAGGACGCCGACTCCGCGGACTTCCTGGCCGGCATGGGCGGGGTGAAGACCGGTTTCGACTACGGGATGGGCAAGCGTGGCTACACCGCCACGATCTCGGATGAACAGCGCGCCGCGGCCGCCCATGCGTCCGAGGCAGACTCGGTCGACGGATCCGACGGGACGGGTGCCCCGGACTTCGCCAAACTGCCGGCCAAGGATCTGTCCGAACTGATCGAGCAGATGAGTGCTCAGATGCACCAGGCGGCCGTGGACCTGCAATTCGAGCTGGCCGCGCGCATCCGTGATGAGGTGTCCGAACTGAAGAAGGAGCTGCGGCAGATGCAGCGCGAGGGCCATGCCTGAGACGGCCGCCACTCCTGACTTCGGACGGAGGCGGGGTACACTGTTCCACGGCGTAGGGGAGTATCCCTAACACTGCGAACGTCAACACGCAGTCCGGTCCGGTCATCACCGATGCCGGACGGACTGCCGGACGCAGTGGCCTGTCGAGTCCGGCAGGCGGAGAGACTTGCGGCACACACCCAGACCTACGGAAAGTGACTGCATGGAAATCAATGCGCTGACGTGGATCATCACCATCGCGGTGATCATCGCGCTCCTCCTCTTCGACTACATCTTCCACGTGCGGAAGGCTCACACGCCGACCATCAGGGAAGCGGCGATCTGGTCCGCGATCTATGTGGGCATCGCGCTGGTGTTCGGCCTGGTGTTCTTCCTCTTCGGGGACACCCAGCACGCCATCGAGTACTACTCGGGTTACATCACCGAGAAGGCGTTGAGCGTGGACAACCTCTTCGTCTTCCTGGTCATCATGGCCTCCTTCCAGGTGCCCCGCGAGTACCAGCAGAAGGTGCTGCTCTTCGGCATCACCTTCGCCCTGATCTCGCGGACCGCGTTCATCCTGGCCGGGGCCGCCATCATCTCGGCCTGGTCTGATGTCTTCTACCTGTTCGGCCTGGCGCTGCTGCTCATCGCGGGCGGCCAGCTGAAGGGCGAGCTAACGGCCGACGAGAAGGAGAAGGACGAAGCGGACAACTTCCTGGTCCGGTTCGCCAAGCGCATCCTGCCGGCCTCGGACCGCTACGACGGCGACAAGCTGTTCACCCGCGAGAACGGCAAGCGGCTCATGACGCCCATGCTGCTCGTGATGGTGTCCATCGGCCTGACCGACGTGCTGTTCGCCTTCGACTCCATCCCGGCGATCTACGGCCTCACCCAGGATCCGTACATCGTCTTCACAGCCACGGCGTTCTCCCTGATGGGCCTGCGTCAGCTGTTCTTCCTCATTGACGGCCTGCTGGATCGCCTCGTGTACCTGTCCTACGGCCTCTCGGCGATCCTCGGGTTCATCGGCGTCAAACTCATCCTGCACGCCCTGCATGACAACAACCTGCCGTTCATCAACGGCGGCGAGAACGTCCCGGTCGCCACGATCGAGACGGATGTGTCCCTGCTGGTGATCGTGGGTGTCCTCATCGTCACCGTCCTGGCGTCCCTGTTCAGCCCCAAGGGCAAGGCCCTGGTGGCCCTGCAGAACGCCGAGAAGTTCTCCCACCGATACTCCAAGCTGGACGAGAATGCCTCCGCCGAGGATCGCCGCAAGGCCGAGGAGCTGATGGACAGGTGGACCCGAGCGGCGGAGGACGTGTCCCCGCACTTCCGCGATGACCTCATCGAACACAAGGACAGCTACTCGGAGATCATCCGGACTGCCCACGAGACCCGGGTGGCCACAGCCCAGGCCGAAGGCCGGGACGTTCCGACGATCTCCAACTCCATCGTCAAGAACGAAGGCCCCACGGTCTGAGTTCCTCCGGGTGACCCTGCCGAGCGTCGGAGTGATGAGCGATCGGCGGGTTCCCGAACCAGATAAGGCCCGCACCGGATCCGGTGCGGGCCTTATGGTGTTCTCGGGCTTCGATGGTGGGCCGGGGCTTCGGTCAGGGCGGGCCGTCGGTCATGGACAACAACCGGCGCAGGATCGCGGGACCGTCATCCCCGATGCCGTCATGGTGGAACTGGTCGGTCTCCCACACCCGCAACCCACGCACCCGCGACGCGGTCTCCAGGGACAGGTCCCGGTCCACGTAGACATCGTGGGTATAGACGGCGGCGGCCACCGGGACGGCATTGCCGGCCAAGGTCTCCGGATCATACAGAGGGCCCCAGTCGGAGCGGCACGCCAACTCCTCGGTCACGGCCTGCAGCGGGCTGAGGGCGGGGTCCAGGTCTGCATACCAGTCGAAGACCATCTCGCCGGTGAGCAGCGGGTGGGTGGTCCGGTCCGGATCGAACTTCGCGAGATCGGGGGATGACCGCAGGACGCGTTGGGCGGCCCACCCCTCCGTGGCGTCCACCTCCGGCTGGGTCAACGGCGGAGTCGCCGGTGGCGGTTCCAGCTGCGCCCGCGAGTCCTCGACCGGCTGGGCGTAGATGGACTCGTGCATCACCAGGTAGAGCGGATTCGTGGCTCGGGAGACCTGCTGGTACAGGCCGTGCAGGAAGGTGTCGGAGAGGGTTCCGGTAGAGATTCCAGAGGCGGCAGGCCCCTGTTCGAACGCCTCCTGGAGCAGGTAGTGGAGCTGGTCCATCCGGGTGTTGCCGCCGAGGAACATCCCCAGCATCTGGACGCGCCCCACCGTGACGGGTGACCCGTCCGGGAGCACCAGCGAAGGCGCGGTACCCGTTGCGCCGGCACGAACGGCGTCATAGACGCGGCCCAGGATCTGACGGTCCCCAGGAAAGCGCTCGAAGTACTCCTCGTTGCGCGCACGCATGCGCTGGAAGGTGGCGCGGTAGACGCGGTCGGCGGGGCCGTCCAGCGGAGCGAGACCACCGGTGATGAGGGCACGGGACATCCCCTCGGGGTGCCAGGACAGGTAGCTCAGCGCGCAGAACCCACCGAAGCTCTGTCCGAATACCGTCCACGGCTCCGCGTCGAGCATCAGCCGGATCAGCTCGGCGTCCTGCACGATGGAGGGTGCCCGGAAGTGCACCAGGTAGTCCGCCTGCTCCTCGGGCGTGCCGACCAGGGGCAGAGTGTTGCGGTTGGCGGGGGTGGACAGTCCGGTGCCGCGCTGGTCCAGCATCAGGATCCGGAACCACTGGGAAGCCTCCTTCATCCACCCGCCCAGCTGGGCTTGGCGCACACCCTTGCCCCCGGGCCCGCCCTGCAGGTACAACAGCCACGGCAAGCCGTGCTCGCCGCCCGCTGCCCTATCCTCTGGCCCGGTGCTGTCCAGGTGGGCGCCGGCGAGGTACTCGCGGGCGTACACGCGGATTCGAGTCCCCTCCGGCCGGGCATGATCCAGCGGCAGCTCGAACCAGTGATCGGTGATGCGGGTCCCGTCCAGCAATCGGGCCGACGGCCCGACGCCGTGGTCGCACACACCGGAGGCGAACACCTCGGCCGGCCGCGCGAAGCTCCGGGGATCACCCGCAAGGCAGGCCTTCATCGGTGGCCGTCCGCGGTGGCAGCTGCGGCGTCCTCGAGCGCGGCGCCCGCGAGCCGGAACGTCGTCCACTCGTCCTGAGAGGTGGCGCCGAGTGATCGGTAGAAACCGATCGACGGCTCGTTCCAGTCCAAGACGGCCCATTCCATCCGCGCATAGCCGCGCTCGGCGGCGATCCCGGCCAGGTGCAACAGCAGACTTCTGCCGTGCCCCCGTCCCCGAAGGGCCGGGTCCACGTAGAGGTCCTCAAGCCAGATCCCGTGGGTGCCCTCCCACGTGGAGTAGCTCAGGAACCACAGCGCCATGCCCACCACGGTGGGGCCAGGCGCCTGAGCCGACAATGGCTCGGGTGCCGTTTCCGGGCCCGCCTCCGAAGGGGCAGCCGGAAGCGTGTCCTCGACGACGTGGCAGAAGACGGCGGGCCGGTCGCCGAAGAGGCTCGCCGCCAGGGCGGCCTCCGTGGTCTTCACGGCGTCAGGCTCCTTCTCATAGATCGCCAGATCCTTGATAAGCCGGAGAAGATGCGGGACGTCTGCAGGGACGGCCGGACGGACAGTGCCGGGAACGGTGGTGGACATGGTGGCGCTCACGCGTCGGGTCTCCTTCTCACAGAGGTTTGGTCACGCTGTTCAGTTCACAGGCTCAGTCAACGGGTGCAGCTCACACAGTCCAGCCGGGCTCCGGAGCTCCCACGGACACCACGCGCACCACGGGGTGGGCGGCCTCATCCGAGGCGTCCAGGTCGACGACGGCGTTGATGCCCCAGTCCAGGTGGCCGTCCGGGTCGACGAGGACCTGCCGGACCGTCCACCAACGGGAGCCGGACACGCCGGCAGGGGCGCCGCCGTCGGGTCCCGGCTGCGGGGTGGTGTTCACGCGGAAGTACTGGGGTCCTCGGGCGGCGGGGCCGTCGTCAATGTCTTCGTAGTCCCCGAAATAGCCGTCCAGTGCATCCGCCCAGTCATCGGCGGAGTACGAGTCACCGGCGTCCTTGCCGAGCTCGCCGAGGGCACGGTCCTGCTCATCGCCGAACAGCCGCACCCGACGGAACAGGGCGTTGCGGACCATCACGGTGAAGACCGGTTTGTTGGCGGTGAGCCGTGGAGGCTCCGGCGGGGCCAACTGCTCGTGGTCCTTCTTCAGCTCTTCGATGTCCCCGGCCAACAGGTCCTCCCACTCCTCGATGAGCGAGGAGTCCGTCTGCTTGACGATCTCGTCCAGCCAGGCCACCAGGATGTCGAGTTCCTCGTCCCGGTCATCCTGCGGGATGGTCTGTTTGAGCGCTTTGACGGCATCCGTCAGATAGCGCAGCAGCACCCCCTCGGAGCGGGACAGCCCGTAGAAGTTCACGTAGTCGCCGAAGCCCATGGCGCGTTCGTACATGTCCCGGACCACGGACTTCGGGGTGAGCTCGAAGTCGTGGAGCCAGGGGGCGGAGGCGCTGTACAGCTCGAACTGCTGCTCGAGCAGTTCGGCCAGTGGCATCGGGTAGGTGACCTCATCGAGGGCATTCATGCGGTCCGTGTAGTCCATGCCCTCGGCCTTCATGGCGGCCACGGCCTCACCGCGGGCCTTCTTGACCTGGGCCGAGAGCACCTGCCGGGGCGGCTCGAGGGTTGCCTCCACAATGGAGACCATGTCCAGGGCGTAGCCCGGGTCGGCGGGATCGAGCAGGTCGAAGGCGGCCAGTGCGAAGGGGGAGAGCGGCTGGTTGAGGGCGAAGTTCGGCTGCAGCTCGATGGTGAGGTCCACGGTGCGGCCCTCGGGGTCCGGTTCGGGCAGCTTCTCCACCACGCCGGTGGTCAGCAGTTCGCGGAAGATGCCCAGGGAGCGGCGCATGTGGGCGGCCTGTTTGGCCGGGGACTCGTGGCTGTTGCGCAACATCCGCCGGACCGCGATGACCGGATCGCCCGGGCGGTCGAGGATGTTCAGCAGCATCGAGTGGCTGATGCGCATCTGGCTGGTCATGGCCTCGGGCTCTGCGGAGATGAGCTTCTCGAAGGTGGCCTTGCCCCAGGAGACGAAGCCCTTCGGCGGCGTCTTCTTCGGGGAGGACTTCGTGGACTGCTTCATGCGCTTGCTGCGCTCGGCCTCGTCCTTGATGTTCGCGAACTTGGCGGCCGCCTTCTGCTGGGCCTTGGCGTTCTCGATGACATGCTCGGGAGCCTGCACCACCACGAGTCCCGAGGTGTCATATCCGGCGCGGCCGGCCCGTCCGGCGATCTGGTGGAACTCGCGGGCGTGGAGGATGCGGGTGCGCTGGCCGTCGTACTTGCTCAGGGCTGTGATGAGCACGGTGCGGATCGGAACGTTGATACCGACGCCCAGGGTGTCCGTGCCGCAGATGACCTTCAGGAGTCCCTCCTGGGCCAGGCGTTCCACGAGCCGTCGGTACTTCGGCAGCATCCCGGCATGATGGACTCCGATGCCGGCCCGAACCAGGCGATTGAGGGTCTTGCCGAAGCCGGAGGAGAACCTGAAACCGGCGATCCGCTCCGCGATGGCGTCCTTCTCCTCGCGGGTCGCGACGGACACGGAGGACAGGGACTGGGCCCGCTCGACGGCGTCCAGCTGCGAGAAGTGGACCACGTAGACCGGTGCCTGACGGGTCTCCACCAACTCGGCGACCTTGTCCTGCACCTGCTCCTCGGACCACTCGTAGGACAAGGGGATGGGCCGCTCCGCGTGCGCGACGGTGGAGGTGGTCCGGCCCGTCCGTGCGGTCAGGTCCTCCTCGAAACGGGTGGTGTCCCCGAGCGTGGCGCTCATCAGCAGGAACTGCGCCTGCGGCAGCTCCAACAGGGGCACCTGCCACGCCCAGCCGCGCTGGGGATCCGCGTAGAAGTGGAACTCGTCCATGACCACCGGCCCCACGTCCAGGCCGGATCCCTCCCGCAGGGCCTGGTTAGCGAGGATCTCGGCCGTGCAGCAGATGATCGGGGCGCCCCCGTTCACGGAGGAATCCCCGGTCACCATACCGACGTTCTCGGCGCCGAAGATCTCCACCAGGGCGAAGAACTTCTCCGAGACGAGGGCTTTGATCGGGGCCGTGTAGTAGGTCCGCTGGCCGGTGGCCAGGGCCTGGAAGTGGGCGGCGATGGCCACGAGGGACTTGCCGGAGCCGGTGGGGGTGGCCAGGATGACGTTGTTGCCCTGCACGAGTTCCATGACGGCCTCGTCCTGTGCGGGATACAGGGCGATGTCCCGGGACCGGGACCACTCGAGGAAGCCCTCGTACACGGCGTCGGGGGAGAGGCGTTCCGGTGCGGTCGCGGTGCCGCCGGCGGGGGAGGGAATCAAGTCGGAGAGCAACATTACGTCCAGCTTACGTCCCGCCGGGGACGCGCTAGCGTGGGGGCATGCAGGACTTCACCTGGGATCCCCAGCAGTACACCGTCTTCGCCGACCGCCGGGCCAGGCCGTTCCGCGACCTCACGGCGCGGGTCCGGGCCACGGATCCGAAGGTCGTGGTGGACTTGGGCTGTGGCCCCGGCACCATGACGCGGACCCTGGCGGAGCGCTGGCCGGGCGCCCGCGTGATCGGCCTCGACTCCTCGGCGGACATGGTGGCCTCGGCCCAGCAGATGGCCGCGGAGTCGGAAGCGCCCGCCAATCTGGAGTTCGACCAGGTGGATGCCGAGCGCTGGGCGCCGGACGCCGACGTTGATGTCATCGTGTCCAACGCCATGCTGCAGTGGATTCCGGACCATCGGCAGCTGGTGCGCGGTTGGCTCGAGGCTCTGAAGCCGGGAGCCTGGTTCGCGGTGCAGGTTCCCGGCAATTTCGCCGCCCCCTCACATGCGACCATCGCGGAGATGTCCCGCCGCCCCGAGTTCGAGGACGCACTGGAGGGCGTGGTGGAACGGGAGTCGGTCTACACCACGGACGAGTACCTGGAGACCCTGATCGGAGCGGGATTCGAGGCGGATATCTGGGAGACCACCTACAGTCAGCCCCTCAGCGGACCGGATCCGGTGTACGACTGGGTCCGCGGCGCCGCCCTCCGCCCCTCGCTGCAGCGGCTGGAGGCCGCCGACCGGCGTGATGGGTCCAACCTCCAGGAGCGGTACATCGAGGAGTACCGGCGGATCATGCGCGAGTCCTACCCCACCTACACCACGCCCGAGGGGGTCCGGCTGACGGACTACCCGTTCCGCCGCATCTTCATCGTGGGTGTGAAGAACGACCTCTCGCCCAGCATCTGAGCCGAGCTCCGCGGCGGTGACGCACAGGTCGCCGCCGCCTCCGGCCTACCAGCCGCGTGCTCGCCAGTCCCCGAGGTGGGGGCGTTCCGTGCCGAGGGTGGTCGCGCCGCCATGGCCGGGATGGACGATCATGTCATCCGGATACTGCTCGAACAGCCGCTCCACCACGTCCGTGAACAGTGAGTCGAAGCGGTGCGGGTCCTGCTGGGTGTTCCCCACGCCCCCCGGGAACAGGCTGTCACCCGAGAAGCAGAGCGGCGGGCCGTCCTCCGGCTCGTAGACCAGCGCCACGGAACCCGGGGTGTGCCCTCGGAGCCCGACGACGGCCAGCGAGATTCCGTCGAATGTCGCCGTATCGCCGTGGTTCAGCAGGACCTTCGCGGACACGCCGGTCTCCTGCTCGATGGCGTCGGCATCGTCCACGCCGGCCGCGGTCGGAACCCCGGTGGACTCCACCACCTCGGCCAGGGCCCGAATATGGTCCCAGTGCTGGTGGGTCGTGATGATCACGGCCAGCTTGAGCTCACAGGGGGTGTCGTCCTTCGCCGACTGCAGCAGCTCGCTGACGGCGACGGCGTCGTCCGCAGCATCGATCAGCACCTGGGTCCCGGACGTCTTCGAGGTGAGGACGTACACGTTGTTCGCCATGTCGGAGACCGACCGTTGGCGGACCGTCACCCGGGGCAGATCGTGCAGCAACCGGATGGGGGAGGTGGATGAAGGCATGAGCCATAGTCTAAGGACGTTGACCGCCACCGGGGCAAGCCCCATCCGGGGGTCAAGTCCCGATCTCCGCGGCTGCATCCCCTCTGGGCCGCCCCGCGTCTGGGCGCGGACCACCCCGCACCCCGCGCACCGAGCTCCGATAAGGTGTCTGGACACACAGACACGGGACAGGGCACGGACCAGTCAAGGACACGGGGGACACATGGCGGCACGGGGCGCATCAGGCCAGCCGAAGGATCCGGCGCAGCCGAAGGATCCATCGGGGGGCATACCGCCGGCGAAGTCCCCAGCCACGCCGGTCCCGGCGTGGCTGGTCAGCGCCCTGGCCATCAATACCGGCTCAACCGTACCGCCCTATGAGCAGGTGCGGACCGGACTGCTCGACCTCATCCACCGCAAGAGGCTACCGGTCGGCAGCAAACTACCCACGGTGCGTGCACTCGCGTCGGCGTTGGGCGTGGCCGCGAACACGGTGGCCCGCGCGTACAAGGAACTGGAGCAGGCCGCCGTCGTGACCGCCCGGCCCCGGCTGGGGACCGTGGTGGCGCAGGGCAATGACACGGCGGAGTCCGAACTCGCTGCCGCGGCGGCCGCCTATGCCCAGGTGGCTCGTACCCTGGGGTACGGTCCGCGTGAGGCCACGCGGCAACTCGAGGCCGTCTTCCCGGTCTCCTGACGGAGAATTCGCTCAGGGCCGAGGGTTCGAAGAGGTGTTCGAAGCCTCTCTGCCATACAGTGGATTCCGTGCCGAAATCCCTCATGAACCCTGACTCCGATACGGTTCCCGCCACGTCCGCGTCCTCCTCGTCCAGCAACTCCCGCGGTCTCGCCTCCGGCCCCGCAGGTGGAGCGCACCGCCACGATCCGGACCGGATCGTGGTCAAGGGTGCCCGGGAGCACAACCTGAAGAACGTTGACCTGGACATCCCGCGCGATGCACTGGTCGTCTTCACCGGACTGTCCGGTTCGGGCAAGTCCTCCCTCGCCTTTGACACGATCTTCGCGGAGGGCCAGCGCCGCTATGTGGAATCGCTGTCCTCCTATGCGCGCATGTTCCTCGGCCGCGTGGACAAGCCCTCCGTGGATTTCATCGAGGGACTGTCCCCGGCGGTCTCGATCGACCAGAAGTCCACGAACCGCAACCCGCGTTCCACCGTCGGGACCATCACCGAGGTCTATGACTACATGCGCCTGCTGTGGGCACGTATCGGCATCCCGCACTGCCCCGAGTGCGGCGAGCCGGCCAGTCGGCAGTCGCCACAGCAGATCGTGGATCAGCTCAGCGAGCTGCCCGCCAAGACCCGCTTTCAGGTGCTCGCCCCCGTGGCCCGGGGCCGCAAGGGCGAATTCGTGGACGTCTTCACCGACCTCGCCACGCAGGGTTTCTCCCGGGCGATCGTGGACGGCGAACTCGTCCAACTGTCCGACCCACCGAAGCTGAAGAAGCAGGTCAAGCACACCATCGCCGTGGTGGTGGACCGCCTGGCCATGAAGGACGGCATCCGCCAGCGGCTCACCGACTCCGTCGAGACCGCTCTGAACCTGGCAGATGGCCTCGTGGTCGTCGACTTCGTGGACGTGGACGCCGCCGTGGACCCGGCCAAGGCCAACGCGGGAGAATGGGACGCCTTCGACGCGGAGGGGACGCCCAAGTACCGGTCGTTCTCGGAGAAGCTGTCCTGCCCCAACGGCCACCAGCTGTCCATCGACGAGATCGAGCCCCGCTCCTTCTCCTTCAACAACCCCTTCGGCGCGTGCACGGTCTGCACCGGCATCGGCACCAAGCTGGAGGTCGACGAGGACCTGGTGGTCCCGGACCAGGACAAGACCCTCCTGGAGGGTGCGATCGCCCCCTGGTCGATCGGCAAGTCGACGTCTGAGTACTGGCAACGGTTGCTCTCCGGTCTGGCCAGCGAGGTCGGCTTCGGCATGGACGTGCCGTGGAAGGATCTGCCCGCCGCCGCCCGCAAGGCCGTCCTGCACGGCAAGGACTTCAAGGTCGAGGTGTCCTACCGCAACCGCTTCGGCCGCGAACGTCGGTACACCACCGGCTTCGAGGGGGTCATCGACTACATCCACCGCAAGCACCTCGAGACCGAATCGGACCACGCCCGGGACCGCTACGAGTCCTACATGCGCCAGATCCCCTGTGCGGCCTGCAACGGCACCCGCCTGAACCCGACCTCACTGTCCGTGACCGTCGGCGGGAAGTCCATCTCCGAGACCACGGTCCTTCCGATGCAGGACGCCATCGACTTCTTCGAGCAGCTTGAGCTGTCCGAACGGGATGTGCAGATCGCCGACCAGGTCCTCAAGGAGATCCTGGCCCGCCTGCACTTCATGCTGGACGTGGGCCTCAACTACCTGAACCTGGAGCGGCCGGCCGGAACGCTGTCCGGCGGCGAGGCCCAGCGTATCCGCCTGGCCACCCAGATCGGTTCCGGGCTCGTCGGGGTGCTCTACGTCCTGGACGAGCCGTCCATCGGTCTGCACCAGCGGGACAACCGGCGGCTCATCGAGACCCTGCTACGGCTCCGGGACCTCGGCAACACCCTGATCGTGGTGGAGCATGACGAGGACACGATCGCCGAGGCCGACTGGATCGTCGACATCGGCCCCAGGGCCGGTGAGCACGGCGGGGAGGTGGTTCACTCAGGCTCCCTCGAGGGCCTGAAGGCGAACGAACGTTCGCTGACCGGTGACTACCTGGCCGGGCGGCGTGAGATCGCCCTGCCTGAGCAGCGCCGTCCTCTGGACAAGAACCGGAAGGTCACCGTGGTCGGGGCGCGGGAGAACAACCTGAAGGACGTCACCGTCGACTTCCCGCTCGGTGTGCTGACCGCCGTGACCGGCGTGTCCGGGTCCGGGAAGTCCACTCTGGTGAACGAGATCCTCTACAAGGTCCTCGCCAATCAACTCAACCATGCCAAACACGTCCCCGGACGGCACAAGCGGGTCAACGGGCTGGACCAGCTGGACAAGGTCGTGCACGTGGACCAGAGCCCGATCGGCCGCACTCCGCGCTCCAACCCGGCCACGTACACCGGCGTGTTCGACACCATCCGGAAGCTTTTCGCGGACACGCAGGAGGCCAAGGTCCGCGGCTACCAGCCCGGACGTTTCTCCTTCAACATCAAGGGCGGCCGCTGCGAGGCGTGCTCCGGTGACGGCACCCTGAAGATCGAGATGAACTTCCTGCCGGACGTCTACGTCCCCTGCGAGGTGTGTCACGGCGCCCGGTACAACCGGGAGACCCTCGAGGTGCACTACAAGGGCAAGAACATCGCCGAGGTCCTCCAGATGCCGATCGACGAGGCGGCGGACTTCTTCTCCGCCTACACCAAGATCTCGCGCTATCTCAACACACTGGTGGACGTCGGGCTCGGTTACGTCAAGCTCGGCCAGCCCGCCACCACCCTTTCCGGTGGCGAGGCGCAGCGCGTCAAGCTCGCGGCGGAGCTCCAGAAGCGCTCGAACGGCCGGACCATCTACGTGCTGGACGAACCCACCACCGGTCTGCACTTCGAAGACATCCGCAAGCTGCTGGGCGTGTTGCAGTCCCTCGTGGAGAAGGGCAACACGGTGATCACGATCGAGCACAACCTGGACGTCATCAAGTCGGCCGACCACGTGATCGATCTCGGTCCCGAGGGCGGCTCCGGCGGCGGCAGCATCGTCGCCGTCGGCACCCCGGAACAGGTCGCCCGGATCGGGGCCAGCCACACCGGTCAGTTCCTCGCGGAGATCCTATGACCACGGCAGGCACTGCAATTCTCTTCGACCTGGACGGAACGCTGGTGGACCCTGCGGGGGCCATCACCGGGGGCATCGCCGCCGCCCTGGAGCGTCACGGGCTCCCCGTGCCCGGCCCGGACCACCTCGCGTCACTCGTGGGGCCGCCGTTGCAGGAGAGCCTGGCGTCCCTCGAGGGCGTCACGGCGGAGAACATGCCCTCGGTGATCCGGGACTATCGGGCCGGTTACCTGAGCCACGGTATGGCGGCCAGCACCGTCTACCCCGGTGTCCGCGACGCCCTCGAGAGCCTGGGGACTGACCACCGGCTGGTGGTCGCGACCTCCAAGCCCAGATCACTCGCGCGCCAGCTGCTGCGCGTCCAGGACCTTGACCACCTCTTCGCGGCTGTCTGCGGATCGAACGACGACGAGACAGCACCGCTGCCACCGCACGGCACCAAGGTGCAGGCGATGGCCGAGGCCCTGGCCGCCGTCGGGCATCCGGAGCGCGCCGTGATGGTGGGGGACCGGCATTTCGACCTGGCCGGGGCCGCCCACCACGGGATCCCGGGCGTCGGAGTGCTCTGGGGCTTCGGCAGTCGGAACGAGCTGGAGGAAGCCGGGGCCACGGTCCTGTGTGAGGGCGCGGGCGACTTGCCGGAGCACTGCCGAGCACTGGTGACCGCGGCCCGGCTCTGACCCGGGCACTATGATGGACCCGGTCCGCAGGAGCATCCGGGACACTCAGCTCTGTCGATTCCACTGAGAGGACGGTCATGGCGACCAATGAAGCCGTGCGCACGGGGATCCGTGCCCTGGTCAAGGTCACCTGCCGGCCGACCATCAGCGGCCTGGAGAACGTGCCGGAGTCCGGTGGGTTCATCGTGGCCAGCAATCACCTGTCCTTCTTCGACTCCGTGATCCTTCAGGCTGTCATGCCGCGCATGGTGCACTTCTTCGCCAAGGCCGAGTACTTCACCCAACCCGGCGTCAAGGGCAAGGTGATGAAGGGCTTCTTCGACTCCGTGGGATCAATTCCCGTCGAACGCGGTGAGATGGCCGCCTCCGTGGCGGCCCTGGAGTTGCTCGTGGGCCATGTGGAGGCCGGCTCGGGCGTTGGCATCTACCCCGAGGGCACCCGCAGCCGGGACGGCCGCCTCTACAAGGGCCGCACCGGTGTCGGCTGGCTGGCCCTGGCCACGGGTGTGCCGGTGGTGCCCGTCGGGCTGCGGGGCACCGATCGCCTCCAGCCCCCCGGTTCGAACCGGTTCACGCCGCATCGCTTCTCCCTGACCATCGGTCAGCCGCTGCAATTCGATCACCTCGGCACCAAGCACCCGCTGCCGCCCCGGCGGCAGGCGACAGCGGAGATCATGGACGCCATCGCGGCCCTCTCGGGCCAAGAACGCGCGGCCACCTACAACGAACCGGTCTCGGGCAACACCTCCGGCGCTCACGCCGGACAGAACCCGACGCCTGCCCAGGACTGAGGCGCCATGGCTGATCCGGCCAGCTACCGCCCAAGGACCGGTGAGGTGCCCACCTCGCCGGGGGTGTACCGCTTCCGCGATCCGGACGGGCGCGTCATCTACGTGGGCAAGGCCAAGAACCTGCGGTCTCGACTGGCCTCCTACTTCCAGGATCCCAACGGGCTGCATCCCAAGACCCGGGCGATGGTGTTCACCGCTGCCTCGGTGGAGTGGACCGTGGTCGGTTCTGAGCTGGAGGCCCTGCAGCTCGAGTACACGTGGATCAAGCAGTACACGCCGCGATTCAACATCATGTACCGGGATGACAAGTCCTACCCGTACCTCGCCGTGACGATGAACGAGAAGTACCCACGAGTCCAGGTCATGCGTGGGGACAAGCGCAAGGGCGTCAAGTACTTCGGCCCCTTCCACCCGGCCAAGGCCATCCGCGAGACCGTGGACCTGATGCTCCGCGTCTTCCCGGTCCGGACCTGCTCCTCTGGCGTCTTCCGCCGGGCCGAGCTCTCGGGCCGCCCCTGCCTGATGGGCTACATCGACAAGTGCGCCGCCCCGTGCGTGGACCGCATCAGCCAGGCGGGGCACCGGCAGCTCGCGCAGGACTTCTGCGATTTCATGGCCGGGGACGCCCAGAAGTACATCCGCCGGCTCGAGACCCAGATGAACGAGGCTGTGGCGGATCTGCGCTATGAGGACGCCGCGCGGCGCCGGGACGACATCGCAGCCTTGAAGCGGGTGTTCGAGCGCAATGCCGTGGTCCTCTCGGAGTCCACGGAGGCGGACATCTTCGCCTTCGCCGACGACGAGCTCGAGGCTGCCGTCCAGGTGTTCCACGTCCGAGACGGGCGCATCCGCGGTCAGCGTGGCTGGGTGGTCGAGAAGGTCGAGGACGTCTCGGGCGCCACCATGGTGGAGCAGCTGCTCGAGCAGGTCTACGGCTCGCTCGAGGACACCAGCCGCATCCCACGCGAGGTCCTCGTGCCCGAGCTGCCGGACAACGCCGACCAGGTGGCCGCTCTCCTGTCCGGCATGCGAGGTGCCCAGGTGAGCTTGCGGGTGCCACAACGCGGTGACAAGAGGTCCCTGATGGAGACCGTCAAGGAGAACGCCGTACTCGCCCTGCGGGTGCACAAGACGCGCCGCTCCGGAGACCTGACCACCCGCTCCGCCGCCCTGCGCGAGCTCCAGGACGCCCTCGAACTGCCCGAACCGTTGCTGCGGATCGAGTGCTATGACATCTCCCACGTGTCCGGGACCAACGTGGTCGGCTCCATGGTGGTGGTCGAGGACGGGATGCCGAAGAAGGCCGACTACCGCAAGTTCAGCGTGACAGGGGACGCCGCCCGGGATGACACCGCCGCCATGCGCAACGTCCTCACCCGCCGATTCCGCCACTATCTGGAGGATCAGGAACGCAGCGGCACATTTGCCACCGGGGAGATCGCTCTGGAACCGGACCCGATGGATCCGGCAGTCCTGGATGATCCAGCTGATCAGACGGGTCACATCGGAGCGGCCGAGGGTCCGGCAGGGGTGCCCGCGGCCGGCCCGTCGTCGCGCCGTTTCGCCTATCCGCCTTCCCTCGTGGTGGTCGACGGCGGCCCCCCACAGGTGGCCTCGGCCGTCCAGGCCCTGGCGGACCTCGGCATCACCGACCTGCCCGTGGTCGGTCTCGCCAAGCGGCTCGAGGAACTGTGGCTGCCCGGCGAGGAATTCCCGCTCGTGCTCCCGCGTGCCTCCCAAGGGCTCTACATGCTGCAGCGGATCCGCGATGAGTCCCACCGCTTCGCCATCACCTTCCACCGGGAGAAACGTGGCAAGTCCATGGTGTCCTCTGCACTGGACGGCATCGAGGGTCTGGGCCCGGCCAAACAGAAAGTCCTGCTGAAGCACTTCGGCTCGGTCAAGCGAATCCGTGCCGCCAGCGTGGATCAGCTGCAGGAGGCCCGGGGCATCGGCCCGGCCCTGGCGGCCACCGTCCATGCGGCGCTGCACCCGAATTCCCCGGTGACCAGCGAGACTGCCGGCGAGACTGCAGTCGACCGGGTGACGCAGGGCGTCAACCTCACCACCGGGGAGATCTTGGACTGAGCGACGTGGCCGGGGTGAATCTGGGTAGTCTGGAGGTATGAGCGACGGACTGACCCCGGTGAAACCACCCACCTCTGAAGTCCTCATCGTCACCGGCATGTCCGGGGCAGGACGGACCACCGCCGCTCACGCGCTGGAAGACCATGGTTGGTACGTGGTGGAGAACATCCCGCCACAGCTCTTCATCACCCTGACGGACCTGGTGGGCCGTTCCCCGGAGGCGATCCCGCGGCTGGCGCTCGTGGTGGACGTGCGGTCGAAAGAGCTCTTCAAGGACATCCAGGAGGCCCTGGGGCAGTTGCGTGCCCAGGGCGTCAACTACCGGGTGCTCTTCCTGGACGCCAGTGACGAGCTGCTGGTGCGCCGTTTCGAGTCGGCCCGCCGACCGCACCCGCTGCAGGGTTCCGGCCGCATCCCGGACGGGATCGCCGCCGAACGCCTACTCCTGCGGGAACTGAAGGAAGAGGCAGAGATCGTGGTGGACACCACCACGAAGAACGTGCACTCGCTGGCCACCACCATCACAGAGCTGTTCACCGAGTCCGGCCCCATCGTGCTGCGCCTGAACGTCATGAGCTTCGGCTTCAAATACGGGCTCCCCCAGGACGCGAACTTCATGGCCGACGTCCGGTTCCTGCCCAACCCGCACTGGGTCCCCGAGCTGCGTCCCTTCACGGGCCAGGACACCGCGGTCTCCGATTTCGTGCTGCAGCAACAGGGTGCCAGCGAATTCGTGGACCACTATCTCGAGGCGCTGGTGCCCGTCCTGGACGGTTACCGCCGGGAGAACAAGCACTACGCCACCTTCGCCATCGGCTGCACGGGCGGCAAACACCGCTCCGTGGCCGTGGCCGAGGAGCTGGGCCACCGGCTGAGCCAGCAACCGCGCGTCACGGTCAATGTGCACCACCGGGACCTGGGCCGGGAATGAGTGGGATGGCGGGGATGCCGGGCATGAGCAGCAATTTCACGGGCCAGTTGCCCCTGGCGCCCAGTTCCGTTCCGGCGCCGGGCCAGCCGGCCGGCACGTACGACCCCACCCTGCGTGTCACGGCGCTCGGTGGCGGCCACGGGTTGTCCGCCACACTGCGGGCCCTGCGGCTCATCGCTGGAGAGATCACGGCCGTGGTCACGGTGGCTGATGACGGAGGATCCTCGGGCCGCATCCGCCGGGAGATGGACGTGCTGCCGCCCGGTGACCTGCGGATGGCTCTGGCCGCCCTGTGTGATGACACTGACTGGGGGCGGACCTGGCGCGATGTCATGCAGCACCGGTTCACCTCCAAGGAGGGCACCGAGGCCACCCTGGACAACCACTCCCTGGGCAACCTGTTGATCGTGGCCCTATGGGAGCTGCTCGGCGACCCGGTGGGCGGACTGCGCTGGGCCGGGGCCCTGTTGGGTGCCCGCGGCCAGGTGCTGCCCATGTCCACCGTTCCGTTGATGATCTCAGGTGCCGTGCTGTCCGAGAACGAGAAGGGCGAGCTGGTCCGGCGGACCGTGACCGGCCAGTCCTCGCTGGCCGCCGCGGGGAAGAACACGAGGGTCTCCCACATCCGGCTTGAACCGGAGAGCGCCCCGGCGTGTGAGGAGTCCATGGAGGCCATCGAGCTCTCCGACTGGGTCGTGCTCGGTCCTGGTTCCTGGTATACCTCCGTCCTGCCGCACCTGCTGCTGCCCGAGCTGCGGGACGCCCTGGTCCGCACTCCGGCGCGGAAGGCGCTCGTGATGAATCTCACCACGGACACCGCGGAAACCTCGGGCATGAACGCGGCGGACCACCTGGAGGTCATCCATCACTACGCGCCCGATCTGCGGTTGGACGTCGTCATAGCAGACCAGGACGCGGTGCAGGACGCCCAAGGGTTCGTGGATGCGGCCGAGCGTCTGGGGGCCGCGGTCCTGTTTAGTAGGGTTGGTGCCGGTTCGGGGACCCCGATCCATGACCCACTGCGTCTGGCCTTGGCCTTCCAGGAGGCCTTCAAAGGCTCCTGATACGGTCATCGTCGTCCGTCACGCCCACCGGTATGGCGGCTCCACCAGTACAACCGAGAGATGTGAGGCGAGACGCCATGGCGTTGACTGCGGCGGTGAAAGAGGAATTGGCCCATCACGGGATCAAGAGCTCTTCCGAACGGAAGGCCGAGGTCTCGGCCATGCTGCGCTTCGCCGGGGGACTGCACATCATCTCCGGCCGGATCGTCATCGAGGCCGAGTTGGACCAGGCCGCCACCGCCCGCCGCCTCCGGACCGCCATCGCCGAGGTCTACGGCCACGGCAGCGAGATCATCGTCGTGTCCGGCGGCAACCTGCGTAAGGGCAGCCGCTACGTCATCCGGGTCATCCGTGATGGCGAGTCCCTGGCCCGGCAAACCGGCCTGTTGGACGTTCGCGGCCGCCCTGTGCGTGGCCTGCCCCCCATGATCGTCAACGGTTCCGTCGCCGACGCCGAGGCTGTGTGGCGCGGAGCCTTCCTGGCCCACGGGTCGCTGACCGAGCCGGGCCGCTCATCCTCCCTGGAGGTGACGTGCCCCGGTTCCGAGGCCGCCCTGGCGCTGGTGGGGTCCGCCCGCCGACTCGGCATCGCCGCCAAGGCCAGGGAGGTCCGCGGTGTGGACCGCGTGGTCATCCGTGACGGAGACGCCATCTCGGCCCTGCTGACCCGGATGGGGGCACATGACACTGTGCTGGTGTGGGAGGAGCGCCGCACCCGCAAGGAGGTCCGAGCCACGGCGAACCGGCTGGCCAACTTCGATGACGCCAACCTGCGCCGTTCGGCCCAGGCCGCCGTCGCCGCCGGAGCACGGGTGGAACGGGCTCTGGACATCCTCGGGGACGAGGTCCCGGACCACCTCAAGTACGCCGGGCAGCTGCGCGTGGACCACAAGCAGGCGTCCCTGGACGAGCTCGGCCGGCTGGCCGACCCGCCCATGACCAAGGACGCCATCGCCGGCCGGATCCGCCGGCTGCTGGCCATGGCGGACAAGCGGGCCATCGAGGAGGGCCTGCCCGGGACCGATGCGGCCCTGCCGTCGGACTCGGCCGACCACGACGCCTGACGCGACCTCTGAGTTTCCCTGGGCCACGCTCTGCGTCGGTGCTGCGATGACCACACGGCACCTGGCCTGCAGCTGGCCTGCAACTGGCCTGCGACTTTCCGGCGGCTGAACATTCCGGCTCTGAGCGGAACCGGTGGCCAACGCCCCCACAGGGGTGCTTAGGATGGGAAGCAAGGTCTCCTGACGGGGGCCAGACACCAGGGCCCGGCACCCCGGGCCCTGGATACATGTCCATCAAGGAGGAAACATGGCTGAATTCACCCTGCCGGAACTTGATTATGACTACAGCGCGCTGGAGCCGCACATCTCGGCGAAGATCATGGAGCTGCACCACTCCAAGCACCACGCCACGTACGTGAAGGGTGCCAACACCGCCCTCGAGAAGCTGGCCGCCGCCCGCGAGGCCGGCGACTTCGGCACCGTCAACCAGTTCTCCAAGGACCTGGCGTTCAACCTGGGTGGGCACACCAACCACTCCATCTTCTGGAAGAACCTGTCTCCGAACGGCGGGGACAAGCCGGAGGGCGAACTGGCCGCCGCGATCGACGAGTACTTCGGCTCCTTCGACAAGTTCCAGGCCCACTTCACCGCCGCCGCGCTGGGCATCCAGGGCTCCGGCTGGGCCGTACTGGCCTACGAGCCGATCGGTGGCAACCTGGTCATCGAGCAGTTCTACGACCAGCAGAACGGCGTCCCCGTGGCCACCATCCCGCTGTTCCAGCTGGACATGTGGGAGCACGCCTTCTACCTCGACTACCAGAACGTCAAGGCGGACTACGTCAAGGCCATCTGGAACATCGTGAACTGGGCGGACGTCTCGGCCCGCTTCGAGGCAGCCCGCGCCGGTGCCTCCAAGCTCATCACCCCCTGAACCAGGTGACCCGTTGACGGGCCGGCCGGCCATTGCGGTCGGCCGGCCCGCTTCGTGTCCTCAGACAACACTTCTCACCCCACTCCGTCCGATCGAAAGGCACCACCGTGAGTACCGCAACCAGGATCGCCATCAACGGATTCGGCCGCATCGGCCGCAACGCACTGCGTGTCATCGAACAGGAGGGCCACGATCTCGAGCTGGTGGCCGTGAACGACCTCGCGGACGTCGAGGACCTGCTGTACCTCGTCAAGTACGACACGATCCTGGGTCGCTACCCGCACGGGATCGAACTCGTGGACGGCGACCTGGTCGCCAACGGCAAGACCATCCGGGTCTTCTCGGAAGAGGACCCGTCGAAGCTGCCCTGGGACGAGCTCGGGGTGGACATCGTCGTCGAGTGCACCGGTCACTTCACCGACGCCGAGGGTGCCCGCAAGCACCTGGAGGCCGGCGCCCGCAAGGTCGTGCTCTCGGCCCCCGGCAAGGGGGTGGACGGCACCTTCGTGATGGGCGTGAACGACTCCTCCTATGACCCGGCCATGGACATCATCTCCGCGGCCTCCTGCACCACGAACTGCCTGGCCCCCATGGCCAAGGTCCTCCACGACTCCTTCGGGATCGTGGACGGCATCATGACCACCATCCACGCGTACACCGGTGACCAGAACCTGCATGACGGGCCGCACCCCAAGGACCGCCGCCGCGCCCGTGCCGCCGCCCAGAACATGGTCCCCACCTCCACCGGCGCGGCCAAGGCCATCGGTGAGGTGATCCCCTCACTGAAGGGCAAGCTGGACGGTTTCGCCATGCGGGTGCCCACGATCACCGGCTCCGCCACGGACCTCACCGTCGAACTGGCGCGGGAGGCCTCGATCGATGAGGTCAACGCGGCCTTCCATGCCGCGGCGCAGACCCCCGAGCTGCAGGGCCGCCTGGTCTACAACGTGGACCCGATCACCTCCTCGGACATCATCACCTCGCCGGCGGCCTGCACCTTCGACGCCCCGCTGACCAAGTCGATCGGCAAGACTGTCAAGATCATCGGCTGGTATGACAATGAATGGGGGTACACCTGCCAGTTGATGGACCTGACCTCCATGGTCGCCTCTAAGCTGTAGTCCGGGTTCGTATCCCGCCCACCCCCGTTCCACCACCCCGGAAGGCCCTGTGCATGACCGCCAAGACCCTTGACGACCTGCTGGAGGCAGGAGTGGCAGGACGCCACGTCCTCGTCCGCTCCGACCTCAACGTCCCGCTGGAGGACGGCGCCGTGGCCGACGACGGTCGTATCCGCGCCTCCCTGCCGGTCATCACCGCGCTGGCCGACGCCGGCGCACGCGTGGTCGTCATGGCCCACCTCGGGCGCCCGAAGGGCACGGCGGACCCGGCCTTCTCCCTGAGGCCCGCGGCCGAGCGGATGGCCGAGCTGGCCGGTCGTGAGGTGCGCCTGGCCGCGGACGTCACGGGCGCCTCGGCCCGTGAGGAGTCGGCGAACCTGCCCGACGGCGGCATCCTCCTCCTCGAGAACGTCCGGTTCGATCCCCGCGAGACCTCCAAGGACGATGCCGAGCGTGCCGCGCTGGCCGCCGAGATGGCGGCGCTGACCGGTGGCAGAGTCTCGTCCGAGTCAGCTCCTGCGACTCTGGGAGCCTATGTGGATGACGCCTTCGGCGCCGTGCACCGCCGGCACGCCTCGGTGTATGACATCGCCGGTCTGCTGCCGTCCTACCAGGGCGGCCTCGTCTTCCGGGAGCTGGACGTGCTCTCCCGCCTGACCGGCGAGCCGGACCGCCCCTACGTGGTGGTTCTCGGCGGTTCCAAGGTCTCGGACAAGCTGGCGGTGATCGACAACCTGATGGACCGCGCGGACACCCTGCTGATCGGGGGCGGGATGCTGTTCACCTTCCTCAAGGCCCAGGGCCATGAGGTCGGTGCCTCCCTGCTGGAGGAGGACCAGATCCCCGTCGTCACCGACTACCTGGAGCGCGCCGAGAAGGGCGGTTGCCGGATCGTCCTGCCCACGGACATCGTCATGGCCTCGGCGTTCGCCGCCGACGCCGAGCATGAGGTCCTGCCCGTGGAGGCCTTGACGTCCGGGGCCCACGGTGCCGCGGCCCTGGGCCTGGACATCGGACCCGAGACGCGCGTGGCGTTCAGCGAGGAGATCCGCCGAGCCGAGACCGTGTTCTGGAACGGGCCGATGGGTGTCTTCGAGTTCGAGGCCTTCGCCCATGGCACCCGCACGGTGGCCCAGTCCCTGACCGAGTCCACCGGACTGACCGTGGTGGGTGGCGGTGACTCGGCGGCCGCTGTGCGCGCCCTGGGCTTCGACGACGCGCAGTTCGGCCACATCTCCACCGGTGGGGGTGCCTCCCTGGAGTACCTCGAGGGCAAGTCCCTGCCGGGTGTCGACGCCCTGGAGCACTCGGCCACGGACCACGGCACGGACCACGGTGCAGGTCATGACGCGGCGCGGGCAGGTGCCTGAGGATGACCTCGAAAACCAACGGCGTCTATGACCGCACCCCGCTCATCGCGGGGAACTGGAAGATGAACCTGGACCACCAGCAGGCCGTCACCCTTGTACAGAAACTGACCTGGATCCTCACGGATGCGGACCACGACTTCGAGAAGGTCGAAGTGGCGGTGTTCCCACCCTTCACGGATCTGCGCAGCGTCCAGACCCTCGTGGCGGGGGACCGGCTGCCCCTGGTGTACGGGGCCCAGGACGTCTCGGCAGAGGATTCCGGTGCGTTCACCGGCGAGATCTCGGCACAGTTCCTGTCCAAGCTGGGGTGCCGCTACGTCCTGGTCGGCCACTCCGAGCGGCGCACGCTGCACGGCGAGGACGACGCCGTGTCCCACCGCAAGCTCACCGCAGCCCTGCGGCATGGCCTCACGCCCGTCCTGTGCGTGGGGGAAGGGCTGGATGTCCGGCAGGACGGTCATCACGTGGAGCACACCCTGGCCCAGCTCCGGGGAGCGCTCGATGGCCTGTCCACCGAGCAGGTCACCGACATGGTGGTGGCCTACGAGCCCGTGTGGGCCATCGGCACCGGCGAGGTGGCCGGTCCGGATGACGCCCAGCAGATGTGCGCCGCCCTGCGCACCGACGTCGCCTCCCGGTATGGTGAGGAGGCCGCCGTGGGCCTTCGCCTGCTGTACGGCGGATCCGTCAAGTCCTCGAACGCGGCCTCCATCCTGCGGGAGAAGGACGTGGACGGCCTCCTCGTGGGTGGCGCCAGCCTGGACGAGGCCGAGTTTGCTAGCATAGTCAGGTTCGAGCATCACCTGCTGACCGACTGATTCCGGCTGTCCGGCTTTGGTCGGATGGCGCAGAAGTACCCGAACGGGCCGGTGACGGCCTCCCGCCAATGGAAAGAGTGACGTGGACGTCCTGACCCTCATCCTGCAGATCGCCCTGGCCGCCGTCAGCGTCCTGCTGGTCCTGCTGATTCTGCTGCACAAGGGCCGCGGCGGCGGTATGTCCGATATGTTCGGCGGCGGCGTGACCTCCTCGCTGGGAGCCTCCGGCGTGGCCGAGAAGAACCTGAACCGCATCACCATCACCCTGGGCCTGACCTGGGGCGCGATCGTGGTGGCCCTCGGCCTGATCATGCGGTTCTCGCAAGACTTCTAATCCGTCCTGGACGGGCGGGCCGGACAGGATACGTGGCGCAGGACCAGCCCGGCGAGTCAACCCATCGGATCAGTCCTGGCCGGCCGCCGCCCCGTCCAACCACCAGACAGTCGCATCCCGACCTGAGACCACCGAGGCCGGCCAACGGGCCGCGTCGGTGGTCTCGTCGTCTCGGGCGCGCCTAACCTCTGCGACGGCCTCGGCCTTGTCCGCACCGGCCACCACGAACCAGAGCCGCTCGGCCGTGTTGAGCGCATCCACGGTCAACGAAAGCCGCCGCGGCGGCGGCTTGGGGGAGTCCTCCACGGCAATCACCGTCGCTCCGCGGGCCAGGGGGCCGGGCAGGCCCGGGAACAGGCTGGCGATATGGGCATCCGGCCCCACGCCCAGCATCACCACATCGAAGACCGGCAGGCGGTCGTCCGGCCCCGGGTCCACGCGCGCCTGGGCGGCGAGTTCGGACGCGTAGGCCTCCGCCGCCGTCGTGATCGACTGCGTCATGGGCAGCATCGTCGCCGCCCCCGCTGTCCTGGCAGCAGAGGGCATCCGGTGGATGTTCGCGGCGGGCATCCCGTGTCTGGCCGTCAGCTCCTGGAGGAGGGCCTCCTCGGCCTGCTGCTCGTTGCGGTCCGGGTCCCCGGCGGGCAGGAAACGCTCATCACCCCACCACAGGTGCACCCGGGACCAATCCGGCATGCGCAGATCCGGGCTACGGAGACCGGCCGAAGACTCGGCGACGTTCGAGGCAGACGACACCAGGTCCGAGAGCGCCGCCAGGATCCCCGTGCCGGTCCCGCCACCGGTGAGGACGGCCGAGGCCGCACCCCGGTCACGGACACCGTCAGCAAGGATTCTGAGCAGCTCACCGGCGGCATCATGGCAGAGCGACTCGCGGTCGGAGAACAGGCGGGTTTCATCGGTCACTGGGCAACACCGCTTTCAGATCGGTCAGGGGCAGTCCGTTGACCACCACATCGCCGAAGACCTCGTCCGGATCCAGTCGGCGCAACTCCTCGGCCAGGCAGTCCTGGTCGCTGCGCCGTGGCAGGGAGATGTGCTGGATCGGGCGGCCCTGCTGGTACAGGGACGCCACGTCACCGGCGGGCCGGGACAACACCACATCGCCCTGCTGGCGCCGCAGCCGCACGGAGCGCATGCCCTGGCCGGCCTTCGAGTGGGCCATGGTGACGGGGACACCGAGGCATCGGGTGAGCCAGGCGGCCAGCAGCATCGTGGAGGGGGAGTCCTCGGCTCCGTCCACCGTGACGGAGAGGATCTCAGCGGGATCCAACCCGTCCAGGATCGCGGCCAGCTGGATGCGCCATCCGGTCAGCCGGGTCCAGGACAGGTCGGTGTCCCCGGCCCGGTAGGTCTGGCGCAGATGCATCAGGGCCCGCCGCGGCGAGGGGGCCGTGGCCGTGTCAGTGATGCGGCGGTGGGCGATCCGCCCCAGGGCCGAGTCGGCCGGAATCACCGGGGCGGAATGGGGCCACCAGACCACGATGGGGGCGTCCGGCAGCAGCAGGGCGCCGACGAGCGACTCGGACTCCTCCGCATTGGAGCCGGAGCCGTGGAGGATGACCACGTCGGAGGCCCCGGCGTCACCGCCCACCCGGATCTCAGCATCTAGCCGGGTGGGCGCGGCGGCGTCCCCGCCGGCCAGCACGATGATCCGGCAGGGGTGCTCGCGGCTGGCCAGGTTGGCGGCCACGATGGCCTCTTCGGCATGGTCCGGCGAGGTGGAGATGATCAGCGTCAGCACCCGGCCGAGCGCGACGACGCCCCCGGCCTCGCGCAGGCGGTTCATCTCCTTGGCGACCTGGGATGTGGTGGTGTCCTGGACCTCGATGATCATCAGGGCCTCCTCCAGACGCGGCCGTCACGGGCCACGAGCTCGTCGGCGCTCTTCGGTCCCCAGCTGCCAGGGGCGTATGGCTCCGGCTGCCCGGCCAGGGACTCCCAGTACTCCTCGAACGGGTCGAGGATGGCCCAGGAGAGCTCCACCTCGGCCTGGCGGGGGAACAGGGGTGGTTCGCCGAGCAGCACATCGAGGATCAGCCGCTCATAGGCCTCCGGGCTGTCCTCGGTGAAGGCATGGCCGTAGCCGAAGTCCATGGTCACGTCCCGGACCTCCTGCTGGGTCCCGGGGACCTTGGAGGCGAAGCGGATGGTGACGCCCTCGTCCGGCTGCACACGGATGACGATGGTGTTCTGGCCGAACTCGTCCTCACCGTGTCCGGGGAACAGCAGGTTCGGGGCGCGCTTGAGCACCACGGCGATCTCGGTGACTCGGCGGCCCAGCCGTTTGCCGGCACGCAGGTAGAACGGCACCCCGTCCCAGCGCCGAGTGCGGATGCCCAGCTTCAGGGCGGCGTAGGTCTCGGTGGTGGACTCCGGGTTGAAGCCCTCCTCCTCGAGGAAGCCGGTCACCTTCTCCCCGCCCTGCCAGCCACCGGTGTACTGACCGCGCGCCGACGCGGCGCCCAGGCCGGCGTCGTCCGCGGGGACCTCGACGGCAGCCAGGACCTTCTCCTTTTCCGTACGCAGGTGGTCCGCGTCGAAGGAGATGGGCTCCTCCATGGCGGTCAGGGCCAGCAGCTGCAGCAGGTGGTTCTGGATGACGTCGCGGGCTGCGCCCACCCCGTCGTAGTAGCCGGCGCGGCCGCCGATGCCGATGTCCTCGGCCATGGTGATCTGCACGTGGTCCACGTGGTTGGAATTCCACACGGGTTCGAACAGGCGGTTGGCGAAGCGCAGCGCCAGGATGTTCTGGACGGTCTCCTTGCCGAGGTAGTGGTCGATCCGGAAGACGGCATCCGGGACGAACACCTGCTCGATCACGTCGTTGAGCTCCCGGGCGCTGGCCAGGTCGTGACCGAAGGGCTTCTCGATGACCACTCGGCGCCATGGACGCCCCGAGGAGCCGGCCTGGGCGGGGGAGGGCCGCGTGCCGGCGTCGTGGTGGCGGCCGGCGAGGCCGTGGTCGGCGAGCTGCTGGCTGACCTCCTCGAACCAGTCGGGGGGGATGGACAGGTAGAACACGGTGTTGCCGGCGGTGCCTCGGGAGACCTCGAGGTCAGCCAGTGTCCCGTGGAGGTCCTCGTAGGCCGCGGCGTCGTCGAAGCCGCCGGAGACGAAGCGGAAGCCACCGCGCAGCTGATTCCAGACGGTGTCGTTCCAGCCGGTCCGAGCCGAGGCCTCCACGGATTCGCGCACATACGCCGTGAACTCCTCGTCGCTCCAGTCGCGCCGGCCGAAGCCGACCAGGGAGAAGCCGGGTGGGAGCAGCCCGCGGTTGGCGAGGTCGTAGATCGCCGGCAGCAGCTTCTTGCGGGCCAGGTCTCCGGTGACGCCGAACAGGACGAGTGCGGAGGGACCCGCGATCCGGGTCAGCCGCCGGTCTCGAGGGTCGCGCAGGGGATTGGCCGGGCGCGCTCCGGTCAACGACTCAGGCACCATCGGATCCCTGCGTGCCGTGCGCCGCCCGGAGGAGCTGGCCGATGCCGTCTGTGCGCTCGGTCAGGTGCAGCCGCACCACAGGCCGGCCGTGCTCGCGCAGCACCGAGGCGTCCCCGGCGGCCTGGGCGGCCAGCAGCTGGCCGAAGGTGAAGGGGCGGCCCGGGATGTCCAGGTCCAGGTCCGAATCTGCGGTGATCTGCAGGAACACTCCCTCGGGCGTGCCGCCCTTGTGGTACTGACCGGTCGAGTGCAGGAACCGAGGGCCCCAGCCGAAGGTGACCGGGCGGCCGGACAGCGTGGCCAGGGCTGCGCGCAGGACCTCCAGCTCGGGGTAGCCCACGCGGTCCAGGTACGCCTGGACGGCCAGGTAGCCGTGGGCGGGCACCAGCCGCGCGACGGCGGCCAGCACCGGCCCGAGGTCGTCCGGGGTCCCGCCGTGGCCGTCCACTACGTCCGCCGGCCCGGTGACCTCGACAGCCCCGATCACGGTGTCCGGCCGCTCCGCCGAGGGCGTGGCGGCCAGCAGGCCACGGGCCGCGGTCTTCGCCGCCTCGACGTCCGGTTGATCGAACGGGTTGATCCCGAGGATGCGGCCGGCCACCGCCGTGGCGAACTCCCACAGGAGCAGTTGGGCCCCGAGGGATCCGAAGACCTCCACGGCGTGCTCGGAGCGGGACGGCGGGACACTGCCGGATGGGTCGGACGCGTCCGGTTCCTCCCGGTCCTCGGGGTCGGCCACCAGGCGGACCTGCAGGAGGTCGTCGGCGGCGGAGACAGTCTCCGGGTCGCCGGCGTCCACGACCACGGGCAGCACACCGGTGCCGTCCTTACCCGTGGACTCGGCGACGAGCTGCTCGGCCCATCCGCCGAAGCCGATCAGCCCGGAGTCCTCGTCGGAGAAGATCAGCTTGTTGCGCAGCGGTACGGTGCCCGCCAGGGCGGCACCGAGCTGGAGGCCGGGGTTGCCCGGGTCGTCGGTGGCGAGGACTTCGCAGGTCTCCTCCGCGTCGTCGAGCAGGGTGGCGATGTCCACCCCGGCCAGACCGGTGGGCACCAGGCCGAAGGCGGTGAGGGCGGAGTAACGACCTCCGACGGTGGGATCCGCGGTGAAGACCCGCCGGTAGCCGGCCTCGCGGGCAGACTGCTCGAGCGGGGAGCCCGGGTCCGTCACCACGACGATCCGAGAGGCGGCGTCGAGGCCGGCGTCGTTGAAGGCCTGTTCGAAGACCTGCCGCTGAGAGTCGGTCTCCACCGTGGAACCGGACTTGGAGGACACCACCAGGACTGTATCCACCAATCCGGCCGCCAGGACGTTGCCCACCATCTCGGGGTCGGTGGAGTCGAGCACGGTGAGCGGACGTCCCTCGGTGGCGGCGACCACCTCGGGGGCCAGGGAGGACCCGCCCATGCCGGCGAGGACCACGCGGGTGATGCCCTCGGCTGTCAGCTCGGCGCGCAGGCCCTCGATCTGTGACACCAGTTCCCGCGAGTCCTCGAAGAGGTCTATCCACCCGAGGCGCTGGGATGCCTCCGCCTCCGCGGCCGGACCCCACAGCGTGTGGTCCTTGCTGTCCAGTCGACTGGCGACACGCTCGTCCACCAAGGCCGGGACGTGCCGGTCGATCGCCGCGAGGGCGGCGCCGGTGGCCTGCAATCCGAGTGAGCTCATGTCAGTCTCCTGGGTCGTGCGGGGAGGAATTCAGGAATTGGTCAAGCCGTGATCACGAGGCGATCTGGCCGCGGTCGATGGACGTCAGCGGTTCGCGGAGTCCACGAGCGCGGTGCGCACGGTCTCCAGCAGTTCGCTCCAGCTGGTCACGAACTTCTCGACACCCTCGGCCTCGAGGACGGCCACCACGTCGTTGTAGTCGACGCCGGCATGGGCGATCGCGTCCAGCACACGGTCCGCTTCCTCGTAGCTCTCCGTGATGGTGTCACCGGTGACCTCACCGTGGTCGGCCAGGGCCTCCAGGGTCTTCTCCGGCATGGTGTTGACGGTTCCCGGTGCCACCAGGCCGGTGACGTAGAGCGTGTCCGGCAGCGCCGGGTCCTTTGTCCCGGTGGAGGCCCAGAGCGGACGCTGCGGGCGGGCACCGGCCGCCTCCAGGACGCGCCAGCGCTCCGTGTCCAGGGTCTCGGTGAAGATGCGGTAGGCGAGGCGGGCGTTGGCGAGGCCCGCCTGCCCCGTCAGCTCGGCGGCACCCTCGGCCGTGGACTCGGCGAGTCGTCGGTCCACCTCGGTGTCCACCCGGGAGACGAAGAAGCTGGCGACGGAGTGCAGGGTGGACAGGTCGATCCCGGCGGCATGCGCCTGCTCCAGGCCGAGCAGCCAGGCGTTGAGCACCTCGCGGTAACGGGTCAGCGAGAAGATCAGGGTGACGTTGACACTCAGCCCCTGGGCGAGGGTCTCCGTGATGGCCGGCAGGCCCTCTTCTGTGGCGGGGATCTTGATCAGCACGTTGGGACGGTCCACGGCCTGGGCCAGCTGGCCCGCCTCGGCAACGGTCTTCTCGGCGTCCCGGGCGGACCGGGGATCGACCTCGATGGACACCCTGCCGTCCACGCCGTTGGACGCCTGGTAGACGGGCGTGAAGAGGTCACATGCCGCCTGGACGTCCCGGGTGGTGAGCTCGAAGACGGCCCGGTCCAGTGCAGCTCCGTCGCCGGCCAACTGCGCCAACTGCTCCGCATAGGCCTCCCCGTTCTTCAGGGCGGTGGCAAAGATCGAGGGGTTGGTGGTCACGCCGGTGACAGTCCGCGTCTCGATCAACTCGGCGAGGTTGCCCGTGGCGATCCGCTCACGGGACAGATCGTCGAGCCAGATGGACACACCGGCCTCGGCCAGTGCACGGGTGTTCGGGTTCTGTTCGGTCATCGTGTGCTCCGTACGTCTGGGGGGGTGCTTTGCGTGGCGGTGGTGACCGGCCGGTGCCGGGTCAGCGGCCGAGCAGGTCTCGAGCGGCGGCGGCCACGGCCTCGGCCGTGATGCCGTACTCGCGGAACAGCGTCTGGAAGTCCGCCGAGGCACCGTAGTGCTCCAGCGAGACCTGGGCACCGCGGACTCCGGTGTACTTGGCCCAGCCCTGCGCGATCCCGGCTTCCACGGAGACCCGGACGGCACCGTTGTCCGGCAGCACCGAGGCTTGGTAGGACTCGTCCTGGGCGTCGAACCACTCGAGGCTGGGGGCGGACACCACCCGGGTCGGCACGCCTTCGGACTGCAGCTCGTGCCGTGCGGCAACCGCGAGCTGAACCTCGGAACCGGTCCCGATCAGGATCGCCTGGGGCTCGACGGCCGTGCCCGAGTCATCGGTGGCGTCCAGCAGCACATAGGCGCCCCGTGCCGTGCCCTCCGCGCCGGCGAAGCCCTGTTCGTTCCGCGGGAAGACCGGCAGGTTCTGGCGGGAGAGCACGAGGCCCGCGGGGCCATCGGTCTTCTCCAGGATGGTCTTCCAGGCCCAGGACACCTCATTGGCGTCGGCGGGGCGGACGACGGCCAACCCCGGGATGGCACGCAGCGAGGCAAGTTGCTCCACCGGCTGATGGGTGGGGCCGTCCTCGCCGAGCCCGATCGAGTCGTGGGTCCAGACGTAGATGGCCGGGGTGCCCATCAGTGCACCGATGCGGATCGCGGGGCGCTGGTAGTCGGAGAAGATCAGGAAGGTTCCCATGTAGGCCCGCAGCAGCGAGCCGAGTGAGATGCCGTTCACGATCGAGCCGGCGGCGTGCTCGCGGATGCCGAAGTGCAGAGTCCGGCCGTACGGACCGCCCTTCCAGGTCGAGGTCTGCCGGCTGGCGGGGATGAACGAGGGCTCGCCGTCCATGGTGGTGTTGTTGGAGCCGGCCAGGTCGGCGGACCCGCCCCACAGCTCCGGCATGACCGGGGCCAGGGCAGACAGGACCTTGCCGGAGGCGGCGCGGGTGGCCATCCCCTTGGCTCCGCCTGAGAAGCTGGCATCGAAATCCACCTCGAATGCGGGGAACGCCTCGGCGAAGTCCTCGGGTAGGTCACCCGCCGTGAGGCGGTCGAACAGCCGGGCACGCTCCACGTTGGCGCCACGCCACGCGGAGTAGGACTCCTCCCAGGTGGCGCGGTAGGCCGCCGAGCGGTCGCCGACGCTGCGAGCGTGGGCCAGCACGCCGTCATCGACGGCGAAGTGCTGCTCCGGGTCGAAGCCCAGAACCGTCTTCAGGCCGGCCAGCTCCTCGCCGCCGAGTTTGGATCCGTGGATGGCACCCGTGTCCTGTTTGCCGGGCGAGGGCCAACCGATCACGGTGCGGAGCTTGATGAGGGAGGGCTTGGAGGGCTGTGCCTTGGCTTCGGCCAGAGCCGTGTACAGCTGTTCCGTGTCTTCGACGTAGTCCCCGGTGGTGAGCCAGTCGACGGTCTGGACATGCCAGCCGTAGGCCTCATACCGGGCGGCCACGTCCTCGCTGAACGCCACGTCCGTGTCGTCCTCGATGGAGATCTCGTTGTCGTCGTAGATCACCACGAGGTTGCCGAGCTCCTGGTGACCCGCCAGTGAGGAGGCCTCGGAGGTGACGCCCTCCTGGAGGTCGCCGTCGGAGGCGATGACGAAGATGTGGTGGTCGAAGGGGCTCGTCCCGAGCGCGGCGTCCGGGTCCAACAGGCCGCGCAGACGGCGCTGGGCGAAGGCGAAGCCGACCGCGGAGGCCAGGCCCTGGCCCAGGGGACCGGTGGTGATCTCCACGCCGTCCGTGTGCCCGTACTCGGGGTGGCCCGGGGTCTTGGACCCCCAGGTGCGCAGGGCCTGGAGGTCTTCGAGTTCCAGCCCCGCGCCTGCGGCGAACAGCTGCAGGTACAAGGTCAGGGAGGAGTGGCCGGCCGAGAGGATGAATCGGTCGCGACCGGCCCACCTGGCGTCCGCGGGGTCATGATGCATGACGTTCTGGAACAGCTGCCAGGCGACCGGGGCGAGGGAGATGGCTGTGCCCGGATGGCCGTGACCGGCCTTCTCCACGGCGTCAGCGGCCAGCACTCGCAGGGTGTCCACGGCTTTCCGGTCGGTGGCCGAATACGTGTACTCGCGGGCGGGCTGAAGACGCTGCAGGGAGGAAGTCCCCCCGGTGGCGGATCCGGTGGATGTTGCCGGGGCTGAAGTCACGAAAGCTGCTCCTGACGCAATGAAACTGGGGGCCGGTGCCGACCTGACGCCAGCTTATCCCGAATGGGGCCACGTCCTGCAGGGGGTGAACCGCCAGTGACCTGTCATGACCCGACATTCCGTGCGGGGAACGGTACACTGGAGGGGGTGTTCCAGCACCGTTGACCTCATCCCGCCCGCCTGCACCGTGAGAAGTAGATGCCCAGCACCCTTGATGCCCAGTCCGCCGCGAGCTCGGCGCCCTCCAGCGCCCGTCCGGTCCACCGGAAGATCGGGTTCAAGCGGAAGGCCGCAGCCTACGTCTCGCTGACGAAGCCGCGGGTGATGGAACTGCTCCTGGTCACCACGTTGCCGACGATGATCTTCGCGCAGCGGGGCTTCCCGGACGTGGTCACCATGATCGCCACCATGGTGGGTGGCGCGCTGGCCGCCGGGTCCTCCGCGGCGTTCAATTGCTACATCGACCGGGACATCGACAAGCTGATGAACCGGACGAAGAAGCGCCCCCTGGTCACCGGCGAGGTCACTCCCCGCGAGGCCCTCATCTTCGCCTGGGCCATCGGCGTGGTGTCCATCGCCATCCTGCTCTGGGGCACCAACCTGCTGGCCGCCGGCCTCGGCGTCCTGGCCATCTTCTTCTACGTGGTCATCTACAGCCTGATCCTGAAGCGCCGCACCGAGCAGAACATCGTGTGGGGCGGGATCGCCGGCTGCTTCCCGGTCCTCATCGCCTGGGCCGCGGTCCGCGAGACCGTGGAATGGCCGGCCATCGTCCTGTTCCTCATCATCTTCCTGTGGACCCCGCCGCACTATTGGCCACTGTCCCTGAAGTACAAGCGCGACTACCAGGCCGCGGAGGTGCCGATGCTCGGGGCCGTGGCCTCGGCACGCGTGGTCTCCAGCCAGGTCGTGCTCTACGCCTGGGCCACCGTTGCCTGCTCATTGCTGCTGGTGCCGCTGGGGTGGGCCGGCATCGTCTACACGGCGGTCGCCCTCGTGGCCGGTGGCTGGTTCGTCTACGAGTCCCACGTGCTCTACGGAGAGTCACAGAAGCCGGAGTACAACGACAAGAAGGCGATGAAGGTCTTCCACCTCTCCATCACCTATCTGACCCTCGTCTTCGTCGCATTGGCCGTGGACCCCTTCGTGGGCAGCCCGCTCATGCCGGTCCCGGGCATCCCGTCCTGACTTCTCTCACCTGAGGGCGAGGACTGGACGGAGCACGTCAGGGACTCGAGGTGAGCGCGACCTGGCGGTTGTGGTGACTGTCGAGGATCGCGGTGGGATGATGGCCACCGAGAGAATTAGGACAATCCACGTGCCGATGGCCTCCATCCAGACCCTGACGGAGAGCAGGAGCAACACCGCGGCGACGAGGCGGTATGCGTAGACCCTGCGGGAACCGTTCCGGGCGACCGACAAGCCACGGGATTCGACGACCACGGGTGGCCCGGCTCGCCATCCAGAATGAGGCGAAGAATACCGCCGTGCCTGCCAGCCCTGCCAGAGTTCCCCCGAGTAGCCCCCTGCGCCCTACTGGACCCCGCCACGGACGTGCTGATCACGGCAGGGGTTTGTGAAGGGTGCCGTCATCGTGTCGGACACGTTGCCCAGCCACGCTCTTGGTCGCCGCGTAGAAGACCCCATCACCAGCACCAGCAGGGGCACGAGCATGAAGCCGCCAAAGATCAGCGCTGGGGCTATCCGTGCATGCGGGTCTGGACAGGGAAACGCAAGCGCACAGACGAGCGGGAATTGCTGTGACCTCCAGAAGACCAACCAGGCGACGGACACCATGGCGACGGCCGGTGGCCACAGCCTGAAGTGATGTACACGTGCACCAGCGCCGGTCATGCAACCCAGTGTGGCATGGGCGCGCCAGTAGGGTGGGAGCCCCTGACGGCGAGCAGCGGGGTTCCGAGCGTGCGGAAATCCACGAACTTCTCCGGGCCCATCTCAGCCGTCCCCTCATTCAGATGCGTCCGCGGAGCCTCCCTCCGGAACCCAGCCAGGCAACAGGTCACTCTGGACGCCTCACGCCTGGTCAGGAACGGACTGCGGCCGGCCGGGTGTGGTAGGTGGAGACCTGCCGGTCCCAGACGGTGGTGACGGCCCAGACGACGAGGCCGGTGCCCAGCATGTGCAGCAGGACCACGCCGATCGGCAGTCCGGTGAAGTGCTGGATGTAGCCGACGGCCCCCTGGAAGGCAATCACCGCGATGAGGACCCATGCCGAGACCCGCTGCCGCCGCGAGGACTGCTGGCGCAGGACCGCCACGAGCAGCACGAGCGCCGCGGCGGTCATCAGGTAGACGGGGAAGGCGTGCAATCGGGTGACCACCAGCGGGTCAAAGTCATGGCGGGGCGCGTTGGCGTCCCCTCCGTGCGGACCGGTCCCGGTGACGATCGTCCCGAGGTACAGGACGACCCAGCCGATCACGAAGATGCCTCGAGCAAGATTTCGGGAGAGAGCGGACGTCTGGCCGTCGACCACGGTGGCCGGGGCGGCCGGGTGGCCCCCGTGTGCCTGACGGTGACGCCATTCCGCGCCCACCCGGTTCACCAGCAGGGTCGCGAAGCAGACCATCACCGAGGAGACGAGGAAGTGGAACGCGACCACCCAGGGATTCAGGTCGGTCCACACGGTGATGCCGCCCACGACGGCCTGCGCCGGAATGCAGGCCAGCATCCCCACCGAGATCCAGAAGAGGCTCGGGTGGGACTTCCGAAGGTTCCAGACCCACAGCAGCACCGCCAGGGCCGCCAGTCCCACCACGAAGGTCAGCAGTCGGTTGCCGAACTCGATGACGCCGTTGATCCCCATCTCCGGGGTGTTGGTCCAGGAGTCGTCAGTACAGGTGGGCCAGGTCGGGCAACCGAGGCCGGAGGCGGTCAGACGTACGGCGCCACCGGTGACGATGATGCCGATCTCGGTTACGAGCGAGATAACCGCGAGCACGAGGGTGACCCGGGTGATGTCCCGCGGCGTGTATCGGCCGATGCCCGCATCGATGCGGCGCCACAGTCCGGGGTGGGTGGCGGCGCCGTTCTGGGTGGTGGACTGGGTGGGGATACTCACAACAGGCTCCTTTGAAGGAGACGGACAGGGATGGACAGCGAAACACTCAGCGCCATCTGAACCACTTCAACGCGCACACCGTGGCCAGGAGGCCCCAGCCCGCCAGGACGAGCAGGGCGCCGACGTCGGGCGTTCCGGTGCCGAAGGCGAACCGGAGCCCGTCGCCCAGCGCGGCCGAGGGCAGGAAGGAGGCGATGCCGGAGAACCAGCTGATGGCGGGGACAGGGAAGACGGCCCCGCCCACGGCGCCCAGCAGCACCCACAACAGGTTGGTGAGGGCCAGGGTGGCCTCCGGCCGGGCGGTGCCCGCGATGAGCAGACCGAGGGCGGTGAAGGAGGCCGCCCCAAGGATGAGGAAGAGGACGGCCCACGGCACCCCGGCCCAGACGGGCTGCCAGCCCAGCACGAGACCGATCCCGCCGATCACCACGACCTGGAGCAACAAGACAGCTAGGACGGCGCAGGCCTTGCCGAGGATGAGCCCGGCCGGCCCGAGGGGAGTCGTGGACAGGTAGGCCAACACGCCGTAGCGGCGGTCGAACCCGGTGGCGATGCCCTGGCCGGTGAAGGCCGAGCTGAGCACGGCGAGGGCGAGGACGCCCGGCACGGCCACGTCCACCCCGCGGACCCCCGCGCTGTCCATCAGTCCGGACCAGACGACGGCGAACAGGGCCATGAGGGGTAGGACGAGAGAGATCAGCAGCTGCTCGCCGTTGCGGATCGCGGTGACGGATTCATAGCGTCCCTGCGCCATCACCCGGCGGGTCAGGGAGCTGGCGTTGCCGTGCCGCGAGGGGCTGCCCAGCGGGGATACGGCCGCGGCGGTGCTGGCGGTGCTGTGAGGGGTGTTCACGGAACTGCTCACGGGGCGACCTCCAGGAAGACGTCTTCAAGGGAACGGTGCAGCAGACGCACGTCCGTCGGCATGATGCGGTG
Organism: Citricoccus alkalitolerans; assembly: GCF_039528175.1. Lineage (NCBI taxonomy): Bacteria > Bacillati > Actinomycetota > Actinomycetes > Micrococcales > Micrococcaceae > Citricoccus > Citricoccus alkalitolerans. The sequence continues at coordinate 952,528 of NZ_BAAALH010000001.1, forward strand.
ATCGCGCCACCAGACGGCCAGGTCCGCCCAGGCGTCGGGAGTGGTCAGTCCCTCGACGCGGAACGTGCAGTCGGCCGGCGCGCTGGGGCCCTCCGGCACCAGGTGGAGTCCGGACGGGAAAGCGGCCAGCGCGTCGGAGCCCAGTGGCTGGGGGACGGAGAAGTGAATCGGGGTCGGGCCAGCGCGGTCGGTGAGCTCGGCAACCGACCCGGACCGTTCCACGGCACCCTCCCGCAGAAGCACCACGTGATCGGCCAGCCGTTCGGCGTCGTCGAGCAGATGGGTGGTGAGCACCACGGCCAGTCCGGCCTGCTTCAGCTCGAGGATCAGGTCGAACACCAGTTGGCGGGAGACGGGGTCCAGTCCGGCACTGGGTTCGTCCAGGAACACGACGCGCGGGCGGCCCGCGAGGGCGGCGGCCAGCGCCACACGCTGCTTCTGGCCACCGGACAGGCGGCGGATGTCCCGGCCGGAGAACTCGTCGATGCCCAGGCGGTCGGTCAGGGCGGCCATGTCGGCCGGCTCCCGATAGAGCGAGCAGATATGGCGCAGCAACCGTGCCGGGGTGGCGGACGGGGGCAGTCCGCCGTCCTGGAGCATGACGCCGACCTGGCTGCGCAGAGCAGACCCCGCATGCCAGGGGTCCTCGCCGAGCAGGCGAACGGTGCCGGAGTCAGGGCGGTCGAGCCCCTGTGCGATGGTCAGGGTGGTGGTCTTGCCGGCGCCGTTGGGGCCGAGCAGAGCGGTCACCTCTCCACTGCGGGCTCGGAAGTCAACGCCCTTGAGGATATGGAGATCTCCCCGACGGCTGCGGATGGTCTTCTGCAGTCCCTCAAGGGACACCAGGACGGAGGGTGAGGATGGCACCTATCCATGATACCCGCGTGGACCGGCAGTTCTACGGCCCGTAGAACTTCCGTGGTCAACACCACCCTCGGGAAAGGCACGCCTTACTTTCGTGGTGAGGTTAATTAGGTAAACTAAGGGTTGTGTATTCCACCAGCCAGCTAGACGTGCCCGCCGCGGGCCCGGTCGACGGACAGCGCGAGAGCACCCGGGACCGGGTGTTGCAGGTCGTCCTGACCCAGGGCCCGGTCAGCGCCGCCCGCGTGGGCGAGTTGCTGGGCCTGACCGCGGCCGCCGTCCGTCGCCATCTGGACGTGCTGTCCGAGGAAGGCGCCGTCGAGGTCAAGCTGGTCTCCGGCAATCGCGGCGCTGGCCGCCCCTCACGGCGCTATGTGGTCAGCCGTGCCGGTCAGTCCCGCCTGGGCAACGACTACCTCGAGGTCGCCGCACAGGCTCTCCATCGGCTGAACCAGGTCGGAGGGGCGGACGCCGTCCGCTCCGTGGCCCGGGATCGCTTCGCCGCCGTCGAGGACCGCTACCGGGAGGCCATCGGCACCGCCTCGAACCTCAAGGACCGGACCGCCGCCCTGGCCCGGGTCCTGGATGAGGAGGGCTTCGCCGCCAGTGTCCGCACCGTGGGCCTGGCCGCCAACGCCGGAGGCCGGACCACCTTGAAGGCCGCGCAAATCTGCCAGGGCCATTGCCCACTCCAGGACCTGGCCGCGGATTTCCCACAGTTCTGCGAGGAGGAGACGGAGCTCTTCGCCCGCCTGCTCGGCGTGGACGTGCGCCGACTGTCCACCCTGCCCACCGGGGGTCACGTCTGCACCACCCACGTGCCGTTGGGTCGGGATGCGGACCAGACAGACCCGACGGTGCCGTGATTCGTCCCTGAACGGGCTCTGAAGCGGCACCGCACCATTCGCCGGCCCCGCCGGACGGCTTCACACAGATTTACACAGATCCAACAGACCATCAGCTCGATCACCAGAGAGGCAGCGATGACCGATCAGATCATCAAGGAGAACGCCGACCCGGGCGTGATCTCCGAGGTACTGGAGAAGAACCCCGAACTCAATGCCATTGGCGCCTACCAGTTCGGCTGGTCGGACCAGAACGACGCGGGCGCCAACGCCCGCCGCGGCATCAACGAGGACGTCGTCCGGGATATCTCGGCGAAGAAGAACGAGCCCGAGTGGATGCTCAACCTGCGTCTGAAGGGCCTGAAGTACTTCGACCGCAAGCCCATGCCGACCTGGGGCGCCGACCTCTCCGGCATCGACTTCGACAACATCAAGTACTTCGTCCGTTCCACGGAGGGCCAGGCGAAGTCCTGGGAGGACCTGCCGGAGGACATCCGCAACACCTACGAGCGCCTCGGCATCCCCGAGGCCGAGCGTGAGCGCCTCGTCTCGGGCGTGGCCGCGCAGTACGAGTCCGAGGTCGTCTACCACCAGATCCGCGAGGACCTGGAGGAGCAGGGTGTCATCTTCCTGGACACGGACACGGGCCTGAAGGAGTACCCGGAGATCTTCAAGGAGTACTTCGGCTCCATCATCCCGGTGGGGGACAACAAGTTCGCGGCGCTGAACACCGCGACCTGGTCCGGCGGCTCCTTCGTCTACGTCCCCAAGGGCGTCCACGTGGAGATCCCGCTCCAGGCTTACTTCCGCATCAACACCGAGAACATGGGCCAGTTCGAGCGGACCCTGATCATCGCGGACGAGGACTCCTACGTCCACTACATCGAGGGCTGCACCGCCCCGATCTACAACTCGGACTCCCTGCACTCGGCCGTCGTCGAGATCGTGGTGAAGAAGAACGCCCGCGTTCGCTACACCACCATCCAGAACTGGTCCACCAACGTCTACAACCTGGTGACCAAGCGCGCGGTGGCCGAAGAGGGCGCCACGATGGAGTGGATCGACGGCAACATCGGATCCAAGGTCACCCAGAAGTACCCGGCCGTGTACCTCACCGGTGAGCACGCCAAGGGCGAAACCTTGTCCATCGCCTTCGCCGGCGCGGACCAGCACCAGGACACCGGCTCCAAGATGGTGCACCTGGCCCCGAACACCTCCAGCTCGATCGTCTCCAAGTCCGTGGCCCGCTCCGGCGGCCGCGCCGCCTACCGCGGACTCGTCCAGGTGATGGAGGGTGCCAAGAACGCGGCGAACTCCGTGGTCTGTGACGCCCTGCTGGTGGACACGATCTCCCGCTCGGACACGTATCCGTACATCGACATCCGCGAGGATGACGCCACCCTCGGCCACGAGGCCACGGTCTCGCGCGTCTCCGAGGAGCAGCTCTTCTACCTGATGAGCCGCGGCATGTCCGAGACCGAGGCCATGGCCATGATCGTGCGCGGGTTCATCGAGCCCATCGCTCGTGAGCTGCCCATGGAGTACGCCCTGGAACTGAACAAGCTGATTGAATTGCAGATGGAAGGATCGGTAGGCTGAGCGTGTCACAGACCGTCAACACCACTGACAACGCCTCCCCGGAGGAAATCGACGCCGACGGCGCCGGTGTGCCCGTCATTCCCGGCATGGGTGAGGAGGGCGAGAAGCTCTCCACCACCGTGGCTGCCGCGTCCGACGCCGGCCACGCCACGCACAGTGTGCCGTCCCGTTCGGACAAGCGCCCGGTGAAGCCCGGGTCCTCCCGTGCCGACCGCCTCTCCAGCTTCGAGCTGGCGGACTTCCCGGCCCTGACGGGCCGCGAGGAGGACTGGCGCTTCACGCCCCTGAACCGGCTGGCCGGCCTGCACCTGCCCGACGGCGACGACGCCCGCCTGACCGGTGCGGCACCTGCCGTCTCGGTCACCGAGTTGGATGGCGTCACCGTGGAGACCGTCGGCCGGGACGATGCCCGACTGGGCACCGTCCTCACGCCGGACGACCGTGTCTCGGCTGCGGCCTGGGCCTCGTTCGAGCAGGCCACCGTCGTGACCATCGGCGCTGATGTCGAGGCCACCGCCCCGGTGCGCATCGACATCACCGGGACTGGCACGGCCCCGGCCGCCCAGCACCTGCTGGTGGTCGCCGCGCCCAACTCGCGCGCCGACGTCGTGCTTCAGCACCGCGGTTCCGCCGTGGTCTCGCAGAATGTCGAGTTCGACGTTCAGGAGGGGGCCGGCCTGAACGTCACCTCCCTGCAGTCCTGGGATGACGGTGCGGTGCATGTCTCCGCCCAGCAGGCCAGGATCGGCAAGGACGCCTCGTTCAAGCACGTGGCCGTCTCCTACGGCGGTTCCCTGGTGCGCCTGACGCCGACCTCGCGGTTGGCCGGTCAGGGCGGCGAGACCGAGATGTTCGGCCTCTACTTCGCAGACGCCGGCCAGCACCTGGAGCAGCGTCTGTTCGTGGACCACGCCGTGGCGAACTGCAAGTCCAACGTCCTGTACAAGGGCGCCCTGCAGGGTCAGGACGCGCACACCGTCTGGGTGGGCGACGTCCTGATCCGCAAGGAGGCCGAGGGCACCGACAGCTACGAGAAGAACCAGAACCTGGTCCTCTCGGAGGGTACCCGCGTGGACTCTGTCCCGAACCTGGAGATCGAGACGGGCCTCATCGACGGAGCCGGCCACGCTTCCTCCACGGCTCAGTTCGACGACGAGCAGCTGTTCTACCTGATGGCCCGTGGCATCGAGGAGCAGGACGCCCGGGAACTCATCGTCCGCGGCTTCCTCCACGAGATCATCCAGAAGATCGGGATCGCCGACGTCGAGGAGTCCCTCATCGACCAGATGGACTCCGAACTGCAGGTGGCCAGCTTCTGATGGCCGCCGGTCAGCGCGTGTGCGCCGTCGCGGAGATCGGCGCCGAGGAGGCCAAGCGGTTCACGGTCGACGGCATCGACGTCGCCGTGGTCCGGGCCTCCGACGGCTCGCTCCACGCGGTCAACGACATCTGCTCGCACGAGGAGGTGTCCCTCTCCGATGGCTTCGTCGAGGGGTGCGCCTTGGAGTGCATCGGCCACGGCTCCGCCTTCGACCTGGTCACCGGCGAGCCGAACGTGTTGCCCGCCACCGCTCCGGTCGCCGTCTACGCGCTGTCCGTGGAGGACGACTCCGTGTGGGTCGACACCGCCACCGTGCTGAACAGCGCCTCCCTGAACTCGTAACCCGTCCCACCAGAATTTCCCGCCTCGCCGGCGGAACCCGCAAGGAGAACACGAATGTCAACCCTGGAAATCAAGGACCTGCACGTCTCCATCGAGACCGAGAACGGTCCCAAGGAGATCCTCAAGGGCGTCAGCCTGACCATCAACACCGGTGAGACCCACGCCATCATGGGCCCCAACGGCTCCGGCAAGTCCACCCTCGCCTCGACCATCGCCGGCCACCCCCGCTACGAGGTCACCTCCGGCACCATCACCCTGGATGGGGAGGACGTGCTGGAGATGTCCGTGGACGAGCGGGCCCGTGCCGGCCTGTTCCTGGCCATGCAGTACCCGGTCGAGATCCCGGGTGTCACCATGACCAACTTCCTGCGCACCGCCAAGACCGCCATCGACGGCGAGGCACCCTCCCTGCGTCACTGGACCAAGGACGTCAAGGCCGCCATGGAGAACCTGAAGATCGACCCGACCTTCGCGGCCCGTAACGTCAACGAGGGCTTCTCGGGTGGCGAGAAGAAGCGCGTGGAGATCCTTCAGCTCGAACTCTTCAAGCCCAAGTTCGCCGTGCTGGACGAGACCGACTCCGGCCTCGACGTCGACGCCCTGCGCGTGGTCTCCGAGGGCGTCAACCGGTCCCAGGACTCGGGCACCATGGGCACCCTGCTGATCACCCACTACACCCGGATTCTGCAGTACATCAAGCCGCAGTTCGTGCACGTCTTCGTGGACGGCAAGGTCGCCGAGTCCGGGGGCGCCGAGCTGGCCGACCGCCTCGAGGCCGAAGGCTACGAGCGCTTCGAGACCGCGGCAACCGGAGCCTGAGGAGTATCCCATGACCACTGAAGCACCCCAGACCGAACTGGATGACATCAGGGAGGCCCTGCACGAGGTCATGGACCCCGAGCTGGGCGTGAACATCGTGGACCTGGGCCTGCTCTACGGCATGCACTACGCCGAGGACGGCGCACTGATCCTTGACATGACCCTGACCACCGCCGCCTGCCCCTTGACGGACATGATCGAGGAACAGATCGGCAACGAGATCGGCACCATGGTGGACGAGTGGCGCCTGAACTGGGTCTGGATGCCACCGTGGGGCCCCGAGAAGATCACGGATGACGGCCGTGAGCAGATGCGGGCCCTCGGCTTCAACATCTGATCCAGCATCTGACCCGATGCGCCGGAAAATCCCGGTCATCCTGACCTTTCCCGAGAATCATCACCGGGAAAGGTCAGGATGACCGGGATTCTGCTGTCTCAACGTGATGATCCCCAGGCAGCCCGCGGGCGGCCAGGGCCTCACCTGTGGCGTGGGCGTGCCCCACGGTCGCCACCAGCACAGGGCCCATGAGCCGCACCGGTCCACGCCGCAGCCCGCGTGAGGCCAGGGCGTCGGCGTTGCGACGAACCGCACCACCGACCCAGGGGATGGACCGGATCATCACGTTGACCGCCAGGGCCGCCGCCTCGGGGTTGACGCCGACCGGGCGCAGGACGCCGAAGAACCGCTCCAGGCCGTCCAGCAGTTCCGTGCCCGGGGTGGTGATCACCAGCAACCGCGCCGCGGCCAGGGCACCGAACACCGCGGCTACCACCACGAGGGCCGGACCCAGCGCCTCGAGGGGCGGGGACGACGTCGGTCCCCAGATCCCGGAGACGAAGCGGGCGATTCCCGCGAACAGCAGCAGGGGCCAGCCGCGGCGCCACGGCGCGAGGAACTCGCGCGGGAGTGCGGCCGTCAGGTAGAGGGCGAAGACCACCGCCACGGCCACGCCGACCACCAGCGGCTGACGCCAGAAGACGAGGACGGCAGAGAGGGCCAGCAGCACGGTGTACTTGGCCCACAGGGGGCAGCGGTGCACCGCGCTGGTACCGGGCCGGTAGTCCAGCAGGTTCACAGCCGTCCCGTTCCCGCATCCGGGCCGTCCCTGCGGGCGCGCCGGGCCAGAACGTCCGTGCGATACCACTGAACGGCGGCCGGGCCGGTGGCGTCGTGGACGATCTGGCCGTCGGCGATCACCAGACACCGGTCCGCCTGGGCGGCGAAGTCGAGGTCATGGGTGGTGTAGACAATCTGCTCACATCGGCCGGATCCCGGCAAGGACAGCAAGAGCTCCTGGACCTCGAGTGTCCAGTCCAGGTCCAGCAGGGTGGTGGGTTCGTCGGCCACGAGCAGCACAGGGTCCGTGGCCAACACGGAGGCCAGGGCCAGTCGCTGGCGCTGCCCACCGGAGAGGTCGTAGATGCTGCGGTGTCCCAGGCCTCCGAGGCCGTGCTCTTGCAACAGACGCTCGGCAGCCATCCTTCGTTCCGGGCGCCGCCGGTGCGTGCGCCGCAGTGAAAGCTCGACGTCCTCGCCGGCGGTAGGCATCACCAGCTGGACGAGGGGGTCGGTGAAGACGAAGCCCGTCCGTGCGCGGACGGCCGTGGTCTCCGTGACCGCGTCCAGACCGTGCACGCGCACGCTTCCCACAGCGGGCGGTACCAGGCCGTTGAGGAGGCGGATGAGCGTCGACTTACCTGAGCCGTTGGCCCCGATCACCGCGACCGTGGGTTCGGACGCCATCAGGTCCACCGGGCCCAGGACGCGGACGGTGCCGGCTTCTGAACCGGTCGACTGGCCAGGTCCCGGCGCGGCCCCGGGGACATCCACCACGACGTCCCGCAGCTCCAGGCCGGAGGCTGCTCCTCCGTTGCCGGGCTGGCCCTGGGTGACGTTCTCGCGGTGCCGTGTGATGGAGGGCTCCACTCCGCTCAGAACCGCCGGAGGGCCAGGGCTGGGAAGGCCCGGATCACCGTGGCGGCCACGGCGGTGGCGAGCACGTTCTTGATGACGTCACCGGGCCAGAACACCATGTCCGCCGCCAGGGCGGTCGGCAGGTCCAGGTCGAGCGCGAGCATCATCCCGCCGATGCCCATGGGGTGGATGAACACGAACGATCCCACCATGGCCGCGATCCAGACCAGGGCCCACCAACCGAAGCCGATCCGTCCTGCGGCCACCTCCGTGCCCCGGGCAACGCGCCGGGCAGCGGCGGACTGCCCCCGTTTCAGGACCAGCGTTGAGAGGGCACCGGTCAAGGCGGCCGCGAAGGGGAACGCCAACAGGTAGCCGCCGGAAGGTCCGGCGAGCACACCGAAGCCGGCGTTGAAGCCGGAAAGCACCGGCAGTCCCACCAAGCCCACCACCACGTACAGGGCCACCGAGAGGAAGCCGAGCCGTGCCCCCAGGATGAGCCCGGTGAGCATGACCGCGAAGGTCTGTAGGGTGATCGGCACGCCGAATCCACCCACCGGAATCGGCGGGAGCATGGCGCATACAGCAATCAGGGCGGCGAAGACGCCGGCAAGGGCCACCTGGGCCGGAACGGCCAGCGGCTTGCGGCCGGCAACGGTAACTGACTGGCTCACGGTGGACTCCTCGAAAGCGGTGGGACGGTGGTGCGGATGGCGGGCATGCCGGTTTTGACGACGACGGTAGACTTGGCGGGTTCCGCCAACCCTGCCGGACAGTCTATTCACCTCAAGGAGTCCTCCCCGTGCTTGCCGTCACAGACCTCGAACTTCGCGTGGGGGCCCGGCTGCTCATGGACGGAGTCTCCTTCAAGGTGGACAAGGGGGACAAGGTCGGCCTGGTCGGGCGCAACGGTGCCGGTAAGACCACCTTGACAAAGGTTCTGGCCGGCGGCGGCCTCCCTGCCGGAGGCAATGTGACCCGCCGTGGCACCGTTGGCTATCTGCCCCAGGACCCCAAGGTCGAGGACATGGACCAGACGGCGCGGGACCGCATCCTCTCAGCACGGTCCCTGGACCAGATCATCCGCCGCATGCGTCAGGCCGAGGACGACATGGCCAATGCCGATGACGCCATCCGCGAGAAGGCCATGAACCGCTATGGCCGGCTCGAGGCGGAGTTCACGACGTCGGGCGGGTATGCCGCGGAGTCCGAGGCCGCCACGATCTGCGCGAACCTCGGTCTGCCGGACCGAATCCTCGACCAGCCCCTGCATACCCTCTCTGGTGGTCAGCGGCGCCGCGTGGAGTTGGCGCGGATCCTCTTCTCGGACGCGGACGTCCTGCTGTTGGACGAGCCCACCAACCACCTGGACCACGACTCGATCGTGTGGCTGCGCGACTTCCTGAAGGCCTACCAGGGCGGGTTCATCGTGATCAGCCACGACGTGGACCTCATGGAGATGACCGTCAACAAGGTGTTGTACCTGGATGCCAACCGTCAGGTGATCGACACCTACAACATGGGCTGGAAGAACTACCTGCTGCAGCGTGAGCAGGATCAGGCCCGCCGCAAGCGCGAGTACTCCAATGCCGAGAAGAAGGCCACCCATCTGATGGAGCAGGCCAACAAGATGCGCGCCAAGGCGACGAAGGCGGTGGCCGCCCAGAGCATGATCAAGCGGGCTGAGCGCATGATGAAGGGACTGGAGGGGGAGCGGGCGGCCGACAAGGTGGCCGCAATCCGCTTCCCGGAGCCGGCCAAGTGCGGTAAGACCCCGCTCAAGGCAGAGGACCTCTCCAAGTCCTATGGATCCTTGGAGATCTTCTCCGGCGTGGACCTGGCGATCGACCGCGGTTCCCGCGTGGTGATCCTCGGCTTCAATGGCGCCGGCAAGACCACCTTGCTGCGGATGCTCGCGGGGGTGGACCAGCCGGACACCGGCGAGGTCATCGCCGGGCACGGGCTCAAGCTCGGCTACTACGCCCAGGAACATGAGACGCTGGACACCGACCGTTCGGTGCTGGAGAACATGAAGACCGCCGCACCGGACCTGGCGGACACCGAGGTGCGCAACGTCCTCGGTTCCTTCCTGTTCCAGGGTGATGACGTGGCCAAGCCGGCCGGCGTGCTCTCCGGCGGTGAGAAGACCCGGCTGGCCCTGGCCACCCTCGTGGCCTCCAGTGCGAACGTCCTGCTGCTGGACGAGCCGACGAACAACCTGGACCCGGCCTCACGCGAGGAGATCCTCAACGCCTTGCGTACCTACGAGGGTGCCGTGGTGCTGGTGACACACGATGAGGGTGCTGTGGAGGCCCTCGACCCGGAGCGGGTCGTGCTTTTGCCGGACGGGGTGGAAGACCACTGGAACAGCACCTATCAGGACCTGATCACCCTGGCCTGAGTGCCTGAGTGCCTGAGCGCTACCGGCGGGCCTCCGCCTCGTCCAGCAATGCGTCCTCGGCTTCCTCGTCGGTGAGCACACCGTCGCGGCGCCGAACCGGCTTGCGCTTCGGCGCTCGGTAGGCGGACAGATACCCCTGCTCCTCGGTCAACCCGAGTTCACGGTCATCGCGGTCGTTCACGGCCCGCTGCCGTCCCATGTAGCCCCACACGATGAAGCTCATCAGACCGAAGAGGAACCACTGGAGCGAGTAGGACAGGTGCGGTCCTTCATCCAGGGTGGGCGGCACCAGGGTCTGGGGTCGGCTCGCCGGGGCGGGGTCCTCCTCGACCATCTCCCCGTAGGCGGTGTCCGCGATCGGGTAGCCGACGGCTTCCTCCATGGCTACCAGGTCGATCGAGGCCAACTGCCCGTCCGGGGCATCCCGCTCCAGGGTGGGCTCGCCGGGTTTGGTGCGGACCACCACGGTGGCCTCACCTTCGGGGGGTGCGGGTACGACGTCGGGCCAGCCGGCGGTGTTGCCGATGGGCAGCCAGCCGCGGTCGACCGCGATGACGTCCCCGGTGTCCGCCCGGAACGGGACGATGACCTCGTACCCAGGCTTGCCGGCCTTCGGCCGGTTGCGCACGATCTGGGTGTCCTCGGCCAGGTACTCGCCGGTCATCTCCACCGGGGTCCATTCGCGGGAGGCCTCGAACGCCGTGAAGAGGTCCTCGTTGCCGGCCAGCGGGATGGGGGCCTCGTCGTAGTTCTCCAGCACCTTATTGATCTCGGTGACGGCCTCCATGCGTCGGTCCATCTGCCACTGGCCGAGCAGGGCGCAGGCCACGGAGAAGATGGCGCAGAACGCCAGCCCACCGAGCCACTGGGGGGAGAGCAGGAACCGGAAGTCGAGCCGGGCACGCTTCTGTCCAGGTCGACCGGAATCGGCCTGGCGGTCGCTCTCGGAAGACTCGTATCGCCCGGCGTTCTCGCCACGCGGATCTCCGCCGGCGCCGGTGACGCGGTCATTGCTCGTCTGGGTCATGAATCCTTCTCGCGGGTGTCAGTACCGTTGAAGGCCAGGGACAGCACGTCCCTCAGCAGTCCCCGGGACTGCAGGTAGTCGGCCAGCCAGTCCCGATGGTCCTCGCAGGCCAACCATGTCTTGCGCCGCTCGGGGGCATGGATCCGGGGATTGTTCCATTCCAGGCGCCAGGCCGCAGGATGCCCGCAACCTTTCCGGGAGCAGACTTGCTGGTCCGCCTCAGAAGCGCTGCGCGCTCCACGTCCCGACGACGGCCGGCCACCGGGAACGGTCGGCGGAGGGATCGGCGGATTGGTACCGTCCAGGGCACCGAGGAGGTCATCGTGGCTCATGCGGCCCTGCCCTATCGTCGTCCACGGTTTCGCCCACGACGGTCTCGGGTCCGGCGGTCAGCTCGAGCCGAGCGCCGAGCTGCGGGGTACCTGGGGACGCCGGAGGCACCGCATCCAGCACCTCGCCGTTGGACACGGCCCCGTTGTTGGCCAGCATCACGGCGATGTAGGGCAACACGATGGCCGCAATGAAGAGCACGATCTGCACCCAGCCAGTGGTGAAGAAGGCCCCGACGAAACAGGCCGTCCGGATGCCCATCTGCCACGCGTAACGGACGAATCGGGCGTCCCGGTCCACGTGTCCGGCCTCCGGGGCGCTGGTGATCCGCTGCACGTCGTCGTCACGGCCCGGTTGTCCGGCTTGCGAGCCGGTCTGGACGTGACGGGTGGACATGAGACGCTCCTGCAAGGCTGAGCGCTGGCACGGCGACCGTCCAGCGGGGTTTCGGTTCCGTCCATTGTCCCACTTTCCGCCCTAGAGTGGATGACCGGAGAAGTGATCTGACATACCGCAGTGATCGCACGAGAGACCAGTCCCAGGAGGACCCCGATGGCCGAGGCCAGCACCGTTTCCACCCCCACGACAGATTCCCCGGACGCCCCGGCTGCCGGCCGCAGCGTGCTCGTCACCGGCGGCAACCGGGGCATCGGCCTCGCCATCGCCCAGGCATTCCGGGCCAATGGGGACAAGGTCGCCGTGACCTCCCGCTCTGGCGAGGCGCCGGACGGCCTGTTCGCCGTGCAGGCCGATGTCACGGATGCCGAGTCCGTGGACCGGGCCTTCACCGAGGTCGAGGAGGCTCACGGCCCCGTCGAGGTCCTCGTGGCCAACGCCGGCATCACCCGGGACCAGCTGCTGTTGCGCATGAGCGAAGAGGACTTCTCCGCCGTCATCGACACCAACCTCACCGGGGCCTTCCGCGTTCTCAAGCGGGCGTCGAAGGGCATGATCCGGAAGAAGAAGGGTCGCGTGGTGCTGATCTCCTCGGTGGTCGGCCTCATGGGCTCACCGGGTCAGATCAATTACGCCTCGTCCAAGGCCGGGCTGGTCGGCATGGCCCGCTCACTGACCCGCGAACTCGGATCCCGCAACATCACGGCGAATGTGGTGGCGCCGGGTTACATCGACACGGAGATGACCCAGTCCCTGGGGGAGGATCTGCAGAAGCAGTACCGGTCCCAGATCCCCGCGGGGCGCTTCGCCGAGCCCGCCGAGGTCGCCAACGTGGTGCGCTGGCTCGCCTCGGACGAGGCCTCGTACATCTCCGGGGCCGTCATCCCCGTGGATGGCGGTCTCGGGATGGGACACTGATTCCCATGACTTCTGAGACTTCCGAGAACGCAGAGCACGCAGCAGAACGCGACTCCAGTTCGGCCACCGCCCAGGACCTGGCCGGCAAGGGCGCCATCGTCACCGGCTCCAGCCGGGGTGTGGGCGCGGACACGGCCCAACTGCTCGCCGCCCGGGGCGCCGGCGTCGTCGTCAACTACCGTCAGAAGGCGCCTCGCGCCAATAAGGTCGTGGCTGGAATCGAGGCCGCCGGCGGCCGTGCCGTGGCCGTGGGCGCGGACATCACCACCGCCGAGGGCCGCAAGGCCATGGTGGACGCTGCCGTCGAGACCTTCGGGTCCCTGGACATCCTGGTGCTGAACGCCTCCGGCGGCATGGAGACCTCGATGGGCGAGGACTACGCCACCGTGCTGAACCGCGATTCCCAGGTGGCCATGTTTGAGGCCGCGCTGGAGGTCATGCCGTCCGGCGGACAGGTGGTCTTCGTCACGAGCCATCAGGCACACTTCATCGACTCGGTCCCCACCATGGACGCCTACGTTCCGGTTGCCCAGTCCAAGCGCGCCGGCGAGGTTGCCCTGCGTGAGCGAATTCCCGCTCTGCAGGATCGGGGGATCGGCTTCGTGGTGGTGTCCGGGGACATGATCGAGGGGACCATCACGGCCACCATGCTCAACCGTGCCGAGCCCGGTGCCCTCGAGGCACGACGCGAGGCCGCCGGCAAGCTCTACTCGGTAGCCGAGTTCGCAGCGGAGATCGCCGCTGTGGTGGGTTCTGCTGGTCGGGATCTACCGATCGGTCACACCGAGTACGTCGGCGGTGCCCAGGACTTCCTCGACGTGGCCGGGGACCCCGACCACCGCTGAATCAGGGGGTTGTCAGTCGACTTCGTGGGGGTGTTCTGCGTCGACACCCCCACGACGTCGACTGAGCATGCGTGGTGCGGGCGGCTAGAGTCCGGCCAGCACGCGCAGGACGTCCAGGGAGGGCAGAACCAACTCAACATGCGCATGGGCGCGCAGGGCGGGCTTGGCGCAGAACGCCACGGCCAGGCCCGCGGCCCGGAGCATATCGATGTCATTCGCGCCGTCGCCGGCTGCGATCACGCCATCCGCGGCGACCCCGGCCGCCTCGGACCAGGTACGCAGCATCTCGGCCTTCACGGCTCGGTCCACCACAGTGCCCAGGACCCGGCCGGTGAGACGGCCCTCCACGATCTCCAAGTCGTTCGCCCGGTACTGGTCCAGACCAAGGTCGGCCGCGAGGGGCGCGAGGACCTGGGTGAAGCCGCCGGACACGGCACACACCTGCCACCCGGCCGTCTGGAAGGCACCGATGACCTCTCGGGCACCGGGTTGGGGCTCGACGGCGGCCACCACCTGGTCGATGACCGCGGCATCCAGTCCTGCCAGAGCCTTGACCCGGTGATGGAGCGATTGGGTGAAGTCCAGTTCACCCCGCATCGCGGCCTCGGTGACGGCGGCCACCTCCGCCTCTCGGCCTGCGTGAGCGGCCAACAGCTCGATGACCTCCTGGCGGATGAGGGTCGAGTCCACATCCATGACCAGCATCTTCGGCCGTGCCGCCAGTGCGGTGGCCGGGACCACCGCGGCGGCGTACCCCTCCGGGAGCAGCCCGAGGTCGGGGCGGCCCGCTGCGTCACCGGCCTGCACATGCCACCGCCAGCCGTGGAAGCCGACGCCGGCCACCGGCTCGGCATGGGCGGGTACCACCGGTGGGGTCGAGATCGGGTCGGAGTCTGATCCGCCGGAACCCGGGGCATAGACCAGGACCAGGTCCGTCCCGATGGAGGAGGGGACGATGTCCGGATTCGTGGACGGGGAAACAATGCGCGGCATGCCGAGGCCTTTCGTGCTTCAAGGGGTGGTTCTAGCCTAGTGTTTGACTCATGACCAGCCCCTCTTCCCAGCCCCTGCGCGCCGCCATGGATCCCGAACTGTTCACTCCCTCGGGTGATGCGGTCGTGGAGATGGCCGGAGTCGGGGTCCGGAGGGGTCCTAAGGACCTACTGTCCGAGGTCAGCTGGCAGGTCCGGGAGGGTGAGCGCTGGATCATCATGGGCCCCAACGGGGCGGGGAAGTCGACGTTGCTGCAGGTCGCTTCCACCCGTATGCACCCGACCACCGGCATGGTGGGCATCCTCGACGAGGTGCTCGGCGCCGTCGACGTGTTCGAGCTGCGCCCGCGCATCGGCCTGTCCTCCGCGGCTCTGGCCCAGCAGCTCCCTGATGGCGAGACGGTGCTGAACGCCGTACTGACCGCGTCCTGGGGGGTCATGGGCCGCTGGAATGAGGCCTATGACACCGTCGACGAGGAACGAGCCCGCCGGCTGATCTGGCAGTGGGGCCTGAATGGCTACGAGGACCGCCGGTTCGGGACCCTGTCCGAGGGCGAACGCAAGCGGGTCCTCGTGGCCCGGGCGCTGATGACCGACCCGGAGTTGCTGCTCCTGGACGAGCCGGCCGCAGGCCTCGACCTGGCCGGACGCGAGACTCTCGTCCGGGCGCTGACCCGTCTGGCCTCCGACCCGGCCGCTCCCGCGCTCGTGCTGGTCACACACCACGTGGAGGAGGTCCCGCCCGGATTCACCCATGCGCTGCTGATGCGCCAGGGCCGGGTTGTGGCCGCGGGACCCCTGGAGCAGACGCTGACTGAAGACCATCTCTCCACCGCTTTTGGCCTGCCCCTCAAGGTCACGCGTGTTGACGGCCGCTACACGGCCGTCGCCCGCTGACCGGCCCCGAGGGAGAACTGCGTGGACGTTCTGGGCCTCGATGTCATGGGGCTGGACCTGTGGCAGGTCATCGTCATCCTCCTGGCGGGCTTTTGGGCCGGCACCATCAACACCGTGGTGGGTTCGGGCACCCTCGTGACCTTTCCGGTGCTGGTCGCGATGGGCTTTCCGCCCGTCACCGCACAGATGTCCAATGCCATCGGCCTGGTGGCCGCCGGCGTGTCCGGAGTCTTCGGCTTCCGCCGTGAGCTGGCGGCCTCCAAATCCGTGCTGCCCACCCTGACGATCGCCTCCCTTGCGGGTGGCCTCGTGGGAGCATTCCTCCTGATGGTCTTGCCGGAGGAGGTCTTCGGGATTGCCGCTCCGATCCTCATCGCGGTGGCCATCTGTTTCGTGGTCTTCCAGCCTGCCCTGTCCCGATGGGTCCGCCGGCGGAAGGCCGGGGAAGACCATGTCGAGGAGCCGGAGACCCCCACGGGGCCGGTGTCTCCCGTGCTCTGGGCGCTCATCTTCGCCGCGGGCATCTACGGTGGATACTTCGTGGCCGCCCAGGGGGTCCTGTTGCTGGGCATCATGGGGGTGTTCCTGTCCGGGGCCCTCGTCTACGCGAACGCTATCAAGACCTGGCTGTCCCTGGCGGTGAACCTCATCGCGGCCATCTCCTACTTGATCTTCGCCTTCGACCGCATCGACTGGCGGGCCGTGCTGCTGATCGCGGTGTCTTCGATGATCGGCGCCTCCCTGGGCGCCCAGATTGGCCGCCGCATCAAGCCGTTCTGGCTCCGCGTGGTCATCGTCATCGTCGGGGTGGCAGGCCTCGTGAACCTGGCATGGCCTTTGGTGACCGGTGGGTGAGTCTCTCGGGGCTGTCGGCGTCACCGAACTGACGGACGTCTCGGATCCGCGGGTCGAGGTCTACAGCGGCCTCACCGATGCCGCCCTGCGCCAGCGGCAGGACGCGGCCCACGGGATCTTTCTTGCGGAGTCCTCGCTGGTGGTCCGCCGGGCCCTCGACGCAGGCCACCGGCCCCGCTCCTTCTTCCTGGCGCACCGGTATCTCGACTCGATGGCCGATGTCTTCGCCGCGTATCCGGGCGTCCCGGTCTACACCGGCTCAGACGCCCTGCTTGCGTCGATCACCGGCTTCCACCTGCACAGGGGTGCCCTGGCCGCCATGGAACGGCCCGTGCCCCTCGAGGTCGACGAGGTGCTGGCCGGCGCCCGCCGCATCGCCGTGCTGGAGGGCATCGCCGACCACACCAACGTCGGGGCCATCTTCCGGTCGGCAGCGGCGATCGGCCTCGATGCCGTGCTCGTGACCCCGCTCTGCGCGGACCCGTTCTACCGCCGTTCGATCCGGGTCTCGATGGGCGCCGTGTTCCAGGTGCCGTGGACTCGCATCGACCCCTGGCCAGCTGGTATCGACGTGCTGAAGGACGCGGGCTTCACGGCGGCGGGGATGACCCTGGGGCACGGCGCCATCACGCTGGACGACCTGGTCGCCGAGGATCATGAGAGACTCGCCCTGATCTTCGGCCACGAGGGTGACGGGCTGGCTGTGGAGACGGAGCGGTGGCTCGATAGGAGAGTTACCATTCCCATGATGAACGAGCTCGATTCGCTCAACGTCGCCGCCGCCTCGGCTATCGCCTTCTACGCCACACGGTAGTGGGTCATGTTGAGGTGGCAACCGGCTCCCGGGTCAGCTTCCCCCCAGGTGTCGGATGACTCTCCTTGGGCCCATGCGTTATAGTGGGTAGCTGGCCGTACTGCGGTCGACCACGACACGTTCCTCATCAGCCGCTGGCAAAATCCAGTGGCGCCACCGAAGGATTCCCCATGAAGACTGACATCCACCCCGATTACCAGCTGGTGATCTTCAACGATCTGGCCTCCGGCGAGAAGGTCCTGACCCGCACCACCACCACGTCCCAGAAGACGATGGAGTGGGAAGACGGCAACACCTACCCGGTCATCGACGTGGAAATCTCCGCGGCCTCGCACCCCTTTTACACCGGCAAGCAGCGGATCATGGACACCGCCGGCCGCGTGGAGCGTTTCAACGCCCGCTTCAAGGGCTTCGGCGGCAAGAAGTAAGGCCTACCGCCCTACCGGATGCCCCAGCGCACCGGGGCCGATCCAGGACCTTCCCTCGGGGACGAGTCCGGATCGGCCCCGGTTCGCGTTTAAGGAGTGGCCTCGCATCCTCACACCTCTCGCTCAGGTGCCCCTACACGTCCAGCACGGGGAAGAATCCGGTGCCCTGCGCGTCGTCCTCGTCGGCATCCCGGGACCGTCGTCCGTTGCCCTCTCCGTGGGCGCTGTGGCGGATGGACAGAACGCACCCCATGATGGCCATGAACAGCATGATGATCCCCAGGGGATTGGACAACGCCGCAGCGACGCCCTCCGCGTCGGAACCGGCCCAGGCACCCAGCACGGACGACGCGCCCTCGCCCGTATCCGGCAGGGTGAAGCCGAGGGCGATCCCACACGCCCAGGAGATCTGCAGGACGGTGCAGGCCCGGGTGGAGGGGTAGCGTGCCGGACGCCGCGCCGGCACGGCGAGGGCGACGACGGACAGGACCAGCAGCACCGGGGCCAGCGTCGCCGCGTAGACGGGCGTCAGGTTCCCGGTGCTGTCCGTGAGGACACGCCCACCGGCCAGCCACGCGGGAACGGCCACGGCCAACACCCAGCCCAGGCGCGCTGTCCACCGGCGGTATTCCTCCCCACTCTCCGGACGTGGGGAGCCAGGGGTTGGCGAGGGTGCGGTGACCGGCGATGACATGGTCCGATCCTAGCGAGCGGACCAGACTCCTGAAGTGCCACGGCGGTGCGAGTCGAGCAGGTGCGTGTCCACGATTCCGACGGCCTCCATCAGGGCGAACACGGTGGTCGGACCCACAAAGGAGAATCCCCGGGAACGCAAGGCCTTGGCTGCCGCGACCGACTCGGCCGATCGGCTGGGGATCTCGTCCAGGGTCCGAGGCTGTGGAGTCTCCGCCGGCTGGAAGGACCAGATGAACTCCGCCAGCCCTCCCTCGTCTCGCAGGGCGACCGTGGCGCGGGCGTTGCCGATCGTAGCCAGGATCTTGGCCCGGTTGCGCACTATGCCGGCATCACTGAGAAGGCGCTCCACATCACGGTCGTCGAAGGCGGCCACCGTGTCTGGGTCGAAGTCCGCGAAGGCCAGCCGGAAGGCCGGTCGCTTGCGGAGGATGATCGCCCAGGACAGGCCTGATTGGAAGGCCTCCAGGCTCAGGCGCTCGAAGAGGCCCCGTTCGTCCCGGACCGGCAGGCCCCATTCGCCGTCGTAGTACTCCCGCAGCATCAGGTCCTTGGAGGCCCACAGTGGCCGGGCGAAACCGTCCTCGCCGAGCACCAGACCATCATCGCGAGCATCAGTCGCGGGGCCCGCCGCCCGTGTCTCGTCACTCATGCCGCGGCGTTCTCCTTCTCAAGATCCAACAACAGGGTCTTGGCCTCCAGACCGCCGAGGTAGCCACCGAGGCTGCCGTCCGAACGCAGCACCCGGTGGCAGGGGACCACCACGGGCAGCGGATTGGTGGCACAGGCGGTTCCCACCGCACGGACCGCCTTGGGGTTCTCGAGCCGTTCGGCGAGCTCCCGGTACGTGGCGGTCTGCCCGTAGCCGATGCCAGGAAGCTCCCGTTGGACTGCCAGCCGAAACCCGGAGGACAGGATGAAGTCCACGGGGACGTCGAAACGGATGCGGTACCCCGTGAAGTACTCCTCAAGTTCGCGGGCCACAGCCTCCAGCTTCCACGGGGCGTGCAGCAACCGGGGGCTGATCCTCTCGGACAGTCCGCTCAGCACCTGTGAGAATCCCTCGCTTTCGAAAGCCACGCGGACCAGGCCGCGAGGGCCGGACACGAGCAGGAGCCGGCCCACGGGGCTGTCCACGATGCGGTAGGCCAGGTCCAGCAATTCTGCCTCGTCCGCGCGATGGGACAGCCGGTCCCGCAGGGCTGTCAGGTCCGCCTCGGCTACGGAGAAACGCCCTTGCAGTCCGGTCCCTGCTAGTGGATCCAGTCGCTCGGGAGCATGCACCGGTGTCCCGGGTGGCGTGGCCGGGGGTGTGTTCGGTGACGTGGTCACAAGCTTCGTCATCATGGTCTTCGTCATCATCCTGGTCCTATCGGTCCTGTCGTCAGTTCCGACGCGGTGTGATCCGGCGTGCCCTCGTTCTCTTCGAGGATCCATCGCAGCGCCCGGACGCCGTCCGAGGAGGCGCGCCGGACCGCTTCCACGCTGCCGCCGATCAGCGCGGCCGTCTCGGCATGGGGGAGCCCACCGAGGTAGTGGTAGGCCACGGCCAAACGTTGACGGTCCGGGAGAGACGCCACTAGGGACCAGAGCCCGTCCGCGCCTGCGCCCGGCACTCCGTCTGCCGCCGGACGTTCGGGGAGGGTCTCCATCGGCACCGCACCCCGGCTTCGGGCACGGAGGACGTCGATGGCCTTGCGGCCGGCCACTCGCACGAGCCATGCCTCCACGTTTGTCACTGGCGCCAAGTCTGGCCACTGCCGCAGTGCGGCCAGGAAGGTCTCCTGCCACGCGTCGTCGGCGTCGGGTCCGGGCCCCAGCACGGCTCGGCACACCCGCAACACGGTGGCCCCGTGCCGCTGGACGGCCTCATCGAACGGTTCTGTCATCGTCATCACACAGTAGACGCGCCAGCTCCCCAGAACGTGAGGTGTGAAGATGGAATGATGAACACCCCTCTCGAATCCTCCCATCATGGCGAGTACAAAGTCGCCGGCGGCAAGCTGGTCATCGCGGACCTGACGGTCTCGAACGGGGCCGTC
Organism: Citricoccus alkalitolerans; assembly: GCF_039528175.1. Classification (NCBI taxonomy): domain Bacteria; kingdom Bacillati; phylum Actinomycetota; class Actinomycetes; order Micrococcales; family Micrococcaceae; genus Citricoccus; species Citricoccus alkalitolerans. The sequence continues at coordinate 972,871 of NZ_BAAALH010000001.1, forward strand.
TCCACGGCCAGCATCAACGGGGACTTCTTCCTCGAGCCGGACGAGGCCCTGCAGGACATCAACCGCTCGATCCTGGGGCTGGACGTCACCGCACCCCATGGGACCATCGCCGAGACGGTGCGCGCCGCCGTCGGGACCGAAACGGTGATGTTCGGCTTCGATCCGGCCTCCGTGGCCACGGCAGTGCGCCGTGCCCTGGGTCATGCGACCACATGGGAGGACCATGACTGGGAGATCCTCGCGCCACAGCCGCTGCCCATCACCACCCAGGTGGCACTGGACCAGATCCTCACCGAGGACGTGGCCGCTGGCCGGCGGCCGCCCGCGCTGCGACTGTGGCAGTGGACGGAGCCGGCGGTCGTCATCGGTTCGTTCCAGTCCCTGGCCAACGAGGTGGATCCGGAGGGCGTTGAGCGGCACGGGATCACAGTCGCGCGCCGCATCTCCGGCGGCGGGGCCATGTTCATGGAGGCAGACAACTGTGTCACCTATTCGCTCTACCTGCCACAGTCCCTCGTGGATGGGATGAGTTTCGCGGACTCCTACCCGTTCCTCGACGCCTGGGCCATGGACGCCCTGGCCAGGACCGGTGTGGAGGCGTTCTATCAGCCGCTGAACGACATCGCCACGCCGGAGGGCAAGATCGGTGGCGCCGCGCAAAAGAGGCTGGCCAGCGGGGGACTGCTGCACCACGTCACCCTGAGTTATGACATCGACGCGGACAAGATGACCGAGGTCCTGCGCATCGGCCGGGAGAAGATCAGGGACAAGGGCATCCGCTCCGCCAAGAAGCGTGTCGACCCACTGCGCCGCCAGACCGGCCTGACGCGCCCGGAGATCTGGGAGACCATGATGTCAACGTTCACCGACCGCTATGGGGCCACCCGGACGCACCTCACCGAGGACGAGATCTCTCGCGCCGAGGCCCTGGCCACCGCGAAGTTCGCGACGCCGGCCTGGACGGCCCGGGTTCCGTAGTCCCGGTATTCCGGGGCCGGTTCAGGGTCGGCTCGCTGCCTGCGCCCGCAGCGCCCGCAGCACGTCGTCCGTCTCCTCGATCACGATCCGGCGCAAGGCGCGTGGGGCGTCCGGATGGGCCTGAAGCCAGGCGTTCGCCGCAAGCACCATGGGGTGGCGCTGCTGGTCGTCGGGCGTTCCCGGAAGGGCGTCCTGCGCCGAGGGGAACAGCCCGATGATGGTCCGGGAGGCCAGACCGTTGGACCGGCTGGACCAGATGGCCTCCAGTTCCGGCCAGAATCGGCCGGTGAACGGTGCCGCCAGGTCCGGGCGGGAGGCGGTGAAACCGGCTGCCATGGCCGAAAGGTGATCGTTGGACAACGTCTGACCGTGCGCCGTGCGGCCCGTCATCACGGCCTCCCAGGCCGCCCCGCGTACGGGCGCCTCGGGAATCGCCGCAGACGCCATCCGGTGCCGGACGGTGTTTGCTGCGGTGACGTCGGCCTGGAGCGCCGCGTCCAGTTCGTGCTGCGCGGCCAGCCCGAGGGCCGCCAGCCCTTGCCAGGCCGCCCAGCGGATCTCGGCGTCCACGTCCAGCCCCGGTGCCACCACGGCACGGTCCCGCGCCGCCTCCGGGCCGGAGTCCACGAGAGACTGCAGGACCGCCACGAGGTGCTTCTCCGCTGCGGCGGGTCCCTCGTCCCGGATGCCACGGACCAATCGGGTCAGCGTACGGACTGCGGACAGCTGCCGATCGCTGCCGGCGCCCGTCGTCTGCAGCGCATCGGCCAGTGCGGCACCCAGGCGGGATCGCACGGCGGGCCGGTCCGGCTGCGGGACGTACCTGGACACGGCACTCAGGGCCTGCTCAAGCACCCGACCGTACAGGCCGGCGTCGGCCATCAGTCCCGAGAGCCGGCACACCGCGTCCACGAACTGTGCCGCGGGCAGGATGGCATCCCGGGTCATGTTCCACAGCGCAGCCCACACGGTGGCGCAGGCCAGGCCATTTTCGACGGGATATCGGAGCACCGCGTGCAGCGAGGCCTCGTCGAGCCGGATTTTGGCGTACGTGAGGTCATCGTCGTTGGGGAGGATGAGCTGCGCCGCCTCCGAGCCACTGGAGGCCGGCAGCACCACAGGAATGCTCGTTCCGGCTCGACCGGCCTGCACATCCACGTCCACCGTGCCGGTGCGGACGAGCCGACCGACGTCGTCGGGGGAGTACCGACCGACCTTCAGCACGTGCGGGCGCAGCACCTCCGCGCCGGTCACGGGGTCGGTGCCCCGGTGATGGAGGCGTCCGTCCTCCACGTTCAGCTCCGGTACTCCGCGGGTGTGAAGCCAGGTGTCCACCCATTCCTCCAGGTCCCGCCCGGAGACCTCCGCAAGGGCGCCGACGAAGTCGGCGAGGGAGGCGTTGCCCCAGGCGTGCCGGGCGAAGTACCGGCGGGAGGCCGCCATGAAGGCGTCCCGGCCCACGAAGGCCACCAGCTGCTTGAGCACGGAGGCGCCCTTGGCGTAGGTGATCCCGTCGAAGTTCTGCCGGGCGGCCTCGAGGTCGGTGATGTCGGCCACGATCGGGTGGGTGGTCGGGTACTGGTCCTGGACGTAGGCCCACCCTTTGCGCCGGTTGGCGAAGGTGGTCCAGGCCCCGGTGAACTCCGTGGCCTCGGCGACGGCGAGGGTGCCCATGTAGTCCGCGAACGACTCCTTCAGCCACAGGTCGTCCCACCAGCGCATCGTCACGAGGTCGCCGAACCACATGTGGGCCATCTCGTGCATGATCGTGGTGGCCCGGGACTCGTACTGCGCCGCGGTGGCCTGTGAGGTGAAGACGTAGTCCTCGGTGAAGGTCACCAGCCCCGGGTTCTCCATGGCGCCGAGGTTGTACTCGGGCACGAACGCCTGCCCGTACTTGCCCCACAGGTACGGGACCCCGAAGAGGTCATGGAAGAAGTCGAGCCCGGCCCGGGTGGTGTCGAACAACCGTTCGGCGTCCAGGGAGGCGGCCATCGAGGCCCGGCAGTACAGGGCCAGGGGCGCCTCCGGGGCACCCGACGCCGGATGGCCGGCCCAGCGGTCTGCCCACGTGGCGTACGGCCCGGCCAGCAGCGTGGTGAGGTACGTGGACAGCGGCGGTGTGGGCGCGAAGTCGACGGTCACCAGGTTGCGGGCGGGTGACTCATCGTCTGCCACCACGACGGCCGGCCGGCGCGCGGTCTCCGGTTGGTTCGAGGCCAGTACCCAGTGTCCGGGGCCGGTGAGGTGGAAGGTGAACCGTGCCTTGAGATCGGGTTGCTCGAAGTTCGCGAACACCCGGCGGGCGTCGGCCGGCTCGTACTGGGTGTACAGGTAGGTCTGCCCGTCCGCAGGATCCACGAAGCGGTGCAGTCCCTCGCCCGAGGTCGAGTAGAGGGCCGTGCCGATGACGGTGACCTCGTTCTCTGTGTCCAGGTCCTCCAGCAGGATGCGCGCACGCCCCGCGACCCGTTCGGGATCCAGGGCGTGGCCGTTGAGGACCACCGACTCCACGCCGTCATTGATGAAGTCGAGGAACGTCCACGCTCCCGGATTCACACAGGAGAAGGTGAGGGTCGTCGTCGAGCGGTAGCCGGAGGCGGCCGGGTCCAGGGCCGTGGACAGGTCGATGTGCACGTCGTACTCGCGGGTGACGACCTGGCTAGACCGGGCGAATGCCTCATCCCGGGTCAGGTTCGTGCGGTCCAGGAACGTCGGGAGCGCGTCGGCCACGGGCGCGTCCAGCGTGTTGTCGGTCACCATGAGAGATATTCAACCACTCTTTCACGAAATCATGACCGAGAAGTCGCGGGGAATCTCGACGATGTCGAAGAATCCCGGGGTGACGCTGTGATCCTCAGCCGCTGGAGGGCATCTCCACGTGCACGACCTTCACCTGGGTCATCTCGTCCAGCAGTTCTGGTCCATAGCCGAACCCTGCGCCGCTGTCCCGCCGGGGCTGGGCCGCTCCGCCCGGGGCGCCGCCGAAGACGTTGTTGACCTTGACGGTGCCCGCAGGCAGCTCTGCGATGGCCCGCTGGGCGTGGGCGATCCGCCCGGTCAGGACCGTCGCCGCCAAGCCGTAGCGATCCCGGGACGCGAGGTACAGGCCGTCGGCGAAACTGTCCACCACCCTGACGGGAGCGACCGGCCCGAAGGTCTCTTCGGTCATCACCTGCATGGCGTCGGTACAGTCTCGCAGGACGGTGGCTGGGTAGAACGAACCGGCCCCTTCGGGTATCTCTCCACCCTCCAGCACAGTGGCGCCGCCTTCCAGCGCGGCACAGACGTGACCGTGCACGGCGTCCCGCATCCGACGGTCCACCAGCGGGGCCAGTGCGGCCTCGCGGTTGCGTTGACGGGCCTCGGCGGCCAGTGCGTGCAGGAACGGCTCGGCCACGGCCCGGTGGACGTAGATGCGTTCCACGGAGGTGCAGATCTGGCCCGCATTGGTGAACGCGCCGATGGCCGCCTGCTCGGCGGCCCACGCCGGGGCGACGTCATCATCCACCACGAGGGGGTCGTTGCCACCGTTCTCCCTGATCACGTGCGCTCCGGTGTCCAGTGCGGCCCGGGCGATGGCCCGACCGGTCGCGGTCGAGCCCACGTGGGCCACGACGTCGAGGCCGGCCTCTCCGGCCAGTGTCCTCCCGGTCTCCGGGCCGCCGGTCACGGTGACTAACACACCATCGGGCAGAGCCGCCGCGAGGATCTCGCCGAGGCGGGCGCCGGTGTGCGGGCAGCGTTCACTGGGCTTGTGCACCACGGTGTTGCCGGTGACGAGGGCGGCGCCCAGCAGGCCTGCGGCGACGGCAACCGGGTCATTCCAGGGGGTGATCGCGGCCACGACGCCGCGCGGTTCCGCCACGGTGTAGTCGGTCGCCAGGGCATCTCCGCGCAGGGCATGGCCACGGTGCACCGGGCCGAGCTCCGCATACTGGTGCAGGGTCCCAACACCGGCCAACACGCCGCCGAGGGCCTCATCCGGCAACTTCCCGGTCTCTCGCGCGTTGAGGGCGGCCAACTCCTCGGCATGCTGGGCCAGCGCGTCCGCTGCGGCGCGCACCAGGCGGCCGCGCTCCTCGGGACTGGTGCGGGACCAGTGCCGGCCGGCCTTCCTGGCGGTGGCGATGGCCTCGCGGACCTCCTCCGCTCCCGCGCAGGGCAGCGTGCCGACGGGTGTGCCGTCATGGGGGCTGAGGACCGTGATCTCGGCTGGGGGGATCGATGTCGTCATGGTTCCGACCCTAGCGGTCTGAGGTTACGGTGGGGGAATCAGACCGCCGTACCGGTGGTCATCCCTATGAGAGGTAGTGCGCATGGTTTCTTCAACCTCCGGCCCCGGCCGAGTCCTGATCACCGGTGGCGGCTCTGGACTCGGCGCTGCCGTCGTGGAGGCGGTTCGGGGCAGCGGCGGTCAGCCGATCGTCCTCGACCGGGACATCGGCTCGCTGAACGGCGTCACCGCCTACGAGGTAGACGTGACCGACACCGCCGCGGTGACCGAGACCGTCGAACGAGCGGCCGCGACGGCGGGCGGACTCGATGCCGTGGTCACCGCTGCGGGGATCGATCGCTGCGGGCGGCTCGAGGACGTCTCGATCGAAGACTGGGAGTTGGTGGTCCGCGTGAACCTCTTCGGTACCGTCTCCACTGTGCGGGCAGCCCTGCCGGCGCTCAAGGCCTCGCGCGGGCGTGTCATCACGGTGGCCTCCACACTCGCCTTGAAGGGCGCCTCGGACGCCACCGCCTACTGCGCCTCCAAGTTCGGCGTCCTCGGTTTCACCCAGGCCCTGGCCGCGGAGCTCAAGGGGGAGGTCGGCGTCACCCAGCTCATCCCCGGCGGCATGAAGACCCGCTTCTTCGACGACCGGACCGAGCAGTACAAGCCCCAGGACGACTCTCAGCTCAACGACCCGTCCAATGTGGCCCAGGCGGTGCTGTTCGCCCTGTCCCAGCCGGCGGGCTGCGAGGTGCGGGAGTTGTTCATCGCCCACGCGGAGGAGCCCTCCTGGCCGTGAGCCGCTGAGTCGAGGGGTCGTCCCGGCCGCTCCGCTCCCGGTTGGCGACCTGACAGTGGGGAAAAACAAAGCTGCCGCCTTGTCCTCAAGCAGACAAGGCGTCAGGTTTGTTCGTTCGGGACACTGTCCTGGCGCCGCCCAATGGCTCGGGCTCTCCGCCGTTCAGTCGAGGGGTGGGACGAACTGTCCCTTCGACGTCACGGTCAGGCCCGATTCGGTGACGGTGAAGCCACGCGCCTCGTCCTCGGCCCGATCGAAGCCGATCTGCACACCCTCCGGGACCACCACGTTCTTGTCCAGGATCGCGTTGCGGACCTTGGCGCCCTTGCCCACCACCACGCCGTCGAGCAGGACGGACTGCTCCACCCAGGCCTCGTTGTGCACCCGCACATCCGTGGACAGCACGGACTGGGCCACGGTTCCCCCGGAGATCACCACCCCCTGGGACAGGATGGAGTCCACTGCGGTGCCCGGGCGCTTCGTCGCCGACCGCACCAGCTTGGCCGGGGGAGAGACGGACTGGCGGGTGAAGATGGGCCACTCGGGGTTGTAGAGATTGAAATCCGGCAATGGCTTGACCAGGTCCATGTGCGCGTCGTAGTAGGAGTCCAGGGTGCCGACGTCCCGCCAGTAGTGCGTGCGGTCGGCCTCCTCGGGCAGAACATTGGTGGTGAAGTCGTAGACGCCACAGTCGTTCTGCTCCACGAACCACGGGACGATGTCTCCGCCCATGTCATGATCCGTGTCCTTGGCCCGGGCATCCTCGTTGAGAGCATTGACCAGCGCGTCGGCGGTGAAGACGTAGTTGCCCATGGACGCCAGGAACTGCGTCGGATCGTCGGCGAGTCCCGCAGTCTTCGCGGGCTTCTCCACGAAGCGCTCGATCAGGTTCGGATCGGACCGCTGGGTCTCGATGACCCCGAAGGACGACGCCAGTTCCAGCGGCTGCCGGACGGCGGCGACGGTGGCCGAGACCCCCGAGTCGATGTGCTGCTCCACCATCTGCTGGAAGTCCATCCGGTAGACGTGGTCCGCCCCGATGACCACCACGATGTCCGGTCGTGCGTCGTGAATCAGGTTCATTGACTGATAGATGGCGTTGGCGCTGCCCAGGAACCAGTCCTTGCCCCGACGCTGCTGTGCCGGGACCGAGGCCACGTAGTTCCGCAGCAGGGTCGACATCCGCCAGGTCTCGGAGATGTGCCGGTCCAGGGAGTGTGACTTGTACTGCGTCAGCACCACGATTTTCAGGTATCCCGAGTTCACCAGGTTGGAGAGGGCGAAATCGATCAACCGATAGCCTCCCGCGAACGGAACAGCGGGCTTGGCCCGGTCCGCCGTCAACGGCATCAGCCGCTTGCCTTCACCGCCGGCGAGTACGATCGCCAGCACCTTCTTCTGTGGCATCTGCAGCGTCCCGTTCCCTTGGAGGAGTGTCCGTGCCTTCACACTAACGGGAGTCCTCCGTACTCGACTACGTTGATGTCGTGCGCATCGACATCGTGACCAAGGAATTCCCCCCGGCCGTCTATGGAGGCGCCGGCGTCCATGTCGCCGAGCTGTCCCGCGTGCTGGCCAGCCGGGTCGACCTGCGGGTTCATGCTTTCGGAGAGGCACGGGAGCCGGACTTTCACGGCGCCACCGTGTCCAACTACGCCGTCCCCGGCGGACTAGAGGCCTCCAACGCCGCCGTCCAGACCCTCGGTACGGACCTGGCCATCCTGGGGGACCTGGCTGGCACGGACCTGATCCACACTCACACTTGGTATGCGAATCTTGCTGGCCACCTCGGCGGACTCCTCCACGGCGTCCCCCACATCCTCTCCGCTCATTCACTGGAACCTTTGCGGCCCTGGAAGGCCGAGCAGCTCGGCGGCGGCTATCGGGTGTCCTCCTGGGCCGAGGCGACCGCCTACGCCTCGTCGGCGGCCGTCATCGCGGTCTCTGAGGGCATGCGCCGGGACATCCTGGCGGCCTACCCGGACGTGGACCCGGATAAGGTCCGCGTCGTCCACAACGGCATTGACACCGCCCTGTGGAAGCCCGGGCACGACGCCGGCACCCTCGCTCGCCACGGCATCGATGCGGCTCGACCGACCGTCGCCTTCGTGGGCCGGGTGACCCGGCAGAAGGGCGTGCCCTATCTCCTGCGGGCCGCGGCCAGGCTCGCCCCCGAGGTCCAGCTCGTCCTCTGCGCCGGAGCGGCAGACACCCCTGAGCTGGCCGCCGAGGTGGCTGGCCTGGTGGCCGAGTTGAAGGCCACCCGAGATGGGGTGACCGTCATCGAGGGCATGCTTCCCCGGGCGGACATCATGCAGATCCTGTCCCACGCCACCGTGTTCGCCTGCCCCTCCGTCTACGAGCCACTCGGCATCGTCAACCTCGAGGCCATGGCGTGCGGCACGGCCGTGGTCGCCTCCGCCGTGGGCGGCATCCCCGAGGTCGTCCAGCACGGTGAGACCGGCCTTCTGGTGGATCTCGAGCAGAGCGCCGACGGCTCCGGGACGCCGCTTGACGAGGAGCGCTTCGTCACCGACTTCGCCGCCGCCCTGACAGCTGTGCTCAAGGATCCCGTCGAGGCAGAGCGGATGGGCAGGGTCGGCCGGCAGCGCGCTATCGACCATTTCTCCTGGGTGGCCATCGCCGATAGGACCTTGGACGTCTACGAATCCGTCCTCCGGTGACCGACGCGCGGGTCCTCGTGGTCGGCTGGCCGTCCGTCCTGCATGGGGAGGCCACCGCGGGCGACGTGCTGGCCCTGCGGACGGTCGAACGCGCCTTGTCTACGGCAGGCGTCGGGCACGACACAGCGTGGAGCCCCGTCATGTGTCCGCCGGGCGGACTCGTTCTGGACGATGCAGAACCGGGCCTCTACTCGCATCTGGTCTTCGTCTGCGGACCAGCCACGGGGACGCCACTGGTGGAATTGCATGAACGCTTCGCCCACTGCACCCGGTACGCCATCGGTGTCAGCGTCATCGATCCCACCGATCCCGCCGTGACTGGGTTCCACCAGGTCTTCGCCCGAGACCGCCTGGGGGCGCCTCCACGGCCGGACCTGGCCACGGTGGCACCGATGGCAGCCGAGGCGCGACTTCCGCCGGTGCTGGGAGTGTTCCTGACGGCCGGTCAGCGGGAGTACGGGACCCGGCGCCGGCACGATGCAGTGAAGGACACGCTGGAGACGTGGCTGTCCCGGGTCGACGCCGGCCGGCTGGACCTGGACACCCGCCTGGACCCGCGAGACTGGCGCCTGCCGGCATCGCCGGAACAGCTGCAGTCGGTGATCCGGCGCCTGGACGCGGTGGTGACCATGCGGATGCACGGCCTCGTGCTGGCGCTGCGGGCCGGGGTCCCGGTCATCGCCCTGGACCCCGTGGAGGGCGGCGGCAAGGTGACGGCGCAGGCGCGCGCTCTGGGCTGGCCGGCCGTCCTGTCCGCCGCCGCGGTCTCAAAGTCCACCCTGGACCACCAACTGGCGTGGTGCCTGTCCGAGGGGCGGGCCATCGCACAGTCCTTGGCGTCCGGGATGGGATCCGGACGCGGAGACGGGCAGGGGGATGATAGTCCAGAGCGCGGGACGCAACGTGCCGGCCACCCTGTCGTCGACCAACACTTCTCGGCGGACAGCCCGGTCAACGCAGCATTGAGCAGGCTCATCCACCACCTGCGGAGCGACTGACCGAAGCGCGAAAAAATATAACCCGCGTCACAGGCTACTTATGTAAGACTGACCGCGTGCGCTACTTGGGAATCAATGCAACGTTCCATGATCCGGCTGCCGCCCTTGTCGTCAACGGCGAGGTCGTGGCGGCCGCTGAGGAGGAGAGGTTCTCCCGCCGCAAGCACGGCAAGCGGCCCGTACCGTTCTCCGCGTGGGAGCTGCCCGAGCAGTCCATGCGCTGGGTGCTCGCCCAAGCCGGGATCACTCCCGAGGAACTGGACGGCGTGGCGTACTCCTTCGACCCGGAGATCGCCGTGGAGATCCCCGACGATCCCTATGACCACCTCCGCCTGGACTACGTTCGCCGAGCTCCGAACTTCCTCGCGGAAGCCTTGCCCGGCCTTGATCCGTCCAAGGTCACGTTCGTCCAGCACCACGTTGCCCATGCAGCCTCCTCCGGGCTCGCCGGGCCCTACCGCACCGGCGCGGTGCTCGTCTCCGACGGGCGGGGAGAGGGCCATTCCCACCTGGCCGGGGAGTATGTCGACGGGAAACTCTCCATCCTGGCCCGCCAGGAACTGCCGGACTCCCTGGGACTGGTCTACGAATCCCTGACCGACCACCTCGGCTTCCTGCGCTCGTCCGACGAGTTCAAGGTCATGGCCTTGGCGTCCTACGGGACTCCGCGCTTCCTGGAGGAACTCCGGGAGTACGTCCACGCCACCGGAGACGGCGGCTTCACCGCCCGCGCCCCGCAGTGGGAGCGTTTCGCGCCCCGGCGCATCGACGACGGCACCTGGGGCGGCGCCCACGCCGATCTCGCCGCCTCCGTTCAGTGTGTGGTCGAGGAGACCCTGGTGGAGTTGGCCCGGTGGCTGCGCGAGAAGAGCGGCCAGAGCGTGCTCACCATGGCCGGGGGCACCGCTCTCAACTGCGTGGCCAATTCCAGGATCTGGCGCGAGGCCGGCTTCGACGACGTCTGGGTCCAGCCGGCGTCGGGGGACTCCGGCACGGCGCTAGGAGCCGCCCTGACCCTGTCCCAGCAGGCCGACGACCTCGCCGCCCCGCGGCCGACGGCGGCCCTGGGGCGCAGTTGGCACGACGATGAGCTGGCTCAGTGGCTCACGACCGCACAGGTGCCCTTCACCACGCCCGGGTCCCGCGAGGCGCTGGCCTCGGAGGTGGCCGGCATCCTCGAGCAGAACGGCGTCATCGCCTGGTTCGACGGCCGCAGCGAGTTCGGGCCCCGAGCCCTCGGATTCCGGTCGTTGCTGGCGAACCCGATGCATGCTGAGAACCTGGAGCGGCTCAACGACGTCAAGGGTCGGGAGCAGTTCCGTCCGGTGGCCCCGATGGTCCTGGAGGACCGTGCCGCCGAGATCTTCAGCGGCGGTCCCATCCCCAGTCCCTACATGCTCTTCACCCACGACGTCGCCCCGGAGTGGCGCGACCGCATCCCCACCGTCACGCACGTGGACGGCTCCGCCCGCATCCAGACGGTCAATGACCGGGACAACGCCGGCATCGCGGCACTCTTGCGCGCGTTCGATGAACGCACGGGCGTCCCTGTGGTGGTCAACACCAGCCTGAACACGGCCGGACGACCCATGGTCGACGACCCCCGAGACGCCCTCGAGCTGTTCGGTTCGGCGCCCGTGGCCGCGCTGGTCCTGGGCCCGCACCTGGTCCGCCGGGCGGAGCTCTTCGCGTGAGCGGCATGATGGCGCAGAGTCCTTACGCCCTCGTCATCCCCTCGGTCGGACGCCCCTCTCTGGACCGGCTCCTGGAGACCGTGGCCGCCCTGGAGACCGACGTATCCCACCCCGGCCCGGTGGAGGTCGTCGTGGTGGACGACCGGCGCGAACCGGGGGAGACCGGCACTCGGCTGGCCTCCCTGGCGCCCACGGTGGCCGGTGAGCCCGTGCGCGTGGTGCGCGGCTACGGTCGCGGCCCCGCGGCGGCGCGCAACCGTGGCTGGCGGGCCGTCGTCGACCGTTCCGTGGAGTGGATCGCCTTCCTGGACGACGACGTCGAGCTGCCCTCCACGTGGGCCCGCGACCTGGCCGCCGATCTGGCCGACTGCTCGCCCGACGTGGCCGCCAGCCAGGGTCGCATCACCGTCCCCCTGCCGGCGGACCGACCACCCACCGACTGGGAGCGCAACACCGCCTCACTGGAGGAGGCCGACTGGGCAACTGCCGACATGGCCTACCGCAGGTCAGTGCTCGAGGAGGTCGGGGGACTGGACGAGCGATTCCCACGGGCCTACCGAGAAGATGCCGACCTGGCTCTGCGAGTCCGCCTCGCCGGCTACCGGCTGGTGCGCGGATGCCGCCACATCCTCCACCCCGTCCGCCCGGCGGACGACTGGGTCAGCCAGCGCATGCAGGCAGGCAACGCCGACAACGCCCTAATGCGCCGGCTGCACGGCCCGCGCTGGCGAGAGCTGGCCGAGGCGCCCGCCGGGGCCTTTGGCTGGCACGTGGCCACGACGACGGCCGCGGC
>NZ_BAAALH010000001.1:985067-993408 GCF_039528175.1 Citricoccus alkalitolerans
CCGGCGCGCGCGGTGCCGGTGGGCTGGCCGGGGCCGGCGCCCTGGCCTGGGCGACCCTGTACGGGCGCTTCCTCGGCAGGAGACTAGCTCCCGGTCCGCGCCCGGGCGATCCGGAGTTCAGGGCGGAACTGCGCCGGATGGCCCTGAGCAGCGCGACCATCCCGCCGAGCGCGCTCTGGCACCGCGGCCGCGGCTGGATGCAGCATCGGGCCACCGGTCCGTGGCCAGTCCGCCCCCGGGCCGTGCTCTTCGACCGGGACGGCACCCTCGTCCACGATGTGCCCTACAACGGAGACCCGGACCAGGTCACCCCCGTCGACGGTGCCCGGGAGCTCCTGGCCCGCGTCCGCGCGGCCGGGTTGGGCACCGCCGTCGTCACCAACCAGTCCGGGGTGGCCCGCGGCCTGGTCTCCTGGGCCCAGGTGGATGCCGTCAATGATCGGGTCGACCAGATGCTCGGCCCCTTCGACTCCTGGCAGGTCTGTCCCCACGGACCGGCGGAGAACTGCCCCTGCCGCAAGCCGCGGCCCGGTATGGTCCTCGCTGCCGCCACGGCCCTGGGCGTACGCCCCGAGGAATGCGTGCTCATCGGGGACATCGGTGCGGACATCGAGGCCGCCCAGGCGGCCGGTGCCCGGTCGGTGTTGGTGCCCACCCATGTGACCCGTGTCGAGGAGGTCGCCGATGCCCCGGTCACCGCGCCGGACCTGGCCACCGCCGTGGAGCTCGTGCTCGACTGGGCCTCCGGTCGGCAGCAGGCCCCCGCTCCCCACGTGACCCTGGCCCCGACCCGGGCCGGTGAGCAGCCCACCACATGACGCGCATCCTCGCGGTACGACTCGATTCCGACGGCGACGTCCTGCTGACCGGGCCGGCGATCCGGGCCCTGTCCGCCATAGGCACGGTGGACCTGCTGGCGTCCCCGTCCGGAGCCGCCGCAGCGCGGTTGTTGCCGGGCGTCCACACGGTCCTGGAGTTCGACGCGCCGTGGTCGGGCTTCCGTCCGCCGGCGGTCGACACGGCGGCCACGCTGGAGCTGGTCGAACGGCTGCGCGCCACAGGGTACGACCGGGCGGTGATCTTCACCTCCTTCCACCAGAGTCCCCTGCCGATGGCCCTGCTGGCGCGGATGGCCGGCATCGGACATATCGTCGGCACCAGCGCGGACTACCCCGGGTCGCTCCTGGACGTGCGGTTGAAGCGGCCGGACCCGCCGGGTGGCGGCCACGAGGTCGAGGCCGCCCTCGAGGTCGCCGTGGCCGCCGGTGCCCCGCGGCCGGAGCACCCGCGCCTGGGAGTGCGCCACCCCCTGCCGCCGCTGCCGGAGCAACTGCCCGCCGCCGTGCGCTCGGGCGGCTACGTGGTCCTGCACCCGGGCGCGTCCGTGTCGGCACGCGGACTGCGGGCCGCCCACGCCGCGACCATCCCGGCGGCCCTGGCCGCGGCCGGCCACGCCGTCGTCGTCACCGGGGGGCCCGGTGAACGCGCACTGGTGGCCGAGACGGTCGACCTGACGCGCGGACATGGTCCGGACGCCACCGTGCTGGATCTGGCCGGGGCCACGGACCTGTCCGGCCTGGCCTCCGTCCTCGAGGCCGCGGACTGCACGGTGGTCGGCAACACCGGCCCGGCCCACCTCTCGGCAGCCGTCGGCACACCGGTCGTCTCCCTGTTCTCGCCGGTGGTCCCGGCCGGGCGGTGGCGGCCGTACGGAGTCCCGGTCCGGCTGCTCGGCGACCAGGGTGCCCCGTGCCGGGACAGTCGGGCCCGCGACTGTCCCGTCCCCGGACACCCCTGCTTGAGCGGAGTCACCGGCGCGGACGTGGTCGCCGCCGTGGCAGAGGTCACCCAGCCCACCGAAGAACCGGTCCGGGCCGCCCACGCGGCCGGCAGCGGACTGCCGCACGCAACCCGAGGAGACCGATGAGAATCCTGATCTGGCACGTGCACGGCTCCTGGATGACCGCGTTCGTCCAGGGTGCTCACGAGTATCTGGTGCCGGTCGACGCCGACCGGGGGCCGGACGGCCGCGGCCGGGCCCAGACGTGGGACTGGCCCGCCTCGGTGCGGGAACTGACCGCCGAGCAGCTCACCGGTGAGCGACCGGACCTCGTGGTGCTGCAGCGTGCGCACGAGGCGGAACTGCTGCGGGAATGGACGGGCCTGCGGGCCGGGATTGATGTGCCGGCCGTGTACCTGGAGCACAACGCCCCGACCGGGACCGCCATGGGCTCCGGTCACGCCTATGCCGACCAGGACGCCGTCCCAATCGTGCACGTCACCCATTTCAACCGGTTGATGTGGGATACCGGCACGGCACGCACTGAGGTGGTCGAGCACGGCGTCCCCGATCCCGGCCACCTGTACACGGGAGAACAGGCCTCCCTGGCCGTCGTGGTGAACGAACCGGTGCGGCGCACCCGAGTGGCGGGTACGGACCTGGTGCTGCACCTGTCCAAAGATCTGCCCGTGGAGGTCTACGGCATGGGCATGGACCACCTGGCCGAGGTGGCTCCCTGGCTCAGCGGCGGCCTGCACGAGAACTACCGGCAGTCCGAGCTGCACCGGGCCCTGGCCGCACACCGCGGATACTTCCACCCGTACCGGTGGACCAGCCTGGGCCTGGCCCTGCTCGAGGCCATGATGCTCGGCATGCCCGTGCTGGCCCTGTCCACCACCGAGGCACCGCGTGCCGTGCCGCCCTCCGCGGGCCTGCTCAGCAACGACCTCGGCGAGCTGGCGCACCGGGGCCGACAGTGGATTCAGGACCCGGAGCTCGCGGCCCGGGCCGGGGCCGCGGCCCGCGCCCACGCGCTCGAGCGCTACGGACTCGCCCGGTTCCTGACCGATTGGGACGCGCTGATCGGGCGGGTGGTCGCATGAGCACCCACCCGATGGACATCGCCCTGGTCTCCGAGCACGCCTCTCCGCTGGCGGCCCTCGGCGGTGTGGACGCCGGTGGGCAGAACGTCTTCGTGGCCTCGCTGGCCACCCGGCTGGGCCGGCGCGGCCACCGCGTCCGGGTCTACACCCGCCTCGACGACGCGTCCCTGCCCGAGCAGGTGGAGGCCGCGCCGGGCGTGACCGTCGTGCACGTCCCCGCCGGTCCGGCCGAGTTGCTGCCCAAGGACGAGCTCGCGCCGTACATGGACCAGTTCGCCCGCTGGATGTCCGAACAGTGGCGCCGGGACGGGGTGCCGGACCTCGTCCACGCACATTTCTGGATGTCCGGGATGGCCGCGACCGCGGCCGCGGAGGCTGCCCGCATCCCGGCGGTTCAGACCTTCCACGCCCTGGGGTCGGTCAAGCGCCGGCATCAGGGTGTGGCGGACACCAGCCCGGCCTGCCGGCTCGGCACCGAGGCCGGCCTCGTGGAGCAGAACGAGTTGGTTCTGGCCACCTGTCGCGACGAGGTGGACGAGCTCATGGGCCTCGGCGCCGATCCGGACCGAGTCCGCATCGTGCCCTGCGGCGTGGATGCCGAAGCCTTCACTCCGCCCGCGCAGACCGGCCCGCGGCGCGCAGCCGATGACCCGGTGCATCTCGTGGCGCTGGGCCGGATGGTCGAACGCAAGGGCGTGGATGTCGTCGTGCGCGCCCTCGCCCAGGTGCCCCGAGCGTGCC
This sequence comes from Citricoccus alkalitolerans, assembly GCF_039528175.1. Taxonomy (NCBI): domain Bacteria; kingdom Bacillati; phylum Actinomycetota; class Actinomycetes; order Micrococcales; family Micrococcaceae; genus Citricoccus; species Citricoccus alkalitolerans. Next base: position 988,692 of record NZ_BAAALH010000001.1, read on the forward strand.
TGACCGTGGCCGGCGGACCGGACCTCGCCGTGCTCGGCGAGGATCCGGAGGCCCGCCGCCTGTTGGCGTTGGCCGAAGAGTACGGGGTCGCGGACCGGCTCACGCTGACCGGCCGGGTCAGCCGCGACGAGGCCGCCCGGCTGTTGGCCTCGGCCGACATCGTGACCTGTACCCCGTGGTACGAGCCCTTCGGCATCGTGCCGCTGGAGGCCATGGCCTGTGGCCGTCCCGTGGTCGGCTCGGCCGTGGGGGGCTTGCTGGACAGTGTCGACGACGGCACCACCGGCCTGCTCGTCCCGCCCCGGGACGTGGACGCCACGGCAACGGCCATCCGTCGACTCACCGAGGACCCGGAGCTGGCCGCCTGCATGGGCCGGGCCGGACGGGAGCGGGTGCAACGGCTCTTCAGCTGGGAGCGGGTGGCCGAGCTCACCGAGGACGCCTACCGACAGGCGCTGACGGGATACGGGCAGACACACCCGAGCCGGCCCGAGACCACCCGTCGGCTGCTGGCCGAGCACCGCGGTGAGCTGGACCGGACACTGGCGGAGCTCGAGGACGACGCCGACGTGCTGGACCGGTGGGGACGCCGACTGTCCGAGTTGCTGGCCGGTGGCGGACGCGTGCTGGCAGCCGGCAACGGCGGCAGCGCGGCCGAGGCGCAGCATTTCACGGCAGAGCTGGTCGGCCGCTTCCAGGGTGATCGGCGGCCCCTGGCGGCGGTGTGCCTCTCGGCCGAGACCTCGTCCCTCACGGCGATCGTCAACGACTACGGCGCCGACGAGGTGTTCGCCCGCCAGGTCCAGGCCCACGGGCGGGCGGGCGATGTGCTCGTGCTGCTCTCCACGAGCGGCACCAGTCCCAACGTGCTCGAGGCGGCACGCCGTGCCCGGCAGATCGGGATGCGCATCTGGGCGCTGACCGGTCCGGGACCCAACCCGCTGGCCGACCTCGCGGACGAGGCCGTCTGCGTGCCGGGCCGGTCGACTTCGGTGGTTCAGGAGGTCCACCTGGTCCTGTTGCACGCACTGTGTGCTGTGATGGACGAAGGATTCAACCGTTGCCAACCGGGCTCGGAGACCGTTCCGGGCGTCGAGAGGAAGGACACGCCATGAGTGCGCGGATCGTCGTGGTGGGGGATGTGTTGCTGGACCGTGACATCACGGGCAGCTCCGAGCGGCTGAGCCCGGACGCCCCGGTCCCCGTCGTAGACGTCCAGCACGTCCACGCCAGTCCGGGCGGTGCAGGCCTGGCCGCGCTGCTGTGCGCCGGGCGGGCCGGCGGCCTGCCAGGCCCTCCGCCCACCGTGGTCCTGGTGGCCCCGCTGGCCGAGGACGAAGCCGCGGAGGAATTGCGCGCGGAACTAGCCGGCATCAACATCCACGCCCTGGGACATGACGGCGGAACCCGGACCAAGACCCGGGTCCGTAGTGCCGGTCAGACCCTCGTTCGCATCGACGACGGCGGGCCGGGCACGCCGCTGGACGTCGACACCGGTGCTCTCGCCGCCGTGCTGGGCGAGGCCGACGTCATCCTGGTCTCCGACTACGGTGGCGGCATCACGCGGGACGAGTCCGTACGGCGAGCCCTCACCGAGGCGGCCGCCCGCGTGCCCATGGTCTGGGACCCGCATCCCCGCGGCGGTGATCCGGTGCCGGATTGCACCGTGGTGACCCCCAACCTGGCGGAGGCCCGCGCGGCGTTGGCCCGGCTGGACACGGGGCGGGCCGAGCCGCGCGAGACCGCCGCCGCGGTCCCGGACGACAGTCTGGCGGAGGCGCTGCGCGTGGGCTGGGGCGCGCGTTCTGTGGCGGTGACCGCCGGTGCGTGCGGGGCGTTCCTCGCCACCTCCGGCACCGCCGAGCTCCTGCCGACCGTGCCGGTGGACTCCTCCGACCCCTGTGGCGCCGGGGACCGGTTCGCGGCCGCCGTCGCAGTCCAGCTGGCCGCCGCCGGATCGGTGCTCCGCTCGGTCGAGGCCGCCATCGCGGCCGCCGCCCAATGGGTGGAGGCGGGCGGTGCCGCCGCCTTCCGGGACGGACGCATCGGTCCGGACGGTCCCGCGGCCGTCCGGCGCTCCCCGCACCGGCCGGTCGCCCAGGACCCGCAGGAGGCGGCCATCCATGCCGTGGCAGCGACCCGGGCCCGCGGCGGCACGGTGGTCGCCACCGGAGGATGCTTCGACGTGCTGCACCCCGGCCACCTCGAGACGCTGCGCCGAGCCCGTGACCTGGGTGACGTGCTGGTGATCCTGCTCAATTCCGATGACTCGGTCAGCCGCCTCAAGGGTCCGAGCCGGCCGGTGGTGGGCGAGCGGGACCGAGCCGCCCTGCTCATGGGGCTGCGCGATGTCGACGGCGTGCTCGTTTTCGACGAGGACAATCCGTGCGCCGCCCTGGACCGGCTGCGCCCGGACATCTGGGTCAAGGGCGGGGACTACACCCCGGACCTGCTGCCCGAGGCCCCTCTGGTCCGCAGCTGGGGCGGACGCGTGGAAGTGCTGGCCTACGTGACCGGCCACTCCACCACCGGCATCGTGGAACGCATCACCGCGGGGAACGTGGATGCCCACTGAGGCCTCCGAGCCCTATACGGCCGCCTGGCTCGCCGCCGGGCGCGGCGAGGTGCCGGGCCATCCGCCAGGTGGCGCGTCGGGTGCAAAACGGGCGGGATCGGATGGTGCCAGCCCGGTGGCACTGCGCCCGGACGATGTCCTCGTGCTCCGCGCCCTGGGCCTGGGCGATGCGTTAACAGGCGTCGCGGCCCTCCGCGGGGTGCGGCGGCGGTATCCGGACCGCCGACTCGTGCTGGCCGGCCCGGCTGCAACCGGCCGGTTGCTCCGGGACCTCGGCATCGTGGACGAAGTCCTCCCAGTCCCCGGACTCGTCCCGCTGCCGCCGTGCCCGCCCGGATCAGTCGCCGTGAACCTGCACGGCCGGGGCCCCGCCAGTCACCGCCTCCTGCAGCAGGCACGACCTGAGCGGCTGATCGCCTTCGCCGCCCCGGAGGCCGGGCACGCCGGGCCGGAATGGCGGGCGGACGAACACGAGGTGGACCGCTGGTGCCGAGTGGTGCGCGAGGCCGGGGGCGAGTGCTTCCGCGCGGACCTATCGCTGAGGACTCGGGCCGCTGCCGAGGACGAGCGCCGGGCACGGGCCGCACCCGGGCCGGTTCTGGTACACCCGGGAGCAGCGTCGGCCTCTCGGCACTGGCCCGTGGGGCGTTGGCGCCAGGTGGCCGCCGCACTGGCCGCGGAGGGTTACCGGGTTCTCGTCACCGGATCGGCGGCCGAGTCCGGTCTGGGCCACGCCGTGGCCACAGGACTGGCCGGCGTCGAGGACCACACGGGTGGCCATGGGTTGAGCGAGCTCTCCGCGCTGGTGCGTGATTCCGCTCTCGTGCTGAGCGCGGACACCGGAATCGCCCACCTGGCGACGGGGTGGTGCGTTCCCTCCGTGGTGCTGTTTGGCCCGGTGCCCCCGGCACGGTGGGGACCGGCAATCGACCCCGACCTGCATACCGTCCTCTGGCACGGCGACCCTGACGCCGGCGCGTGGGGCGACCCCCACGGCAATACCCTCGACGCGCTGCTGGAGAAGGTGTCTGTCAACGAGGTGCTGGAGGCCGCGCGCATCCACCTCCACACCAACCCCGTCCAACGAGAGGATCCATCGTGAACCCTGAGAACCGCCAGACCGATACTGGAGGCGGACCGCGGCGCCCGATCCGCCGAGCCGTCGTGACCGGAGGCGCGGGCTTCCTTGGCAGCCACCTGTGCACCGAGTTGCGGCGGCGAGAGGTCGAGGTGATCTGCCTGGACAACTTCCTCACCGGCAAAGCCGTTAACATTGAGCACCTGATCGGCGATCCTGGTTTCCGGCTCGTCCAGTGCGACGTCACGGACTACATCCATGTCCCCGGAGAGGTGGACCTCGTGCTGCACTTCGCCTCGCCGGCCTCCCCGATCGACTACCTGAAGCTGCCCATCCACACCCTCAAGGTCGGGTCGGTCGGCACCCTGCACGCTCTGGGCCTGGCCAAGGACAAGGGGGCCCGCTTCATCCTCGCTTCCACCTCGGAGGTCTACGGGGACCCCCAGGTGCATCCCCAGTCCGAGGACTACTGGGGACACGTCAATCCGGTGGGGCCGCGCGGGGTGTATGACGAGGCCAAGCGCTTCGCCGAGGCCATGACGGTGGCCTACCGCGGGCAACACGCAGTGGACACGGGCATCGTCCGCATCTTCAACACCTTCGGTCCGCGGATGCGCCCGTACGACGGCCGGGCGATTCCCACCTTCATCCGGCAGGCGTTGGCGGGCGAGCCGTTGACCGTCACGGGCGACGGCGCCCAGACGCGCTCGGTCTGCTACGTCTCCGATCTGGTGCGCGGGATTCTGGCCCTGGCATGGAGCGACCATTCCGGTCCGATGAACGTCGGCAACCCCCACGAGCTCTCCGTGCTGCAGATTGCCCGGGACGTCGTGGCCGCCACCGGATCCGACTCGTCGATCGAGTTCATCGACCGCCCGGTGGACGATCCCCTGGTCCGCCGTCCCGACACGGCCTTGGCCACTCGGGAACTGGGCTGGGCTCCGGAGGTGCCGTGGACCGAGGGACTCGCGCGCACCGTGGAGTGGTTCCGCACGGCCGTCGACGAGGACAACCTCCAGACGGCCACCCGTCACAGCTGACCGTGGGCTGAAAGGTGTCGTCGC
>NZ_BAAALH010000001.1:993440-1028215 GCF_039528175.1 Citricoccus alkalitolerans
GGCGACGACGGCCGGTTCAGCTCACGTACTGACGCGCCTTGCTGTGGCGCTGCGAGTCCTCCAGGGCCAGGAAGCGCTGCTCGACGCGCGGGGGCAGCACCCGGCGTTCGCGCAGCACCCATCCGGCGCCGGCCAGGGCGTCGACGATGCCGGCGGCCGTGGTGCGGTCCCACGGCGCCGTGCCGAGCACGTCACGAGTTCGACGTACGGCGGCGCCCACCGGGCGGCGCAGCCAGATGAACCAGAGGGTGTTGCGCAGGCCGTGACGTCGGCGCAGGTGCGGATCACGGACCGTGGACGCCTGATGGTGCACCAGCACCTCGGGCAGGTGGCAGAGTTCCCAGCCCGCGGTGGCAAGGTCCGCTGCCATCAGTTCCTCCTCACCACCGAGCCAGAGCCGCGGATTGAACCCACCGACCTCGCGGAAGGCCGCGGTGCGCATGACCGAGGCTCCGGCCAGGAAGCTGCCCAGTGCCGGACCCGGGAGCCACTCCGGGCCGGACACAGGAGAATGCAGCAGCTCGGCGTTGATGGGATCGTCCCGACCGCCGGGCTCGACGAGGATCCGGCCGGTGACCACGCCCAGTAGGGGATGGGCGTTCAACGCCGCCACAGCCAGGTCCAGGGCGCCGGGCTCCCACCACGTGTCGTCGTCACAGAAGGCCACGAACTCGGTGGTGACCTGCTCCATAGCCAGATTGCGTCCCACGGCTCCCAGGTTGTCCGGGCTAGCGACCAGCACGACCTGCGGGTCGCCCGAGTACCGCTCCCGGATGGCTGGCGCAGTCCCATCAGAGGAACCGTTGTCCACGACGACCACGCGGGGCCGCTCCGGCAGGCATATCAAGCGTTCCAGTGACTGCAACGCCTCAGCTCGGCGGTTGTAGGTGATCATCACCACGGACAGCCGCGGGTGGAAGGACCCCGGTGCGCCGGGCTGCGGTGCCGGCGTGGCGGTCACCGTCACCTGGGGGCGCAACCGCGCGAGGTCGGCCTCGACGGTGACGGGAACCGATTGGCGGCGGCGCACCGCCGCCGGAACCCGCGGGAGAGTGGCGGCCAGCGCGCGCCATCCCCGGGATCCGGCTGCCACCGCCGCGCGGACTTCCGCCCCCACAGCCGGCCACGGCCGACGCATCACCGTGGTCAGCAGTCGGCTGCGGAGAAGTTCCCGCTGGCGGGTCTCGTTCGGCTCCCGCAGGCTCGAGGGGTGGTGGTGGACCCACAGGTCGGGGGCATAGGCGAGCTCCCAACCGGCGGCCACCAGGTCCAAGGCCACCCGCTCCTCTTCGCCGGGGAAGCGGACCACGGGATCGAACCCGCCCACCTCCAGAAACGCCGATCGACGCACCATCGCGGCACAGGCCACGAAGCCCAGGAGCCGCGGTCCTGATCCGGTCGAGGCCGGCCCCAGGGGGGAATCGGCGAGCACGGCATTGATGGGGTCCGGCACATCGTCTGGCCCCACCGCGATGGATGCCGCCAGCAGCCCCAAGCGCGGATGGTCCTCGAAGAGCTCCTCGCCGCGCTGCAACGCACCGGGCGACCACCACGAGTCGTCATCGGCGAAGGCGATGAATTCCGTCTCCGCCAGCTGGGCGCCCACGGTTCTGGCTTCCGCGCCACGGTTCTGCGGCAGCCTTACCACGCGCACGCTGGGGAACATGGACTCGATGGCCTCCGGCGACCCGTCCGTGGAGGCGTTGTCCACCACGATCACGGGCGCTTCGTGGTGTCCGAGGTAGGCCAGGAGTTCCTCACGTCGATTGCGGGTGGCCACCACCACCGTGGTGCGTTCAGGTCGTCGGCCTGCGGGCTTAGGCTCGGTCACGGCTCTCTCCCTCGGCTCATCCTGCGGATCTCTGACGATCCTAGGGGCTGCTCCCTGCATCGGGCCACCGATGGGCCAACCGGGCGACCTTCCGCCCCGACCTATCTGTTGCTCTCACCTCTCTACTGCCCTTGTTTCTGCTTTCTGCCGTTTCTGCCTTGGGCCGCATTCTTCTCCCGCTGGCGCAAGACCTTCTCGTGGATGGGTGCGTCCGCCGAGGCGCGTAGCTTTCGATAGTACTCAGCGGCCTCGTCCTGACGCCGCGCCTCGTCCCCGGTGGCGATGTCCATCCGCAGATGCTCCTGCTCGTAGCCGAAGGCATCGACCAGGGTCTGCGCGTGCGGACGCAGTCGGGCCGCCAGACGGTTGATGTAGGTGCGCAGGGTGCGTGCGCGTTGCGGGGAGATCCGGCCGGTCTCGAGGAACCAGCCCAGGTCATCCTCGATCACGCGCAAGGCGAAGAGGTTGCGCAACCAGGTCATGATCTGCCGGGTGTGATCGTCCTCGATCTGCTCGATCGCCCGCGTGAACGCCTCCCATTCGAGCAACTCGCCGTGATTGCGAGCGGCGTCGATCAGGTCAGCCTGGTGCAGATTGAAGGTGGCGGCCTGTTCGGACTGGGACTTCTTGGCCACCGGCATCAGGGCCTGGGCGACGGCACCGGTCTTGGACCGCACCCGGTCCTCAAGCAGCGCCCTCTGAACCTCGACATCCTTGAACCAACTGGCACTCTTGCGCTCCGAGCCTGCATCCTGCACGGACTGCACCACGCGGCGCAAGCCGGACCGGTATACGACGGCCTCGGTGGCCTGGCCCCGGACGTAGCGGGACAGGGCTCCGATGGAGAGGTTGGTCAGGTCCTTGGAGTAATCGGACAGCAGCCGTTTACCGACCAGCTGGAGCAACACGTTGTTGTCACCCTCGAAGGTCACGAAGATGTCCAGGTCGTGACGGAGTGAGGCGAACCGGTTCTTGGCCATGTATCCCGCACCACCACAGGCCTCGCGGGCCTCCTGCAGTGAGTCCAGCGCATTCCAGGTCGTCAACGGCTTGATGGCGGCGGCCAGGGTCTCGAGTTCCTGCCGGTCCTCATCGGTGTCCGACTCCCCGGAGAACACGGCGTCGAACTTCTCCAGCAACTCGTTGGCGGCAAAGGTGTCGGCATAGGTCCGGGCCAGGCGATCGATCAGGCGGCGCTGGTGGAGCTGGTAGTCCATCAGCACCTCCTCGTGCGTGTCCGAGGTCGCGTTGAACTGCCGGCGTTGATTGCCGTAGGTGATGGCACCGGTCAGCGCCAGGGCGGAGGCGGAGGCACCGGACAGGGCGAGGGAGACCCTGCCCTGGACGAGGGTTCCGATCATGGTGAAGAACCGGCGGCCGGGGGAGGCGATGTCCGAGGAGTAACCGCCCTTCTCATCCACGGAGCCGTAGCGGTTCAGCAGGTTGGTACGGGGAATGCGCACGTGGTCGAAGTGCAGCCGGCCGTTGTCGATGCCGTTGAGTCCGCCCTTGTACCCGTCGTCCTCGCCGCCGATGCCCGGCAGGAAGTCGCCGGCGGCATCACGGAGTGGAACGTAGAACGCGTGCACCCCGTGGTTGACGCCGCGGGTGATCAGCTGGGCGAAGACCACCGCGGCCTTGCCGTGGAGCGCGGCGTTGCCCAGGAACTCCTTCCAGGCCGCCTTGAAGGGCGTGTGGATCTCGAACTCATCGGTCTCCGGGACGTAGGTCGCCGTGGTCGCCAGTGAGGAGACATCCGAACCGTGGCCAATCTCCGTCATGGCGAAGGCGCCCGGCACCTCCAGACTCATGACGGCGGGCAGGAGGCGCTCGTGATGCTCCTCCGTGCCCAGATGCAGGATGGCGGAACCGAACAGGCCCCACTGCACCCCGGCCTTGATCTGGAGCGACGGGTCGGCACTGACCAACTCCGCGAACGTGGCGATGTTCCCGCCGTGGTTGTCGCTGCCGCCGAGGCTCCGTGGGAACGCCTTGTTCACCTGGCCACGATCGACGAGGATGCGCAGCTGACCCAGCACCCGCTCACGGTGGTCCTCCATCGAGAGATTCTCGATCTTGTGCAGGTCCGGGTCCTTGACATTCTTCCGTCCCTCCAGCCGGTCCGCGGCCCACCGCCCGAGCAGCAACTGCTGGACGTCGTCCAGGTCCAGTCCGCCGGGCTCTGCCGCGGAGATGGCGCTGAAGGCAGTGTGTGCCCCGGTGTCCGCATCTGCCTGGACGGCAGGCGGCACGGCCCCGGCCGGTACCGCGGTGGTGCTGGAATCAGAGGTGGTGGTCATGACTGCTCCTGTTCGGGAGTGGAAGGATCGGTAGACGTCGAGGGTGCGGGGTGATCAGACAGATCAGGGGGATCGGCAGCGGCATAGGTGCCGGACAGGCCTACCGTGAGCCACGCGGTGATCTTGCGTGCCAGCCGGCCGGCATCCGGCCGGTCGGCTCCGGACGGCGTGACCAACCAGGATTCGCCGGCCGAGCGGACCATGCCGATCGCTGCCCGCGGCCAGTACCAGGTGGCGGACGCCGCGGAGGGTTGGTGGCCCTGCTGGCGAAGGTAGTCGCGGAAGTGGACGTCCATCACGGCGGCGATCCGCTCGAAGAAGTCAGCCATGGCGGTCGGCTGTCCGCTGGACGTGCCGGAGGTGCTGGATCCCTCGGTGATCTCCGGAGTCTCCGGTGGCAGCCGCGTCGAGAAGGCATAGACATGGGGCGAGGACTCAGCCAGCCTGAGGTATACGGCGACCATCGCGTACAACCCGTCCAGGGCATTGTCCGAGGTCTCCGCGGCCGCCAGCAGTTCACGTTCCATGAAATCGATGGCGCGTTCACCCACGGCGGCCTGCAAACCGTTCTTGTCCCCGAAGTACCGGTAGAAGACGCTCTTGGAAGTTCCGGCATGCGTGGCGATGTCGCCCATGGACGCCTGGGGTCCGAGATCGTGGACGGCATGGCGGGCGGCCCGGATCAGTTCTGCGCGCCGCTGCAGGCGGTGCTCGTCCCAACGGGTGGCACGGCCATCCGGCATATCGGCGTCCTTGACTGCAGTATTCACGATACTGAGCGTATCAGGTACTCTGGGTATCAGTAAGACCCGTCACGTTGTACCCACGGCTCGCCGTGAAACCCGAAGGGATCACCATGACCGAAAAGACCTCCGCGAACATGCCAGCTCCGCAGGACACAGCGCGGCTCACCGCAGGCCAGCCCGCCATCGCCGGTGGCGAGGTGCGGGAGGCCGTCATCATCGGCGGAAACCGCACGCCGTTCGCACGGTCCCATGGCGCCTATGCCAAGGCCACCAACAAGGACCTGCTGACCTCCGCCCTGAACGGTCTCATTGCCCGGTACGGGCTGCAGGGGGAGCGGATCGGGGAGGTTGCTGCCGGCGCGGTCATCAAGCACAGCAAGGATTTCAACCTGACCCGGGAATCCGTCCTCGGCACCTCGCTGGACCCGGCCACCCCCGCCCACGAGGTCCAGATCGCCTGCGCCACGGGCATGGAGGCCATCGGAGGACTCGCCAACAAGATCCGACTGGGGCAGCTCGACTCGGCCATCGGCGGTGGTGTAGACAGCATCTCCGACGCCCCCCTCGTCTTCAACGACGCCGCCCGCGCCGTTCTGATGGAGCTCAACCGCGCCCGCACCACGCAGGACAAGATCAAGGCAGTCCTGAAGTTCCGCCCCGGCCATCTGGCACCCCAGGCCCCCGGCACCGAGGAACCCCGCACGGGACTGTCCATGGGCGAACACCAGGCCCGGACCACCCACCAGTGGGGGATCTCCCGGCAGGCTCAGGACGAGCTGGCCCTGGCCAGCCACCACCGCCTCGCGGCCGCCTATGACCGCGGTTTCTTCGACGGCCTCGTGACACCTTTCGGCTCGCTGACCAGGGACAACAACCTGCGTGCGGACACCACGCTCGAGAAGCTCGGCAAGCTCAAGCCCGCTTTCGGCCGCGACCTCGGGGACGAGGCCACCATGACCGCCGGAAACTCCACCCCGCTGACGGACGGGGCCTCCACGGTCCTGCTCGGTTCCGAGGAATGGGCCGCGGAGAAGGGCCTGCCCGTACTCGCCGACTTCGTGGACTTCGAGACCGGCGCCGTGGATTTCGTGGACGGCAAGGAGGGCCTGCTCATGGCGCCGGCCTACGCCCTGTCCCACCTATTGCAGCGCCAGGGACTGTCCCTGCAGGACTTCGACTACTACGAGATCCACGAGGCCTTCGCCGGAACGGTCCTGTCCACCCTGAAGGCCTGGGAGGATGAGGACTTCTGCCGCGACCAGCTGGGTCTGGACGCGCCCCTGGGCGCCATCGACCGGTCCAAACTCAACGTCAACGGCTCCTCGCTGGCCGCCGGCCACCCCTTTGCCGCCACCGGCGGCCGCATCATCGCCACCCTGGCCACGATGCTCCACGAGAAGGGGCCGGGCTCACTCGGTCTGATCTCAGTCTGCGCGGCCGGCGGCCAGGGCATCGTCGCGATCATCCGGGGGCGCTGAGCACATGGCCACGGCACCGCAGACTGATACCTACACCGCCCTCGTCAACCAGCCGCTCGGCCGGAAACTCGCCGGCGCCCTGGGGCTGCCCCGGCCAGCAGTCCTCCGGCGATACGAGCCGGGCCAGGTCCTCGTGGAGGGCTCCGTGCTGGTCCTCGGCGGCGGCCACGCGGCCGACGAGGCCGCAGCCGTCCTGCTGGACTGGGGACTGGATGTCCGCCGTCAGTCAGCTCCGGCCGACCACTATGGCGCCGTCGTCGCCTGCTATGACGACGCCGGCACGCCGGCCGACCTGTCCGCCACCACACTGCAGCTCGGGGCCGTGCAGCGGAAATTGGGTCCGTCCGCCCGCGTGGTCACCGTCTTCCGCGATCCCCTCGGTTCCGACCGGCCCGCCGTGCGGGCCGCCCGCCAGGGCATCGAGGGCCTGACCCGTTCGCTCGCCCACGAGATGCGCCGCGGGGCCACTGCCAACGGGATCGTGCTGGGTGAGCACACGACGCTGTCCGCTCCCGGGGCGACCGGGGCTCTGCGCTTCCTGCTATCGGCCAAGAGCGCCTTCGTCTCCGGCCAGTTCATCCCCGTCTCCTCCGATGCCGGCACCCTGCCCCGGGACTGGGAGAAGCCCCTTGCGGGCAAGGTGGCCGTGGTGACCGGTGCCGCCCGCGGTATCGGTGCCGCGATCGCCGAGACCCTGCACCGCGATGGGGCAACCATCGTGGGGGTCGACGTGCCGACCGCCGGGGAGGCGCTGGCCGGCGTCGTGAACTCGCTGGCCGGCACCGCACTTCAGTTGGACATCACCGCGGCGGATGCGGGGGAGAGGATCCTCGCGCACTGCGCTGAGCGCCATGGGCAGCTGGACATCGTGGTGCACAACGCCGGGATCACCCGGGACAAGAAGCTCGCCAACATGGATGCCGCTCGGTGGGACTCCGTGCTCGCGGTGAACATCGAGTCGCAACTGGCGATGAACCGGACCTTCCTGGCCGCGGTCGGCGAGGGCGTGGTGGCTGACGAACTGCGGATCGCCTCGCTCGCCTCGACGTCCGGGATCGCGGGCAACGCCGGCCAGACGAACTACGCCGCGTCCAAGGCGGGCGTCATGGGGATGGTCTCCGCCACAGCGGAGCTGATGACCACTGCCGGGACAGCCGGCGGCGGAACCATCAACGCGGTGGCTCCGGGCTTCATCGAGACCGAAATGACTGCCCGGATGCCGAAGGCCACCCGTGAGGTCGCGCGCCGGTTGAACTCCCTCCAGCAGGGGGGCCGGCCCGTCGACGTGGCGGAGGCTATCGCCTACTTGGTCTCCGATGCGGCTGGGGGCACGTCCGGTTCCACGTTGCGTGTCTGCGGCCAGGGCATGATGGGAGCCTGAGATGGAACGAGAGACCATGACGCCCCTGAGTTCGAGCTACCGGGCGGCCCTGTCCACGGCCGCCAAGGACGCGCTGGTCAGACGGCGCCGTCCACAGCAGCTCCCCGGACGTACCGTGGTAGTCCACGACCAGGAGATCAGTTCTGAGCTCGCCACCCGGTACGCGCGGATGTTCCACCGGAATGGTCCGGTGCTGGACCCGGCCGACCTGCCCTCGGTGCTCGTGCACATCGCCTGTTTCCCAGCGGCCATCGAACTCATGGCCGATCCGGATTTCCCGCTGCCTCTGTTGGGCATGGTCCACCTCCGCAACCGCGTGCACCACCATGCCCCGGTCCCTGCGGAAACCCCTCTGGAGGTGGCCGCCTCGGCCACCCGACTGAGCCCCCATCCGTCCGGGACGACTGTGGACCTGGTCGTCACCGTCCACGGACCGCCGCACATTGACCGCCCTGCCGATGGCCCGGTCAGCCGCCCCACCGATCACACCGGAAAGCTGCAGCTGTTGTGGGAGGGCACGTCCACGTATCTGGCCGCCGGAGTCCACCTGCCGGCCCACGAGCGCCCCGCCAAGGCCGGCCACCCGCCGTTCACGGCACCGCAGCTGACCGCGCAGTGGCGCCTGCCCGCGTCCGCCGGCCGGGAGTATGCCGCCCTGTCCGGGGACTTCAATCCGATCCATCTGAACCCAGTGACCGCCAAGCTCCTGGGGCAGAAGGGCATGATCGCCCATGGGATGTATCTGGCCGGGCGGATGCTCGCGGGCCGGGAACCAGCGGGTGCCGGCCACGAGTGGGAGATCTCCTTCGCCACTCCGGTGCTGCTCCCCGGGACGGTGTCCCTGGGCGTCGTCCACCCAGATCGCCGCAACACTGAGGTCACGACCGAGGTCACGGCGTGGAACGGTCGCACCGGCAAGCCGCACTTCACCGGCTCAATCTCTGTCCCGGGTTCGGGTCCAGGGCAGAGGGCGGGGCAGGGGTAGGGGGGTAGGACAGGATCGCAGCCCTACCGTTCGGCGGAGAGCACCTCGTACGCCTCTGACATGTGGACCGCCATGACCTCCCAGCCGAAGGTCCGGGCCCGGCCCGCTGCTTCCTGGCCCATCTGTCGCCAGGCCGGCAGGTCGGCCACGATGCGCTCCAGCTCCTGCGCCCAGGTCTCCGGGTCCAGGCCGTCCACCAGTCGCCCGGTCTCGCCGTCCGCCACGGCGTAGGCGAGCCCACCCACCCGGTGTGCCAAGACGGGGGTCCCGCAGGCCTGGGCCTCAAGGGCGACCAGGCCGAAGGACTCTGAGTAGCTCGGCACGACCACCACGTCCGCAGCCCGGTAGACCTCCGCCAGCTCCTGCGCGGACACAGGGCCGGACTCCGTGCACTGGCCCTCCAGTCCGGCGGCAGAGACCAGGGCGGGGAGGTCGAGCTCGTCCGAGCCCGAGTGGGCACCGGTCAGATGCAGCTGCACCGGGGGGACACCTGAGGCCCGTCCGTTCACCAGGCCGGCGGCGCGGATGGCCACCTGCGGGCCCTTATGGCCCTGGATACGCCCGGCGAACAGGACCTTGAGCCCTGTAGAGCGACCGGGCCAGTGGGCGCCGCCGTCGGGATGGAAGACGGACGTGTCCACGCCCGGCGGGATCACCCTGATCCGGGCTGGATCGGCTCCATAGTGGTCACTCAGCTCGTCCCGCTCGGCCGGAGTGTTGGCCACCAGGAGGTCGGCCGCTGCGGCGATCTGCTGCTCGGCGGCCTCCCGTTCCTCCGATTCACCGGACCGCGCGTCCCGGGCGTTCTTGACGGCCGCCATGGTGTGCATGGTGTGCAGAATCGGGGCGTTCAGGTCTCCGGCCACCGCCAATCCGGCCAGTCCGGAGAGCCAGTAGTGGGAATGAACCACCCAGCGGCAGTCGTCCCCGTGGCATCCACCCGCGGCAGTCAGGGCACCGGGGGCCGCTGCGGCGAAATCGTCCACCCACCGCGGAAGCTCCTCCTTGGGGACGTCCGTGGCCGGGCCAGCGGGGACCGGGACCACCCTAGCCCGGGCCGCCCCCGGCACGGAGGGGACCGGCAGGTCTTGGACGCGTTGACCGGTCCGGTCCCGGCGGGTGAGGACCCAGACCGGATGTCCAGCCGCGGCCAGGGTGATGGCCAGCTGGCGGACGTAGACGTTCATGCCGCCTGCGTCGCCCTGGCCCGGCTGTGCCAGCGGTGAGGTGTGCAGGGACACCATCACCACGCCGAAGGGCCGCGTCACGGTGTGGGAATCCCGTGGTCGGGCTGCCGGCCAGCAGCCGGGCCGGAGTTCAGCTCGTGGTGCACCGCGTCCAGCAGTCGGGCGAATCCAGGGATCGCCTCCAGGTCGTCGATGAGGACAGGCTTCCCGAGTGCGTCCGCGAGCGGGATCTCCCAGTTCGGGTACTCGTGCTGTTGGGTGCCCGGTTGGTTCTGGATGCGCCGTTCGCCGACGGCGTCCACCAGCGCGATGCCGTGCAGCAGGGACGGCGCCTGGGCCAGGTACCGGTGCAGGGCCACCACGATGTCAGCGACCACGGCCGGATCTGCTGAGTCAGCAGAGGTGTCCGAGGTGAGGGGAGCGGCGGCATCGATGGACAGGAATCCCGCCTCCTGGACGGCCTGGATGAACGCCCGGCGCTCGGCAACGGCCCGGTCTCGTTCGGCGTGGGGATCGCCGGCCACCAAGTCAAGGCGTTCGCGCAGGTCCAGGTGTGTGCCGGCCAGGTAACCTGCGGTCGGGGGCAGGTCATGGGTGTTGACGGAGGACAGGCACTGGACCCGGTAGTCCTGGGGCGGACGGGGCCTGCCGTCCTCCTGCTCGA
Organism: Citricoccus alkalitolerans; assembly: GCF_039528175.1. Taxonomy (NCBI): domain Bacteria; kingdom Bacillati; phylum Actinomycetota; class Actinomycetes; order Micrococcales; family Micrococcaceae; genus Citricoccus; species Citricoccus alkalitolerans. The sequence continues at coordinate 1,004,013 of NZ_BAAALH010000001.1, forward strand.
ACCAGAGGATCGAGGTGCCCAACAGCCCGCGGTCGGCCAGGTAGTCCTGGACCCAGGGTTCGAAGGTGCCCAGGTCCTCACCCACGACGACGGCGCCCGCGCGCTCCGCTTCAAGGACCAGGATGCCGATCATCGCCTCGTGGTCGTACGTGACATACGCGCCCTCTGTGGGGGACTGGCCCACCGGGATCCACCACAGCCGGAACAGCCCCAGAATGTGGTCAACCCGGATGCCGCCCGCGTGGCGCAACACCGAGCGCAGCATGTCACGGTAAGCGCGGTAACCGGTCTCGGCCAGCCTTTCGGGGTGCCACGGTGACTGGGACCAGTCCTGACCGCGTTGGTTGTACATGTCCGGTGGGGCGCCGACGGACATGGACTCGACGAGTAAATCCTGCAGCATCCAGGCGTCCGCGTTGTTGCGATCCGCCCCGACGGCCAAGTCCTGCATCAGTCCCAGTCGCATGCCGGACTCACGGGCCGTCTGCTGCGCCGTTGCCAGTTGGGTGTCACACAACCACTGCATCCAGCGGTGGAAGTCGACATCCTCGGCCAGGTCTTGGCGGTAGCGCTCGGCCAGGCGACCGCCCGGCGTGAGTTCGGGATCCTGCCAGACCGGGTCGGAGGCGTCATAGGCGCTGCGCAGGGCACACCACAGGGCGAAGTCATCCAGACCGTGGCCCTCCTGCTCGCGGTAGGAGCGGTAGGCGCGTGCCCGTGCCGGCGTCGGCGTGACCTGATGGAGCCGGCGCAGGGCCGCCAGCTTGGCCGCCGTGGTGGCATCGCGGTCCAGCGAGTCAGCGGACGCGTTGTCGGCCTGGCGGGCGGCGGCGAGAGCCTCCACCTCTCGGCGAGCACGCGGGTCAAGGCCGGCGTACTCGGGGAGGTCCTCGATGCGCAGGTACATCGGGTTGGTGAACCGTCGGGTCGAGGGGGAGTACGGCGAGGAGACCACCGGCGGTTCAGGTGCGGTGGCATGCAAGGGGTTGGACAGGACATAGTCACCGCCACGAGCGGCTGTCTGGACCGCCAGGTCCGCCAAGTCCCTGAAATCGCCCAGGCCCCAGGAAGTAGAGGACCGTGCCGAGTACAGCTGGACGGACAGCCCCCAGCCGCGCTGACGGCGGTAGCGGTCAGCTGTCGTGAGACGTTCCGGCACCACGACGAGGGTGGCTTCGACCTCGTTGCCGTCGTCCACCCTGGCGCCCAACCGGTGCCATCCCACGGGCAGGTCCCGGGGGAGGCGGAAGGTTGCTTGCCCGATCAGCTCGCCGTCGATGTACCGGGGTTCCGTGAAGTCCTCGAGTTGCTCGAGGTGACGGGTCTCTCCGGTCTCCAGCAATGCCATCACTGTGACGGCACTCCCGTGGGGGACATGGATCTGGACCGAGGAACCTGAACCCGCGTGGGAGACCGTGGTGTGCGGCAGCATGCGGCGCCACGGGGCCAACCGCCGTCGCTCCAGTGCCACCTCCAGCCCGGCCGTGCCGTCCGGTTCGACGGTGCAGCCCAGGGCCGCCAGCACCGCGATGAGCGTGAGGTCGGAGACCGGGCGTTCGTGACCGTCTTGACCCCGGTAGGACGTCTGGATGCCATAGGCGTGGGCCAGCCGCTGGAGCAGATCGCGGGCTTCTGTCATGGCTGGTGGGCCTCTTTCACGTGCGGATGCGGCCGGGCATCGGTTTCGGTGCCCGGTCCGATTATGGCAGGCCACCGCCAGGGTCAGTTCAGCCGCAGGCCAGGGCGGGAGGCAGACAGGCCAACTGGCGTGCGGACAGCCCCGACCGGATGCGCCGGGCCTGGTCCGGGGTGTACTCCGGGGCTGCCTCCGTCTTCATCGGTGTGCGCGAGGACCAGGTGAAGGTCACCGAGAAGCGGTCCCGGGCAACCGGCGGAGTAGCCCGGTGGAGCAGCCGACAGTTGTCCGCCACCACGGCGGTCCACTTCGGCCCGGTCGCCGAGGAAACGGCTCCCGCGGGAACCATGTCAGCCACCCTTGCATCATCCACGAATCCGGCCACGTAGTGCAGCCTCTCCACGGCGTACAGCGTCTCGGCCAGCGGAATGTAGGCATAAGGCCCACCCTGGTCGTCGACGTCGTTGAGCCACACCAGGATCTTCACGGTGCGCCGGTCCTCGACGTCACGGTGCCATCGGCGCACGCCCACCGTCTGGTTGTTGCCGACTTCGCGGCGCACGTCCGCCCCGTAGTAGCGGGCCGGCACGCCCAGGTAATTCTCGACGATGTCCAGCATTCGGTCCTGCAGGCCCCACTGCCAGATGGGCAGGTCCGCCAACAGGTCATCCGTGGAGGGACGCAGCGTACTGGCACCGCCCGTGGGCAGGTCCGCCAAGGGGGCCACGAGGCGGTCCAGGGCGGGCTTGAGCACGTCCGTGGTGGGGATCGCGAGATCGTCCAGGGGCCCGATGCGGAGGCCCTGCCGCTGAAGGGTGGAGACCAGGCCGGCCTGGGCCAGGTCCAGCGGTGGCAAGTGCGGCGCCCACTTGCGGCGGCGCTCCTCATGCATGCCGTCGGCGGCCCAGCGGACCGGCGTGACATTGGTCAAGATCTCCCGCTTGAGGCGGTTCGCGAACCGTCCCCAGGGGCCCGCTACGGTCTCGGATGTGATCATGGCACTGAGGGTACAAGCGCGGATCGGCGGTGACGACGGCCGTGGTGGCCGACGAGTAGTGGTGGGGTACAAGAGCCTCCGGTGGCGTCCCCTATCACGTAGGGACAGCAGGTGCCCAGACCCGTGGAGCGTGAAAGATGTCAGAAGACCGTCAGAGCCGGTCGAGGAGCTCCGCGTACTCGAAATGGCCGGTGTGGCCCTCGTATGCGGTGAGGGTCCTGACCTGGAAATAGTCGCCCCATGAAAGGGACAGGCCGGGGATCCACCCGAGGTCATCACGCAGCCACCCGACCAACACGGCCTCACCCGGGTCTCCACCGGGCTCCGGGGTTCGGCGCGGAGGTCCTGAAACCACTGGCCTCCGCTGCCGACGCGCATGGTCGGGGGAAATGCTCCCCGAAACTCGTCCCAGGATGACAAGAACGGGGCCGGTTGTCACCGGCCCCGTTCTTGTTCGCCCTGAGGTGGGCATCTATTGTGCGCGGAGGGGGACTTGAACCCCCACGCCCTTGCGGGCACAGCGACCTCAACGCTGCGCGTCTGCCAATTCCGCCACCCGCGCGCACAATCCGGTTCGCACCGGATTTCCGCTGCCTCGAAAGGCAGCGCTGACAATCCTAACACCCTTTTCGTGTGCCTCTGTACACGGACCGGACAGGGGCAGATCCCCCTCGCTAGGGTGGCACCATGAGCGCCACCTCCAGCCACGACTTCACGGACGACGTCGTCCACATCTGCCGAGACCTGATCCGGATCGACACCTCGAACTACGGAGGCAACGATTCCCGGGGAGAACGCGAGGCGGCCGAATACTGTGCCGCCCTCATGCGGGACGCCGGAATGGAACCGACGGTCTACGAGTCGTCCCCAGGCCGGGCCAGCGTGGTGGGTCGTATCGCGGGGTGGGACCCCCATGCTCCCGCCCTGATCCTGCACGGCCACCTCGACGTGGTCCCCGCGGACGCCAGCGAGTGGTCAGTGGACCCGTTCTCGGCCGAGCTGAGAGACGGGATGATCTGGGGCCGGGGGGCTGTGGACATGAAGGGAATGGATGCCATGATCCTCGCGGTCCTGGGCCACCTGCACCGTACCGGACAGCAGCCGCGCCGGGACCTCATCGTCGCCTTCTTCGCGGACGAGGAGGCCGGAGGCGTCTACGGTGCCCGCTGGATGGTGGACCACCATCCCGAGGTCTTCGCCGGGGCCACGGAGGCCATCAGCGAGGTCGGCGGTTTCTCCACGGACATCCGCGGGCAACGGGCCTACCTGCTGCAGACCGCCGAGAAGGGCCTGGCCTGGCTCAACCTGACCGCCACGGGATCACCGGGCCACGGATCGTCCGTGCATCCCGACAATGCCGTGACCCGGCTGGCTGGGGCCATCGAACAGATCGGAAACCACGCCTGGCCCCTGGACTACACGAAGACCACGCGCGCCCTGATGGAGCAGGTCGCCGAGATCTGCGGGGTGGAGTTCGATGAGACGGATCCCACGCCCCAACTCGAGGCCCTCGGCACGGCTTCCCGGTTCGTCGGCTCCACGCTGCGCAACAGCACCAACCCCACGGGACTGACGGCCGGCTACAAGCACAACGTGATCCCGGGAAAGGCACAGGCCACCGTGGACGTCCGCTTCCTGCCGGGGCAGGAGGAGGAGGTCATGACCACCCTGCGTGACCTCGCCGGCGAGGGGGTGGAGTTCAGTCATGAGCACCGGGACATCTCCCTGGAGGTCCCCTTCTCCGGCGACCTCGTGGACCTCATGGTCGACTCCATCCAGGCGGAGGATCCCGGCGCCCCGGTGCTGCCGTTCATGATGTCCGGTGGCACGGACAACAAGTCCCTGTCCCAGCTCGGGATCGCGGGCTACGGCTTTGCCCCCCTGCAGCTCCCCGCCGACCTCGACTTCACCGGTCTGTTCCACGGCATCGACGAGCGCGTCCCCGTCAAGGCCCTCGACTTCGGCTGCCGGGTGCTGCACCGGATGCTCGAACCCCGCTGACACCCCGCTCACACCCTGCAGACACTTCGCTGAGATCACGCTGAGTCGGAACCGTCACCACCGAGCCGACCGGCCGCCCGAACCCCCAGGAGAACCCCCTATGCCCACCCCGCAGAACTCCCAGCAGGCCGCCGTCGGGACCATCCTGACGGACGACCTCCTCGCCGGGATCCGCGACCGAGCGCCCAGCTTCGACGAGGCGAACGCCTTTCCGCAGCAGGACCTGGAGGTCCTTCAGGAGGCGGGCTACCTCAGGGCACTCGCCCCCACGGCGGCCGGCGGGCTGGGCTGGGACGTCTCGACCGTCGTCGCCGCCCAGAGGGTGCTGGCCATGCACGCTCCGGCGACCGCGCTGGCTGTGAACATGCACCAGATCTGGAACGCCGTGGCCTTCATCCTGGGACGCCAGGGAGATGACTCCCTCGACTTCATCCACCGCGAGTCGGCAGCGGGGGAGGTCTTCGCCTTCGGCATCTCCGAGGCGGGCAATGACGCGGTCCTGTTCGACTCGGATACCGTGGCCGAACCCCAGGGCGACGGCTCATACCGGTTCACCGGGACCAAGATCTTCACCACCCTGTCCCCGGCCTGGACCCGGCTCGGGATCTTCGGCAAGACGCCCGACGGCGGCCAGCTGGTCTTCGGCTTCCTCGACCGGTCCGCGGACGGCTGGGAGGCCGACGCCTCCTCCTGGGACATGCTGGGCATGCGGGCCACCCACTCTCACACCACCCGGCTGCAGGGCGCCCTCGTCCCCGCCGACCGGATCGTGAGGCACATCCCCGCCGGCCCGAATGCCGACCCGCTCACGTTCGGGATCTTCGCGTCCTTCCTGACACTCATCGCGGCCGTCTACACGGGGGTGGGGGACCGGGCTGTCGAACTGGCCATGCGGAACCTGGCCCGAAGGACATCCAAGGTCACTGGGCTCGCCCTGTCCCAGGATCCGGTGCTGCGGTACAAGACCGGCGAGGCCGCCCTGCGGCAGCTTGCCGCGGACACCCAACTGCGGGCGGTGGCCGCGGACATCGACGCCGGCGCGGACCTGGGTGCCGAGTGGTTCCCGCGACTCGTGGCGAACAAGACCTCGGCCGTCCGCACGGCCAAGGCCCAGACGGACTTCGCCCTCGAGGCCTCGGGGGGCGCCTCCTACCACCGCGGCGACGAACTGTCCCGCATCTACCGCGACGTCATGGCCGGGGTGTTCCACCCCTCGGACGACGAGTCGGTGCACCAGACCCTGGCGAACCACCTGCTGGGGCCCGTCCAGGGTCCAGACGCATAGGCTCAGGCCCGCACGGCCAGGGTCGACCGGACGCGGATGATCCGGCGCCGCAGCCAGTAGCGCCGGGCACCGCCACGATAGAGGATCGTGCGCTGCAACTCCCACTTGCCGTACTCCGCATGCTCCACCACCCGACGCCGGGCCTCGGTCACCGAGTCCCGTGGTGCGACGGTCATCACCAGGTACTCCCAGTGGTCCCGCTGCTCCAGCGACTCCAGACCGCTGGTGATCTCCTGTTCGCGCATCCTTCTCCTTGGGGAACTGGCGGGACAACGGACCCGGTCTCCGTGGATACTGGCCGGTCCTCGGCCAGTATGAGACACGAGCGGGCCTGCTTCCGTGAAACCCTATGCCAGGCCGGAAAAAAACGGCTACCGTGGTGCCATGAGCATCGACCCGCGTGTGGCCCTTGAGGCCCTGGTTTCCGCATTCGAAGAACATCTGGCGGCCGCCACCGGCAAGCGTGACGATGACGATCCCGCAGTCGAGTCGGCCTTCTTCAACGTGGCCGACTCCTTCGAGGCCTACGAGGACGCCCTGTATGCCGCCACCGGTGAGTTCACCCCGCTGGACGTCTACGACGACGAAGATGAGGACGAAGGCGACGACGATCAAGACTCCGGCAACTGACCGGTCCGCCGGAAGGATGACGAGCAAACCTTCGAGCGGGACTACGACCACGGGATGATCTTCGTCCCGATCTTCCGGCGCGCGTGCGTCGCGGGGACGGGGGCTTCGAGCCTGTGACGTAGGGTTCTCTGATGTGAACTGGTTAGAAGCGATCATCCTGGGCCTGGTCCAGGGCTTGACGGAATTCATTCCCATCTCGTCCTCAGCGCACCTGCGCATCGTCGGCGAGTTCCTCCCAGGAGCCGCCGATCCGGGAGCCGCGTTCACCGCCATCACCCAGATCGGCACGGAACTGGCGGTCCTGATCTTCTTCTGGAGGGACATCGTCCGGATCATCTCGCGCTGGTGCGGCTCTCTGGTCGGCAAGGTGGAACGCAACGACCCGGACGCCCGCATGGGTTGGCTGATCATCATCGGCTCGCTGCCCATCGCCGTGGCCGGGCTGCTCTTCGAGGACTACATCGACACGTCGTTCCGGTCCCTGTGGATCGTCGCGACGATGCTGATCGTCTTCGGCCTGCTGCTGGCTGTCGCCGACGCTCTCGGGCGGCAGACCAAGCCCCTGGAGAAGCTCACGCTCAAGGACGGCATCCTGTTCGGGCTGGCCCAGATGATGGCCCTGATCCCCGGTGTCTCCCGCTCCGGCGGCACCATCACGATGGGCCTCGCCCTGGGTTTCACCCGCGAGGCCGCCGCCCGGTACGCCTTCCTGCTGGCCGTTCCGGCCGTTTTCGCGTCCGGTTTCTACAAGCTGTTCCAGGCTTTGGGGGAGCCCGGCGCCTCGGCCTCCTATGGCATGGGCGAGACCCTGCTCGCCACCCTTGTCGCCTTCGGGGTCGGCTATGTCGTCATCGGCTGGCTCATGAAGTTCATCTCAACCCACTCGTTCAGGCCCTTCGTCTGGTACCGCATCGGTCTCGGCCTGCTTCTCTATATCCTGCTCGGCTTCGGAGTGATCAACGCCTGATGGAATCCTGGAACACGCCCCTCCCGGCTCGCCTGCCCGTCCAGCCGGACCGGCTCAAGATCCATGACACCTCATCCCAGGTGGAACGCCACCCTGGCAACCTGGCTGAGGCGTCCCTGTACGTCTGCGGGATCACGCCCTACGACGCGACCCACCTCGGACACGCGAACACCTACGTGACGTTCGACCTGCTCAACCGCTACTGGCGCTCCTGTGGCCTGCCGGTCACCTACGTGCAGAACGTCACCGACGTGGACGATCCGCTGCTGGAACGGGCCATCGCCACCGGTGTGGACTGGCGGGACCTGGCGGCAGACCAGACCGAACTGTTCCGGTCGGACATGGAGGCCCTCAATGTCCTGGCACCGGACCACTACGTCGGCGCCACCGAGACCGTGGACTGGGTGGTCCAGTCCGTGGAGGCCCTCGTGGACAACGGCACCGCCTACTCCGTGCCAGGCGTGGACGGTGGACCGGACGGTGACGTCTACTTCTCGATCGACGCCGCCGAGGAGGCCACGCACTGGACCCTCGGCAGCATCGGCCGTCTCGGGTCCGAGGAGATGACCACGGTTTTCCCGGACCGCGGCGGCGACCCGGAGCGCCCGGGCAAACGGCACCCGCTGGATCCTCTGCTGTGGCGGGTGGCCCGCCCCGGTGAACCGACCTGGGACGGCCGATCCCTGGGCACCGGCCGGCCGGGTTGGCACATTGAGTGCTCCGCCATTGCCCGGCGTCTGCTGCCGGCTCCCTTCACCGTCCAGGGTGGGGGCTCGGACCTGCGCTTCCCCCACCACGAGTTCAGTGCCGCCCACGCCACGGCCGGCGACGGGCAGCCCCTGGCCGGTACCTTCGTCCATGCCGGGATGGTCGGCTACGAGGGCGAGAAGATGTCCAAGTCCCTGGGCAACCTCGTCCTGGTCTCCCGGTTGCGCCAGCAGGGCGTGGAGGCGGTGGCCATCCGCGCGGCGCTGCTCTCGAAGCATTACCGCACCGATTGGGCGTGGACGCCGGAGCTGTTGCGGCAGTCGATGGACCGAGTCGCCCGGTGGCGCCAGGCCCTGGGCTTCGAGGCAGCCGAGGACGGTGACGCTGTGCTGGGTGCCGCCCACCGCGCACTGTCCCACGATCTGGATGCTCCGGCCGCACTGGCCGAGCTGGACCGCTGGGCGGAACGGGCCCTGGTCAGGGATGCCGTGGATCCGGCCGACTCAGTACACACCTCCGACCTCTCGTCCCCGGACGTCCGGACGGTGACCAACGGTCTCCTCGGCCTGATGCTCTGAGTCGACCTGAGGGGTTCCGACTAGTCCCGGCCGCGCCGGCGCAGGTACCGCTCGAACTCCTCGGCGATGGCCTCGCCGGAGGCCTCGGGCAGTTCCTCGGTGTCCCGTGCGCGCTCCAGCTGTTCCACGTAGGCTGCGACGTCGGGGTCCTCTCCGGCGAGTTCGTTCACGCCTCGTTCCCAGGCCTCAGCGTCCTCGACCAGCGGCGTGAGGTCCAGGCTCACTTGGACGAGGTCCTCGATCCGACGCAACAGTGCCAGTTCCGCCTTGGGGGAGGGAGCCTGAGAGACATAGTGGGGGACCGTGGCCCACACGGACACCGTCGGCAGCCCCGCCCGTGCGGCCGTGTCCGTCACCACCCCCACGATCCCAGTCGGCCCCTCATACGTCGGCCGTTGTGCGCCCAGGGCCTCCCGGAGCTCGGGATCTGCGCTGGAGGGCCTGGCCGGCAGTGGCCGGGTATGCGGAACGTCGGCCAGCAGCGCCCCCAGCATGATCACGGCGTCGACGTTCTGTTCGGCGGCATGGGTCAGCAGTTCGGCTGTGAAGGCCTGCCATCGGTAGCTGGGCTCGGCCCCCGACACGAGGATGACGTCCAGGCCTTCCACATCGGTCGCCCGGAACATGCGCGTCTGCGGCCAGGACAACGTGCCGAGCCCCTCGGCGTCGCGCACCACGGTCGGACGGGTGAACTGGTAGTCGTAGTAGTCTCCGTCCGTCAGGGAGCCGGCCGCTGCAGCACCCCATTGACGGCGCAGCAGGTCGATCGCGCTGGTGGCCGCCTCACCGGCGTCGTTCCAGCCCTCGAAGGCCGCGACCATGACCACTGGCCGGCGTCCGGAGACCATACCGACCAGATGGTCGCGCAGTCCCGATTGCCGACCTGATGTTCCGTCCATCTCTGCCATGATGGCCACCCTAGACCCGTGTGAACGTGGGGTGCCAGACGTGTGCCGGACGTGAGCCAGGCCTGAACTCTCCGGGCCAACCCTCGTCGGGAGCCCGTCCGTGCGCCACTAGACTGGGAGGCATGCCCATCCGATCCTCCGCAGGCGCTCCGCGCCCCCAGGACCGCCAGTCGACCCCGTTGCCCGATCACGGTCCCGCCGCGGAGGCGGTGCCCGCAGCGGTCCTCTGGGATATGGACGGCACCCTCGTGGACACCGAACCGCTGTGGAACGAGAGCCAGCGGGCCCTCGTGGAGGCCGCCGGTGGGCGGTGGACCACCGAGTTGGCGCACGGGTTGGTGGGCCAGGCGCTGGACCACGGAGCCGGCCTGCTCCAGGAGGCCGGGGTCACGCTCAGCGTGGGGGAGATCATCGAGCGCACCATGACTGACGTGGCCCATGGCGTGCGCCGCTCGGTACCGTGGCGCCCCGGTGCGCGGGAACTGCTCACCTCGTTGCGGGATGCGGCCGTGCCCTGTGCCCTCGTCACTATGTCCCACGCCCCGTTGGCCGCCGTGATCGCCGAGTCCGTCCCCACCGGTTCACTCGAGTTCCTCGTCACGGGGGACATGGTCCTGCGGGGCAAGCCGGACCCGGAGCCCTATGTCACGGCACTGGACGTTATGGCTCGCCGCCACGAGGGCCTGGACCGGAGCGCCTGCATCGCGGTCGAGGACTCGATGCCCGGATTGCTGTCCGCCGCCGGGTCTGGCCTGGCCGTCGTCGCGGTCCCGCACGTCCTCGCTCTGCCCGATGACCCACGGTGGGAGAAGTGGACCACCCTCGCCGGCCGCACCCCCCGCGACCTCGCCGCGGTGGCGGCGCGGATGTCGGCGGCCTCGTGAGCGGCGACGCCCTCAAGCCCGTTTCCGGCCGCCGCGGGAAGCTCCGCCTCGGCTCACTGATCGGGGTTCCGGTCTACCTGTCCTGGAGTTGGACGCTCATCGCCCTGTTCGTGGTGGTGCTGTTCGGGCCTCAGGTCCAACGACTGTTCCCCGAACTCGGGCTCGGTGCCTATGGGATCGCCTTCCTCTACGCCGTGCTCCTGTTGCTCTCGGTCCTGGTCCACGAGCTGGCCCATGCCGCCAGCGCGAAGGCGTTCGGCTGGCCCACCACGGAGATCGTTCTCAACCTGTGGGGCGGCCACACCCAGTTCGGCAATTTCCAGGCCACGCCGGGCCGCTCCCTCGTCACGGCGCTGGCAGGACCCGCCGCCAACGTTCTGCTGGCCCTCGGTGGCCAACTGCTCATGGTGACGTGGGCCCCCGACGGCGTCGGGAGCCTGCTGCTCGGCATCTTCACCTACGCGAACTGGCTGGTGGCGGTCTTCAACGCTCTCCCGGGCCTCCCGCTGGACGGTGGCCGCATCGTCGAATCAGCCGTGTGGGCGGCCACGGGGGATCAGGACAAGGGGACCATCGCCGCAGGCTGGGCCGGACGCATCATCGTGCTGGCCCTGATAGTTGGGGTCGTGGTGGTGCCCCTGGTGCAAGGGCGGCCAGCCGACATCCCGTTGATCGTGATCCTGGTGATGGTCGGTTACTTCCTCTGGACCGGTGCCACTGAGTCCATCCGCGGCGCCCAGCTCCGGCTGCGGGTCCCGGGCCTGACAGCCGCCCAGCTCATGCATCCGGCCGTCGGCCTGCTCAACACCGCCACGGTGGCGGACGTCCGAGGCCGGCTTCCGGGCACGCTCGCGGTGCTCGTGGCCCCCACCGGCCAGCCAGAGGCCATTGTGGACGAGACCGCTCTGGCCCGCGTCCCGGACCGGGACGCCTCATCCGTCCTGGCTGCGGCCACCGCCCGGGCCCTGGCCCATGGCGCCGTGGTCCGCGCCACCGACGCCGGACGCCCCCTGGTGGACCGGCTCGCGGCAGTGGACGGTGCGGAATACGCTGTCCTGGCGCCCGAAGGCACCGTCTGCGGCGTGCTCCTCCAACCCGATGTGGTCCAGTGGCTCACCACGGGCCGTCGTCCCTGACCCTGACCACCCACCAGAAAGATCACCGCCGCATGACCGACATCTCCAGCCCCACTGGCGTCAACGAACGCCGTGGCCCCCTGCGCCCTGGCCAGCGGGTCCAGCTCAAGGACGCCAAAGGACGCCTGAACACCATCACCCTCACGGAGGGCGGGCAGTTCCACAGCTACCAGGGCGTCCTGCACCATGACGACCTGATCGGCGGCCCGGACGGCGTGGTGGCGAGGAACTCGGCTGGTCACGAATATCAAGTCCTGCGCCCGTTGATCAGCGACTTCGTCCTGTCCATGCCGCGCGGGGCCACCGTCGTCTACCCCAAGGACTCCGGTCAGATCGTTCAGATGGCCGATATCTTCCCCGGTGCGCGGGTGGTGGAGGCCGGCGTCGGTTCCGGGGGCCTGTCCATCTCCCTGCTGCGCGCGGTGGGGGACGCGGGCGAATTGCATTCCTACGAACGCCGCGAGGAGTTCGCGGACGTGGCTCGCGCCAACGTGCAGACGTTCTTCGGCGGGGAGCACCCGGCTTGGCAGATCCACCTCGGCGATGCGCAGGAGCAGATGACCGCGGTCCATGAACCCGGTTCCGTCGACCGTGTGGTGCTGGACATGCTGGCGCCCTGGGAATGCCTGGATGCGGTCGCGACGGTGCTGGCGCCGGGCGGGGTGTGGATCAACTACGTCGCCACCGCCACCCAGCTCTCCCGCGTGGCCGAGGCGATCCGTGAGGACGGGCGGTTCACCCAGACCGAGGCCTCGGAGACCATGGTCCGCGGCTGGCACCTCGACGGCCTGGCCGTCAGACCCGATCACCGCATGGTCGCCCACACCGGCTTCCTGCTGGTCTGCCGCCGCCTGGCCACCGGCCAGGAGGCCCTGGCGCTGAAGAAGCGCTCCAAGGTCTCCGAGTTCAAGGCCGTGGACGTGGAGGCCTGGCAGCCGGCGGACGAGTCGCGTTGGACCCCGCAGGCCCTGGGTGAACGCCCCGTGACGGACAAGAAGGCGCGTAAGGCGGCTCGCGAGGCGGCGTCCATGGAGCAGAAGGGCGCGCGTCGCCACCTCACGGACATGGATCTCGATGAGGGCCCGGCCGTGGCAACGAATCCGGTGGAACCGGACGACCCGGCAGACCACTGACCGACGGACCATCCACCCGCCGGAGGTCGGAGACGTCGTTACGCCACCAGCCAAGCGCGCCACAGCGTTCGCGGACAGGCTTAGGATGGATAGGTAAGGCTGACCTCAGGCATTCCCCGATCCGGTCGGCCGGAAAGGTATCCGTGAGCGATCCCACCACCACCGGAAACACACCGATGGAGTCCGGCCTGACGCACCAGCTGGATGCGGCCAAGCGTCGCGCCTCCACCCTCGTGGAGAAAAACCGGACGCTCGAGTACCAGCTGCAGACCGCCGCCCGGAACAACCGCCGCATGGTCGACCTGCTGGAGGAGACCCGGGACGAGATCGCGACCCTCAAGGCTGCCCTGGAGCTGGACGGGGAGGCACCTTTCGCCTTCGCCACGGTTCTGGAGGTCCATCCGGCCCGCGAACCCGTCGAAGGCGTCGAGATCGCGGCGACGGTGCAGGGTGGCGTGGATGTCATCCACAACGGCCGCCGGATGCGGGTGACCGCATCACCCCTGCTGGATCCCGCCCGGATCACCCCCGGCTCCGACGTGTTGCTGAACGAGTCCCTGACCATCGTGTCCGTGCTCGAGGCCGAACGGGCCGGGGAGCTGGTCCGGGTGAAGGAAACCATGGACGACGGCCTGCTGGTCGTCGTCGGGCGGGGAGACGAGGAACGCGTGGTGCGCCGGTCGCACCGTCTCTCGGGTCAGCGCATCCGCGTGGGGGACGCCGTCACCTATGACTCGCGGACCGGCCAGGCCCTCGACGTCGTCCCACTGAACGAGGTCCAGGACGTGGTCCTGGAGGAACTCCCGGATGTCAGTTATGAGGACATCGGAGGCCTGCGGGACCAGATCGAACAGATCCGTGACTCCATCGAGATGCCCTTCCTGCACCCGGGCCTGTACCGCGAGCACGGCCTCAAGGCCCCCAAGGGCATCCTGCTCTACGGACCTCCTGGCACCGGCAAGACCCTGATCGCCAAGGCCGTGGCCTCCTCCCTGGCCGCCCGCTCCACTGAGGAGCGCCGCTCCTACTTCCTCAACATCAAAGGCCCTGAGCTGCTGAACAAGTACGTGGGGGAGACGGAGCGGCACATCCGCACCATCTTCGCCCGCGCCCGCGAGAAGGCCTCGGACGGCTACCCGGTCGTGGTGTTCTTCGACGAGATGGAGTCGTTGTTCCGCACCCGCGGCTCCGGCGTCTCATCGGACGTGGAGACCACGATCGTTCCCCAGCTCCTGGCCGAGATCGATGGCGTGGAACGCCTGGACAACGTCATCGTCATCGGCGCCTCGAACCGCGAGGACATGATCGATCCGGCGATCCTCCGCCCCGGCCGACTGGACGTGAAGATCCGTGTCTCCCGGCCGGACGCTGAGGGCGCCGCGGACATCTTCGGCAAATACCTCACCGCCGCCCTGCCTCTGCACGCCACCGAGCTGGAGCGGTACGGCAGCCGGGCTGACACCATCATGGCGATGATCGCCACCGTGACGGACCACCTGTTCACCCGCGGCCCCGAGACCGAGTACCTCGAGGTCACCTACCTGGACGGCACCACCCGGACGCTGTACTTCGCCGATTTCACCTCCGGTGCCGTCATCGCGAACATCGTGGACCGGGCCAAGAAGAAGGCCATCAAGGACTACCTGTCCGCCGGTTCCGCCGAGGAGGCCAAGGGGCTGCGGACCGAGCACCTGGTGCAGGCCGTCCGGGAGGAGTTCACCGAGCAGGAGGACCTCCCGAACAACGCGTCCCCCGAGGAGTGGGCCCGGGTCTCCGGTCACCGCGGCGGACGGGTCGCCGGGATCCGCATGCTGATCCGCCATAGTTCCCCGGACTCCGCAGGCTCCCGCCCCACCTTGACCTCCACCGACCACACCCGCACTCCTGGCATCCCAGAGCACCCCGGCACGACGACGGCGAGCGCCTCCCAGCAGGAGTCACAGTGACCCATGTGCCCACACCCCCTGACAGTGGGGCCGGCGTCGGGCCCGTGGTGGCGGACCGGCACGGGCTGGTCCCTGTCGATGCCACGCTTCCGGCCGGACGCGACACCGCCGGGTGGGGAGTGCACCGGGTGATGGGCCTCGAGACCGAGTACGGCGTCCACGCCCCCGCCAACCCGGGTGCGGGGCATTCGGTGCTCTCCGTGGAGGTGGTCAACGCCTATGCGGACCTCGTGACCTCCGAAGGCGGGACCGTGGCGGGCACGGAATGGGACTACGGGGAGGAATCCCCGCTCGTGGACGCGCGCGGCTGGCGGCTGCCCCGCTCGGCTGCCCATCCCTCTCAGTTGACGGATCAGCCACTGATGGGCGCCGACGGCAGTCCCGTGCACCTGCTGACGAACCTGGTCCTGCCCAACGGGGCCCGCCTCTACGTGGACCATGCCCATCCCGAATACTCCTCACCCGAGACCACGAACCCGTTGGACGCCATGGTGTGGGACCAGGCGGGTGACCTGGTGGTGCTGGCCGCCTCGCAGCGCATCGCCGCAGCGCCGGGGGAGCCCCAGGTGCTGCTGTACAAGAACAACACTGACAACAAATCGGTGTCCTATGGCGCCCACGAGAACTACCTGGTGAGCCGCGGCCTGGACTTCGATGAGCTGGCACAGCGCCTGGTGCCGTTCTTCACGGCCCGGCAGGTGATCTGCGGGGCCGGCCGCGTCGGGCTCGGTGTCACAGGGGCGGGCCCCGGGTTCCAGATCAGCCAGCGGGCCGACTTCTTCGAGGAGCAGGTCGGCCTGGAGACCACCGTTCGGCGGCCCATCGTCAACACGCGGGACGAGCCACATGCCGATGCCGACCGGTACCGCCGGCTGCACGTGATCATCGGGGACGCCAATCTCTCTCAGTATGCGACGTGGCTGCGCTGCGGCATGACCGCCCTCGTGCTCTCCATGATCGAGCTCGGCACCGCGCCGGACGTGGAACTCATGGACCCCGTGGCGGCCCTGCAGCGGATCAGCCACGATCCCACCCTGCAGGCCACCGTCACTCTGGTGCGTCCCCTGGAGGGTGCTGGCCCGAGCGGTCGCCGTGAGGCCACCGGACTGGAGATCCTGCGGGTCTATCTCGAGGCCGCCGAGCGGCACGTCCACCATTTCGGCATGGGGGACGAGGCCACGCTGGACGTGCTGAACGCCTGGCGGGAGTCCATCGAGACCCTCGGGACCGATCCGGCCGCCATGGCCGACCGGCTGGACTGGGTGGCCAAGTACCAGCTGTTGTCCGGATACCGTCAACGCCACGGCCTGGACTGGGGCGATCCCCGCCTCGGCATGATGGACCTGCAGTATGCGGACCTGCGCCCGGACAAGGGGCTCTACCAGGCCATGCTGCGCCGTGGCTCGATCCGCCGGCTGGTGCCGGACGAGAGGATTCGCGATGCCGTCGGCTCGCCTCCGCGGGACACCCGGGCCTGGGCACGGGGCCGGACGGTGGATGTATTCGGACGTCATGTGGTCGGGGCCAGTTGGGATACTCTCCTGGTGCGAGAGGACGGCGAGGGTCCGCTCTACCGATTCCATCAGCGTGAACCGTTGGCCGGCTCGGCAGAACAGCTGTCCGGGGTGTTCGAGGAGCCGGCGGCGGAGGGCTCCTACGAGCAGCTGCTCGAGGCCTTGGCCCGAGTGCAGGCCGGCCCGCCACGGCGTCACGGACACCGCTGAATCCTCTCACCGATAGACACCCCCATCACCACCCCCAGGAGCGACCATGTCACAGCAGTACGGCTCATCCTTCGAGCGCGAGGAAGACTCCGTCAACGGTCCTGACGCGGATCCCTCGCCAGCACCCACGGGCGCCGCGGGACAGACCAGCACCGCGGACTTGGACAGTCTGCTCGACGAGATCGACTCGGTGCTCGAGACGAACGCCGAGGAGTTCGTCAAGGGCTTTGTCCAGAAGGGCGGCCAGTAGCCCGCATGGACCGTAGGATCATGGGCGTCGAGACCGAATACGGCGTGCACTACTCCCATCCGCGAACACGGCCGCTGACGCCCGAGGAGGTCGCCCGGTACCTGTTCCGTCCCGTGGTCGAGTGGGGCCGTTCCTCCAACGTATTCGTCGCCAACGGCTCCCGGCTGTACCTGGACGTGGGGTCCCACCCGGAGTACGCCACCGCGGAGTGCTCCACCCTGGACGAGCTCGTGGCGGTGGACAAGGCCGGCGAGCGGGTCATGCAGGAACTGATCGATGAGGCCACCCGGCACATGAGGGCCGACGGCTTCACCGGGACCATCTACCTGTACAAGAACAACGCGGACTCCGCAGGGAACTCCTACGGTTCCCATGAGAACTACCTGCTGAACCGCCGGACCGAGTTCCGCCGGCTGTCCGAGGCGCTGATCCCCTTCCTGATCACCCGGCAACTTGTCTCGGGGGCGGGCAAGGCCATCGGCACCCCCTCCGGGATCGGCGACGGAGGACAACCCGGAACCGACGGAACGGCGGGGGGACCGCCCGGAACCCCAGAACCCCACTTCGCCTTCTCCCAACGAGCAGACCACGTGATGGAGGGCATCTCCTCCGCCACCACCCGCTCCCGTCCTATCATCAACACGCGGGACGAACCCCATGCGGACGCCGCCGAGTACCGCCGTCTCCACGTGATCGTGGGGGATTCGAACATGTCCGAGACCACCCAGCTGGTCCGGTTCGGGGCCACCGACCTGCTGCTGCGCATGATCGAGGCCGGAACACCCCTGGGCGACCACCAGCTGGCCAACCCCATCCGGGCCATCCGACAGGTGTCCCACGACCTCACCGGAACCGCGCAGCTCGAGCTGCGCGACGGTGGGCACCGTTCGGCGCTGCAGCTGCAGCGTCACTACCTGGAGCAGGCCACCTCCTTCGTGCGGGACCAGGGACCCCACCATGATCGGGTGCCGGCCGTGCTCGATCTGTGGGAGCGCACGCTGGACGCCGTGGAGAGCGGGGACTATTCCCAGATCGACACCGAGATCGACTGGGCCATCAAGCACCGGTTCCTCTCCCGGTACGCCGCGAAGAACTCCCTGGGTTGGGATGCGCCACGGATCGCCCAACTCGACCTGTCCTACCACGACATCACGCCCCACCGTGGCCTGTTCTCGCTGCTGCAGTCACGCGGAGCCGCCGCACGATTCCTGGACGATGCCGTTATCGAGGACGCGGTGGACAACCCGCCACCGTCCACGCGCGCTACCCTGCGGGGCCGGTTCATCCGCGCCGCGCGGGACGCGCGCCAGACCTACTCGGTCGATTGGACCCACCTGAAGCTCAACGACCGACCTCTCCAGGCCATCAGCATCAAGGACCCGTTCCAGACCGAGTCCGATCGGCTCGATGCGCTCCTCGGTCAGCTGCGCCACGCGGCAGGTGAAAAGCCCGACCCATCCAGCGTCTCTTCAGTCTGACGTGACAAACTGGAGGGGCCGGGTGATGGCCCGGCCTGGGTCTCACGCCCGCCGCCCTTCTCGCCCCGGGGTTCGACCCCGCCCCGAACTACCGAAGGATCCCATGTCCCGCACCGTGTCCCGATCGCGCCGGTCTCGCACCGCCGCACCCCTGTCCCTGTCCCTCGTCGGAGCCTTGCTGTTGGCCGGCTGTGCCGCCCCGGAGCCACGTGGCGCCGGAGACATCGAGGCCTTGGAGCCCGTGTCACTGGAGCTCAACGAGGAAGGCGCCCCCGAGGTCACGGTGGACGGGGAGATCCAGGCCGAGGAGATCTCCTCGCGCGTGTTGAAGGACGGCGACGGCGCGGACGTCAATGACGGCGACATCGCCCTGGTGCAGACTGCCATCGTGGATCCGGCCTCCGGCGAGGTCACCGCCGAGAACTTCACTCAGGGCTCCGAGGCCGTATTCCTCAACGACACCCTGAAGGAGGGCAATGACGTCCTGTACAACATGCTCGACCAGAACAAGGTCGGCGCGCAGATCTCCTTCTTCATGCCCGGAGCCCAGATGGGCCAGGGGGCCCCGGACCAGCTGATGGTCTTCCAGATCGCCGACGTCCGTCCGGCGCGCGCCGAGGGTGAATCCGTCGAGGTCACCGACGACTCCCTGCCGGCTGTCACGCTCAACGAGGACTCCGGCGAACCCGCCATCGCCGAACCCGAAGGGGATGCCCCGGCCGACCTCGTCGTACAGCCGCTCATCGAGGGCGACGGCGAGGAGGTCGGTGAGGGTGACCACGTCACCGTCCAGTACAAGGGCGTGAAGTGGTCCGACGGCGAGGAATTCGACTCCTCTTGGTCGCGCGGTGAGCCTGCAGGATTCCCACTCAGTGGCGTCGTCGCCGGTTGGTCCGAGGGACTGCAGGGCCAGAAGGTCGGCTCCCAGGTGCTTCTTGTCGTCCCGCCGGAGATGGGTTACGGCGAAGAGGGCACCGAGGGAATCGGCCCCAATGAGACCCTCGTCTTCGTGGTGGACATCCTGCACTCCATGGCCCCGGCCCAGCCCACCGAGGCACCGGAGTCGACCGAACCGGCCCCCTCAGAATCGGCCCCCGAGTCTGAGTAGTCTGGGACGGACCGCAGTGTCAAGCGGAACTGATCTGTACCCGACCTTCTGGAAGGAAGAAACCCATGTCCTTCGGACAGCGCAATTATGACCGCACCCGCCCGGAGATCGATTTCCCCGGTGACAACCCGCCGGAAGAGCTGGTCATCGAGGACATCGCCGAGGGCTCCGGCCAGGCCGTCGAAGCCGGCGACCGGGTCTCCTGCCATTACCTCGGAGTGGCCTGGTCCACCGGTGCCGAATTCGATGCCTCCTGGAACCGCGGCCAGCCACTGGACTTCCAGGTCGGCGTCGGCCAGGTCATCAAGGGCTGGGACGACGGCCTGCTGGGCATGAAGCTCGGTGGCCGACGCCGTCTCGAGATCCCGCCGAACCTGGCCTACGGGGACAGCGGCGCCGGCGGCGAGATCGGCCCGGGCGAGACGCTGATCTTCGTGGTGGACCTCGTCGGGATCAACTGAACCCACCGTGTCCGCCGCATCGCCAGCGCGCTCCACGGAGCGCATCGTCTCCCTCCTGTGGGTACTCTTGGCGAGTGGCCGCCGCGGGGTCACCCGCGAGTACCTGCTCGCCTCCGTGGACGCCTACGCGCTGTCCCCATCGGCGGCGGCATTCGAGAAGATGTTCACCCGTGACAAGGAGATCCTGAAGGGCATCGGCGTACCGTTGGAGTCCTTCACGGTCCAGGACGAGTCCGGCTTCGAGTCCTCGGAACCAGGCGGGGAGACCCGCTACCGGATCGACGAGGACCGGATGTACCTGCCGGCAGTCCCCTTCACCAACGGGGAGCGCCTGGCCCTGATGAGGGCAGAATCCGCCTGGGCCGGTTCGGAGATCGGCCATGCCGTGGTCCGGGCCCTCGGCCGGGTGGACGCGGGGGAGGGCTGGTTCGAGGCCAGGTCGGGCTCCGACCATGAGGCCTTCGGGGTGCGCCTGGCCGGAGCAGACCGCTACCTGACGGAACTCGGGGACATGGTCCGCGACCAGTCGGTGATGCGTTTCAGCTACCGGACCGTGAATGCCGAGCGCGCCGAGGACCGGACCGTGCGGGCGTGGGCGCTGACCAACCCGACGGGCGTCTGGTATCTAGTCGGCTGGGATCTCGACCGGCAGGAGCAACGCACCTTCCGCCTGACCCGGTTCGAGTCCGAGCCCCGGTTGGCTGCGGCCGGCTCCGGCCCTGACCGCGCCCCGTTCCGGCCCGTCGACTTCGACGTCCAGGCGGTCCACAACGTGGTCTCCGGGCAACGCCAGCCGGCGTCCACCGTGCTGCACCTGGCCACCGGACGGGCCGTCCACCTGCGCATTGGTGCCGAGCCCACGGACAATCCCACCACGGTGCCCGCGGGCTGGGACGAGGTCCGGGTGACCTACACCCGCCCGGCGGAACTAGCCGGGAGCATCGCCGCGGCGGGGCCCCTGGCCCGGCTTCCGGACGTCGAGGACCCGCTGCGGGCCGCCGTCGTGACGTTGCTCGAGGGCGCCCTGGCTGCACATCTGGCGGCACGGCCGGACTACACGCTCAGCACCCCGACGCGGCGCCGCAACCGCAGGACGGACCGTGACAAGGTCGCCGCCGTAGTGGACGCCATAGGACTGGCGAACCAGCGGAACGGGATCAGCCGCGCCGAACTGGCCGAGCGGCTCCACGTCAGTGACCGTGAGCTCACCGCCATCCTGGACGAGCTCTGGTTCTGCGGCATGCCCGAACGGCAGTTCGCCGGGCAGCAGTTCGAGGTCCTGGAGCAGGACGGGCGGATCCGCGTCTCCCAGGCCGAACGGCTCTCCGGCCCCCTTCGCCTCAGCGTCCCGGAGGCCGCCGCCTTGGCCATCGGCCTCCGCGCGGCAGCGGGCATCCCGGGACTCACGGATACCGAGCGGCAGGACACGGCGTCGGCGCTGGACAAGATCCTGGCCGTGTCCGGCCCCGAGGTGGAACAAGCAGGAAGCGGCATCGTGGCCGGATTCGACTTCGGTCCCTTCACCGAACTGGCCGGCCGGTTGCACGCCGCCGTCCGCGAACAGACCCTGCTCTCGATCGACTACCACTCCGCAACCAGGGACGCGACCTCCACCCGCACGGTGGAGCCCCTGCGCATCACCAGCGAGGGCGGCCACGGATACCTGCAGGCCTGGTGCCGGTCAAGCGACGGCCGGCGGAACTTCCGACTCGACCGGATCGCCGCCGTCTGCGAGACCGGGGAGACCTTCGACTCCCGTCGCCTGCCCGTGGACGACCGCCTGTTCACCAAGCACGGTGACGAGGCCGCCGTGACGATCCACTTCGCCCACCGCATCCGAGACCTGGCCGCCGGATTCGATCCGGAGAGGTCCGCCGTCCTGGAGGACGGCTCGGTGATCGCGGAGGTCAGGCTCGCCCACGCTGACTATGCCCACGCGCAGGCGGCCCGGTTCGGCGGGGAGTTCCGGGTGCTGGCCCCCCAGGAGCTCGTCGAATCCACCGTCGATTGGCTCCAGCGTGCCCGAACCGGATACGTCACCGGGAATTCACCGTCACCGGGTGTCTCCACGGGCACCGGACCTGCGGCGTGACGTAAACTCGACAACGTTCAATCGAAAGGACGCTCCCCATGGCTGGACTTCAGGGATGGCAACTCGTCATCATCATCGCTATCGCGCTGTTGCTGTTCGCGGCCCCCAAACTGCCCGCGATGGCCCGCAACCTCGGACAGTCGATGCGAATCTTCAAGTCCGAGGTCAAGCAGATGAAGGACGACGGCACCGGCAAGAGGGACACCTCAGCCACCGCGGACGGCCAGGACCCCGAGGGCTCAGACGCCGTCGAGGGCCGCATCGTCAACGGTGACGCCGACGGCACGCGGAACGGTCGGAAGACCGGCACCAACGACCAGCAGTAGTAGCAGGTCACCGCCTCCATGACGTCTGCTCCCAAGGCGGCCCGTACGAAGCACACCAAGGTCACCCGGGCCGCGCGCAAGAACAACCCCGCCGGGGAGATGGCCCTCAAGGACCACCTCAAGGAACTCCGCAACCGCCTCATCATCGCCGGCATCGGCCTGACCCTGGGCGCGATCGTCGGGTTCATCATCTACCAGCCCTTCTTCTCGGCGCTGATCGACCCGGTGCACCGACTCTCCGACGAGGGCCGCATCGTCACGGTGTCCTTCAGCGCCGTGGGGCAGCCCTTCGACATCATGCTGCAGGTCGCCCTGTTCGTGGGGCTGGTCATCTCGAGCCCCGTCTGGCTGTACCAGGTGTGGGCCTTCGTGGTGCCGGGGCTGAAGAAGAAGGAGAAGCGCTACGCCCTGGGTTTCATCGGGGCCGCCGTCCCGCTGTTCATCCTGGGCGTCCTGCTGGGCTGGCTCGTGCTGCCGGAGGCGGTCCAGTTCTTCGTGGGGCTGTCCCCGGAGGGCACCGCCAACGTGATCTCGGCGGACGTCTACATTCCCTTCGTGTTGCGGTTGTTCCTGGCCTTCGGCTTCGCCCTCGTGCTGCCCGTGGTTCTGGTCGGCCTGAACATGATCGGCGTCCTCCCCGGGCGTCAGATCATCAAGCACTGGCGGATCACCATCTTCCTGATCGCCCTCATCGCCGCACTGGCCGCCCCGGGCTCGGACGCCATCACGATGTTCTACCTCGCGATGCCGCTGGTCCTGCTGTTCGGCGTCGCCATCGTCATCTGCCTGCTCAATGACAAACGGCGGGCCAAGCGTGCCGCCAAGGCCGAGCAGGACAACGAGGACTACCTCACCACGGGTCCGAGGCCCCTCGACGAGCTGTAGGCACCGGCCCCCGTCACCCACCGCCCGTCAACCGCCAGCCGGGCTCTGCCGGTCCTGTCGGCGGCCGGACCCGGCCATGTCCTAGGCTGGCCTCATGGCACCTTCCGCGGACAACACCACCGGCCAGCCGAGTCCCGCGGAGCGTTACGCGGCCGCTAGGCGCCGGGCCGCAGACGCCCGGACTGAACTGGGCCGGTTCACCACCACCCTGGGCTTCGAATTGGACCCCTTCCAGGCCGAGGCCTGCCGTGAACTCGAGGCCGGCAACGGCGTCCTGGTAGCCGCCCCGACCGGAGCTGGCAAGACGGTGGTCGGTGAGTTCGCCATCCACCTCGCCCTGGTCCACGGCCAGAAGGCGTTCTACACCACGCCGATCAAGGCGCTGAGCAACCAGAAGTTCCAGGAGCTCGTGTCCACCTACGGGGCCGACCGGGTGGGCCTGCTGACGGGGGACACCGCCATCAACTCCGAGGCCGAGGTGGTGGTGATGACCACCGAGGTGCTGCGGAACATGCTCTACGCCGATTCCGACACGCTGACGAACCTGGCCTATGTGGTCATGGACGAGGTCCACTACCTGGCCGACCGGTTCCGCGGGGCCGTGTGGGAGGAGGTCATCATCCACCTCCCCGAGCATGTGCAGCTGGTCTCCCTGTCCGCGACCGTCTCCAATGCGGAGGAGTTCGGTGCCTGGCTGGACACGGTGCGCGGTTCCACCTCGGTGGTGGTATCCGAGCACCGCCCCGTCCCGTTGTGGCAGTACGTGATGGCCGGCAATCAGCTCTACGACCTCTTCGCCACCGAGGTGGCCTTCGACGAGGTCGCACCCGTCAGCGATGACCCGACCTCGGACGCCCAGCCCGCGCCGGAGCCGAAGGACACCTCGGGCGGCCGTCTGGTGCTCAATCCCGAGCTGGCGCGCCTGGCCGAAGACCAGCGTCGCCGCGAGGAACGCAGTGACTGGGGGCGTCCTGGCCGCAGCACTTATCGCGGCGGCCGCGGCGGCCCCCGGGGTCGCGGCGGCGGCAGGAGCGGAGGCCGCGACGGCGGCGGTTCCGGCCGCCAGCCCC
>NZ_BAAALH010000001.1:1028226-1032395 GCF_039528175.1 Citricoccus alkalitolerans
GCCAGCCCCGGAACCGCCGGGGGGCCGGCCCGGCCCCCTATGGCCGGGGCGAGCACACCTCCACCACCCGCTACGGCGGCGGCGCGTCCGCTCCCTCGCAGGCCTCCTCCGACGGTGGTCGGCCGGGGGACCCCCAGCGCCACCACGGACAGCTCCGCATCTCCCGCCCGGGCATGGTCCGTGTGCTCGAGCGGGAGGGTCTGCTGCCCTGCATCACGTTCATCTTCTCCCGGGCGGGGTGTGACGGCGCCGTGGAACAGTGTCTGGCCGTCGGGCTGGACCTGACGACGCCGGGGGAGAAACAGCAGATCCAGGCGATGGTCGACGAGGCCGGTCAGTCCCTGCCGGCCGAGGACCTGGACGTTCTGGGCTTCTGGGGCTGGCGCGACGGGTTGTCCCGGGGGTTCGCGGCCCACCACGCCGGGATGCTCCCACCCTTCAAGGAAGTGGTGGAGAGACTCTTCGGCCTCGGGCTCGTCAAGGTCGTCTTCGCCACGGAGACGCTTGCACTGGGTGTCAACATGCCGGCCCGGACCGTGGTCCTGGAGAAGCTGGAGAAGTACAACGGCGAGGCCCACGTGAACATCACAGCGGGGGAGTACACCCAGCTGACCGGACGTGCCGGGCGGCGCGGCATCGATGTGGAGGGCCACGGGGTGGTCCTCTGGCGTCCGGGCCTGGACCCCGCGGCCGTGGCCGGGCTGGCCTCCCGCCGGACCTATCCGCTGAACTCCTCGTTCCGACCCACCTACAACATGTCCGTCAACCTCATCGCCCAGTTCGGCCTCGAGCGCTCCCGGACCATCCTGGAGTCCTCCTTCGCCCAATTCCAGGCGGACCGCTCGGTGGTCGGACTGGCACGGGAGGTCCGCACCCGGGAACAGTCCCTGGCCGGTTACGAACAGTCCATGACCTGCCACCTCGGCGACTTCACGGAGTACGCCCGGTTGCGCAAAGAGCTCTCGGAGGCGGAGAAGGACTCGTCGAAGGGCCGCAACCGCGCCCGCCAACGGGCCGTCAAGGACTCCCTGGCCAACCTGCTGCCGGGGGACATCATCGAGGTGCCGGGCCCGCGTCGGTTGGGCACCGCCGTCGTCGTGTTCCCCGCCGGGAACCCGGCCAACCCCCGAGTGGGCATCATCACACAGGAGGCGCAACTGCGCCGGATCGGCACGGATGATGTGACGGAGCCCGTGGACCCGGTCGGCGGGGCTCGATTGCCACAGAACATCCAGGTCAAGACCCCTACACAGCGAAAGGACATCGCCGCCGCCATGCGCACGGCCCTGCGCGAACACCGTCCGGCGCCGGGTCAGCGCACCGCGGCTGGGTTCCGATTCCAGGACGATGGCAGCACCGGCCGTGTTGAGGACCTGCGACGCCAGCTCGAACGCCACCCCTGCCACGGCTGCAAGGACCGCGAGGAGCACGCCCGCTGGGCCGAACGCTGGTGGAAGTTGCGCCGGGAGATCGACCAACTGTCCGCCCGGATCCAGGGCCGGACCAACACCATCGCCAAGGCGTTCGACCGGCTCGTGGGCCTGCTGACGACCTACGGTTACGTGGCTGTCGGGGACGGCACCCGGACCGTGCCCGGAGCCGTGGCCGGCACCGAGGACTCACCCGGCGTCACCGCCGCCGGGCAGACCCTGCGGCGCATCTACGGTGAACGGGACCTGCTGACCTCCCTGGTCCTGGAGGACGGGCTGGCGGACGGTCTCGATCCGGAGGAGCTGGCCGGCCTCGCCGCCCTGCTGGTGTTCCAGGCCAAGGGGGCCGAGAATGTCGGCGTCCCGCAGATGCCCACCCCCGCCCTCCAACACGTGCTGGAGGGTACCGCCGAGCACTGGTACGACCTCCAACTGGCCGAACGCGGGGCCCAACTTGAGCCAACCGCAGAGCCGGACCCCGGACTCGTCTGGCCCATCCACCGGTGGGCCCGCGGCCGGAACCTGAGGGACACGCTCAAGGGGACCGACCTCGCGGCGGGCGACTTCGTCCGGTGGGCCCGCCAGGTGATCGACCTGCTGGACCAGCTGGCCAAGGTGCCAGGCCGCCCCGGGCTCTCCGGCCAGTGCCGACGTGCTACGGATCTCGTCCGTCGCGGCGTCGTGGCCTACTCGGGTGTGGATAGTCTGGAGGGATGAGCACCCTCTACGTCAACGGGACCCTCCATTCCACCGCCGATCCGTACGCCACCGCCATGCTGGTGGACTCCGGTTCCGTGGCCTGGGTGGGCGCCGAGGACACGGCAGCCTCAATGCGCGCCCGTTCCGGAGCCGACTGGCAGGTCGTGGATCTGGGCGGAGCGCTCGTGGTGCCCGCCTTTGTGGATTCCCTCGTCCTGGCCCGGAACCCCACGGACCTTCACGCGCACGACGCCGGCTCGCTCACGCACGCTGCCCACGCCGGCTCCGCCGGCGTCTTCCTGTCCATCGCTTGTGGCATCGAGGCCTCCGGGGCAAATGCCACCCGGACCATTCATTACCGCGCCGTCGGGTCCGACGAGGCGGTCGGCACGGCGGAAGACATCGCGGCCGTGGTGTCCGCCGATACGGTCGCCGGACTGTCGGCCGTCGTCGGGCCCGGGGGACTGGACGCCGCGGCCGTGACCCGATTGACCGCCACCGCCACCGCCGCCGGCATCCAGCTGTACCTGTTGCCTCAGGATCCGGACGCACTGGCCGCGGTCATCTCCGCCCTCCGGTCCACGGCGGAGGCCCAGGGCACCGCCGCCCTCGGCATGGTCCGCCACAGGCTCTCCTGGAACGGCCCCATGGAGCAGGACGCCATCCTGACCCTGGCGGAGAACAGTCTGTCCTTCACGGCCGTTCCGGATGCGGACGGCACCCTGACCGCCCCG
The DNA here is from genome assembly GCF_039528175.1 of Citricoccus alkalitolerans. NCBI lineage: Bacteria > Bacillati > Actinomycetota > Actinomycetes > Micrococcales > Micrococcaceae > Citricoccus > Citricoccus alkalitolerans. Next base: position 1,031,090 of record NZ_BAAALH010000001.1, read on the forward strand.
ATCGCCTCTCTGTTGTCCAACGCCGTCCCGGTGTCCTTCGGCAGTGGCACCCGGGCCCCAGATCTATGGTCCGCCATCCGTGCGAGCCTCGAACATGCCGATCAGGATCAGCGGATCTCCGCCCGGTCCGGCTTCACGGCCGCCACCAAGGCCGGCCTGCGTGCCCTCCCGATGTCCATCGGGTCTGGTCTTTCCATGGCCGGCCGCATAGCGCCCTCCTCCCCGGCCACGTTCGGCATCTGGGCTGCTGAGGCCCTCAGTGTCCAGGCGCCGGACGGACGGGTGGCTGCATGGAGCACCGACACCCGGGCAGGCACACCCCTACTGCCCGTGCTCGAGGAGGGCACCACCGCACCGGAATGCCTGGCCACCCTGGTGGACGGCACCGAGGTCTACCGCTCCCCGGCGTGGACGTGATCAGCGCCGCCCAGACCGTGCACGGCTGACCGGCCTATACTTGACCCCCGATGCCATCGGACACTCCCAAAGGATTTCTTCGCCTATGCGCCTGCTGACGATCATTCCCACCTACAACGAGATCGAATCGCTGCCCCGCACGCTCGACCGACTCCGTGTCGCCGTGCCGGAATCCGATGTGCTGGTGGTGGACGATGCCTCACCGGACGGGACCGGTGACTGGGCCGACCGCGCTGCCGTGGCCGATCCGCAGATCCACGTACTGCACCGCACGCAGAAGAACGGCCTCGGCGGAGCCTACATCGCCGGCTTCCACTGGGGCCTGGACCAGGGCTACGACGTCCTGGTGGAGATGGACGCGGACGGCTCGCATCAGCCCGAGCAGCTGCCCCGTCTGATCGAGGCCATCGATCGCGCCGACCTGGTCATCGGCTCACGCCGTGTGCCGGGGGGCAAGATGGTCAACTGGCCCGCCCACCGAAAGTTGATCTCGATCTGCGGCTCCCTGTACCCGCGGGTCATGCTGGGCCTGAATCTGACCGACGTCACCGCCGGCTACCGGGCCTACCGTGCGGACACTCTGCGGGCCATCGACCTGGACGATGTGCAGTCCAAGGGCTACGGCTTCCAGGTGGACATGACCTTCCGCACGGCCCTGATGGGCAAGAAGATCGTCGAAGTGCCGATTACCTTTGTGGAGCGCGAGTATGGCGAATCCAAGATGAGCGGCAACATCGTCACCGAGGCCGTCACGTCCGTGACCCAGTGGGGACTCGCGGCCCGCTGGAACGTCCTGAAGGGCAAGTTCGGCCTCTGACCGGCGCAACCGGGGCTGCTGAAGGTCCACCACGGGGCCTCCGCCTCGCGCGGTTGACGGCCGGCATCAATG
>NZ_BAAALH010000001.1:1032449-1116422 GCF_039528175.1 Citricoccus alkalitolerans
GCGTTCACACGAGTGGCGGGAAGGTCAGGAGACCTTCTCGCCGCGGCGTTCGCGCAGCTTGTCCAACTGTCCCTTGAGGGTGTCTTCCAGCTCCTCGATGCTGCGACGTTCGAGCAGCATGTCCCAGTGGGTGCGCACGGGCTTGGCATCGGACTCGTCCGGCTTGTCACCGTTGACCAGGAAGGCCACCTTGCCGGTCTTGGAAGTCCAGGTCGGGGGGATATCCGCATCGGTGGCGAAGGTCACGAGAACCTTCTCCCCGTCCTCACAGCGGTACTCGACCCGCTGGCGCGGTGCGGGCTCGACTCCGGCCTCGGACTCCATGGACTGGGCACCAAGGCGCATGCCGCGCAGGCTACGGTCGCTCATTCGATCTCCTTCCGGCCCCGTCGGCGGGGCGGTACAACGTCGACCACCCAGTCTAGTGGGTGTGGGGGTGCTCTCCGGGCCAACGCCCCGGCGGCGGGTTTTGTTCCCGCCCCCTGGGCGCGCACCATGATGGCCAGAGGCTCAGGCCGGCTGGCCGCCCTGGCCCGGTTCCGGTGCCTGCTCCGGATCCGATCCGACGCCCTGAGCCGGGGCCTGTGCCGGCCGGGAGGGAAGATCAGCAGGGACGGACTTCGCCCGGAGCGCACGTTCCGCCGTCTCCGAGTGCTCATCCTCCAGGATGGCGGGCGGCGCCAGCGCCTCCTCCAACGGGGTGTCGACGATCTTGGCCACACTCTGGCTCGACTCGTTCAGTTCCGCGGCCGTGGTCGGACGGGGTTCCCGGCGCCGGCGCCGGGCACCGGCGGTCACCTCACCCGGACGATCGGCGTCGCCCACCTCGTCCGAGCCGTCGTCGGTTCCGGAACCGGAGCTCCGGGACGGAGACTGCAGATCGGTGACCGCCGCGCCGCCGCCGGAACCGCCGAAGGCGTCTCCCAGGCGGCCGAGGGCATCGGTGAGTTCGGCCGGGATGACCCACATCGTGTTGGCGTCGCCCTCGGCGATCTTCGGCAGGGTCTCCAGATACTTGTAGGCCAGCAGATCCGGGTCCGGACGGCCTTCATGGATGGCCTCGAAGACCACGTGGATCGCCTCAGCCTCCGCGTTGGCCCGCAGGATGCGGGACTGGGCGTCACCCTCCGCCTCGAGGATGGCGGACTGGCGCTGGCCCTCGGCGGTGAGGATCTCGGCCTGCTTGGTGCCCTCCGCAGTCAGGATGGCGGCACGGCGGTCACGCTCGGCGCGCATCTGCTTCTCCATGGAGTCCTGGATGGACAGGGGCGGATCAATCGCCTTCAGTTCCACGCGGGAGACACGTAGGCCCCACTTGCCGGTGGCCTCGTCCAGCACCCCGCGCAGTTGGTTGTTGATCGAGTCGCGGCTGGTGAGGGCCTGTTCCAGGTTCATGCCGCCCACCACGTTGCGCAACGTGGTGGTGGTCAGCTGTTCCACTGCGTGGATGTAGTTGTTGATCTCGTAGGTGGCGGCCTTGGCGTCGTTGACCTGGAAATACACCACGGTATCGATGGACACCACGAGGTTGTCCTCCGTGATCACCGGTTGTGGTGGGAAGGACACCACCTGTTCACGCATGTCGATGAGCGGACGCATGCGGTCGATGAAGGGGATCATCAGCGTCAGGCCGGCGCCCTTGGTTGCTTGGTACTTGCCCAGGCGTTCCACGATGCCGGTCCGCGCCTGGGGCACGATGCGCACCGCTCGGATCAGGATGATGGCCACGAGGACCGCGACGACTATGAGCACGATGAGGACTTCCACGCCGGTGCTCCCTCCTGCGGCCCCGTTCGGGCCACGTTGTGAGTCTGCTGGTGGTGCAGACGTTGTGCCGCGGCGGTCGCGGCTTCAGGTTCCCTCAGGAAGCCCGGCGGTGCCGGAATCCCAGTCAATGGCGGCTTTCGGGTGGATGATCAGCGTGGCACCGTCCACCTCGTCGATCTCCGCTTCGTTGCCGGCGGGGATGGTCACGCCGGTGGCCGAGCGGGCCGTCCAGGTCTCCCCGTCGATCTTCGCCAGGCCGGCGGTGGACCCAGTGTCCTCCAGGACCACCACAGTGCGGCCGGGCATCGAGTCCACGTTCGTCAGTTGGTCCGCTGAGCCCTTTCTCAGTTGCCTCAGCGCCGTGGGCCGGACGGCAGCCAGCATCAGCAGCGAGACCCCGGCGAACATCACGATCTGCAGCCAGGCCTCCCCGCCCACGAGGGCGGTGGCCAGCGCGGCGGCGGAACCCGCCGCCAGCATGAGGAAGACCAGGTCCAGGACCATGGTCTCGACGACGGCGAACACCACGGCCAGGCTCAGCCACAGCACCCACAGGTTGTCACCCACCCATTCGATCACTGCGGCCTCCTCGATTAACCTTCTCCCCCCATCCTGCCTGCTGAACGGGCAGGGGACAACGTAGGTTATGGACATGCGACCTGATCAACTGGATCTCCTCACCACCGTGGATGCGCCGACCCTGACTCCGGACGGCGGCCGGCTGGTGGTCGGCGCGTCCCGCCCGGACTTCAGGACAGACGGCTACACCGGACAGTTGTGGGTCATGCCCACGGACGGTTCCGCGCCGCCGCGGCGCCTCACCCGGGGTTACCGGGACTCCGGGGCGCAGTTGTCCCCGGACGGCACCACTGTGGCGTTCCTGCGTTCTCCGGCGCCGGGTGCTGACTCCGGGACAGCGTCCGCTCCACAATTGGCCCTGATCCCGCTGGACGGCGGCGAGGGCCGGATCGTCACCGATCGTCGGCTGGGAGTCACGGGGTTCGCCTGGTCTCCGGACTCCCGCTGGATCACGTTCTCGTCTGCCGAACCGGAACCGGGCCGCTATGGGACCGTTGCCGGCGTCGGGCCACGGCAGGAGGATCCGCGTCTGATGACGGGCCCGGATCACCGGCTGAACGGGGAGGGATACACGGCGGACAAGCGTCCCCGTCTGTTCGAGATCGAGGTGCCGGATCCGCATGGCGAACCGGTCTTCCCGGCCCAGGGCCGGATGGCGGAACCTGAGGACGCGCAGGCCGGTGCCCCGGCGTTGCCCGCGGCGCGTCCGCTGACCGGGGGAGAGCGGGCTGCCTCTGATCCTGTCTATGCTGCGGACAGTCGCCATGTCTTCTTCGCCACCACTCCGGAGACGGGGTTCGGACAGAGTCTGCGCACCGCCGTCGCCGTGGTGGCGGCGCGCCGCGGTCCTGCCGAACAACCACGGCCGGCGGGTTCCGGGCCTGCGGCAGACCCCGACGCCGGCCCAGTGCGCCTCGTGGCCGGCGGCACCGAGATGAGCGTCGGGTTCGGGTCCCCGTGCGTTTCCCGGGACGGGGAGTGGCTCTACCTGCTGGGCCAGGACTTGGGGGAGTCCGGCCTGGAGTTCGTGGCGTCCAATGGTGCCGTATATGCCCTTCCGGCGGCCAGCGCCGTACGGGAGGCCGTCACCGGATGGAAGCGCCCTGCGACTGGCCTGCAACCGCGGTCGTTGACGGACCCCGAGGCCATGGGCTTTGACGGCCCCCTGCGGCCGTCCGGACAGGACCAGGTGCTGGCCTTGGGGGTGAGCCGCGGCAGGACCATCCTGGTGGGGGTGTCCCACCAGGGCCACTCCGAGGTGATCGTGGACCGGCAAGGTGAGGTGACCGGGGCCTGCGAGGCGGGCGGCACGCTCGCCGTCTCCTCCACGAGTGCGGCCTCTCCGGGCACGGTGGGCATCCAGCGCCGGGGCAGCGGCCTCCTGGAGCTCTCCGACCCGAATGCCGCCTGGCGTGCGGACCTCCCACCGGCTGCCGGGCAGGAGCGCGAGTACGGCGGTCCGGGCCGTCTTCGACCGGGCCGGGCCCCGGATCCGGAGCAGGTGATGGAGCAGCTCCAGGGCACGGACCAAGGTCAGGACCAGGACCAGGACCAGGACCAGGACCAGGACCAGGACCAGGACCAGGACCAGGACCAGGACCAGGACCAGGACCAGCCTGCCGTCCACGGATGGGTGTTCCTACCCGAGGGCCCCGGGCCGCACCCCGTCATCCTCACCATCCACGGCGGGCCGTACGCCCAGTACACCTGGTCCTGGTTCGACGAGACCCAGGTGCTCGTGGCCGCGGGTTTTGCCGTGGTGATGTGCAATCCGCGTGGATCCGACGGTTACGGAGCCGCCCACGGAGCCTCGATCCAGGGGCGCATGGGAACGGTCGACCACCAGGACATCATCGCCTTCCTGGACGGGGCACTCGAAGAGTTCGGGCCTGAGGGCAGCGGGCAGCTGGACGCCGGCCGGATCGGCATCCAGGGCGGATCCTATGGCGGCTACATGACCGCGTGGATCACCGCCCATGACCATCGGTTCACCGCGGCCATCGTGGAACGCGGCTACCTGGACCCCGTCTCGGCACTGGGTTCCAGCGACATCGGCTGGTTCTTCAGCGAGCAGTACATGGGCTCGGATCCCGAACGCCTGCGGCAGCAGAGTCCGCTGCACCACGTGGACCGGGTCCGCACGCCCACCCTGGTCATCCACTCTGAAGAGGACCTGCGCTGCCCCATCGAGCATGCGCAGCGCTACTACCAGGCCCTCTGGGCCCAGGGAGTGGAGGCGGAACTCCTGATCTTCCCGGGGGAGGACCACGAGCTGTCCCGGTCCGGAACGCCCTGGCACCGGCGGGTGCGTTTCGACCACATCCTCCGGTGGTGGGACCGGCACCTCGCCAGGAAAGTTACTGACGAGTAGTATAGGAGCATGACCCTCTCCGCCGAGGCCGCCCCGGCCAGTCCGTCCTCGCCGTACCCGCACCTGTTCCGCCCCCTCGAGGTTCTCGGGGGAACCCTGCCGAACCGGATCATCATGGGCTCCATGCACTTGGGCCTCGAGGACCGGCGTGCCGATGCGACCAAGCTGGCCGCGTTCTACGCCGAGCGGGCCCGCGGGGGAGTGGGACTGATCGTCACCGGCGGCTACGCGCCCAACCTCACGGGACGCCTCACGCCCTTCGCCGGGACCATGCGCTCGAGGCGGGATGCCACCACCCATCGCGTCATCACCGACGGGGTGCATGCCGAGGGCGGGCGGATCGTCCTCCAAATCCTGCATGCCGGCCGTTATGCCTACCACCCCTTCTCGGCTGCCCCCGGGACATCTCCGTCCCCCATCACCCCGTTCACGCCGCGAGCCCTCTCCACCATGGCCGTGGAGCGCACCGTCGAGGCCTTCGTCCGGTCTGCCGGGTACGCCCGCCAGGCCGGTTATGACGGTGTGGAGATCATGGGCTCCGAGGGATACCTGATCAACCAGTTCCTCTCACCCCGGACCAACTCACGCACCGATGCATGGGGTGGCTCGGCAGCGGGGCGCCGCCGCTTCGCCACGGAGGTCGTCCGCCGCATCCGCGAGGCCGCCGGAGAGGACTTCGTCATCACGTTCCGGATGTCCATGGTCGATCTGGTCCCGGACGGGCAGACTCTCGAGGAGACGCTGGACCTGGCGCGGGAGCTCGAGGGGGCAGGCGTGAGCCTGCTCAATACCGGGATCGGCTGGCATGAGGCGCGGGTGCCCACCATCGTCACGTCGGTGCCCCGTGCCGCGTTCGCGGACTTCACGGGCCGCATCCGGGAGGCGGTCTCGGTTCCCGTGGCCGCTTCGAACCGCATCAACATGCCCCACACAGCGGAGCAGATCCTGGCCGAGGGCCGGGCCGACCTCGTCACCATGGCCCGGCCGTTCCTCGCTGATCCGGACTGGGTGATGAAAGCGGATGCCGGGATGCCGGAACGGATCAACTCCTGCATTGGCTGCAACCAGGCGTGCCTGGACCACACGTTCCAGAACAAGCCCGCCTCCTGCCTGGTCAATCCGCGCGCCGGCCGGGAGACCGATCCCGCGTTCCCGCCGCTGCCGGAACGGGCGCTTCTGCCGCTGATCCCGGTGGCCACAGGTCGCTCGACCCCTGCACCGCACCGTGGATCGGCCCCCACAACCGCCCTCCGCGCCCGGACATCGGTCTTGCGCGTGGCCGTCGTCGGCGCCGGACCGGCCGGGCTGGCCGCTTCCACCCAGGCTTCCGCCCGGGGTCACGAGGTGGACCTGTTCGAAGCCTCGGACACCATTGGCGGACAGTTCCGTCTCGCTCGGCAGATCCCCGGCAAGGAGGAGTTCGCCGAGACCCTGCGTTACTACGAACACGAGCTGGTGGCAACCGGGGTGAACCTGCGCCTGGCCCACCGCGTCACCGCCACCGAGCTGCTCGATGGCGGATATGACCGCATTCTGCTGGCCACCGGTGTGGTGCCACGCACCGTGGACCTCCCCGGGATGGACCGGCCCAATGTCCATGCCTATCCGGATGTGGTGGACGGCAGGGTGCAGTGCGGTCCGCGCGTGGCGGTCATCGGCGCCGGCGGCATCGGCTTCGACGTGTCCGAACTGCTCACCGAGCCGCACCGTGAGGGCCGGGAAGATCCGGCAGACCGGGAAGATCGGCTAGACCGCGACGGTGGAGATCAACGGGACCGGCCGGAGCCCCGAGCCCTGGTCGGCGCCCAACCGCTCGAGGACTGGCAGCGGCAATGGGGTGTGGACCCAGAGTTCTCCGGACGCGGTGGCCTGGCATCGGCCAAGCTGGCGGAACCGGCCCGGACCGTCCACCTCATCCAGCGCAAGACCACCAAGCCGGGGGCGGGCCTCGGCAAGACCACGGGCTGGGTCCACCGCGCCGCTCTGAAGGCCCGCGGTGTCGACTTCATCACTGGTGCCAGCTACGTCAGGATCGACGACGACGGCCTCCACCTGGACATCGACGGTACCCGCCGCGTTCTCGCGGTGGACGATGTCGTGGTGTGCGCCGGACAGGTGTCCCAGCGCGAGCTGCACGGAACGCTGGAGGCCGCCGGGGCCGACGTCGTACTCCTCGGCGGAGCCGATGTGGCCGCCGAGCTGGACGCCAAGCGGGCCATCGAGCAGGCGACGCGGGTGGCCGCGGCCCTCTGACGGCCTGCGGCCCCTCCCGGCTTCCCCGTACACTGGGGCCCATGGCTACCGTCTACCAAGCAACCCTGGTGCCCTCGAAGCAGGAGCTCCTGGAGTCCTGGCTGGCCCAGCAACCGTGGTCCGGTGAGGGCGAGCTGGTCAGGGTCGGCGCCTACCGCTATGACGATCCGGACGGTGAGGTGGGAGTCGAGGGACATCTGGTCCACCGGGACGGCAGCGATCAGGTCCTGCACGTGCCCATGTCCTACCGCGGCGCCCCGCTCGAGGGCGCGGAGCCCTACCTGATCGGCACCGTGGACCATTCCGTGCTCGGACAACGGTGGGTCTACGACGCCATGGCGGACCCGGTGGCCACCGCCTGCTTCCAGCGGGCACTCGACGGACTACAGCAGCAGGCTGAGGTGCACCTCTACGAGGAAGATGGCCAGTACATCGGCCACGAGGCCGACGAGGTGAGCGTGACCGTCCTGGGTCCGCTGGCCGACCAGGCGGGTCGGGTCCAGGTCCACCGGGTGGTCGCCGACCCGGAGACGGCCGGCTCCGAGCACCTCGCCGAGTCCCGCCGACTGTGGGCCACCTGGCCGGGTGGCGGCGGCATCATCTTCAGCCTCAACACGGACGACCCCGCCTGAGCCGTTGCCCGGCAGCGCCAAGGAGCGCCGGTCAGAGCACGGTGAATCCGTCCGAGAGCGGACCTCGGCCCGTCAGGGCCTCCGCAACCACCACGCCTGCGCCTCGGGCAACCGCGAGATCGGCGGCCAACCGCACGACTCTCGGCACCACGGGAGCCAAGGCGGTGGGCATCGCCTGCCCGGTGGCCCGCGCCATATCCATGGTGTGCACTGTCAGCTCGAAGATCCGCGTGGCCAAGTAGCCGGCCAGGGTCATGGTGCCCGCCGGCGTGCGCAGCTCAGCGTCCAGTCCCGTGGATTCGAGGAGGGCCAGCACCTCCGTGCGGTCTCGTTCGATGACGGATAACGGTTCCCGGCCGAGTGCCTCGCCTGCCTGCCGGCCTCGATCGGCGACCTCCTCGTCGTCACTGATGGTCCGGCCCGGCTGAGGTTCCCAGAACGCGGCGAAGTATCCAACGGGTCCGTCCACCGGGACGGCACCGGGATCCGGTCCGGCCTCCAGGTAGCGGGTCACATTGGTGTGGGAGCGATTGGTGTGGCCAGCCAGGGACCGAACCGTCCACACGCCCAGTCCGGGCGCCTCCCAGTCAGTGATGCCGCGGCAGACCACCAGAAAGGCCGTCGACGCCGCGCGGTAGTGCTCGACCGTCTCGTTGTCCGGTCCGTCCTGCTGGGGGATGGTCGCCATGGCCCACAGTGTGGCATCGACGCCTCATATGTCACCAGAGTCGGCCACGGGCCTTTCATATCGGTCATGCAGAAATCCAAGTGTCGCGTTGGATCTGCGGGGGAACCCGGGTAGACGCATGGTGAATCTCGGCGCGCTGGGGCAACCACCTGACAGAATGGTGACGGTGAGCCCCCGCACCGCGTCCAGTGCCGCGTCCACTACGGAGCCGAGAGCCTCAGACTCGGCCAGCCGACGGATCCCGGTGGAAGACCTGGTGCGACTCCGGCGGGTCCGGGACCGGATCGACCGGGAGTACCGCGAGCCACTCGATGTGGAGGCACTGGCCCGCCGCGAGGCCATGGCCTTCTACCGTGACCTGCTCGGATTCGAGGTGCGCCTCGACGTGGGCTCAGGCACCATGCGGTGGATCACGGTCGGCCCGGCCGGCCAACCAGACACGGCCATCGTGCTGACCCCGCCGGCGGTGGATCCGGGCCTCAGCGAGGCAGAGCGTCAAGCCATCACCGAGATGATGGCGAAAGGCACCTACGCCGGCATCAACCTCGCCACTGACGATCTGGACGGCTTCTTCGAGCGAGTCCAGGACGGCGGGGCGGAGGTGGTCCAAGAGCCCATCGAGCAACCCTACGGTCTGCGTGATTGCGCCTTCCGTGATCCATCCGGGAATATGGTTCGCGTCCAGCAGTCCCGCTGATCCCACCGCATCAGCATCCCACCGTGGCGGGCCCCTCATCCCCACAGCATGTCCCGTCCAGCACTCACGTCCCGCATCGGAGTCCGCATGAGCACGTTCACTGACCAGTCCACCGGAACAGCAACGGTTCACGAGGCCGATTCACACGACACGATCCGCGTGGTCGGTGCACGGCAGAACAACCTGAAGGACGTCAGCGTTGACTTGCCGAAACGGCGGCTGACAGTCTTCACGGGAGTGTCCGGGTCCGGTAAGAGCTCCCTGGTCTTCGGCACCATCGCGGCCGAATCGCAGCGGCTCATCAACGAGACGTACTCGTCCTTCGTGCAGGGCTTTATGCCGAGCATGGACCGACCGGAGGTGGATGTCCTCGAGGGGCTGACCACCGCGATCATCGTGGATCAGGAGCGGATGGGCGCCAATCCGCGGTCCACCCTCGGTACGGCCACGGACGTCAACGCGATGCTGCGGATCCTGTTCAGCCGCGTCGGTGAGCCTCACATCGGCCCGCCCAACGCCTTCTCCTTCAATGTGCCCTCAGTCTCCGCTTCCGGGGCCATCACGGTGGAGCGTGGGGGCAAGACCATCGCGGAGAAGGCGAGCTTCAACCGGCTTGGCGGCATGTGCTCCCGCTGCGAGGGGCGGGGCTCGGTCACCGACTTCGACCTCACAGCCCTTTACGACGAGGAGAAGTCGCTCCGCGAGGGGGCCCTGACCATTCCCGGCTACTCCATGGACGGCTGGTACGGCCGGATCTTCGAGGGATCTGGGTATTTCGACATGGACGAGCCGATCAAGAAGTACACCAAGAAGCAGCTGCACGACCTGCTGTACCGCGAAGCCACCAAGATCAAGGTCGAGGGCATCAACCTGACCTACCTTGGCCTGATCCCGCAGATCCAGAAGTCCATGCTGGTGAAGGACCGGGATGCCATGCAGCCACACATCCGCCGCTTCGTGGACCGGGCCGTCACCTTCACCACCTGCCCGGACTGCGAGGGCACCCGGCTGGCCGAGGAGGCTCGCTCGGTGCGGATCAACGCCAAGAACATCGCCGAGCTCTGTCAGATGCAGATCTCCGACCTCGCCGTGTGGCTCCGGGGCCTGGACCTGCCCGGCGCAGCCCCGTTGCTGGCGAACCTCACCGACACCCTGGACTCCTTCGTGGACATCGGCCTGGGCTACCTCAGCCTCGACCGCCCCGCCGGAACGCTGTCCGGCGGCGAGGCCCAGCGCACCAAGATGATCCGCCATCTGGGCTCGTCGCTGACCGATGTCACCTACGTCTTCGACGAGCCCACGATCGGGCTGCACCCACACGACATCGAGAAGATGAACCAGTTGCTGCTTGAGCTGCGGGACAAGGGCAACACCGTCCTGGTGGTGGAGCACAAGCCGGAGAGCATCAGGATCGCCGACCATGTGGTGGATCTGGGCCCGCACGCCGGGACCGACGGCGGCCAGGTCACCTTCCAGGGCGACCTGGAGGGCCTGCGTGCCTCGGGCACCCTCACCGGACGGCATCTGGACGACCGTGCCCGCCTCAAGGAGGCGGTGCGGACCGCCACCGGTCGCCTGCAGGTCCGTGGGGCGGACGCCAACAACCTGCAGGACGTCGACGTCGACCTGCCCACGGGCGTGCTGGTGGCCGTCACCGGGGTGGCCGGCTCCGGCAAGAGCTCGCTGATCCACGGTTCGGTGGCCGGCCGCGAGAGCGTGGTGGTGGTGGACCAATCCGCCATCAAGGGGTCCCGCCGGTCCAATCCGGCCACCTACACCGGCCTGCTGGAGCCGATCCGCAAGGCCTTCGCCAAGGCCAACGGGGTCAAGCCGGCACTGTTCAGCGCCAACTCCGAGGGCGCCTGCCCCACCTGCAAGGGTGCGGGCGTGATCTACACCGAGCTGGGATTCATGTCCACGGTGGCCTCCACCTGCCAGGACTGCGACGGCCAGCGGTATCAGGCCGCGGTCCTGGAATGCCGTTTCGGCCCCGACGGCGGGCAGAACATCGCCGAGGTCCTCGGCATGTCCGTGGCCCAGGCCGAGCAATTCTTCGCCGAAGGTGAGGCGCGCCTCCCCGCCGCCCACAAGATCCTGGCACGCCTGGCCGACGTCGGGCTGGGATACCTGAAGCTGGGCCAGCCGCTCACGACACTCTCTGGCGGTGAGCGGCAGCGGCTTAAACTGGCGAACGAGATGGGGGAGAGGGGCGAAGTCTACATCCTCGACGAGCCGACCACCGGCCTCCACCTGGCCGACGTCGAGAACCTCCTCGGCCTGCTGGACCGTCTGGTGGACTCGGGCAAGACCGTGATCGTCATCGAGCATCACCAGGCGGTGATGGCCCACGCCGACTGGATCGTCGATCTGGGTCCGGGTGCCGGGCACGACGGCGGCCGCATCGTTTTCGAGGGCACGCCGGCGGAGCTGGTGAGTGGGGCCGGAACCGAGCATGAGACCCTGACCGGGCGGCACCTGGCCGAGTACGTCGTGTCCTAGAGCCACCACTGGGCTCGGAGATCACGATGATCCGGCTCCGGCGGCTTTCGTCGATCGACGGTCGAGCGGTGGAGCAGCAGTGGCGAGAGGAACAGCAGCGCTACCGGGACTGGAGGTCTCGGCGGCGGTAACCCCAGAGCCCCACCGCGGTGAGTGCCACGGCGATGGCCATCATCGCCAGCAACGGGGCCGCCTCGATGTCCTGCGCAGGTAGAGCCGGTGTGTGTGAGAAGGGGGAGAGGTCCATGGCCCAGTCCGGCAGCTGAAGCAGGTCGCCGAGGAACAGAGCCAGTGCGATCCACACGACGAACAGCCAGGCCAGCACGGTCCACCGAGGCAGGAATCCGATCAAGGCCAGGGACAGGGTGGACGCCACCAGCAACGCCGGCAGGTAGGCCGCGGCGGCGAGGGCCATCTCACCAACCCAATGCCGGTCTCCGGTGCCCGCCCAGACGCCCACACCGACTCCGACGCCTCCCAGCAGGGTGAGGACGATCATCTGCAATCCCACCGTGGCCGACCACCCTGCCAGATAGCCAGTACGCGTTCGACCGGAGACGAGCAGCAGTTCCGATCTTCCGGTGGACTCCTCACCCTGCAGGGCCAGGATGCCGGAGACCCCGAGGATCAGCGGGGCGATCATCACGAAGGACAGGATGACCGCTGCGAACTCCGCGGTCAGGTCCGTACCGTCCACGGCGATCCAGTCGGCGAGCGCCGGGTTCTCCTCCAGCATGCCGTCGAGCGAGTTGGCCAGAGAGCCCATCGCGATGGCGAAGAAGAACGCGCCAACGCCCCATGCCAATGCCGAGCCTCGCTGGAGTCGCCCGGCCAGGCCGGCGGGGGAGTGCAAGCCACTGGACGCCGTCGCCGGTCCGCGGCGTGCCGGACGCAGTCCGGCACCGAGATCACGCCGCTGGGACAAGATGATGGCCAGCGCGAACAGGACGACGGTTACGGCAAGGGACACGGCCAGCGGCCACCATCGCAGGTCCACGAAGAGACGAGTCTGTTGGGCCCAGGCGAAGGGGGAGAACCAGGACAGCCAGGAGCCGGTGTTCTCGATCACGTCTCCCACGCCCCGGAGCAGGTAGGCCACGGCAACGCCCGCCATGGCCATGCCGGTGGCGTTGCGGGCGTGTTCCGTCAGTTGGGCGGCCACCATGGCCAGGGCGGCGAAGACCAACCCTGTCAGGGCGGTGCCGGCGCCGAGGGCTAGCGAGCTGTTCAGCTCCAGGTCCTCATGGCCGATGGATACCAGCCCGAAGGTGGTGGCCACGCCGACGAGGATGCAGGCCAGGGCCACGGTCGCGACTGCCGCAGTGGCCGGAGCGAAACGGCCGACTGGCAGGGCTCGGATCATCTCCAACCGTCCGGATTCCTCCTCCGCGCGGGTGTGGCGGACTGCCAGGAGGATAGCCATGATGGCTACAGTGAGGAACACATAGAGGCTGAGTTCGTTGGCCACCATGGCACCGAAGGTGTAGTCGTCCGCAGCGAAGGCCGGCCCGGTCATCATGATGGTGGCCGGGTTGGTCAGCAGTGCACCGCGCGCCTGGATGGCCTCTTCGGTGGCGAAGGCCTGGTCCAGCGAGTACACCGAGCCGTAGACGCCGAGTCCCACCGCCACTGTCCAGAGAAGGATACGGACCCGGTCGAGTCGAAGGTTGAGCCTCAACAGCTCCCCGGTCCCGGTGAACGGGGAACCGGCCTTGGGCACCGCATGGGCGGGGCCCGCCACCAGAGGTCGACGCCGGTCGAGGGCCGTCATCGCGATCCCTCCCGCTGGTCCTGCACAGACTGGCGGTCACGGTCCTGGTCCTCATTGCCGTAATGGCGCAGGAAGAGATCCTCCAGCGACGGCGGCGTGATCGTCAGGTTCTGGACCCCTGTAGCAGCCAGGACTCCGAGCACCCGGGTCAGGTGGTGGTGGTCGACGTCGAAGCGGACGCGCCCTTGATCCACAGCCAGGTCGTGGATGCCCTCCAGGCTTTCCAGCCCATGTACCCCGGATGAACCTGCGGTAGCGGGCGGGCCGGCGTCGAGGGTGGCGTTCACCGTGGACCGGGTCAGATGACGCAGGTCGTTCAGGGTGCCGCTTTCCACGGCTTTTCCCGCACGGATGATCGTGACCGTGTCACAGAGCTTCTCCACCTCGGCAAGGATGTGGCTGGACAGCAGCACGGTCCTGCCAACGTCCCGAAGGGCGCGAACCTCGGCCTGGAAGACGGCCTCCATCAGTGGGTCCAGCCCGGACGTGGGCTCGTCGAAGACGAACAGCTCGGCATCGGAGGCGAGAGCGGCCACAAGTGCCACCTTCTGCCGGTTGCCCTTGGAGTACGTGCGGGCCTTCTTGGTCGGATCCAACTCGAAGCGTTCGAGCAGTTCCTCGCGGCGGGAGCTGTTCGCGCGCTGGCCCGCCCGACGGCGTTCCTGGCCACCCAGACGGGCCAGCACGTCGATGGCCTCACCGCCGGTCAGGTTGGGCCACAGGCTCGCGTCACCGGGAACATAGGCGAGCCGACGGTGGATCGCGACCTGATCCGCCCAGGCATCCTGACCCAGGACCGTGGCCGTGCCGGAATCGGGTCGGAGTAGGCCCAGCAGGATCCGGATCGCGGTGGACTTGCCGGCACCATTCGGACCGAGGAAGCCCGTGACCTGGCCGGTGGGCACCTCGAGATCGAAACCGTCGAGGGCACGCGTGATGCCGAAGGTCTTGACCAGGCCCTTCGCTTCGACGGCGACCGCTGGCGCAACTGGTTGGGAGGTCATGATGTGGTCCTTTCGGTGCTCTGGGCGGAGCCCTGTCCCTCAAGGTAGGCGTCCAACAGGGTGGAATCCGTGAGGAGTGGCTTGGTGAAGAGCTCCAGGGTGGGCAAGAGGATGCGGTCCACATAGGCGGCGAACCAGGCGGGCAATGCGGCAAGGTCCAGGGGATCTTTCCCCGCGGGAAGGTTCAGCAGCAGAGACCCGAGTGCGAAGTCGGTGAGGAGACGTGCCCTGGCGGCTTCGTCCCGACTGGGGGAGACGGTGCCAGCACGCACACCGTCCCGGAGGTACTCGACCGTATCCGCCACCATTCCGTCGACGAGCCGGCTCGTGAGCTCTCCACCGGCCTGCAAACAGCGCAGGATGTATCCGACGAGAGGGGCATACCCCTCCAACTGGGCCAACTGGGCCAACATCGCCGCGGGAGCACCGGCGGGCAGCATCAATTCGGCCTTGTTGACCCTGATCGAGGCCTGGACGAACTCATCGCAGGCGCTGCGCAGCCCGGCGCGGGAACCGAAGTGGTGCATGATCAGCCCCGCGCTGACGCCGGCGTCCGAGGCGATGGAGCGCAGTGGAGCATCCAAGCCGTCCTGGGCGAATCGCAGGATGGCGGCGTCCCTGATCCGCGCCTTGGCGGTCTGATCGTCAGGTCCTGAACGCATGTTCAAGACACTAAACAGATGTTCAAGATGACGTCAAGGGTTGAGGTGGCCGGCGAAGGCGCTCAATCGGCTCGACTGACAGGCGGAGCCGTAGCTCTGGACGATGTAGTGAGCAGTCTTGCGTCGTGCCGTGACGTAGGCCTAGGGCGCGAAGGATACCTATTCAGTCGTTCTCTTAAAGCGCCGATAATCTACATTATGTCAACTACTGGATGGACGGGTACTCAGCGCGGTGTCTCGTACCTGGTCAGAAGCACACCCCCGGGGAACGTCCGGGTCTCCACCAGGATCAGGTTCACCCACTGATCCAGGGTCGGGAAGAACGGTGTGCCGCCGCCCACCAGGACCGGATGCGTGACGATCGCGTACTCGTCGATCAGCCCTGCCCGCACGGCCGCCGCGGCGAGGGTGGCTCCGCCGACGTCCATGATGCCGCCGCCCTCAGTCTTGAGCTTGGTGATCTCGGTGACAGGGTCTCCGGTGACCAGGCGGGCGTTCCAGTTCCCGCGTACCAGTCTCCGAAGTACAGGACAGCCCGGCGAGGGAGGACAGCGACGCCCAACTCTCCACCGAAGCTCTACCGTCCACTAATGTGGCCACCACCGCCTTCAAGGAGCATTGCCATGTTGCTGGAACGGATCTATGACCACGACCTGTCCCAGGCAAGTTATCTGATCGGCTGCCAGAAGACCGGGGAAGCCATCGTGGTGGACCCCCGCCGGGACATCCAGGAGTACCTGGACCTTGCCGCCCAGAACGGAATGCGGATCGCCGCAGTGACAGAGACCCACATCCATGCCGACTATCTCTCGGGATCCCGAGAACTCGCGCGCGCAACCGACGCCACGCTCTGCGTCTCGGCGGAGGGTGGCCCGGACTGGCAGTACGGCTTCGAGGCCGAGCGTCTACATGACCGTGACACCATCACCGTGGGCAACATCACCCTCCAGGCACTGCACACCCCCGGACACACCCCAGAGCACCTGTCGTTCCTCGTCACCGATGGCGCCGTCACCTCCGAGCCGGGATATCTCCTCTCCGGAGATTTCGTCTTCGCGGGCGATCTCGGCCGCCCCGATCTCCTCGACGAGGCGGCCGATGGCGTGGACACCCGTTTCGAGGGGGCCCGGCAACTTTTCGCGTCCCTCCGAGACGTCTTCCTCGCGCTCCCTGACCACGTGCAGGTCTTCCCGGGCCACGGCGCCGGATCGCCGTGTGGCAAGGCGCTCGGTGCGCTGCCGTCAACCTCCGTGGGGTATGAGCGGCTGTACTCGTGGTGGGGCAGGCATGTGGCGGCCGGGGACGAGGACGGCTTCATCCATGAGCTGCTCGATGGTCAACCGGACGCCCACGCGTACTTCGGACGCATGAAGCGCCAGAACCGCGAGGGGCCAGAAGTCATGGGACCCAGGGAGGCGCTGGCCGAACGGGACATCGCCACGGTCGCAGCAGGCCTGGACAACGGGTCCCTCGTGCTTGTGGACACCCGCCCGGTAGAGGCGGTCCACCGCCGGACAGTGCGGGATGCGCTGTCCCTGCCCAATCCCGGCAAGGTGGCCAGCCACGGCGCGTGGGCCTACGACCCCGAGCAGGACTCGACCCCGATCATCCTCCTGGCCGAGGGCGGCGAGCAGGCCCACCGGCTCTGGGACCACCTGGTCCGCGTCGGCATCGACCGGGTGGAGGGCTACGTCCGGAGCATCGAGGGGCTACCGGGCAGCCCACCCCTTCTCCTCTCCCCCGCCGACCTCGAGTCCGCTGACCACGCAGTTCTGCTGGATGTGCGCAGCAAGGGCGAGTACGCCGACGGGCACATCCCCGGCGCCCGGCAGCTCAATGCCGGCAAGGTTCTGTGGAGTCAGGACGCGCTCCCTCGCCAACGAGTCATCGTGACCTATTGCCAGACTGGCATCCGCAACGCCGTAGCCGCCTCGGCCCTGCGTCGCGCCGGCTTCACCGTCGCCGAACTGGAGGGGTCCTATGCCGGCTGGCAGAACTGGAAGGCTCGGTCTCGGGAATCTTCTGAGAGATCAGTGTTCGACGCCGGACACGCACCCACCGCAGAGTCCGTCGCCTGAGCCTGTTCCGCTGGCCTGCCTCACTCTTAAGCTGTGTTGATGACCACCGACATGCCCTCGGGTCCCGTGGGGCCCGCCTATGGACTCCAGCTTTGCGTTGACAGCGCACGCCCACACGAGCTCGCCGACTGGTGGGCCGAGGCCCTTCGCTGGGAGGTCGAGCCGCAGGACGAGGAATTCATCCGCCGCATGGTGACTGAGGGGCAGGCGAGCAACGCCAAGACCACGACGCACCGTGGCCGGCTGGTGTGGGCGAGCGGTACCGCCATCAACCCACCCGGGCAAGCTGACGGAGCAGGCGATCAGCCGCGCATCGTTTTCCAGGCCGTCCCCGAGTCCAAGTCCGTCAAGAACCGGGTCCATTGGGACCTGCGCGAACCCGGCGCCGACGACCAGCGCCGCACCGGTGAACTGCAACGGCTCATCGATTTGGGTGCCACGCAGGTCGGCTCAGGACGCCAGGGCCCATGGTCCTGGACCGTTCTGCAGGACCCGGAGGGCAACGAATTCTGTCTCTAGGTGCTGAGCGTCAGTCCCAACCCGGCGCCAACTCCCCCCTCATCGTGAGCCCCGTGGGATCTCAGGGCATCAGGCCAGCAGAACAGCCACGCCCACACAGGCGCACGCCCACAGCTGGCTCGCGAAGGTCCCGAGGATGAACCGTTCAGCGGCGCCGGACTTTCCCAGTTCCGAATACCGGCCCAGCGCCTTGACCGCCAGAATGATCGCCAGTCCTTCGGGCCAGCCCATGATCAGCGTTGAGGCCACGGCCAATCGCTCGAGGACACCGATCCAGGCCCCGCCTCGCAAGACGGGCTGTGCGTTGATCTCCTCGTTGAAGACCTTCTCGCCCTCTGGTCCTGTCAGGACCCGCTGGTGCTCCGGGTGGGACGAGTTGAAGGACAGCCGCAAGACCGCCACCGTGGGAGAACCCCCACCCACCGTCGCCGCCAGAACGGCCAAAGGCCCGGAGACGGCCCACCCCGCTCCCCCGCCGGACAGCAGCGCCACCACGGCTGCCGCACCCAGCAGGATGATCTGGATCACCGCAGAGCTGTACAACCAGACCTGTGGACGGTTCGGCGTCCCTCGCCATCGCTCGGAATACTGGGGCACTCCGATCAGGCCGGACACCACCAGCAGCGCCACTGACACCGCGGCTAAGCCTGTCATCCCTGTCCCCCTGGTCCACCTCCGCCATCGACCAGCCGGTCAACGCGCTCCAGCATGCCAGAGACCACGGCCGCCAGGCGTCGGGACTCACCCCACAGTCCCGTGCGCAGGCGCGAACTCACCGCCTGCTGGGTGACACCCAACGCATGAGCGGCCTCGCGTTGAGTCTTGCCGGCGTCCACCAGCCGGCCAGCATCCTGGCCTTCCTCGCTGCGCCGATGTTCGAGTTCTGCCAGCAACTGCAGGCCCGCCTCGATTCCCTCCAGCAGCTCGGCCACCTCGTTCCCGCCAGCAGCCGCGGTGCGAGATCCAGCCGAACCGGTCGAGTCGGTGGAGTCAGTGGGGCCACCTGGCGTGACCGGACCGGCCACGGCCACCCGGCCGGGTGAATGCTTGGCTCGTTCGACGGCGATGCGGGCGTACTCGAAGGCGGGTCCGGCGCCGGCACGGGTCTCCGCAGGCAGGGGCTGGCGCACCTGGCCGACCCCGATTCCCACGCTCCAATGACCGGACCGCGCCGCCGAGAGGGCGATGCCCACCACGATCTCGGCCCGATCCACCACGCCCTGCACCTCGTCTCCCGCCGTGCGCTGAAACGGGCGGACGATGCCACGGCTGGACTCGTTCTCCTCCTGGTCAATGAGGCCCTCGATGAGGGCGGCCACCCGATCCGGGCCCCGGCTGGAAGCACGCTGATCCATTGTCATGACGAACATTTCACAATCCTAGCGGTTGGTATGCTCGCGAACAAGGATTGAATATTGTTATCGAGGGGGCGTCTAGGGTGGAGGGATGCCCGCTTCTTCCGAGACCCCACCGCCGACCGATGCACGGACGACGCTGCACGCGCACACCCGGACCTCGCGTTGGATGTGGATGACCTTGTCACTGGACGCAGTGTTGATCGTGCTCTTCGCCGCGCTGGGGCGCAAGACGCACGAGTCCGGCGCGGACGTCGGCGGCCTTCTCTTCACCGCGCTTCCCTTCTTGCTGGCCTGGGCCATCGCCACCGCATTCACCCGCCCGCACCGCACCTGGGCGCAGATCTGGCCGGCCGGCGTCGTGGTGTGGTTGGTGACTGCGGCGGGCGGCCTCGCCCTGCGGGTGGCCTTCGGCGGCACGGCCGCCCCGGCGTTCCAGTGGGTGGCGGCAGGTTCCCTGGCCGTGCTCGTCCTAGGCCGCCGCGCCGTCACCGCGCTTATCCTGCGGTCACGACGTCGACGCCGGTCCTAGGATGGCATCGAGACCAGACGAGACCAAGAGAAGCACCCAGGAGGAACCACGATGGTGACAGCCTTCGTCATGATCAAGACCGACCCGGACCGAATCCCAGAGTGTGCGGAACAGCTGTCCGACCTCAATGGCGTGACGTCCGTCTATTCGGTGACCGGGAACTGGGACCTCGTGGCCATGGTCCGATTGCGCCGATACGAGGATTTGGCCGACGTCATCGCGGACCAGATGTCCAAGGTGGAGGGCGTCCGGGACACCGAGACCATGCTCGCCTTCCGCGCGTACTCACGCCATGATCTGGAAGAGGGATTCGCCCTCGGCTTCGAGAACATCGAGCAGTAGCAGCTCACAGCCGGACAGGACGAGCGTCTACAGCGTCCGGCGAACCGGGTGCCGCCGAGGTGCGGCGGGGCCACCTCGATGACCCGGCTCACGAATGCGAGACCCGCACCCAGGAATCCAGCGTGTCCTGGGCGGCGCCGGAATCGATCGATTCGGCCGCCCGCACCATGTTCGCCTTGATCCGGTCGAAGAGATGCCCCTCCGCCGAGGTATCGAAGGCCGTGAGTCCAGCGGCCGCGTTCAGCAGCACAGCGTCGCGGACCGGGCCCCGCTGGCCCGCCAGCAAATCACGCACGATACGGGCGTTGTGCTGGCCATCCCTGCCGGCCAGCGCCTCGACGTCCGCCAGGTCGATCCCGAAGTCCTGCGGATTGAGTTCATGCTCGGTCACGAGACCCTCGCGAATCTCGAAGATCGCGGAGGGACCGGACGTGGTGATCTTGTCGCGGCCATCACTGCCGCGGAAGACAAGTCCACGCAGTCCACGGTCCGCCAGCACACCGGCCAGCAGCGGCGCCATACGGGCGCTGGCGCACCCCAGCGCCTGCGCACGCACGCCAGAGGGATTGGTCAGCGGTCCGAGGTAGTTGAAGACGGTCGGCACGCCCAGCTGCTTGCGTGCCGGGGCCACATACTTCATGGACGGGTGATACCCCTGCGCGAACAGGAAGGTGATCCCCGACGTCGTGGCACACTCGAGCACCTTGTCCACTGACATGGACAGGTCGACCCCGAGCGCCTCGATCACGTCCGCAGCGCCCGCCGTGGAGGAAGCACCACGGTTGCCGTGCTTCACGACCGTTGCCCCCGCGCCCACAGCCACCAGTGACGACATGGTGGAGATGTTGACCGTTCCGAGCTTGTCCCCGCCCGTGCCCACGATGTCCAAGGTCTCCCCCGGGACCTCAAGATGCACCGCATTCTCCAGCATGACCTGCGTCAGGCCCAGCAGTTCACCGACCGTCTCCCCCTTGGCGGCGAGGGCCACCAGGAACCCGGCGATCTGCGCGTCCGTGGCGTTGCCGGACATGATCTCCCGCATCGCCCACATAGCCTCGTCGGTGGAGAGATCCTGACGGGACACCAGTCGCCCGAAGACGAAGGGCCAGGACAGGGATGCAGTCGACGAAGTACTCACGAGAATCATGCTATCCCTGCGGCTGGAGGCCACCGAAGCGTGCGTCCGTCTATTGCAGGCGCCATGGTACGGCTCATACTCTCAGTTGCGGGCGGCCGATGAGGGAGACCGAGGTCATGGACACACATTGTTGTCCCGCCCCTCTTCCCAGGCGGGCCGCAGGACGACATACTCGTGACTCGTGACCTCATGGCGGGCCAGGGCTGATTCACCGACTGATCTGCGAACCTGCGAAATTGCTGGACATTCCGGGCCAAGTGGGTGGGAAAACGATCGACACGGGAAGAACGAGAAACGCCGAAACGTTCGTCGCATTGGAGCCGTGGGGTGTTTTAGGGCCATAATGGCTGGGTGACGACTGCAACCCATGCCCTCCCCCGGCCCGCGACAGGGCTCCCCAGCCGACCCAATATGGTGCAAGTGGGCACCATGGTCTGGCTTTCCAGCGAGCTCATGTTCTTCGGCGGCCTCTTCGCCATGTACTTCACTCTGAAGTCCACCTCACCCGAGTTGTGGGCCGAGAGTACTGCGACCCTGAACGTGCCCCTGGCATTCGTGAACACCCTGATCCTCGTGGCCAGTTCCTTCACGGCCCAGGCAGGCGTATTCGCTGCCGAGCGCCTTCAGCCGCGCCGCACCGGGGGTCCGCTCGCGCTCAAGAGCTGGGGCATGGTCGAGTGGTTCATCCTGACCTTCATCATGGGTGCGATCTTCGTCTCAGTGCAGTGCTACGAGTACGCGGTGCTCGTCTCCCACGGCATCACGATCGACGCCAATGCGTACGGATCAGCCTTCTACATCACCACCGGATTCCACGCCATCCACGTGACCGGCGGACTCATCGCCTTCCTCTTCATCATCGGACGCGCCTACCTGGCCAAGCGCTTCGGTCACCACGAGGCGACTTCGGCGATCGTCGTCTCTTACTACTGGCACTTCGTCGATGTCGTCTGGATCGCGCTCTTCGCCATCGTCTACTTCCTGAAATAGGCCAGGCCGTCCTCCCGGCCCACCCGCACCACACCGAGGTAGACCGGATTCGGAACGTCACCCTCCTCCGGTCACAAAAGAAACGTTAGGAACCAACCGTGAAGGCAATCTCACAGAAACGGCGCCACCCCATCGCCGGGATCGCGCTGCTGCTTCTGGGACTTCTCATCACCGGCGGCCTGTACTCCGTCGCCAGCACCATGAACCAGGCCGAGGCCTCCAACACGGGTTCGAGCTACAGCGCAGAGGACATCACTGAGGGCGAGAAGCTGTTCAACGCCAACTGCGCCACCTGCCACGGTGCCGGAGCGGTCGGCACCGAGGACGGGCCGACCCTGGTCGGTGTCGGAGCCGCTTCCGTGAACTTCCAGGTCGGCACCGGCCGTATGCCGATGCAGATGCAGGGGCCCCAGGCCCAGGCCAAGCCGAATCAGTTCAGTGACGAACAGACCGCCCAATTGGCCGCCTACGTCGCCTCCCTCGGTGCCGGGCCGGCTATCCCGGACGAGCAGTACCTGGACGCCGACCACGAAGACGTGGACCTCGGCAACGGCGGCACGCTATTCCGCGTGAACTGTGCCATGTGCCACAACGCCGCTGCCGCCGGGGGTGCCCTGACGCGTGGCAAGTACGCCCCGGCACTGGCCGGCGTCTCCGAGCAGCACATCTACGAGGCCATGTTGACCGGCCCCCAGAACATGCCGGTCTTCAGCGACGCCAACATCAAGCCGGAGGACAAGCGGGACATCATCGCGTTCCTCAAGCAGATCGAGAGCCAGGGTTCCCCCGGCGGTGCCTCGCTTGGCTCACTGGGACCTGTGTCCGAAGGCCTTCTGGCCTGGACCGGAGGCCTTGCGGTTCTCATCGGCTTCATGGTCTGGCTGACCTCACGGTCCTCCTGACCTGACGGCGCCGTGGGGGCGCCAGCCGCACACAACGTCACCATCACTCAAGTAAAGGATTCAGATCTATGTCTGACCAAAGCCACGGAGGCCCGGACCACACGGGCGCCGTTGAGCATGCCGGTGTGGAGGAGTCGGGCAAGTACGCCATCGACAACCCCGGCCTCCCGCCGCACCGGCCGCGTCTGGCGGACGAGGACCCGAAGGCCGCCAAGCGAGCCGAGCGCCAGGTCGCGTTCCTCTTCGGACTCTCCATCGTGGGAACGCTCCTGTTCTTCGTGGGCTACTTCGTGGTCGGTCAGATCGGACCGGACACGCCGATCACCACCGTGCGTCTCCAGAACCTGCTCCTCGGCCTCGGCACCGCCTTCGCCATGCTGGGCATCGGCGTGGGCATCGTCCACTGGGCCAAGACCCTGATGCCGGATCACGAGACCACCGAGCTGCGTCACGAGGTCCGCACCGAGGCTGACCGCCAGGTGGCCGTCGGCATGATCGAGGACATCATCGACGAGACCCAGGTGAAGCGCCGCCCCCTGCTGCGCAACACTCTGATCGGCGCCGGCATCCTCGCCGTCCTGCCCGCGATCGCGATATTCAGAGACTTGGACGACACGGACAACCGGAGCGATCTGGCTGCCGAGAACTTCGGGCCGGAGCGCCTGCGTCACACCATGTGGGCCACAGATGTCCGCCTCGTGCGCGACCCCACCGGTACACCGATCAAGGCCTCCGACGTCACCATGGGCTCCGCCTTCCACGTGATCCCCGAGGGCCTCAACGAGCTTCCCCCGCACGAGATGCTCAACCAGAAGGCCAAGGCCGTGGTGCTGCTCATGCGACTCAATCCCGAGTCCATGCAGGTCTCCCCGGAACGCGAGGACTGGAATGTCGACGGCATCGTGGCCTACTCCAAGGTCTGCACGCACGTCGGGTGCCCCGTCGCGCTGTACGAACAGCACACGCACCACCTGCTGTGCCCCTGCCACCAGTCGACATTCGACCTGACGCAGGAGTGCAAGGTGATCTTCGGCCCGGCCGGCCACGCACTGCCGCAGCTGCCGATCAGAGTAAATGAAGAGGGCTTCCTAGTCGCCCAAAGCGACTTCCATGAGCCCGTTGGACCGGCCTACTGGGAGCGTGGCTGATACTCATGAACACCTCTACCACCACCGAGTACCAGGCTTCGACCCCCACGGGGAAGATCGCGAACTTCATGGACACCCGTGCCGGGTTGTCCCCGATAGTGAAGGAGTTCGGCCGGAAGATCTTCCCGGACCACTGGTCCTTCATGTTCGGTGAAGTCGCCCTTTACACCTTCGTCATCCTGTTGATGTCGGGAACCTTCCTGACGTTCTTCTTCGACCCGTCGATGGCGCACACCACGTACGAGGGCTCCTACAAGCCTCTCTACGGCGTGGAGATGTCCGTGGCCTACGCCTCGTCCCTCGACATCTCCTTCGACATCCGTGGCGGCCTGTTCATGCGCCAGGTGCACCACTGGGCGGCCCTGCTGTTCGTGGCCGCCATGTCAGTGCACATGCTCCGCGTGTTCTTCACCGGTGCCTTCCGGCGTCCCCGCGAATTGAATTGGCTCGTCGGGTGCGTGCTGCTCATCCTCGGTATGGCCGCCGGTTTCACCGGCTACTCACTCCCCGATGATGTGCTGTCCGGCAACGGCCTGCGTATCATCGACGGCGTGGTGAAGGCCATCCCGTTGATCGGTACCTACATCTCGTTCTTCCTCTTCGGTGGCGAGTTCCCGGGCGACGACATCATCGGGCGCCTCTACATCCTGCACGTGCTCGTGGTTCCGGCCCTGATCCTGCTGTTGATCGTGATGCACCTGTTCATGGTCGTCGTGCACAAGCACACCCAGTACCCCGGTCCCGGACGCACGGAGAACAATGTGGTTGGCTACCCGGTCGGCCCGGTATACGCGGCCAAGGCCGGCGGCTTCTTCTTCATCGTGTTCGGCGTCGTGGCCTTGCTCGCCTCCATGTTCACCATCAACGCGATCTGGCACTACGGTCCGTACGATCCCTCCCCCGTCCAGGCAGGCACCCAGCCGGACTGGTACATCGGCTTCGTCGATGGTGCCCTGCGCCTGATGCCCGGCTGGCTGGGTGACTTCTCCTTCGAGTGGGTTATTCCCTTCCCGTGGGGCACCAATACCCTCGCGCTCGGCGTTCTGCTGCCGGCCCTGGTTCCTGCCGGCATACTCTTCGCCGTCATGTTCGGGTGGCCCTGGATCGAGCGTTGGGTCACCAAGGACAACCGTGAGCACCACATCCTGGACCGCCCGCGCAACGCCCCGACCCGCACCGGTGTCGGTGTGGCCGGCGTCGTCTGGTACTGCGTCATGTGGGCTGCGGCCTCCTCGGACCTGATCGCCACGCACTTCTCGGTCTCGCTGAACGACGTGGCGTACTGGCTCCGCGCACTGTTCGTGGTGGGTCCGTTCATCGGCTTCATCATCACGAAGCGGGTGTGCCTCGCCCTGCAGCGCAAGGACCGTGAGATCGCGCTGCATGGTCGCGAGGCCGGTGTCATCGAGATGACACCGGAGGGCGAGTTCCGTGAGCGCCATGAGCGCCTGGACGACTACCGGCTCTACAAGCTCGTCAGCTTTGAGAACAAGAAGCCCATTCCGGCTCAGCCGGGCCGGGACGGCAAGATCAAGGCCACAGAGAAGCAGCGGGCCAAGTTCCACCGCTGGTTCTACGAGGAGCGCGTCGAGCCTGTGACCCGGGAGGAGTTGGCTGTGGCCAAGACCCACGATCACTCAGACGTTCCGAGCGCCGTGGAGGGCCAGGACATCCCGTCCTCCATCGGTCGCTGATCGAGAGCATCCGCACAGCAGAAGGGCCCCACCACGGTGGGGCCCTTCTGCTGTGCGGACTGTCCCTCCGTGTCAGGGCGACGGCGCGTCCCAGCCGCAGTTGCCTGGGTGATGCCCGTGCATGAGTCGCTCGCCACCACATCGGTTGTTCACCTGGACTGGTCCCGGCCAAACCCACTGATCAAGGGCTGCTTGCGGTACCTTGTGAGATCGTGGACGCGCGCTGAAGGGACTTGCCTGCATGCCGGTACGGGCGTCTGTGGTGGCTGTCGTGGTGAATCCAGTCCTGACCAGTGACGGCTCGGGCGGCGCTGGACTCCTAGATGGTCGGAACGATCGCCCACCGGCAGCCCGGTGGCCCGGTCCAGATGCGCCAGCAACGGCAACCCGTACCGGGCCTGCACCCTTCCGGCCGCCGAGCGGGGCACACCACCCCAGTGCTGGCCGAACCGGTGCGGGCCCCACCGTCGGTGCTGCAGTGCGACGAGGCGCCGCTCCAGCCGCAGCGAAAGACGCCGAGGTGAGCGTTCCGGACGGCTCGATCGATCGATCCAAGGTGCACCGGCACGGCGGCGACGAGCCCATGTGTATGCCATGGCCGCGAGATGTAGAAGCGTTCTGCGGCCCAGGGCACGGATTAACCGTCCTTGACGACCTCCGTGGTCAGGATGGTGAGTGTGATACCCACACCCTGTCCGACGGTCTTCGCCTACCTCAGCAGTTACAACGTATCGGGTCCCCACCCCTCCGGTGCTTGCTGGCGCGGCTCAGGGGCATCTATGGCGTCGTGGACGCTGTTTTTTCTGGCCACGCCGATCCCGGGGGACGATAGAACGGCGGAGGCCGGGAGACCCGCAAGGGATTTCCCGGCCTCCGCCGCTGCTACTCCTGGCATTCACGCGGTATCAGTGCGCGTGGTCGCCCTTCGAATACTCGAAGACCCAACCGACCAGGAAGAAGATACCCGCGCCGACGCCGATGAAGGCGATCCACGCATCGATGGCGAGACCGAGCACGAATGCGGCACACGCCAGGCCGAGGCCCAGCGGCCACCAGCTCCACGGAGCGAAGCTGCCGTAGGTGCCGGAGTACTGCGAGATCTCACCGTGCTCATCGTCGTCCGGCCCCTGGCCGAACTTACGCTCGGTGAGCCAGAGGAAGACGGCGACCATCAGGGAGAGTCCGGCCACGGCGTAGAGCGCGGGAATTCCGGCCCACTCGGTCCACCGGACCCAGAAGCCGTAGACCGTGGCCACGACGATCAGGAAGACTCCGAGGAGCGTGAACAGCTTGACATTGGTTCTCACTTGGCAGCCGCCTTTTCTCCGAAGACCTCGGGCTCATGCTGCGGAGACGTCGGCAACAGTTCGGGGTGGTGCAGGTCCAGCGCCGGACGCTCCGAACGAATCCGCGGCAAGGAGTGGAAGTTGTGGCGCGGCGGCGGGCAGGACGTCGCCCACTCCAAGGAGCCACCGAAGCCCCAGGGATCGTCCACGGTGATCTTCTTGGCCTTGCGCGCCGTGATGTAGACGTTCCAGAAGAACGGGATCAGCGAGGCGCCCAGGACGAAGGAGAAGATCGTGGAGAACTGGTTCATCAGGGTGAAGCCGTCCTCGACCATGTAGTCGGCGTAGCGGCGCGGCATACCCATGACACCCAGCCAATGCTGGATCAGGAAGGTTCCGTGGAAGCCGATGAACAGCATCCAGAACTGGATCTTGCCCAGACGCTCATTGAGCATCTTGCCGGTGAACTTGGGCCACCAGAAGAAGAAGCCCGCGAACATGGCGAACACCACGGTGCCGAAGACGACATAGTGGAAGTGAGCCACCACGAAGTAGGTGTCAGAGACGTGGAAGTCCAACGGCGGCGAGGCCAGGATGATTCCGGTCAGGCCACCGAAGAGGAAGGTGATCATGAAGCCGAGGCTCCAGAGCATCGGGTTCTCGAAGGTGATCGACCCCCGCCACATGGTGCCGATCCAGTTGACGAACTTCACACCCGTAGGGACGGCGATCAGCATGGTCATCAGCGAGAAGAACGGCAGCAGCACGGAGCCGGTGACGTACATGTGGTGTGCCCACACGGTCACGGACAGGGCGGCGATCGAAACGGTGGCAAAGACCAGTGTCTTGTAGCCGAAGATCGGCTTGCGACTGAAGACGGGGATGATCTCGGAGACGATGCCGAAGAACGGCAACGCGATGATGTAGACCTCGGGGTGCCCGAAGAACCAGAAGAGGTGTTGCCACAGGATGGCGCCGCCATTCTCCGGATCGAAGATGTGACCACCGAAACGACGGTCCATGCCCAGTGCACCTAGTGCCGAAGCAAGAGGGGGGAACGCCATGATCACGAGAATGGCGGTAATCAGGGTGTTCCAGGTGAAGATCGGCATGCGCCACATGGTCATGCCCGGGGCGCGCATGGTCAGGATGGTGGTGATGAAGTTGACGCCACCGAGGATGGTGCCGAAGCCCTGCAGGAACAGTCCGAAGACCCAGAGGTCACCGCCCACACCCGGTGAATACGTGGTGTTGGACAACGGCGCATAGGCGAACCAACCGAAGGACGCGGCGCCCTGCGGCGTCAGGAAGCCAGCCACGGCGATGGTCGACCCGAACAGAAAGAACCAGAACGAGAGGGCGTTCAGGCGCGGGAACGACACATCGGGTGCACCAATCTGCAGCGGCATGATGACGTTGGCGAAGCCGATGAACAGTGGGGTGGCGAACATCAGCAACATGATCGTGCCGTGCATGGTGAACAGCTGGTTGTACTGTTCCTTGGTCTGCAGCAACTGCATGCCCGGTTCGAAGAGCTCGGCGCGGATCAACAGCGCCATGACGCCACCGATGCAGAAGAATATGAACGAGGTGATCAGGTACATGTACCCGATGGTCTTGTGGTCGGTACTGGTGATCCAGTTGACGATGATCTTGCCCTTGGACTCGGGCACCACCCGCGGCTGAGCCGCAGCGGCGTCATCCGTGGCGTATTCGTAAGTGGTCATCAGTTCTCTCCCTCGCCCGTCGAGTCTTCGCCGCCGGTCGGGCCGCCGGCATCCTCGCGGGTGGTTCCGTCACCCTGGCGGGGCACTTCTTGGTTCCGGGCGCCGTCCGGGTGCTCATTCGGGTTGCGGTTGTACTCGTCGCCCACATGGCCGTCTTCCATCTGGGACAGCTGTGAGGTGAACTCCTGCTCGGAGACGACCTCGACGTTGAAGAG
Organism: Citricoccus alkalitolerans; assembly: GCF_039528175.1. NCBI lineage: Bacteria > Bacillati > Actinomycetota > Actinomycetes > Micrococcales > Micrococcaceae > Citricoccus > Citricoccus alkalitolerans. The sequence goes on from NZ_BAAALH010000001.1 coordinate 1,061,299, forward strand.
CATCTCGGAGTGGTACTCACCGCAGAGCTCCGCGCACTTGCCCTGGAAGGTGCCCTCTTCAGTCGGAGTCAGGTACATGTAGTTCGTCTTGCCCGGGACCATGTCCAGCTTGCGCAGGAAGGCGGGAACCCAGAATGAGTGGATGACGTCACGCGACTTCAACTCGAATTCGACGGGAACATCGACCGGCAGGTACAGCGTCGGCAGGGTCTCTTCGACACCCTCGGTGCCATCGAGTTGCGCCTGGACGCCCTGGTAGTGCTTCTCCTCGCCGTCGTAGCTGTAGTTGAAGTCCCAGGCCCACTGCTTGCCGTAGGCCTCGACGGTCAGCGGGGAGTCCTCCACGGGGGTGTCGACCTCACGCTGAACGCGGTCGGTGAAGCCCCACAGGGTCAGTACCGTGATGATCGGCACGACGGTGAACAACGTCTCCATCGGGACGTTGTACGCCATCTGACGGGGGTATCCCCGGTCATGCTTCCGCCGACGGTAGGCGACCATGCACCACAGGATCATTCCCCACGTTGCGACGCCGACTATCAATGCGGCGATCCAGGAGTTGACCCACAAGTCGGTCAACTGGGCGGACTGGTTGGTGGTCTCTCGGGTTCCGGGCAGGAATCCTCGTTGAACCTGCTCCGAACAACCGGACAGGACCATGGCTGCCATGACGGCAAGCGCTCCCCCCTTCAGGAGACGCCTACCACGGCTGCCGGCTTGATTCTGCGATCTCACAGACGGCCCTTCCTCTTCAATCTCGAGTGCGAATGCCTCCTGTGACCGCACTCCATCCGGACAATGTCAGTGTCAGAGCTGGAGCGGGCAAGCCACAGGGGGACCCCTAGGTTTACTACCTACTGTAGAGCTTACCGCCCTGGTCGTCTGCCCTATGACACGCAAAAACGTCGGGCATCCGTGCCAATCCCTGGCTCGGACGCCCGACGTCGCGTGGTCCTGAGGACCTAGTGGAAGGAATCACCGCAGGCACAGGAGCCGCCGGCGTTCGGATTGTCGATGGTGAAGCCCTGCTTCGAGATGGTGTCCTCGAAATCGATCGAGGCGCCGCTGAGGTAGGGGACGCTCATCTTGTCCACGATGACCTCGACGCCGTCGAAGTCTCGCAATGTGTCGCCGTCCAACACACGCTCATCGAAGTAGAGCTGGTAGATCAGTCCGGAGCAACCGCCCGGCTGCACGGCGACGCGCAGACGAAGATCGGTGCGCCCCTCCTGCTCCAGCAGGGTGCGCACCTTGGCGGCGGCCACATCACTCAACTGGACCTCGTGGGCGTCCAGGCCTTCTGCCGGCTGGGCAGTCGGGATCTCGGTCTCGGTGGATTCTGCGGAAACGCTCATGCTCGCTCCTTCGTCTGCGTGCGTGCTCCCCCGGCTCGGCAACGAGCCGATCGGTGGGGCGGCCCGGAGGCCACTCTCCCCGGTCCCAACACCCGGTCCGGACGGTTCATTCCCGACGACCGGATCGAGACCTTCGGTATCTGCCGAGTCTAGGTCAGTGGCCGACGGCGGCCAACAGCAGGGCCTCCGCCAGTACGGCGTGTCGGAAGTCGCCCAGATGCAGGGACTCATTGGCCGAATGAGCCCGGGAATCCGGGTCCTCGACGCCGGTGATCAGCAGGGTCGCCTCCGGGAACATCTCCACGAGGTCGGCCGTGAACGGGATGGACCCGCCCATGCCCGCCTCGACCGGCTCGGACCCGAAGGCCTCTCGGAGGGCCGCCATCATCGTCCGGGCGGCAGGAGCGGAGGTGTCCGTGGCGAAGGGCTGTCCGGACTCCCCGGGTTCGAAGACGACTTCCGCGCCCAACAGTGCCGTGGACCGGACCGACTCCACGTGAGCACGCACTGCGGACATCGCCGTGACCGGATCCATCCCGGGACCCAGGCGCAGGCTGAACTTCGCGCGCGCCTCGGGCTGCAGGGTGTTGGACGCGACGTCCAGCCGGGTCACGTCCGTGCCGATAATGCTCAGGGCCGGCTTGTTCCACAGGCGGTCGGCCAAGGATCCCGTGCCGGCCAGCCGCACGGAGTCCAGCAGGGAGGAGTCGGCGCGGTAGTCCGCCTCCGGGTACTCGATCGACGAGTGGTGCTGTTGCTCGAGGCCGGCGATGGCCACATTCCCCTCCTCGTCATGCAGGGTCGCTATCAGGCGCGCCAGCAGGGTCGGAGCGTCGAGCACCGGGCCACCGAACATGCCGGAGTGGACGGCGTGGTCCAGGACCCGGACGCCGATGGTGCCATCCACGAGGCCCCTCAATGAGGTGGTCAACGCCGGGACGCCGACCCTCCAGTTGGCGGAGTCGGCCACCACGATGACATCGGCGGCCAGCTTCTCCCGGTGTCGCTCGAGGAAGGTCCGGAAGGTCGGAGAGCCGGCCTCCTCCTCCCCTTCGATGAAGAAGGTGACGCCCACGCCCGAGTCGGCGCCGGCGTCGAGCATGGCCTGCAGGGCGGCAAGGTGCACCATGATCCCGGCCTTGTCATCAGCCGCCCCGCGGCCAAAGAGCCGGCCGTCCTTCTCGACGGCGGTGAACGGCTCAGTCTCCCAGAGCGCCAGCTCCCCCACCGGCTGGACATCGTGGTGCGCGTAGAGCAGCACTGTCGGCTTCCCCGGCTGGGCCGGTCGGCGCGCGACGACGGCCGGTCCCCCCGGGCGTTCCGTGCCGTCCGACTCCATCAGAGTCTCCGTCAGGATCTCCACGTCCTCCAGCCCCAGCGACCGGATGAGTGCGGCGACGGCCTGGGCCGAGCGCTCGAGCGGGGCGCGGTCGAAGGAGTCCCAGGCGATACCGGGGATGGCCACGAGCTCCTTGAGCGTGGCCACCGTCTGCGGCAGCCGCTCCTCCACGGCAGCGGTGATCCGCGCGATGGTCTCGGGATCGAGGGGCAGGGCGGGCGGTGTCTGGGGCGTCTCAGGCATAAGGTCCAGCCTAGCGAGATGACAGCGGTCACAGCATTGACTCCGCGAGGCTTCGGTTCCGCCTAGAATGGATGGGTGTTTGGACGCAAGAAGACCGAGACCCCCGCCCCTGAGTCGGCGCCCGTGATCGAGACCCCCGAGCAGACGGCCGCGCGCCATCAGGCGAAGAAGGGACCGACGCCGACGCGCGCGGAGCGGGAGGCCGCCCGCCGCCGTCCGCTGGTGCCGGAGGATCGCAAGGCGGCCCGCAAGGCCGCTCGCGATGCGGAGATGGTCGAGCGCCAGAAGATGCGCGTGGCCATGGAGACCGGCGATGACCGGAACATGCCGCTGCGCGACCGCGGCCCGCAGAAGCGCTACGCGCGTGATTGGGTGGACGCCCGCACCGGCGTGGGCGAATGGCTCATGGTGATCGTGCTGGTATACGTCTTCCTGGCGTTCCTGCCCCAGTCCGACCTGCAGATCTGGCTGACCTTCTCCCTCTGGGCCATCGTGCTGCTGGTGGTGCTGGAGGGCGTCCTCATCTCCTTCCAGTTGAAGAAACGTCTGGCGGAGAAGTTCGGGGAGGTCGAGCGCGGCGTGCGCTGGTACGGCGTCATGCGGGCCATGCAGCTTCGCAAGCTGCGTCTGCCCAAGCCGCAGACCAAGCGCGGTCACTTCCCCGACTGATCCACGCCGGCTGGCCGCGACTACCGCGCCAGCTCGCGGTTGATCCGGGCCGCCCAGAACGGTCCCTCGTAGAGGAACGCGGTGTAACCCTGCACCAGGTCCGCCCCCAGCTCGAGCCGCTCACGGACGTCCGCACCGGTGGTGACCCCACCCACGGAGATCAGGGCCACCGATTCCGGCAGCGCGCCGCGCAGCCTGGACAGCACCTCAAGAGACCGTTCCTTCAGCGGCGCCCCCGACAGGCCCCCGGCCCCCATGGTCTCGATTTCCGCGGCGGGCGTCGCCAGACCGTCCCGGGCAATGGTCGTGTTCGTGGCGATGATTCCGTCCAAGCCCAGATCCACGGCCATCGCTGCCACGGAGTCCACGTCCTCGTCGGCCAGGTCCGGGGCGATCTTCACGGCCAGCGGCACGTGACGGCCCGTGGTCCGGTTTGCCTCTTGGCGCACTGCGACCAGCAGCGGTGCCAGCGCCTCGATGTCCTGCAACTGACGAAGTCCGGGTGTGTTGGGTGAGGACACGTTGACCACGAGATAGTCGGCGTGGACGGCCAGGGCGGACGTGGAGGCCAGGTAGTCCTGTGTCGCGTCCTCGAGGGCCACCGTCTTCGTCTTGCCGATGTTCACTCCAAGCACCGGCCGACGCCGGCCGAAACGCCGGGTCAGCGTCTGTCGGGTGGCCTTCAGCCGCGGAGCCACCGCGCGGGCGCCGTCGTTGTTGAAACCCATCCGATTGATCAGCGCCCTGTCCTCGACCAGACGGAACAGCCGCGGAGCGGGGTTGCCCGGCTGTGCCTCACCGGTGATGGTGCCGACTTCGATGTGTCCGAAGCCGAGGTCTGCCAGGGCCGCCGTGCCCAGGCCTTGCTTGTCGAAGCCTGCCGCGAGCCCGAACGGCGAGGGGAAGTCCAGGCCCATCACCCGGGTTGTCAGTGCCTGCGCCGGCCGCGTGGCCCGGCGCAGAGCCACCGAGGCCCCGGTGGACTCCGCAGCACGGATCATCGAGAAGCCCATGTGATGCGCCTTCTCGGCGTCCATGCCCTTGAAGAACGTGTTGAAGAAGGCGGGATAAAGGCGGGTTTCGCGCGGCAGACCAGTCATGCACTTATGGAACCACGATTCCGGTGCTGGTCCGGCCCACGTTTCGGCTCTAGCATGGCGTTCATATGAGCGCCACCGACCAGCCCGCCGGGGACACCCCCTACTCCCCTTCCACGGAGGCCACGCTCCTGGCGGATTCCCCGCCCGGGGTCTGGGTTCCGGATCTGCTGGAGGGCTTCGAGCGCCTGACGATCCCCCTCGAGGTGGACGAGGAGGGACCCAACGCGGCGACCTTGGTCCGGACGGCTCGCACACCTTCCCGCGCCCCGGTCCGCGCGACGGCGGATGACCCCCAGTTCGAGACGGGCGACTCCCTTGGCGACGCCGACGCGATCGGTGCCCGGCCGGCGTCGCGCATTCCGGTGTTGTACGTCCACGGCTGGTCTGACTACTTCTACAACGCGCCGCTCGCCGGCCACTTCGAGGAGCATGGCTACGCGTTCTACGCGCTGGACCTGCGCAAGTATGGTCGCTCATTGCGGCCGGGGCAGACGCCGGGGTGGGCGGACAACCTCGAGGTGTACGACGACGAGATCGGCCAGGCCCTGCGGGTCATCGGCCGCGAACACCCGCAGACCCCCGTGCTGATGGGCCATTCCACCGGCGGGCTCATCCTCTCCCTGTGGTCGTCACGGCATCCAGGCCGGGCCCGGGCACTCGTGCTGAACAGCCCATGGCTGGAGATGCAGGGCTCAGCGTTGGTCCGCCACATGGCCGCGGCCGTCCTGGACCCGGTGGTGCGGCTGCAGCCGAAGAACTTCCTCAAGCTGCCCCGGGTCGACCACTACTGGCGCACGGTGTCCTCCGCCGCTGACGGTGATTGGGACCTGCACCCGTTGTGGCGTCCGCAGTACGCCTTCGAGGTGCCCGGCGGCTGGCTCAAGGCGGTGATGACAGGCCATGCCGCCGTCGCCGACGGGCTCGCCTTGGCGGAGCCCGTCTACGTGATGCTCTCGGACCGCACGGTCTTCGCAGCGGGGTGGCGGCAGGACATGACGGCCGCGGACATCGTCCTGGACGTGGAGATCCTGGCCCAGCGCGCCACCCGGCTCGGCCGGCACGTCACGGTCGTCCGGCACGCCGGTGCCCTGCATGACGTGATGGCCTCCCCCCAGTCCATCCGGCGTGACGCCGCCCGCGAGATGTTCCGCTGGCTGGGGGCCTACGCCGGTCCTGCCTGATCCACCGCTCCCCCATACCGGCGGTCGCGGCGGGCATAGACCTCGACGGCGTCCCACAGGGTCGTGCGGTCCACGTCCGGCCACAGCGTGTCCAGGAAGACGAGTTCGGCGTACGCCGACTGCCAGAGCAGGAAGTTGGACAGCCGCTGCTCACCGGAGGTGCGCAGGAACAGATCCACGTCCGGAACGTCGGGCTCGTCCAGGTGCCGGGCGATCGTCTCCTCGCGGATCCCGGAGGACGTCAGCCGGCCCGCCTCCACCTCGCGGGCGACGGCCTTGACGGCATCGGTGATCTCGGCGCGGGACCCATAGTTCACGCACATGGTCAGGTTGCAGCGGGTATTGCCGAGGGTCTGCTCCTCCGCGGCCTCCAGCTCCTTGATCACTGAGGTCCACAACCGGGGCCGGCGGCCGTTCCAGCGGATCCGCACGCCCCACGAATCGAGGGTGTCCCGCTGGCGGCGCAGCACGTCCCGGGAGAAGCCCATGAGGAAGCGGACCTCGTCCGGAGACCGCTTCCAGTTCTCGGTGGAGAACGCGTAGACGGAGACGTGCTCGATGCCCAGCTGCACGGCACCGGCCATGACGTCCAGCAGTGCGGCCTCCCCGGCCCGGTGGCCCTCGGTGCGGGGCAGGCCGCGCTGATTGGCCCACCGCCCGTTGCCGTCCATGACGATGGCCACGTGGCGGGGGATGAACCGCGGATCCATCTGCGGCGGCCGGGCCCCCGACGGGTGCGGATACGGTTCGGCAAGGGCAGGCCGGCGGGCAGAGGGGCGGGAGGGCATGTGCTCGGTCCTCGGGTTCAGGGGTTCTGGTCCATGACGGACAGGGACTTCAGGTGTCGTTCCAGGTGGAACTGGAGGTACCCGGACACGATACCGGCCGCCTCCCGGCGCGCCGGCTCCGGTGCGGCGTCGGCGACCTCCCAGCGGCCTGACTGCAGGGCCGCGAGCAGTTCCACGGTGGCCGGGGCCGGCGTGGCCGAGCCGGGCGGGCGGCAATCGTCGCAGACGCTGCCGCCGAGGGTGACGTTGACCGAGCGGTGGGGACCGGGGGCTCCGCATCTGGAGCAGGTGGTGAAGCTGGCGGCCCAGCCGGCGGTGGCCAGGGACCTCAGCAGGTAGGAGTACAACAACAGCCTCGGGGCATGGGTGCCGCGGGCCAGGGCCGCCAGTGCCCCGTGGAGCAGCCGGTACTGGCTGGGGCCCTCCACCCCGCCACCGTCCTCGCGCACCTCCGCGATATCGCTCACGGTCAGTCGCTCGGCGGTCTCGACCATGGCGGAGGCGGCGGAGTAGGCGTCATAGTCCTGGGCGATCCACTGGCCGTAGGGGGTGACGGACTCGGCCTGGGTGATGATGTCCAGGTTCCGACCGTGCACGAGTTGCAGCCGGGAGAGCATGAAGGGTTCCAGGGTGGCGCCGAACTTGGATGTCGTCCGGCGGACCCCCTTGGCCACGGCCCGGATCTGGCCGTGACCGGGGGTCAGCACCACGATGATGCGATCGGCCTCACCGAGTTTGTAGGTGCGCAGGACCAGGGCGTGTGTGCGATAGCTGTTCGCCGCATAGCCTGCGCCTCCCCGCCCCGTCGAGCGTCCACCCGAACCGGACACTAGGCCCTGGCGTCCATCCCGGCCCCCGGACCGGTCACGGCCTGAGCGAGTTCCGCATCGTCCCGGAGGGCACGGTTGACGGCGGAGACGACCGCCTTCAGCGAGGCCATGGTCGTGTTGTAGTCCAGGCCGGCACCCCAGAGCACCCGATCCCCCACCGCGCACTCGACGTAGGCGGCGGCCATCGCCGATCCGCCCTCGGACAGCGCGTGCTCGGAGTAGTCCAGTACCCGGATGTCCAGGCCATCGTCGGCGAAAATCTTCACCAGGGCGGCGATCGGGCCGTTGGCGGTGACGGTGCGTTCTCGCTTCTCGCCGTCCACCTCTGCCTCGGCGGTCATGGTGAAGCTGCCGTCCTCCTCCGTCGTCGAGCTGACGAGGCCCAGGCGGTAGCGGCCCCAGCGGGACGTGTGGTCAGCGTCAGACTCGGCCGGCAGGTACTCGTCCTGGAAGACCTGCCACAGCTGGTCACCGGTGACCTCCCCGCCCTGGGCGTCAGCCATGTTCTGGATGACGTGCGAGAATTCGATCTGGGCGCGGCGGGGCAGGTCGAGGTTGTGCTCGCTCTTGAGCAGGTAGGCCACGCCGCCCTTACCGGACTGGGAGTTCACCCGGATGACGGCCTCGTAGGAACGGCCGATGTCCTGCGGGTCGATCGGCAGGTAGGGGACCCCCCAGGGGATGCCGTCCCGGTCGGTGCCGGCCTCCGCGGCATCCGCGTCCATGAACTCGAAGCCCTTCTTGATGGCGTCCTGATGGGAGCCGGAGAAGGCGGTGAAGACGAGGTCTCCCCCGTAGGGCACGCGCTCGGCCACCTGGAGCTGGTTGCAGTACTCCACGGTGCGGCGGATCTCATCCATGTTGGAGAAGTCGATCATCGGGTCGATCCCCTGGCTGTACAGGTTCATGCCCAGGGTCACCAGGTCCACGTTGCCCGTGCGCTCCCCGTTGCCGAACAGGCAGCCCTCGATGCGGTCCGCTCCGGCCATGTAGCCCAGCTCGGCAGCGGCCACGCCCGTGCCGCGGTCATTGTGGGGGTGCAGCGAGAGGATGATGCCGCTGCGGTTCTCCAGGTTGCGGTGCATCCATTCGATGGAGTCCGCGTAGACGTTCGGGGTGGCCATCTCCACGGTCGCGGGCAGGTTCAGGATCATCTGGCGGTCCGTGGAGGCCTCGAGGATCTCACCGACCGCGTTGGAGATGCGGGCGGCGAACTCCAGCTCGGTACCCGTGAAGGACTCCGGCGAGTACTCGTACACGATCTCCGTGCCCGTCATCTGCTCCTCGTACTTCCGGCACAGGCGGGCGCCGGTGGTGGCGATGTCCACGATCCCGTCCATGTCCTCGCGGAACACGACTCGCCGCTGGAGTACCGAGGTGGAGTTGTACAGGTGCACGATCGCCCGGTGGCAGCCTTCGAGCGCCTGGTAGGTGCGCTCGATGAGGTGCTCACGGGACTGGGTGAGCACCTGGATGGTGACGTCCTCGGGGATGCGGTCCTCGGTGATCAGCTGACGGACGAAATCGAAGTCCGTCTGTGAGGCGGAGGGGAAGCCGACCTCGATCTCCTTGTAGCCCATGGAGACGAGCAGTTCGAACATCCGCATCTTGCGGTCCGGGCCCATGGGATCGATGAGGGCCTGGTTGCCGTCCCGCAGGTCCACCGCACACCACCGGGGTGCCTGGGTGATGACCTGGTCCGGCCATGTGCGGTCCGGCAGATGGACCTCGATCTGGTCCTGGAAGGGGGTGTACTTCTGGAACTTCATCCCGGAGGACTTCTGGAAGTTGCGCATGGGGCTGGACGCCTGCCTTTCATGAAACCCGGTGCGTGCACCGGAGGGGTCTGGCTGCTGGAAGGACCGTGGAGCTACCTCCGCAACGGGGTTCCGGCCCGGCCAGGGTGCGATGCCCCCAGTGCGTCAGAGCGTGGCGGGCGCCACGACCGACGGCTCAGCCCCGTTGCGGCGGCGTAGTAGCAGCCCTTCAACGGCGTCCGGGGTGATCCCGGCGAGGTCCAGTCGGTCGAACATGATTTCAGCCTAGCACCGCCGGAACCGACGGGATCAAAAACCGAGCCGGCCCAGCTGCTTGGGATCCCGCTGCCATTCCTTGGCCACCTTCACCCGGAGGTCCAGGTACACGGCAGTCCCGAGGAGTTTCTCGATGGAGCCCCGCGCCTGGGAGCCGATGGCCTTGAGTCGGGAGCCCCCCTTGCCGATGATGATGGCCTTCTGGCTGTCCCGCTCCACGAAGACGTTGGCGTGGATGTCCAGCAGCGGACGGTCGGCAGGCCGTCCCTCGCGTGGGTTCATCTCATCGACCACCACTGCCACCGAGTGCGGCAGCTCGTCCCGCACACCCTCCAGGGCCGCCTCCCGAATGAGCTCGGCCACCATCGTCAGCTCGGGCTCGTCCGTGAGCTCGCCGTCCGGATAGAGCGGCGGGGACAGCGGCAGCCTTTCGGCCAGGACCTTCGCCACGTCCTCCACCTGGTGGCCCTGGACGGCGGAGACGGGCACGACGGCGGCGAAACCGGCCCCCTGGTTCTCCGGCCCGAGCACCTCGTCGCCGAGGGCGGCGACGGCGAGCAGCTGGGCCGCGATCGCGTCCGGCTTCACCTTGTCCGTCTTGGTCACCAGGGCGATCACGGGCTTGCGGTTGAGCAGGGCCAGCTGGCTGGCGATGTAGCGGTCGCCGGGCCCGATCTTCTCGTCAGCGGGGATGCAGAATCCGACCGCGTCCACCTCGCCGAGGGTCTGGGTGACGAGGTCATTGAGCCGCTGACCCAGCAACGTCCGGGGACGGTGCAGCCCGGGGGTGTCCACGAGGACCAGCTGGAAGGCGTCACGGTGCACGATCCCGCGGATGGTGTGCCGGGTGGTCTGCGGCTTGGAGGAGGTGATGGCCACCTTCTCCCCCACCAGGGCGTTGGTCAAAGTGGACTTGCCGGCGTTGGGCCGGCCCACCAGGGAGACGAAACCGGCGCGGAAGTCCTCCGGGGCGTTGCTGGGGTCGAACAGGGTCGTCATGGGGTCTCCCGGGAGGCTGGGGTGGATGCCGAGGCGGCGTTGCGATCGGTCAGGCGGGCTGGCAGCAGGTCGGTGCCAGGCCGGCGTCGGGTGTGGCCACCGTCCCGCGGAGACTCCCTCACCACCAGGCGCGCGACGCGGTTGCGCCGGCCCTGCAGGGATTCGGCCGTCAGCTCGATGCCCTGGACGGCCACATGCGAGCCCTGGATGGGGACGCGGCCCAGCGTCTTGGCGAGCAGGCCGCCGACGGTGTCCACGTCCTCCTCGTCGTCCAGGTCCATGCCGAACAGCTCAGCGAAGTCGTCAATGCCCATGCGGGCGTCCACGCTGAACGAGCCGTCTTCGAGGGGTTCGATCTCGGGACGGTCCTGGCGGTCGTACTCGTCCGAGATCTCGCCGACGATCTCCTCGATGAGGTCCTCGAGCGTCACGAGGCCGGCGGTGCCGCCGTACTCATCCACCACGACCGCGATGTGGGTGGATTCGCGCTGGAGCTCCTGCAACAGCACGGACACCGGCTTCGACTCGGGGACGAAGCGCACGTCCCGGGCCACAGCGTCCACGGGGCTGGCCGGATCCGCCGCGCCATCCCCCAGGCCGCGATGCAGCGCGCGGGCCACGTCCTTGAGGTAGACCATGCCGAAGACCTCGTCCGCGTTGTCCCCGATGAGCGGGATGCGGGAGCAGCCGGAGCGCAGGAACAGGTTCATCGCGTCCTCCAGGGTGGTCCCGGTCTCCACGGTGACGACATCGGTGCGCGGCACCATCACGGCGCGCACCAGGGTGTCACCCATATCGAACACGGAGCGGATGAGCTCGGCCTCGGCATCCTCCAGGACATCGGCGTCGTTGGCCCGGGCGACGAACTCACGGAAGTGGCGCTCCTCGATCTCGGCGGCCTCCTCCTCCTCGTCCTCCGACCTGGGGCCGGGTGCCGCCACGCGGGCCGGCAGCGAGCCGAGCAGGGCGGTGAGGAAGCGGACGAGGCCTGCGGTGCGCTGGGCGGCGGCGACATCGTGCTTGGTCCCCACCTGGCGCGGCGAGAGCACGGTCAGCAACAGGGCGACCAGTCCCATCAGCAGGAGGGACAACAGCGCGGTGATCCAGATGGTCCCCGTGAGGGAGTGGATGAACAGGGTGCCGGCCACCGCGGCGGTGGTCTCGGCGAACAGCCGCCAGAACCGCAGGGCGTGCAGGTGCTCCGGCAGCCGGGCCATGACCGTGAGGATCGGGCTGCGGGGGCGGCGCATCGCGATCCCCTCGGCCTCCTTGCGGGACAGGTAGCCCAACGACGCTTCGGCGACACCGAGGATCCAGGACAGGAACAGAAACGCGGCCAGCAGGACCGCCAGGACGAGCGAGGTGAGCATCAGGCTTCGGTGGGATCTGGAGCCGGGCGGCCGAGGAAGTCGCCGAGCAGCTGGCGCTGGAGAGCGAACATCTCGTCCTTCTCCTCGGGCTCCTCATGGTCGAAGCCGAGCAGGTGGAGCAATCCGTGGACCAGCAGCAGCAGGACCTCGTCCGCGGCGGAGTGCCCGCCGCGGGCAGCCTGGACGGCGGCGACCTGCGGGCAGATGACCACGTCGCCCAGCAGTCCCTCCGGGCTCGGGTCCTCGGCCGTGCCCGGGCGGAGCTCGTCCATGGGGAAGCTCATGACATCCGTGGCGTCCGGCAGGTCCATCCACTCCAGGTGGAGCTGTTCCATGGCGGCCTCGTCCACGCACACCACGGAGAGCTCGGCCCCCGGATGCACGTGCAGCGCTTCCAGGACGGAACGGGACAGCGCGAGCAGGGACTCCTCGTCGACCTCAGCACCGGACTCGTTGACGATCTCAATGGCCATCGGTGCGCCCCCCAGCGTTCTCGTAGGCGTCCACGATCCTACTCACGAGGCGGTGGCGGACCACGTCGGCGGACTGCAGCCGGATGACGGCGATGTCCTCCACTCCCTCCAGGATGGAGACGGACTGGGTCAGGCCCGAGTTGGTCCCCCGCGGGAGGTCGACCTGGCTGGTGTCGCCGGTGACGACCATGTGAGAGCCGAAGCCGAGACGGGTCAGGAACATCTTCATCTGCTCGACCGTGGTGTTCTGAGCCTCGTCGAGGATGATGAACGCATCATTGAGCGTGCGCCCGCGCATGTAGGCCAGGGGCGCCACCTCGATCGTCCCGTCCGCCATGAGCCGCGGGATGGACTCGGGCTCGACCATGTCATGCAGCGCATCGTAGAGCGGCCGCAGGTACGGATCGATCTTCTCGCTCAGGGAGCCCGGCAGGTACCCCAACCGCTCCCCCGCCTCGACCGCCGGCCGGGTGAGGATGATCCGGTTGACCTCCTTGGCCTGCAACGCCTGGACCGCCTTGGCCATGGCCAGGTAGGTCTTGCCGGTGCCGGCGGGACCGAGTCCGAAGGTGATGGTGTTCTGGTCGATGCTCTCCACATAATGCTGCTGGTTCGCCGTCTTGGGCCGGATTTTGCGCCCCCGGCTGGAGAGGATCGAGGCGGAGAGCAGTCCGGAGGCGTGGGCACCGGAACCACCCCGCACCAGGCTGGACACTTGTTCGATGACCTCGGGGGTGATCGATGTGCCGCGCCGGGCTAGGCCGTGCAGGTCCTCGATCACTTGGCGTGCCTGCTGCACGTCCGGCGCGGGGCCCTCCACGTCCAGGTCCTCACCGCGTACGGACACGGTCAGATCCGGATAGAGGCCGTCGAGGATTCGCAGCAACAGGTCTTGCGGCCCGAAGGTCCGCACCATGGTCTCCGCGGAGGCGAAGGTGATGGTGATGTGGTCACGTTCCGTGGAAAGACTCAAGGGAGGTGCTTCAGCTCCTGGCTGGTGGGACAAGGGGTGGGACAGGTGGACTACGAGGCCAGTCTACGTCCGAGGCCCGAACCGTCCCAGCAGCTGCTGGAGAACTGCGACGGCGGCCGGGCCGGCGGTGGAGGACCGGAGAACATGGCGCCCCAACAGCACGGGACGCCCGCCGGCCTCGGACAGGGCTGCGGTCTCGGCCGGACTGATGCCACCCTCGGGGCCGACCACCAGCACGATCCGTTCCACGGCCCCTCCGGTCAGCATCCCCGCCTCGGCGACGACTTCGCCCAAGGACTGCTGCGCGTCCTCATGCAGGACGAGCACAAGGGTACCGGCGCCACAGACCGAGGCGACACCGACGCCGTCGAGCATCTTCTCCGTGCGCGGCACCCGGACGCGGCGCGCCTGCTTCGCGGCCGAGCGCAGGGCCGCTTCCCACTTGGCCACGGCTTTGGCCGCCTTGTCACCCTTCCACCGCACGATGGAACGTTCGGCCTGCCAGGGGTGCACGGCGTCGAGGCCCAGTTCGGTCGCCGTCTGGATGGCCAGCAGGTCCCGGTCGCCCTTGGCGAGGGCCTGCACGAGCACGAGTTCAGGGTTCGGTGCCGGCTCGTCATGGACGGTCTCGGCGGTGACCTCCAGCCGGTCGGGCGCCGCGGAGTGCACGGTGCCGCTCACGCGCCGGCCGGAGCCGTCCGCCACGTCCACGCGCTCCCCCGGCGACAGCCGCATGACCTGGGCTGCGTGCCGGGCCTCGGCACCCGAGACCACGACGGTGGCCCCCGCGGAGGCGGGGGCCAGATCGCCGTCGCCGACGTAGAAGAGGGGGTTGCTCACAGGTTCTTGAGGTTGTCCCGGAACTTGGAGAACAACCCGCGGTGCTCTGTGGTGCCGTGCACCAGGTCCTCACCGCGCAGACCGGCCAGCTGCTCCAGCAGGGCGCGCTGCTCGTCGTCGAGTTTGGTGGGGGTCTCCACCCGCAGGGTGACCTTGAGATCGCCCCGGCCGGAGCCCCGCAACCGGCCGACGCCCAGGCCCCTGAGGGTCTGTACCTCTCCGGACTGGGTGCCAGCCTTCACCGGAACCTCCTTCTCACCGTCGAAGGTGTCCAGCGTGAGCGTGGTGCCCAGGGCGGCGGCCGCCATCGGGACGCTCATGGTGGCCAGCAGATGGTCCCCGTCCCGAACGAACACCTCATGCTGACGCACCTCGATCTCCACGTAGAGATCGGCATTGGGGCCACCACCGGGGCCGGCCTCGCCGCGGCCGGCGAGCTGGATCCGGGTCCCCGTGGCCACCCCGGCCGGGATCTTGATGGTCAGTGAGGTGCGCTCACGGATGCGGCCCTGGCCGGAGCACTCCCGGCACGGGTCCGGGATGACGGTCCCGAAGCCCTGGCAGGCAGAGCAGGTCTCGGCGGCCATGACGGTGCCGAGGATGGAACGCACCGGCCGGCGGATGGCGCCCTGGCCGTTGCAGATGGTGCAGGTCTCCGGATGCGTGCCGGGCTGGCAGCAGCTGCCGTCACAGGTGGGGCACACCACGGCGGTGTCCACCTCGAGGGTCTTCTCGGTGCCGAAGACCGCATCGCTGAGATCGAGCTTGGCAGTGATGAGGGCGTCCTGTCCCCGCCGCGCACGGCTGGCGGGACCACCGCCCCGGCCACCGCCCATGCCGCCGGAACCGCCACCGCCGAAGAACGTCTCGAAGATGTCCTGGAAACCACCGAAATCGGCGCCGCCGAAACCGCCGCCCATGCCGCCGGTGCCGTTCTCATGGCCCGTGGCGTCATAGTTGCGGCGCTTCTCCTGGTCCGAGAGGACCTCGTAGGCACGCGTGACGTTCTTGAACTCCTCGGAGGCGTCGGGAGCCGGGTTCACGTCGGGATGGAGTTTGCGGGCCAACTTGCGGTAGGCGCGCTTGATCTCCTCGGCGGAGGCGTCTCGGCCAATGCCGAGCACCTCGTAATGGTCAGCCACGGTCTGCGGTGTTCCTTCCGGTGGTGGGGTGGTGGATGTCGGTCCTGGCCGCTATTGCGACAGGATCCGGGACAAGTACCGGGCGATCGCCCGCACGGCGGTCATGGTGCCCGGATAGTCCATGCGGGTGGGGCCCACGACGCCGAGCTTGGCGCCGGAGCCGGGGCCGTATCCGGCGGCGACGACAGACGCCTCGGACAGGGAGCCGGTGTTCTCGGAGCCGATGCGCACGCTGAGGCCACGCACATCCTGCTCCATCTCGGTCAGCAGACGCAACAACACGACCTGTTCCTCGAGGGCTTCCAGGATGGGGCCGATCGAGAACGGGAAGTCCCCCGTCGAGCGTGCCAGGTTGGCGGTGCCGGCCATGATGATTCGGTCCTCCCGGCGTGCCGCGAACATCTGGTCCAGCTGGACGGCGAAGGCCAGGGCAAGATCGCGATCCTCCGCCGGCACCTCGGCCAGCGCGAGCCGAAGTCCCTCCGCGGCCTGGACCGGGGTCAGCCCGTCCAGATAGCGCAGGAACTGCTGCTTCAGCACGGTCAGCGACGTCTCGTTGGCCTCGACCTCGAGACCGAAGGCCCGCTGGTCGACCTGTCCGGTGGACAGGATCACCACGACGAGGGCCCGGCGGGGCGCCAGGGAGACGAACTCGATGTGCCGGATGGTGGAGGAGTCCACATGGGGGTACTGCAGCACGGCCACCTGGTTGGTGAGCTGTGCGAGCAGCCGCACGGTGCGGGCCATCATCTCGTTGAAGTCGCCATTGGCATCCAGCAGCGTCTGCACCGCGCGCTTCTCCGCAGCGGACAGCGGCTTCACTTCGGAGATCTGGTCCACGAAGATGCGGTAGCCCTTGTCCGTGGGGATGCGTCCGGAAGAGGTGTGCGGGGCCACGATGAGCCCCTCCTCCTCCAGGGCGGCCATGTCATTCCGGACGGTGGCCGAGGACACGCCCAACTGGTGGCGGTCCACCAGGGCCTTGGAGCCGACGGGCTCGCGGGAGGACACGTAGTCCTCCACGATGGCCTGCAGCACCTGCATGCGGCGCGGCTGTTCGCTCATCGATTCCTCCTGCCTGTCTTCCGGCTTAGCACTCGACGCTTTGAAGTGCCAAGTCTAGACCTTGTGTCCAATCGACGTACCACCACTTGCCCTGACCTCTGAGAGTGTCGACCCGCGGCCCTCCATCGCCGGCCCCGCACCAACCGCGTGCGCCAGCCCGGTACCGACCGCGTGCCGCGCGAGCCGCTGCGCGGTTACGCCGACTCCTCTTGCTAGCGTCGATGCCCGTGGAATGGAACAACTGGGGCCCGGGCACCCTCGACGGCGGCTTCCGCCCGACCGCCCGCACCGTCGAGAAGGTCCCCGCGAACCAGGGCGCCGTCCTGGAGGACACGGAGACCGGATTCACCGGTGCCGTCCTGCGGGTCGAGAAGTCCGGTGGCGTGCACCTGGTCGTCCTGGAGGACCGCCGGGGACGCACGAAGTCCTTCCCCCTGGGTTATGGCTTCCTCGTGGACGGCGAGCCCGTCGAGGTGGTGCCCCCCGCACCGGGCGGCACCTCGGGTGCCTCCCCCGCGAAGCCGGCCCGGACGGCGTCGGGCTCCGTCCGCGTGGACCATGCCCGCGCCCGCACGGCGCGGGCCTCCCGCATCTGGGTCGAAGGCCTGCATGACGCCGAGCTCGTGGAGAAGGTCTGGGGTGAGGACCTGCGCCTTGAGGGGATCGTCGTTGAGCCGCTCCACGGGGTGGACGACCTGGCAGGCGCCATCAAGGACTTCTCGCCCGGTCCGCAGCGCCGGCTCGGCATCCTCGTGGACCACCTCGTGACCGGCTCCAAGGAGGAGAGGATCGCCGCCGAGGCCATGAAGGTGCCCGGGGCCCGCGGCAACGTGCTGATCGTCGGCCATCCCTATGTGGACGTCTGGCAAGTCATCAAGCCCGCCGTCCTGGGCATCGGCGCCTGGCCGGTGGTGCCCCGAGGACAGGACTGGAAGACGGGCATCCTCGCCGGCCTCGGCTGGCCACACCGGACCAAGGAGGACATCGGCCTGGGCTGGAAGAGGCTGCTGTCCCAGGTGCGGACCTATGCCGACCTGGAGCCGACCCTGCTGGGGAGAGTGGAAGAGGTCATCGATTTCCTGACCGCCGTCGAGCACTGACCGCATACCGACCTGCAGGGAACTCCCGGAATGCGGCGGTACACTGACGACCGAACGCCACCCATCACCTCCGAACGGAAAGGCCCAGGACGTGTCCCAGCAGCAGCCCGGCAGTCCGCACCGCCCGCGCCCCGGCGCCGCCCCCAGGCGAGACCAGCAGCTGCAGGGGTCACCGGACCAGGCCGAGCCGCTGACGCCGGCCGAGGACCGTCAGTGGGCCACCCTCGCGCACTTCGGCGGTTTCCTTGGATGCATCCCCTCCCTGGTGATCTACCTGGTGTTCCGCCACCGCGGACCGTTCACGGCCCAGGAGGCCAAGGAGGCGCTGAACTTCACTCTGCCGCCCACGGCACTCGCCATCGTGGCGAACCTGCTGGCCCTCATCCCGATCGTCGGGGGCATCTTCGGCATCGTCGCCATGCTCCTGTGGCTGTTCATGACGGTCTCCGGCGTTGCAGCAGGCATCCAGTGCAACAAGGGCCGCCCCTACCGCTACCCGCTGAACCTCCGCCTGATTCAGTAGTACTCCGGTAGCCAATCCCGTAGTCCGCCGGTCCGATGCTGGTCCACTTCATCCACATCCAGAGGACATTGCCACTGGGGGACCCAGAGGTGCAATGTCCTCTCGTTGTGGACGGACAAGTCAGAACCCGGCCAGCCGGCGCACGATCGCGTCGTCCAGCAGCCGCCCCTGCAGGGTGGGCACCACGCGTCCGGCCAGGGCCGCTCGTCCATCGAGCAGCCCCTCACCGATCATGGCGGCGATCTCCCTTCGGGCCTGGGCGCCACCGTCGGGCGCTTCGTCCAAGGCCGCCGTCGGGAGCCCGTCCGAGAGCCGGACGCCCAGCATGACGCGCTCGAGGAATCGCGCCTCGGCGTCGGGGTGCTCTCGGCCGACGGAAGGCGAGATACCGGTGGCCAACCGCTGCGCGTAGGCCGCCGGATGCTTGGCGTTCCAGAACCGGACGCCGGCCAGGTGGGAGTGTGCCCCGGGGCCCGCTCCCCACCAGTCCTGATCACGCCAGTAGGCCACATTGTGCCGTGCCCGGTGGATGCCGCGGTCCTCGGGGTCATGGGCCCAATTCGAGATCTCGTACCAGCGGTAGCCCGCCGCGGCGAACAGCCGCTCGGCCAACAGGTACTTGTCAGCCTGGTCGTCCGGATCCACGTCGGCCACGGTCCCCCGCTTCACGGAGGCCCCGAACTTGGTCCCGTCCTCCACGATCAGCGAATAGGCCGAGATGTGGTCCGGTGCCAGCGCGAGTGCGGCCTCGACGGTGGTGCGCCAGTCCTCCAGGGATTCCCCCGGCGTGCCGTAGATCAGGTCCAAGGACACCTCCAGGCCGGCTTCGCGGGCCCAGCCGACCGCGGCCGGGACGTTCTCCTGCCGGTGCGTGCGGTCCAGCGTCGCCAGCACGTGCGGGACGGCGGACTGCATGCCGAAGGAGACCCGGGTGAATCCACCGGCGGCCATCTCCCGCAACGACTCAAGGGACACGGAGTCGGGGTTGGCCTCCGAGGTGATCTCGGCTCCGGGCGTGATCCCGAAGATGTCCCGGGCCCTTCCGAGGATCCGGACCAGGTCTACGGCGGGCAGCAGGGTCGGCGTGCCTCCGCCGAAGAAGACGGTCTCCAGCGTGCGCGGGGGGACCCCCGAACCAGCCAGCGCCTGCGCCGCGAAGTCCAGCTCACCGACCACGGTGTCCGCGTAGGACGTCCTGGACGCGCCGGGACCCAGGTCCTCGGCGGTATAGGTATTGAAGTCGCAGTAACCGCACCGCACCGAGCAGAACGGGACGTGTACGTAGAGGCTGAAGGTGCGCGGCTGGCCGGCCTCGGCCGCCTCCCGCACCCGGTCCCCCACCGCTGCGGGGAACCGGCCGTCGTCGGGCGCGGGATCGCCGAGGGGAAGGATCGAAGGCAAGGTGTGTTCGTCCCCGCCCTACTTCTTGGCGCCGGTCTCGGAACCCGCGCCGTCCGAGGACAGCGCGGCGATGAAGGCCTCCTGCGGGACCTCCACGCGGCCGACCATCTTCATGCGCTTCTTGCCTTCCTTCTGCTTCTCCAGCAGCTTCCGCTTACGGGAGATGTCGCCGCCGTAGCACTTGGAGAGCACATCCTTGCGGATGGCGCGGATGTTCTCTCGGGCGATGATGCGCGAGCCGATGGCGGCCTGGATCGGCACCTCGTACTGCTGGCGCGGGATCAGCTCCTTGAGTTTGCCGGTCATCATCACGCCATAGGCGTAGGCGTTGTCCTTGTGGGTGATGGAGCTGAACGCGTCCACGGTCTCACCCTGGAGAAGGATGTCCACCTTGACCAGGTCCGCGGTCTGCTCGCCGTCGGCCTTCCAGTCCAGCGAGGCGTAGCCCTTGGTGCGTGACTTGAGCAGGTCGAAGAAGTCGAAGACGATCTCCGCCAGAGGGATCCAGTAGCGGATCTCCACGCGCTCCTCGGAGAGGTAGTCCATCCCCTTCATCTGGCCGCGCTTGCCCTGGCAGAGCTCCATGACCGAGCCGATGAACTCGCTGGGGACAATGATCGTCGCCGAGGCCATGGGCTCGGCGACCTCGTTGATCTTTCCCTCGGGGAACTCGGACGGGTTCGTCACCGTCACGACCGTCTTGTCCTCCTTGGTGACCTCGTAGACCACGTTCGGAGCGGTGGAGATCAGGTCCAGGTTGAACTCGCGCTCGAGGCGCTCACGGATGATCTCCAGGTGGAGCAGGCCGAGGAAGCCCACGCGGAACCCGAAGCCGAGGGCCACGGACGTCTCGGGCTCGTACACCAGCGCGGCGTCGTTGAGCTTGAGCTTGTCCAGGGCGTCACGCAGCACGGGATAGTCGGAACCGTCGATCGGATACAACCCGGAGAACACCATCGGCTTGGGATCCTCATAGCCGCCGATCTGCTCCTGCGCCGGATTGCCGGCACCTGTCACCGTGTCACCGACCTTGGACTGACGGACGTCCTTGACACCAGTGATGAGGTAGCCCACCTCGCCGACGGACAGCCCCTTGGAGGGCTTGGGTTCCGGGGAGGACACGCCGATCTCGAGGAGTTCGTGGGTGGCCCCCGTGGACATCATCCTGATCTTCTCCCGCGGGGACAGCTTGCCGTCCACCACGCGGACATAGGTGACCACGCCCCGGTAGGTGTCATACACGGAGTCGAAGATCATGGCCCGTGCCGGGGCGTCAGGCTTGCCCGTGGGAGCGGGGATCGCCTCCACCACACGATCGAGCAGTTCCTCGACCCCGACGCCGGTCTTGCCGGAGACCCGAAGGATGTCCTCCGGCTCGCAGCCGATGAGTCCCGAGATCTCCGCGGCATAGCGGTCAGGATCAGCGGAGGGCAGGTCGATCTTGTTCAGCACGGGGATGATGGCCAGGTCGTTCTCCATGGCCAGGTAGAGGTTGGCCAGGGTCTGCGCCTCGATGCCCTGGGCCGCGTCCACCAGCAGGATGGCGCCCTCGCAGGCCGCGAGGGACCGGGACACCTCGTACGTGAAGTCCACGTGCCCCGGCGTGTCGATCATGTTGAGTGTGAAGTCCGTGCCGTCGAGGCTCCAGGGCATGCGCACGGCCTGCGACTTGATGGTGATGCCACGCTCGCGCTCGATGTCCATCCGGTCGAGGTACTGCGCCTTCATGTCCCGCGGCTGGACCACGCCGGTGGACTGGAGCATGCGGTCCGCCAGGGTCGACTTGCCATGGTCGATGTGCGCGATGATGCAGAAATTCCTGATAACCGCGGGATCGGTGGCGGCGGGCGCGGGGGCGTTGCTCGCCATGGGCGACACGGGCATCTTCCTTCAACTCTGACAACAGGGCGGGCCAGCCTTCTGGAACCAGCGGGTGGCTAATCCACCATTCTTCCACGTTTCCGCAGAGACGGCGGCCCCGCATGACCGTCGGTTGCTACCTTGAGGCCATGGCTTTGAACTTCAACCAGCTCCTGTCCATCGGACGGAGGGTGGCCCGCCTCGCCCGGCAGGTGCAGCGGCCGTCCCCGCCCCGCCAGCACAGCGGCGGCCAGGCCAGCAGCCCGGGCGGCGTCTCTGACTACCCCGGTGATTTCCACGGCCGGGCGCAGGTCGACTACTCCCCCCTTCCCGGCCCGGAGGCCGGGCCAGGCGAGATCGTCTGGACCTGGGTGCCCTTTGAGGAGCTGGACGGCCGGGGCAAAGACCGTCCGGTCCTCGTGGTGGGCCGCAACGGGGGCCACCTGCTCGCCGCTCAGTTGACGAGCAGGGACCGCAACAACGCCGCGTCCCGGGATGCCGACTACATTGATATCGGTACGGGCCCGTGGGATCCGCAGGGCCGGAACTCCGAGGTCAAGCTGGACCGGATCCTGCAGGTCAATCCTCGCGACGTCCGCCGTGAGGGCGGCGTGCTGGATCAGCGGGTGTTCGAGACCGTGTCCCGGGGGCTCCGGAACCGCAACGGATGGTCGTGATAGACTAACTAGCTGTGTGTCCGCGCAGGTCGACGGGCACTCCCGGAACGGCTCAACAGGTATCCCCACGCCGCTCAGTCGCCGGATTCGGGATTACCCCTCACCGACCACGTCAGAAGACAACAGAAAGACCTTTCCTTGGCAAACATCAAGTCCCAGAAGAAGCGCATTCTCACCAATGAGAAGGCCCGCCTGCGTAACAACGCGGTGAAGTCCGAACTGCGCACCGCCATCCGCGCCGTGGACAAGGCCGTCGCCGCGGGCGACCAGGCCGCCACCACTTCCGCCGTCGCCGTGGCCAGCAAGAAGCTGGACAAGGCAGCCAGCAAGGGTGTCATCCACAAGAACCAGGCTGCCAACCGCAAGTCCGGTATCGCCAAGCGCGTGAACCGCGTGAACGCTGTCGAGGCCTGAGCCTCTCAGACCTGGCCCGGCCCCTGAGGGTGCCGAGGCACCGAAGCCCCCGTCCTGGTGGACGGGGGCTTCGTGGTTAAGGACTACCGTCGAGCGGTCAGGGCAATCCGGGTGACGGCCCGCTCGACCGCATAGTCGGCGTCCTTGGACAGGCCCTTGGCCTCGGCGTCAGCCTGGGCGACCCACTCGATCGCGGCCGCAATGGTGGCGGGGTTCCAGAACCGGACGGTCTCGGTCACACGTTTGGCCTGCCACGGGGCCATGCCCAGCACACCGGCGATCTGGCCCTGGCCCACGCGAGCATCCACGATCCGGGCGATCTGGCGCGTCTTCATGGCGAGGGCACCGGTGATGGCCGGCGCGGACACCCCCGTAGCCAGCGCATGGCGCAACAGGGCTGTAGCCTGCCCGGCTCGCCCCTCGATGGCGGCATCGGCCACCCGGAAGGCCGTGGCCTCCACGCGGCCGCCGTAGTAACGGTCCACGATCTGGCTCGTGACGGTGCCCTCCGTGTCCTCGGCCAGCTGCTTGCAGGCGGCCGCCAGGTCCGTGAGCGAGCCACCGGCGGCATCGAGCAGGGAGCGGACCGCCTCCGGATCGATCGAACGGCGCCGGGACCGGAACTCGCCCTGGACGAAATCGGACTTCTCGGCGTCGGACTTGATCGGTTGGCAGTCCACGAGAACACCGGCGGCGGTGGCGGCATCCAGCAGCTTTTTACCCCGGTTGCCTCCGGTGTGCCGCAGGATCAGCGTGACGTCCTCCGCCGGACTCTTGACATAGTCGAGGCAGTCCGTCAGGAACGCCTCATTCATGTCCTGGAGTCCCTCAACCTGCAGGATCTTGGCTTCACCGAACAGGGATGGACTGGCCAGGACGGAGAGCTGGCCACCCTCGTAGTCCGCCGCGTCCAGGCGATGGACCTCAAGGCCCGGGTCCCGCTCCCGAAGTGCCGTGCGGACCCGGTCGACCACCCGGGCGGCGATGAAATCCTCGGGGCCCTTCAGCAGCATCATCGAGGCAGGACTCACGGTGCGCCAGTCCGCTCCGGAACTCGTGGATCGTCGGCTTCGACTCGGTGCGGGCATGGTTGCCATCCTATCCGGCCTCGCCCGTCGACCGGGTTCGGGAGAACTCGGATGCCCGGGCACCGGTGAGGGTGGGTACCAGTGCCCCGTCTCGCAGGGACACCACCGTGGTCCCGTGGTGGTCGGTGCGGATCACCGGCCCGTGCCGCTCCAGTTCCCCGATGACGGAGGGATGCGGGTGGCCATAACCGTTGTCCCGGCCGACCTGCACCACCGACAGCGCGGGGTCCACGGCGCGCACCACGTCCAGGCCCCCGTTGCGGGCACCGTGGTGGGCCACCTTGAGAACGTCCACGGACTCCGGCAGCACGTGCTGTCCCAGCAGTGCCCGGCTGGCCTCCTCCTCCATGTCCCCCGTCAACAGGACGGTGTAGTGACCCTCGGGGGTGTGCACGGTGGCGGTCATCTGCAGCGAGGCATCGTTCTCATTGTCCGCGTGCGGGTCCGCTGCCAGCACGGTCCAGTCCACCCAGTATCCCGACGCCGGCCGGTCGCCGGCCCTGCCCGTCTCCCCCGTGGCCGGCTGCCGGGCGCCAGGGACGCCCGGGCCGGGCGTCGACTCCAGGGTTGAGTACAAGACCTCGGTGGGATGACAGCATCCGACGATGTCCACCGCGGCCCCGGCATGATCCTGGTGCAGATGGGACAGCACCAACACGTCCACCCGGTCCACGCCGATCCCGTCCAGGCAGGTGGTCGCCGCGACCGGATCCGGCCCCGTGTCCACCACCATGGCGGCACGCTCCCCCGTCCGTAGGACGAGCATGTCCCCCTGGCCGACGTCACAGGCCGCCAGGGACCAGTCGGCCGGCAGGGATCCGGAGGGCGGTGCGATGACCAAGCCGAGTTGACTTCCGGCGGCCGCGCACACCGTGGTCCATGCCGCGGCGAGGGACCAGCGGAGGTGACCGGGCGGCGCCGGGCGTGGCCTGCTGTCAAGGCCAAGGCGCCGTACCCGGGCCGGACGGCTGCGTTCCCACCGCATCAGCAGCCACAAGAGGGCGAGGGCGGCGGCCACGTGCATCAGCACCAGGCCTGCACCCAGGATCCCCTCCGGCCACGTATGGAGGGCCCCCGGCCAGCCGGAGACCTCGGAGGCGATCCAGCCGATGCCCGCAGCCGGCCAGCCCACCACCCAGAAGACCGCGGCCGCGAGCCCGGGCCACGGCACCGCCAGAACGGCGGCGAAGGTGCCGGGCACGGTGACGAACGGGACCAGCGGTGCCGCCAGCAGGTTGGCCGGCACCGAGTAGGCACTGAACTCGCCGGTCATCCCGACGAGGATGGGCTGGCAGGCGACCTGCGCGGTGGCGGTCACGGCGAGGGCGGCGCCCAGGATCCCGGCCACGGGACCCGGCAGGACGCGGCCCAGGACGGCGGTGAGCCATTGCTCCACAGGCCGGGCCGCCAACACGATACCGGCCGTGGCCGCCAGGGAGAGCTGGAAGGCCGGTTCCCCGGCGAGCCCCGGTTGCCAGCACAGCAGCACGCAAGCCGCCAGGCACAACAGGGGCAGCGCCTGGCGGCCCCGGCCGAAGAACACGGCCCAAGCGCCGAGGGCGCCCATCACGGCGGCCCGGATCACCGACGGTTCGAGGCCCACCACGATCACGAAGACGACCAGTACCCCGAGGACCGCGCCGAGGACGACCGGGCGGCGGACCCGCAGCGACCTCAACACCATGGTGACGGCGCCGGCGATGAGCGTGCAGTTGGCCCCGCTGACGGCACTCAGGTGGCTGAGCCCGGACGTCTTCATGGACTCATCCAGCGTGGGATCCTGGGCGGACCGGTCACCCAGGATCAGTCCGGGCAACAACTGGGGCGCCGCGCCGACGGTTCCGGCAGCCGCCTGGTGTACGGCCGCGCGGACGATGTCCCGTCCCGTAGGCGCTCCGCCCAGGCCGGGCTCCCCGGCGTCAGTGGTGCATGACCCGGTCTGCGGCGCGGTGGAGGCCCGGGCGAACACCGTGGCTCCCTCGGCCTCCGGTGACGCGGTGAAACAGACGGCCGTGCCAGACTGCAACCCCTCCCACTCATTGCCCCCGGACACCACCACCTCCACACCGCCCGGAATCTCACGGGACGGATGCCCGAACGCCTGCACGGACACCGTGAGGTGCCAGCTGTCGCCGAATGTCCCGGCACGCAGGACCGCCGGCCCAGCAGCTTCGCCTGACAGCCGCAACGGTCGTTCGGCCGCTACCGCATCCTCCCAGCCCGAATCGCGGACCGGCGTACGATCGCCCACGGCCTGGACGGCGGCGACGGCCGCGATCCACAGGGCGATGGCGGCCAGGGCCGTGATGGCGGCGGTTCCGCGGAGTCGACGGCCCACGATTCGGGCCGGGCTCTCCTCCGGTCTATGCCCTTGACCCGGAAACTGAGCCTGGCCCTGACCAGCTGATGCCCACATCATCAAGCCTGTGGCTCCGACGGCCAGGATCGCCAGCATCCACGGCACCATGAGGGCCGCCTGGTAGGGAATCAACGGTATGGCCAGACAGGCCGCGAGGGTCAGCACCACGGCGGGGACCAAACGGAGGTCGACGGCCGCCGGAACGCTGCCCCGGGCCTCGACCGTCACCAGCTGACCAGGCCGTCGAGGCGCTCCATCATGGCCGGACCGATCCCTGACACGGCGTCGAGATCCTCCAGGGAGCCGAACGGCCCCACGTGGTCACGGTGCTCGACGATGCGTCCGGCCAGGGCCGGTCCGATACCGGGCAGCTGTTCCAGAGCGGCGACATCCGCCGTGTTCAGGTTGACGGCTCCCGCAGTCTCCGGTCCGGCGCCTGAACCTCCGTTCCACTCCTCTCCGGAGAGAGGAGCGCCGGCCCCTTCAGCCCCTGTCGCTCCCCCGGCCAGACCCTCAGGACCGGGCACGAGGATCTGACTGCCGTCCACAGCGGGGGCGGCCAGGTTCAGCAGGTCCAGCACGGCTTCCTCGGTCGGACCGCCGGCGGCCTGCAGGGCATCGTCGACGCGGGCGCCGGCCGGCAAGGCCACGAGTCCGGGGTCCTGGACCTCTCCGGCCACATGGACGGTGACGGTTTCCTCGGTCCCTGCCGGACCGGCGTCCTCTCCGGAAGACGATGCGCGATCCTCCACCGGGACCGGTGGCGCGGCGCCCGAACTGGCAGCACCCGCTGCCGGCCCGGGAGGAGCGGGGTCAGCCGAACGGGGCGGGCCGTGCTCCACGGAGGCGGCCACGGGAGCACCCGGACCACCCGGGCCGGCCGGTGATGTCAGCCAGCCGACAGCCCACCACGTCCCGGCGACGACAGCCAGGAGCAGCACCGCCGATCGGACGACGCGGGTACGCCACAGGGGCGCCGGCGGCGGTGGTTCCTCCCAGTCGTCCTCGTCCGGATCGCTGAGCGCGTGATTGTGGCGTCCCATGGGGTCCACCCTGGCCGCCGGAGGACGGGATCGGCAGGGGCGGAGTCAGACGATGGGGACGGCTCGCGGCTAGTGGGGGTGCTGTGCAGGAGCCATCGGGTTCAGTGTGACCCCCAGGGCGCCCAGGCCGAGGTGGGCGGCCAGTACGGCCGGGAGGCGGATGACCGGCACCGGCATGGACGAGAGGCTCTGCAGTCGTCCGGCGAGCTCGTGGGCGGCGGGTTCGTTGCCGAACCCGTGGACGGTGATCCGTTCGCCCCGTCCTTCCGACCCGGACACGAACTCCTGCGTCAGTTCCACGAGCCGCTCGGTGGCCCGGGCAGAGGTTCTCGGGCGGTCCACGAGGGAGACGATCCCGTTGTCCAGTGTCAGCACCGGCTTCACGTGGAGCAGCGTCCCCAGCAGTCCGGCCAGAGTGCCAATACGTCCGCCGCGCCGCAGTTGGTCCAGGTTGGGCACGGTGAAGAAGACCCCGGCCTCCTGGGTGGCGTCGTCCACGTCCGCCAGCAGTTGCTCCTGCGCCATCCCGAAGCCGGCCGAGATCACCGCGTCCAGCACCAGGGTCCCGAGCGCGAACCCGGTGAGATGGGAGTCCACCACCGTCACGGGGATCAGCGCGTCCCGCCCAGCGAGCCGGGCGGCCTCCACCGTGCCGGACAGCTGCCCGGAGATGTGGATCGAGATGACCTGCTCGAAGCCGGACTCCGCCAGTTCCTGGTACACCGCACTGAAGGACCCGGGTGAGGGCCGGGAGGTTTTGACGGCGGTGCCCGCTGCCAGCGCCAACGGCAGCTCACGCATCAGCTCCGCCGTGCCCTCGGCGTGAATCTGCTCGCCCACCATGACCGGCATGGGCACCTGACGCAGCCCCTTGGCCAAGGGGTGCGCCAGCAGTTCCGAGGGGATGGAGGCCGAGGAGTCGGTCACGATCGCGGTACGGCCCTTACGGGAGGGCGGCAGGCCGAAGCGGACCCATCCCGACTGCGTGCTGCGCACCTGCCGGATGTGCGTGAGCATGGCGCTCTGCCACTCGGCCAGATCGGCCATGCCCGCTCCTTCCCGCTGTACTCCGTCCGTGTTCCGACGGGGGTCTTCAGACGACGATGTTGACGAGCTTGGGCTCGCGCACGATCACCTTGCGGATCTCGGCGCCGTCCAGGGATCGTTGCACGGCCTCGGAGGCCAACGCCAGCTGCTCGAGGTCAGCGGCCGAGATGTCCATCGGGACCTCGAGGCGGTCGCGGACCTTGCCCTTGACCTGCACGACGGCGGTGGCGGTGTCCTGCACCAGCAGCGCCTCGTCCACGGCGGGCCAGCCCGCACGCGCCACCGACGGCTCGTGGCCGAGCTTGGCCCACATGTCCTCGGCGGTATAAGGGGCGAACAGACTCAGCAGGATGGCCACAGCTTCCACGGCCTCGCGGACGGCCGGATCGCCGGCCCCCAGGCCGGACGTACCGCCGGCGCCCCCGGCCACCCCGTCTATGGCCTTACGGACCCCGTTGACGAGCTCCATGGTGCGGGCCACAACCACGTTGAACTTGTGATCGTCCAACAGTCGGGCCGCGTCCGCCACCGTGCGGTGGGTGAGCTGGCGCAGGGACGTTGAGCCGCCGTCGGGATCCGTACCCGGCGCCACCCCGGAGGACTCCACGTCCTGGGCCAGACGCCACGCGCGGGCCAGGAACTTGGCCGAACCACCGGGTGAGACGTCCGCCCAGTCCACGTCGTCCTCCGGTGGCGAGGCGAAGATCATGGTCAGACGGACGGCATCCACACCGAAGGTGTCCAGCTGATCGCCCAGGTCCACGCCGTTGCCGAGGGACTTGGACATCGCCTTGCCGCCATTGAGCACCTGGCCCTGGTTGAGCAGCGCCTTGAAGGGCTCGGTGAAGGAGATCAGGTCCATGTCATACAGCGCCTTGGTGAAGAAGCGCGAGTACAGCAGGTGCAGGATGGCGTGTTCCACGCCGCCCACGTACTGCTCGACCGGCAGCCACCTGTCCACGGCGGCACGGTCGAACACGTGATCGTCATCGTTCGGGGAGGCGAAACGCATGTAGTACCAGGACGAGTCCACGAAGGTGTCCATGGTGTCCGTGTCCCGCCGGGCGGTCCCACCGCAGCGGGGGCAGGTGGTGTTGACCCAGGACTCGATGCCGGCCAGCGGCGACTTGCCCTTCGGGGCGAGCTGCTCGCCGGCCACGTCCTGCGGCAGCAGGATCGGCAGCTGGTCCTCAGGCACCGGAACCTCACCGCAGTCGGGGCAGTGCACGATCGGGATGGGTGCGCCCCAGAAGCGCTGACGGGACAGCAGCCAGTCACGCAGCCGGTAGTTGACGGTGCCTCGCCCGGTGCCACGCTCGTCCAGGATCTCGATCGCGCGCGAGATGGCCTCGGCCTTGGCCAATCCGTCCAGCTCGCCGGAGTTGACCAGGGTTCCATCCCCGGTGGTGGCCGTCCCGGTCACCGCCGGATCCTCCTCACCGGTGTCCAGGACGCGGCGGATGTCCAGACCCATGGTGCGGGCGAAGTCGAGGTCACGCTGATCGTGCGCGGGCACGGCCATGATGGCGCCGGTGCCGTAGTCGGCCAGCACATAGTCCGAGGCCCACATCGGCAGCCTCTCCCCGGTGAGCGGGTTGACGGCGTGACGGCCCAGGAAGACGCCCGTCTTAGAGCGGTCGGTGGCCTGGCGTTCGATCTCCGAGACGTTCTTGAGTCCCTCGCGGTACGTCTCGAGCGCCTCGCGGTGCTCGGCGTCCACGAGCTCCAGTGCCAGGTCCGCGTCCGCGGCGACCACCATGAAGGTGGCGCCGAACAGGGTGTCCGGGCGGGTGGTGAAGACGGTGATGTCCCGGCCCTGCTGGCCGTTCTGCCCGGCGGCGGCAGCGGTGGGCTCCACCCGGAAGTCCACATGGGCCCCCTCGGAGCGGCCGATCCAGTTCCGCTGCATGGCCAGCACGCGCTCGGGCCAATGGCCCTCGAGTTGCTGCATGTCCTCCAGCAGGCGGTCCGCGTACTCGGTGATGCGGAAGTACCACTGGTTCAGGGACTTCTTCGTGACCGGGGTGCCGCAGCGTTCGCAGGTGCCGTTGACGACCTGCTCGTTGGCCAGCACGGTCTGGTCCTTGGGGCACCAGTTGACCGGGGAGTCCTTGCGGTAGGCCAGGCCTTTGGCGTGGAACTGCTGGAACAGCCACTGGGTCCACCGGTAGTACTCCGGGTCCGAGGTGTGCAGTTCTCGGGACCAGTCCGCCGAGATCCCATACCGCTGGAAGGAGGACTTCTGGGTGTCGATGTTCTTGTAGGTCCACTCCGCCGGGTGCGCGTTGCGCTTGATCGCGGCGTTCTCGGCCGGCAGTCCGAAGGAGTCCCAGCCGATGGGGTGCAAGACGTCATAGCCCTGCTGCATCCAGTACCGGGCCACCACGTCCCCCATGGCGAACGCCTCGGCATGGCCCATGTGCAGATCCCCCGAGGGGTACGGGAACATGTCCAGCACGTAGCGGCGCTCGCGGGAGCCGTCATCCAGCGGCGCGAAGGTGCGGTGCTGCTCCCAGTAGCCGCCCCAGCGCTCCTCGAGCGCCGCGAACGAGTACTCCTCGGTCTCGTCCTGCTGGGGAGTACCTTGCGCTGGCTGGCTCACGGAGGTCCTGTCCTTAAGTGTGATGGTCGGAGAACGACGCCGGCCCGGTCCCCCGGGCGGTCGACGCGCCTAGCCATCCTACTCCGGCGGACAGTTCCCCTCTGAATCCGGAGCTGCTGCCGGACCGGCGTCGATCAGGCCTGGTCCGCCCATCCGAGGGACCGTTGGACGGCCTTGTCCCACTGGCCCAGGAGTCGATCCCGTTCCGTGGAGGACAGGGCCGGCTCCCACCTCCGGCCCTCCCGCCACAGTCCGGCCACCTCGTCAAGGTCCCGCCAGAGTCCGGACGCCAGGCCGGCCGCATGTGCGGCACCAACCGCAGTGGTCTCCACGAGTTCCGGACGCACCACGGGCAGGCCGAGGATGTCCGCCTGGAACTGCATGAGATGATCGTTGACGGTCATGCCACCGTCCACCCGCAGCTCCTCTGGCCGGTGGCCGGCGTCCGCCACCACGGCCTCGAGGACGTCCCGTGACTGATAGGCGGTGGCCTCCAGGGCCGCCCTGGCCAGGTGGCCGGCGGTCGCGAAGCCGGTGAGCCCGGCGATGAGCCCGCGGGCGTCCGGGCGCCAGTACGGCGCGTACAGCCCGGAGAACGCCGGCACGAAGAATACTCCGCCGTTGTCCTGGACCGAGGCGGCGAGGGTTTCCACCTCGGCCGAGCTCCGGATGATCCCGAGGTTGTCCCGCAGCCACTGGACCAGCGAGCCGGCGACCGCCACCGAACCCTCCAGGGCGTAGTAGGCGGGCCCGTCCTCCAGCTGGTACGCGACCGTGGTGACCAGGCCGTGGTCCGAGATCTCCGGCGTCGTGCCGATGTTCTGGAGGAGGAAGCAGCCGGTGCCGTAGGTGTTCTTCACGTCCCCCCGGTTGAAGGCCCCCTGGCCGAAGGTCGCGGCCTGCTGGTCGCCGAGGATGCCACACACCGAGAGCCCGCTGAGTGGCTCGGCACCGATGATGGTCCCGAACTCCCCCACCGAGGGGTGGATCCGAGGAAGCATGCCCGCCGCCAGCTCCGGATCGATCCCGAACAGTCCGGTGAGGTCATCGTCCCAGTCCAGGGTCTCCAGGTCCATCAGGAGGGTCCGTGAGGCGTTGGTGACATCCGTGGCGTGAACGCCGCCGTCAGGACCGCCCGTGAGGTTCCACAGCAGCCAGCTGTCCATGGTGCCGGCCCGCAGGCGGCCACCGCGTGCCAGTTCCCCGGCCTCGGGCACGTTCTCCAGGATCCAGCTGACCTTGCCGGCCGAGAAATAGGAGGCCAGGGGCAGCCCGGTCCGGGCGCGCACGGCGTCCTCGTGTCCGTCCGCCTTGAGCCGGTCCATCAGTGCATCCGCCCGGGTGTCCTGCCAGACGAGCGCCCGATGGACCGGACGGCCCGTGACCGCGTCCCACAGGACGGTCGTCTCGCGCTGGTTCGTGATCCCGACGGCGGCCACGTCCGCGGTGCGCAGGCGGGCGCGGGTGAGGGCGAGGCCGGTGAGTTCGCGGGTGTTCTCCCAGATCTCGACCGGATCGTGTTCCACCCACCCGGGATGCGGAAAGTACTGGCGATGTTCCCGCTGGGCGCTGGCCAGGACGGACCCGTCCTCGGCCATGACGACCACCCGGGTCGAGGTGGTGCCCTGGTCTATGCTGATGACGGCACGCCGCGAGGCCATGGCCGTGGAGACGTCAGTGCTGGCTGGCTGCATGTCGGAAGCCTATCCACCCCCGCTCATCCGCACCGGACGCAACGGCGGAACAACACGGAGGACGCCGGCGAAAAGCTGGTTAACCTGAAGGGGTGAGCACTCCCCTGCCTGCCCCCGCCGCGCGTCCCCTGCCCATCCGCCTCCGTGATCGCGTGGTGGTCCCCCCGGCCCCGCGGGACACCTCGATCATCACGGGGTTCTCCGCGCGGACCCCGGAGCGGATCATGGTCGAGGTCCCGGACCCCTTGTCCGGCCGGCCTACACCGCTGGCGGTGTGGCACTACGGGGTGAAGTCTCCGGACGGGGACGCCCCCGCCGACGGGTCCGCCGACGAACCAGGCGGGCACGGCCGGCACCGGACGCCGATGGTGGCCATCCACGGGTTCCGGGGGGACCACCACGGCCTGGCCCTGCTGGCGGACTGCCTGCCCGGCCGCGAGATCTTCCTGCCCGAACTGCCCGGCTTCGGCCATTCGCCGGCCTTCCCGGACGCCCCACACACCGTCGCCCACTATGTGACGGTCCTCGGCAGCGCCGTGGAGGCCCTCGGCCTGGTGACGGGCACCTCCGCCGGTCGCCACGCGGCTTCCCCACCCGGCAGGTGGCGACGTCCAACCCTGCTGGGACACTCCTTCGGTTCCGTGATCGCCGCCCAGCTGGCGGCTGCCGACCCGGACCGCTGGGACGGCCTGGTGCTGCTTAACCCGATCTGTGAACCTGCCCTGACGGCGGACGACTCCACCTCCAAGGCCCTGATGTCCCGCATCGCGGAAGGCTACTACGAGGTGTCGGCGGCCCTGCCCGAACGGCTTGGGAGCGCCCTGCTGTCCTCCCCCCTCGTCGTCTGGATCACCGGAACCGTCATGGCCAAGACCGAGGACCGCCATACCCTGGCCTACCTCCACGATCAGCACCAGAACTACTTCTCCGCCTATGACCACCGTCAGGTGCTTGTCGAGGCCTACCGGGCCTCCACCTCAGGATCGGTCCTGGACGTGGCCGAGCAGTTGCGGCTCCCGGTGCTGCTCGTGGCCGGCGCTGATGACGAGCTGGGCTCCGTCCGCGGACAGAGGAAGCTCGCCCGCCGCATCGGCAGGGCCTCTCCTCGCGCCCAGCTGGAGGTTCTCGACGGCGTGGGCCACCTCATCCACTACGAGCGCGCCCCCGAGGCCGCCGCGCTGATCTCGGCGTTCCGGGCGGAGCTCGGCCGGTGCTGACCACGGCAGGACTCCTACGGAAGGTCGAAGGGATCGATCCGCAGACGGACGGGTTCGGTCAGTCGCCGCGCGCTCGAGGCGGAGCGGGCTGCCCGCAGTGCCTCGACGACGCTCCGCGCCGCACCGTAGGGGAAGAACAGCAGCGCCCGGTGACGCAGCGGTTCAGCATGGCCGGCAGGCCCTGAGCCGCCGGCACCACCCCGTCCCTCGCCGCCGGACCAGTCCTCCACCGGTACCGGCCCGATCCACGGCAGGTCCTTCGAGGCGCCCGGCAGTTCCACGAGATCCATGAACGCCGTCACCGCATTCGCCGGGCCCGTGACCTCGGCCATGCGGACGGCGGGCGGCAGGTGAAGCTCCCGCCGCTCGGCCAGCTGGCGTGAGGCGTACCCGGCGGGGTCCATCCGCACGAGAGCCCCCACCACGTCCTCCTGGGAGGCGGTCACCACCACCACTCCCCCGTCCTGGCGTGAGCGCACCAGGGCTGCCGCCGCGAACCAGCGGGAGAGGACCTGCCCGGGGGTACGCAGCCCCTCGCGCTGCAGCTGCGAGTCGCCATCCAGCAGCAGTGCCGTGGTGTAGCCGCCCGGCACCACCGGCTCAGCGCCGATCGTGGCGACCACGAGGGACGGAGTGTCGTCCACGGTGGAGAGGATGTGGTCCCCGGAGGAGGAGAGCACCGGGGTGTTCGGGAACGCGCGTCCCAGTTCCTCGGCGGTCCGGTCCACGCCGCGGGAGCCGGCGCGTAGCCGTGAGGAGTCGCATTCGGGGCATTCGAAGTGCCGCTCCCGCCGTCCGCACCACCGGCAGGCGGCCTCATTGCGGGCCGAGGCGGTGCGGTCCGGAAACCCCAGCGGGCCGGTGCAATGACGGCAGCGGGCCGGGGTCCCGCAATCCCGGCAGATCAGGGCTGGGATGAAACCACTCCGACCGACCTGCACCAGGACCGGTCCGGGCATGCCGTGCTTGCCCTCCAGTCCCTCTCGCGCGGCTTTCCATGCCGCCTGGGGCAGCCGGGCCCGGGCCAACAGCGGGTCACGCTCCGTCTCCCAGGAGTCCGCCGTGGACACCACGCGCGGAGTCACCGCGTGGATGGTCTCGCGGCCCACCCCCAGCTCCCCGAGCCACCCGGACTCCACCAGCCGCTGCACCTCGGGGGTGCGCGACGTGGAGGCTAGCAGGAGGCCGGCGCCGGCCAGCTCGGACCGCACCAGGGCGACGTCCCGCACATGTTGGTACGGGGACCGCTGTTCGGCGTGCAGGGAGTCGTCGTCGTTCCAGACCGCGACCAGGCCGGGGTGCTCCACGGGTGCCCAGATGGCCGAGCGGGTGCCCACCGCGATCTGGCGCAGGCCGCGCCGCAGCTGCAGGAACGCACGGTACCGGGGGGTGGGGCCGTCGTCAGCCGTCAGACGGGCATAACCCTCCGGCCCCACCCGGCGGTCCAGGGCACGGCACAGCCGTTCGAGGTCCCGTTGGTGAGGCACCACCACGACGGCGGCCCGGCCGGCCTCCGCGGTCCGGGCGGCGGCATCCGCCAGGAGGGTGGCGGTGTCCCACGCGCCGTGGGCGCTCGGCACGGTGAGGGCCGCGCGGGGGCCGTCTCCGGCCCGGACCTGCTGGAAGAAGGCCTCGGCGCCCCGCAGCGGGGACCAGTCAAAGCCCTCGGCCGCAGTCGCGCCCGAGGGACCACCGGCCGCCGGGCTTCCCTTCGTGTCCGGGGCCGGGATGCCCGTGGCCTCCGGCGCCGCCGCCTCGGCGTTCAGAGCCTTCTCGACCTTCGCGACGCGCGGCGGCACGGCCACCCGCAGCACGTCGGCCACGTTTCCCGCGTAGCGCGCCGCCACAGCTCGGGCGAGGTCCAGGATCTCCGGGGTCAGCACCGGTTCCGGGGAGACCACCGAGCGCAACGGCAGCAGCTTCGCCCCGGTGGAGGGTTCAGAACCGCGGGAGGTCAGCCAGCCAAGGACGTCCTGGTGGCCGAAACGCACGCGGACGCGCACGCCGGGCCGGGCCGAGTCATCGAGGGAGCGGGGCACCAGGTAGTCGAATTCGCGGTCCAGGTGCGGCACGCCCGAGTCGAGCAGCACCCGTGCCACGGGATCGTCAGGCCAGCCGCCGGCCACCTCCGGCAGTCCCGTGACCGGCGGGGGTACGGGCAGGTCGAAGAGGGGTTCGCCGGTCACCAACCGACGGCAGCACGCACGGCGTCGACGCGGTCCAGCCGCTCCCACGTGAAGTCGGGGTCCTCGCGGCCGAAGTGACCGTTGGCGGCCGTCTTGCGGTAGATCGGTCGGAGCAGGTTGAGGTCCCGGATGATGGCCAGCGGGCGCAGGTCGAACACCTCGTTGACGGCCTCGATGATCGTGGCCTGGTCCACCTTCTCGGTCCCGAAGGTGTCCACGTACAGGCCGACGGGCCGGGCCTTGCCGATCGCGTAGGCGACCTGGAACTCAGCGCGGTCGGCGAGGCCGGCGGCAACCACGTTCTTGGCGACCCAGCGCATCGCGTAGGCCGCGGAGCGGTCCACCTTCGACGGGTCCTTGCCGGAGAAGGCACCGCCGCCGTGGCGGGCCATGCCCCCGTAGGTATCGACGATGATCTTGCGCCCGGTGAGGCCGGCGTCACCCACGGGCCCACCGATGACGAACTTGCCACCGGGGTTGACGATGAACGCGGCGCCGGAGGTCTCCAGCCCGGACTGGGCCAGCACGGGCCGGATGACGTGCTCCACCACGTCCTGGCGCAACTCATCCAGGGTGACCTCGTCCAGGTGCTGGGTGGAGACCACCACGGTCTCCACGGTCTTCGGCAGACCGTCCTCGCCGTAACCGACGGTGACCTGCGTCTTGCCGTCCGGTAGCAGGTACGGCATGGGCGTCTGCTCGAGATGCCGCACGGCGGTGAGCCGCTCGGAGAGCCGGTGCGCCAGGTAGATCGGGGCCGGCATGTACACCGGGGTCTCGTTCGAGGCGTAACCGAACATGATTCCCTGGTCCCCGGCGCCCTGCAGGTCGATGTCGTCCGCGGAGCCCTCCCGGTTCTCCAGCGACTTCAGCACGCCATCGGAGATGTCGGAGGACTGCTGGCCGATCGAGATGTTGACGCCGCAGTTGGACCCGTCGAAGCCGTTGGACGAGGAGTCATAGCCGATCGCCAGGATCGTGTCCCGGACGATGCGGGGGATCTCCACGTAGGCGGAGGTGTTGACCTCGCCGGCGACCTGCACGAGGCCCGTGGTGGTCAGGGTCTCGATGGCCACCTTGGCGTTCGGGTCCTGGGCCAGGATCGCGTCCAGGATGGAGTCTGAAATCTGGTCGCAGATCTTGTCCGGATGACCGCTCGTCACGGATTCGGAGGTGAACAGCCGGAGCTCGCCTCCCCCGATGCCCTGGTAGGACTCGTAGCCGGTGGTCCCGGAATCTTTTGCCATCTGTGCGTCAGTCACTGATCCATCCTATCCAGCCGGCCGATCGGGCCCAGCAAGCCCGCCAGTTCGGTGACGATCGCCACGCCCACCTCCGATTTGTCTCCCGCCGCGGCCACCGGCTCACGCCCGTCGGCGAAGAGCATGGTGACCTCGGTGGTGTCCTGGCCGAAGACCTTGTCCCGGCCGACCTGGTTGACCACGAGCATCTCACAGCCCTTGCGGGCGAGCTTGGCAGCCCCGAACTCCAGGACGGAGGCGGTGGCGTCACCGGTCTCGGCACCGAATCCGATGATGGTGCCCGGCATCGGCAGTCCGGCGGCCCGGGCCTGCACCGCCTCCGCCAGGATGTCCGGGGTGCGCTCCAGGCGGATCACCGGGTTGGAGCCGTCTTCGGCCTTCTTGATCTTGGTGTCCACGTACTCCGCGGGACGGAAATCGGCGACGGCGGCCGCCATCACCAGGGCTTCGGCACCTGGCGCGTGGGCCATGACCGCATCACGCAGCTCCTGGGTGGACTCCACCCGGACCACCTCCGCCCCCGCGGGCGGTTCCACGCTCATGGCGCCCCCGATGAAGGTGACCCGGGCTCCGGCGGCCAGGGCGGCCTCGGCCACGGCCACGCCCTGCTTGCCGGAGGAACGGTTGCCGAGATAGCGCACCGGATCGAGGGCTTCCCGGGTGCCCCCGGCGGTCACGACGAGGGTACGTCCGGCCAGCGCCCCATTCTGCTGGGCGGCGGGACGGCTGGACCGCAGACCGTCAGCCACGAGGGACTGTGCCTCGGCCCAGATGCGGTCCGGCTCCGGGAACCGCCCGGGGCCGGTGTCCCGGCCAGTGAGCCGCCCGGAATCTGGATCGAGCACGGTGATACCGCGGGAACGAAGCAGTTCGACGTTGGCGGCGGTGGCCGGGTGGGTCCACATCTCGGTGTGCATGGCCGGGACCATCAGCACCGGACAGGTGGCGGTCAGCAGGACGTTTCCGAGCAGGTCCGGGGCCAGCCCGGCGGCGGTGCGGGCGAGAGAATCGGCGGTGGCGGGAGCCACCACGACCATCTCAGCCTCACGGCCCAGCCTGACGTGGTTGACCGTCTCGACGGCCTCGAAGGTGTCCGTCCGCACGGGGCGGCCGGAGAGCGCCTCCCAAGTGGCCTGTCCCACGAAATTCAGGGCGGCAGGCGTGGGGACCACGTCCACCTGGTGACCGGCTTCGGTCATGAGCCGCAACAGCAGTGCGGATTTGTAGGCGGCGATACCGCCGGTGACTCCGAGAACGATCCTCATGGGTCAAACCTAGTCGGCTCGTTCCCGGAGTCGAAAACGAGGTCAGGCCTGCTGCTCGTCCTCGTCGGCGGTCTCGGTGTCAGCGATCTCGGTGATCTCCACTGCAGCCTCTCCACCCACGCCCTCGGCGGAGAATGCGTCGTCGGAGAAGGCTGCCTCGGCCGAGCTCTGCAGCTCGAAGGTGCCGAAGTCGCCCTCGGTCTCAGCGGCGATCTGCTCCTCGGTCATCGGGGTGGCCTCCAGGAGGTCCTCCTCGATCTCCCGCATGGAGATGGACAGCGGCTTCTCGTTGAGCTTGGTGTCCACCAACGGGCCGACGTACTCGAACAGGCCCTCATGGAGCTGCGAGTAGTACGCGTTGATCTGGCGGGCACGCTTGGCGGCGAAAAGCACCAGGGCGTACTTCGAGTCAACCTTCTCCAGCAGGGTGTCGATGGGCGGGTTGACGATGCCTTCGTACTGTTCGGTCACTAGTTCTCCACGGTTGGTGATTCTGTTGCTGATGCGTTGTCTGCGCCGCTGCCGACGACCGCTCACGGTCGTCGCGCTGGGGTCCGGCCGGACGGCCTAGAGGTGGTCGTCGGGGTCCAATCCCATGATGCGGACCAACTCCCGTGCGGCGCGTTCCACGGTGTCATTGACCACCACGGCATCGAACTCCGGCTCGGCAGCGAGTTCCATTCTAGCCGTTTCCAGCCGTCGGCGCTGTTCCTCCGGAGATTCCGTGCCGCGGCCGACCAGCCGGTGGACCAATTCGTCCCAATTCGGCGGGGAGAGGAAGACGAACGTCGCCTCCGGCATGGCCTGCCTGACCTGCCGCGCCCCCTGCAGGTCGATCTCCAACAGCACGTGCTGGCCGTCATCGAGGGCCCGCTGGACCGTGTCTCGGCGGGTCCCATAGCGGTTCACGCCATGGACCACGGCCCATTCCAGCATCTGGTCCCGGGACACCAGCTCATCGAAGTGCTCAGGCTCCACGAAGAAGTAGTGCTGCCCCTCCCGTTCATTGGGCCGCGGCTGCCGCGTGGTGGCCGAGACGGAGAGCCACACCTGGGGATAGTGCTCCCGGATGAACTGGGAGACCGTGCCCTTGCCGACGGCGGTCGGGCCCGCGAGCACCGTGACGCGCGGGCGTTCCGCACCCGCGGCGGACCGGTGCTCGGGGCGGAGGCTGACCGGCCGGGCGGCAGGGACGTCGGGGGTGGTCAATGAACCTCCTGTGGGAATGGCGCGGCCCGGAAAAGGGCTACCGGCCAATATAGGCGATCAACGCCTCCCGTTGCCTGCGGCCGAGGCCGCGGAGGCGCCGATTGGGGGAAATCCCACACGCTTCCATGATCTTCGCGGCTCGCACCTCGCCCACTCCCTGCAGGGTCTGCAACAGGTCCACCGTGCGCATCCGCCCGATGGCGGCGTCCTCGTCCGCCGCTGCGAAGACCGATTCGAGACTGGACTCGCCCGACCGGAAGGACTCCTTCAGGTCCGCACGCGCCGTGCGTGCCTGCAGGGCCTTACTCCGGGCCGCTTCCCGTTCTGCGGCAGACAATTCCTTCAGGGCCATGACGTTCCACCTCGGGGACTAGGTTTCAACCGTCACGGCGATATCGCCGTGACTTGGACGTAAAGTACCCGATCAACCCCGGCCAGGTCTGCAGCCCACTATCGGGGTGCTGAAGTTTATCGAACGGTGATGCAGGTCTCACTCAGGGACTCCGGTACGCCCCAATAGATCACGATCAGGTCACGGCTATGCCGTCCATGCCGCGTACAGGAGCCACACCGCTACCGACCCAGATCCTCCAGCGCCTCCCGGATGCCCTCGCGCAGTCCGCCGACGGACGGTCCCCGGCGCAGGATGGCGCGGCTGGAGGTGGCCAGCACGGAGGGCCAGGCCGAACCGAACCCGGCTCGCATGCCCGCCCCCGAGGCGCCTTGGGCGCCGAACCCCGGAGCCAACAGTGCACCTCGGACGCCGGCCAGGTCCAGGCCCAGCCGCTCGGCCTCGCCGGCCACGGTGGCGCCGACCACGAGACCGACCGGCCCCAGGGCCGGTCGGACCGTGGCCCCGGCCCTGGTACCCACATCGGCGCCGGCCGTGCCGGCCGTGCCGGCGATACCTTTCGTGCCGGTGACGTGACTGGAGGTCAGCGCCCGCACATTGTCCCGGGCGGCCGAGGCGGTGATGGTCCGAGCCACGGATCCCTCCACACCGACGGCGTGCTGGACCGAGGAGCCCTCCGGATTCGAGGTCAGGGCCAGGACGAAGACGCCCCGCCCTGTGGCCTCGGCCAGTTCGAGGGCCGGGGCCAACGAGCCATAGCCGAGATAGGGACTGAGGGTGACGGCGTCGGCGGCCAGCGGTGAGTCGTCCGAGAGCCACGCCTCGGCGTAGCCGGTCATCGTGGACCCGATGTCCCCGCGCTTGGCGTCGGCGATGGTCAGCACCTCTTCGTCTCGGGCCTCCCGCAGCAGCCGCTCCAGCACGGCGAAGCCGGCCGAGCCATGCCGCTCGTACAGTGCGACCTGCGGCTTGATGGCGGCGACGGCGGAGGACCCGCCCTCTCCCGCCGCGGCCTCCAGGGCCGTCATCGAGAATCGCTCCAGGCCCACGGGCGTGTCCGGAAGGTCCCAGTCGTGGAGTAGCTGCGGGTGGGGATCGATGCCCAGGCACAGCGGACCGGCCGCATCCATCGCGGCGGCCAGCCGGGCACCCCACGGTGCCCGACCGGCGTCGACGGATCCGGTCACCGGCGCCGTCATGCCCCGGAGCCGGAGCGCGCGACGGCCGCGGCCAGCCGCGCGTCGTGCTCCTGCAGGGAGGTGACGTCCCAGGTGTACTCACGCAGCGCCTCCATGGCCTGGATGGCGGCACCGAAGAGGGCGAGCGTGGTGATCGTGGGGATCCCCATCGAGGTCGCCGCCGCACGGATCTCATAGCCGTCACCGCGGGCATCACCTCCGGAGGGCGTGTTGACCACCAGGGCGATCTCCCCGGCCTCGATCTGCTCCAGGATGGTGCCGGCACCAGTGTTCGCCGGATCCGTGCCGGTGCCGGCGTCGGCGATCTTGTCCACCACGTCCGCATGGATGCCGTTGCGGCGCAGGACCTCTGCCGTGCCGCCGGTCGAGACAATGGTGAAGCCGAGGTCCACCAGCCGCTTGACGGGCATCACGAGACCACGCTTGTCTCGGTTCGCCACGGACACGAAGACCCGTCCGGAGGTCGGCAGCGGGTTGTTCGCTGCCGCCTGGCTCTTGGCGAAGGCGGTGTCGAAGTACTTGTCGACCCCCATCACCTCGCCGGTGGAGCGCATCTCCGGCCCGAGCAGGGAGTCCACGACCCGGCCCTCGCTGGTGCGGAAGCGGGCGAACGGCAGCACTGCCTCCTTGACGGCCACGGGGGCGTCGAGGGGCAGGGACGAGCCGTCATGACCGGAGGGCAGCCTGCCCTCGGCCTTGAGGTCGGCGATGGACCGCCCGGTGCCGATCAGCGCGGCGGCCTTGGCCAGCTGGACACCGGTGGCCTTGGAGACGAACGGCACGGTCCGCGAGGCTCGCGGGTTGGCCTCGATGACGTAGAGGATGTCCGAGGCCAGGGCGAACTGGATGTTGATCAGTCCGCGCACGCCGACGCCGGCGGCGATACCGCGGGTGGCCTCGCGCACGCGGGCCAGGGTGTCCGGGCCGAGGTTGATCGGCGGGAGCACGCAGGCGGAGTCGCCGGAGTGGATGCCGGCCTCCTCGATGTGCTCCATGATGCCGCCGATGTACAGGTCGGTGCCGTCGAAGAGGGCGTCCACGTCGATCTCGATCGCGTCCTCGAGGAAGCGGTCCACCAGCACGGGGTGGCCCGCGGTGATCTCCGTGGCGTTGGTGATGTACCGCAGCAGGGATTCCTCGTCATACACGATCTCCATGCCGCGGCCGCCGAGCACGTAGGACGGACGGACCAGGACGGGGTAGCCGATCTCGTCGGCCACGCGCTTGGCATCGGCGAAGGAGACGGCCGTGCCGTTCTTCGGGGACACCAGCCCGGCCTCGTCGAGGACGCGGGCGAACTCGCCACGGTGCTCGGCGAGATCGATGGCCGCCGGCGAGGTGCCGAGGATCGGCACGCCGGCGTCCGCCAACTCCTGGGCCAGCTTCAGCGGGGTCTGGCCACCGAGCTGGACGAAGACGCCCAGCACGCCGCCGCTGCGCTCCTCGGCCGCGATGATCTCGAGCACGTCCTCCAGGGTGAGCGGCTCGAAGTACAGGCGGTCGGAGATGTCGTAGTCCGTGGAGACGGTCTCGGGATTGCAGTTGACCATCACGGTCTCGTGACCGGCCTCGCGCAGGGCCATGGTGGCGTGCACGCAGGAGTAGTCGAACTCGATGCCCTGGCCGATCCGGTTCGGACCGGAGCCGAGGATGATCACCGAGGGCTTGGCATGGTCCGTGACCTCGTCCTCGAGGTCGTAGCTGGAGTACCGGTACGGGGTGTAGGCCTCGAACTCGGCGGCACAGGTGTCCACGGTCTTGTACACCGGACGGATGCCCAAGGCATGCCGGACGCCGCGCACCACGGCCGGGTCCAGGTGACGCAGCTGGCCGATCTGGGTGTCCGAGAAGCCGTGGCGCTTGGCGTACTGCAGGACGGTGGCGTCCAGCTCGGGAGCCGCGGCCA
The DNA here is from genome assembly GCF_039528175.1 of Citricoccus alkalitolerans. Lineage (NCBI taxonomy): Bacteria > Bacillati > Actinomycetota > Actinomycetes > Micrococcales > Micrococcaceae > Citricoccus > Citricoccus alkalitolerans. The sequence goes on from NZ_BAAALH010000001.1 coordinate 1,104,103, forward strand.
CGTCCGTGGCGACCTCGTTGATCAGTACCAGCTGGTCGAGGAACCAGGGGTCGATCTTGGTCGCCTCGAAGAGCTGCTCGAGGCTCGCGCCACCCAGGAGGGCGCGCTGGACCTGGGCGAGGCGATCCGTCGTCGGGATTCTGGACTGCTCGATCAGGGTGGCGACCTCGTCCGCGTCCGGGACGTCGAACGAGAGCTCGGCGCCCTTCTGCTCCAGGGACCGCAGTGCCTTCTGCAGGGCCTCGGAGAAGTTGCGGCCGATCGCCATGGCCTCGCCCACGGATTTCATGGTGGTGGTCAGGGTGGGGTCCGCCGCCGGGAACTTCTCGAAGGCGAAGCGCGGCACCTTGACGACCACGTAGTCCAGCACCGGCTCGAAGGAGGCGGGGGTCTTCCGCGTGATGTCGTTCGGAATCTCGTCCAGGGTGTAGCCGAGCGCGAGCTTGGTGGCGATCTTGGCGATGGCGAACCCGGTCGCCTTGGAGGCCAGGGCGGAGGACCGGGAGACGCGGGGGTTCATCTCGATCACGATGATGCGCCCGGTGGCCGGGTCCACGGCGAACTGGATGTTGCAGCCGCCGGTGTCCACACCGACCTCGCGGATCACGGCGATCGAGATATCCCGCATCGCCTGGTACTCGCGATCGGTCAGGGTCATGGCCGGCGCCACGGTGATGGAATCGCCGGTGTGGACGCCGACCGGGTCGAAGTTCTCGATGGAGCAGACCACCACGACGTTGTCGTTGCGGTCCCGCATCATCTCCAGCTCGTATTCCTTCCAGCCGAGGATGGACTCCTCGAGCAGGACCTCGGAGGTGGGGCTGTACTGGATGCCGGCGCCGGCGATGCGGCGCAGGTCATCTTCGTTGTAGGCCAGGCCGGAGCCCAGGCCGCCCATGGTGAAGGAGGGGCGGACCACCATGGGATAGCCCAGCTTCTCCGCGGCGGCGAGGGCCTCGTCCATGCTGTGGACGATCTCGGACTTGGCGGACTCGGCGCCGCAACGCTCCACGACGCCCTTGAACAACTCACGGTTCTCGCCGAGTTCGATCGCCGCGATGTTGGCACCGATCAGCTCGACGCCGTACTTCTCGAGCACCCCGTTCTTGTCCAGGGCGATCGCGGTGTTCAGGGCGGTCTGGCCGCCGAGGGTCGGCAGCAAGGCGTCCGGGCGTTCCGCGGCGATGATCTTCTCGACGACCTCGGGGGTGATCGGCTCCACGTACGTGGCGTCGGCCAGCTCGGGGTCGGTCATGATGGTGGCAGGGTTCGAGTTGACCAGCACCACGCGCAGGCCCTCGTCCTTGAGGACCCTGATCGCCTGGGTGCCGGAGTAGTCGAACTCGGCGGCCTGGCCGATGACGATCGGGCCGGAGCCGATGACCAGGACGGACTTCAGATCGGTGCGCTTGGGCATCGTGGCTCAGGCTCCTTCGGAGGTAGAGGACTGCTCGGTCATCATCGCGATGAACCGGTCGAACAAGGGAACCGAATCGTGCGGGCCGGCGGCCGATTCGGGGTGGAACTGGACGGAGAAGGCGGGGCGGTCCAGCAGCCGTAGGCCCTCGACCACTTGGTCGTTCAGGGACCAGTGCGAGACCTCCACGCGGCCATAGACGGCCTCGGGTGCCATCACCGGTTCACCCAGCGGGGCGTCCACGGCGAAGCCGTGGTTCTGCGAGGTGATCTCCACGCGCCCGGTGGACTTGTCCATGACGGGCTGGTTCGGACCGCGGTGGCCGAAGGGCAACTTGTAGGTGCCAAAGCCCAGGGCCCGGCCGAAGACCTGGTTGCCGAAGCAGATGCCGAAGAACGGCAGCCCGGCGTCGAGGACCTGCCGCAGCAACGACACCTGGTCGTCGGCGGTGGCGGGGTCGCCGGGGCCGTTGGAGAGGAACACGCCGTCCGGGTTCAAGGCGGTGATGTCCTCGAAGGATGAGGTGGCGGGCAGTACGTGGAGCCGGATCCCGCGGGAGGCCAGGTGTCGCGGTGTGGCGGCCTTCAGGCCGAGGTCGAGCGCCACCACGGTGTGCAGCGGCTCGCCCTCCCAGCCGTGCTCGGCTGGCTCGACGACGTAGGCGGACTCCGTGGTCACCTCATCCGCCAGGCGGGCACCGGCCATGGACGGCTGGGCTTGGACCTCGGCGACGAGGTCGGCGAGCGGACGCCGGGCGGCCGCGCCGGAGAAGATCCCGGCCTTCATGGCACCGGCGGAGCGCAGGTGCCGGGTCACCGCACGGGTGTCCACGCCCTGGATCCCGACGACGCCCTGGGCTTCCAGCTCATCGTCCAGGTTCCGCTCGGAGCGCCAGTTCGACGGGACGCGGGCCGCCTCGCGGACCACGTAGCCGGCGGCGAAGATGGCCCGGGACTCGGCATCCTCGGTGTTGACTCCGGTGTTGCCGATGTGCGGGAACGTCTGGACGATGATCTGGCGGGCGTAGGACGGATCGGTCAGCGTCTCCTGGTAGCCGGTCATGCCGGTGGTGAAGACGGCCTCGCCCAGGGTGGTTCCGGTCTGGCCATAGGCCTGGCCGTGATGGACGGTTCCATCGGCCAGGACCAGTACGGCCGGCTCGCGGTTCAAGAGGCTCACGAGTTGTTCTCCATCTGCGGGTGGGTCTGCGGGTGTGTGGGGGGTGGTGTGCGGGGTGGTGTGCGGCGTGTGCTGCATAGGCCGGTTCTAGGCGTCGGGTGAGGGCGCGGAGGCGGCCATCGGGGCGGCCGGGAGCCCACCGTCGACGAGGGCCTGGATGGCGGTCAGCAGCGGGTCACGGTCATCGGCGCTGCGGGTCCGGAACCCCGTGGAGACCTCGTGGTCACCCAAACTCCACGAGACCACCAGCAGGCCGCCCTTCTCCACGAACTTCCCGCTCATGCCGGAGTCGAGGCCTACCTGGCGCAGGTCGGCCTGCGGGATGAACAGGTTGGACCCGCCCTCCCGCAGCAGGGCCACGCCGGAACGATGCACCTCCAACCGGGCGTTGGTGCGCAATCCGAGGTCATGGACGGCGATCCGGTCCAGGTAGTCCCGCCCCCGCACCGTGGTGACGTACATGCCTTCGGCCCCGGCGAGGGGCTCGGACTCCAGGACGTCGGCGGGCACAGAGGCGGGGGCTGCGATGTCTTGCTGGCGTCGCTTGCGGTTGCGCCATCCCCACCACATGAGGGCCACGATCACCACCAGTCCGAGGCCGGTCAGAAACGCGATGAGGGTGTATTCGGCGCTGAAATCATCGTTCACTGCTGAGCGCTTCCTGTCTGCTGCTGGTGCTGGTTCTGCTGGTTCTGCGCCCGGGACGTGGCCAGGGCGCGGTCACGCACCACCGGGTGCCCGTGGTTGAAGACGTCGGTGACCTGGCCGGGCAGCTCCATCCCCCGGAAGGGGCTGTTGCGGGACTTTGTGGCGTGCGACTCCGGGTCCACGGCCCGGGTGACCGAGGGATCGTAGACGGTGAGGTTGGCGGGGGCGCCGAGCTCGAAGACGCCCTCCGGGGAAATCCGGCCCTGGTCCGCCAGACGGGCGATGCGGGCCGGCGTCGAGCTGAGGATCCGTGAGATCCCCGCCCAGTCCATCAACCCGGTGTCCACGAGCGCCTGCTGGACCACCGGCAGTGCGGTCTCCAGGCCGGTCATGCCCATGGCCGCGACCGTCCACTCACATTCCTTGTTCTCCGCGGTGTGCGGGGCGTGGTCGGTGCCGATCGTGTCGATCGTGCCGTCGGCCAGGCCTTCGCGCAACGCCATCACGTCCTCCTCGCGGCGCAGTGGCGGGTTGACCTTGTAGACCGGGTTGTAGGTGCGGACGAGCTCCTCGGTCAGCAGCAGGTGGTGCGGGGTCGCCTCGGCGGTGACCTCGATCCCGCGCTCCTTGGCCCAGCGGATGATCTCCACGGAGCCGGCGGTGGAGACGTGACAGATGTGCAGCCGAGAGCCCACGTGCTGGGTCAGCAGCACGTCCCGGGCAATGATGGCCTCCTCCGCCACGGCGGGCCAACCGGCCAGGCCCAGGACCGAGGACAGGGCGCCCTCGTTCATCTGGGCGCCGTCGGTGAGCTTCGGCTCCTGGGCATGCTGGGCGATCACGCCGTCGAAGGCCTTCACGTACTCCAGTGCCCGGCGCATCAGCACCGGATCCCAGACGCACATGCCATCATCAGAGAACACCCGGACCTCCGCCCGGGACTGCGCCATGGCACCGAGCTCCGCGAGGCGTTCGCCGCCCAGGCCCACGGTGACGGCGCCCACGGGATGGACATCGCACCAGCCGGCCTCGCGGCCCAGCTGCCACACCTGCTCGACGACGCCCGCCGAGTCCGCGACCGGCGTCGAGTTCGCCATGGCGTGCACCGAGGTGAAGCCGCCGAGGGCGGCCGCCCGGGTGCCCGTCTCCACGGTCTCCGAATCCTCACGGCCAGGCTGGCGCAGATGGGTGTGCAGGTCCACGAGCCCGGGCAGGATGATGCGGCCGGTGGCGTCGATGGTCTCGGCTGCCTCAGCCGAGGGCGTCGCGCCTCCGCGCGCGCGGGCGTCCTGCCCGACGGCGGCCAACAGGCCGTCCTCGATGAGGACATCCGAGGTGGTGCCATCCGGCAGGGTGCCGCCGGTGATGAGGTACCTGTTGCGGGGGTCAAAGGTGGCGCTCATGCGGTGGCCTTCCGGTTGGACGGTGTGGTCGGGGTGGACGGGTCGGGGCTGTCGGAGGCCGACAGGAGCAGATACAGCACGGCCATCCGGACGGAGACGCCGTTGGCGACCTGTTCCAGGGCCGTGTTGCGCGCGGAGTCCGCGGCCGCCGCGGAGATCTCCAGGCCGCGGTTCATGGGACCCGGGTGCATGATGACCGCGTCCTCCACACCGCTGGCCTCCAGCATCCCGAGCCGTTCATCCGTCAGTCCCCAGGACCGGGTGTACTCGGCGGCCGAAGGAAAGAACGCGTCATGCATGCGCTCGGACTGGACGCGCAGCATCATCACGGCGTCCGGTGCGCCCGCCAGGGCCTCGTCGAGTGAGTACGTCACCGTGCAGGGCCAGTCCTCCACACCCACCGGTACCAGGGTCGGCGGGGCGGCCAGGGTGACCTCGGCCCCGAGCGTGGTCAGCAGCCACAGATTGGAGCGGGCCACCCGTGAGTGCAGGATGTCCCCGACGATGACGACCTTCATCCCGGCCAGGTCCGCGCCGTGCGGCTCCGTGCCGTTCCGTAGCGCCAGGTGGCGGCGCAGCGTGAAGGCGTCCAACAGCGCCTGCGTGGGGTGCTCGTGCGTGCCGTCCCCGGCGTTGACCACGGCCGACCGGATCCAGCCGGAGTCGGCGAGCTGGGCTGCTGCCCCGGAGGCCCAGTGGCGCATCACGATCGCGTCCGCGCCGATGGCCTCGAGGGTCTGGACGGTGTCCTTCAGGGATTCGCCCTTGGAGACGGAGGTGCCCTTCCCCGAGAAGTTGATGACGTCCGCGCTGAGGCGCTTGGCTGCAGCCTCGAAGGAGATCCGGGTCCGGGTGGAGTCTTCGAGGAAGAGGTTGACCACGGTGCGGCCGCGCAGGGCGGGAAGCTTCTTGACCTCGCGCCCGGAGACCGTAGCCATCTCCTCGGCGGTGTCGAGTATGCGCAATGCGTCGGCGTGGGAGAGGTCCTGGGTGGACAGCAGGTGCTTCACCGGGCCTCACCCCGGACGCTGGCCTCCGCGTGGTCGGTGATCGAGACGGCGTCCTCGGTGACCTCGGCGGTGCCGCCCGGCCCGTCGATCTCCACGAGTCGGACCTGGACGCGCTCGGCCGTGGAGGTGGGCAGGTTCTTGCCCACGAAGTCGGCACGGATCGGCAATTCACGGTGGCCACGGTCCACGAGGACGGCGAGACGGACGGCGGCCGGGCGGCCGAAGTCGTTGAGGGCGTCCAGGGCGGCACGGATGGTCCGCCCGGAATAGAGCACATCGTCCACGAGCACCACGGTGGCGCCGTCGATTCCGGTGTCCGGCAGGCGGGTCGGCGCGGGGGTGCGGGAGGTGGAGCGGCGCAGGTCGTCCCGGTAGAGGGTGACGTCCAGTTCACCGGTCGAGGAGCCGGCGTCGAAGTCCGGTTCTATGCGGGCGAGCTTGCGGGCCAGACGCTCGGCCAGGGGGACGCCGCGGCGGGGAATGCCCAGGATGACCAGGCCGGAGGGCCCACGGTTCGCCTCGAGGATCTCGTGGGCGATCCGGGTCAGTGCCCGATCGATATCCGCCGCGGAAAGGACATTCCGGACGGTGCGCACAGCGCGGCTCTCAGCCTGCACACATGCCTCCTTCCCCGCCTCACAGGACGGAACTTAAAGGAAACGCAACCCCGGGTGGGGTGTGTTTGGTCCGGCGTCAACACTATCACCGCGGCGGGGCGACCTGGTGTCAGGATGGTTCCATGACGCAGCCGGTGAACCGCTCCACACCACTCCCGCCCAACAGGCCAGGACCACTGACCCCGGCCGGCCACCCGGGGTCCTCCGGCCCGTCGTCCGCCGCCTATCCCCCGGCGCACCTGATCGCTCGGCGCAACCGCCGCTCCAACGCCTGGGACATCGCCCTGCTCGTGGCGGCCGCGGCCGTCGGCGCACTGGTGGTTCTGTTCCTGGTCGGCGTCCTGGGCACCGAGACGCTCTTCGTGGTCGGGCTGCTGGCCCTGGTCCCCCTCGGCATCGTGGTGGCCGCGCTGCTGTGGGTCGACCGCTGGGATCCTGAGCCCCGCGGCTGGCTGGCCTTCGCCTTCCTGTGGGGCGCGGGGGTGTCCGTGCTCGGCACCCTCGCACTGGGCGAGGTGTTCATGGAGACCTTCAGCGGGCTGTCCTCGCTGGACTCGGACACCTTCGGGACGGTGGTGCAGGCCCCGGTGATCGAGGAGGCCATGAAGGGCGCCGGCCTCGTGGTGATCTTCCTGGCGGCCCGCCGGCACTTCGACGGTCCCGTGGACGGGGTGGTCTACGCCGGCATGGTGGCGGCGGGTTTCGCGTTCACGGAGAACATCCTGTACTTCGGCACGGCCTACACCGAGGCCGGGTGGGGAACCGAGCTGGCGTTCACCTTCGTGCTGCGGGGACTGTTCTCGCCCTTCGCCCATGTGCTGTTCACCGTGTGGATCGGGTTCTTCCTGGGGGTGGCCGCGCAGCGGCAGGTCACCAGGGACCGGCTCGGCCGGGCCGGCTGGATCGGTTGGTTCCTGGTGGGACTGGTCCCGGCCGTAGCCGGGCACTTCCTGTGGAACGGCGGATTGGCCCTAATCTTCGACGACTTCTTCACGTTCTACCTGGTGCTGCAGGTCCCGCTCTTCATCGCGGCGATCGCCGCCGTCGTGCTGCTGTTGCGGGCCGAGAGACGCCTCACCCAGAGCATGCTGGGCCGCTACGAAGCGGCGGGATGGCTGTGGCCGGAGGAGATCGCCCTCTTCGGCACGGCCCCGGGACGGCGGCAGGGCCGTCGATGGGCCGGCAGGCACGGGGCCCGGAGCCAGCACCGCGCCTTCGAGCAGACCGTCTTACGCCTGGCGGCCCTGCGGCACCGGATCGAACGAGGCCACGATGTCCAGGCCAACAGCGCCGAAGAGCTCCGGCTACTCCAGGAGACGGTCCAGCAGCGGCAGGAGCTCTTCGGCGCGATCAGGCCCGGCGGGCCGGTCAGTCCAACAGCGTCGGCTTGAGCTGCTGGATCCGGCCGAGCAGGCCGTTGACGTAGTCCGGGGAATCGTCCGTGGACAGTTCCTTGGCGATCGTGACCGCTTCGGCCACCGCCACGCGGTCCGGAACCTCGTCGTTGAACAGCAGTTCCCAGGCACCGATCCGGAGGATGGCGCGGTCCACTGCCGGCATGCGGTCCAGGGTCCAGCCCTGGGCGTAGGAGGACAGGATCTCGTCGATCCTCTCCTGTTCGGCCACCACGCCCCGGATGATCTCCACGGTGTACGGGTTGATCACCTGTGCCGTGGATGCCCTGCGGGAGGTGATGCCCTCATCCGGACTGGTCCCGCGCTGTTCGGCCTCAAAGAGGACCTCCAGCGCGCGCCTCCGGGCTTTGCCTCGTGCGCTCACAGTTGGTCAGTCGTCCCGTCAGTCGTTCACACGGCCCAGGTAGTCACCCGTGCGGGTGTCCACCTTGACCCTGGTGCCCTGATCCACGAACAGCGGGACCTGGATCTCGTAGCCGGTCTCGAGGGTCGCGGGCTTGGTGCCGGCGGAGGACCGGTCACCCTGCAGGCCCGGCTCGGTGTAGGTGATCTCCAAGACCACGGACGGCGGCATGTCCAGGTACAGCGGGGTGCCCTCGTTCATGGCGATGGTGACCTTCTGGTTCTCCAGCATGAAGTTGGCGGCGTTGCCCACGACAGCCGGGTTCACCGGGATCTGGTCGTAGGTGTCCGTGTCCATGAAGATGTAGTCCTCGCCGTCCATGTACAAGTACTCGTAGTCCGAGCGGTCCACAGTGGCGGTCTCGATCTTGGCACCGGCGTTGAAGGTCTTGTCCACCAGCTTGCCGGTGGTGATGTTCCGGATCTTGGTGCGGACGAACGCCCCGCCCTTGCCCGGCTTCACGTGCTGGAACTCGATGACGTTCCACAGGTGGCCGTCCATTTTCAGCACGGTGCCGTTCTTGATGTCGTTGCTGGTTGCCACTGTCAATCTCCGTCTGTCGGTAAGGGGCCAGTCGATGGCGTCGGCGGGTCTCGCTGGAAGTCCAGTCGACCATTCTAGGCGATGGCGTCGGCACGCCGGATCATCACCGGTCTACCCGGCGATCACTCAGTTATCTCCTGATAGGTCGCGAACAGCAGCGAGGCGTCCGGGACGTCATAGGTGGTCGGCTTGCCCAGGCCGTCCAAGAGCACGAACCGCAGCTGGTCACCGCGGTTCTTCTTGTCCCTGCGGATACCGTCCAGCAGCGTCTCCCAGCGGCCGGAGGAGTACGACGTCGGCAGGCCGAGCGACTCCAGGATCGTGCGGTGACGATCGGCGGTGGCATCATCGAGACGTCCGACGGAGCGCGCCAGTTCGGCCGCGAACACCAGGCCGACGGACACGGCGGCGCCATGGCGCCACTGATAGCGCTCGGCCAGTTCGATGGCGTGCGCCAGGGTGTGGCCGTAGTTGAGCATCTCCCGCGCGCCGGCCTCCCGCAGGTCATTGGACACCACCTGCGCCTTGACGGCGATCGAACGCTCGATCAGTTCGCGCAGCTGGGACGAGTGCGGGTTCTGGGCCTGTTCCGGGGAGGACTCGATGATGGTGAGGATCTCCGGGTCCGCGATGAAGCCGCATTTGACGACCTCCGCGAGTCCGGACACCAGCTCGTTCGGCGGCAGGGTCAGCAGCGTGTCCAGGTCGGCGAGGACGCCGGCGGGCGGGTGGAACGCACCCACCAGATTCTTGCCCTCAGCGGTGTTGATGCCGGCCTTGCCACCCACAGCGGCGTCCACCATGCCCAGGAGGGTGGTGGGGAAGTGCACCACACGGACCCCGCGGAGCCAGGTGGCCGCTACGAAGCCGGCGACGTCGGAGACGGAGCCGCCGCCCACGGACACCACGGCGTCCGAGCGGGTGAAGTCGTTCTGGCCCAGGACCTGCCAGCAGAACGCGGCAACCTGGATGTGCTTACCCTCCTCGGCGTCCGGGATCTCCGCGGTGAGTGCCTGGAAACCGGCCGTCTCCAGGTCCGCCTTGACCACGTCGCCCGTGGCTCGCAACGCCCGGGGGTGGATGACCAGAACCCGGCGAACCGAGGGTCCCAGCATGCCCGGCAGGCGCCCCAGCAGGCCCTTGCCCACCACGACGTCATAGCCGCCGGTGCCCGCTGACCCCGATCCGCCGGCCACGGGGATGACGGTGGCATCGTCCGGGACGGGTTCGGTGGACGGGGTGTTCGGCTCAGTCATGGATGGACAGCTCCTGTGGTCGGGGTGGTCGTCTCGGCCTGGCGGACGAGGCTGATGATATGGGTGGCCAGTTCTTCGGTGGAGCGGCCGGTGGAGTCCACCGTCCACTGCGACACCTCACGGTACAAGGCATGGCGTTCGGCGAGAATACGGCGCCAGGTGCGGCCGGGATTCCCCGCGAGGACCGGCCGGCCGAGGCCGCCGTTGAGGCGTGCCAGGGCCGCGTCCTCCGCCACCGTGAGGTAGACGACATGGGATCCGTGCTGCAGCCGGTCGCGGGTCTGGGCGCTGAGCACCGCTCCTCCACCCAGGGACAGAACGCAGGGTTCGGCGCGGGAGAGTACCTCGCCGATGACCTCCTCCTCCGCTTGGCGGAAGGCGGGTTCACCATGGCGGGAAAAGTAGTCCGAGATGGCACCGTGCTGGGCCACGAAGAGGTCGTCGGCGTCCAGGCGCTGCAGGCCCAGCTCGCGGCCCAGGACGAGTCCGACGGTCGACTTGCCGGAGCCCATGGGCCCCACGAGGACGATCCGCCGGCCAGGTGACCACCCAGGGCCGCCTCCGGTTGTGGAACTCACTGCAGCGGGTCACCCATGGGCGCCTCAGCCAGCTCGGCCGCCGTGTCCGCCTCAGAGACCGGCAGCGGTTCGAGCGAGGCCACGAAGGAGTCCAGGTTCCGCTTCGTCTCCGCCACGGAGTCTCCCCCGAACTTCTGCAGGACGGCCTGGGCGAGGACGAGACTGACCATGGCCTCGGCCACGACGCCGGCCGCCGGCACGGCGCACACGTCCGAGCGCTGGTGGTGGGCCTTCGTGTCCTGGCCGGTGGCCGTGTCCACGGTGCGCAGGGCCTTGGGAACCGTGGCGATCGGCTTCATGCCCGCGCGCACACGGACCACTCCCCCGGTGCTCATGCCGCCCTCGATGCCGCCGGCCCGGTTGGACGTGCGGATCGGATGACCGCCTGGGCCCCGGACGATCTCGTCGTGGGCGGCGGTGCCACGGCGGGCGGCCGTGGTGAAGCCGTCTCCGACCTCCACGCCCTTGATGGCCTGGATGCCCATGAGGGCACCGGAGAGCAGCGAATCCAGACGGCGGTCCCAGTGGACATGGCTGCCTAGCCCCACGGGCACGCCGTAGGCCAGGACCTCGACGACACCACCGAGGGTCTCGCCCTCCTTGTGGGCGGCATCGACCTCGGCGACCATGGCGTCTGACGTGGACTTGTCGAAGCACCGCAGCGGATCCGCGTCCAGCGCGGTCACGTCCTCCGGCGCGGGCAGCTCGGCGCCGTCCGGCACGGACACCGTGCCGACCGCCGTGGTGTGGGAGACGGTGCGGATGCCGAGCTCCGCCAGGAAGGAGGAGGCCACGGTGCCCAGGGCCACGCGCGCCGCGGTCTCACGGGCGGAGGCGCGTTCCAGCAGGGGCCGGGCCTCATCGAACCCGTACTTCTGCATGCCGGCCAGGTCAGCATGGCCGGGGCGGGGGCGGGTGAGGGCGGCGTTGCGGGCCAGGCCGTCGAGCTCGTCCGCGTCCACGGGATCGGCGGACATGACCTTCTCCCACTTCGGCCATTCGGTGTTGGCGATCTCGATGGCGACCGGGGAGCCCAGGGTGGAACCGTGGCGGACACCACCGACGAGGGTGACCCGGTCCTGCTCGAACTTCATGCGGGCACCACGGCCGTAGCCCAGGCGCCGGCGCGCCAGGGCGTCCTGCACCATAGAGGTGGTCAGGGGGATGCCCGCAGGCATCCCTTCAATGATTCCAACGAGTGCGGGCCCATGTGATTCGCCCGCTGTCAACCAGCGCACCATGGATTCGATTCTCTCATGGTCCGCACAGGCTTCCGGACCGTGTGACCAGATTCAGCGCTCAGGAAGGTCGATGGCGGAGGCCATCGCGGCGATGACGGCGGACCAGTCGGGCTCCGTCCCGTCAGGGCGGATACGCTCCGTGAACAGGCGGACCTGCTCGACGGCCTGATACAGCAGCATCTCCAGGCCGCTGACCACCTGGCCTCCCTGTTGCTGCCAGGCCAGCGCCAGCGCGGACGGCCACGGGTCGTAGGCGGCGTCCAGCAGGGGGGGCAACGGTGCGGGTTCTGAACTCCCCACTGTTTCACCGTCCTGCGCTCCCGGCACAGCGGCCGCCAGGGAGCCGGCGGTGGGGTCCGCGGCGCGCGGGGGCAGCGTGGCGACGACGGCGCGGAAGCCGCCGGCCGCCGTCGGGAAGTCCTCCAGGAGGCGGACGCGGGGCGTCAGGCCGAAGCCGCGCGCGAGGTCGGCGTGCTCGGCGGCCTTGGCCGGGGTACGGACGAACAGGTCGACGCCGGCCAGGCCCAGCTTCTCCGCGGCGGCGAGGGCCTCGTCCATGCTGTGGACGATCTCGGACTTGGCGGACTCGGCGCCGCAACGCTCCACGACG